>NZ_CP033877.1:380749-1749082 GCF_006970445.1 Stenotrophomonas maltophilia | reverse complement strand
TCGAAGTGCGCCACCCGCTGGTGCAGCATAAGATCGGCCTGATGCGCAACGCTGCGCTCAGCACCAAGGATTTCCGCGAACTGGCCAACGAGCTGGGTACGCTGCTGGCCTACGAGGCCACCGCCGACCTGGACACCGAGCCGCACACCCTGCCCGGCTGGGCCGGCCCGGTCACGGTGCAGCGCATTGCCGGCGCCAAGATCACCGTGGTGCCGATCCTGCGTGCCGGCCTGGGCATGCTCAGTGGCGTGCTGTCGCTGATCCCGGCAGCCCGCGTCAGCGTGGTCGGCCTGCAGCGCGATGAGGAAACCCTGCAGCCGGTGCCCTACTTCGAGCGCCTGACCGGCCGCCTGGAAGAGCGCGACGCGCTGATCCTGGATCCGATGCTGGCCACCGGCGGCACCCTGATCGCCACCATCGACATGCTCAAGCGTGCCGGTGCCCGCCGCATCAAGGGCATCTTCCTGGTAGCCGCGCCGGAAGGCATCGAAGCGGTCAAGGCCGTGCACCCGGACGTGGAGATCTACACCGCGGCCATCGATGCCCAGCTCAACGACAAGGGCTACATCCTGCCGGGCCTGGGCGATGCCGGCGACCGCATCTTCGGTACCCGCGTCGGTTGATCCGGCGGACCGGGGTCAGAGCCCTTTCGCAACGAAAGGGATCTGACCCCAACAGCTATGGGGTCGGATCCCTCTCCCCAGGAGAGGGCTCTGACCCCGCCTCCAGGCACGGCATCAGAGGCCGGCGGCGAAGGTTTCCAGCTGGCCGATGACGGTGTTCCAGCCGTCGAAGAAGCCCAGCTGCTCATGCTGGTCACGCAGGGCCTTGTCCGGGTGCATCACCCGCGCGGTGTAGCGGCAGCCCTGCCCCTCGTCCTCCATGGTGATGATGGCGGTGAAGCCCAGCCAGGGGGACTGCGGTCGCCAGCCCGCACCCAGCATCGAGGTGAACACCAGGCGCTGCTGCGGCACGATCTCGAGGAAGCTGCCCGGGTTGTCACTACTGCCGCCATCCGGTCCTTGCATGAAGGTGTGGAAGGCCCCGCCGGGGCGCAGGTCGAATGCACGCACCTCGGTGGTCCAGGGCTTCGGGCACCACCACTGGCGCAGCAGTTCCGGGTCGGTCCAGGCCCGCCACAAGGCGGCACGCGGTGCGTTCAGCACACGGCTGATGACCAGATCGGTGTCGGGGTTGTTACCTGCGTCTACGGCCATGGACCTGCTCCTGTCGGTGAAGGGTTTCGACGAAATCGACCATGCGGTCGGCACGCGCTTCCCATGCGGCACGCTGTTCCGCGAGCCATTGCTCGGCCTGGCCCAGTCGCGCCGGCACCAGTTCGCAGGTGCGTATGCGCCCCTGCTTGTGGCTGCGCACCACGCCGCTGCGTTCCAGCACGGCCAGATGTTTCATCAGCGAGGGCAAGGCCATCTCGAACGGCTCGGCCAGCGTCGACACCGTGCACGGCCCTTGCCCCAGCGCAGCCACGATCGCGCAGCGCGTCGGGTCGGCCAGTGCCTGGAAGACCTCTTGAATGGCGGGATCATACTTACCCATATGGCTAAGTAATACGCCGATCTGAACGTTGCCGCAAGCAGGCGCGGCAATGGTGTGATTCTTCACGTGGCCTTGCCGGCCCGAAGCGAATGCTCCGCGCACCCGCCACCGCTTGGAGCACCCTGATGAAAGCCTCTTTCCTGCTGGCCGCCGCTCTGCTGGTCGGCCTGCCCCTGGCTGCCAACGCCACCACCCCGCAGCAGCAGCGCATGGCCGAATGCTCGGCCAAGAACAAGGGCTTGAAGGGTGATGCCTACAAGACCGCGCAGAGCTCCTGCCTCAGCGGCCACGCCGCCGAGACCAAGGCGGTCAATCCGCAGCAGGAACGCATGCGCAAGTGCAATGCCGACGCCGGCGCCAAGAAGCTGGCCGGTGATGCGCGCAAGACCTTCATGAGCAGCTGCCTGAAGTCGTCGTAGCAATCACGTCCGGGTAGTACGCCTTCCACGCATGGCGTGGATCTGCCGCCGTCAGTGAAAGGCCGGGCATAGCCCGGCCATTTCATTACCCCAGGGCGCGCGCCTTCAGCTCGCCCTGTTCGTGCAGGGTCACGAAACGTCCCTTGTCATCACGGCCCAGCTGCGCCAGCGCCACCTGCGGGTCGTGGGTGAAGAACAGCCGCACGTTGCGCGCCAGCTTGTCTTCAAGGAACTGCCGCTTCTCGTCGATCAGCAGCTCGGCGTTGCGGTCGTAGCCCATGGTGATCGGCACGTGTACCCATGAGCGCCCCGGGATCAGGTCGGCACAGAACACCACGCCACCACGCGCACTTTCGCCTGCATGCGCGTGACCGACGATCTCGGCCAGCATCAGCCCCGGCGTATGCCCGTCGCTATAGCTGAAGCGTACGCTGCGGCCGAGCGCCTTCGAGTACTCCCCGTCCACCACTTCCAGCCGGCCACTGGCCTGCAGCAGGCCCGGCAGTTCCGGAATGAAGCTGGCGCGATCACGCGGGTGCGGTTGCACGGCGCGCTGCCAATGCTGCGCGCCGACCACGTAGGTCGCGTTGGGGAACAGCAACTCGGGCTCGCGACCTTCGCTCCATGCCGCCAGCAGGCCGCCGGCATGATCGAAATGCAGGTGGCTGAGCACGACGACATCAATGTCCTCGTGCTCGAAACCTGCTTCGCGCAACGAATCGATCAGTACGTGCTGGCTTTCCTGCACGCCATAGCGCTCACGCATGCGCGGATCGAAGAACGCCCCGATACCGGTTTCAAACAGCACCGTCTTGCCTTCCAGCGGGCTGGCAAGCAGCGCACGGCAGGCCAGCTCGATGCGATTGAGCTCGTCCGGTGCCGCCCATTTTTCCCACAACGCACGCGGCGCGTTGCCAAACATCGCGCCGCCATCGAGGCGCTGCGAGTTTCCACGAATAGACCAGAGTTTCATGCGTCGATTATCGGCGCCGGCTCGTTAAATAATCGCTAGAAAGGAAACAGAAAACCCCGCCGGCAAAGGCGGGGTTTCGGTAATCAGCCAGATTGCCGGCCAGCAGCCGGCGCTACCGGATCAGCGCGCCGGTACGACCTGGGCGCTGCCCACCGGATTGCGCGGGTCGCTGCCGCCGAACAGTCTGTTCGCCTTGCGGTCCCATTCCACGGTCTGCAGGTTGCCCCACACATGGCTGGAGCCGCGGCCACCGGCGGCGACATTGCCCGGCAGGTCGATCTTGTGACCCATTGCCTGCAGCTGCTTCACCGTCGCCGCGTCGAACGCATCGTCCTCGGCTTCGATCAGGTCCGGCAGCCACTGGTGGTGGTAGCGCGGCAGCGCGGCAACCTGCTGCGCATCCAGGCCGGCGTCGTAGCCCAGGATACCCAGCAGCACCATGGTGATGATGCGGCTGCCGCCCGGGGTACCCAGCACCACCACCTTGTCGGCGTTCTCCATGAAGGTCGGGGTCATCGAGCTGAGCATGCGCTTGCCCGCCTTCGGCGCATTGGCCTCGTAGCCCATCACGCCGAACGCGTTGGGTGTGCCCGGCTTCAGCGCGAAGTCGTCCATCTCGTTGTTGAGCAGCACGCCGGTGCCCTTGGGAATCAGCCCCGAGCCATACAGCAGGTTGACGGTCTGGGTGGCGCCGACGCGGTTGCCATCGCGGTCGATGATCGAGAAGTGCGTGGTCTCGTCGTCTTCCAGCGGTGTCGGGTTGCCCGACAGCAGGTCGCTGGGCGTAGCCTTCTCCGGATGGATGGTCGCCCGCAGGCCCTGTGCGTAGTCCTTGCTGGTCAGCACCTTCTGCGGGATCTGCACGAAGTCCGGATCGCCGAGGAAGAAGGTGCGGTCGCGGTAGGCGCGGCGCATCGACTCCACCACCAGGTGGGTGCGATGTGCCGGGTCCATCTTCTTGATGTCCCAGCCTTCCAGGATCTGCAGCATGCTTGCCAGCGCGATGCCACCGGACGACGGCGGCGGTGCGGTGGTGATCTTCCAGCCGTTGTAGTTGAACACGATCGGCTCGCGCTGCTTCACGCGGTAGCCGGCCAGCTCTTCAGCGGTCCACTTGCCTCCGGCCTGCTTCACGCCTGCCAGCAACAGCTTTCCGGTCTGGCCCTTGTAGAAGCCATCGAAGCCATCCGCGGCCAGGCGCTCCAGCGTCTGCGCCAGTTCCGGCTGCTTGAACAGGTCACCGGTGGCGATTGGCTTGCCGTTGCGCAGGTAGACCTCACGCGTGCCGGGATAGCGTTCCATCACTTCACGCCGTGACGCATAGCCCTTGGCCATGCGGTCGTACACCGGGAAGCCTTCGCGCGCAATGCGGATCGCCGGCTGCAGCGACGCTGACAGGGGCAGCTTCCCGTGCTTGGCCGACAGCTCGACCAGCGCCGCGGGCAGGCCAGGAATACCCGCCGACCAGGCACCGTTGACCGAACGATCACGGTCCAGGTTGCCCTGCTTGTCCAGGAAAGCCTGCGGGGTCGCAGCGGCCGGTGCGGTCTCGCGTGCATCCAGCATCACATCCTTGCCGGTAGCCGCGTCGTGCAGCAGGAAGAAGCCGCCGCCGCCCAGCCCGGAACTGATCGGCTCGACCACCGCCAGCGTGGACGACACCGCCACCGCAGCGTCGAAGGCGTTGCCGCCCTGCGCAAGGATGTCGATGCCGGCCTGGGTGGCCAGTGCGTGGCCGCTGGCAATGGCCGCGCCATCAGGGCGATCGGCACGGGCCGGGTTGTCGGCCCAGGCGATCGGGCTCAGCAGCAGGCCGAGCAGCAACAGGGGGCGGACGATCAGCGTCTTCATTCGGATGGGGGCTCCGCGTAGAGTTCGGGGTGATCGTGCTGCAGCTGGCGCAGCTTGGCCAGCAGCTGGTCTTCCGTTTCCACGATCTCCGGGTCCGGGTCGATGCACTCGACCGGGCAGACGACCACGCACTGTGGCTCGTCGAAATGACCCACGCATTCGGTGCAGCGCGCAGGGTCGATCACGTAGATGGTTTCACCCATCGCAATGGCCTGGTTGGGGCAGGCCGGCTCGCATACGTCGCAGTTGACGCAGAGCTCGTTGATTTTCAGCGACACGGCGATACTCCTCGCCCGCGCCCTGGGACAAAGGACCGGCCAGCGCGGGCGCGCGGGCCGGTCAGGTCATCAGCGGCTCCCTTGCAGGACGCCGCCCGGGCCATGCCGGAGCATGGCCGCCATGGCTCGGTATTACTTGGCTTCGACGAAAATGTACTCGGCACCGGTCGGCTGGATCGCAGCCTGCACGCGGGCATTGTCGGCCGACTGGCCGATGAAGACGACGCGCACGCCCTTCATCGAATCCGGCGACACGTCCTTGAACACGGCCTGGATCATGTCAGCCATCTTGCCCGAGGCCGACGAACCGAAGGCCAGCATGTTGCCCGGCTGCACGCCACGGGCCACGGCCTGGGTCGCGCTCTCGGTCTGGCGCTCGTACTTGGCCTGGAAGTCCGGATCCGATTCCGGCGAGAGGTAGTACAGGAACGGGCTGTTGGTGATGTTGCCCATGTTCTGGATCGCCACTTCCTGCAGGTACTTCTTCCAGCCTGCATCGTCGTCCTTGGACGGAGCGACCAGGGCCTGCTTGGCCTCGTCGACCGGAGCGGCCTCTTCCTTCTTGCAGGCCGTGAAGGCCAGGGCCAACGAAGCGATCAGCATCGCGCGCATGGTGGTGTTCATGGGTTTCCTCCCGGAATGGTGCGTGGTGTTGTACGTAATGGGGTGCGGGTACAGCGGGGCTTACGACTGTGCCGACTTCGCTTCGCGGACCTTGCGAAGGGCTTCGAGCACCGCGGCCGGCACGAAACCGGACACGTCGCCGCCCAGACGCGCGATCTCGCGGACCAGCGAGGACGAAATGAAGCTGTGCTGCTCGGCCGGGGTCAGGAACAGGGTCTCGACCTCGGGGATCAGGTGGCGGTTCATGCTGGCCATCTGGAATTCGTACTCGAAGTCGGACACCGCGCGCAGGCCGCGCAGCAGGACGCCGCCCTGCACCGAACGTACGAAATGGGCCAGCAGGGTATCGAAGCCGATGACTTCGACATTGCCGTGGTGTGCCAGGGCACCGCGTGCCAGCTGCACGCGCTGTTCCAGCGGCAGCGCCGGGCCCTTCGACGGGCTCTGCGCCACGCCGACCACCACCTTTTCGAACAGCGGCGCGGCCCGGCTCACAAGGTCGATATGACCGTTGGTGATCGGGTCGAACGTGCCGGGGTAGACGGCAATGCGGCGATTGGCCACGGTCATGGGCGGATGCAGATGTTCAGATGAGGTCAAAGTGTAGCAGTGGCACGACGGTACAGGGCAAAGCGCACCTCACGGGTGCCGCCCTCGCGGTGCAGCAGCCATTCCGGCGGCAGCACCGGCACGTGGCCGGCCGGCGATTCCAGGTACAGCCAGGCATCGGCAGCCAGGTGGCGCGGCAGCTGGGCCAGCACGTCCTGCCACAGGCCATCGGCAAACGGCGGGTCGATGAAGACCAGGTCGGCCTGCTGCGCCTGCGCCCCCTGCAGCCAGCGCAGGGCATCGGCCTGCACGACGGTGATCTGGTCGCTGGCCTGCAGCTTGGCGACGGCGGCGGTCAGGTTGCGTCCCAGCTGCGCATCGCGCTCGACCAGGGTGGCGTGGGCAGCGCCACGCGAGACCGCCTCCAGGCCCAGCGCACCACTGCCGGCGAACAGGTCCAGCACCCGCGCACCGCCGAGCCTGGGCAGCAGCCAGTTGAACAGGGTTTCGCGCACGCGGTCGCTGCTGGGCCGAAGCCCCGGCAGGGTCGGCACCGGCAGGCGGGTATTGCGCCAGCGACCGCCGATGATGCGGACCTGGCCGTCGTTGCCCCCACGGCCGCTCACCGGCGCCCCCGGCGGAGTTCATTCGAGAATTTCAGCATGAGCGGGATTGTAGTCGTCCGGGCTTTGCCCGGCACCCGCAGAGGCCAGAGCAACAGCCGAAGCAAGGGCAAAAGCCGGCTATCCGTGGGTTGGCGGGGTGGGTCCGGTTGAGGGGGACGCCGTAAACCCATCCATGGGGGCTTGGTCGCGCCATCCATGGCGCTCACACCCCCTCAACCGGACCCACCCCGCCTTCGACAGTTTCCTGCGACCTGTCGGAACGTCCCTTGGGGTCAGATCCGTTTTCCTGCGGAAAACGGATCTGACCCCATTTGATGTATCGATATCTGACAGATGTGTCGACCAAGGTCGACGCCTACCAACAGCCGCGTGAACCTGTCAGAGGCGGGGCACTGTGGGTTCGCGGGGTGTGAGCCGCATGGATGCGGCGACCAAGGCTACATGGACGTACTTGCGCCGTCCCCGCGAACCCACAGTGCCCCGGCATCCCACGGAATGCCGCTCTGGCTCTGGCTCTGGCTCTGGCAGTTGCACTCAGCGGGTGCAGGGCGCAGCCCTGCCCGACCAACCCCTTGATTTCGGGACAATCAGCCATACCCCTTGGCGAGGCCGCACGCGCTGGCGCGGCATTGCACATGGAGCCTTATCGATGACCGAGACCACCCAGACCGAAACCCTTGGCTTCCAGACCGAAGTCAAGCAGCTGCTGCAGCTGATGATCCACTCGCTGTACTCCAACAAGGAAATCTTCCTGCGCGAGCTGGTCTCCAATGCCGCCGATGCCGCCGACAAGCTGCGCTTCGAGGCCCTGACCCAGCCGGCCCTGCTGGAAGGCGACAGCGAACTGCGCGTGCGCGTCAGCTTCGACCCCACCGCCCACACCATCACCATCGAAGACAACGGTATCGGCATGAGCCGCGCCGAAGCGATTGCCCACCTCGGCACGATCGCAAAGTCCGGCACCGGCGATTTCCTGCGCCAGCTGTCCGGCGACCAGAAGAAGGATTCGCAGCTGATCGGCCAGTTCGGCGTCGGCTTCTACAGCGCCTTCATCGTCGCCGATGAAGTGGAAGTGACCTCGCGCCGCGCCGGCCTGGCCGCGGCCGAAGGCGTGCGCTGGACCTCGCGCGGCGAAGGTGACTTCGACGTCGCCACCGTCGACAAGGCCGAGCGCGGTACCCGCATCGTGCTGCACCTGAAGGACGGCGAGCATGACTTCGCCGATGGCTGGCGCCTGCGCAGCATCCTCAAGAAGTATTCGGACCACATCGGCCTGCCGATCCAGATGCCGAAGGAAGGCGAAGAAGGCGCCGCCGGCGAGTGGGAGACCGTCAACCGTGCCAGCGCGCTGTGGACCCGCCCGCGCACCGAGATCAGCGACGCCGAGTACACCGAGTTCTACAAGCACGTGGCGCACGACCACAGCGATCCGCTGGCGTGGAGCCACAACAAGGTCGAAGGCAAGCTGGAGTACACCTCGCTGCTGTACGTGCCGGGCCGCGCGCCGTTCGACCTGTACCACCGCGATGCGCCCAAGGGCCTGAAGCTGTACGTGCAGCGCGTATTCGTGATGGACCAGGCCGAGCAGTTCCTGCCGCTGTACCTGCGTTTCATCAAGGGCGTGGTCGATTCCAACGACCTGTCGCTGAATGTCTCCCGCGAGATCCTGCAGTCCGGCCCGGTCATCGATTCGATGAAGGCGGCGCTGACCAAGCGCTCGCTGGACATGCTGGACAAGCTGGCCGCCGACAAGCCGGAGCAGTACGCCGCGTTCTGGAAGGAATTCGGCCAGGTGCTGAAGGAAGGCCCGGCCGAGGACTACAACAACCGCGAGAAGGTGGCCGGCCTGCTGCGCTTCGCTTCCACCCGTGGCGACGGCGATGCACAGAGCGTGTCGCTGGCCGATTACCTCGGCCGCATGACCGAGGGCCAGGACAAGATCTACTACCTGACCGGCGAGAGCTACAGTCAGGTACGCAACAGCCCGCACCTGGAAGTGTTCCGCAAGAAGGGCGTGGAAGTGCTGCTGCTGACCGACCGCATCGACGAGTGGCTGATGGGCTACCTGACCGATTTCGACGGCAAGGGCTTCGTCGACATCGCCCGCGGCGACCTCGACCTGGGCGCGCTGGAAAGCGAGGCCGACAAGCAGGAGCAGGAAGCGGCGGCGAAGGACAAGCAGGGCCTGGTCGAGCGCCTGAAGACGGTGCTGGGCGATGACGTGGCCGAAGTGCGTGTCTCGCATCGCCTGACCGATTCGCCGGCGGTGCTGGCCATCGGCGAACAGGACCTGGGCCTGCAGATGCGCCAGATCCTGGAAGCCAGCGGGCAGAAGGTACCTGACAGCAAGCCGGTTCTGGAAATCAATCCGGGCCATCCGCTGATCGCCAAGCTCGATGCCGAAGCCGATGGCGCGCGTTTCGACGATCTGGGCCGGGTGCTGTTCGACCAGGCCGCGCTGGCCGCCGGTGACAGCCTGAAGGACCCAGGCGCCTATGTGGCGCGCCTGAACAAGCTGCTGCTGGAACTGTCGGCCTGATCGGCAAGGTGGTCGCCGGGCATGGCCCGGCGACGCTCTGGTAGGTGCCCACCTTGGTTGGCACTACTGCCCTGGTAGAGGCCAACCTTGGTTGGCGCCCCAAAAGCGTGCCAACCAAGGTTGGCACCTACCAGGGCGTCGAGCATGCCAACCAAGGTTGGCACCCACCAGGGGCGGCGGTTGGCGCCTACCGAGGCGGGCTGATCAAACCTCGCGATCCAGCAGCGAACCCAGCATCTGGTCCTGGCGCCGGATCACCGTGGCATTGGCGGCGAACGCCACCACCTCGGCTTTCGCCGCCAGCAGATCACCCAGCGGCGCGCCGGCATCGGCGCCGGTGGGAATCACCGAGGCCTGCACCCCACCCTGCTCAGCGGCACCGCGCTGTACCTGCAGGCGCCGGGCATCGGGGGTCGCCAGATTGGCCATGTTGTGCGCGGCCACCTGCACGCCCTGCTGGGCCGCACGCATCCCGCTGAGGGCGATTCCCATCACGTTGTTCATGGCGGTCTCCGGGCCGCACTGCGCAGCCCTCCGGACCGGTTAACGGCCGGCTGGCCGCGACCTTGAGTCCACATCGGCCCGACAGGCCCGAGTGGTAGCATATCCCTCTGATTTCAGCGCCTTTTGCCAATGCTCAGTTTTTTCCGCCGCAAGAAGCCCCAGGATGCCCCCGCAGTGGAGGCACCCAAGACCCAGCACTACTCGGCTGAAGAGCTGGCGGCGGCGTTCCCGTCGACCGCACCGGTCGAGGACAAGGAACCTGCGCCGGTAGCCGCGCCGGCCGTGCCTGCCCCGGTCGAGCCGCCCCCGGCAGCGGTCGCTCCAGTCGCTGTCGAGCCCACGCCGGTGATTCCGGCTCCAGCCGCGCCGGTTCCGGCAGCTCCAGCGCCGACGGCGCAGATTGACGTCGCCCCCGTTGCGGCCCCGGCAATCGAACCGGCACCCGCACCGCTGCCCGAGCCCACCCCGGCACCGGTCACCGACGACCTGCCTGCCGCCGCCTCGGTTGATGCCGTTCCGGCGCCTGCCGGCAAGCCCGGCTGGCGCGAACGCCTGCGCAACAGCGTCATCGCGCGCAGCTTCGGTGGCCTGTTCTCGCGCAACCCCAAGCTCGACGACGACCTGCTGGACGAGCTGGAAACCGCACTGATCACCGCCGACGTCGGCGTGGGTGCCACCACCGATCTGGTCGAGGGCCTGCGCAAGCGCATGAAGTCGCGCGAGTTCGCCGACGCCAATGCACTGCTGGCCGCACTGCGCGCCGAGCTGATCGCGATCCTGCAGCCGGTGGCCAAGCCGCTGGTGATCGACCGCACTGCCAAGCCCTTCGTGGTACTGACCGTCGGCGTCAACGGCGTCGGCAAGACCACCACCATCGGCAAGCTGGCCAAGCGCTTCAAGGATGACGGCCACAGCCTGATGCTGGCTGCCGGCGATACCTTCCGTGCCGCCGCCGTGGCCCAGCTGCAGGCCTGGGGCGAGCGCAACGGCGTGGCCGTGGTCGCGCAGGGGCAGAACGCCGATGCCGCTTCGGTGGCGTTCGACGCGCTGCAGGCCGGCAAGGCCCGTGGCACCTCGGTGCTGATCGCCGATACCGCCGGCCGCCTGCACACCCAGTCCGGCCTGATGAACGAGCTGGGCAAGATCCGCCGTGTGCTCGGCAAGATCGACCCCACCGCACCGCACGAAGTGCTGATGGTGATCGACGGCACCACCGGCCAGAACGCGCTGTCGCAGCTGCGCCAGTTCAATGCCGCGGTGAACGTGACCGGCCTGGTGGTGACCAAGCTGGATGGCACCGCCAAGGGCGGCGTGGTGTTCGCGCTGGCGCGCGAGTTCGGCATTCCGATCCGCTTCGCCGGCATCGGCGAGCGCCCGGAAGACCTGCGCGTGTTCGACCCGGAAGCCTTCGTCGACGCCCTGTTGCCCGAAGCGCTGGGCGCCTGATACACCGCGCAGCCACCGCAATCTGGTGCAGCCACCCATGGGGTGGCTCTACCAGGTGGCTGCCCTCCTCGGGAACTCCAATGCCCCGCCAGCCGCACGCCAGCGCCGAGACTGCAGAACGGAACGGTTTCGTCGCCCGCCTGCTGCACTGGTTCGACGACCACGGTCGCCACGACCTGCCCTGGCAGCACCCACGCAGCCCCTATCGGGTCTGGCTGTCGGAAATCATGCTGCAGCAGACCCAGGTGGCCACGGTCATCCCTTACTTCCAGCGGTTCCTGCAGCATTTCCCGACCCTGCCCGACCTCGCCGCCGCCAGCAATGACGCGGTGATGGCGCAGTGGGCCGGGCTCGGCTACTACGCCCGCGCACGCAATCTGCACGCCGCTGCAAAGCGCTGCGTGGAACTGCACGACGGCGACCTGCCGCGCGATTTCGATGCACTGCATGCCCTGCCCGGCATCGGCCGCAGCACCGCAGGTGCGATCCTCAGCCAAGCCTGGAACGATCCGTTCGCGATCCTCGATGGCAACGTCAAGCGCGTGCTCAGCCGTTACCACGGCATCGACGGCTTTCCCGGGCTGCCGGCCATCGAGAAACAGTTGTGGACGATCGCCGAGGCGCACGTAGCGCAGGTGCCGGCCGGGCGCATGGCCGATTACAGCCAGGCACAGATGGACCTGGGTGCGACGGTGTGCAGCCGCGCCAAGCCAGCCTGCGTGATCTGCCCGCTGCAGGACGAGTGCGTGGCGCGCCGCGAAGGCCGCACCGCTGAACTGCCCACGCCCAAGCCCAGCAAGACCCTGCCCGAGCGCGAAGCAGTGGCCCTGCTGCTGCGCGATGCCCAGCAGCGCGTGCTGCTGCAGAAGCGGCCGGATACCGGCATCTGGGCGCAACTGTGGACGCTGCCGCAGGCCGATGCCGGCAGCGTGCTGCAGGACTGGTTCGACGCGCATGTCGAAGGTTCGCTGGAAGACGCCGAGGAGCTGCCCGTGCTGCAGCACACCTTCAGCCACTACAAGCTGCATCTGCAGGTACTGTCGCGGCAGGTGCACGGCCTGCGCGTGGAAGAACCCACGCTGCGCTGGGTCGCCGCCGACGAACTGCCCGCACTGGGCCTGCCGGCACCGATCCGCAAACTGCTCGATGGCGCCACGATCAAGGCGCCGAAACGAACGTCCAAGAAACCCCGCAACCACGAGTGAGTGCCATGTCCCGAACCGTCTTCTGCCAGTATGAACAACGCGATGCCGAGGGCCTGGACTTCGTGCCCTACCCCGGCGAACTGGGCCAGCGCATCTTCAGCAACATCGGCAAGCAGGCCTGGGCTGCGTGGCTGGCGCACCAGACCATGCTGATCAACGAAAACCGCCTGTCACCGCGCACCCCGGAACATCGCGCGTTCCTTGAAGGCGAACTGGTCAAGTTCCTGTTCGAGAAGGACGCGGAAAAGCCGGCAGGCTTCGTTCCGGAAGCCTGACGGCAAAAAAGGGGACGGAGGGGATTAAGTCGTTTGTGGCACAAACGACTTAATCCCCTCCGTCCCCTTTTTGATCATTTGGCCGGGGAGGTCTCCGCCTCGCGCTCCTGCACCTGAGCCTGGCGCAGCTCCTGCTCGGAGGCACGCAGTGCCTTCACGTCCAGCTTGCGGATGCTGTTGATGAAGCACGGCATGCGCGGACCACCGGTCGGGTCGCGCACCAGCACCTTGTCGAAACGCGACGACACGCGGCCCATGCTGCTGGTCAGCCCGATGGCGGTGGCGTAGGACAGGTCCGGGCACGGGCCACTCAGTTCCAGCAGGTAAGCCTCGCTCGGTCGGGTCCAGACCGCCAGCGCACTGTCACCCAGTTCGGTCCAGCCATTGAGGCTGCCGAAGAACTGCATGTCGTTCTGCGGCGCGCCGGCGTGGGCACGGTACAGATCCAGTTTCTCGGTACTGCTGAGCCGGCCGGTGGTCGCGCAGGCGGCCAGGGCCAGGCAGAGTCCGGCAATCAGGATCGGGGTCTTCATGGCGATCTCCTCGGGGTACCGTCGCCATCATGCGCCTGGCCCGGCAACACCGGCGCGACGACCGGCAGCCCATTCAGTCGCCGGTCGGCGGTCGACCAAGGTCGACCTCTACCAAAGCAGACCCAAGGCTCCGGATTCCGGTAGTCGCCAACCTTGGTTGGCGCTTGCCCTACAAGAGCAGCCGACCAAGGTCGGCATCTACCAGAGCCGACCCAACCCGCTCAGACGTCGGCGTGGGCCAGTGCGTGAAGGCGACCTTCGCGCAGCTCCAGCACCCGGTCCAGGCGCCGCGCCAGGCTGCGGTCGTGGGTGACCAGCACCAGGCTGGTATGGCGCGCGCGGTTGAGTTCCAGCATCAGCTCGAACACGGTGCCCGCGGTGCGGTCATCCAGGTTGCCGGTCGGCTCGTCGCCGAGCACGCAGGCCGGATGATTGACCAGCGCACGCGCCACGGCTGCTCGCTGGCGCTCACCACCGGACAGCTCGCCGGGCTTGTGGTCCAGGCGATGGCCGAGGCCGACCGCTTCCAGCAGCGCGGTGGCCCGGCTGCTCGCCTCGGCCACGGCGGTGCCGGCCAGCAGTACCGGCATCATCACGTTTTCCAGCGCGGTGAATTCAGGCAGCAGGTGGTGGAACTGGTAGACGAAGCCCAGCGCCTGGTTGCGCAGCAGGCCACGCGCGGTGTCCGACAGCGCCGACATGCGCTGGCCGGTCACGTAGACCTCGCCAGCGGTCGGAATATCCAACCCGCCCAGCAGGTGCAGCAAGGTGCTCTTGCCGGCACCGGAGGCACCGATGATCGCCACGGTTTCGCCGGCGGTCACGGTCAGGTCGAGGCCATCGAACACCGGGGTCTGCATGCGCCCTTCGGCGTAGGTCTTGCCCAGTGCTTCGGCGCGGATCACTTCATCGCCGCGGTTGAAGACCTTATTCATAACGCAGGGCCTCCGCCGGCTGGGTGCGCGCTGCCCGCCACGCGGGGTACAGGGTGGCCAGGAAGCTCATCAGCAGCGCGACCACGGTGATCGCCACCACGTCGCCGGTCTGCATGTCGGTCGGCAGGCCGGTGATGTAGTACACATCTTCCGGCAGCAGCTTCACGTTGAACACGCTCTCGATGGCGCCGAGGATGCGTTCCAGGTTGAGGGTCAGGGTAATGCCACCGATCAGCCCGGCCAACGTGCCGAAGATGCCGATCAGCGAGCCCTGCACCATGAACACCTGCATCACTCCGCCCGGGGTCAGGCCGAGGGTACGCAGGATGGCGATGTCTGCCTGCTTGTCGGTCACCAGCATCACCTGCGACGACACCAGGTTGAAGGCGCCCATGGCGATGATCAGCGACAGCAGGATGCCCATCACCACCTTCTCCATGCGCAGCGAGTGGTAGAGGTTGGCGTTCTGTTGGGTCCAGTCACTCACGCGGTAAGCACCGCCGAGGCTCTGCGCCAGGTCCACGCCCACTTCCAGCGAACGGTCCATGTCGTGCAGTTTCAGCCGCACGCCAGTGGCACCATCGCTGCGCAGCACGCGCTCCAGATCCTGCATGTTGGCAAAGCCGACGCCACGGTCGACCTCGTTGTAACCGGCCTCGAAGATGCCGCTGACGGTGAAGCGTTTCATCCGTGGCACCGCGCCGGCAGGCGTGCCCTGCACTTCGGCGAACGTCACCAGTACCTGGTCACCCACGTCCACGCCGAGCCAGATCGCCAGCTCCTTGCCCAGCAGCAGGTTGAAGCTGCCCGGCTTGAGGCTGTCATAGCTGCCCTTGGTGACCTTCTTGTCGATCACCGAGACTTTCGGCTCCAGCGCCGGATCGATGCCCTGGATGATCGCACCCTGCACGCGCGGGCCGCTGATCATCGACTGGATCTCGATGTACGGCGCGGCACCGGCCACGCGCGGGTCCTTGCGTGCGACATCGACCACGCGCATCCAGTCCGGCATCGGCTCGCCGTCACGGCTGATGGTGGTGTGGGCGGTCATCTGCAGCAGGCGGCTGCGGATTTCCTTCTGGAAACCGCTCATCACCGCCAGGGTGGTGATCAGCACCGTGACGCCGAGCGCGATGCCCAGGATCGATGCCATCGAGATGAAGGAGATGAAGCCGTTGCGGCGCTTGGCGCGCAGGTAGCGCAGGCCAATGGCCACGGGAATGGGTTTGAACATGCAGGCACGCCGGTCAATTCAGCTTATGGTGCCATCGACCGGGGCCGACGGGAAACGCCGCGTGCGGCCACGGCCAGTCGCAGTTCACGTCGCTGGCCGGAATCGAGCACATCGGGCCAGAACAGCAGGCGCCGGCGGAGCCGATCCTCACGCCAGAGCAACAGCAGCCACGGCCCGCGCGCCACCAGCTGCGGCTCCTCGACGTCCTGCCCGGCCACCTGCAGTGGCTCGGGAAGCAGAGGCAGAAGCACCTGCACGCGTGGCCTGCGCTGGCGCCAGGCCAGTTCGGCCAGCCCAATGCCCCAGGCCAGCAACACCGCGGGCATCAGCAGCCGGGGCGGCAGATCCGATGCGCGCAGCAGCCAGGGGGCGACCAGCAGCACCGCCAACTGGGCGGCGGCCTGCAGCCGCGAGGGGCGCCACTCAAGGCTTGAGGGCGAGGATCTTCTGCATGAGGGGGATCGCGTGCGCATGCGGGCAGGCCTCATAGCCCATGAACCAGCGCCACAACTTATCGTCCTCGCAATCGAGCAGGAACAGGAAAACCTCGCGCTCTTCGGTCGGCGCAGTGCTCCACTCACGGTCCAGGTAGCGGCCGAACAGCTGGTCCAGTTCACGCATGCCGCGACGGCAACGCCAGCGCAGCTTCTTCAGCAGAACGTCTTCTTCCATTGTGTTTCTCCAGATACAGCAAAGCCACGCATGGCGTGGCTCTACTGGGGTGGCACAGCCACGCTTGGCGTGGCTCTACCGGGTACAGCCAGAGCCGATCAGGCGCGGCGTTCCATCATCAGCTTCTTGATCTCGGCGATCGCCAGCGCCGGGTTCAGGCCCTTCGGGCAGGTCCGGGCGCAGTTCATGATGGTGTGGCAGCGGTACAGCTTGAACGGATCTTCCAGATCGTCCAGGCGCGCACCGGTGTCCTCATCGCGCGAGTCGATGATCCAGCGGTAGGCCTGCAGCAGGATCGCCGGGCCCAGGTAACGCTCGCCGTTCCACCAGTAGCTCGGGCAGCTGGTCGAGCAGCAGGCGCACAGGATGCACTCGTACAGGCCGTCCAGCTTCTTGCGGTCTTCCGGCGACTGCAGGCGCTCGCGGTCCGGCGGTGCCGGAGTCTGGGTGCGGATCCACGGCTTGATCGAGGCGTACTGCGCGTAGAAGTGGGTCAGGTCCGGAACCAGATCCTTGACCACGTTCATGTGCGGCAGCGGGTAGATCGGCACTTCCTTCTTGCCGCAGTCCGAGATGGCTCGGGTGCAGGCCAGGGTGTTGGTGCCGTCGATGTTCATCGCGCACGAACCACAGATACCTTCGCGGCAGGAGCGGCGGAAGGTCAGGGTCGGGTCGATCTCGTTCTTGATCTTGATCAGGGCGTCCAGGACCATCGGGCCACAGGCGTCCAGATCGACTTCATAGGTATCGGTGCGCGGGTTGCTGTCGTCGTCCGGACTCCAGCGGTAGATCTTGAAGGTGCGCACGTTCTTGCCGCCGTTCTTGACGGGGAAGTGCTTGCCCTTCGTGATCTTGGAATTCTTGGGGAGTGAAAACTCGGCCATGGCTGCTCTCGTTGGCTCAGGCGGCCCGCGCCCTTGGGCGCGGATTGCATGGTAGGCGGGGTCGGATCAGTACACGCGCGGCTTCGGCGGCACTACGGACACGTCGTCGGTCAACGTGTACATGTGCACCGGACGGTAGTCGAAGCTGCACTTGCCCTTCTCGTCGACGCTGACCAGGGTGTGCTTCTGCCAGTTGACGTCGTCGCGGTCCGGGAAGTCCTCGTGCGCGTGCGCGCCGCGGCTTTCCTTGCGCTGTTCGGCCGAGTTGATCGTCGCCACCGCATTGAGCAGCAGGTTGTTCAGCTCGTAGGTCTCGATCAGGTCCGAGTTCCACACCAGCGAACGGTCGGAGACCTTCACGTCCTGGAACGAGTCGAAGATCTTGTCCATCTTCTCGCAGCCTTCCTTCAGCGTCTGGCTGGTGCGGAAGACCGCCGCGTCGGCCTGCATGGTGCGCTGCATGCGATCACGGATGACCGAGGTCGGGGTATCGCCGTTGGCGTGGCGCAGCTTGTCCAGCAGGCCCAGCGCCTTGTCGCAGGCATCGGCCGCCAGCGGCTTGTGCGACGCGCCCGGCTTGATGGTCTCGGCGCAGCGGTTGGCCACCGCACGACCGAACACCACCAGATCCAGCAGCGAGTTCGAGCCCAGGCGGTTGGCACCGTGCACCGACACGCAGGCCGCTTCGCCGATCGCGTACAGGCCCGGGATCACCGCGTCGGGGTTGTCGCCATCCTTGCGGACGACTTCGCCGTGGTAATTGGTCGGGATGCCGCCCATGTTGTAGTGCACGGTCGGGATGACCGGGATCGGCTGCTTGTGCACGTCGACGCCGGCGAAGATGCGGGCGCTCTCGGCGATGCCCGGCAGCTTCTCGTCGATCACGCCCGGGCCGAGGTGGGTCAGGTCGAGCAGGATGTGGTCCTTGTGCTCGCCAACGCCGCGGCCTTCGCGGATCTCGATGGTCATCGAACGGCTGACCACGTCGCGCGAGGCCAGATCCTTGTAGTGCGGTGCGTAGCGCTCCATGAAGCGCTCGCCACTGCTGTTGCGCAGGATGCCACCTTCACCGCGGACACCCTCGGTGATCAGGCAGCCGGCGCCGTAGATGCCGGTCGGGTGGAACTGCACGAACTCCATGTCCTGCATGGCGATGCCGGCACGCATGGCCAGGCCGCCACCGTCGCCGGTGCAGGTGTGCGCCGAGGTGGCGCTGAAGTAGGCACGGCCGTAGCCGCCGGTGGCCAGCACCACGCCCTGGGCGCGGAACAGGTGCAGGGTGCCGTCGGACATGTCCAGCGCCAGCACGCCGCGGCAGGCGCCTTCCTCGTCGAAGATCAGATCGAGTGCGAAGTACTCGATCATGAAGCGCGCATCGTGCTTCAGCGACTGCTGGTACAGGGTGTGCAGCATCGCGTGGCCGGTACGGTCGGCCGCCGCGCAGGTACGCTGCGCCGCCGGGCCTTCGCCGTACTTGGTGGTCATGCCACCGAACGGACGCTGGTAGATCTTGCCTTCGGCGGTGCGCGAGAACGGCACGCCGTAGTGTTCGAGCTCGATGATGGCCGGGATGGCCTCACGGCACATGTATTCGATGGCGTCCTGGTCGCCCAGCCAGTCCGAACCCTTGATGGTGTCGAAGAAGTGGTAGCGCCAGTCGTCCTCGCCCATGTTGGCGAGTGCGGCCGAGATACCGCCCTGGGCGGCAACGGTGTGCGAACGGGTCGGGAAGACCTTGGTCAGGCACACGGTCTGCAGGCCCTTGGCGGCCAGGCCGAACGTGGCGCGCAGGCCGGCGCCGCCGGCGCCGACCACGACCATGTCGTACTTGTGTTCGGTGATCTTGTAAGCGGACATCTAATCTGGATTCCTGTGTTGGTGCCTGGGCTCAGGCAACGCCGAGGGCGATGCGGCCCACCGCAAACACACTGACGATCATGCCGAGCACGGCGACGAACTTCACCGCGGTCTGCAGCACCAGGGCCAGCAGCGATTCGTGGATGTAGTCTTCCAGCACGACCTGCATGCCGAGCTGCGCGTGCCAGAACATGGCGATCAGCAGGCCGATCAGCGGCACGGCGTTCCACGGCTTGGCCACGGCGGCGGCGGCGGTCGCGTAGTCCGAGCCCAGCAGGCTCAGCACGAAGACCAGGAACCAGATGCCCAGAGCCACCAGGGCGGCGGCGGTCAGGCGCTGGTGCACGAAGTGCTCGGTGCCGGTCTTGGCCGAGCCAAGGCCACGCACGCTCTTCAACGGGGTACGGAACTTGCTCACGCGGCACCTCCGAACATCACATAGGCCCACACCAGCAGGGTGATCACCAGGCTGCCGATGACCGACAGCCAGCTGCTGCGGATGAAGGCGGGGATGCTGAAGCCGATGGCGAAGTCCTGCACCACATGGCGGATGCCATTGCACAGGTGATAGGCGAACGACCATGTCCACGCGAACAGGAACACGCGGCCATACCAGGCCCCGGCATGGCCGGTGAAGCAGTTCCAGGACTCGGGCCCCATCATCAGGGCCAGCAGGCCGGCGGCGATGATGAGGGCACCAACAGACAGAAAGACGCCAGTGGCTCGATGCAGGATCGAGGTGGCCATCTGAATCTGCCAGCGATACACCTGAAGGTGCGGGGAAAGTGGGCGTTGTCTGGTCGCCATTCGCTGGGCTCGTTGTCTCGGCTGGGCGGCACGCGGCCGCGTTGGCTCAATGCTGATCAGAAATCGATGCAGCGTCCGTTTTTCTCCCAATCGCCGTACCGCACCGGATCAAGTCCGCCGCGGCCGCCGAATTCTTCTGCTTTTTCCTGTTCCACGGGCACGGGTGCCGCGGGGACCAGCGGGGCTTCAGATTCGTCGTCGGGAGTGGGGGTTGTTTGGCCTATCATGTTCGGTCTCGCAACGCACAAATTTTAGACCTCGTTCACGTGCCTGACAACCTGCCCCCTGCTTTCGTCGGATATCCGCGCCTGCCCGGCCACCAGCTGCTGAGCCTGCAAGGCCCGGATGCGGCTGTCTTTGCCCACGCCCAGTTCAGCAGCGATGTCACCGCCCTGCCCCTGCAGCACTGGCAGTGGAGTGCCTGGCTGAGCGCCAAGGGCCGCACCCTGGCGGTGTTCCAGCTGCTTCGGCTGGCCGACGACCACGTGATGCTGGTACTGGCTGACGGCGATGCCGATGCGATTGCGTCGCAACTGCAGCGCTTCGTGTTCCGCCGCAGGGTGAAGGTGCAGGTGCGCAGCGATCTGGCGGTGGCCGGCGCGTTCACCGCACCCGAGGCCGCCAGCGGCGCCGCGATTGCGCAGACCGCAGGAGACGGCTGGGAGCTGGACCTGGGCAGCGATGCCCTGCCGCGCACCCTGCGAATCGGTAGCACCGATGCCTTCGCCGCCGGCAGCGAAGCCGATGAGGCCGCCTTCACCCTGGCCTGGCGCCAGGCCGACCTGCGCTACGGCCTGCCGCGGCTGGAAGAAAGCCAGCGCGAAGTGTGGACCCCGCAGCAGCTCGGCCTGGACCGCCTGAACGGCTACAGCGTGAAGAAGGGCTGCTACCCGGGCCAGGAAATCGTCGCCCGCACCCACTTCCTCGGCAAGGCCAAGCGTGCGGTGCAACTGCTGCATACCGCAGCACCGGCACGGGCCGGCGATGGCGTACAGCAGGACGGCGCGGCGCTGGGCACGATCGCCTGCGTGGCCGGCGAGCTGGCGCTGGCGGTGCTGCCGCTGGAGGCCAGCGACGCTGATCTGCAGGTGGGCGACGCGGTGGCGCAGCGCATGCCGTTGCTGGATGGCTTGGCGCGCTGAAGCCGGCGGGAAACCGCATCTGGTGGGTGCGGACCTTGGTCCGCACTGCTTCTGCCGGCATCCCATCCACGCCTGGCGTGGATCTACTGAACGCGGTGGGTGCGGACCGTTGGTCCGCATGCCTTCGGTGAAGGAGTGGTAGTGCCAGCCGCTGGCCGGCAACCACGCATGGTTGAGGTTGCCGGCCAGCGGCCGGCACTACAAATTACAGGCGCTCGCCGGTTTCCGGGTTGAAGAAATGCAGTCCCTGCGGGTGGATCGCCACGCGGATCTGCTCGCCCACCGCCGGCAGCGCCTGCGGCGCCACGCGCATGGTCAGCGCGTGCTGGCCACTGCTCAGGTTGACGAAGATCTCGTTACCGACCGGTTCGATGCCTTCGATGCGTGCGATGAACGCATGCGCATCATCGGCAGCCGCCGGTTGCAGGTGTTCCGGACGCACGCCCACCGCGATCGGCTTCTGCAGCCATGCCGGATCGATCGTGGCCTGGCCCAGCGGCGCACGCCATTCGCCGTCGACCACGGTCACGCCGCCGGCGTCGCCCTGCAGCGTGCCACGCAGCACGTTCATCGCCGGGCTGCCGAGGAAGCCCGCCACGAACAGATTCGCCGGGCGGTCATACAGCGCCATCGGCGTATCGATCTGCTGGATGACACCGTCTTTCAGCACCACGATGCGCTGGCCCAGGGTCATTGCTTCGACCTGGTCGTGCGTCACGTAGATCATGGTGGTGCCCAGCTTGCGGTGCAGCTGCGCGATCTCGGTGCGCACACTGTGGCGCAGCTTGGCATCGAGGTTGGACAGCGGTTCGTCGAGCAGGAACACCGCCGGCTCGCGCACCAGTGCGCGACCCAGCGCAACACGCTGGCGCTGGCCACCGGACATCGCCTTGGGCAGCTTGTCCATCATCTCGGTCAGGCCCAGCGTCTGCGCCGCCTCGGCGATGCGCTTGTCGATGGTCGCCTTGTCATGCCCGCGCAGCTTCAGGCCAAAGGCCAGGTTCTCGGCCACGGTCATGTGCGGATACAGCGCGTAGCTCTGGAACACCATCGCGATGTCGCGATCCTTCGGCGCCACGTCGTTGACCACGCGATCGCCGATGGTCAGCGTGCCGCCGCTGATCTCCTCCAGGCCAGCCACCATCCGCAGCAGGGTCGACTTGCCACAGCCGGACGGACCGACCAGCACCATCAGCTCGCCATCGGCGACCTCGAAGCTGGCGTCCTTCACCGCGACCTGGCCGTTGTCATAGACCTTGCGCACACCCTGCAACTGCACTTTTGCCATATCACCTATCCGGTCCGCCCGAAGCCGGGCTGTCTTTTGGGACTGCCTCGGCCCTCCCGATGGCAGTGATGATTGCGCGCCCGCCGCATGACGGCGAGCACTGCAATCGAATACAGTTGCCCATTCTGCCATGTAAACGTTTTCACGTGGCACTATCCGATGATCGGTGCGCACCGATCTGCGTCGGCGGTTGAACGAAGGTTCCGCCGAGGTAGTGGTTTCGAATGGAACGGTCTTCCGCCACCCCGGAGATCGCCCCTGACGAACCTCGGACAGGCAGTTGCGCGGATGTCCCCCGAACCCAGCCATGAAGCGATTGACAACGATGTCACCCGGATCTGAAACTCGAGCGATGCACGACACCCTCTTCCTGTTCGGTGCCACAGGTGATCTGGCCCAGCGCTACCTGTTCCCTTCGCTGCTTCGCCTGCTTGGCGACGGCCTGCTGCCGGAGGACTTCCGCATCCGTGCGCTGGCCCTGTCCGGGCATGACACCGAAGCCTTCCATGACATCCTGCGGCCGCGCCTGCAGCAGGCCATGCCGATGGCCACGCAGGACGACATCAGTGCCCTGCTGCGCCGCATCGACTACCGTTCGGTGGACCTGCGCGACGTCGACTCGGTTGCCGCCGCGGTCGCCGACCTGGTGCACCGCAAGTGCGTCAGCTACCTGGCCATCCCGCCGGGCCTGTACATCTCCACCTGCGAAGGCCTGGCCAAGGGCGGCGCCCTCGCCGCGCCGGCTCGCCTGATGCTGGAAAAGCCGATCGGCAGCGACAGCGAGAGCGCCGAGGAAATCATCAGCACCATCGGCCAGTGGATCGACGAGGACCGCGTGTTCCGCCTCGACCATTACCTGGGCAAGGCGGCCGTGCAGAACCTGATCGCACTGCGCTTCGGCAACACGCTGTTGGAAGCGGTGTGGAACCGCAACTACATCGAATCGGTGCACATCCTGGTGGCCGAGAGCGAAGGCGTGGACGGCCGTGACGCCTACTACGCCCGCTCCGGCGCGCTGCGCGACATGGTGCAGAGCCATATCCTGCAGCTGCTGTGCATGGTGGCGATGGAACCGCCGGCGTCGCTGGAAGCCGATCGCATCCGCGACGAGAAGGTCAAGGTGCTGCGCGCCCTGCGCCCGCTTGATGCGAAGCACGCCGCGCGTGACAGCATCCGTGGCCGCTACACCGCCGGCACCATCAACGGCCAGCAGGCCCAGGCCTACCAGCCGCCGGAAGGCAGCGACGTGGAAACCTTCGCCGGTGTCACTGCGCATATCGACAACTGGCGCTGGAGCGGCGTGCCGTTCCACCTGGTCACCGGCAAGCGCCTGCCCGAGCGCACCACCCGCGTGGTGGTCACGCTGAAGCCGGTCACCCACTGGCTGTTCGAGCGCCCGCAGCGCGCGCAGGCCGCACCGAACCGCCTGGTGTTCCAGCTGCAGCCGCAGGAGAACATCGAGCTGGGCCTGATGAGCAGCCTGGCCGGCCCGGAATGGGGCGCGCTGGAACTGCACCCGCTGGAACTGGAACTGTCGGTGCCGACCGGCCTGCACCGCCGCATCGCCTACGAACGCCTGTTCCTGGATGCCTTCAACGGCAACCACACGCTGTTCGTGCGCGACGACGAAGTGCGTGCTGCCTGGGCCTGGATCGACAGCGTGGCCGACGCCTGGAAGGACGCCAAGCTGCCGCTGGAGCCCTACCCCGCCGGCCAGTGGGGCCCGGCCAACGCGGGCGAGTTCCTGCCGCAGGGCGTGGATGCGCCGGACAGCGGAGCGTCGGCATGAGTGCCAGCTCGCAGCCGGTGCTGGTCGCCGACATCGGTGGCACCAACGCCCGCTTCGCCCTGGCTGACACTTCGCAGGACGCACCACTGCAGAAGGACAGCATCCGCGAGTACGCGGTGGCGGAGTTTCCCTCGCTGGGTGACGCCGCACGCCACCATCTCGAACAGATCGGTGCCACTGCAAGCCGCGGCGTGTTCGCGGTTGCCGGTCGCGTTGATGGTGACGAAGCCCGCATCACCAACCATCCGTGGGTGATCTCGCGCAGTCGTACCGCAGCGATGCTCGGTTTCAATGAGCTGCACCTGATCAACGACTTCGCCGCGCAGGCAATGGCGATTTCACTGCTGCAGCCCGACGACGTGGTCCAGGTCGGCGGTGCCGCCTGGGTCCCGGGCAAGCCCGGCCAGCCGCGCAACTACGCGTTGATCGGGCCGGGTACCGGCCTGGGTGTCGGTGGCCTGATCCTACGCCACGGCCGCTGCTATCCGCTGGAAACCGAAGGCGGTCATGTCAGCTTCCCGCCGGGAACGCCGGAGGAGATCCGCATCCTGGAAATCCTGTCCGAGCAGTTCGGCCGCGTCTCCAACGAGCGCCTGATCTGTGGCCCCGGGCTGGTCAACATCCATCGCGCCGTATGCGAGATGGCCGGCATCGACCCGGGCCAGCTGCAGCCGGTGGACGTGACCGCCCGTGCCCTGCACGGTGATCCGCAGGCGATGCGCACCGTGGACGTGTTCTGCGCTGTGTTCGGCGCCATCGCCGGCGACCTGGTACTGACCCAGGGTGCCTGGGATGGCGTATTCCTGACCGGCGGGCTGACCCCGAAGATGCTCGATTCGCTGCAGCACTCCGGTTTCCGCCAGCGCTTCGAACACAAGGGCCGCTTCTCTTCGATCATGGCGCGCGTGCCCTCGTTGGCGGTGATGCATCCCCACGCCGGACTGCTGGGCGCCGCCGCCTATGCCGCCGACGCCGAACGTGACGCACCAGGAGTTGCCGCATGAGCCCCAGCTTCCACGACGACCGCATCGAGTTCATCAACCACGGCGATGCCGATGGCTGGATCGAGGCCGTGGCCGCCGAGATGGCGCAGACCCTCAACCACGACATCAATGAAGTGGGCCGCGCCCGCATCCTGTTGTCCGGCGGCACCACACCGGCGCCGGTCTACCAGGCGCTGGCCGAACTGGACGTGCATTGGGACCGGGTTGAAGTGAGCCTGGCCGACGAGCGCTGGCTGTCGCCGCAGGATCGCGACAGCAATGCCTGGCTGGTCCGCGAGCACCTGCTCAAGCGCGCCGAAGGCGCCCACTTCGATCCGCTGGTACGCATCGGCAAGCCGCTGCCGGAATGCGTCTATACCGCCAACCTGCAGGCCCAGCACAGCCAGCCGCCGAGCCTGGTGGCACTGGGCATGGGCAACGACGGCCACACCGCCTCGCTGTTCCCAGGTTCGAAGGACCTGGCCCGTGCACTGGAAAGCACCCTGCCCTACGCAGCGCTGGATGCCACCGGCTGCCCGGGTGCGAACCAGTGGCCGCTGCGCATCACGCTGACCCCGCATGGCCTGCGCCAGTGCCGCCAGCGCCTGCTGCTGCTGCGCGGCAAGCAGAAGCTGCAGGTGCTGCGCCAGGCGCTGGACAGCAATGACGCCCAGCAGTACCCGATCCTCAATGCGATCAACCTGGAAGGCGCGCGGCTGCGCGTCCACTGGGCTGATTGATGTCGGCGGCGGCATGCTGCCGCCGCTTGCCTCTCGCCACCTCGAACGCCGGTAGCCAATGAGCCTCCATCCACAACTGCAAGCCATCACTGAGCGCGTCATCCGCCGCAGCGCCGCCTCGCGCGCCGCCTACCTCGCCGCGATCGACGCCTCCCTGCGTGAGGGCCCGTTCCGCAGCCGCCTGAGCTGCGGCAACCTCGCCCACGGATTCGCCGCCTGCGGCGGCACCGACAAGAGCCGCCTGCGCGGCGGCGTGACGCCGAACCTCGGCATCATCACCGCCTACAACGACATGCTGTCGGCGCACCAGCCGTTCGAGACCTATCCCGAGCAGATCCGCGAGATCGCCCGCGAGCTGGGCGCCACCGCGCAGGTGGCCGGCGGCGTGCCGGCGATGTGCGACGGCGTCACCCAGGGCCGCGGCGGCATGGAGCTGTCGCTGTTCTCGCGCGATGTGATCGCCCAGGCCACTGCGATCGGCCTCAGCCACGACATGTTCGATACCACCGTCTACCTCGGCGTGTGCGACAAGATCGTGCCGGGCCTTCTGATCGGTGCGCTGGCGTTCGGCCATCTGCCGGCGGTGTTCGTGCCGGCCGGCCCGATGACCCCGGGCATCCCGAACAAGCAGAAGGCCGAAGTGCGCGAGCGCTACGCTGCCGGCGAAGCCACCCGCGAAGAACTGCTGGAAGCGGAGTCCGCGTCGTACCACGGCGCCGGCACCTGCACCTTCTACGGCACTGCCAATTCCAACCAGGTACTCCTGGAAGCGATGGGCGTGCAGCTGCCGGGCGCATCGTTCGTCAATCCGGGCACGCCGCTGCGCGATGCCCTCACCCGTGAAGCCATCGAGCGCGCGCTCGACATCACCGCACTGGGCGACGACTTCCGCCCGCTGGGCCGGATCATCGACGAGCGCGCGATCATCAACGCGGTCATCGCGCTGATGGCCACCGGCGGCTCGACCAACCACACCATCCACTGGATCGCGGTGGCGCGTGCGGCCGGCATCGTGCTGACCTGGGACGACTTCGATGAACTTTCGCAGCTGATTCCGCTGCTGGCCCGCGTCTATCCGAACGGCGACGCCGACGTGAACCGTTTCGCGGCCGCAGGCGGCCCGGCGTTCGTGTTCGGCGAGCTGATCAAGGCTGGCCTGATGCACGGCGACCTGGTCAGCGTCGCGCGTGGCGGCATGGCCGACTATGCGCGCGAGCCCCAGTTGCGCGACGGCCAGCTGGTCTACCTGCCGGGCCTGGAACGCAGCGCCGATGACGAGGTGGTGCGCGGCGTCGACCAGCCGTTCGAACACCAGGGCGGCCTGCGTCTGCTGCGCGGCAATCTGGGCAAGTCGCTGATCAAGCTGTCGGCCGTGAAGCCGCAGTACCGCACGATCGAAGCACCGGCGGTGGTGGTCGATGCACCGCAGGTGCTGAACAAGCTGCACGCTGGCGGCCTGCTGCCCGAGCATTTCGTGGCGGTGGTGCGTTACCAGGGCCCGCGGGCCAACGGCATGCCGGAACTGCATTCGCTGGCACCGCTGCTGGGCCTGCTGCAGAACCAGGGCCGGCGCGTGGCGCTGGTCACCGACGGCCGCCTCTCCGGTGCCTCGGGCAAGATTCCGGCGGCGATCCACGTAACACCGGAAGCAGCGCGTGGCGGCCCGCTGGCCAAGGTCCGCGAGGGCGACATGATCCGCCTGGACGGCGAGGCCGGCACGCTGGAAGTGCTGGTCGATGCGGCCGAATGGGCGGCACGCCCGCTGGCGCCGAATACCGCACCGGCCGCGCACGACCTGGGCCGCAACCTGTTCGCGATCAACCGTCGCGTGGTGGGTCCGGCCGACCAGGGCGCGATTTCGATTTCGTGCGGGCCGGCGGCAGCCGATGGCGGACCGTGGGAGTACGACGCGGAGTACGAGCTGGGGCACGATGCCGCGGCGGCGGCGGCGCCGCACGAGGCGAAGGACGCCTGAGGGTTGAAGAGCGTTGCGGGTTTGTCGCGGCGGTGAGTTTGCTGGTGGCGGCGGAGGGCAGGCCGTCGCCAGGACACGCCGTAAATACGTCCCTGTAGGCTCATTCGCGCCATCCATGGCGCGAACGGTCCTGGCGACGGCCTGCCCTCCGCCGCATCACACTCTCCGGCGCATCAATGCCGCGAAGTGATCACTGAAAATCAAATTCGAAAGCAAAAGGCAGAAGCAGAGCTATGGGTATCGAACAACATCAGGTGAAGGCGGCGGAGCTGTTGCATGCGGCGGGCATCCTGCCGGTGGTGACGATTCATACGCTGGACCAGGCGCGTGCGGTCAGCGCGGCGCTGCTGGAAGGTGGTTTGCCGGCGATCGAGCTGACGCTGCGCACGCCGGTGGCCATGGAAGCGCTGGCGATGCTCAAGCGCGAGCTGCCGGACGTGGTGGTGGGTGCCGGTACGGTGCTGACGGTGGAGCAGATGCAGCAGTCCATTGATGCGGGTGCGGACTTCCTGGTGACCCCGGGTACGCCGCCGGCGCTGGCCGATGCGCTGGCCGCCGCCCCGCTGCCGGTGGTGCCGGGCGCGGCCACGCCGACCGAGCTGCTGTCGCTGTATGCGCGGGGCTTCCGCGTGTGCAAGCTGTTCCCGGCCACGGCCGTGGGCGGGCTGGCGATGATCAAGGGTCTGGCCGGCCCGGTCGCCGATCTCAAGCTGTGCCCGACCGGCGGCATCACCGAAAACACCGCCGCCGAATACCTCGAGCAGAAGAACGTGGTCTGCATCGGCGGTTCGTGGATGGTGCCGGGCAACTGGATCGCCAACGGCGAATGGGACAAGGTCCGCGCCAGCGCCGCCGACGCCGCGAAGATCATCAAGCGCGTGCGCGGCCACTGAAGCACCACGGGGTCAGAGCCCTTTCCCGCCGGGAAAGGGATCCGACCCCGGGCAACGAGCGCGCAAAGCGCGCGACCCGCTCCTGCTCTTTCTTCTTCATTCCGCGGCGGATGCCACAGGAAACTGTCCAAGGTCGGGCAGGTTGGGTTTGCGGGGTGTGAGCCGCATGGATGCGGCGACCAAGCCCCCATGGATGGGTTCACGGCGTCCCCCGCGAACCCAACCTGCCCGGCCAAGCCACCGATGTCAGCGGAAATACGCCGCGAGGGGCTTCGCCGTTGGCCGAACCCCTTACAGCGGCCGTGCCGGATCCACCAGCCCGTACTGGCTGGCCATGCGCGCCAGCGCGATGTTGTCGTGGATCCCCATCTTCTCGAACAGCCGCGCCTTGTGCGTGTTCACCGTCTTCGCACTCAGGCTCAAGCGCCGCGCAATGTCTTCCTGGCGCAGGCCCTGGGTCAGCAGCAACGCCACTTCCAGCTCGCGCGGCGACAGGCTGTCGAACGGCGAGCCATTGCCTTCCACGGTCGACAAGGCCAGGTTCTGCGCGATGCTGGTGCCCAGGTAGCGACGGCCCATGGCCACATCGCGCACCGCGCGCAGCAGCTCCTGCGCATCGCAACCCTTGCCGATGTAACCGGCAGCCCCGGCTTCCAGCAAGCGCTTCGGCAGCGGCCCGTCCTCCAGCACCGACACGATCACCACGCGGGTGTTGCGGTGACTGCGGACGATGCGCTCGGTCACTTCCATGCCACTGACACCGGGCAGGTGCAGGTCGCACAGCACCACGTCCGGCAGCAGCTGGCGGACATCGCGCAGCGCGTCTTCACCGGTCTCGGCTTCGCCCACCACCTCGATGTCGGTCTCCCCCGACAGGATCATTTTCATCCCGGTGCGGACCAGCGCGTGGTCATCCACCAGGTAGACTCGAATCGTCATTCACGTACCTCTTCGCATGCGGCCATTGCAGGTCAAGCTAGGCAGGGCGCCGATACCCCTGCAAGCGCGTTCGAGATGCGACCCAGGCGTTCTGCCTTGCGCATCACAGTACCGCGCGTTGTGCTTGCCCCCTGTCTTGCAGAACCTGCTGCAACGAAACAACTGATCTATTACGTAGACGCCCCGGAGGGGCCATCCACGTCAATCCCCCTGTGGTGATGCTTCGCTGGCCGTCGCTGGCGGCGAATCGTGACGTCGCCAAGGATGCCGGCGACTGAACATGACCAGATAGCACCCTACCACCCAAACCAGCGCGGCACACCATCCGGCCAGGATGTCCGAGGGGTAATGCACCCCCAGATAGACCCGGGAAACGCTGACCAGCAGGCTGAACGAGGGCGCCAGCAGCAGCACCGGCCAGCGCCAGCGGGTGTTCCAGGCCAGCAGCACCAGGGTCACGGCCAGGGTCATCGAGCCCATCGCGTGGCCGCTGGGAAAGCTGAACGTCGATTCTGGCGCGATCGATTCCCACAGGCTGGGGCGCTGGCGCTGGAAGAAGTGCTTGCTGCCCATGTTCAGCAACGCCGAGCCGACGAAGCTGACCGCCACGAACGTAGCCTCGCGCCAACGCCGGTAACCCAGCAGCATGCCGATGATCAGCACGTCGGCCGGAATCAGGAACCATTCGTAGCCCAGTTTTGAGATGAGCACGAAGAAGCGGTCCAGCAGCGGCGAATGCAGACCATGCATCTGCCACAGCAGGGGGGCATCGAAATGGAACGATTCAAACTCGTGCACTTCGTCGGCCAGGGCGACGAAACCCGCCAGCGGCAGCAGTACACCGCCGAACAGCAGAACCAGGCGCCAGGCGTTGCGTGCCATCCAGTGTCGGAAACCGGAGGCGGACTCCGGCGCAGCAAGGATCGCGGGCTTATCCGGCGCTTCGGACATATTTGTGTTCGACGTAGTCGTCGATCAGGGCGACGAACTCCTGGGCGATGTTGTCGCCGCGCAGGGTCACCTTCTTCTCGCCATCGACGAACACCGGTGCCGCAGGCGTTTCACCCGTGCCCGGCAGCGAGATGCCGATGTTGGCATGACGCGACTCACCCGGTCCGTTGACGATGCAGCCCATCACCGCCAGGGTCATGTTCTCCGCGCCGGGATGGTGGATCTTCCACAGCGGCATCTTCTCGCGCACGTGGTTCTGCACCACTTTGGCCAGCTCCTGGAAGAACTCGGAGGTGGTGCGGCCGCAGCCCGGGCAGGCCGTGACCAGCGGCGTGAAGGCGCGCTGGCCGGTGGTCTGCAGCAGTTCCTGGGCGACGATCACTTCCTGCGTACGCGACTGGCCCGGTTCCGGGGTCAGCGAGATGCGGATGGTGTCACCGATGCCTTCCTGCAGCAGCACGCTCAGTGCTGCCGACGAGGCGACGATGCCCTTGCTGCCGATACCGGCTTCGGTCAGGCCCAGGTGCAGGGCGAAGTCGGAGCGCTGGGCCAGGTCGCGGTACACCGCGATCAGTTCCTGCACGCCGCTGACCTTGGCTGACAGCACGATGCGATCGCGCGGCAGGCCGAGTTCCACCGCCTGCTCGGCCGAATCCAGCGCCGAACGGATCAGCGCCTCGCGCAGCACGCGGCCGGCGTCCCAGGGCTGCTCGCGATGGTTGTTCTCGTCCATCAGCCTGGCCGCCAAGGCCTGGTCCAGCGAGCCCCAGTTGGCACCGATGCGCACCGGCTTGTTGTAGCGGATCGCGAACTCGATCAACTGGGCGAACTGCAGGTCCTTCTTCTTGCCGAAGCCGACGTTGCCCGGGTTGATGCGGTACTTGGCCAGTGCTTCGGCACACGCCGGTTCGGCGGTGAGCAACTGGTGGCCGTTGTAATGGAAATCACCGATCAGCGGCACGTCGATGCCCATCATCGCCAGCTTGTCGACGATGCGCGGGATCGCGGCAGCGGCTTCCACGGTGTTGACGGTCAACCGCACCATTTCCGAACCGGCACGCCACAACTCGGCCACCTGCTTCACGCTGGAGGCCACGTCGGAGGTATCGGTGTTGGTCATCGACTGCACCACCACCGGCTTGCCTCCGCCTACGGTGACCCCGCCGATCTGGACGGCATGGGTCTGGCGACGGGGCCAGGCGGTGGCATCGGATGGGGGAGTCGGGCGGGTGACGGCGTCGTGCATGCGGGCATTCTAGCGCCCGGCCCCGCATTCCGGGTGACTCGCATTCAGCCGGCGGCACGGCTGCGGCCGATTGTCGCAGGCATGTGCACGCGTGAACGCATACGATGAGCGTGAATGACCGGTCCCGACGCCCCGTTTCTCCGCACCCTGTGCAGCCTGCGCTGGCTTGCCGTAGGCGGCCAGGCCGCCACCATCCTGGTCGCCACCTGGGTGCTGGGCCTGCCATTGCCGCAGCTGCCGCTGTGGGCAGGCGTGGCGGTGCTGACCCTGTTCAACGTCTATACCCAGCTGCGCCCGGAAGCGGCCGACACCGCGCCGCTGACCGCATTCGGCCACATCCTGGTGGACGTGATCATCCTGACCTGGATGGTCGGCTGGAGCGGTGGCATGGCCAACCCGTTCAGTTCACTGTTCCTGATCCTGATCGCACTGGCCGCGTTCGCCCTGCCCCTGCGCTGGGCGCTGGCGGTCGCGCTGGCCTGCCTGCTCGGCTACGCCGCCAGCGGCATCTTCGGGCAATCGCTGCCGGACGGCTATTTCCGCGCGCAGGACCTCAATCGCTGGGGCGTGGTCGCCAACTTCCTGATTTCCGCTGCGGTGGTGCTGGCCTTCTCCACCCGCCTGGCACTGGCGCTGCGGGAGCGCGAACTGGAACTGTCGGCACTGCGCGAGCGCTTCGCCCGCAACGAGGGCATCGTCGCCCTGGCCACCCATGCCGCCTCGGTCGCGCATGAATTGAACACACCGCTGGCGACCATGACCCTGCTTGCCGACGATGTCGCCGAGCGCAGCGAAGAGCCTGAAGTGCGCGAGGACATGGAAACCCTGCGCGAGCTGCTGGTGCAGTGCCGGGAGCGCGTACTGGCGCTGGCCGCACCGGCCTCGGCCGACGCGCCCGGCCGCAGCCATTCCAGCGCCCAGCAGGTGCTGGAGCAGTGGCGCCTGGTACGGCCGACCATCGACCTGCACCGCAACGACGATGCACCGCTGCGGCTGCCACTCGACCCGGGCGTGGGCCATCTGCTGATGGTCCTGCTCAACAATGCCGCCGATGCCGGCGAGAAGGCCGGCCGGCCGCGCGTGGACCTGGACCTGCGCATCGAAGGCGATGACCTGATCGGCGAAGTACGCGACTACGGCCATGGCTTCGACGCCCGTGCCGCCGTGCTGCCGGGCAAGCTGTTCGGCAGCAGCAAGAGCGAGGGCATGGGCGTCGGCCTGGCCCTGTCCCATGCCACCATCGAACGCCTCGACGGCGAAATGTGGATGCGCCCGGCCCAGGGGGCCGGCAGCCGCGTCGGCTTCCGCCTGCCGCTGGCCCCACGCGAGGACACCCCATGAGCCTTCACCACTCCACCCTGGGCCTGCTGGTCGACGACGACGAGCTGTACCTGCGCACCCTGCAGCGCAGCCTGGCCCGCAAAGGCCTGGAAACGCAGACCGCACAGGATGCCGCCAGCGCACTGGCGCTGGCCCGCCAGCATCCCCCGGCGTTCGCACTGATCGACCTGAAGCTGGGCAGCGATTCCGGCCTGGCGCTGATCCAGCCGCTGCGCGCGCTGCGCGCGGACATGCGCATCCTGCTGGTGACCGGCTACGCCAGCATCGCCACCGCAGTGGAGGCGATCAAACTGGGGGCGGATGATTACCTGCCGAAGCCGGCCACGGTGCCGATGATCCTGCGCGCCCTCGGCGAGGAAGACGACGGCCCGGCCGACGATGGCGAAATGGAAGTGCCGGACGCGATGACGCCGATCAGCCGCCTGCAATGGGAACACATCCAGCAGGCGATGCACGAAACCGGCGGGAATGTTTCGGCGGCCGCGCGCCTGCTCGGCATGCACCGGCGCTCGCTGCAGCGCAAGCTGGCCAAGCGGCCCAGCCCGGAGCGCGACCCGAGCCGGTGACGCGGTAGTGCCGGCCGCTGGCCGGCAACCTCATGAACGGTGAAGGCATCGCCAGGATGCCGGCCAGCGGCCGGCACTACCAGAAGGCAGGACCACCGGTAGTGCCGGCCGCTGGCCGGCACCCGAACCTCAGCCCTTCAGCTGTGCCAGGATCTCGCGGGTCATCGGATCGGCAATCGCCACGTCCTCGCCCTGCAGCGCCGGCAGCAGGCCACTGGCCAGCTGCTTGCCCAGCTCGACACCAAACTGGTCGAACGCGTTGATGTTCCAGATCACCGACTGCACGTACACGGCGTGTTCGTACATGGCGATCAGCGCACCCAGCGCCTGCGGGGTCAGCGCGTCGAGCAGGATCAGCGTGCTCGGGCGGCCGCCCGGGTAATCACGGTGCGGGTCCTCGCTGCTCTGGCCATTGGCCAGCGCTTCGGTCTGCGCCAGCAGGTTGGCCAGCAGTGCCTGGTGATTGATCGTGTACGGATCGTCGTTGTGCACGCAGCCGATGAAATCGGCCGGAATGATGCTGGTGCCCTGGTGCAGCGCCTGGAAGAAGCTGTGCTGCACGTCGGTGCCTGCCCCGCCCCACCATACCGGCACGGTGTCGGTGGTGACCGGCTGGCCGTCACGCTGCACGCGCTTGCCCAGGCTTTCCATCACCAGCTGCTGCAGGTAGGCCGGCAGCAGCGCCAGGCGCTGGTCATAGGTCATCACCGCGTGCGTGGCATGGCCCAGCAGGTTGCGGTTCCAGATATCGGTCAGGCCGTGCAGCACCGGCAGGTTGCGCTCCAGCGGTGCATCCAGCGCATGCGCATCCATCTGCGCCGCGCCTTCCAGCAGCTGCTCAAAGCGCTCGAAGCCGATCGCCAGCGCGATCGGGAAACCGACCGCCGACCACAGCGAATAACGGCCACCGACCCAGTCCCACATCGGCAGCACGCGATCGGCGGCGATCGCGAAGGCCTTGGCGGCGCGTTCGGGATTGGCGCTGACCGCGTACAGGCGCTCGCTGCCGCCCAGCCAGTCGTGCAGGATCTGGCCGTTGAGCAGGGTTTCCTGCGTGCCGAAGGTCTTGGAAATGAGGATGCCGGCGGTCTTCGCCGGATCCAGCGTGGCCAGCGTGCGCTGCATGGCGGCGCCGTCCACGTTCGACACGAAATGCACGCGCAGGCGCGCACCGGTGATCGGGCGCAGCGCATCGGCGACCAGGCGCGGACCGAGGTCGGAACCACCGATGCCGACGCTGACCACATCGGTCACGCCGCTGTCTTCCAGCGCGCGCACCAGCACGCCCATGCGCTGGCGGATGTCGCGTGCGGTGGCATAGGCCTCCGCCGCCACCGGCGCATCGACCACGTCGCCACGCAGCGCGGTATGCAGCGCCGCGCGGCCTTCGGTCAGATTGACCTGCTCGCCGCGGAACAGGCGGGTGATGGCACCGCCGACATCACGGTCGGCAGCCAGCGCCAGCAACGCCTGCAGCGCCGCAGCATCGTATTTCTGCCGGGCTAAGTTGACGTACAACGGACCGACCCGCAGCGCCAGATCCTGGACGCGGCCGGGTTCGGCGGCGAGCAGGCTGGGAATGCTTGCGCCCTTCAGGCGCTGGGCGTGGGAATGCAGCGAGTCGAATCCGTTGTTCGTTGTCATGCGGCCTGGGTCGGGATCGTGTCGTTGGTGTGGGTGATCTGGTTCTTGCCATCAACGTACACCAGCTTCGGCCTGAAGCTATCGGCTTCCTGCTCGGTCATGCTGGCGAACGCGGCGATGATGATGATGTCACCGACCTGCACGTGACGCGCAGCGCCACCGTTGAGCGAGACGACGCCGCTGCCGGCTTCGGCGCGGATGGCGTAGGTTGAGAAGCGCGCACCGTTGGTCACGTCCCAGATGTGCACCTGCTCGAACTCGCGGATGCCGGTGGCAGCCAGCAGGTTGTCATCGATGGCGATCGAGCCTTCGTAGTTCAGCTCGGAATGGGTGACGGTGGCGCGGTGGATCTTGGTCTTGAGCAGGGACAGGTGCATGGGGGCGCTGCAACGGCAAAGGAAAGAGCGGATTCTAGCACCCGCTTGGCCGTCGTCAGGGGGCTGCGGCAGGACGCTGAAGGCTGTTCAGGCCCCCTCCCCCGGTGGCGGCGTCGCGGCATGCCCGGAACTGCCCTCCAGAGACAGCCGGAACACCGTATGGAAGGCCAGCCCGGCGACCAGGCCGAAGCCACCCGCGGCCAGCACCTGCAGGGCATAGCTGATCACGTCGAAGGTGTCGACATAGCGCAGGCGCTGCAGCAGCGGACCGTTGTCCGCGCCCGGCCAGGCGCAGGCGGCCATGGCCAGCGCGCCCAGCCCGAAGCCGACCAGTACGAATCCGGCCCGGCGCAGGCGCTGCTGAGACTGAAGGATCAGCGCCATCGGCAGCAACACCGCGATGGCATTGCAGACGGCCAGCACGAACATCAGCCCACCACCTGTAAGCGCAGGCATCGGCGTACGCCTGAATTCAAGCGCGAACAACAGGCCGCCAAACAGCTGGGCCGGCAGCATGCCTGCCGCCAACACCGCCAGGATAGAGGCCTGGGCAAGACGGCCGGTATCAGTGCTGGGGGTTTTCATTTCCGGTCTCCCGTCCGTGGGAAGTGGAGAGGCGCCCGTTGCGGGCGCCCCCAAGCCGCACGCGGCTCAGAACTCCAGGTTGTCGATCAAGCGGGTGGTGCCCAGGCGTGCGGCGATCAGCGCCACGCGGCCACCGCCGTCGAAGGTCGGCTCGGCCAGTTCCGGAGTGCGCAGCACGGCGTAGTCGACCTGGAAACCGGCCGCCTGCAATGCCGCCGTGGCGTCGGCCTCGATGCGCTCGCGCGCCTGCCCCGCGACGTAGCCCTCGCGCATCCCCATCAGGGTGCGGTGGATGGTGGTCGCGACCGGGCGCTGTTCGGCGCTCAGGTACTGGTTGCGCGAACTCTTGGCCAGGCCATCCTCGTCCCGCACGATCTCCGCACCGACGATCTGGATCGGGAACGACAGCTCGGCCACCATCTGCTTGATCACGGCAAGCTGCTGGTAGTCCTTGCGGCCGAACACGGCCACGTCCGGCTGCACCTGCAGGAACAGGCGCGCCACCACCGTGCACACGCCATCGAAGTGTCCCGGACGGCTGGCGCCTTCCAGCACTTCACTCACGCCCGGCGCGTGCATGCGCGTGGTCTTGTCCACGCCCAGCGGGTACATCGCCTCGACGCTGGGCAGCCACACCGCATCGCAGCCGGCCTGCTCCAGCCCGGCCACGTCGGCCTCGGGCGTGCGCGGGTAGCGGTTGAAGTCTTCATTCGGCCCGAACTGGGTCGGGTTGACGAAGATGCTCGCCACCACCTTGTCGGCATACTGGCGGGCCAGGGTCACCAGCGAATGGTGGCCACCATGCAGGTTGCCCATGGTCGGCACCAGCGCCACGCGCAGGCCCTCGCGCTTCCACTGGGCGATCTGCTCGCGCAGCGCGCCGAGCTCGTTGAAGGTCTGGATCATTGGGCGTAGGCGTGCTGTTCGTCGGGGAAGCTGCCGTCGCGCACGGCGTCGGCATAGGCGCGGGTGGCACCGGCCACCGAACCACCTTCGGCAAGGAAATCCTTGACGAACTTGGGACGGCGATGGCCACTGTCCAGGCCGAGGAAATCGTGCAGCACCAGCACCTGGCCGTCGCACTGCGGGCCAGCACCGATGCCGATGGTCGGCACCGCCACTGCAGCGGTCACCTCGGCGGCGACCGGGGTCGGCACGCATTCGAGCACCATGATGCTGGCGCCCGCGGCAGTCACGGCCTTGGCATCCTCCACCAGCTGGCGTGCAGCATCGCCGCGGCCCTGGATCTTGAAGCCGCCCAGGCGCAGCACCGACTGCGGGGTCAGGCCCAGGTGCGCGCAGACCGGAATCTCGCGTTCGACCAGGTAGCGGATGATGTCGACCTTGAAGCCGGCGCCTTCGATCTTGACCATCTCGGCACCGGCCTGCAGCAGCTGCAGCGATGCATCCAGCGCGCGCTCCGGGGTGGCATCGGCGCCGAACGGCAGGTCGGCCACCAGCAGCGCACGCTGCAGCACGCGGGCCACGGCGCGGGTGTGGTAAACCATGTCGGCCACGGTCACCGGCAGGGTCGAATCATGGCCCTGCACGACCATGCCCAGCGAATCGCCGATCAGGATCAGGTCAATGCCATTTGCGTCGAAAGTGCGGGCAAAGCCAGCGTCGTAGGCGGTCAACATGACCAGCTTCTGGCCATTGCGCTTGGCCTCGGCCAGGGCGGGAACGGTCCAGGGCTTGCTGTCTGCGTGGGTGCTCATGTGCTGATAACCGGGGGAGATAACCCGGGCATTATCACCCTATCGGCGCAATCCCGCAGGCATCCACCCGCATCACTGCATCCCGCACGCTGCCATGGCCAGGAATGGCCAGATCCGGCGCGATTTCGGCCAGCGGCACCAACACGAAGGCACGCTCGTGCAGGTAAGGATGCGGTACCTGCAGGCCTGGTCGATCGAGTACCTGCGCGCCATACAGCAGCAGGTCCAGGTCCAGCGCGCGCGGCCCCCAGTGCATCGCCGGATCGCGCACGCGGCCAAAACCCTGCTCCAGTGCCAGCATCGCCTGCAGCAGCTCATCGGCCGGCAGCGTGGTTTCGACCGAGGCCACCGCATTGACGAACGGCGGCTGGTCTTCATTACCCCAGGCCGGCGTTGCATAAAGCCGCGAGGCCTGGCGCAGGCGGGTCCCGGGCAGGCCGTCCAGCGCGGCAATCGCCGCGCTGACGGTGGCGGCCGCGTCACCAAGGTTGGCGCCGAGGCCGATCCAGGCAAGGGTCATCGCTTACTCGCCCGCTGCACCGGCCGTGGCGCCCGGACGGCGACGGCGACGGCGACGCTTGCGCGGCGCCCCGCTCTCGTCATCGCCATCTTCGCTGTGCATCGCATCCAGCGACGACTCCAGCTCACGGCCGGACTGCGCCTGTGCTTCGCGCCAGAACTCGACATCGGCAGCGTGCTCGGACGAAGCCACCTGGCGCAGGCTGAGGAAATCGAACGCGGCACGGAAGCGCGGATGGGTCAGGGTACGGAACACGCGCTTGCGCTGGCGCGAGCTGAAGCGCGACTGCAGCAGCCAGATTTCCTGCATCGGCAACGAGAAGCGGCGCGGCAGCGCGATGGTGCTGAGCTGCTGCACGGTGACGCGGTCGGCGGCACGGCGCTGCGCCTCTTCCGGTGCCACGCCCTGCTTGAGCAGGGTCGCCTGTGCGCGGCAGAAGGCCGGCCACAGCAGCAGCGCGAACAGGAACGCCGGCGAGACCGGTTCGTCGTTGGCCACGCGTGCATCGGTATTGGCCAGGCCCTCGACCAGCATGCGGCGCAGCGCGCCGGTGCGGTTGGACTTCAGCGCCTTGGCGCTCTCCGGGAACAGTACGTCGAGCAGGCCGTAACGCTCCAGGCCTTCGAAGCTGGCCACGCCGTGCCCGGACAGGAACAGCTTGAGCACTTCCTCGAACAGGCGCGCCGGTGCGGCTTCGTTGAGCAGGCCGGCCAGGTGCGGGATCGGCGCGGCGGTGCCCTCTTCGATCTGGAAGCCGAGCTTGGCCGCCAGGCGCACCGCACGCAGCATGCGCACCGGGTCTTCCCGGTAACGCTGCTCGGGATCGCCGATGAGCTTCATCAGGCGCGCCTGCACGTCTTCGAAGCCGCCGGTGTAGTCGCGCACCGAGAAGTCCTCGATGGCGTAGTACAGGGCGTTGCAGGTGAAGTCGCGGCGAACGGCGTCGTCTTCGATGGTGCCGTACACGTTGTCGCGCACGAGCATGCCGTTTTCCATCTCGCGGTCGCCGCTGCCGTCATCGCTGTTGGCACGGAAGGTGGCGACTTCGATGATCTCGCGGCCGAACACCACATGGGCGAGACGGAACCGGCGGCCGATCAGGCGGCAGTTGCGGAACAGCTGCTTGACCTGTTCGGGCGTGGCGTCGGTGGCCACGTCGAAATCCTTGGGTTGGCCATTGACCAGCAGATCGCGCACCGCGCCGCCGACAAGGTAGGCGCCGAAGCCGGCATCGCGCAGGCGATAAAGCACGCGCAGGGCGTTCGGGCTGATGTCCTTGCGGGAGATCGTGTGCTGGTCGCGCGGGATGACGCGCAGGCTGAACGGTGATGTAGCAGAGGAAATGATGTTGGCGCTTCCGGTTGAAGTTTCGGGATTGCCCAATGGCATCGAGGTGCATATACTAGCGCTCCTGCCTCGGCAGCGACACAGTTACGCTCCCTTCGTCTAGTGGTTAGGACGTGGCCCTCTCAAGGCTAAAACAGGGGTTCGAGTCCCCTAGGGAGCGCCAGTCGCCGCAGCAGGAACCGAAAAAGCCCGCCTCGTGCGGGCTTTTCTGTTTTCCGGGGTTGTGATGGCGTCGGTCGACTTGGTCGCATTGGCGTCTCCCTGCAATCGGCTTGAGCCGGTGGGGTCACCCAGGGCAGGACACGCCGTGAACCCATCCATGGGGGCTCGATGGCGCCATCCATGGCGCCAACGGTCCCGCCCTGGGTGACCCCACCGACTCTGGACGGTTTCCCGCGAGCGTCGGCAACAACCGACCAGCGCTTCGCCGCGTCCGCACGCACCATGAAACTGTCCGAATGGGGCAGACCGCCCTCTCCAGGACCGTTGGCGCCATGGATGGCGCCATCGAGCACCATGGATGGGCTTCTGCGTGTCCTGGAGAGGGCGGTCTGCCCCCTCACACCCGGGACAACCAAGCGCCAACGGGATGCAACCGAAGCCAGACAACGTCAGCCTTCCATCTGCTCCAGCTCCTTGCCCTTGGTCTCACGCACGCAGCGGACCACGAAGAAGATCGAGAGGATCGCGGCGACCGCGTAGATGCCATAGGCGCCAGCCAGGCCGATGCCGGCCAGCAGCATCGGGAAGGTCACGGTGATCGCGAAGTTCGAGGTCCACTGCGCGGCCCCCGCCACGGCCAGCGCCGGGCCGCGGATCTGGTTGGGGAACATCTCGCCCAGCATCACCCACATCACCGGGCCCCAGGACATGTTGAAGAACACCACGTAGACGTTGGCCGCCACCAGCGCCAGCCGGCCCATGCCATCGGACAGCTGCAGGCGCCCATCGACCAGGCTGCCACTGGCGAACGCCACCACCATCAGCACCAGCGCCACCGACATGCCGACCGAGCCGATCCACAGCAGCGGCTTGCGACCGATGCGGTCGATCAGCAGTACCGTCAGCAGGCAGGCACCGATGCTCAGGGCGCCGGACAACACGTTGATCAGCAGCGCGTCGCTTTCCGAGAAGCCCACCGCCTGCCACAGCACCGCGCCGTAGTAGAACACCACATTGATGCCGACCAGCTGCTGGAACATGGCCAGGCCGATGCCCACCCAGAGGATCGGGCGCAGCTTGCCGGTGACCTTGTCGCGCAGATCACTGAAGCGCGGCTTGTGCTGGTCCTGGGCCAGGCTGGCCTCGATCTCGGCCTGCTTGGCCGTGGCAGCGACCTCGCCATACAGCCGCGACAGCACCGCCCTCGCCTGCGCCTGGCGGCCCTTCAGCACCAGGAAACGCGGGCTTTCCGGGATCACCAGCAACAGCAGCAGGAACAACCCCGACGGCAGCGCCTGCATCCAGAACATCCAGCGCCAGGCCTCATGGCCCAGCCACAAGGGCTCGGTCGAGGCGCCGGCGGCGCGGGCCAGCAGGTAATTGCTGAGGAAGGCCGCGAACAGGCCGCAGATGATCGCCATCTGCTGCACCGTGGCCAGGCGGCCGCGATAGCGCGCCGAGGCGACTTCGGCGATGTAGGCCGGCGACATCACGCTGGCCGCCCCCACCGCAAAGCCGCCCAGCACGCGGGCCGCGATGAACAGCCAGGACGCGTGGGCCGCCCCGGCGCCCAGCGCCGAAACCAGGAACATCAGCGCGGACACGATCAGGACACCACGTCGCCCCAGGCGGTCGCCCAACCAGCCGGCCAGGAATGCACCGATCGCGCAGCCCAGCAGCATCGAGGCGACTTCGAAACCCAGCGCCGCCTCGCTGGAGTTGAAGGCCTGGCGCAGGCCATCGACCGTGCCATTGATGACACCACTGTCGAAACCGAACAGGAATCCACCGAGCGTGGCCACGCAACTGATCAGGACGATGAACGCCGTGTTTTCACCACCGTGGGAGGCGGTGCCGGACTGGGCTTGGGACATGGACGATCCTGCTGGGAAGGGAGTCCGGCCACGGGGACCGGTTGCCGCGCAGCGTCGCACAGGCCTTGCCGTGCCGCCAATGACCGCCACCGCCGCGCCTGCCAGACGCCCGTTTTCCGTCCCGCGCCGACACCGGGGGCCAACCTGTTCTAGAATTAGCGGGTTCAGGAATCGATCCACCCCCAGCCCATGCCCTTTGTCGTCACCGAAAACTGCATCAAGTGCAAACACACCGATTGCGTGGAAGTGTGCCCCGTGGATTGCTTCCACGAAGGCCCCAACTTCCTGGTGATCGACCCGGATGAGTGCATCGACTGCACCCTCTGCGAGCCGGAGTGCCCGGTCAATGCGATCTTCCCGGAGGACGATGTTCCCGCCGGCCAGGAAGGCTTCGTCGCCCTCAACGCCGAGCTGACGAAGGAGTGGCCGGTGCTGACCGTGCGCAAGGACCCGCCCGCCGACGCCGGCGAATGGGACGGCAAGCCGGACAAGCTGAAGCTGCTGGAGCGCTGAGAAGCGCCTGGAGTGGCAACGGAAAAGGGCGCCATCGGCGCCCTTTTCTGCTTCTCGGCAGGTGCCAACCGCAAGATCCGGCAGGTGCCAACCTTGGTTGGCACAAAAGCGCCAACCAGGGTCGGCCTCTACCCGGGCAGGTGCGGACCTGGGTCCGCGCCCACCTGGCCTCCCCTTACTGGGCCAGCTTCGCCTTCAGCGCAGCGATCAGCTTCACCGGCGCTTCGGCGGTGGCCGGCAGGCCACGCGGGTCGACCGCGGAGATGTAGGCGCCGGCATCGACGGCCACCACGCGGACCAGGAAGTTGCTGCCTTCATAGGCCACGTCGTACGAGCCCAGCAGCTGCGCGCGGCTGGCGATGGTCACGCCTTCGACGCCTTCCAGCGCGGTGCCGACCTTGGCGAAGGCTTCATCCTTGCCGCCGGCAATGGTGAAACCGGTGTTGCCCACCGCCGGGGCTGCGGCAACCGGGGCCGCCGGCTTGGTCGCAGAGGTCAGCGCCGGCACCTTGTTGTCGGTGGTGGCATTGGGCAGGTTCAGGTCCGGCGGCACTTCCAGCGGACGCATTTCCGGGGCCAGGGCGTAGTCGCCCTTGACGCCACGCTTGAAGCAGCCGGTGGTACCGGCGGCGACAGCCACGGCAAGCAGGGCGTAGGACAGCACGCGGACGGTGGAAACGGATTGACGCATGTGAATCTCCTGGGTCAGACCAAGACGGAAGGTCAGTGGCTGGAAAGGGCTTCGAGGGCGGCGATGTCGCCGGCAAGATGGTCGGCAGCCGGATGATGCGCTGCCGACAGCGGCAGCAGCGGCAGGCGCAGGTCATGACCGATGCCGATGCGGCGCAGCAGCGCCTTGACCGGGATCGGGTTCGGTTCGACACCACAGAAATCATGGAACGGATGCAGGCGCGCATCCCACGACCCGGTGGCTTCGTGATCGTGCGCGGCGGCCAGTTCGCACATCCGGCGGTAGGCGCCCGGAAGCACATTGGAACCCACCGAGATCAGGCCGTCGATACCGGCCTGGATCGAACGCGCGGCCGTACCGTCGTCGCCGCTGAGCACGGCAAACTGCGGGCTGCGCAGCGCGAGCAGCGCCTGCACCCGGCCGGTGTCACCCACCGCTTCCTTGATGCCGACGATGTTGGGGTGGCTGGCCAGCTCGGCCACGGTCTCCGGCTGCATGTCGCAACCGGTACGGCCTGGCACGTTGTACAGCACGACCGGCAGCCCGCCCTGGTCGGCGACCGCGCGGTAGTGCGCGATCAGGCCAGCCTGGGTCGGCCGCACATAAGGCGGGGTGACCACCAGCGCATGGCTGGCACCGAGCGCGGCGGCACGGCGGGTCTGTTCGATGGTCTTGGCGGTGCCCGAAAGGCCGGTACCGGCCATGACCGGGATGCGGCCGCCGATGCGCTCGACCGCGCTGGCCAGCAGCAGGTCGTACTCGGCATCGGTGAGGGTTGCCGCTTCACCGGTCGAGCCGGCTACGACAACGCCATGGACGCCACCTTCCAGTTGCAGGTGCAGCAGGCGCTGCCAACCGTCGGGATCGAGGGCGCCGTCGGCCCGGAACGGGGTCGCCAGCGCGGTGATGAGGCCGGAAAGGGACAAGGACGTGCTGCTCTTGGCTGGGAAGGGAAAACGCCCGCCACGAAAGGCCGGGGGCGACTTGAATGTTACTTGCGGCGCGAAAGCACGGGCAAGTATGCTGGACACCGGTGGATCCCCGCCTCTGGCGGGCATTCAGACTAACGCATGCATTACCCGGAATCGCCTTGACCGACACCACCCCGCGCCCCGCGCCGAGCGAAAACCACCTCCTGATCAACGCCTATACGACGCATCCGGAGTCCCCCCTGCTGTCCGTGACCCGCCGCATCGCCGACAGCGGCTGCAATCTGGTGGACGCACGCCTGGCCACGGTCGGCCGCGATGTCTCGGTCACCGCCCTGGCCACCGGCTCCTGGGACTCGGTGGCCAAGCTCGAGGCGATGCTGACCCGGCTGGAGCGCGAGGAAGGCCTGAAGCTGGTCTGGTACCGCACCGCCGCCAAGCAGGCGCAGTCCAACCTGCTGCCGTACATCGTTGAAGTGATCGCCGCCGACAAGCCGGGCATCCTGTTCCAGCTTGCCGATTTCTTCGATCGCCAGGGCATCACCATCGAGAACCTGCAGAGCACGCGTTACCGCGCCATGCAGACCGGCGCGGAAATGTTCAGTGCACAGGTCACCATCGGCGTGCCGGCCAACATGCACATCGCCGCGCTGCGCGACGATTTCCTTGAATTCTGCGACCACCTGAACCTGGACGCGATCATGGACCCGATGAAATTCTGATTCTTCGCGCGCCTCTCACGGGCGCGTGGCGTTTCATGCAATTGTCGTAGAAAGAACCCAGGCTCGACAGAAGGACCTCATGAACAACGGCGATATCCTGGACAGCACCACCCTTTCCCTGCCGCTGGCGCTGTCCGGCGGCGAACAGACCACCCTCGGCGACTACGCCGGCCACTGGCTGGTGCTGTACTTCTATCCCAAGGACAGCACCCCCGGCTGCACCACCGAAGGCATCGACTTCAACGCGCTGCTGCCGAAGTTCAAGAAGGCCGGCGCAGTCGTGCTGGGCGTCTCGCGCGACTCGGTGAAGTCGCACGACAATTTCTGTGCCAAGCAGGGCTTCAACTTCCCGCTGGTCAGCGATGGCGACGAAGCGCTGTGCAGCGCCTTCGATGTGATCAAGATGAAGAACATGTACGGCAAGCAGGTACGTGGCATCGAACGCAGCACCTTCCTGATTTCCCCCGACAGCCGCATCGTGCAGTCCTGGCGCAAGGTCAAGGTTGCCGGCCATGCCGATGCCGTTCTCGCCGAACTGAAGGCCTCCCAGTCCAAGTGAGTCCCACTGCCTACTGTGTCTGCCACCACCCTGCCCCGCAGCAGGCCGTGGTGGTTTTTCCCTGTCCGTAACCAGGAATCGACGATGACCCGAGGCAAGCGCATCTACGTGCTGGATACCAACGTGCTGATGCACGATCCCACCGCGCTGTTCAAATTCGAGGAGCACGACGTCTACCTGCCGATGCAGGTGATCGAGGAGCTGGACAACGGCAAGAAGGGCACCTCCGAAGCGAGCCGCAACGCCCGCCAGGTGAGCCGCTTCCTCAACGAGCTGGTGCAGGAATCCGGCCTGGACAACCTGGCCGACGGCATTCCGCTGCAGCGACCCAATGGCCTGCAGCTGCGCGGCAAGCAGAGCGCCGGCAAGCTGCGCTTCCAGACCAGTCATTTCGACGCGGGCAAGAGCTTTGGCAAGGTCATTCCGGACAATGCCATCCTCGGCGCGATCCTGGCCCTGAAGGAAGAAACCCCGGACCTGCCGGTGGTGTTCGTTTCCAAGGACATCAACCTGCGGATCAAGGCCGCCATCGCCGGCATCGTGTCCGAGGACTACGAGAACGACCGCGCGCTGGACGATTTCAGCCTGCTCTACACCGGCGCCACCGAGCTGCCGGAAGACTTCTGGAAGCGCCACGGCGACGACCTGCGCAGCTGGAGCGACAAGGGCCGCACGCACTACGAAATCCAGGCGCAGGATGGCGAGGAGTGGTACCCGAACCAGTACGTCTACCTGCCGGGAGAAGATGAAGTCGAGCTGCGCGTCAGCCGCGTGGTCGGCGACGGCAAGGTGGTGCTGTCGCTGGTCGATGATTTCCGCCACGGCAGCCACGCCGTATGGGGCATCAGCGCACGCAACCGCGAGCAGAACTTCGCCCTCAACGCACTGATGGACCCGGAGATCGACTTCGTCACGCTGCTGGGTACCGCCGGCACCGGCAAGACCCTGCTGGCGCTGGCCGCCGGCCTGGCGCAGACGATGGACCAACAGCGCTACCGCGAGATCATCATGACCCGCGCCACGGTCAGCGTCGGCGAAGACATCGGTTTCCTGCCAGGCACCGAGGAAGAGAAGATGACGCCGTGGATGGGCGCGCTGACCGACAACCTGGAAGTGCTCACGCACAACCAGGAAGGCGGCACCTGGGGCCGCCAGGCCACCAACGACCTGCTGGCCAGCCGCATCAAGATCCGCTCGATGAACTTCATGCGCGGCCGCACCTTCCTGTCGCGCTATCTGATCCTGGACGAGGCGCAGAACCTCACCCCGAAGCAGATGAAAACGCTGATCACCCGTGCCGGTCCCGGCACCAAGATCGTCTGCCTGGGCAACGTCGAGCAGATCGACACACCGTACCTGACCGAGACCACCTCGGGCCTGACCTACGCGGTGGACCGCTTCAAGAACTGGCCGCATAGTGCGCACATCACCCTGCGCCGTGGCGAGCGTTCGCGCCTGGCCGATTACGCTTCGGAGGTGTTGTGAACCGCTGCACCCGCCTGTTGCTGCCCACGGCTGCGATCGCCCTCGCAGCCGTGCTCGGTGCCTGTACCACCACGCGCGGCCCAGCCAGCGTGCCGACCACCGAGCGCACCGGCCAGTCCTGGGTAGTCACCCGCCCGATCATCGCCGCGCAGGTGCTCGACACCTGCTCGCGTCCCAGCCCCGGCCGCGAGGCCGGGCGGGTCAGTGGTTACTGGGCGCCCAGCCGGCAGCAGGTCGACCAGCTGGAAGCGAAGCTGTCTTCGCTGGAGGCCCAGGTGCCGAAGGTGCTGGACTTTGACCGCCAGTACGTCGGCATCGAAAGCGCTGGCCAACGGTTGATCTACATCAACGCCTTCCACCTGCCCGACGACAGCGGCATCAATCCGGCCCGCGAAGCGATCCGCGTCTGCGATGGCGGCGCGCAGTTCTGGGGCGCAGTGTTCGACCCGGCCAACAACACCTTCAGCGAGCTGCAGTTCAACGGCGGCCTCGGCGGGCCCTGAGGGCCCCGCCGATGGGAATTCGCCTGCCCACCTGGGTCTGGATCGGCGCGGTCGCGCTCTCGTGCGTGGCCGGCATGGTCAACGTGGTTGGCTTCCTTGGTTTCGAGCACCAGGCGGTCAGCCATATGACCGGCAGCACCAGCCAGCTCGGCATGGCGCTGGCCCAAGGTGACTGGCGCGCGGTCGGCCACTTGTGGGGACTGCTGATCGCGTTCTCGCTGGGCGCGATGCTCAGCGGCCTGCTGATCCAGGACAGCACCCTGCAGCTGGGCCGCCGCTACGGCGTAGCGCTGGCATTGGAATCGGCACTGCTGCTGGTGGCCATTCCGTTGTTCGAACAACACCAGATCTGGGGCGCACTGGCCGCCGCCATGGCCTGCGGCCTGCAGAATGCAATGGCCACCACCTTCAGCGGCGCGGTGGTGCGCACCACCCACCTCAGCGGCATGTTCACCGATCTCGGCATCGGCCTGGGCCACCTGCTGCGCGGACTGCCGCTGCAGGTGCGACGGCTGACCCTCAGCGGCCTGATCATCAGTGGCTTCCTCGCCGGCGGCATGATCGGCGCCTGGCTGTTCATGCGCTGGCAGTACGACGCCCTGCTCGCCCCGGCCCTGCTGACCGGCCTGACCGGGCTGGGCTATGTGCTGTACCAGCAGTGGGCGCGTTGGCGGCATTGAGTACCGCGCTATGGGGGTCAGATCCCTTTTCCTGCGGAAAAGGGATCTGACCCCATCTACCGGCGGCGACGCTACCGCCTTTACGGCGACCACGGCACAATCGCTGGATGAGCCCGACCACTCCCGTATCCGCCCTCACCATCGCCGGCTCCGACTCCGGCGGTGGCGCAGGCATCCAGGCCGACCTGAAGGCCTTCGCCGCGCACCGCGTGCATGGCCTCTCGGCGATCGCTGCACTGACCGCGCAGAACACCCGTGGCGTCGCCGCCGTGCATGTGCCGCCGATCGATTTCCTGCGGGCACAACTGGATGCCTGCTTCGACGACTTCGACATCCACGCGGTGAAGCTCGGCATGCTGGCCAACGCCGAGGTGATCAATGCCGTCGCCGATGCATTGGAGCGCCATCGCCCGCCGCACGTGGTACTGGATCCGGTGATGGTCGCCACCAGTGGCGCCCGCCTGCTGGAAGACAGCGCCCTGCAGGCAATGCGTGAGCGGCTGTTCCCGCTGGCCACGCTGATCACCCCGAACACGCCGGAAGCGGAGCTGCTGGTCGGACGGAAGATCGGCAACGGCGATGACGCCGAACGGGCGGCCTCCGCCCTGCTCGACCTGGGTGCCGGTGCGGTGCTGCTGAAAGGCGGCCACCTGCAGGAAGGCAGCCGCGTGATCGACCGTTACTTCGACGGCGTCAGCAGCGAAGAATTCATCCACGCCCGGCTGCCACTGGATGCACACGGCACCGGCTGCACACTGGCCTCGGCCATCGCCGCGCAGCTGTGCAATGGCCTGAGCCTGGCCAACGCCTGCGAAGCCGGCATCGACTACGTTGCACGCGGCCTGCAGCAGGGCTATGCCCCCGGCCGCAGCGAGGTGCTGGTGCTCGATCACTTCGGCGCGGCACCACACGCATGAGCCTGACGCCGACCCTCCATGCGGTGCAGTGCAACGACGGCCATCGCTACGAGGTGATTGCCTGCGTGCCCTCACAGCCCATCGCGCGCCTGCTGTGGCTGCCGGCACTGGGCGTGGCCGCGCGCCACTACCTGCCGCTGGCATTGGCGCTGGCGGCGAAGGGCGTGGCGGTCTACGTGCACGAGTGGCGCGGCAACGGCAGCAGCTCACTGCGCCCATCGCGCACGCAGGACTGGGGCTATCGCGAGGTACTCGAACAGGATCTGCCAACCAGCCAAACGGTATTGGCCGCAGCGGATGACGACGCCGGCGCCCTGCCCTGGATCATCGGTGGACACAGCCTCGGTGGGCAGCTGGCCTGCGTGCATGCCGGCCGCAACCCGCACTACTTCAACCGGCTGTGGCTGGCCGCCAGTGGCTCACCGTTCTGGCGCGGGTTCCCGCCACCGCGTGGCTGGCTGCTGCCACTGGTCTACCGCTTCCTGCCGTGGATCGCGCAGCGCCAGGGCGTGCTGCATGGCCGTCGCCTCGGCTTTGGTGGCACCGAAGCGCGCGGACTGATTGCCGACTGGGCACGCGTGGGCCTGAACAACCACTACGCCGCAGCTGGCATGGACGAAGACCTCGATGCGCAGATGGCGCGCGTGCATGGCAGCGCACAGGCCGTGCTGATGGAGCATGATTGGTTGGCACCGACCGGATCGATGCAGACGCTGCTGGCGAAGCTGCCGAATGTGGACGCGCAGCTGCGCGTGCTGTCCGCGCAGGAACTGGGCACGCGCGCCGACCATTTCGCGTGGCTGAAGGCGCCGGAGGCCGTAGCTGACAGCTTTTTCATTCAGTTGGATGAAAATTTTCACAAAACTGTTGACGGTACGCGCCGACATCCGCATAATTCCGCTCCTGTCGCAGGGCGCCCGTAGCTCAGTTGGATAGAGTACCTGGCTACGAACCAGGCGGTCGGGAGTTCGAATCTCTCCGGGCGCACCACTCGACAGGTTTTCAGCATCCGCCGCTGAAAATGCAGTAAAATTAAGCAGTAAGTTGATTGTGTACCGCGCGCCCGTAGCTCAGTTGGATAGAGTACCTGGCTACGAACCAGGCGGTCGGGAGTTCGAATCTCTCCGGGCGCACCATACACAGTCAGCACAACAAGTTTATGTAATTGGCGCCCGTAGCTCAGTTGGATAGAGTACCTGGCTACGAACCAGGCGGTCGGGAGTTCGAATCTCTCCGGGCGCACCATTACACCGAAACAGCAGGCCTCGGCCTGCTGTTTTTTTATGCGTGTTTTTCGGCAGGGCTGCGCCCTGCACCCGCAGATGCCTCAAGCCAAGGCAACGGCAACAGCAAAAGCTGGCATTCCGTGGGTTGGCGGGGCGGTGTCGGAGCGCGGGGACGCCGTGAACCCGTCCATGGGGGCTTGGCCGCGGCATCCATGCCGCGGACACCCCGCACTCCGATACCGCCCCACCCCTGACAGATTTCCGCGATCTGATGGATCCACGCCATGCGTGGATGAATCTCCATCGGAATCGAATATTTCGAATCGAGATCGAAAAGCATCCACGCATGGCGTGGATCTACTGTGTCGACCAAGGTCGACACCTACCAACAGCGGTCCATGCCGTTCCGACAGATCGCGGAAATCTGTCGAAGGCGGGGTGGGTCCGGTTGCGGGGGCGTGAGCCGCATGGATGCGGCGACCGAGCTTACATGGACGTATTTACGGCGTCCCCCGCAACCGGACCCACCCCGCCATCCCTCAGGAAACCAGCTTTTGCTGTTGCTTGGCTTGACGCCTCTGTGGGTGCAGGGCGCAGCCCTGCCAAACCCCTACCCCCTGGCCATTGCCTGCCACCATTGCGACAGCAGCTCCGGCCTCCGCAGGCGCTCGCGCCACCAGCGCAATGCCGCGCCATCCTCACCGGTGCGCCAGGCCAGCCAGAAGGTTTCCTCCGGCTTGTGTTCCTCCACCTCGCGGATCACCAGCTGGCCACGCGCCACTGCAGCGCGCGCGCACGGCTCGGGCAGGAAGCCGAATCCCACGCCTTCGCACTGCAGCTTCAATTTGCTGGCCATGTCGGGCACCGTCAGCATCTCCTGCCCCATCAACAACCCCACCGTGCGCGGTAGCAGCCTGCGCGCCGAATCGGAAACGGCAATCGCGCAATGCTCGACCAGCTGCTCGCGACCCAGCACGCCCGGCACGTTGGCCAACGGATGTTCGGGTGCGACCGCGAACACGAACTCCACCGTGCCCAGCGGCTCGACCACATAACCACCGCCACTGGGGCCCTCGCCCGGAGCACCCACCAGCAGGTCGGCACGGCGGTCCAGCAGGGCCTCCCAGGTGCCGGACAATGCCTCGCCGATCAACCGCAACCGGGTCGGCGCCTCCGCCTCACGAAACGCTGCGATATCCGGCCCAAGCAACCAGGTCGGGAACACTGAATCCACCGCCAGGGTCAGTTCGGTCTCCCAGCCCGATGCCACCCGGCGCACCCGCAGCTCCAGCTCGCGGGCCGCGCGCAGCAGATGCCGGCCCTCATCCAGCAGGGCGCGCCCGGCCTCGGTCGGCTCGGCACGCGGGCCGACCCGGTCGAACAGCTGAACGCCCAGGTCCTCCTCCAGCTTGGCCACGGTGTAGGAGATGGTCGAGGGCACCTTGTGCAGGGCCTTGCCGGCGCCGGCAAAGGAGCCGCGGCGGTCGATGGCATCCAGGATCTGCAGGGCATCGAGGCTGAGCTTGAGCATTCGAATTTTTCGATGATGGCTGTCAAAACTATCCGTTTTTCAAACCCGAGGCGCAAGCGGATACTTCTCTCCAACGGGGAAACACAGCGGCTACCAGCCCACCCCGCCCCATCGAAACCATCGAACAAGGAGATTCCATCATGCTGCAGATCCGCAAGAGCGCTACCCGTGGCCTGGCCGAGCATGGCTGGCTGTCCTCGCGCCATACCTTCTCCTTCGCCAACTACTACGACCCCCGCTACGTCAGCTTCGGCCCGCTGCGGGTGATCAACGAAGACAAGGTGATCGGCGGCCAGGGCTTCGGCACCCACAGCCACAGCAACATGGAAATCATCTCCTACGTGCTGGGTGGTGCGCTGGAGCACAAGGACTCGATGGGCACCGGTTCGGTGCTGCGCTACGGCGACGTGCAGCGCATGAGCGCCGGCAGCGGCGTCAGCCACAGCGAGTTCAACCACTCGTCCGACGAGACCGTCCACTTCCTGCAGATCTGGATCTTCCCCGACAGCGAGAACATCACGCCGTCCTACGAGGAAACCCACTTCGCACCGGAGACCAAGCGCGGCCAGCTGCGCCTGATCGCCTCGCCGGACGGTGCCGACGGTTCGCTGCGCATCCATCAGGATGCCCGCATCTTCGCCACCATCCTCGATGGCGGTCAGAAGCTGCATCACGCGCTCGGCAACGGCCGTGGCGCCTATGTGCAGGTGGCCCGTGGGCAGCTGCAGGTCAACGGCATCACCCTGGAAGCCGGTGATGCGCTGCAGGTCAGCGACGAAGCGCAGCTGACCCTGGAAAACGGCAACGACGCCGAAGTGCTGGTGTTCGACCTGCCGCTGTAACCGTAGCGCCCGCGATGCCATGATGCACCGCGGGCGTTTTCGTGCAGCGACTGGCGTCAGAACCTGTACGTCATCGCCAGCCGCACATTGCGCGGCTCACCCCAGGTGTAGGTGCTGTACCAGCTGAAGATCGTGTAGTAGCGCTTGTCCAGCAGGTTGTTGACGTTGAGCGTGGCCGACAGGCGATCGTTGAATTCATAGCGCGCCATCGCATCGAGCAGCCAATAAGGCTGGGTGCGATGCACCACCTTGCCCTGCGTGGCCGGGTTGGTGATCTCGCCGAAGGTGGAATCCTGCCAGCGCGCGCCACCGCCCAGCGTCAGCCCCTTCCAGTCGCCGCGCAGGCGGTAGCTGGTGTGCAGGCTGAACTGGTTTTCCGGCTCCAGCGTGGTCACCTTGCCACCGGCCTGGCGCGCGATCTTGTGCGAGAACCCACCCTGCACCTGCCAGCCCTCGGCCAGCTGGCCAGACATTTCCAGCTCGTAACCCTTGGTACGCACCCCCATCAGGGCGCGATAGGCATCCTGACCATCCGGTGTCTTGCCACCGGTGGGCTGGGCAAAGTTGTCTTGGTCAAGCTGGAACAACGCCGCACTTGCATTGAGGCGACCATCGAAGAACTCAGCCTTCAGGCCCACCTCGTAGCTGCGGCCTTCCAGCGGATCCAGCGCCTTGCCCTGCTCGTCGCGCTGCCCCTGCGGTTTGAAGATGGTGCTGTAGCTGGCGTATACCGAGTAGTGCTCACCCAGGTCGTAGACCACACCGGCATACGGCACATAGACGCCGGTCTCGCGCGTGTCCGGCGAGCGGTAGCTGGCCAGTCGGCTGCCGACGATCAACTTCAACGGATCGGCCACGTCGAAACGGCCGACCACGTACAGGCCGTTCTCACGCGTCACTTCGTTGTTGCTGTAGCTGCGCTGCCACTCCGGCTCGGGAATGTCGCCCTGCCATGCGCGGTAGTCGGGTACTTCCGTCGGGTAGCCAGGCTGCGGCGAGTAACCGGTATTGGTCCAGCGCTTGCGCGAAGCACTGCCGCCCACCACCAGCTCATGCTCGCGGCCGAACAGGCCGAAATGCCCGCTCACATAGAAGTCGGCGGCATTGCTGACGGTCTTGCCGACATACTTGCCCAGCCACAGCGACACGCCTTCGCCAGTGACCGGATCAGGATTTCCACCCGCCGCCCCGGCCAGCGCGGCGTCATAGCCGTTGACCTGGTGGTTGAGCTGCAGCTTGGCGACCCAATCGTTGTCGAAGGTGTGCTCCAGCGTGGCAAAGCCGGTACGCACATACTGGCGCCAGCCACTCCAACGGGTGCCGTTGTTGAACGAGCGCGGCATGTCATTGAAATTGCCTGCACTGTCCAGCAGCGGAATGCCACCCCAGGTCGAGCCCTTCGGATCGCTGTCCATCGCATCGCCCCCCACGGTCAGCAGGGTGCGCTCGCCCAGATCGGCCTCCAACACGGCGTAACCGACCTTGCTGGTGCGCTGGTAGTGGTCGAGGTTGGAATGCTTGTCCTGCCACGCACCGACCGCGCGGCCGCGCACACGCCCATCGGCGGTCAATGGGCCACCCACATCGATCTCGGCACGATAGTCGTCCCAGCGGCCGACACCCAGCGTCGCACTGCCGGCGAAGTCCTTGCCCGGCTTCTTGCGCACCAGGTTGATGGTCGCACCCGGATCACCCATGCCGGTCAGCAGGCCGGTGGCTCCCTTGAGCACTTCGATGCGGTCATAGATCGCGGTATCGCTGAGCGTGTTGCCCGCCGAGTAGGCCGAGTCACGCGACATCGGGATACCGTCGTACTGGAAGTTCTGCACGGCGAAGCCGCGCGCGTAGTACTCGGTGCGCTCGCTGTCGTAGGTGACGATGCTGATACCCGGGGTCACCCGCATGACGTCGTCGATGCCATGCAGGCCGAAGTCATCCATCTGTGCGCGGGTAATGACACTGATGGTCTGTGGCGTCTGTCGCGGCGTCAGCACCAGGCGGGTGGCGGTGGCGATGGTGCCGGGCGTGTACGCGCCGCTGCCCTCGGTGATGGTGCCGAGCAGGTTGGCGGTGACCTGGACGGTCTGCAGCGTCTGCGATGCCGGCGTGCGGGGGGCCTTGTCCGGTTCGGTGGTGGACTGCGCGGCTGCGATGCCGCTGCTGGCCAGTGCGGTGATCAGCAGGCCCTGGGCAAGCGCCTGCGGCAACGCACGGCGACGCGGCAATGGGGACGAAATACGGGCATCAGGCACAGACAGCACGACGGGACCTCCACGATCGGGTGGGATCCTCTGGCGGCGGCTGGAGGGAAGACGGGGACGCGGCCGGATGGCCGCAGTCGCAGGAGTGTACTCCCCTGCGCCCCGGCTGTCGTGCGATGTGCTGTGGTGCGGCGCGCTGCCGCAGGCTCAGCCGCCGATGGCGACGCAGGCCTCCAGGATCAGCGCGGTCACTTCCTTCGGCTGCGAGGCCAGCGAGGCATGGCTGGCATCCAGCTCCAGCAGTCGCTTGGGCTGCATCCTTGCGGCCATGGCCTTCTGGTTCTCCGGCGCGATCATGCGGTCGTGGCGGGACAGCTGGTACCAGCTCGGCCTGTGCTTCCACGCCGGGTCGCTGACCGCGTCACCAAAGGTGCTGGCCAGCGGCGCCTTCTGGGTCACTGCCATCACCCGGCCTTCGTCGGCGCTCAGGTCCTGGCAGAAGCTCTCATGGAACTTGTCCGCACGCAGCCACAGGTAGCCATCGCTGTCCGGTGCGAGGTTCGGCGCCGCCTCCGGCAGGTGCTGCTGGGTGATGCCACCAGGGCTCTCGCCTGCATCAGGCGCGAAGGCAGCGATGTAGACCAGGGCCTTCACGTTGTCCTCGTTGCCGGCCTGGCTGATCACCGCGCCACCATAGGAGTGGCCAACCAGCACCACCGGTCCATCGATCTGCCGGATCATCTTCTGCGTGCGTCCTGCATCATCGGCCAACGACGTGAGCGGCAACTCCACCGCCTGCACACGGTCATGGCCATTGCGATGCAGTTCCAGGATCACCTTGGCCCAATGTGCGGCCCCGCCCCAGAATCCATGGACGAGGAGGATGGTGGGTGTCGTGCTCATGTACAGGTCTCCGGCAGCGGCCGGCAGGATGCGGACCGTGCAACCACTGTCCGTGTGCGGCGTTAATCGCTGGTGACGCAATCGGGTCACTGCAATCGTATGCGTCGTTCGATGTCATGCACGGCACTTGCCGATTCGACCTGAAAACGATTTCATAATCGTTCTCCTGGAGCATCGCATCACGCATGACGCCTTCATCCCCACGTGCCCAGCAGCACGCCACCCGTGCCGCCTTCTTCATTCCCGGATTCGCCACCGCCGCGTGGGCGCCGATGGTGCCCTACGCCAAGGCCAAGGCTGGGCTGTCCGACGGCAGTCTCGGCGCCGTGCTGCTGTGTCTTGGGCTGGGTTCGTTGCTGGCGATGCCACTGGCAGGTGCGCTGACCGGGCGGCTGGGCTGCCGCCGGGTGATGGTGATCACCTGCGCGATGATGCTGTGCGCCCTGCCCTTGCTGGTGCTGGCGCCCTCGCCGGTGGCGCTGGGCGCGGCACTGTTCGTGTTCGGCGCCGGCGTCGGTGCACTGGATTGTGCGATGAACATGCAGGCGGTGGCGGTCGAGCGCGATGCCGGGCGCGCGATGATGTCCGGCTTCCACGCCTTCTACAGCATCGGTGGCTTCGTCGGCGCCGGCTGCATGACCGGGCTGCTGATCCTCGGCACGCCGCTGTGGCTGGCCGCACTGGTTTCGGTGGCCGCTCTGCTGCTGGTGGCCGTGCTGTCGGCGCCGCACTGGCGTCCGCAACGGATCCTGCACGAAGGGCCTCTGCTGGCGCTGCCGCATGGCGTGGTGCTGTTCATCGGCGTGCTGGCCTTCGTGGTGTTCCTTGCCGAGGGCTCGATGCTGGACTGGAGTGCGGTGTTCCTGGCTGAAGTGCGGCAGGTACCGCGCGACCAGGCCGGGGCCGGCTTCGCGTTGTTCACGCTGGCGATGACCGCGATGCGCCTGTTTGGCGACGGTATCGTCGAGCGCCTCGGACGCACCCGCACCCTGGTCATCGGCGGCATCACCGCCGCAGCAGGCTTCACCTTGGCCACGCTGGTGCCCTCGTTCCCGGTGGCGCTGGCCGGCTACGTGCTGGTCGGGCTGGGCTGCGCCAACATCGTGCCGGCACTGTTCTCGATGGCGGGTCAGCAGCGGGTGATGCCAGAGAGCATCGCCATCACCGCGGTCACCACGCTGGGCTATGCCGGCATCCTCGCCGGTCCGGCGGCGATCGGCGCACTGGCACATGCCACCAGCCTCGGTTTCGCCTTCGTGTGCGTGGCCGCGCTGCTGCTCGGCGTCGCGGCGTCTGCGCGCTCATTGGCACGACGCGTGGCCTGACAGAAAAAGGGGACGGAGGGGATTAAGTCGTTTCTGCCCCGGGTGTGCTGCAAACGACTTAATCCCCTCCGTCCCCTTTTCTCAGCTGCGCGTCAGCCACTCGGCCTGGGCCGGCAGTTGCGGTGCCGGGCAGGCGCTTTGCGGATGGTGCTCGTCGCGTGCCATCCAGTCGTCGACCACTCCGGCCAGCAGGTCCAGCCGCAGCGGCAGGGTGATGTGGTCTTCGCCCCGCATTTCGATGTAGTGCGCGCGCGGGTTGGCCTGCGCGAGCTCGCGGCCCTGGCTGACCGGAATGTGCTGGTCGCCCTGCCCGTGCAGCAACAGCACGCAGGCGCGGGTATCGGCCAGCGCACGCGCGACATCGACGCGGTCCAGATCGACGTCGATACGGCGGCTGGCGGCAGCGATCACCTGGTTGATGTCCTGGCCACCGTAGCGCCAGCGCGCGTACGAGGCCACCGCCTGTGCCTTCAGGCCTTCCGGCTGCAGCCCCATCAGGTGCGGGATCATCGTGCGGATCGCCACACCGGCATTGGCGAACGATTCCATCGCCACCACACCGGCGACCTGGTCGCCGAGCTTGTCGGCGGTGAACACAGCCGTGGCCGCACCATAGGACACACCAAACAGGTACAACGGCCCGGTCACTTCGCCGCGCGCGCGCAGCTCGCCGATCACATCGACCACGTCATCCGATTCATAGGTGCCATAGCCGGACGGACCGGCGCCGGACTGGCCATGGTTGCGCAGGTCGAGCGTGACCACGCGGTAGCCGGATTCGGCCAGCTGCAGCGACCACGGCAGCATCGAATCGCCGTTCATCATCCAGCCGTGCAGCAGCACCACGGTGCCGCGCGGAGCCTGCGCACGGAAGGGCTGCGGCACGGCCAGGCTCAACCCGGTATCCAGCGGCAGGCCGTTCTCGTGGCGCTGCGGCAGGTAGTGGTAACGCGCGCCGTAATCACCTGGATCGAACACGCGCCAGAAGATCGGCACGCCATCCCGGCCCGGCGCAAAACCGTGGCGGTTGGGCAGCTCGGCGATGGCCGCGGCAATGCGCGGACGATCGAGCAGGGTCGACACACCACCTGGCGCGATCAGCCGATCGGCGAGCGAGGTGGATGAGGCATTGATCGAGGATGAGCATGCAGCCAGCCACAGGCCGGCGCACGCCAGCAACAGCAGCAGCAGGCGCTTCATATCACGACATAGGGGTGAATCAGACAGGCGAGGACCTTAACGCCCGAGTAGGCCGGCCATCTATCGCGCGTGGATGACGGCTTGATGACAGCGCAGGAACGATTCAGCTTCGTATGCAAGCTGTACGCGTTCAGTCATTGATCCGGATCAATGAACGCGCGCGCGCGATTGCCCAGAGTGCGCCCATGCGCACCTCGATCAAGCTTGCCCTCGCTCTGGCCGCCACGGTGGCCGCCGCCTATGGCATCGCCCGTAGCACGCCCTACTGGTTCGCACCGCGGCAGACCGCGCAGGTCGACATCCGCGACCCGGCGCTGATCGCGCAGGGGCAATACCTGTCGCGCGCCGCCGACTGCGCGGCCTGCCACACCGCGCCGGGCGGCAAGCCGTTCGCCGGTGGCCTCGGCATGCAGACGCCGATGGGCACGATCTATTCGACCAACATCACCCCCGATCCGGACACCGGCATCGGTGCCTACGACTACGCCGACTTCGAGCGTGCGGTGCGCCGCGGCTTCCGTCACGATGGCCAGCCGTTGTATCCGGCAATGCCATACGCCTCGTACGTGATCGCCTCCGATGCCGAAATCAAGGCGCTGTACGCCTATTTCATGGGCTCGGTGCAGCCGGTGAAACAGGACAACGCCGACAGTACGATTCCGTGGCCAGCCAACATGCGCTGGCCCCTGGCGTGGTGGCAGCTGCTGTTCGCACGCCCGCGCAGCTTCAGCCCAGATCCATCGCTGGATGCCGGCCAGCAGCGCGGTGCCGAACTGGTTGAAGGCCTGGCCCATTGCGGCGCCTGCCACACGCCACGGGGCCTGGCATTCCAGGAAAAGGCGATGGCCGATGATGGCAGCCGCCAGTTCCTGTCCGGCTCGGTGCTGGAAGGCTGGTACGCGAAGAACCTGCGCAACGAGTCGACCGGCCTGGCCAGCTGGAGCGAGGGCGAGATCGTCGACTTCCTGCGCACCGGCCGCACCGATCGCTCGGCCGCCTTCGGTGGTATGGCCGACGTAGTCGAGCACAGCACGCAGTACCTGTCCGACGCCGACCTGCTGGCGATGGCGCGCTACCTGAAGCAGCTGCCGGCGCGTGAGGGCCGCAGTGCGCAGTGGTCGCCCGGTACCGACACCACCACCACCGCACTGCGCAGTGGCGACTATCGCGTTGCCGGTTCGCTGGCCTATGCCGAACACTGCCAGGCCTGCCACCGCGCCGACGGGCGCGGCATGCCCCGGGTGTACCCGGCGCTGGCCGGCAACTCGATCGTGTTCGCCGATGATCCCAGCTCGCTGGTGCAGGTGACCCTGATCGGTGGCCGCACGCCGCATACCCCGCATGACCGCATGGCCTTCACCATGCCCGGCTTCGAACAGCTGCCGAACGCGCAGCTGGCACAGATCCTGACCTTCATCCGCAGCAGCTGGGGCAACCAGGCCAGCGCGGTGAGCGAAGTCGACGTGGCGCGCATGCGCCGGGTGGTGCGCGACAAGCCCGTGCACTACGTTCCGCAGGAGGCCGCACAATGAAGCGTTCACGCGCGCGTTCCCGCCTGCTGATCGGCAGTGCGATCACCCTCATGCTGCTGGCCGGGGCAGGTACCCTCGCCTACCGTCATCTGTATCCGGACCTGGATGCCGCGGTGGCCAGCACGATCGATATCCTCGATGCGCAGGGCAAAGTGGTCGGCCACTACCACGCGCCCAGTGCTGAAGAGATCGCCGGGCTGGGCAATGCCGAATCTGTGATGCTCGGCCGCCGCATCCTCAACGAGACCGCACGGCTGCTGCCGGACAACGTCGGCAACGATCTGAACTGCAACTCGTGCCACATGGCCGAGGGCAAGCGGCCCTTCGGAAACCACTACTTCAACACGGGTGGCGGTGCCTATCCGCGTTACATGCCGCGCCCGGGCAAGGTGATCGGGCTGACCGAGCGCATCAACGGCTGCCTGCAGCGTTCGATGAACGGCAAGCCGCTACCGAAGGACTCGCCGCAGATGCGCGCGATGCTCGACTACATGGCGTGGCTGAGCAGTCCGGTGCCCGGCGGTGCAAAGGTTGCCGCTCCCAGCGAGGGCCCCATCGACAGTACGCTCACCCCGGACCCGATCCGCGGCCGGGCGCTGTACGCCGTGCAGTGCGCTGCCTGCCACGGCGACAACGGTGAAGGCCGGCGCGACGCCAGCGGTGATATCGCGTTCCCGCCGCTCTGGGGCGACCACAGCTTCAACATCGGCGCCGGCATGGCGCGCCTGTACAAGGCCGCCGGCTTCGTCAAACACAACATGCCACCGGCGGTGACCCGTGAACCGCCACTGGGACAGCAGGTGATGCCCGACCAGGACGCGGTGGACATCGCCGGCTATTTCATCAACCAGCCGCGGCCGGATTTTGCCAACAAGGACAAGGACTGGCCGCGCGACCCGAAACCCAAGGACGCGCGGTACTGAAGCAGGCAGCAGGTGCCGGCCGTCGCACAACACGATTCCTGCATCGTCACGTCATGCCGATGTCATTGGCACTGCCGACACTCCGGGGCTTCCCTCCTCTGAAGGTCCGGTCTCGATGCGAACGTCTGCGCGCTTTCCCCGTGTCTCGCTGCTTGCCCTGCTGATCGCCCCCGCACTGGACGCCCTGGCCGAAGCACCGCAGGGCGATGCCGCTGAAGCGCGCAGCAGTGAGGCCCGCACCCTCGATCAGGTGCAGGTGATCGGCCAGGCCACCAGCTACGCCAAGACCTCGGTGCGCGCGGAAACGCTGAACCGCCAGACGGTGATGAGCAGCGTCAACGACGCGCTCAATGAAGTGCCCGGCGTGGTGGTCAGCGAAGCTGATGCCACCGGCTCGTCGGTATGGGGCACGCAGATCAGCATGCGTGGCTTCGTCACCAACCGCGACACCCAGCAGATCGGCACGACCATCGACGGCCTGCCCAACGGCGGTTCGGGTTACGGCGGCGGCTCGCTGGCCAACCGCTACATCGACACGCTCGACCTGGAAACGATGGAAGTCAGCCAGGGCACCGCCGATATCTCCTCGCGCTCGAACGAAGCGCTGGGCGGCACGCTCAACTTCCTCACCAGCGATCCGCTGCAGGACAGCCGCCTGCGCTTCGTGGTCGGCGCCGGCGACAACGAGGCGCGCAAGTACTACGTGCGCTATGACACCGGCCTGCTCGGCGGCCACACCCGCGCCTGGGTCAGTGCCTCGTCGGCGCGCGTGCATGACTGGATCGATGGCAGCGGCAAGACCAGCAACGACCACATCGCCGGCAAGTTCATCACCGAACTGGACCGCTGGACCCTGACCGGCTACCTGTCCTACAACGATGCCGACGAGCCGGAATACACCAGCGTCTCACCGAAGGGCTTCGCCACCAATCCGGATCGCGACAACCTGGTCGGCACCCTCACCGGCATTCCGTATCTGGACCAGAACTACCGTTCCGGCTCGCGTGCACTGCGCGAGAACACCTTCGGCTACCTGCGTGCAGCCTTCGACGGCGGCAACGGCTTCAAGGCCTCGGTGGCCGCCTACGGGCATCGCATGCAAGGCCGCGGCGACTGGCTGCCGCCGTACCTGGCGCAGGTCAGCGATGAGGGTGCGGGCCGCCCCGAGTCGGAATACCTCGGCGGCAAGACCGTGTATGGCGGCAGCAACCGTGGCCAGATCTTTTTCGTCAATCCCGATGGCAGCGCCGCGCAGCGCCTGGCCAGCTGCACCCCGCGGCTGGGCTTCACTGCCGAATACGATCCGAACTGCTATGCCGGCAACGTGCTGGGCGCGCAGTCGTATCGCCACACCCACTACGACAATGACCGCATGGGCGTGACCGCCGACGTCGAGTGGCGGCAGACCTTCGGTGCGGTCGACAACACGATCCGCGGCGGCCTGTGGGTGGAGAAGCTGGACCGCTCGGCCCGCCGCGACTGGCACCGCCTGCTCAACGTCGGCCAGGACATCGCCTTCGACCACCAGCCTTACTGGGTGCAGTTCGAGGACAAGTACAAGGTCGACGAGCAGATGTATTACGTCGAGGACGTGGCCCGCTTCGGGCCGTTCAGTGCACGCCTGGGCGTGAAGCAGTTCTTCGTAGACCAGTCGCGTCGCCGCGTGATCGGCGCCAACGAACACGTGACGTCCGATTCCAAGTCCGATCCGCTGCTCTCCACCGGCTTCACCTGGGCGCCGGGCGTGGAAGGCATGGAGCTGTTCGCGGGCTTCTCGCAGAACTTCGCCGCCATTCCCTCCGGCGTGCTTGGCGAGACCGATCCGCAGCGCTTCCGCAACGTCGAGCCTGAGACCGCCGACAACATCGAAGTGGGCATGCGCATCAGCCGCTGGCCGCTGACCGCCTCGGTGACCCTGTACAACATCAAGTTCGACAATCGCATCGTCTACCTGCCGGCTGGTTTCGTCAGCGGCATCGACTATCTCGGCGAGACCGACGGCGTCTACGAGAACTTCGGCGGCGTGGAAAGCAACGGCCTGGAAGCCGCGTTCGGCTACGGCTGGGACAACGGCTGGCGCCTCAACGCCGCCTATACCTACAACCGCTCCAAGTACCTCGGCAGCGGCGATGCCGCGCGCGATACCCAGCTGGGCATCGTCGATGGCGCCAAGGTGATCGGCCAACCCGAACAGACCCTGGTGCTGTCGGCGGACTGGCAGGGCGAGAACTGGAACTTCGGCCTGTCCGGCCGTTACCTGGGCACGCGCTATCTCGACGCCGCCAACGTCAACAAGCTGCCCTCGGCCACCGTGTTCAATGCCAACATCGGCTTCGACCTGCAGGGCCTGTCGCCGCGCCTGAAGGGCATGGGCGCCAACCTGGTGGTGAGCAACCTCACCGACAAGCGGTATCTTGCAGGGGTGGACGGCCGCGACAACGCCTTCATCGGCGCCCCGCGCACCGTCGGCATCTCCTTCCGTGTGGACCTGTGAGTGAGCCCGTGACCGATATCGGCCGACGCCGGTTGTTGCAGGCCGGCGTAACCGCCGGCCTTTCCCCGCTGCTGCCCAGCATCGCCCGGGCCGCAGCGATCGCGCCTGCCGCGCAGACGCGCAGCCTCGAAGACCTGCAGCACATCGTAGTGTTCATGCAGGAAAACCGCTCGTTCGACCACTACTTCGGCACGCTGCCGGGGGTACGTGGTTTCGGCGATCGCTTCGTCGCTCCGGCGCAGGCACTGCAGGCCGGCGGCCGCGCGCGCAGCCTGTGGCTGCAACCCGATGCCAGCGGCACGCGGGCGATCGCACCATTCCCGTTGGATACCGCTGCGCACTTCGGCTACATGCGGGTGGAAGGCACGCCGCACACCTGGCCCGATGCCCATCGGGCGTGGGACCACGGACGCATGGGGCAATGGCCGAAAGCCAAGCAGAACCACTCGATGGGCTACTTCCAGCGCAGCGACCTGCCCTTCCAGTTCGCCCTGGCCGATGCCTTCACGATCTGCGACGCCTACCACTGCGCGATGCAGGCCGGGACCAACCCAAACCGGGTGTTCCTGTGGACCGGCCACAACGATGGGCAGGCGCGTGCCGGCGGACCGGTGATCGCCAATTCGCACGACAACTTCCCCGAACAGGGCGGGCACCCGGCGTCGTACCGCTGGACCAGTTATGTCGAGCGCCTGCAGAACGCCGGTGTGTCCTGGCAGATCTACCAGGACATGGCCGACAACTTCACCGACAACCCGCTGGCGGGCTTCGAGGCCTTCCGCCAGGCCCACCGCGCGGCGCCGGGGCATGACCCGCAGCTGCGCGCGCGCGGGGTCAGCACGCGCGGCCTGGCGCAGCTGCGACAGGACGTCATCGATGGGCGCCTGCCACAGGTCAGCTTCATCATCGCCGACGCGGCCGGCAGCGAGCATCCCGGCCCGTCCAGCCCGGCCCAGGGCGCGGCCTACACCGCACGCGTACTGGATGCGCTGACCGCCGATCCGCAGGTGTGGAGCCGCACGGCCCTGCTGCTGATGTTCGACGAGAACGACGGCTTCTTCGACCACATGCCGCCACCGGCACCACCTTCGCCGCTGGACGGTGGCTGGGCGGGTGCGTCTTCGGTCAGCACTGAAGGCGAGTACCACCGCCATCCGGCGCCAGGTGACGAGAAGTACGACCTCGCCGAACTGCGCGGCCGCCCGTATGGACTGGGCCCGCGCGTGCCGCTGTACGTGATCTCGCCGTGGAGCCGGGGGGGCTGGGTCGATTCTCAGGTGTACGACCACACCTCGGTCATTCGACTGATCGAACGCCGCTTCGGTGTGGCCGCACCGGACATCTCGCCGTGGCGCCGTGCGGTCTGCGGCGACCTCAGCAACGCCTTCGACTTCGCCCAGCGTGATACCCGCCCGTTCGTGCGCGGCCTGCCCGACGTCAGCGCGGTGGCGGCACGTGCTGCCGCTCTGCCGGGGCGTACCGTGCCCGCGCTGCCGGAGGGGCTGAAGCCGGCGAAACAGGAAAGCGGCGTACGCCCTGCGCGTGCCCTGCCCTATCGGCCGCAGGCATCGATTGCCGCGGTCGACACCTCGGGTGTGGATCTGACGTTGTCCTGCGAAGGCGCGGCGGCAGTGCTGCATGTCTACGATCGGCTGCGGCTGGAGGCGGTGCCACGCCGCTACACGCTGCTGCCAGGTACGCCGTTGCGCGAGCGTTGGCCGCTGGACGCCCAGGGCCGCTATGACCTATGGCTGCTCGGCCCGAACGGGTTCCACCGCCATTTCCTGGGTGCAGCCAAGGGACCTGCCATACAGGCTTCAATCGAGCGCGCGGATGGTCAGCTGCGGCTGCACCTGCGCAACCTCGGCGATGCCGCACAACAGCTGCGTGTGCATGCCGGTGCCTATGCCGGGCACATGCCCGAACAGACGCTGGCGCTGCCGGCGCGCGCGGAGACCACGTTGGCGTGGGACGCAACGCCGACCGCAGGCTGGTACGACCTGCACGTCGGTGCGGGCGACAATGCCCTGCGCCTGGCCGGCCGCGCCGAGGATGGCCGCCCCAGCACCAGCGACCCCGCGATGGGCACCGAACCGCTGCACTTCGAGCACGATTGAGCGGTTGCGCCACTGTGGAGTCGAGCCATGCTCGACTGCGCTTCCCGGTCAATGATCGAAAGGCAGTCGAGCGCGGCTCGACCCTGCACACGCGAAGCAACGCTGGATTGGCGCAGTTCCAAGTCATGCCCGTCTACCCCCCATCCAGACGCGGACCTACGCTTGTCTCCTCGGTGGCCGCCACGGCCGCCCTTCGCGTCACGGCCCCGCCGTTGCGACCCCGCTCCAGTGCTGTGCGCCCTGCCGGTGTTGTCGCCCAGGCAGAGGTCCGACCGGCGCCCTCTGGAGACAGTCATGAACCAAGCCCTTATCCCCTCCGATACCGACCCGCTGGAAACGCGGGAGTGGCGTGAATCGCTGGAGGCGGTGATGCAGGCCGGTGGCCGGCCACGCGCGCACTACCTGATCGACCAGCTGAGCGAGCTGGACGCCCAGCAGCACGGTGACCTGCATACCCGTGCCTGGACCGCCTACGTCAACACCATCCCGCCGGATCGCCAGCCGGCCTACCCCGGTGACCTGGCCATCGAGCGCCGCCTGAACGCGATGATCCGCTGGAACGCGATGGTGATGGTGCTGCGCGCCGGCAAGCACTCCAACGTCGGCGGCCACATCGCCACCTACCAGTCGGCGGCGGTGCTGTACGACGTAGGCTTCGATCACTTCTTCCGTGGCCGCACCGACACCTTCGACGGCGACATGATCTACATCCAGGGCCACTCCGCGCCGGGCATCTACGGCCGTGCGTACGTGGAAGGGCGAATCGATCCGGCACGGATGGACAACTTCCGCCGCGAAGCCGGTCGCGAAGGCCTGTCCTCGTATCCACACCCACGCCTGATGCCGGAGTTCTGGCAGTTCCCCACCGTGTCGATGGGCCTGGGCCCACTCACTGCCGCGTACCAGGCGCGCTACATGCGCTACCTGGAATACCGTGGCCTGAAGCAGCACCAGGGGCGCAAGGTCTGGGCCTTCCTCGGCGACGGCGAAATGGACCAGCCCGAATCGCTGGCGGCAATCTCGCTGGCCGGCCGCGAGCGGCTGGACAACATCGTGTTCGTGGTCAACTGCAACCTGCAGCGCCTGGACGGTCCGGTACGCGGCAATGCCAAAGTCATCCAGGAACTGGAAGGCACTTTCCGCGCGGCCGGCTGGAACGTGATCAAACTGATCTGGGGCAGTGGCTGGGACGACCTGCTGGCCCGCGACCACAGCGGCCTGCTGCGCCAGCGCATGATGGAATGCGTGGACGGCGACTACCAGACCTTCAAGTCGCAGAGCGGCGCTTACGTGCGCGAGCACTTCTTCGGCCGCTACCCCGAGCTGCTGGAGCTGGTGGCGCACATGAGCGACGACGATATCTGGGCACTGGCGCGTGGCGGCCATGATCCACAGAAGGTTTTCGCCGCCTACCAGCAGGCGGTGAGCACCAGCGGCCGGCCGACGGTGATCCTGGCCAAGACGGTCAAGGGCTTCGGCATGGGCGAAGCCGGTGAAGGCCAGAACATCAACCATCAGCTGAAGAAGATGAGCGCCGATGCGGTGCGTGCCTTCCGCGACCGCTTCAACCTGCCGGTCAGCGACGAGCAGCTGGAGGACATGCCGTATCTGCGTCCGGAGCCGGGCAGCCCCGAGGCCGCCTACTTCGCCGAGCGCCGCCGCATCCAGGGCGGCCAGCTGCCGGCGCGCCTGGCGAAGGTCGATCCGCTACCGCTGCCGCCGCTGTCGATCTTCAACACACAGCTGCAGGGCAGCGGCGATCGCGGCCAGTCCACCACCATGGGCTTCGTGCGCATCCTTACCAGCCTGCTGAAGGACCCGGAACTGGGCAAGCTGGTGATTCCGATCGTGCCCGATGAATCGCGCACCTTCGGCATGGAAGGCCTGTTCCGCCAGATCGGCATTCATTCGTACCTGGGGCAGCTGTACACGCCGCAGGATGCCGGCCAGCTGAGCTACTACAAGGAAGCCAAGGACGGCCAGATCCTGCAGGAAGGCATCAACGAGTCCGGAGCGATCTGTTCGTGGATCGCCGCCGGCACCGCCTACAGCAACCACGGCCTGGCCACGATTCCGTTCTACATCTTCTATTCGATGTTCGGCCTGCAGCGCGTCGGCGACCTGGCCTGGGCTGCTGCCGATGCACGTACGCGCGGCTTCCTGCTCGGCGCCACGTCGGGCCGCACCACGCTGATGGGCGAAGGCCTGCAGCACGATGACGGCCACAGCCACGTGCTGTCGTCGGTGATTCCAAGCTGCGTCTCCTACGACCCGACCTACAACTACGAGCTGGCGGTGATCATCCACGACGGCCTGCGCCGCATGTATGTCGAGCAGGAAGACATCTACTACTACATCACCGTGCTCAACGAGAACTACCCGCAGCCGGCACTGCCCGAAGGCGCCGAGGCGGGCATCCTGAAGGGCCTGTACCTGCTGCATCCGGCAGCCGCCGACAACGCCTCGCAGCCGCGCGTCCAGCTGATGGGCAGCGGCTCGATCCTGCGCGAAGTGGAAGCCGCGGCAGACCTGCTGCAGCAGGACTTCGGCATCGCCAGCGATGTGTGGAGCGCGACCAGCCTGACCGAACTGCGCCGCGACGGGCTGGCCGCCGAGCGCTGGAACCTGCTGCATCCGGCCGGGGAACCGCGCGTGCCGTACGTGCAGCAGTGCCTGCAGGGCCATGAAGGCCCAGTGGTGGTGGCCACCGACTACATGAAGATCGTCGGCGACCAGATCCGTCCCTTCATCAACGATCGCCGCTTCACCGCACTCGGCACCGATGGCTTCGGCCGTTCCGACACGCGTGAATCGCTGCGCACGTTCTTTGAGGTGGATCGACACTTCATCGTGCTGGCAGCCCTGAAGTCGCTGGCCGACGAAGGTCGCATCGAACGCTCGCGGATGCAGGACGCGATCGACAAGTACGGCATCGACACCGGCAAACGAGATCCGGCCGCGGTCTGATGCAAGCCATGCCCACCCGACGCAATCACCAGGTCAGTCCAGATCAATGCGCAGGCTGCTGGGCCCTTTGCCGCTCCATCAGGGCACCCGTCCGGTGCGAAAGCCGGACGACAGCCTTGTCCAGCCATCTGTCGAATGCATAGGCCAAAAGGGCCGTCAGGCCAATGCCAACCGCCGTGGCGATTCCTGCGGCCGGAACGTGACCGATGTGTCGAATTCCCATGTACAAGCCTGTCGACACCGTAAACAGAACAGGGAAATGAAACAGGTACATGCCGAACGAGAGGCGACCGAGGAGCAGCGATAGGGTGCGCGTGAGCAGACGCCGTGCCGTTGGGAACAACAGTACGCCAGCGAAAATGGCAAGGCTGCCGATACAGGACTGGAATGCAGCGGTGTGGACTGCCCCTCCCACGCTGAAGTGCTCGACCCCTTGGCGCAGCGCCTCGACCACCTGCACAGGACGGGCGCTGGTCACAATAACGCCCAGGGCCATCAGCGCCAGGCCCGGAAGCACCAGCGGTGTAGTGGGCCGTGCAGGCAGTCCCGTACGGCTCACTACCCGGCTCAGCAGCCAACCGGCAACGAACAACGAATAGAAGCTGGCGCCGCAGAGTGCAAATGCTGCCAGCGCAATGAAAGCGACTCCCAAAGTATTCGATGCAACGCGTTCCAGGCGAGTCAGCGCGATCACCAACAGCGACCCCCAGAACTCCACATGGAGCGTCCAGAATGGCGGATTCAACGCATAGCCGATGCTCTGGACATGCATCTCGGGAAATCCGTCAAACAGAGACAGAGGCGAATAGCCGAGGAACATGGAATTCAGCAGAAGATCGCGGAGCAGGCCCAATGGCAGTAATGGCTGGGTATAGAGCCGCTTGACGAAATCGGAGCCGGTTGCCTGGACCAGCGCATCATGGTCCACACCGATCCCAAGCAGCAATACAAGCGCAAAAATCCAGCCCACTGCGACGGGCACCCCCAGGCGAACCGTGCGCCGGACCAGCAGAGAGGGGATGCTCGCGGATGAATTTCGAAATGAATGGGCAAGCACGAACCCACTGATAATGAAGAAGATGCATACAGCAGTCCCTCCATCAAGAATGAAGAACTGCGGGCCGTCTGCAATCCACTTGTCCCAGGACGTCCGTGCGGGGCCGTTCTCCCTTGCCATCACCGGGAAGTACACCGAAGCGTAGTGGAGAATCACCACCTGCAACGCCGCAAACCCACGCAAACCGTCAGCGAATGCAAACGCCCGCTCCTTCGGCATCATCTCGTTCTCTCACCCATGATCTATCGCGCGATTCTAACGACCTGTCTTCCCCCGCGCACCGGGCTTTCACTGTAGGTCGCGTACCCAACGCCACGGACATGGTATTCAGGGCATGCGCTTGAACAGATTGGTCTGCAGGATCGGCGTGCCGTCGTGGCCGTAGAACGCCTTGGTCTCGGTCATCGTCGCCCGGTCATCCGCCACGGTGTAGATGCGGGTGGAGGCTGGCGTCCCGTGATCCACCAACTGCATCACCAGCGTATTCGGGGCCGGCAGTTTCAGGTTTGCCTTGTCCGCGCCATAGGTGCCGGACAAGGCACCCGGCGTGCCATCCAGCGCCAATGTGCCGTCGGACTTCATGGTCTTGCCGTCGTGCAGGACGATATCCACATGCGAGCTCCAGCGGCCACCGCCGGCATCCTTGAACTCCAGCACCACCTGCTTCGGACGCTGCGCCTCGGGTAGTGCCGAGGTCGCGGTGTCCAGCGCCCAGCGCCCCAGCAGTGGCGACGAGGACGCCTCCATCGCCAGCGCCGGCCCGGCCGGCAGCGAGCACGCACACAACAACACAGCGGACAACAGCTTCATACGTTGCTCCGTTCCAGTGAAGAAGGTGCTGCGTGACGCGTTGTGGGGCGCAGCGCCTCGGATCGTGCACAGCATCGGCGCCCCGCACAAGGCAGGGCGCTGAACGCGCGGCAACCCCGTGCCTTAATAGCCAACCTTCACGGTGAACATCACGTTCCGTGGTGCGCCATACCAGCCCTGATTGTAGAAGCCGATCTGCGAGTAGTAGTGACGGTCGAACAGATTGTTGATGTTGACTGCGGCCGACACATTGGAGCTGAACTGGTAGCGCGCCATCAGGTTCACCAGCGCATAGCTGGGCTGCTGCACCGGCATCCGGCGATTTCCGGGGGCGGTGGCGGTCTGGTACATGCGGTTTTGCCAGTCCACGCCACCGCCAATCGTCAGCCGGTCCCAGGTACCCGGCAGCCGCCAGGTAGTGAACAGCTTGAACAGGCTGCGCGGCTTGGCGGTATTGATCGCCCTGCCCTGTGCGTCCTGCGCGATGAAGGTGGTGAAGCTGGTGCCCAGGCTCCAGCCCGGCAGTGGTTCGCCGGCCAGTTCCAGCTCCAGTCCATCCACTGTTGCCCCCTTCACTGCACGGTACGCCGCCTGGGTGCTGCCCTCGACCAGCCCGCCGGTGGCTTCGGCCAGATTGTCCTGCTGGGTACGGAACAGTGCGGCTGAAGCATTCAAGCGCTCCTGCAGCCAGCTGCCCTTGACGCCGAGCTCGTAGCTGCGACCACTGACCGGGTCGAGGATCTGCCCGGATTCATTGCGATTGTTCTGCGGCTTGAAGATACCGGTGTAGCTGGCGTACGCGCTGCTGTAGTCGTTGAAGTCCCAGACCACGCCAGCATACGGAACGAACTCATTGCGGTAGCGGTACTTCCGCTGGGCGCCGAAGTAGACCTGGTCGGTCTCCCAGTTGCTCAAGCGGGCACCGACGATCACATGCAGTGGATCAGCCAGCGACAGCCGTGCCACCGCGTAGGCACCGCTCTGCTGGTTGTCCAGATCATCGGCCTGGGTCTTGCTGCTGGCCCACACCGGTTCTGGCGTACCTGGCCCGCGCCAGTCCAAGTAGCTGGCCAACGGCGGCAGCGGCGCCAGTGCGCGGTACTGCCCCAGCGCGATCTCGTCGCGTGAGCGCGACCAGCCGACGGACGCCGTGTGCTGGCGGCCGAACAGCTGGAAGGGACCGGTCAGGCTGGCGCTGATCGCTTCGCGGCGCACCGGGCCGTCGTAGCGGGTGAAGCTGTTGCCAGTGGGCATCGCCCCGGTCACCGGGTCAGGATAACCTCCGCGATAGAGATGCTTCATCTCCATGTCGGTATGCGAGCGGCTGTAGGACACGCGTGCCTGCCAGTCGTTGCCAAAGCGGTGGTTGAAATCAAAGAAGCCATTGCGGGTATCGGTGCTCATCCTCGCCCACGGCGCCGTGGCCGACACCGAGCGGTCGAAGCGGGTACGCGTGCCATCGGCGTTGAACAGCGCGAAGCCGCTGCCGAAGCCACGATTGTCGTTGCCCTGGTAGGAGATGCCGGCAATCAAGCCGGTGTTCTCACCCAAATCCACGCTGACCACGCCGTAGAGCGTCTTCGACGTGCTGTCCAGGCCCGCCGTGTAGCTGTCACCCTCCGCCTGCGCGGCGACCACACGACCGCGCACACGCCCTTCCCGGCTCAACGGGCTGGACACATCCACCCAGGCGCGGCGCGCATCCCAGCTGCCGAGACTGATGCCGCCGCTGGCGGCGAAGTCCCGCAGCGGGCGCTTGCGCACGTAGTTCACCGCCGCCGACGGATTGCCTGCACCGGTCATCAGGCCGTTGGCACCGCGCACGATCTCGATGCGGTCGTACACCACCATGTCCAGGTTGTTCTCGCCGAAATTCCAGGGCGACAGCACCGGCATCACCACGCCGTCGAACTGGTAGTTGTCGATATCAAAGCCGCGTGCCGAGAACGCGTAGCGGTTGGCATCGCTGCGCGTGACCGAGATGCCCGGGGCGGTGGCCAGCGCATCGGCCGTGCTGAGCAGGCCGCGGTCCTCGATCTGCTGGCGGGTGACGACGCTGACCGACTGCGGCGTCTGCCGCGAGGTCAGCGACAATCCGGTCGCGGTGCCCATCGAATCGGTGGTGTAGGAACGCGACGTTTCGGTACTGCCATCAAGGTCAGCCGTAACCTGCACGGTCGGCAATTGTGAGGTCGTCGCAGCGGGAGCGCGCTCGGCGGCGTGGGCGGCGTTGAACAGCGCCAGGGTCGTACCGATGGCGATCGCCAGGGCGCGCGGGCGGAAACAGGCAGGCATGGGAGATCCAGCAGAGGGGAAAGGCTGGATGAGAATTATTGTCATTTGATCGTGAGCGCACGTCTGCACGGACGCAACAGGTGTATGCGCAATGCCGACGGTGGTCCTGAGTCAGCGGAGCTGGCTGGGTACGATGCCGTAGCGCGCGCGGAACGCGGTCGCGAAATTCGTGGCGTGCCGGTAGCCGACGAAATGCGCGGCCTGCTGCACGCTGCAGCCCTGTCGCAGCTGCTCGCAGGCCAGTTGCAGGCGATGCTCGCGCAGCCAGCCGAACACCGAGCTCCTGTACACCTGCTGGAACTTCAGCCGCAGGCTGCTCGGGCTCATACAGGCCAGGCGCGCCAGATCGTCCAGGCAATGATCGGCTGCCGGCGCCGCCTGCAGGCAATCGATCACCCGCTGCAGCATGCGGCGGTCACGCGCCGAAACGCGCAGCTCCGGCGATGCATCCCGTTCCGGCGCACCCAGTGCCATGGCCAGCATCTGCAGGCCAACGCCTTCGCACAGCAACGCGTGCATCGCACCGTGCCAGGTGCTCGACAGCAGCTGGTCGGCGGCGTGCTCCAGGTGCGCGGGGACCTGCCAGCTGCGTAGCTGCGGCTGGCCGGCGCGGCGCACAGTGGACAGCAGTTCGCTGATGACGGGGTCGTCAAGCTCCGCCGGCGTGTCCAGCGAGACATTCAGGCTGCGCATCCGTTGGCCCGCCGGGTGTATCGCGGTCATCGGCGCGGCGTCGGCCAGCACCATCGCACCGGCGCCTGCACGCATGCCGATCACCGCCTGCCCTGCCAAGCGGGCACCGGCGCGGCCCTCCAGCATCACGATCGCCGAGAACGCCGGGGGCGACGCCGAGGTCGCCTCGAATGGCTGATGCGCGACCACGTCCGACAGCGCCAGGGTCATGCCCGGGCGCAGGCAGCGCTGCTCCACCCTGCCCTTCACCACGCAGCCCTCGCCCGACCCGTCGGCTGACCCCATCGCAGGCAGGCGATAGCGGAAGCCGCCACTGCGTCCGAGGTGATCGAGGTCGGCAAGGGTAAGGCTGAGCATGACGGATCTCTGGAGAATCGTGCGCCATTCTCATATGCGAACCATTCTCATTCCAGCCCTTTCCGCAAGGCCAATCCCGCCCTTGCCGATACAAATAGTTACGTTATAACATTTCATCTCGATTTCACGAGTCCTGCCATGCGTCGCCACTTGCTTGCTGCTGCCATCCTGTTCGCCGTCCACACCGCCCAGGCGGCGGACGAACCCACCCTCCCCACCCTTCAGGTCCAGGCCTCCCAGCCCTCGCGTATCGACAGCCGGGTCACCGTCGACAATCCACAGGCCCAGAACCGCACCCTCGGCGGCCTGCTCGAACACGTCTCCGGCGTGCAGAGCAGTGCCTTCGGGCCGAACGCGGGTGCCCCGGTCATCCGCAGCCTCAGCGGCAACCGCGTGCAGATCCTGCAGGACGGCCAGTCCATCCTCGGCATGAACGCGATCAGCGGCGACATCAACATTCCTTTCGATCCACTGTTCGTGCGCAGCGTCACCGTCAACAAGTCCTCGGACACCGTGCGCTATGGCGGCAATGCGATCGGCGGCAGCGTGGAGATCGATTCGGGCCTGATCTCGCGCAGCATGGAAGACAAGGACCAGTCGATGGAACTGGTCCTGCGCAAGGGCTTCAATGCCGCCGACGCGCAGGGCTTCCGCATGAACTTCAACAACCAGCGCAACCTCTCGACCAACCTGCAAGTCTCGCGCCAGCGCATCTCGCACTACGACATCCCCGGCAACAGCAAGGCCAGTGTCTGCAACACCGGGCTGTTCCCGCCGACCGGCGGCGTCAACTCGGCGCTGGCCGACAGCTGCCAGAAGGAGGCGCGCGTCCAGCAGATCTACAACAAGGCCTCGCAGCCCTACATCGACCAGTTCATGACCGAAAATCCGGACTGGGCCGATGGTGATTTCTCGTTCTACACCAACAGCCCGACCTCGGTCTGGCAGCGCCGCACCTATACCAACCCGGTCAACCCGGCCTATGTCGCCGGCACGCCGTCATATGTGCAGAAGCAGATCAACAACGATGTGACGCCCGACTACCACCACCGGTTGGGCAACAGCTATTCACGCAGTTCGCAGGTGGCCGCCGGCTCCACCCTGTTCTTCGATCGTGGCTACGTCGGTGTCAGCATCGATGCCAAGGACAGCGAATACGGCGTGCCGGGCTTTTCGATGCAGAACCTGTCATTCGGTTCGAACTACGCCGACGGCCTGCCGGTGGGCGTGGTGATCAAGCAGCAACGCTACGCGCTGGAGGCCCTTCTGCGCGATCCGTTGCCCTACATCGAGCGCGCCGAGCTGCGTGTCTCCAAGCTGGACAACACCTCAGGCGAGCGGCTGGGCGCCACCAGGGCCAACGACTACGACTTCGAAAGCACCCAGGCCGAGCTGCTGCTCAGCCACCAGCGCCTCGGGCCGCTCAGCGGCCTGCTGGGCGTCAGCCATCAGTTGCGTGATGTCACCGGCAGCGGTTCTCAGCGCTACCTGCCCGACGTCGACACCCGCAGCAACGCGGTGTTCCTGAAGGAGACGCTGGACTTCGGCTGGGCCAGCTTCGACGCTGGCGTGCGCCACGAGCGCGTTGACCATGACCTGCAACCAAGCCGCTTCAAGACCGCGCGCAATGCCGCCAACACGAAACTGCAGGATCGCGCCTACCGGCTCAACAGCTACAGCCTGGGTTCCTATGTGGAGCTGGGCCCCTTGTTCGCCGCCAAGGTGCGCTACGCGTCCTCGCAGCGCGCCCCGGAAATCAACGAGCTGTATGCCAGCAACGCACACTATTCGGTGATGACCCAGGAAGAAGGCAACCAGAACCTGGAGCCGGAGCGCGCGAAGAATCTCGAACTGACCGGCCTGTTCCATCTGGGTGGTTTCGAGCTGTCGGCCACCGCCTACCGGATGAAGTACGAGAACTATCTCTACCTTGGCTACTCCGGCCTGCAGACCGCCAACCGTCTGCCGCTCAAGTACTGGAAGCAGACCGACACCACGGTGAAGGGGTTCGAGATCGACGCATCGCAGGCGCTGGATCTGGGTCGATACGGCACATTGAACGTCTCCGCCTTCGCCGACCTGGTGAAGAACAAGGCCGACCAACCCGATTCGCTGCGCGCCCACAACGATGGCGAGTACCTGCCGAACATGCCGACCAACCGCTACGGTGCCAACCTGCAGTGGCAGCGCGAAGGCTGGAAAGCGCAGTTGTCGAGCACCTACTACGACACGCAGAAGTACCTCGGCCGTAACGTCAGTGAGGAAATTCCGCTGGATGCGTTCAACCTGGTCGACCTGCAGGTCATTCGCGAGCTGCCGGTGCGCAACAGCTACATCGCCGGCATGGAAGTGTTCGTCAACGGCAGCAACCTGCTCAATGAAGAAGCACGGCCGCACAACTCGCCACTGAAGTACATCGCGCCACTGCCAGGGCGGGGCTTCCAGGTGGGTGTGACCATAAGGCTCTGACTCACTGCGCGCCTTGCACAGGTCCATGTAACCACTTAATGTGGTTACATGGATTCAGATCACCTGCACGCCTTCATCGCCGGCACCCCGGCACTGGATTTCGTCGATACCTACGGCTCCCGCGCCGGGGTCGGACGGGAGCGGCTGCCGGATCCGGCGGCCCTAGTCGCCTGGCTGAACGAGGCCGGGTTGTGGGCCGCCAACGCCCCCAGGACCGCCTCGCCGGCCCAGTTGCTGGCCGCGCACGCGCTGCGCGAGGCCATCCATCGCTGCGCCCTTTCCGCCATCGCCTCCGCACCGTTTGCCGGCGACGACCTTGCACGGCTCAATGACGCTGCCCGGCACCCGCCTCCCCGCCCCTGTTTCCGCGGCGGCCAGCTCGTGCAGGTGTCGGCGTCTCCCGTCGAAGCCGCCCTGTCCCGCCTCGCCGAGGATGCACTTGTACTGCTGGCCTCGCCACGCCGCGCGCGCATTCGACGGTGCCCCGGTTGCGCCATGGTGTTCGAGGACACCTCCCGGCCCGGCAGCCGCCAGTGGTGTTCGTCCAGCCAGGGTTGCGGCAATCGCGCAAAGGTCCGGGCCCATCGGGCACGGCGTACACGGGACACAGCGACAGGATGAAGGGCTATGCAGAAGCGTGCGTGTTTTGATTTCGAAGTGGCGTTCAGCAATGGCGGCGGCATCCAGGGTCAGGGCTTCCGTCTGGATATCGAGGGGAGCGACATCGACGACGATGCGTTGGCGGCCTACATCATCCGCGACATGCGGCTGTTGATGGTCAAGCACGTACACATCCTCAACAAGCAGATCATCGAGGAAGCGCACAAGCGTGCGGCACTCGCGCACACCATTGCACCGGCGCCAGACCTCGCACCCACCTACATCGATCTGAGCCACTCGATCGAGAGCGGCATGGTCACCTGCAGGGAACTGCCTGCACCGCTCGTCCACGACCACCTTTCACGTCACGATTCGCCGGAGCCTTATGCCGAAGGAACAACGTTCCAGATCGGCCGCACCGACAAGGTGGCCAACACCGGCACCCATATCGACACCCCTTGCCAGCGCAGTGCCGACGGTCGCGATCTGGCGGGCCTCGATCTTGCGCGTGTGTCGAACGTGCCGGGCGTGCTGGTGCGGGTCGCCGGCGCACTGGAACAGGCCATCGACTGGCATGCGTTCGCTGCCGTGCAATGTGGTGGACGCGCCGTGCTGATCCAGACCGGTTGGGACCATCACTGGGGCACGCAACGCTATCTCGAAGGGCATCCATTCCTGACGGAAAAGGCAGCGCTCCATCTACGTGACCAGGGCGCCCTGCTCGTCGGCATCGACTCGCCCGACATCGACGACACCCGCACGGGAACGCAGCCGGTGCGCTCCGTTCTGCTTGGCGCTGGCATCCCGATCATCGAGCACATGGCCCACCTCGACGCATTGCCACTACAGGGCTTCCATCTACACGCCACGCCACCGCCGATCGTGGGCATGGGGCGCTTCCCGGTTCGTGCGCACGCAACCCTGGATCCAGGCAGCCGCGCCTTGCCCCGCTGATCGCGCGCATTGATTCCCCACAAAGAAAAACGCCTGCAGATCGAGGATCTGCAGGCGCTTCTTTGTATCTGGCGGAGTGAGAGGGATTCGAACCCTCGATAGAGCTTTTGACCCTATACTCCCTTAGCAGGGGAGCCCCTTCAGCCGCTCGGGCATCACTCCGGGGTTTTCACCGCGTCTGGTGCGTTGCACCTCAGCGGGGCGTGAATCATAACGTTAATCGAGTGCGAAGGTAAAGCGTTATTCGGCAGAATTTTCGCTACCGGTGCCACCGGCTTCATCACCACGCTGGATGCGCTGATAGATCTCTTCGCGATGCACTGCGACGTCCTTCGGCGCGGTGATGCCGATACGCACCTGGTTACCCTTGACGCCAAGCACGGTGACGCTCACCGAGTCTCCGATCATCAGGGTTTCGCCGACGCGGCGAGTCAGGATCAACATTTTTGTAAGTCTCCATGGAACCGTGTGGAAGGGTATCCCCCACCGGCTTGACGCTCCGTCAAGAAGCGCTACCACGACAAAGGGAAAAGATTCGCAATGGTACCGTCAGCCGTCCCGCTCCTACAAGGAGGGGGACGGCAGGGTTCATCACAGACGGGGGCTGACCCATTCGACGACTGCAGCCAGCGCAGTGGCAAGGGCGGGCCCGTCCTCGCCACCACCCTGGGCGAGGTCCGGGCGTCCGCCGCCCTTGCCCCCGATCTGACCGGCGATATGGGACAACAGTTCCCCGGCCTTGACCTTGCCCATTGCGCTGCCGTTCACACCCGCGACCAGGGCAGCCTTGCCGTCCTGGGCGCCGGCCAGCACGATCACCGCGTCGCCCAGCTGCTGCTTCAGGCGGTCCATGGCGTCACGCAGGGCCTTGGCATCGAAGCCCTCCAGGCGGGCAGCCAGCACCTTCACGCCGGCAACCTCGACGGCCTGGCCGGACAGGTCGGCCGTAGCACCGGCGGCGACCTTGGCCTTCACGGCGTCCAGCTCGCGCTCCAGCTGCTTCTGGCGCTGGCCGAGGGCACGGATCTTCTCGACCACGTCGGCAGCGCTGCCACCAAGCAGTTCGGCAGCTTCGGCCAGGCGGGCCTCTTCGGCGTCCACGTAATCCAGGGCGCCCTGGCCGGTAACGGCCTCGATGCGGCGCACGCCGGCGGAGACGCCGCCCTCGGAGGTGATCTTGAACAGGCCGATGTCACCGGTACGGTTGACGTGGGTACCGCCGCACAGCTCGGTGGAGTAGTCACCCATCTTCAGCACGCGCACGTGCTCACCGTACTTTTCGCCGAACAGGGCCATGGCGCCGAAGTCCAGCGCTTCCTGCATGCCCATGTTGTGCACTTCGGCAGCGTTGTTGGCGCGCACCTGCTGATTGACCTTGCGCTCGATCACCGCCAGCTCTTCCGCACTGATCGGCTGGAAGTGCGAGAAGTCGAAACGCAGGCGGTCCGGAGCGACCAGCGAGCCCTTCTGCTGCACATGGGTGCCCAGCACTTCGCGCAGGGCGGCGTGCAGCAGGTGGGTGGCCGAGTGGTTGAGAATGGTGGCGCCACGGCGCTCGCCATCGACCTGGCCGGAGAGCACGTCACCGACCTTCAGGCCGCCTTCGGACAGGGTGCCGACATGGCCATGGAACTGGCCGGCGAACTTCTGGGTGTCTTCCACCACCAGGCGCACGCCGGTGCCGGTCAGTACGCCGGTGTCGCCGACCTGGCCACCGGATTCGGCGTAGAACGGGGTCTGATTGGTGATCACGATGACCGAATCACCGGCATCGGCCGACTGCACCGGACGACCGTCCTTGAGCAGCGCCAGCACACTCAGGCCGTCGGCCTGCAGGCGGTCATAGCCCAGGAACAGGGTCGGGCTGAGCGTCGCCACCAGCTCGGCCGGCAGGGTCACGCCGCCGCCGAACTTGCCGGCCGCGCGTGCGGTCTCGCGCTGCTGCTCCATCGCGGCATCGAAACCGGCAATGTCGACGGTCAGGTCGCGCTCGCGGGCAATGTCCTGGGTCAGGTCGAGCGGGAAGCCATAGGTGTCGTACAGGCGGAACGCGTCAACGCCCGGGATCACGCCATTGCTGGCCTTGCCGGCCACGTCCTCGAAGATCTTCATGCCGGCATCGAGGGTTTCGGCGAAACGCTCTTCCTCGGCCTGCAGCGCACGGGTAACGGTGTCCACCGCCGCCGGCAGTTCCGGATAGGCTTCGCCCATCTGCTCGACCAGGGTCGGCACCAGCTTGCTGAAGAACGGCTGGCGCACGCCCAGCATCCAGCCGTGGCGCAGAGCGCGGCGGACGATACGGCGCAGCACATAGCCGCGACCTTCGTTGGACGGCAGCACGCCGTCGACGATCAGGAACGAACAGGCACGGATGTGATCGGCGATCACGCGCAGCGACTTGTTCTCCAGGTCGGCGGTGCCGGTCAGCTCGGAGGCCTTGCGGATCAGCGCCTGGAACAGGTCGATCTCATAGTTGGTGTGCACGTGCTGCAGGATCGCCGCCAGGCGTTCCAGGCCCATGCCGGTATCCACGCACGGCGCCGGCAGCGGCACCAGGGTGCCGTCGGGCTGGCGGTCGAACTGCATGAACACCAGGTTCCAGATTTCGATGAAGCGGTCGCCATCCTCATCCGGGGAACCCGGGGGGCCGCCGGCGATATGGTCACCGTGGTCGTAGAAGATCTCGGTGCACGGGCCGCACGGGCCGGTGTCGGCCATCTGCCAGAAGTTGTCCGAGGCGAACGGTGCGCCCTTGTTGTCGCCGATGCGCACGATGCGCTCTTCCGGCACGCCCACCATGTCGCGCCACAGCGCGTAGGCTTCGTCGTCGGTCTGGTAGACGGTGACCAGCAGGCGCTCGGCCGGCAGCTTCCAGACCTGGGTCAGCAGCTCCCACGCCCAGGCGATCGCGTCCTTCTTGAAGTAGTCGCCGAACGACCAGTTGCCCAGCATTTCAAAGAAGGTGTGGTGGCGTGCGGTGTAGCCGACCTGGTCGAGGTCGTTGTGCTTGCCGCCCGCGCGCAGACAGCGCTGCACGTCAGCCGCGCGCACGTAGCTGCGCCTCTCCGCACCAAGGAACACGTCCTTGAACTGCACCATGCCGGAGTTGGTGAACAGCAGGGTCGGATCATTGCCCGGCACCAGCGGCGCCGACGGCACGATGGTGTGGCCTTTGCCCTTGAAGAATTCAAGGAAGTCGCTGCGGATCTGGGAAGTCGTGAATTTGGCGGATGCGTTCATTGGGGGCTGGCAGTCTGCGGGCCGGCGGACCCGGACCACCGGCCACGTTGGCCAGGGTCGCGAGGGACCGCCGAAAACCTAAAGGGTATCAGGCCCGGCGCCGCCAGTCTCAGTCATCCGGGTCGTAGCGGGTCGCACGGCGGATGCTGTCGCCGTCGAAGCCCCGTCGGGCCAGCAGATCGGCAGCCTTGCGCCGCTGCGCCAGGTCCTGCGGGCCGGCCTCGCCAAAGCGTCGGCGGACCAGATCACGGGCATTTTCCTGCCAGTCGCCTTCGTAACTGTCCATCGCCGCCGCAATCGCGGCACTGTCCAGGCCATGGGTCCCCAGCTCGGCACGGACATGGATCGGGCCATAGCCCGTATTCGCGCGCATCCGTACGAGGTTCTCGGCAAAACGGGTGTCGTCCTGCCAGCCGGCCTCGGTCAGCTTGGCGACGGCCGCCTGCGCGGCTTCGTCTTCGATGCCACGGGCCGTCAGCTTGCGGGTTAGTTCCTTGCGCGAGTGTTCGCGACGGACCAGCAGGCCCAGCGCACGTTGCACGGGCGTCTGCTCACGCGGCCGGCGCTTGCGGCCGGTGGGAATGTCATCGGCGTCGGACATCGATACTCCAAGGGTGGCGCCGTCCGTGGCGCCCTGCCCATCCCTGGGCGATTCGAACCTGCGGGACAGGGCGACGTCACTGACGGCGCCGCCCTGCCCCACAGCAAGCCTTATTCGTCGTCGCCTTCGTCGTCGCCTTCCTCACGGGTGGCTTCGGTCGGCTGGAACTTCTCGCGCAGTTCGGCTTCGAGCTTGGCAGCGACCGTCGGGTTGTCGCGCAGGTAGCCGCGGGCGTTGTCCTTGCCCTGGCCGATGCGTTCTTCGCCGTAGCTGTACCAGGCGCCGGCCTTCTCGACCAGCTTGGCGTCCACGCCCATGTCGATCAGCTCGCCTTCGCGGCTGATGCCCTCGCCGTACAGGATCTCGGTGATGACCTGCTTGAACGGAGGCGCCAGCTTGTTCTTGACGACCTTGATCTTGGTCTGGTTGCCGATGATCTCGTCGCCCTTCTTGATCGCGCCGATGCGACGGATGTCCAGGCGAACCGAGGCGTAGAACTTCAGCGCGTTGCCGCCGGTGGTGGTTTCCGGGCTCTGGCCCGGCATCATCACGCCGATCTTCATGCGCAGCTGGTTGATGAAGACCACCAGGGTGTTGGAGCGCTTGATGTTGCCGGTCAGCTTGCGCAGCGCCTGGCTCATCAGGCGGGCCTGCAGGCCCGGCAGCTGGTCGCCCATTTCGCCTTCGATTTCGGCCTTCGGGGTCAGCGCGGCGACCGAGTCGATCACCAGGATGTCCACCGAACCCGAGCGGACCAGCATATCGGCGATTTCCAGCGCCTGCTCACCGGTGTCCGGCTGCGACAGCAGCAGATCGTCCACGTTCACGCCCAGCTTGGCGGCGTAGATCGGGTCCAGCGCGTGCTCGGCGTCGATGAAGGCCGCGGTGCCGCCCATCTTCTGGCATTCGGCGATGGCCTGCAGGGTCAGCGTGGTCTTGCCCGAGGATTCCGGCCCGTAGATCTCCACGACACGGCCCTTCGGCAGACCGCCAATGCCCAGTGCGATGTCGAGCATCAGCGAACCGGTCGGGATGGCTTCGACGGGCTCGACCACGCGGTCGCCCATGCGCATCACCGAGCCCTTGCCGAACTGCTTCTCGATCTGGCCCAGAGCTGCAGCGAGGGCGCGCTTCTTGTTCTCGTCCATCGGATTGGTCCTTGAAGAGGTCATGTCGTTGGAGGTGCTGTCTTTGGGGGTCTTCTTTGCCATGGGTTCACTTTAGGTCGGACGTATCGCACAGGCTGAGATTCTGCCCGGCGCTCTGAAAAGAATTATCGGACATCCGTACCAACCTCAGTGGAACCAGAGAATCGCCACAAAAGACCGCGGGGTAGTGCGCTATGGAACGGGTCAACGGTTGGGCCGGAGCAGACCGCAATAGAGGCCCTCGATCGCGAAGTCCTGATCCGGCAGCACCTCGATCGGTTTGTAATCGGGGTTGCGCGGCAGCAGGCGGATGCGGTCCTTGGCGATCTTCAGCAGCTTGACCGTGATCTCGTCATCGATGCGGGCCACCACGATCTGCCCGGAATGGGCGTCGCGCGTGCGGTGCACGCCGATCAGGTCACCGTCGAAGATGCCTTCGTCGATCATCGAGTCGCCCTGCACCTTCAGCAGGTAGTCCGGCGCCGGCGAGAAGAACACCCGGTCCAGCACCACGAAGTCGTCCGAGCCGATGTCCGCGCCGATCGGCAGGCCCGCCGCAACCCTGCCGAGCACCGGCAGGCGCAGCACGCTGTCGGGCAGGCCCGGCTCGGCCAGCTTCTCGACCGCCGGTGCCTGCACCAGACGGATGCCGCGAGCCTGGCCCGGGATGCGACGGATCGCACCGGCCTGCTCCAGGGCTTCCAGGTGGTACTGGGCTGCGCGCACGCCCTTGAAGCCGAATGCGCGCGCGATTTCAGTCTGCGACGGCGGCGCGCCTTCGCTCTCGATACGCTCGGCGATCAACTGCAGGATCGCCTGCTGGGTGTCGGTCAGGTCCATGGTTAGTAGTATTACTACTAACATGCGGGACTGCAAGTGCCGGAGACGACACGGCGACATCTGTAGTGCCGAGCCGTGCTCGGCAATCGTCGCCGGCTTGGCCCGGCTGGCAGAGACAAAGGCGAGAGCAGAAGCAGCCGACCAGCGGTCGGCTCTACAGGAATCGCGCAGCGATTCCGCGGTTCCCGGGGGGAACCGCTGCGGTAAACACACTCACGTGTGTTTACCGCTTCTCCATATCGAGAACAGGATCCACACGCCGCAGAAGCCGGCGCCGATGAAACCGCACACGCCCAGCGCCAGCAGCCAGCGGCTGGAGACGCCACCAACGCTGTGCATCACGATCGACGAGCCGATGATCAATGCGGCGGTGACGATGCCCATCACCAGCCGGTTCGCGGCACGATTGACCTGCTCGCCGAAGCCCTGCAGCGCGCTGGTTTCCACCTTCAGCTGCAGGCGCCCACGGCGGGCTGCCTGGACCAGCTTGCGCAGGTCGCGTGGCAGTTCGCCGGCGAAGTCGACCAGGCCCAGCAGGCTGCGCCGGCCGCGCTTGAGCAGCGCCCTGGGCGCGTAGCGCTGCAGCACCACCCGCTCCAGAAAGGGGCGCGCAGCACTGGCCATGTCGAAATCGGGGTCCAGCTGGCGGCCCATGCCTTCCAGCGTCAGGAAGGCCTTGATCATCAGCGCCAGATCGGCCGGCAAGGTCAAACTGTAGCTGCGCAGCAGCTGGGTGATGTCACCCAGCATCAGACCGATGCGCAGGTCCTTCAGCGGCACGCCACGGTACTGGTCGACAAACTGGCTGATGTCATGCTGCAGCCGGTTCTCGTCCACTTCCACACCGCCGGCCCAGTCCAGCAGCACGTCGGCCACGCCCTGCGGATCCTGTTCGACCAGCCCGTGCAGCAGCTGCGCGACCTGGAAGCGGCGCACTTCGGACAGCGCGCCGACCATGCCGAAGTCAATCACGCCGATGCGGCCGTCACGCAGATAGATGATGTTGCCGGGGTGCGGGTCGGCGTGGAAGCTGCCGTCCTCCAGCACCATCTTCAGCACGATGTCGGCGCCACGCCGTGCCAGTTCGCGCCGGTCCAGGCCCGCCGCATCGACGCCGGCCAGATCGCGTCCGGGAATGCCGTCGACGAAGTCCTGCACGTTCAGGCTTTCGCAGGTCCACTGCCAATGCACGTCGGGAATCAGGATGTCGTCGCGGCCTTTGAAGTTGCGCGCGATGCGCTCGGCATTGCGGCATTCGGCAGCGAAGTCCAGCTCGCGGCGCAGCGATACGGTGAACTGCTGCACGACCTCGGCGGGGCGATAGCGGCGCAGGTCCGGCAGCCTGGCCTCGACGATTTCGGCCAGACGGGCCAGCAACCGCAGGTCGGCCTCGACCACATCGCGGATACCGGGGCGCCGCACCTTCAGCACCACCTCGCGACCGTCATGCAGGCGCGCGCGGTGGGCCTGTGCCAACGAGGCGGCGGCCATCGGGATTTCATCGAGGAAGGCGAACACCTGCGTCGGCGAGGCGCCAAGGTCGGCTTCGAGCTGCTCACGGATATCCGCGTACGGCAGCGCCGGTACGGCGTTCTGCAGTTCGGAGAGCTCGGCGATCCATTCCGGCGGCAGCAGGTCGACGCGCGTTGCCAGCACCTGCCCGAGCTTGACGAAGGTCGGGCCGAGATCCTGCATCGCGCTGCGTACACGCACCGGCGCGGTCATCCGCAGCAGTTCCTGGCGCTCCTCGTTCCAGTGCAGGAGGCGCCCTGCCCGCTCCAGCGTGCTGGCCAGGCCGATGCGCCGCACCACGTCGCCGAAGCCATAGCGGATCAGGACGACGGCGATTTCCTGCAGTCGGCCCAGGTCACGGACCGTGCCCAGCGTTTCCCACATCATGCGTGCTCCGGACGATTACCGGAGCAGCATGTCACAGCTGGGCGTCGATACCGCGCAATGCCGCTGCCACGGTTTGCCGGCGGATGGCTTCGCGGTCGCCACCGAACTGGAACAGCTCGGCGCGGGCGTAGCCCCCCCGGCGCTTCCAGCCAATCCAGACGCTGCCGACCGGCTTGTCAGGGCTGCCACCGCCGGGACCGGCGATTCCGGTGACTGCAACAGCGATGCCTGCACCCGAATTGACCAGCGCACCGGACACCATTTCCAGCACGGTCTCGCGGCTGACCGCACCGAACTGCTCCAGGGTCTGCGCTCGCACGCCCAGCAGGCGCTGCTTGGCTTCATAGCTGTAGACCACCATGCCGCAATCGAAGAATGCCGAGGAACCGGCGATGTCGGTCATGCACTTGGCGATCCAGCCGCCACTGCAGCTTTCAGCGGTTACCAGCTGCAGCGAGGCCTGTTGCAGGCGCTGCCCGAGCGCGGCGGACTGGGCATTGAGATCGGCGTCGGTAGGGATGGACATCGGCATGACGGTGGGGTGAAGAACCTGCACGTTGTACCGCAGATGACAGGCGGATGTCGCGCGCCGCGGCTTGGCAGCTGCCGGCCAGCGGCCGGCACTACCTGGCTGGACCGGGCATGGCCCGGTGCTACCTCACCACTCCGGCAGTTTTTCCGGCAGCAGCGCCCGGATCGGCGCGCCGTCGGCACTGGCGGCCAGCTTCTCGGCTTCGGCAATCGGCAGGGCGACCTGCAGCAGCCAACCGTCTTCATCGGCCTGCTCGCTGCGGATCACTTCCAGCTGGTGCAGGCGCGCGCGCAGGCGGCCGGCATCCGGCGGCAGGCGCAGTTCGCCGGTGACATGCTGCAGGCCCAGGCGCTTGCCCAGTACCGCCTGCAACAGCTCCAGGCCCTTCCCGTCACGCGCGGAGATCCACACCCGTTCACGACGCGACTCGTCCGGCACGCCGTCCTGGCCATCGTGGCGGACGTCTGCACCGTCGATGCGGTCGATCTTGTTGAACACCAGCAGCTGCGGCAGATCACCGGCACCGACCGCAGTCAGCACTTCGTCGACCTGGGCAATGCGCTCCTCGCGGTGCGGATCGGCAGCGTCAACCACGTGCAGCAGGAAATCGGCCTCGCGTGCCTCGGACAGGGTCGAACGGAACGCGGCGACCAGATCATGTGGCAGGTCGCGGACGAAGCCAACGGTATCGGCCAGCACCACGTTGCCGCCCGGAACCGCGATGCGACGCACGGTCGGATCCAGCGTTGCGAACAGCTGGTCTGCGGCATAGGCCTCCGCGCCGGTCATGGCGTTGAACAGGGTCGACTTGCCGGCGTTGGTGTAGCCCACCAGGGCCACACGCGGCAGCTCGCTGCGCACACGCGCGCGGCGCATCTGGGTGCGCTGCACTTCGACTTTTTCCAGGCGCTTCTGCAGCTGCTCGACCCGCTTCTGCAGCAGGCGGCGGTCGGTTTCCAGCTGGGTTTCACCCGGGCCGCGCAGACCGATCGAACCACCGCGCTGGCGCTCCAGGTGGGTCCAGCCACGCACCAGCCGCGTGGCCAGGTGACGCAGCTGCGCCAGTTCGACCTGCAGCTTGCCTTCGTGGCTGTGCGCACGCTGGGCGAAGATGTCCAGGATCAGGCCGGTACGGTCGATCACCCGGCGCTCGAGGAAGCGTTCCAGGTTGCGCTCCTGGCCCGGGCTCAACGCATGGTTGACCAGGATCAGGTCGGCACCGCTGGCATCAGCCGCGGCCTTGATCTCGTCCAGCTTGCCGCTGCCGATCAGGGTCGACGGGTTCGGACGGTCCAGGCGCGCAGTGATCGTCGCGGCGATGCTGGCCCCAGCCGAGCGGGCCAGATCACCGAACTCTTCCAGCACATCGTCTTCCAGCTTGCCGAAATGGGGCTGGATCAACAGGGCATGTTCACCCTTTTTCGAGCGGTCAAACATTCACCGCTCCGGTATTACTCGTCTGCTTCATCACCTGCCTGACCACCTTCACCCGACTGCACGTAACCACCACCCGGACCGACCTTCACGTTGCGTGCCGGAACGACCGTGGAAATGGCGTGCTTGTAGACCATCTGACTGACCGTGTTGCGCAGCAGGACCACGAACTGGTCGAACGACTCGATCGTGCCCTGCAGCTTGATGCCGTTCACCAGGTACACCGAAACCGGCACGCGTTCGCGCCGCAGTGCGTTCAAGAAAGGATCCTGCAGCGATTGCCCCTTGGACATTGCACACTCCTGATTATTGTTCTTATTGGGTTGCCGACGGCTGCCACGGCCCCCGAGCCGCCCGCCGACCGATGATGTTACACGGCTGGCGGGGGTTCAGCGTGCGACGAAGGTCGACACCGCGCTGGCCAGGCGCTCATGGTCGATATGGGGGTCGAACCAGCGCGCATCAAGCTCGCCGCGCAGCCAGGTCAGTTGGCGCTTGGCCAGCTGGCGGGTAGCGAAGATCCCCTTGTCACGGAAGCGGGCGGCATCGCCCTCCCCATCCAGGTACTCCCAGGCCTGGCGATAGCCGACCGCGCGCACCGCCGGCAGGTCCAAAGGCGCCTCCACGGCTGCCATTTCCGGCATCGCGCGCAATGCCCGCACCTCATCCAGAAAGCCCTGTGCCAGCATGGCGTCGAAGCGCGCCTCGATGCGCTGGTGCAGAACCGCGCGATCACGCGGGGCCAGGATCAACTTGAGGGTGCGTACCGGCAACGGCGCCACGCCCGGCCGACGCTGCCATTCAGTGATGGGGGTACCGGTCAGGCGATAGACCTCCAGCGCCCGCTGGATGCGCTGGGGGTCGGTGGCATGGATGCGTGCGGCGGCGGCCGGGTCGACCTTGGCCAGCTCAGCGTGCAGTGCCGCCCAGCCACGCTCGGCTGCCTCGGCGCTGAGCGCTTCGCGCGTCGCCGGATCGGCCTCCGGCATCGGCGACAGGCCCTGTAACAAGGCACGGAAGTACAGGCCAGTGCCACCGGCCAGGATCGGTATCTTGCCGCGTGCCACGATGGCTTCCACGACCCGGCCGGCATCTGCGGCGAACTCGGCCGCGGAGTAGGTCTGCCACGGATCGCGCAGGTCCAGCAGATGGTGCGGCGCCTGTGCACGCTCGGCCGCATCAGGCTTGGCCGAGCCGATGTCCAGATGGCGGTATACCAGCGCCGAATCAACGCTGACGATTTCGCCATCCAGCTGCCGTGCCAGGGCGATCGCGGTGGCGGTCTTGCCACTGGCGGTCGGCCCCATCACGGCGATCGCCAGCGGCCGCCGATCGACGCCCATCAGTCTTCGTCCGGCCAGCGGATCGTCGGCGCAGCGTCGGCACGCGGCGTCGGCACGGCTTCCACCGCCTGCCAGATCTTCAGTGCATCGACCGTGGCCGCGACATCATGCACGCGCACGATGCGCGCGCCACGCTGGACCGCAATCAGGTGCGCGGCTACCGACGCCGCCACCCGTTCGGAGGGCATGTCACGGCCGGTGAGTTCTCCCAGGCTGCGCTTGCGGGACAGACCGGCCAGCATCGGCACACCCAGTTCCAGGAAGCGCTCCGAACGCGCCAGCAGGGTCATGTTGTGGGCAGTGGTCTTGCCGAAGCCGAAACCGAGGTCGATCAACAGGTTCTTCTTCGCGATACCTGCCATCTCGGCAGCGAACAGGCGCTGCACCAGGAAACCGTGCACCTCGGCGACCACGTCGTCGTAGTGTGGATCGGCCTGCATGTGGCCCGGTTCGCCCTGCATGTGCATCAGCACCACCGGCACGCCGGTATCAGCGGCGGCATCCAGCGCCCCCTCCTGACGCAGGCCGAAAATGTCGTTGATCATGCCGGCGCCAGCGGCCACGGCCGCGCGCATCACCTCCGGCTTGAAGGTATCGATGCTGATCGGCACCCGGGTACGGGCCGCCAACTGCTCGATCACCGGAATCACCCGGCGCAGCTCGTCCTCGACCGATACCGGCGCTGCGCCCGGGCGGGTCGATTCGCCGCCGATATCCAGCAGATCGGCGCCCTCCTCGACCAGCTTCAGGCCATGAGCGACCGCGGCCTCGATCGTGTCGTGCGCGCCACCATCGGAAAACGAGTCCGGGGTGACATTGACGATGCCCATGACCTGGGCACGGTCGAGGCGCAGGATGCGGCCGGCGCAATCGAGCTGGGGCGAGGTATCGAACATCGGTAATCCTGCTGGGACAACGGAGGGTAGTTTAGTTCGGCAGGGCGGCGCCCTGCACCCGCAGAGGCCAGAGCTACAGCAAGAGCCGGAGCAACAGCTGGCTTGCTGAGGAATGGCGGGGTGGGTCCGGTTGCGGGGGCCGCTGCAAGTACGTCCATGTAAGCTCGGTCGCCGCATCCATGCGGCTCACGCCCCCGCAACCGGACCCACCCCGCCTTCGACAGTTTTCCGCGATCTGCAGTCGATCCACGCCATGCGTGGATGCTCTTCGTTCAATTCTCGAGATACTCGAATTCGATGGAGATTGATCCACGCATGGCGTGGATCCACCGTGTCGACCAAGGTCGACACCTACCAACAGCAGCAGGAATCTGTCGGAGGTGGGGCGGTGTCGGATGGCGGGGTGTCAGCCGCATGGATGCGGCTGCCAAGCCCCCAGGGGTGAGGGCGCTTTGCTTGCGAAGCACCGCTTCGCAAGCGCCCGAACGCACAGCCGCCAGCGGCTGGGCCGGTCTGGGGGTTCACGGCGTCCCCGCCATCCGACACCGCCCCGCCAAACCACGGAATGTTGCTGTTGCTGCTGAGGTTGCCGGCCAGCGGCCGGCACTACCACGGGTGCAGGGTGCAGCCCTGCCAACACCCCTCAACGGCGGCGGCGCTTGCGATCCACGTACAGGGTCCTGGCGATGCTCAGCACGATGCCTACCGCGATACCCACCACGCAGCCCAGCAGCAGGTTATCGGCTCCGAGTCCCACGCCGACGCCAACCACGGTGGCGATGATCATTTCGGCGGTATGGGAAATCGGTTCGGGCTTCGGGGCGGACATGCGGGCTCCAGCGTCAGTTCGGTTCGAAATAGGCCGATGGCCCAGAAACGACGAAGCCGGGTTGCCCCGGCCTCGTCTGGTGTCACGTGCAGCGGGCCGTCAGTGCGATTCGGCCGGGCCCGCGATCGGCGGCAGCGGACGGGCGTCGCCGCCCTTGTCGTTGCCACCATCCTTGTTCGACTTGTTCCAACCGGCCGGCGGCGGCGGATCGCGGCCTTCCATGATGGCGTCGATCTGCGGCGCGTCGATGGTCTCGTACTGCAGCAGCAGCTGGGACATGGCGTGCAGCTTGTCCAGGTTGGCCGTCATCAGCTCGGTGGTACGTGCGTAAGCCTCGTCGAGGATGTTGCGCACTTCCTCATCGATGCGACGCGCGGTGTCGTTGGACACGCTCTTGTGCTGGGTGACCGAACGGCCCAGGAACACCTCGTCGTCCTCTTCGCCATAGGCGATCGGGCCGAGCTGGTCGGACAGGCCCCACTTGGTGACCATGTTACGGGCCATTTTGGTGGCGCGTTCGATGTCGTTGGAGGCGCCCGTGGTGACCTTGTCGGCACCGAAGATCAGCTCTTCGGCCACGCGGCCACCGTACAGCGAGCACAGCTGCGACTTGATCGCCACGCGGTTCATCGAGTACTTGTCGCCTTCCGGCAGGTACATGGTCACACCCAGCGCACGGCCGCGCGGGATGATGGTGACCTTGTAGACCGGGTCGTGCTCGGGCACCAGGCGGCCGACGATGGCGTGACCGGCTTCGTGGTAGGCGGTGAGGGTCTTCTCTTCTTCGCTCATGGCCATCGAGCGGCGCTCGGCACCCATCAGGATCTTGTCGCGGGCACGGTCGAAGTGGTCCATGCGGACTTCCTTCTCGTTGCCACGCGCGGCGAACAGGGCCGCCTCGTTGCAGAGGTTGGCCAGATCCGCACCGGAGAAGCCCGGGGTACCGCGCGCGATCACCATCGGCTCGACGTCGTCGGCCAGCGGCAGCTTGCGCATGTGGACCTTCAGGATGTGCTCGCGGCCCTTCACGTCCGGCAGGCCGACCACGACCTGGCGGTCGAAACGGCCCGGACGCAGCAGCGCCGGGTCCAGCACGTCCGGACGGTTGGTCGCGGCGATCACGATCACGCCTTCGCCACCTTCGAAACCATCCATTTCGACCAGCAGCTGGTTCAGGGTCTGCTCGCGCTCGTCATGACCGCCGCCCAGGCCGGCGCCACGATGGCGACCGACAGCATCGATTTCGTCGATGAAGATGATGCACGGGGCGTGCTTCTTGGCCTGCTCGAACATGTCGCGCACGCGGCTGGCGCCAACGCCGACGAACATTTCCACGAAGTCCGAACCGGAGATCGAGAAGAACGGCACCTTGGCTTCGCCGGCGATGGCCTTGGCCAGCAGCGTCTTGCCGGTACCCGGCGGGCCCACCATCAGCACGCCGCGCGGAATCTTGCCACCCAGCTTGGTGAACTTGGACGGGTCACGCAGGAAGTCGACCAGCTCACCCACTTCTTCCTTGGCCTCGTCGCAACCGGCGACGTCGGCGAAGGTGACCTTGATCTGGTCTTCGCCCTGCAGCTTGGCGCGCGACTTGCCGAAGGACATCGCGCCCTTGGCACCGCCGCCACCGCCCTGCATCTGGCGCATGATGAACAACCAGAAGCCGATGATCAGGATGACCGGCAGGAAATTCATCAGGATCGCGCCCAGGGAAATGCCGCTGGACGGCTCCTCCTGCACGATTTCCACGTTCTTGGTGCGCAGCACGTTGATCAGGTCGCGATCGAACGGTGCGGTGATGGTGGACGACTGCCCACCGCGGGTGGTGTAGGTCAGCTGGCTGGTGCCCCCGCGCATGTCGCCGCCGAAGGCGACCTTCTGCACGTTGCCGCTGTCCACCTGGTCCAGGAACTGCGAGTACGACGCGCCCTGCGCGCCGGCCCCGGAGGACTTCGGCGAGAAGCTCTGGAAGACCACCATCAGCACGACGGCGACGACCACCCATAGCAGGAGGTTCTTGGTCAAGTCGTTCATCCTCATTGGCTCCGGTGTTCCTCTCAGTGCTGGCGTTGCGTTGGGGTCAAACTTGCGTACGTTGCGAGCTTACTTCATGTGGGCGCGTTTTCCCTGACCCAAGGCATACACCTCGGGAGAGCGCTTGCGCGAGGCTTCCGGCTTGCGGATGGAGACCTTGTCGTACCGGCGGCGCATGTCGCGCACGTAGTCGTCAAAGCCCTCGCCCTGGAACAGCTTGATCAGGAATGCCCCACCGGTCTTCAGGTGGTTGTCGGCAAAATCCAGGGCCAGCTCCGCCAGGTGCATCATCCGCGGCTGGTCGACCGCACCTACACCACTCTTATTGGGGGCCATGTCCGACAGCACAAGGTCTACCGGCTGATCCCCGAGCATGGCTTCAAACTGCGATAGGACGGCTTCTTCCCTGAAGTCACCATGAAGGAACTCCACGCCGGCCAGTGGCGGCATGTCCAGGATGTCCAGGGCCAGCACGCGGCCGGTGTCGCCAATCTGTCTCCGAACCTGCTGAGACCAGCCGCCAGGCGCCGCGCCGAGGTCGACCACCACCATGTGCGGCTTCAGCAACCGGTCACGTTCGAGCAGCTCTTCGAGCTTGTAGGCGGCGCGCGAGCGCATGCCTTCGGCCTGCGCCTTCTTCACGAAGGGGTCGGAGAAGTGTTCCTTGAGCCAGCGCTGGCTGCTTTTGCTGCGGGTAGCCATTGAAAATAGGGGCTGATGGGGTCCTCATGATACCCTGATCGCCCCATTCAACCGTGTTTTCCTGTATGTCCATCGCCCTGACCGCCTCCCAGACCCGTTTCCTGCGCGGCCAAGCCCACGACCTGAAGGCCCTGCTGCAGACCGGCGGCAAGGGTGTGACCCCGGCCTTCATCGCTGAGCTGAACGAAGTGCTGGAGCGCCACGAGCTGGTCAAGGTGAAGGTCGCTGCCGAAGACCGCGACGCTCGTGACGTGATGATCGGCGAGATCGTCGAAGCCACCGAGAGCGCGCTGGTGCAGCGCATCGGCCACGTCGCCGTGCTGTACCGCCCGAGCAAGGAACAGCGCCAGATCGTGCTGCCGCGCGGCTGATCGCCCTACCGCCATGCAGCTGAACCACGAACCGTCTGACTATGCCTACAGCCTGCGCGCCGCCGATGGCCGCTCGGCCAAGGTCAATGACCAGGTACTGGGCAGCAGCTTTTTCCTGACCCCGGAGCAGCTGGTCGCGCACTGGCCGGTGGCGAGTGCCGCCGCGCTGCAGCTGGCGGACCTGGAGCCGATCCTGGCGCTGAACCCGGCGCTGATCGTGCTCGGTACCGGTGATCGCCAGGTGTTCCCGCCGGCGGTGGTGATGGCCGCCTGCCTGTCACGCGGCATCGGCCTGGAAGTGATGAACAATCCGGCCGCCGCCCGCACCTTCAACATCCTGGCCGGCGAAGGCCGCAAGGTCGCGGCCGCGTTCATTCTGGAAGGCTGAGCTCGAGTCGCCGGGCGCACCCCGGCGCTAGCGGCCCGAAGGTGTGCAGCGGAATGCCGAGAACTCCTTGAGCCGGCCAATCAGGTTGCCGCCCTGCCCCCAGCGGATATCCATGACCTTCCAGTCCCGGTCCTGCCGCTGCAGCAGGACCCGGTCGGTCCATCGATAGTCGCCCACGGCCATGTCGACCCGGAGCCAGGTGGCGTCACCGCTCGATCCGGGCATTCCCACCGATACCGTTTCCGGTCGATCCGGCGCCATCAGATAGGCACTCTGGTCGAGCATATGCGGCTTCTCGTCGTGCGCGGCCAGCACCGCACAGGTCCGCTCGTAGGCGCGCTGCGCATCAATGGCTGAGCGCAGGGCATCGCCCAGCAACGGCGGAATGGTCGCTTCGTCCGAAGTCGGCGCCTGGACGGCGGCGTAAAGACGGGTGACCACGTCGCGCGGATCGCTGGCTGCGGTGGCCAGCGGCGCGATGATGAGCAACGCGAGAGTGGAAGCAAGACGGAGCATGGGGCACCGGATCGGCTGGGACCGCTCAAGAATGCCGGGTATCCCGTCCGCCGTGAAGGTGAGTCTGCGACACACAAGATCGCAAATGACCACTCTGCAGGACCCGAGTCGAGCATGGCTCGATCTACAGGCCAGGAGCGCCGGGCATGGCCCGGCGCTATCGCATCTGACGATCAGCCTGCCGGCAGGTATTGCTGCGGGTCGACCGGCTTGCCGTTGTAGCGGGTGAGCTGACGGCGCTTGCGGCCCATGGGCCGTGCCGTCGGTGAACGCCCGGCGCGCTGCGCCGGGCCGGGGATCCGCCCAGATGGCGAATCAGCGATCAACGCGCCGGCAGGTATTGCTGCGGGTCGACCGGCTTGCCGTTGTAGCGGGTGAGCTGACGGCGCTTGCGGCCCATGGGCCGTGCCGTCGGTGAACGCCCGGCGCGCTGCGCCGGGCCGGGGATCCGCCCAGATGGCGAATCAGCGATCAACGCGCCGGCAGGTATTGCTGCGGGTCGACCGGCTTGCCGTTGTAGCGGATCTCGAAGTGGACCATGTCGCGGTTCGCACCGGTGCGGCCCATTTCGGCGATCTGCTCGCCGGCCTTCACGCTCTGCCCTTCGTTCACCAGGCGCTTGCGGTTGTGGCCATAGGCCGACAGCCACTGGTCACTGTGCTTGATGATGATCAGCTCGCCGTAACCGACCAGGCCGGCACCGGAGTACACCACCACGCCATTGGCGGTGGCCTTGACTGCCTGGCCGCTGGTGCCGGCGATGTCGACGCCCTGCTTGGTCGCGTCACCAGCCACGTAGCGGCCGACGATCGCGCCATCGGCCGGCCAGCGCCAGGCGATATTGCTTTTCACCGGACCGACCGGCGCCGGGGCCGGCGCGGTGCTGCCGCCACTGCTGCTACCCGAACGCGGTGGGGTGACCACCGTGGTGGGCGCGCGGCCGCCACTGGCACCGGCCGGATACAGCCGGATCACCTGGCCCGGATGGATGGTCGACGGATTGTCCAGGTTGTTCCAGGCAATCAGGTCGGCGGGCGTGATGTCATGGATGCGGGCGAGCGCATAGATGGTGTCGCCCTTGCGCACCACCACGGTCTGCCCGGGCTTGGGCACCGAGGTCTTCGGCGTGGTCACGCCACCGGCGCTGCCGCCGCCCGGGCGGACCACGGTGGCGGTGCCGCAGGCGGCCAGGGTGGAAACCAGCAACGCCAGCGCGCCGATGCGCACTCCCTTGCTCAGACGATCAGGACTCATGCGAACTTCGACCTCCATACAAGCCAGGCGATCAGCACCACCACCAACGCGGTGGCGATCCAGCCCAGCGGTTCAATCCAGCGACGCAGTGCCGCTTCAGCACGCGCACCACCGATACGGATGACCGCAGCCAGCACGAACACGCGCTTGCCGCGACCGATCAGCATGCTCAACAGATACTGCGGCATCGGTACGCCGACGATACCTGATGCCCACGTGAAGACCTTCATCGGGATGGGCATGAAGCCGCCCAGCACCAGGAAGGTGAACACCGCCCAAGGCGACTCGATCATCTTCGCCTGCACGGTAGTGATGCCCTGCTCGATCGCCGGCAGCATGCCCAGCGCCTCGAACAGCGGCTTGATCGCCTCGAACGCGTAATGACCCAGCGCGTAGCCGACCAGCGCGCCGACCATCGAGCCGGCCAGGCTGAGGGTTGCGAACCACCAGCCGCGCTTGGGCTGGGCCACGCACATCGGCGCCAGCATCACCTCCGGCATCACCGGGAAGATGATTGCCTCGAAGAAGCTCAATACCGTCAGGTAGGTCGGCGCCCGTTCGTGCGCCGCCCACTTCATCGCCCGCTCGTACAGCGGCCCGAAAATCTTCATGCAACCCTGCTCCGTGGATTAGTCGAGCATGCCAGACAGCAGCGGCACGAACGTGACCGGCGCCAGCACGCGTTGTTCGATGCTGCCATCGGGCTTGCGGTCCAGCTGCACCAGTGACTGCCCGCCTGGGCCGCCGACCGGCGCCACCAGGCGCCCGCCTTCGGCCAACTGCCCGACCAGTTCGTCGACCAGTGCGGGCGCTGCGGCGGTGACCACGATGGCATCGAATGGACCGTGTTCGGCCCAGCCAGCGCGACCGTCGTCATGCTTGGTACGGATGTTCATGCCCAGTGCGCGGAAGCGCTTGCGTGCCTGCCGCAGCAGGTCACCGATGCGCTCCACGGTGTAGACCTCCAGGCCCAGCGCGCCGAGGATGGCAGCCTGGTAGCCGGAGCCGGTACCGACTTCCAGCACGCGCTTCGGCGCGACCTGGAGCACCGCTTCGGTCATCCGCGCGACCACCCAGGGCTGCGAGATGGTCTGGCCGTGGCCGATCGGCAGCGCGGTGTCTTCATAGGCACGCGAGGCCAGTGCTTCATCGATGAACAGATGGCGCGGCACCACCCGGATCGCGTTCAAGGTGGACTCGTCGACGATGCCGGCTTCACGCAGGCGGTCGACCAGACGATCACGCACGCGCTGCGAGGTCATGCCGATACCGACGGCTTCCGGCTGCAGTCGCAGGCGTGGACTCATGCCGGCCGATCCAGCGCGGCGCTGAGGCCGCCCACCCAGCTGGCCACTTTCTCCAGCGCCTGGTAGCGGGTCAGGTCGACCTGGATCGGGGTGATCGAGATATGGCCGGTGCGCACCGCATGGAAGTCGGTGCCGGGGCCGGAGTCCTGCTCACGGCCGGCCGGGCCGATCCAGTACACCTCGTTGCCGCGCGGATCCTTCTGCGCGATGCAGCCTTCGGCACGATGGCGGTTGCCGAGGCGGGTGACCTCGAAGCCCTTGACCTCGCCCCACGGCAGGTCCGGCACGTTGACGTTGAGGATGGTGTCGGCCGGCAGCGGGTCGGCCTTGAGCCGGGCGACGATCTCCACCGCGGCACGCGCCGCGGTCTCGAAGTGCTTCGGATCGTGGTTGCGGCTGACCAGCGAGACCGCCACGGCTGGCAGACCGAGGAAGCGACCTTCCATCGCCGCCGAGACGGTGCCGGAGTAGATCACGTCGTCGCCGAGGTTGGCGGCGTTGTTGATGCCGGACACGACAATGTCGGGCTCGAATTCAAGCAGGCCGGTCAGCGCCAGGTGCACGCAGTCGGTCGGTGTGCCGGCCACCGAGACGGTGTAATGGTCGATGCGCTTGAGCCGGATCGGCAGATCCAGGGTCAGCGAATTGCTGGCGCCGGAGCGATCGCGGTCGGGTGCGACCACCGTGACTTCGTGTCCGGCCTCGCGCAGGACCGAGGCAAGCATCCGGATGCCTGCGGCGTCGACACCATCGTCATTACTGACCAGGATTCGCATCTTCGATTTAACCGCTTGATTTTCCAAGAATTCGATTCCATCACCGTGCAGTGTGGGCGGGACCGTCGCGCTCCCCTGCGGAAGCCGTCGACCCTGCAAGGGCATCGTCTATTGTGCCGCATGCGAGCCGCCGGTCCTACCCTGCCGGCGGTCACGACCGACATCGAACCGTCATAGGCAGACCTGCGCCGGCGGTTTACCCTGTGCGCATGTCGCACCCTGAAGACGAAGATCCGGCCGCGTTGTTCCGCGCGGCCATCGGCGAAGTGACGCCGCTGCGCAAGGATGTCGAGCCGGCCCCGGCCGCGCCCCGGCCGAAGCCGCGCGCGCGCATGGCCGAACGTGACGAGGCCGAAGCTGCCGGCGAGTTTGCCCGGCTGCTGCGTGACAGCACGCCGCTGGAAGCCGGCGACGTGGCCAGCTATCGCCGCGACAACCTGCCACCGCGCCTGTTCCAGCGCCTCAAGCGCGGCCAGTACTCGGTGCAGGACGAGCTGGACCTGCATGGCGCCACCGCGTCGCAGGCGGAGACGCTGTTGCGCCAGTTCCTGCTGGAAGCACATGCACACGAATATGGCTGCGTGCGCATCATCCATGGCAAGGGATTGCAGTCCGATGGCGGTGCACCGGTACTGAAGAACCTGGTCGATCGCCTGCTGCGGCTGCGCAACGACGTGCTGGCGTTTCATTCGGCGCCGACCGGACAAGGCGGCACCGGCGCGGTACTGGTGCTGCTGGCACGGCGTTGAAAAAAGGGGACGGAGGGAATTAAGTCGCTTGTGCCACAAACGACTTAATTCCCTCCGTCCCCTTTTTCTGTCAGGCCTGCGAGGCGTCTTCGACGGGGCCGAGCTCGTGCAGCACGGCGGTGGCGTAGCAGCCTGGTGGCAGCGCGAACGACAGCTCCAGCACGTCATCAGCCAGCCATTGGTGCTGCAGCAGCGCCGGACGCAGGCGCAACGCGCGGCGCTCCTGCTTCAGGCGCGCGTCTTCCAGGCCGGCCCGCAGCGCCTTCGACTCTTCGTCGTCCAGCGCGGCCAACTCCAGCTCACGTGCCGTGTCGGCGCTGCGCAGCTCGCCTTCGCCCCATAGCGGCGCGCTGGGATGGATGTCGAAACGCGCCAGGCGCTCGGCCAGCACATCGGTGTACGGCTCGGGTCCGAACACGCTGCGGCTGCCATCGAGCATCCACACTTCACCGTCCAGCGGCTGATCCCAGTTGCCCTGCTCCACGCGCGCGGCCAGCACGCGATTGAACAGCGCCGATCGGGCGGCAGACAGCAGCAGCGAACGCTGGTCCTTGCGCATGCGACGGCCGCCGAACATCGCCAGTGCGGCCGGCACGTTGCCGCCGTCGCGGCCGAAGCGCTGCTCGCCAAACCAGTTCGGCAGGCCGCGCCCGGCAATCTGCTGCAGGCGTTCGCTGATTGCGGCGGCATCCCCCTGCACTTCGCGCAGTACCAGCTTGAAGCGGTTGCCGGCCAGTGCGCCGCGCTGCAGCTTGCGGTTGTGCCAGGTGGCTTCGAGCACTTCGATCTCGTCGCTGGCCAGCTCGGCCAGGTCCGGCGCGACGCGCTTGGGCAGGTGCACGCTGAAACGCTGGGTGGTGACCGCATGGCGATCCTTCATGCCGGCGTAGCTCACCGCCATTTCCGGCAGGCCTGCCCACTTGGCCAGCACCTTGGCCACGTGCACGGTGTTGGCACCGCGCTTGCGGATGTGCAGCAGCAGGTGCTCACCTTCGCCGGTCGCCTCGAAGGCTGGCAGCTCATCCACCTGGAAATCTTCCGGCGTGGTGCGGATGCGCGCCGTCAACAACGGTGCACCGAACGCCAGCGGCAGCGGGATCATGCCGCCACCAGCAGCACAACGGCCTGTGCGGCAATGCCTTCACCACGGCCGGTGAAGCCCAGCTTCTCCGAGGTGGTGGCCTTGACGCTGACCGCATCCAGCGGCAGCTGCAGCAGACCGCCAATGCGCTCGCGCATGGCCAGAGCGTGCGGACCGACCTTCGGACGCTCACAGATCACGGTGATGTCGGTGTTGCCGACGCGCCAGCCGCGCTCACGCAGCAGGCTGTCGCAGTGGCGCACGAAATCGCTGCTGTCGGCCCCCTTCCAGCGGTCGTCACTCGGCGGGAAATGCTGGCCGATATCGCCCAGCGCCAGTGCGCCGAGCATCGCATCGCACAGGGCGTGCAGGATCACGTCACCATCGCTGTGCGCGAGCACGCCGCAGCTGTGCGGCACGTTCACCCCGCCGAGCATGATGTGATCGCCCTCACCGAAGGCATGGACGTCGTAGCCCTGACCGATGCGGACGGGCGGGAACGGTGCGGTGCTCATGGATGCAACCCTTGCAACAGGGCCGCGCGGGCGATCAGCCGGCGCGGCGGGAAAGTACGAATTCGAACCGGTCCAGATCGGCCGGGGTGGTGACCTTGAAGTTGTCCTCGCTGCCTTCCACCAGCAACGGGCGCTGGCCCTGGCGCTCCATGGCCATGGCCTCGTCGGTGACTTCAACACCGGCGAAGGCGGCTTCGGACAGCGCGCGGCTGAGCTGGTGGCGGCGGAACAGCTGCGGCGTCAGCGCGCGCCACAGGCGCTCGCGCGGTTCGGTGCCATCGATGCCACCGTCGTCGCCCGCTCGCTTGAGAGTGTCGCGCACCGGTGCGGCCAGGATCGCCCCGACCGGATCGGCACGACCGACTTCAAGCAGGCGACCAAGATCGGCCAGGGACAGGTTGGGTCGCGCGGCATCGTGGACCAGCACGAATTCATCAGCGCGCACCGAGTCCGGCAACGCCTGCAGCCCAGTCAGCACCGATGCGGCACGGGTTGCGCCGCCGATGCAGGTCAGTACCGGCTTGCCGGCCCATTCGTTCCAGCCCGGCCAGTCGGCATCGTCCTGGCCGATCACCACCATCGCGCCGGCCACGGCCGGGTGCGCCAGCAGGGCATCCAGGGTATGGGCGAGCAGGATCTGCCCGCCCGCCTGCAGGTACTGCTTGGGCAGCGGCGCGCCGAAGCGGGTTCCACGGCCGGCGGCCGGAACCACCACCCAGATCGCCGCGCTCATGGCACGTCCGCCGGGTGTTCGCCGGCCTGGGCAGTGACGCCTGCAGCGGGCTGCGCCGGACGAACCGGCGCATCCTCGACCACGCGGTAGAACTTCTCGCCGGGCTTGATCATGCCCAGCTCGCTGCGCGCGCGCTCCTCGATGGCGGACTGGCCTTCCTTGAGGTCCTTCACTTCGGCGGCCAGCGCGTCGTTGCGCTGCTGCAGACCCTCATTGTCCCGCTCCTGGTTGGCGACCTGGGCTTCGAGCATCATCACTTCACCCGAATTGCCCGGACCGAACCAGAAGCGGTACTGCAGCCAGCCCAGCAACAGGGCCAGCACCAGCAGCATCCAGCGCCAGTCGCGCATCGGCTCAGCGCTTCAGCGAAACGAACGCGTCACGACCCGCGTAACGCGCGCCGGCACCGAGGGCTTCCTCGATGCGCAGCAGCTGGTTGTACTTGGCCACGCGATCGCTGCGGCACAGCGAGCCGGTCTTGATCTGGGTGGCAGTGGTGGCCACCGCGATGTCGGCAATGGTGGTGTCTTCGGTTTCGCCCGAGCGGTGCGAGACCACGGCGGCGTAGCCGGCACGGTCGGCCATGGCGATCGCTTCCAGGGTTTCGCTGAGGGTGCCGATCTGGTTGACCTTGATCAGGATCGCGTTGGCGGTGCCCGAGTCGATGCCTTCCTGGAAAATCTTCGGGTTGGTCACGAACAGGTCGTCGCCGACCAGCTGCACCTTCTTGCCGATGCGGTCGGTCAGCAGCTTCCAGCCCGCCCAGTCGTTCTCGGCCAGGCCATCTTCAATCGTGATGATCGGGTACTGCGCGGCCCAGTCGGCGAGGAAGTCGACGAACTGCTCGGAGGTCAGGCGCTTGTTCTCGCCGACCAGGTTGTACTTGCCGTTCTCGAAGAATTCGCTGGAGGCCACGTCCAGGCCCAGCAGCACGTCTTCACCGGCGGTGTAGCCAGCCTTGCCGATCGCTTCGAGGATGGTGTCGAGCGCTTCGACGTTGCTGCGGAAGTCCGGCGCGAAGCCGCCTTCGTCGCCCACCGCCGTGCTCAGGCCGTGGCCCTTCAGCACCGACTTCAGCGAATGGAAGATTTCGGTACCGGCACGCAGCGCTTCCGAGAACGAGGTGAAGCCGACCGGCAGCACCATGAACTCCTGGAAGTCGACGTTGTTGTCGGCATGCGCGCCGCCGTTGATGATGTTCATCATCGGCACCGGCAGCGACGGGGTCACGCCGGTCTTGGCGGCCAGGTACTGCCACAGTGCCTGCTTGTTCGAGGCGGCGGCGGCGTGCGCGGCGGCCATCGAAACACCCAGCAGTGCGTTGGCACCCAGGCGACCCTTGTTCTCGGTGCCATCGAGGTCGATCAGGCGACGGTCGAGGCCGGCCTGGTCGGTGGCTTCAAAACCCTTCAGCGCATTGGCGATGGTGGTGTTGACGTTGTCGACGGCCTTGCGCACGCCCTTGCCCAGGTAACGGGTCTTGTCGCCGTCACGCAGCTCGACCGCTTCCTTGGTGCCGGTCGAGGCGCCGGAGGGAACCGCGGCGCGACCGAACGAACCGTCCTCCAGGATGACTTCGGCTTCCAGCGTGGGGTTGCCACGGCTGTCGAGGATTTCACGGGCGTGGATGCTGCGGATCGTACTCATGGTCGGGCCGGTTACCTGTCTGGAGAGGGGGCGACAAAACGAATGCCGCGTGATTATCCCCGGCTGCCCGCCACTTGCCAAATGGCCTGATCCGGATCAGCCCCAGCTGGACCCGATCACGATCAGGACCAGCGACACCAGCATTACCAGCAACGCACCGGCCACCGCTGCCGCGACGGGGCCACGACTGCGTCGCCAGGCCAGCACCATTGCCACCAGGCTGCCGACGAAGGACAGACCCAGCGTGACCAGTGCGGCCAGGATCCAGTACTGCATGGCCTGCATGCCATGGTTGCCGTCACCCGGCGAGCCGAAGCTGGCAGCAAAGGCCAGCACACCCAGCAGCAGGGATGTCCACGAAAGCACGGACAGCCCAAGGGCGATCAGGCCCCAGGGCCAGCCGCGCGAGGATTGCAAGGTCGTATTCATCTGAACAGGTCGTGCAGCAGGATGCCCACCCACAGCGACAGCAGCACCATTGCCACTGCAGCCGTCGCCCGGCCTCGGTTCAGCCTCCACCCCAGCACCGATGCGGTGAAGCCGGCCGAGATGGTGAACAGCTCCGCCACCGCCAAGGCAGCCACGTAGGGCTTCAGGTTGACGTGCGCACCATCGCCTGGCGGACGCATCGCCGCGCCCACCAGCATGAAAATGAAGAACGCGCCCGACAGCGACAGCACCGCCATGCCCAGCGCGATCAGGCCCCAGGGCCACTGTTTCCAGTGCCGGCGGTGACGCTGGGTTTCCAGCGCCACCCGCGGGTCACGACTCACGCGAAGCGCGAGAAGCCGTGCTTCTTGGTCACCGCGTCGAGCTCCATCAGGGTCTCGAGCAGCGCTTCCATCTGATCCAGCGGCCACGCATTGGGACCATCGGACAGGGCCTTGGACGGATCCGGATGGGTCTCGGCGAACAGGCCGGAGATGCCCACCGCCACCGCGGCACGGGCCAGCACCGGCACGTGTTCGCGCTGGCCGCCCGAACTGGTGCCCTGCCCGCCCGGCAGCTGCACCGAATGGGTGGCATCGAACACCACCGGGCAACCGGTATCGCGCATCACCGCCAGCGAGCGCATGTCGCTGACCAGGTTGTTGTAGCCGAAGCTGGCACCGCGCTCGCAGACCATGATCTGCTCGTTGCCGGTGGCCTTGGCCTTCTCCACGACCGGCTTCATGTCCCACGGCGCCAGGAACTGGCCCTTCTTGATGTTGACCGGCTTGCCGGCCGAGCACACCTTGCGGATGAAGTCGGTCTGGCGGACCAGGAACGCCGGGGTCTGCAGCACATCCACCACCGACGCCACTTCGTCCATCGGGGTGTATTCGTGGACGTCGGTCAGCACCGGCACGCCGATCTGCTTCTTGACCTCGGCCAGGACCTTCAGGCCCTCTTCCATGCCCGGGCCACGGAACGCGGTGCCCGAGGTGCGGTTGGCCTTGTCGAAGCTGGACTTGAAGATGAAGTTGACGCCGAGCTTGTCGGTGACCTCCTTCAACTTGCCGGCGGTATCGAGCTGCAGCTGCATCGACTCGATCACGCAGGGGCCGGCGATCAGGAACAGGGGCTGGTCCAGCCCGACCTCGAATCCACACAGTTTCATGGCGTTTCCTTGTTGTCCGCGGCACCGGCCGGGCCGGTACGCTGGGGGTTGAAGCGTGCAAGATGGGGGCCGGCGGCCCCCATCACAAGTCAGGCGCGGGCTTCCTGCAGCAGCTTGCCACCGGCCTTGCGCTCGCGCGCAGCACGGATGAAACCGATGAACAGCGGGTGGCCGTCGCGCGGGGTGGACAGGAATTCCGGGTGCGCCTGGCAGGCCAGGAACCACGGGTGGGCGTCGCGCGGCAGCTCGACCACTTCCACCAGGGTGTCGTCCATCGACTTGCCGGCGATCACCAGGCCCGCATCTTCCAGCTGGGTGCGGTAGCGGTTGTTGAACTCGTAGCGGTGGCGGTGACGCTCGGCGACCACGTCCTTGCCGTACAGCTCGCGGGCCAGCGTGCCCGGCTTCAGGCGCTGCTCCTGCAGGCCCAGGCGCATGGTGCCACCCAGGTCGCTCTTGTCGTCACGCTTCTCGACATCGCCGGTGGCGGTGCGCCATTCGGTGATCAGGCCGATCACCGGGTTCGGCGACTGGCGATCATTCTCGGTGCTGTTGGCGCCCTCCAAGCCGACCACGTTGCGCGCGTAATCGACGACGGCCGCCTGCATGCCGTAGCAGATGCCGAAGTACGGCACGTGCTGCTCGCGGGCGAATTTCGAGGTCAGCACCTTGCCTTCGAAACCACGGTCACCGAAGCCACCCGGCACCAGGATGCCGTCGACATCGGCCAGCGCGGCCATGTCGGTGCCTTCCAGGTCCTGTGCTTCCAGCCACTTCAGGTTGACCTTGGTGCGCTGGCGCAGGCCGCCGTGCTTGAGCGCTTCGCCAACCGACTTGTACGCGTCCTGGTGATCAACGTACTTGCCGACCACCGCGATGGTCACTTCATCCAGCGGATGCAGGGTCGCGTCGACCGCGTCCTCCCACATCGACAGATCGACCGGGCCGACCTTGTCGGCCAGCTTCAGCTGGTTGACGACGATCTCGTCCAGGCCCTGCGCGTGCAGGCCCGACGGAATGCGGTACAGCACGTCGACGTCCGGCACGCTGATCACGGCGCGCTCGGAGACGTTGGTGAACTGGGCGATCTTGCGGCGCTCAGAATCCGGCACTGCCTGCTCGGAGCGGCACAGCAGCACGTCCGGCTGGATGCCGATCGAACGCAGCTCCTTCACCGAATGCTGGGTCGGCTTGGTCTTCAGCTCACCGGCGGCGCCGATGTACGGCACCAGGGTGAGGTGCATGAACAACGCCTTCTCCGGGCCACGCTCGGTGCGCACCTGGCGGATCGCTTCCAGGAACGGCAGCGACTCGATGTCGCCGACGGTGCCGCCGATCTCGACCAGCGCCACGTCGTAGCCTTCGGTGGCTTCGTCGATGCAGCGGCGGATCTCATCGGTGATGTGCGGAATGACCTGCACGGTCGCGCCCAGGTAGTCGCCGCGACGCTCCTTGCGGATCACGTTCTCGTAGATGCGGCCGGTGGTGACCGAGTTCTTGCGGCTCAGGCGGGTGCGTACGAAGCGCTCGTAGTGGCCCAGGTCGAGGTCGGTCTCGGCGCCGTCGTCGGTGACATACACCTCACCGTGCTGGAACGGGCTCATGGTGCCCGGGTCGACGTTGATGTACGGGTCGAGCTTCATCATCGTGACCTTCAGGCCACGGGCTTCGAGAATGGCGGCCAGCGACGCGGCGGCAATGCCTTTGCCGAGCGAGGACACCACGCCGCCGGTTACGAAAATCAAGGGAGTCATGGCTGCAAGCATCCTGTCTGGAAATGGAAAACGGCAGCACCACGCGCACCCGGAGGGCGGGCATGGTGCTCAGAGGGGGTTTTCCGGTTCGCTGGGACAGCGAGGGAGGTGCGGATCCGTGCGACGGCAGGCGCCGGACGGGGACCATCGTGCGAGGTCGGGGCGGCCGTGCCGGTCAAATCGACCGTCACCTGCGACCCGCCATGCTGGAAGCCACGCTTGGCCGCTCCAGCCCATTCGCAAATGGTGGACACGCACTTACTCCCGGAAAGCCATAGTTTACAGATTGATGGCCGCCAACCCAAGGGGCAGATGGCACGTTGCCAAAAAGAAACGCCCCGCAAAGCGGGGCGTTCCGGAGCGCAACCCTTGTCGCAAGGGCGCCTGGCAGGTTGCGGGATCAGCGCTTCTTACGCGCTTCCTCTTCCTCTTCCTGCCGCGGGGCCGGCTGGCCCTGCGCCTTCATTTCGGCATTGGCCTGGGCCCGACGCTTGGCCTTGGCATCGGCCTCGGCCTGCGCCTTGTCGGCCTGGTCACCCTGCTGCGGGGCCGGCTGGCCGGCGTTCTGCGCCACCACCAGTGGCACTGCAACGGCGGCAGCGGCCAGGATCGCAATGGTCAGCAACTTCTTCATGAGGTCCTCCTCGCGGTATGGCTTGGACGTTTCGACCCAACAGGGGTCGCCGGCGTTCAGATTCCAGCGGCTGCCATTTTACCCCCTCTGCGTCGCCGAGACTGAACCGCAGGCGTGCAAAATCCCGTGCCAGACCCCACACTTGCCCGTCGCTCCAAGCTTTCGAAGACAGATGAACGCCCGCTATAACGCCGCCGATATTGAAGTCCTGTCCGGCCTTGACCCGGTCAAGCGCCGTCCCGGCATGTATACCGACACCGCGCGCCCGAACCACCTGGCGCAGGAAGTGATCGACAACTCGGTGGACGAGGCCCTCGCCGGCCACGCCCGCTCGATCGAGATCACCCTGTACAAGGACGGCAGCGTGGAGGTCAGCGATGACGGCCGTGGCATGCCGGTGGACATCCATCCGGAAGAGAAGATCCCGGGTGTCGAGCTGATCCTGACCCGCCTGCATGCGGGCGGCAAGTTCAGCAACAACAACTACACCTTCTCCGGCGGCCTGCACGGCGTCGGCGTCAGCGTGGTCAACGCGCTGTCGACCCTGGTGGAGGTGCACATCAAGCGCGAAGGTGCCGAACACCGCATTACCTTCCGCAACGGCGACCGCGCCACGCCGCTGGAAGTGGTCGGCACCGTGGGCAAGAAGAACACCGGTACACGCGTGCGCTTCTGGCCCGACCCGAAGTACTTCGATACACCGAAGTTCGCGGTGCGTGCGTTGAAGCACCTGCTGCGCGCCAAGGCCGTGCTGTGCCCGGGCCTGACCGTGAAGCTGACCGACGAAGCCACCGGTGAAGTCGATACCTGGTACTACGAAGACGGCCTGCGCGATTACCTGAAGCTGGAACTGGGCGAGCGCGAATCGCTGCCGGCCGACCTGTTCGTCGGCAACCTGAAGAAGGACACCGAAATCGTTGACTGGGCCGTGGCCTGGCTGCCGGAAGGCGAGCTGGTGCAGGAAAGCTACGTCAACCTGATTCCCACCGCCCAGCACGGCACCCACGTCAACGGCCTGCGTACCGGCCTGACCGAGGCGCTGCGTGAGTTCTGCGACTTCCGCAACCTGCTGCCGCGTGGCGTCAAGCTGGCCCCGGAAGACGTGTGGGATCGCGTCTCGTTCGTGCTGTCGCTGAAGATGACCGACCCGCAGTTCAGCGGCCAGACCAAGGAGCGCCTGTCCTCGCGCCAGGCCGCCGGCTTCGTTGAGGGCGCCGCCCACGATGCCTTCAGCCTGCTGCTGAACCAGAACGTGGAGCTGGGCGAGAAGATTGCGCAGATCGCCATCGAGCGCGCCAGTGCGCGCCTGAAGACCGAGAAGCTGGTCGTCCGCAAGAAGGTCACCCAGGGCCCGGCCCTGCCTGGCAAGCTGGCCGACTGCATCAGCCAGGACCTGTCGCGCACCGAGCTGTTCCTGGTGGAGGGTGACTCGGCAGGCGGCAGCGCCAAGCAGGCGCGCGACAAGGACTTCCAGGCGATCCTGCCGCTGCGCGGCAAGATCCTCAACACCTGGGAAGTCTCGTCCAACAGCGTGCTGGCTTCGGAAGAAGTGCACAACTTGGCCGTGGCCATCGGCTGCGACCCCGGCAAGGACGACATCACCGGCCTGCGCTACGGCAAGGTCATCATCCTGGCCGACGCGGACTCCGACGGCCTGCACATCGCTACCCTGCTGACGGCGCTGTTCCTGAAGCACTTCCCGGCGCTGGTCGATGCCGGCCATGTGTTCGTGGCGATGCCGCCGCTGTTCCGCATCGACGTGGGCAAGCAGGTGTTCTACGCCCTGGACGAGGAAGAAAAGCGCTCGATGCTGGACAAGATTGAACGCGAGAAGATCAAGGGCGCGATCAACGTCACCCGCTTCAAGGGCCTGGGCGAGATGAATCCGCCGCAGCTGCGCGAGTCGACCATCCATCCCGATACGCGCCGCCTGGTGCAGCTGACCGTGGACGATGGCGAGCAGACCCGCTCGCTGATGGACATGCTGCTGGCCAAGAAGCGTGCATCCGACCGCAAGGGTTGGCTGGAGTCGAAGGGCGACCTCGCCTCCCTGGAAGTCTGATCCGGCGCGGGGTCGGATCCGTTTCCTGCCGGGAAACGGCTTTGGCCCCATCGCCCGGTAGTGCCGGCCGCTGGCCGGCAACCTCGACATCCGCGTGATCCAGGCAGATCGGCCGGCCAGCGGCCGGCACTACCCATTCATGCGCCCCAGGGCATTACGCCCCCATCGGCAAACCCGGCGGCGCCATAATGCGCGTCCATCCGTGTGGACCACCGTATTGGCCAGCCACTCGCTGCTGTTCCCCGGCCTGCCGCTGCACAGTGCACGGCTGGTCCTGAGCCCGATCCGCCGTGACGACGCCGTCGCGCTGTTCGCGCTGCAGTCCAACCCGGAAGTGATGCGCTGGTGGAACCATCCGGCTTGGACGCGACAGGCTGAAGCGCGCGAACAGATCGACGATGATCTCGCCGCCCATGCCATCGGCACCCAGCTGAAGCTGGCCGTGCGCGAATCGCTGGAAGGTCCGCTGCTGGGCATCTGCGTGGTGTTCGCGGTGGACCGCGATGCCGCGCGCGCGGAGATCGGCTACCTGCTGGCACCCGATCGCCAGGGCCAGGGCTATATGCACGAGGCCCTGCAACAGGTACTGGCCTACCTGTTCCGCACCCTGCACCTGCATCGCGTGGAAGCCGAGATCGACCCGCGCAACGCCCCGTCCGCGCACGTGCTGGAACGCCTGGGCTTCCACCGCGAGGGGGTGCTGCGCCAACGGTGGCGCATCCAGGGGAAACTGGCCGACTCGGCCGTCTATGGCCTGCTGGCCGACGACGACGCGGCAGCAACCCTGCCCGCTTGACCCAATCTGGCCAGTGGCGGCCTCGACGCGCGGCCATGCCTTTGGACACATACGGCATGGCCCGTCACCGGCCTAGCATCGGAACCCCCTTCCGCTGCCGATCCGGTGCCATGAAGTCCCTGTTGCATACTGCCGCGCTCTGCGTCGGCCTGCTCATCGCCCCAGCCAGCGTGCTGGCCGCGCCCGACGCCGACGCCAAGTCTGATCCGAAAGAGGAGAAGACCGAGGCACCTGCGCTGCCCGCAGACGCCTCGGCCCGCCAGAGCATGCGCCTGGCCGGCCGCACCCTCGACTACACCGCCACCGTCGGCACCCTGCCGGTACGCGATGCCAAGGGCAAGGTGATCGCCGACGTGGTGTTCACCGCCTACACGATGCCGGGCAAGGACCGGCCGGTGACCTTCGCGCTCAATGGCGGCCCCGGCGCATCGTCGGTGTACCTCAACATGGGTGCCATCGGGCCCAAGGTGGTGACCTTCGGCTCCGAGGGTGACAGCGCATCGGCGCCGGCCACCCTGCACGACAACCCGGGCACCTGGCTGGACTTCACCGATCTGGTGTTCATCGATCCGGTCGGCACCGGCTTCAGCCGCGCGCGCATCGGCGACGACGAAGCCAAGAAGGCGCTGTACAACCCCAGTGCCGACATCGAGTACCTGTCACGCTCGATCTACGACTGGCTGCTGCGCAACCAGCGCATGGCGTCGCGCAAGTACCTGACCGGCGAAAGCTATGGCGGCTACCGTGGCCCGCGCATCACCCACTTCCTGCAGACCCGGCTGGGCGTGGCGATGAATGGCCTGGTGCTGGTCTCGCCCTACCTGAGCCCGACCCTGGAAGACAACGCCGATGTCTCGCCGATGGCGTGGATGCAGACGCTGCCGTCAATCGCTGCAGCGCACCTGGAGCGCCAGGGCAAGCTGACCGATGCGGCAATGCAGGAGGTGGTCGAATACACCCGTGGCGACTACGCCACCGCGCTGATGAAGGGTCGCAGCGATCCGCAGGCGACCGAGGCGATGCTGCGCCGGGTGACCGCGCTGACCGGGCTGGATCCGCAGTTCGTGCGCCGGGCCGGTGGCCGCCTGGAAACCCAGGCCTACCTGCGCGAAGTGTTCCGCGACAAGGGCACGCTGGGCAGCCGCTACGACTCCAACGTGACCGCGTTCGATCCGTTCCCGAATGATCCGGAGCAGCGCGCCAATGACCCGCTGCTGGACAGCATCATCGCGCCAACCACCACGGCGATGGTCGACTTCGTGACGCGCGTGGTCGGCTGGAAGGTGGATGCACGCTACCAGGCGCTGAATTACGACGTGAACCGGCTGTGGGACCGCAACGGCGAGCTGCGCCAGGGCGCGGTGACCCAGCTGCGCCAGGCGGTGGCGATCGATCCGCACCTGCAGGTGCTGATCGTGCACGGCTGGAATGACCTGTCATGCCCGTTCATGGGGTCGATCCTGACCGTGGACCAGATGCCGACGATGGGCAGCAATCCGGACCGGGTGCAGGTGCGCAGTTATCCGGGCGGGCACATGTTCTACAGCCGGGCCGACAGCCAGGCGGCCTTCCGCAAGGATGTGCAGGCGTTGTTCCAGCGTAACTAAGGGGTTTGGCCGGGCCGGCGGCCCGGCACCCTCCGGATCAACGGCAACGGCAAGGTCCACGGCAAGATCAACGGCAAGATCAACGGCAAAAGCGGGCTTCCTGAGGGCTGGCGAGGTGGGGTGGATATGCAGGACACGCCGTAAACCCGTCCATGGGGGCTCGATGGCGCCATCCATGGCGCCAACGGTCCTGCATATCCACCCCACCCCGCCGCTGACAGTTTCCTGCTGCTGTTGGTGGGTGCCGACCGTTGATCGGCACGCCGGATACAGAGGAATGATCTGCCATGAAAAAAGCCCGCCGGTATCCGGCGGGCTTTTTCGTTTCCGGGGTCAGATCCCTTTTCCTCAGGGAAAGGGCTCTGATCCCAAGGCCGTTGGCATCAGGTCCAGCCGAACAGCTCGAACAGCTTCAGGATCAGGTACGCGCAGCCGCCGGCTGCCGGGATGGTCAGGATCCAGGCCCAGACGATGCGTTCGATCACGCCGAACTTCAGCGAGCGCGGGTTCTTGGCGAAGCCGACGCCCATGATCGCGGTGGAGATGCTGTGCGTGGTCGAGACCGGCATGCCGAAGTGGGCGGCCAGGGTCAGGATGGTGGCCGAGCTGGTCTCCGCGGCGAAGCCGTGAATCGGATGCAGCTTCACCATCTTGTGGCCCAGGGTCTTGATGATCTTCCAGCCACCCGAAGCGGTACCAGCCGCCATCACCACCGCACAGGTCAGCACGATCCACATCGCGATGCCGTCACCGGCATGCGCGTCCGGGTGCATGAAGGCCAGCCAGGACGGCAGGTCGTTCAGTGCGCCGGTGGCTTCGGCACCAATCAGGGTCATGGCGATGATGCCCATGGTCTTCTGCGCGTCGTTATGGCCGTGGGCGAAGCCCATATAGGCCGCCGAGGCGATCTGCGCCTTGCCGAAGAAAGCATTGACGATGCGCGGGCGGGCCAGGCGGCCGATGGCACCACCGATCTTGGCCAGGCCGGCGATCAGCGCCCACAGCAGCACCATCACCACGATGCCGAGCAGGAAGCCGGCGATCGGCGAGGTGATCATCGGCACGAACACCTTCCACAGCAGGCCCTTGTTCTGCGCCCAGCTACCCAGGCGCTCGGACCAGATCAATGCGTCCCAGTTGTTGTGGGCCGCGGCCAGGCCGGCGCCGCAGAGGCCACCGATCAGGGCGTGCGAGGACGAGGACGGCAGGCCCTTCCACCAGGTGATCAGGTTCCAGATGATGCCGCCCAGCAGGGCGCACAGGATCACCTGCGGGGTGACGTCGACCACGTTGGTGTTGAGCAGGCCCGACGCGATGGTCAGCGCTACCGCGGTACCGGTCAGCGCACCGAGGAGATTCATGAAGGCGGCCAGCATCACCGCCCAACCGGGCGAGAGCACCTTGGTCGCCACCACGGTGGCAATGGAGTTGGCGGTGTCGTGGAAGCCGTTGATGAACTCGAAGACGAGTGCGGCCAGGATCACCACCAGGACAAGGGTCAACATGCGGCGGCGTCCGTCAGCTGTTCTTCAACACGATCTGGTACGCCACCACGCCGGCCTCGCGGCAACGGTCGATGGCCTTTTCCAGGATCTCGAAGAATTCCTTCAGCAGGAACATCTGCAGGTTGTCCAGGCGGCCCGAATAGATGTCGCGGTACAGCTCGAGCATCAGGCGGTCGGCCTCGTTCTCCAGCGAGCGCAGCTTCTCGTTGAGCGCTGTCATCCGGTCCAGGTTCATGTGGCGCAGGTCGGCCACCATCTCCACCACCACGCCGGCAGCCTGTTCCAGCATCGCCGCGCGCGGCGCGAAGTCGATGTGTTCCAGGTGGGTCGTGGCCAGCGAATAGCGATCGGCGAACTTCTCGATCTGCTTCGGAATCTTGTACAGCGCCGAGCCCAGCGCTTCGATGTCTTCGCGCTCGATCGGGGTCATGAAGCTGTCCACCAGCGCCTGGCTGATCTTGTCCGAGGCCGCGCGTTCGCGCAGGCGGGCCAGCTTGAACGCGTCCAGCGCGGGCTGGCGATCGGCCTCGCGCAGCATGGAATGCAGCGCCTTGGCGGCGTCGGAAGCCGCGACGGCAGCCTCATCGAGCAGGGTGTAGAACTGTTTGCCGGAACCGAAAATGGTCTGCAGAGAGAACATTGAGAAACCTGTCAGCCGTCGCGGGAAGGACGGCACCAGACGGAATTATGACGGCTAGATGACCATCACGGGTATCCCCGCGCCTTTTCCGGGCTCTGGAACCCCCAACCTGAACAGGCGGTTGCCACCCTGCCACGCCCCTTTGCTAAGATGCCAGCGCGCCTTCGGGCGCACCTTATGGACGACGACCCTTACCCCCCTGCGCCGCGCCGGACCCCGTTCCTGAGCGCCAGCCGCCATCGCCAGCACCCGCCCTCCCTGCCACCAACCGGGGACGACGCCCGTGTTTGAAATGATCCTGATTGTCTTCGCGCTTGTTCTGCTGAACGGCTTCTTCGCCATGTCCGAGATGTCGGTCATGACCTCGCGCAAGAGCCGCCTGAAGCAGATGGCCGCCACCTCCAAGCGTGCGGCCAAGGCGCTGGAGCTGTCGGAGAAGCCGGAAAGCTTCCTGTCCACCGTGCAGATCGGCATCACCGTGATCGGCGTGCTGACCGGCTATCTCGGCGGTGAGGCGCTGGGTGAGGCCTTCGGCGGCTGGATCCAGGGCCTGATGCCGGGCTTTGCCTATGCCGGCAACATCGGCACCGCACTGGCGGTCAGTCTGATCACCTTCATCACGCTGATTTTCGGCGAACTGGTGCCCAAGCGCCTGGCACTGACGCGCTCCGAGGCCATTGCTGGCCTGGTCGCGATGCCGATGAGCTGGCTGGCCAAGTTGGCCCTGCCCTTCGTCTGGCTGCTGTCCAAGACCACCCAGCTGGTATTGCGCCTGTTCGGCCTGGGCAAGGATGAAGTCGCCTCGGTGACGGAAGAAGAAATCCGCATGCTGGTGGCCGAGAGCCACGAGGCCGGCGTGATCGACGCCCACGAGCGCGACATGATGAACCGCGTCATGCGCCTGGGCGACCGCACCGCCGACAGCCTGATGACGCCGCGCAACCGCATCGCCTGGCTGGATACTCAGGCCGGGCTGGAGCGCAACCTGGAAATCATGGCCGAGCACGAGTTCTCGCGCTACCCGGTGCTGCGCGACAACGACATGGACGTGGTCGGCGTGCTTGAACTGAAATCGCTGGCCACGCGCATGGCGCGCGGCGACAACGCGCTGTTCCAGACCCTGCGCGAACCGCTCTATGTCTCCGAATCGACCCACGCGATGAAGCTGCTGGAGATCTTCCGCGAGGAACAGCAGTCGATGGCGCTGGTGGTGGACGAGTACGGCGAGATCCAGGGCCTGGTGACCATCAGCGACCTGATGGGCGCCGTGGTCGGCCGCCTGCAGGCAGTAGAGAACGCCGACGAAGATGCGCTGGTGGTGACCCGCGAGGACGGCTCGCTGCTGGTGGACGGCTCGCTTCCGATCGAGGACCTGCGCGAGCTGATCGGCAGCAACGACCTGCCCGATGCCGAGGATGGCGACTACTACACGCTGGCCGGCATGTGCATCCACTACTTCGGCCGCATCCCGCACGCAGGCGAGTATTTCGACTGGGCCGGCTGGCGCTTCGAGGTGGTCGATCTGGACGGTGCGCGGGTGGACAAGCTGCTGCTGCGCACGCTGTCCGACGAGCAGGCCGATGAACTCACCGCCTGAGGCCGGCCAGGGTCCGGGCGAACAGCGCCCGACCTACCGCAACGAGGGCATCCGTACCCTGCTGGAGATGTTCGCCTCCGGCGATCCCGCCGAGCACATGCCGCTCGGCCAGATCCTCAGCAACCTGCAGCAGAGCGCATTCGGCGTGTTCCTGTTCGTGGCGATCCTGCCGTCGTTCATCCCGATCCCGGGCATGGGCGGTGCGGTCAGCGGCCCGCTGGTGATCCTGATCGGCCTGCAGATGCTGTTCTGCCTGCGCCGCCCCTGGCTGCCCGGCTTCATCGCCCGGCGCGGCCCAAAGCGCAGCACCATGCACCGTTTCCTGGACCGCATTGACCGCCCGCTTCGGCGCCTGGACAAGATGCTGAAGCCGCGCCTGCCGCAGCTGCTGACACCGCTGCCCGCCCACGCCTTCACTGGCCTGCTGCTGGTGTTGCTGGGCCTGCTGCTGTCGCTGCCGATTCCCTTCACCAACTTCCTGTTCGGCTTCCAGTTGCTGCTGTTCTCGCTGGCGCTGCTGGAACGCGATGGCGCGCTGATGCTGTTCAACTGGATCGCGGCGCTGGCAGCGATCGCGTTCTTCGGTTTCAGTTCGGGGCAGCTGGTGGGCTATACGGTGGAGTTGTTCCAGCGCTGGTTCTGAGCCGGAATCCGGTAGAGCCGGCCGCTGGCCGGCTGCCACGTTTCCAGGTTTGCCGGCCAGCGTCCGGCACTACCAATACCGGACATCGGTCATCACCGAAGATCGATGAACCCGTTGTCGGCCAACGGCGCCGGCTCATCCTGCACGGCCGACAGCACGAAATTCAGCGCCGTCCCCAGCAGCGTGCCTGGACCATCCCAGTACTCGGCCGAGTCGGCGCGCACGTGGATCAGGCGCAGGTTCGGGTCGTCCTTGCCGCCCGGGAAGAACAGCTTCATCGCCGGTGACCACAGCTCCTCGATCTTCGCGCGATCGTCGACGATGCGCGCACGCCCCGCCACCGAGACATAGGTGTTCTTCGAAGGCGAGGCATAGGCCACGTTGACGTACGGATCGAGCGCGATCTCGGCCACTTTCGGGCTGTCGGCAGTGATGACGAACCAGAGGTCACCATCGAAGCTGACCTGCTGGGTGGCCAGCGGCCGGCTGTACAGTCGTCCGTCGACGCCGGTGGTGGTGAACATCGCCACCTCCACGTCCTTGATCAGTTCTGCCAGCTGGGCAATGTGCTCGGCGCGGGTGTCAGCCATGTGGGGGCTCCATCGGTGTGAGCCCCCATCAGACGCGGTTCGGCCGCAATGGGCCGTGACGCAATTGTTCAGCCCGCGTGGCGGGCGTGCCAGGCCTGCATCGTCAGTTCGAACGAACGCAGGCGCGCGCGGTGGTCATACAGGTTGGCGGTGAGCATCAGTTCGTCGGGCGTGTGGCGCTCGACAAACGCGGCGATACCTTCCGCCACCTGCTGCGGATCGCCCAGCACGGTGCAGGCCAATGCCCGCTCCACACCCAGCTTTTCATGCGGTTCCCAGAAAGTTTCAATGTCGTCGATCGGCGCCGGAATCTTGCCCGGCCGACCACGGCGCAGGTTGACGAAACTCTGCTGCTGGCTGGTGAACAGGCGGCGCGACTCGGCTTCGCTGTCACTGGCAACGACGTTCAGCGCCAGCATCGCGTGGGGCTGCTTCAACGTCGCCGAGGGGCGGAATTCGCGGCGATACACCGCCAAGGCCTCGTCCATCACGTCGGGCGCGAAGTGCGAGGCGAACGCATAGGGCAGGCCCATCGAGGCGGCCATGCGCGCCCCAAACAGGCTTGAACCGAGGATCCAGGTCGGCACCCGCAGGCCGCCTCCGGGAACGGCCTGCACCGCCTGCCCGGGCTGTACCGGCTCGAAGTAGTGCAGCAGCTCGCGCACGTCCTGCGGGAACTGGTCGGCGCTGTCGAAATAGCGGCGCAGTGCGCGCGCGGTCGGCTGATCGGTGCCCGGCGCACGGCCCAGGCCGAGGTCGATGCGGTCTGGGTACAGCGAGGCCAGCGTGCCGAACTGCTCGGCCACCTGCAGCGGCGCATGGTTGGGCAGCATGATGCCGCCGGCACCGACGCGGATGCGCTTTGTTCCACCGGCGACGTGGCCGATCAGCACGGCGGTGGCCGCGCTGGCGATGCCAGGCATGTTGTGGTGTTCGGCCAGCCAGTAGCGGCGGTAGCCCAGCGCATCGGCGTGCTGGGCCAGCTCCAGCATGTTGGCGAAGGCAGCGGTGGTGTCACTGCCCTCGCAGACCGGGGCCAGGTCAAGGATCGACAACGGGATCATCAGGCGTATTTCCGTCACAGGATCCCCCATGCATGGGGTCGGTCGGGCGCGGCGGCCAGTGACGGTGGCGGGATGCTGATTCCCGTGGGGCGGGTTCAGCGCTGACCGCGCTGATCCGGTAGTGCCGGCCGCTGGCCGGCAGGCAACGTGCCCTGGCAGCCGACCAGCGGCCGGCTCTACCGGGGAATCGGCGTCCCGGCTTAGAACGCGCTGAGGCGCGGCTCCGGCAGCGCCTGGTCGACCATCGGCTTCAGTTCGGCATCCAGCGCCACGCGCTCGTCGAACACGAAGCAGCGGCCTTCGTAACCTTCGCCGCCCACCTCCTCGAAGTAGCCAAGGATGCCACCATCGAGCTGCAGCACGTTGTCCATGCCATCGTTGGCCATCCACAGTGCGGCCTTCTCGCAGCGGATGCCGCCGGTGCAGAAACTGACCACGGTGCTGTCCTTCAGCGCTTCGCGGTGCGGCGCCAATGCCTCCGGCAGGTCGGTGAACTTGTGGATGGGCAGCACCAGCGCATCCTTGAACGTGCCGTACTCCACTTCCTGCAGGTTGCGCGTATCCAGCATCACCACCGGCTTGCCGGCGTCATCATGCCCCTGCCGCAACCAACGCTGCACGGTGGCCGGATCGACCGCCGGGGCGCGCGGATAGTCCAGCGGCTGGCCGTCATCGCGGCGGAAGCTGATGATCTCGTCCTTCACCTTGGCCTTCAGCCGCGCGAACGGCTGGTGCTCGCTCAGACTGGTCTTGACCCGCATGTCGGCAAAGCGCGCATCGGCACGCAGCGCCGCATAGAAGCCCTCGACCGCTTCCGGCGCCCCTGCCAGGAACAGGTTCAGCCCCTCGCCGGCCACCAGGATCGTGCCGCGCAGCTGCGCCGCCTCGGCACGCGCCAGCAGCTGGTCGCATAGGGCCTGGGGGGCGTCGATGACGGCGAAATGGTAGGCAGCGGTATTGGCGATCATGCCGCCATTTTAGCGCCAGACCACCCCAGGGTCGGATTTTCACGTTCATCCACGCATGGCGTGGATCTGCGACAGATCACGGGAACTGTCAGAGGCAGGGAGGTGTGGGCAGGCGGGACCGTTGGCGCCATGGATGGCGCCATCGAGCCCCCAAGGATGGGTTTACGGCGTGTCCCGCCTGCCCACACCGCCCTGCCCACCACGGATTGCCTGCTGTTGCTGTTGCTGTTGCTGTTGCTTTTGCTGTTGCCGGCCAGAAGCCCCCTTACCCCCGCAACAGCATGAACGGCAGCAGCACCAGCGCCGCGGCACCCGCCATTCCCAGCAGCACCAGCACCACGAACAGCGGCCGCCGCCGGAACAGGCTACCGAAGGTTTCCGCCGTACCCTCGCGCAATGCCTGCTCGCGCTCGGCGCGCACGCGCACGCCGCGCGCCGCCTGGTACTCCGCCATCAGCGCCTTCGCACGCGGATGATCGGCGTCCTCGCGCAGCCACAGGCCACCATTGGAGATGCCCCACGGGCTGGGTTCGGTGCGATACCAGGCGATGCCGTGCTGGTCGAGCAGCGTGCAGACATCGGCATATTCGTCGTCGCCGACATTGCGCAGATTGAGCAGGAGTTTTGCCATGTACCCATGATACCCGGCGCCGATGCGCTACCCTTGCCGCCCTCGCCCTGCGCCCTACCGGAGACGCCCGATGCGCCGCCTGCTGCTCCCCCTGCTGCTGTCCCTCGCCGCCGTTGGCTGCTCGAGCGAGCCCTCCGGCCCGCCGCCGGGCGGCACCCTCACCACCTTCGAACGCATCGATACCGTGCCCGGCACCGGCGCCGAGGCCGTCTCCGGCAGCAAGGTCACCGTGCACTACACCGGCTGGATCTACGACAACCGCACCGAGAGCAAGCACGGCAAGACCTTCGACAGCTCGGTCAGCCGTGGCCAACCGTTCACCTTCGCCCTCGGCGCCGGCCAGGTCATCCGCGGCTGGGATGAAGGCGTGGCCGGCATGAAGGTCGGCGGCAAGCGCACGCTGATGATCCCGCCGGACTACGGCTACGGCGACCGCCGGGTCGGCCCGATCCCGGCTGGCTCGTCGCTGGTGTTCGATGTCGAGCTGCTCGATGTCAAACCGTAATACCGCAACGCCCCATCGGGTCGCCGTCATCGGCGGTGGCCCGGCCGGACTGTTCGCCGCCGAGCGCCTGCGCGCCGCCGGGCTGGACGTCGACCTGTACGAGGCCAAGGGTTCACCTGGCCGCAAGTTCCTGATCGCCGGCAAGGGAGGGCTCAACCTCACCCACTCCGATCCGCGACCGCTGTTCGACAGCCGCTACCGCGAGCAGTCCACGGCCGTGGGCCGCTGGCTGGACGGCTTCGACGCGCAGGCGCTGCGCGACTGGGCTGCCGGCTTCGGCGTGGAGACCTATGTGGGCAGCTCCGGCCGCGTGTTCCCGGTTGACCGCAAGGCAGCCCCACTGCTGCGCGGCTGGGTGCGCCGACTGAAGGAACAGGGCGTGCGCCTGCATGCCAACCACCGCTGGATCGGCTGGGGCGACGAGGGCGTGCTGCGTTTCGCCACCGAGGCGGGCGAGATCGACATCCACGCCGATGCCACTGTACTGGCCACGGGCGGCGGCAGCTGGCCTCAGCTGGGTAGTGATGGCGCCTGGGTCGCGCCCCTGCAGGCGCGGGGCGTGGACATCGCGCCACTGCAGTCGGCCAATTGCGGATTCGACGTGGACTGGACCCCATTCTTCGCCCAGCGCAATGCCGGCGCGCCGTTGAAGCCGGTGGTCGCGCACTGGATCGACCTGGCCGGACAGCCACAGTCGCTGCAGGGCGAATGCGTGGCCAGCGAGTACGGCATCGAAGGCAGCCTGATCTATGCGTTGGCGGCCGACCTGCGCGAGACCATCAACCGCGATGGACACGCCATGCTGTGGCTGGACCTGGTGCCTGGCCGAGACGAGGCGCGCCTGCTGGCCGACCTGTCACGCCCGCGCAAGGGCCGCAGCTTCGGTGAGCACCTGCGCCGCCAGGCCGGCCTGGATGCGGTAAAGGCCGCGCTGGTGTTCGAGATCCTCGGCAAGGACGCGGGCAACGACCTGCCTGCCGTGGTCGCCACGCTCAAACGCCTGCCACTGCGCCTGCTGCGGCCACGGCCGATGGCCGAAGTGATCAGCACCGCCGGTGGCGTGCGCCTGGACGCACTCGATGATGACCTGATGCTGCGGGCGCTGCCGGGTGTGTTCTGTGCCGGCGAGATGCTGGACTGGGAAGCGCCGACAGGCGGCTACCTGCTGACCGCGTGCTACGCCAGCGGCCTGCGTGCCGCCGAGGGCGTGATCGGTTGGCTGGCCGGGCGGTGACGCCTGCGTTGTAGCGTCGAGCAAGCCCGGCTCTACATCACCATGGCCTGCGCATGCTCACCGAGGCCAGCGCCACACCGCTGGGATGCGCATAGGCTTCCTCGCGCACGCTGACAAAGCCCTGCCGTTGATAGAACGGCACGGCATTGAGCGAGGCCGACAGCACCACCTCACGCTCACGATCGGCCATCGCCAACAGGCGCTGCATCAGCGCCTGGCCGATCCCCTTTCCGCCACGATCCGGATCGACGAACAGCGCGTCGACTTCATTGGCATCGGCATCGAACACGCCGAAACCGAGCAGGCCGCCCTGTCCGTCCTCGGCCACCACGCAACCACCCTGCCCCAGCAGCCTCGCGTACTGCAGCGGCGGTGGCGAGGCCGACCACGGCGCGATGACCTCCGGCGGGTAATGGCTGCTGCAGGTCTCGCGCACACAGCGCGTGCGCAGCGCCCACAACGTGGCGACATCTTCGATGGTGCCGATCCTGAACTGCATGGCGCCTCCTTGTAGGGTCGAGCCTGCTCGACTGCGTGGAAAAGCAGTCGAGCATGGCTCGACGCTACAGAATCGTTATCGCGACTTGCTGGCGCGCAGCGCCTGGATCTTCGGCGGCGGCTGGAACGAATCGCTGCGCGCATCGGCCCAGAACGCATGGAACACTGCATGGTCGGGCACCTTGTGCAGCAGCTCGCCCGGTTCCAGGTAGCGGTACAGCGACGCCAGCGAACGGATTTCCACCGGCGAGACACGACGAAGGATGTGCTCCGGCCCCAGTTCGGCCGGATCGTTCAGGCCCGCGGCACACAGCAGCTCCTTCAAGGCATGCAGCGTGTGCTCGTGGTAGCTGTACACCCGGGTGGCCTTGTCCGGTGCATCCAGGTGCTTCCAGCGCGCTGGGTCCTGGGTGGCGATGCCGGTCGGGCACTTGTCGGTATGGCAGCTCAACGACTGGATGCAGCCCAGTGCGAACATGAAGCCACGACCGGCATTGCACCAGTCGGCGCCGAGCGCGATGGTGCGCGCGATGTCGAATGCACTGGTGATCTTGCCGGCCGCACCGATACGGATGCGCTCGCGCAGGTCCAGGCCGACCAGGGTGTTGTGCACCAGCAGCAGCGCTTCGTGCATCGGAACGCCGACATGGTCGACGAATTCAGCCGGTGCCGCGCCGGTGCCTCCTTCGGCACCATCGACCACGATGAAGTCCGGCAGCAGCCCTGTTTCCTGCATCGCCTTGGCGATGCCGAACCATTCCCAGGGGTGGCCGATGGCCAGCTTGAAACCGACCGGCTTGCCACCGGACAGCTCGCGCAGGCGAGCCACGAACTGCAGCAGCTCGACCGGCGTCGAGAACGCCGAGTGACGCGACGGCGATACGCAGTCCACACCCATCGGCACGCCACGGGTCACCGATATCTCGGCGGTCACCTTCGGTGCGGGCAGCACGCCGCCGTGGCCGGGCTTGGCGCCCTGCGACAGCTTGATCTCGATCATCTTGACCTGGTCGTGGGTGGCGTTGGCGACGAAGCGCTCTTCGCTGAAACCGCCCTTTTCGTCACGGCAACCGAAGTAGCCCGAGCCGATCTCCCAGACCAGATCGCCGCCCATCTCGCGGTGATAGGGCGAAATCGAACCTTCGCCGGTGTCGTGGTAGAAGCCACCGCGCCGCGCGCCTTCGTTCAGTGCGCGGATCGCGTTGGCCGACAGCGAGCCGAAGCTCATCGCCGAAACATTGAACACGCTGGCCGAATAGGGCTTTGCGCAGTTCGCACCGATCAACACGCGGAAATCGTGCTTGGCAATGGCGGTCGGCGCCAACGAATGGTTGATCCACTCGTAATCCACCGCATAGGTGCTACGCAGGGTGCCGAACGGCACCGTGTCCATCTCGTTCTTGGCGCGCTGGTAGATCAGCGCACGCTGCTGGCGCGAGAACGGCACGTCCTCCAGGTCGCTCTGCACGAAGTACTGGCGGATTTCCGGACCGATCGATTCCAGGCCATAGCGGAAATGCGCCATCACCGGATAGTTGCGACGCAGCGTGCTGCGCTTCTGCAGCAGGTCCCAGGTCCCCAGCGCCACCATCGCGGCAGTCAGGCCGACGCCCCAGTACCAGGCCGGCCAGATCGTGGCCAACCACAGGCAGATGGGAAACATCAGGATGGCGAGCAGGTAGACGATATACCGGTGCATGGCGTTCCTTGGTTGCAACTGCCTGCGAGTCTACCGCGCCGGATGCCACCGACGCTTACAGGCGACCGTCAACCACATTGCGCGGCCAGGCCGATTTCACGTCGTAGACGATGCCACCGGGCGTCAGCAGCCCCCGGATTGCCGCGTCATCCATGGCCTTGAATCGGGCGTGGGCCACTGCCAGCACCACGGCGTCGTAGCATCCTGCCACCGGCTCGGCCAGCCAATGCACGCCCGCGTCGGCCAATGCCGCCGGGCCGACCCACGGGTCGCTGACCTCGACCTGTGCACCTGCATCGTGCAGGCGCTGCGCCAGTTCCAGCGCGCGGCTGTTGCGCAGGTCCGGGCAGTCCTCCTTGAAGGTCACGCCCAGCACCAGGATGCGCGACTGCGCAGGTGCGCGGCCACGTTCGGCCAGCATCGCCAGCACCCGCGACGCCACATGCTCGCCGACGCGGTTGTTGACCTGCCGCGCGGTGTGGATCAGGTCCGGGTGATAGCCCACGCTCTCGGATTTGTGCAGCAGGTAGTACGGGTCCACGCCGATGCAATGGCCGCCGACCAGGCCCGGCCGGAACGGCAGGAAGTTCCACTTGCTGCCGGCGGCGTCGAGCACATCCTGGGTATCGATGCCGAGCCGGTCGAAGATCAGCGCGAGCTCGTTGACCAGCGCGATGTTGACGTCACGCTGGATGTTCTCGACCACCTTGGCCGCTTCGGCCACACGCATCGACGGCGCCGGAAAGGTACCGGCGGCGATGATGCGCTGGTAAAGGCCATCAATCACCGCAGCCACTTCCGGTGTCGACCCCGAGGTGATCTTGCGGATATCGGCCAGGCGCCGCTGGCGGTCGCCGGGACTGACCCGCTCCGGGCTGTAGCCACAGAAGAAGTCTTCGTTGAAGCGCAACCCGGAGATCTGCTCCAGCAGCGGCACGCAGACCTCTTCGGTGGTGCCGGGGTACACCGTGGATTCGTAGATCACCAGGTCACCCGCGCGCAGGTGGCTGGCGATCAGCCGCGTCGCCGAACGCAACGGCTCCAGGTCGGGCTGCTCATAGGCATCGATCGGGGTCGGCACGGTGACGATGTAGACATTGCAGGCATCGAGCAGTGCCGGATCGCTGCCGTACTGCAGCTGCTGTGCACTGGCCAGCTCACCGGCCTCCATTTCCAGCGTATGGTCCTGGCCATCGCGGAGCTCGGCGATGCGCTCGGCATCGATGTCAAAGCCCAGTGTCGGCCAGTGCCGGCCGAAAGCCACCGCCAACGGCAGGCCGACGTAGCCCAGCCCGATCACCGCGAAGCGCGGCGACCCGGCTGCCGAAAGGGGCGCGCTCACCGGCGCATCCCGTGCAACGGATGAAATCGCATGCGTGCTGCCATGGGCATGGCCGACCAACTCATTCGCTGTACCACTCCGGGCAGATCCACACCAGAAAGGCTACAGCCTAACGGCCCGGGTGCCCGGTCGCCAAGGTGGGGTCAGGAGCCCAGTGCGACCGCTGCCGGCTCCAGTTCACCATCGGCGCCGGTCCAGGCCTGCAGCAGCCGCTCGAAACCACCGCTGCCAAGCAGGAAGCCCGGCCATGCGGCGTCAACGATCTGTACCAGCAGGTCCGCATCGATGCGCCGGGTCCCCATCGACCAGCGCGGGAACGCCCGTTGCGCCACCGGCGCGCGGCACAACACCTTCAGCTGGCCATGGCTGCGCGCATTGACGATGCGCTGGTACACCGAATCGATACCGTCCTCCGGGCCTTCCAGGTACTGCAGGAAACGGCTGCCGTCGAACATCAGCACACCGGTGACACCGGCTACACGGTTGAATGCCGTGGCATCGGCCAGCAGGCGGTCAAGATCGGTTGTCTGCAGATCGGCGCGGGCCTCACTGGCATAGGCAATCGCGTGCAGCGACATCGGGCGGCTCCCCCCCTGGGAACGATGGTTTGGACTATGACATGAATGGGAGCGACAGTTAAGCACGCTGCCGCCCCAGCGCAATCCGGCTGCGATTCTGCAGCTGGGCTACAATCGGCGCCGCGCTGCAGGCCCGGATGGCGAAACTGGTAGACGCATCGGACTTAAAATCCGCCGGGGGCAACCCCATGCCGGTTCGATTCCGGCTCCGGGCACCAACATCGCAGCGCGCGATGGCGTCCGCCCCATGGGGCATTGCACAAGGAACCTGCGCATGAAGCTGTCCACCCTGATGCTTCCCCTGCTCTGCGTCGCCAGTCTTCCTGCGTTGGCGCAGTCGTCGCTGACCCAACGCGTGACCTCCGACACCTCGCGGACGGAATACAGCGATGGCTCCACCGGTTCCAGCAGGCGCGACATCTCCGGAAACGTATCCAACCGCTACAGTGACGGCCGATCGTCTTCGACGAGACAGATCGACATCTCCGGGAACACCCGCACCGAATACAGCGACGGCAGCTACTCGACCTCGAGCAGGGACAGTTCCGGAAACGTCCGCACCCGCTACAGCGATGGCAGCACCTCGTACTCGCGCACCGATATCGGTGGCAAGACCCGCACCGAGTACAGCGATGGCAGCTACTCCACGTCGTACACCGATATCGGCGGCCGGGTCCATACGACCCACAGCGGCTATGGCATGGCCGCCCGGCATCCGGAACGCGGCGTCGGCAGGAAGCGCTGAGCCGTCAGATCGCACGCGAGTAGCGCGGCTGCTCGTGGGCGGCACGCAGGTATGGGTCGAAGCACATTGCCAGCAGCCGCAGCAGCGGCCGCCCCGGCTCGCTGGCGCGCACCACACCGTCGCGGTATTCAGCCAGGCCGTCGTCCTGCAGCCGCTGCACCGAACGCAGGTCTTCGGTGAAGTACTGCTCGAAATCGACGCCATGGCGTTGGCCCAGCACGGCACCGTCCACTTCGCCCTGGCACATCAGCTGCTGGATCAGCTCTGCACGCAACTGGTCGTCGGCACTCAGCGCCACGCCGCGCCAGACCGGCAGCTGGCCCTGGTCCACCGCGTCCTCCCACGACGGCAGGTCGCGCGGATTCTGGCTGTAGGTGGCACCGATGTGGCTGATCGCACTCACGCCCAGGCCGAGCAGATCGGTGTCTGCGTGGGTGGTATAGCCCATGAAATTGCGATGCAGCTGTCCGGCACGCTGCGCGCGTGACAGATCTTCTTCCGGCAATGCGAAGTGATCCATGCCGATGTACTGGTAGCCGGCCGCAGAGAGTTTCTCCACCGCCAGGCCCAGCAGTGCCAGTTTGTCTTCCGGCGAAGGCAAGCGGCTTTCGTCGATCTGCTTCTGGGCGCGGAACAGATGCGGCAGATGTGCGTAGCCGTACACCGCCAGGCGATCCGGGCGCAATGCCAGCACCCGTTCCAGGGTGCGGCCAAACCCTTCCAGGCTCTGTCCCGGCAATCCATAGATCAGGTCGACGTTGACCGAGCGCATCCCGCTGTCGCGGCAGGCCTGCAGGATGTCCAGCGTCTGCTGCACGCCCTGCACGCGGTTGATGGCTTCCTGCACCTGCGGATCGAAATCCTGCACGCCCAGGCTGGCCCGGTTGAAGCCCAGCCGCGCCAGCATGGCGACATCGCGGGTATCGATGAAGCGCGGATCGAGTTCGATCGAGAAATCGCGCTGCGGCGAATCGCTGAAATCAAAGCGCCGACGCAGCCCTTCCACCAGCGTGGTCATTGCCTCGGCATCGAGGAAGTTCGGCGTGCCCCCGCCCAGGTGCAGCTGGATGACCTCACGACCGTCCTCGAACTGCGGCGCCAGCAGGTCGGCCTCGGCCAGCACGCGCGAGACGTAGCTGTGGCCCCGACCGCGGTCGCGGGTGATCACGCGGTTGCAGCCGCAGTAGAAGCAGGGGCTGGAGCAGAACGGCACATGCACGTACAACGACAGCGCGCGGGCCAGCTGGTTGCTGTCGGCGATCGCCTGGCGCAGCGCCGGCGCGTCGAAGCCATCATGGAAATGCGGCGCGGTCGGGTACGAGGTGTAGCGCGGGCCCGGCCGGTCGTGCCGGCGCAGAAGGTCGGGGTCGAAGGTCCAGGCCAGGCCACCGGCGGCGGGAGAGAACGTGTCCATGCCGCCAGCATCGCGCCGGGCGGCCGTGGCCGCCTTGACCCAGATCAATCCCGGGTGGAGATTCCCAGCACCGGCAGGCCAACCTGCGGCCAGCGCAGCATCTGGTAGCGCTTCCAGAAGGTGTCACCGATGCGCGCGGCCACGTCGTTGGCCAGCTCCTGCATGGGCGGGTTGCCGCACTCGGCGGTGGTGATCCGGAACAGCACCAGCCAGCGGTCGAACAGGTCCTTGTCCAGCTCGATGGCCATGTGCTTGGACATCGGCGAGCCCTTGAAGCGGCGTGTACCGCGCAGCATCGCCGACCAGAAATCGACCAGCTGCGCCAGGTGTTCCGGCCAGTCATGGACGTGCGCCTCGAACACTGGCCCCAGCCGCTCCTCTTCGCGCACGCGCGCATAGAAGTCGTGGACCAGGCGGGTCACTTCCTGCTCGGTGCACAACCCGGGGGAAGCGACAGGAAGGACAGGCGGCGGTGTTGCGTTCATCAGGGCACCCAAAGCTTGCCGGCAAGTGTGCCGCAGCCGGCCAGCACCACCGTTGATCCAGATCAATGTCGGCGCAGTTCGCTGCACCTAGGCTGGCACGCTTGCAGGAAGCATGCCCTGCGGATGCTGCGCCAGCCTCGGCGGAGTATACGCGCCGCCCTCATTCCGATCCGGGACAGCATGAACAGACCCTCTCCCAGCCGCCGCCAGCAGCTGATCCAGCACTGGGGTGCCATCCTCTGGCCCAGCTTCATCGCTGCGGGCCTGGCCAGCGTGGTGTTCTTCGCCTTCGTCGACCCGCTGCGGTTGCAGGCGATCAGCTTCCCGGGCACGACGATCAGCCGCGAACTGGGCTATACGGCAGGGTTTTTCATGTTCTGGTCGGTGACGGCACTGTCCAGCGCGGTCACCTGGTACCTGCAGCGGCCGATGCCGAGCGATGACGACGACGAGCTGCCGCTGGGATGAGTACGCCCTGTACCGGAATCCCACGCCCCTGGCGTTGGCGCGGCGCGCTCAGCGTACTCCTGCTGGCCCTGTTCTATGCACTGCCATGGCTGCGCTGGAACGGGCACCAGGCCCTGCTGCTGGACATCAATGCACGGCGCTTCGACCTGCTTGGCTGGACGTTGTGGCCCGGCGATGTCGGCGTGCTGATCGGGTTGCTGGCGGTACTGGCGGTCGGCCTTGCGCTGCTCACCCACCTCGCCGGCCGCATCTGGTGCGGCCACGCCTGCCCGCAGACGCTGTGGCGTCGTGCCTTCGACTGGATTGCGCGCGGCATGGCCAAGGTCTTGCCCGTGCCGGCCGTGCGCCCTGCCACCCAGGTTGCGTGGGGACTGCTGTCGCTGTGGACCGGCATCACCTTCGTCGGCCTGTTCAGCCCGATCGCTGGACTGCTGGCCGCCGCCCCGCATGCCGGCTGGAGCGGCTGGGAAACGTTCTGGGTGCTGTTCTATGCCGCCGCCACCTGGGGTAATGCCGGTTTCCTGCGCGAGCAGGTATGCCGTTCGCTGTGCCCGTTCGCGCGCATGCAGCCACTGCTGACCGATCCGCATACGCCACGCATGTTGTACGACGCGCGCCGCGGTGAACCGCGCGGCATGCGCCCGCCGGGCCACGGTGGCGTGCTCGGCCGCAACCGCGGCCTGCTCGACCCGACTACCGCGCAGGACTACGTATTCCGTGCCGCACATCCGCTGCTGGCCGGACCGATGCCCACCTTCAGCGCCGACCGCCTGGGCGACTGCACCGATTGCGCCGCCTGTGTCAGCGCCTGCCCGATGCAACTGGATATCCGCCAGGGACCGCAGGCCGATTGCCTGGCCTGCGGCGCCTGTCTGGACGCCTGCGCGCGGCAGCAGCACCAGGCCGGTTTCGGCCCGAGCCTGGTGCGCTACTGCAGTCCGCAGGCCATGGCCGGGCAACCGCGGCAATGGTGGCGACCGCGGACCCTGGCACTGCTGTCGATGCTGCTGGCGCTGTTGGCCTGTGGCGCCTGGCGCCTGCTTTGAATCAACGGATCAACGCGGCCCGTTGGCGTGCGGCGGTACCAGCTGCGCACGTCGGACGATGCCGAGCTGTTCGATGATCAGCGCCATTTCATTGGTGACTTCGGTACGCTCGGTCCCCTGCGGGACCAGGCGGTCCAGCACCTGCTGGTAGGTATCCCAGAACGCCGGACCGCATCCGTGTTTGTGATAACTGGCTTCCAGTTCGCGGCGTACCCGTTCAGCCAAGCCATGCATGCCGTATTCCATACGACCTCCGTTGGACTTGTTCTGCATCGTTGACGGTCTACCGACTCACTTGCGAGCTACTGAAAGACTCCCAGGCTTCACGCCCGGTTGATGCCAATTAGTCATAGATTTCACGACAGGTCAATTACATGCCGCGACTTTCGTGATCGAAATTATTAATCGTTCACGAAACCACATACGGGGAGACGGGGTCCACGGATGGGTCGGACCCGACACAGTACCTGATCCCCGTTCCCCCTGTTCCAGTAGGCACCACCGATGGCCAAGCCCCGTTCCATCGAAGTTTCCTATTTTGCTAAGCATACTTAGCAAACAGCGCTTAGAGTGCTATATGCGACAAAAGGCGGCGCCATCCGGGCTTATTCGGCCTCCGCGGCCTCAGTCGCCGGGAACAGGTTGGGGTAGCGCTGATGCAGGATGTATTGGCGCAGCGCAGGAATCGGGAAGTCCTTGGGCCATTGCGACACTGCAGATCGGCTTATGCCAAAGAACCGCGCCAGTTCGGCATCGGTCCGGAAGCCCAGCCGGGCGCGCACCTGCCCCTTGCTCCAGAAATCGGTCACGGTCGGTCCTTCTGTTAACCAGACTTATTCTTGGAACAAGGGATCTTTGCGATCTACGCGTTAAGCTGGCTTGCATAGATGAATACTCTCGGCCAACGACTCGCCATTGCCATGAAGAAAGCCGGGCACCCTCGCCCGGCCGATCTGGCCCGCGCCGCCGATTCGACGACGGCAACCATCAGCAACTGGCTCAACGACCATGTCAGCCCCGCCCATGTGAAGGCCGAACAGCTGTTCCGCATCGCCGATGCGGCCAAGCTGGACGCGCGCGAACTGCTGTACGGCGTGAACGGGCTTGGCGTCGGTGAGCGGGGCAATACCTATATCCCCAGCCAGGCCCACCTGGATGTCTGGCAGGACGCCTACGAACTGGTCAGCCACCTGGTGGAGGAGAAGGGGCTGGAGATCGACCATCGTCGCCACGCGGCATTGGACCTGCTGGCCTTCGAACTGCTGATGGACGGCTTCAGCCGCAGCAAGGTCATCCGGGTGCTGACGACCTCGATGACGTAAGCGCGCTGGCGCTGGTAGCATGTTCCTCGATGGGGATGGGGCTCCCCCGATAACCGCCTGAAAGGGCTGATGGCTCCTGCCAGGACGAACCGGTGTTCGTCGATGGCAGGCCGTGCCTGCCCTCGGCGTTCGCCCTCGAATCAGCGAACCCGTATCCGAGGCACGTGATGCACGCATTGAACAACTACTTGCTGGTCTTCATCGGTGGCGGGCTCGGCGCGTGCCTTCGCCATGCCTGCAACCTGATCGGTGCGCGGGTGGCGGTCGGCAGCCCGTGGCCATGGTCGACCTTCCTGATCAACATCACCGGTGCGCTGCTGATGGGCGTGCTGGTCGAGGCCTTCGCCCTGCGCAATGGTGCCTCGCCGCAGCTGCGACTGCTGCTGGCCACCGGCATCCTCGGCGGCTACACCACGTTCTCCACCTATGCGCTGGAAATCGGTCTGCTGCTGCAGCGCGGCCAGCATGGCCTGGCAGCGCTGTACGCCGGCGGTTCGGTGGCACTGGGCCTGGTCGGCCTGTTCGGTGGCATGAAACTGGCCCGGCTGGTACTGGCCTGAGGCTCAGGCCACGCTGGCGCGGGCCTGTCCGCGCCACTCGCGCGGCGACTGCCCGGTGTGCGCCTTGAACGCACGCGACAGCGCGGCTTCGCTGCCATAGCCGACGTCGTCAGCGATCCGCTTCAATGGGCGCCCCTGACGCAGCGCCTGCTGCGCCAGGCCCACCCGCCAGCCCTGCAGGTACTGACCGGGCGTGGTGCCCATCGCCTCACGGAAACTGGCGGCAAACACGCTGCGTGACATGCCGGCGACCTCGGCCAGGTCTTCCAGGGTCCAGGACTGTGCGGGCGCTTCATGCATCGCCACCAATGCCAGCCGCAGCCGCGGATGGCCGAGCCCTGCGAACAGGCCGCCACGCATCTCGCCGCCTTCCATCAATTGGCGCAGCACCTGGATCATCACCACCTCGAACAGCCGGTTGACCATCGCCGCACGCCCGCAGCGCTGTTCGAAGGCCTCTTCGAACAGCAGCTCCAGTGCTGCGCTGCCGCCGTAGAGATCCGCCAGCGGCATGCAGATGAAATCGGGCAACGCGGCGCTGATCGGGTTGAGCCGGCCACCCTCGAAATGCAGGTTGGCGCAGGCCATGTCGGCGCCCTGCTGCGGATCGGTGCTGAACCGGTGCGGCATCGGCCGCGGGTACAGCAGCAGGCTGGGGACGTCGACCTGGAGGGTCTGATGGCCGTGGCTGACCTGCAGCGGGCCACGTCGCACCAGGTGCAGCTGCCCGGCCTCATCCTCACCCTCCAGCGTGTTGATGCCGCACAGCGCGCCGGCATGGAACACCGAGGCGGTGACCGCGAAGCGTTCCAGCAGAATGGCGAGACGGTCGACCATGGCGGGACCCCAGGTTAAGCAGTGTGAGCCTGATGCGACAGATCGTATCGGAATCAACAATGGAAAGGACGGCACTGGCCGCCTCGTCCCCCGAACGCTATACAGGCCACACATCCCCGCGCATGGAGGCACCGATGTCGCTCCGCATCGCCCTGGCCCTGTTGCCGCTGCTGCTCGCGGCCGCGCACGCACAGGCCGCTCCACCGTCGAAGATCGAACACCTGGCCTGGCTGGCCGGTTGCTGGCAGCTTGATGGTCAGCCCGCCGGTGCCGGCGAGCAGTGGTCCACCCTGGCTGGCAACACACTGTTCGGCAGCAGCCGCAGCCTGCGTGACGGCCACACCGTGGGTTTCGAGTTCATGCAGCTGCGCCAGCATGACGACGGCCGCCTGGTGCTGACCGCCCTACCCTCCGGCCAGAACGCGACCGAGTTCAATGCCACCCGGGTCGATGCCAACGAGGCGGTATTCGAGAACCCGGCCAATGACTTCCCGCAGCGCATCCGCTACAGGCGCCTCGACGAACAGCGCGCGCATGCGCGCATCGAGATCGCGCAGGACAATCCGAAACAGGCAATGGACTTCCCGATGCACCGCGTTGCCTGTGGTGGGCCATCACCCACCCACTGAAATACAAACGCCCCGGACCGGCCGGAACGTCTGCATGCGGTCAACACCGCACGGGCATTCACCCGGCCAGCGTGGTTTCCAGTGCCTTCAGGCCATCGCGATAGATGCCCTCGAACAGCGCGGACGCTTCTTCGCCGCTGACACCCACCGGGGTGAACTCACCGGACCAGTCGATCCTGGAACCACTGCCCTGCTCGACAACGCGCAGGGTGGAACGGTAGCCGGTGACCGGGAACGACGCCTGCAGGATCGAGTAGGTGTAGCTGCGATCAGCCTGGTCGAAGGCTTCCAGGCGCTCGACGATGGCATCGCCATCGGGATTGGCCAGATGGCGCACGCGACCGCCTTCGCTGAGCGTGCTCTGGGGAATGTACGGAAGCCAGTCGGGCAGCGAATCGAAGCCGCCGATGAGGTTCCAGACCTGGTCGGCCGGGGTCGGCACGGTGATGGATACAGATGCAGTTGCCATGGGAAGGTCTCCTTGGGGACTCAGATGTTGTCGATCGGCAGCGGGGCGTTGGCCGCAACGAGGCCCTGCGCACGCAGTTCCTGCCAGAACCCGGCCGGGATGATTTCCTTCAGTGCGGCATAGTCTTCGGCGATGCGTTCGGGACGGCTGGCGCCCGGGATCACCGCAGCCACCGCCGGGTTGGCCAGCGAGAACTGCAGGGCGGCCGCCTTGATGCTGATGCCGTACTCGGCCGCAATGGCCTTGATGCGCTCGACCTTGGCCAGGATCTCCGGCGACGCCTTCTGGTACTCGAAGTGGTTGCCACCGGCCAGCACGCCGGAGCTGTACGGACCGCCGACCACGATCCCGGTGTTGCGTTCGGCCGCCTTGGGCATCACCCGCTGCAGCGCACGCTCGTGGTCGAGCAGCGAGTAGCGGCCGGCCAGCAGGAAGCCATCCGGACGGGCTTCGTCCAGGTCCAGGGTCAGCTCGATCGGCTCGACACGGTTGACGCCCAGGCCCCAGGCCTTGATCACGCCGTCCTCGCGCAGCCGGGTCAGCACCTTGAAGGCGCCGCGGCGTGCAGTCTCGAAGTAGGACAGCCACTCATCGCCGTAGAAGTCCTGGGCGATGTCATGCACCCAGACGATATCCAGGCGATCGGTCTTCAGGCGCTTGAGGCTGTCATCGATCGAGCGCAGGGTGGCATCGGCCGAATAGTCGTTGACCAGCTTGTTGGGGCGGCCGGCGACGAACAGGCCGCCCTTCTCGCCAAGGTCGCGGGCGCTGGTGTCTTCCACTTCATCCAGGATCAGGCGGCCGACCTTGGTGCTGAGCACGAAGTCGTCGCGGTTGCGCTTGGCCAGCGCGTCGCCGAGCCGGATCTCGGCCAGGCCGGCGCCGTAGAACGGGGCGGTATCGAAGTAGCGGGTGCCCTGTTCCCAGGCCGCGTCCACCGTGGCCTGGGCCTCGGCTTCCGGGATGTCACGGAACATGTTGCCCAGCGGCGCGGTACCGAAGCCGAGGGTCTTGCCAGCCAACAGAGTGTTGATGCTCATGGAGTTCCCCTTGGGGAGGTTGTTGAGGTTGAGGCATAGGCTAGGCTTGCCCAATCAGACTGTCCAAGACACAATTTATCCATCTTGAGTCCCGGAAGGTCTTATGCTCGATCTCCGCCAACTGCGCTACTTCGTGGCCGTCGCCGAAGATGAACACGTCGGCCGCGCCGCCGAGCGCCTTCACATTTCCCAGTCCCCACTCAGCCGGCAGATCGCCCAGCTGGAGGAACGGCTGGAACTGCAGCTGTTCGAACGCTCGCAGCAGCGCATCCGCCTGACCGCCGACGGCCGCACCTTCCTGGCCGAGGCGCGCGCCCTGCTGACCCACGCCAACCGGCTGGAATCGCTGGCACGCCGGCTCGGCCGCGGCGACGAAGGCGGCCTGTGCATCGGCTATCTGGAGTACGCGATGCACTCCGGCGTACTGCCCACCGCCCTGCGCGAACTGCGCGGCGACCGTCCTGCCGTACACATCGCGCTGTACAACCAGCAGTCGGACGTGCAGCTGGAAGGCCTGCGGCAACGCAGCCTGGACATCGCCCTGGTCTGCGAACCACCCGCATTCGACGATCCGGACCTGGAAGCCACGCAGGTACTGAACGACCCGATGCTGCTGGCGCTGCCGGCCGGCCACCCACTGGCCAGCGCAGAGACCATCACGCCCGAGGATCTGGCCAGCCAGCAATGGATCGGCGTGATGCACAAGGAAAGCGCGCTGCGCCATGACACCTTCATCGCTGCCTGTGCGAAGGCCGGTTTCACCCCGACCATCGCCATGGAAGCGACCGAGCCGCTGGCCGCGCTCGGCCTGGTCGCCGCCGGGCTGGGCCAGACCACGATCCAGCGCAGCCTGGACCACCAGGCACCGGCGGGCGTGGTGCTGCGCGAGCTGCCGTGGTTCAGTTACCGCACGCCGCTGTGGGCGGCCTGGCACCGCATCAACCTGCGTCCCCTGGTCGAGACCTTCCGCAGAACGCTGGTGCAGACCGCCACCGAGGGCAAGCCGGCCTTCGTCGACTGAACCGACCGCGCTATACCGGGCCGGCCTCGGTGTAGCGCATCACCACGAAGCCCTCCTCCGCCGCCGGTGCCACGAAGTGGCGGGTGATCTGGTCGAAGGCCTCATCGTTGGCCTGGAAGGGGTGCTCGCCGCGCGCATTGCGCGCATGCAGCCGCGCCTTGCAGACCTCGTCGGCAACGTCGAGAAAATGCAGCCGGTGCGCAGCATCCACCGGCTCGAACACCTCGCGCGCCCATGCCCGTGCGGCCGGCGTGTTGAAGGGGAAATCGAGCACCACCGAGACGCCCACGCGCAACAATGCACGCAGATGATCGGTCAGCACACTGCGCAGCGTGGCTGCACGCTGCAGGTAATCGGCGATGGAGTGGATGTCGCCCGGATGCAGCGTGGCCAGCCATGCGTCTTCGCTGATCAGGACGTGGCGCGGCTTCGCCGCCAGTTGCTGCGACAGGGTCGATTTGCCTGCACCGATCTTGCCGCACAGCAGGTGCAGGGTCGGGGCTTCGTCGGTCGATGAAAGAGGTTGCATCTGCGTTCTCCTCGGTGGATTCCAGTGCCCGGGAGAGCGCCATGTGCAGCCCGCCTGCCCGGGCGGGTTGCCTGGCCGTGACGACCGCGCGCTATCCCGCCTTCCCCTGGGGAATCCGGATAATCGACGCGATGACGTGCAGGACCATGCGGCCAGCGTAGAGCGCAGCACGGTCGACCCACAATCCCCTGCGGCAGTGCAGCGCGCGCAACGTTTCGCTGGCATCTATGCTCGGCGCCATTCCTGCATGGAACGACCCCGATGCGCCCCTTGCTTCGATGTGCCCTCGCCCTCGGCCTGCTGTTGCCATCGACGGTCCTGCTGGCGGCACCGCCCACGGCGGCACGCACGCTCAGCGGCGAGCTGCAGGGCGCACCATGGCGACTGGATGTGCCGGCCGACTGGAACGGCGACCTGGTGATGCTGGCCCATGGCTACGAACCGGTCGGCGTGCCGCGCACCGTACCCATGGCGGCCAATGACAGCACTGCGCCGCTACTGGCCGCAGGTTACGCCGTCGCGCAGAGCGCCTATGCCAGCCAGGGCTGGGCAGTGGCCGATGCGATCACCGATACGGAACGCCTGCGCCAGCATGCAGTGGAGGAACTCACGCATCTGCGCCACACTTGGATGCTGGGATTCTCGATGGGTGGCGCCGTGACCATCGGCAGCCTGGAGCGTTTCCCGCAACACTACGCCGGTGGCGTGTCGCTGTGCGGCGCCAATCTCAGTGGCGAACAGATCGCGACCGATCTGCTGACCACGCTGGTCGCATTCGATTATTTCTTCCCCAAGGCCGATGGGCTGCCGCCAACCGGCCTGGTATCGCGCGAAGCCGCCGCATTGCCGCAGGGCGAGTTGTACCAGGGCATCGCCAATGCCCTGCAGCGCGATCCGTCGCACGCCACAGTACTGGCGCGGCGGCTGCAGGTCTCCCCTGATGCACTGGCCGGCACCATCAGCCTGCATGCGCTGGTCCTGCATGAACTGGCCACGCGCAGCGGCGGCATGCCGGTCGGCAACATCGGCGTGGTCTTCAGCGGATTCGGTGATGATGCCGCGTTCAATGCCGGCGTGCAGCGCATCGATCCCGTGCCTGCGGCACAGGCGCATGTCCGCGACACGCTGGCAATGGCCGGCGCAATGAAGCGACCACTGGTGATCCAGTTCAATCACAACGACCCGACCATCGTGCCGCACATGCAGACGGTGTATCCGCAACTGGCCGCACGGGCGGGCGCACGCCCGCTGCCACGCGTGTTGCCGCCAGTGGGCGAAGGACACTGTGGTTTTTCTGGTGCACAGCTGGTCGACGCCTTGAAGGCCGTGCAACGCTGAGTCCATCGCGTGCCGCAACGCATCAAGTGCATGCCGGAAGGGCTGCTATGGTGGCCGGGCCCAGTGACGGGCACACAAAGGACTGACGTGATGATCAAGACGACCTTGAAGACCGTGATGCTCCTTGGCATGGCCGTGACCGGCCTGGCCTTCGCCGCAGGAACCTGCGAGTTCTGCACGCTGAAGTACGAGCAGTGCCTGCGTACATCACAGGGACCGCTGGGCAAGACCTCCGAGCAGTGTCTGGCCGAGTACAAGCTGTGTCGCGAAATGGACTGCCCGTCTCCCTGACCGGCATCCGGCCGGCTCCTGCAGGAGCCGGCTCAGCCTGCGATGCTGCCAAACGCTTACGATGCAGGGACCGGTGCAGCACCTCCCACCTTCCTCCCTGCTGAAGCAACGCACACGATGGCCTTCTTCGAACGACTGAATGACACCCGCTACCTGCCGACTGAACATACCGGCGGCGCCTGGAACATCCGCGAGCAGCACATCGCACCGGCGATCGGGTTGCTGGCCCACCACCTGGAACGTGACGCCGCCGCGCGTGGCCATGGCTTCCTGATCGCGCGCCTGTCCTACGACATCCTCGGCACCATCCCGATCGAAGCAATGGAGGCCGATGTGCAGGTGCTGCGCGGTGGCCGCACCATTGAACTGGTCGAAGCCACGCTGCGCCATGACGATCGCCCGGCGCTGCGTGTCCGTGCGTGGCTGATGCGCCCGAACGATACCGGGGCCATCGCCGGCACGCCGATCGCCGCCATCGCGCCACCGGATTCGATGCCCGCGTGGGATCCGGGTACGGTGTGGCCAGGTGGATTCATCAAGAGCGTGGAGATCCGCCGGCACGACCAGGGGCCTGGACGGGCCACCTACTGGGCGCGCGCGAAGCACGCGCTGCTGGACGACGAGCCGGTCAGTGCGCTGGCGCGTGCGGCCACCCTGTTCGACCTGTCCAATGGCATGGCCGTGCGTGCCGATCCGAAGGAGGTTGCCTTTCCCAACCTCGATCTGACCGCGCACCTGTTCGGCATGCCCGAGGGCGAGTGGCTGGGCTTCGACACGTCCGTATCGTTCGGCCACCAAGGCCTGGGCCTGACCAGCACGGTGCTGCACGATGCACGCGGTCCGATCGGCATGCTCGGCCAGGCACTGACCGTGCGCCCGTAATCCCCAAAGGGCGGCGTCAGCCGCCCAGCGTGCCCATGGTGAAGGTGTAGCCGGAGCTCATCAGGAATTCGCGCATGCGCATCTCCGCGCGCCGTGGGGAGGCCAGGTTGGCCGGTGCATACAGCGCGTAGACCACGCCCGCGCCTTCGATGGACTCGCGGCGCACCCCGCAGTGGCGGGTCTCCGAAGCAATCACCCATCCATCCTTCAGTCGATCCGGTCCGATCGACTGGCCGTTCATCAGCCGGAACGTCAGCCAACGTACTTCCACAGAAGATTTGCTCATTGCCGACGTACCGCCAGCGTGCCGCGATCGTTCATGTCCTTGCTCGCCATTCCAGCTCCCTAAGACTCGGAACTCGACCATAGCGCCTTCCCATGTCGCAGGCGGCTGAGACTGGCCCTTGAAACTCCATTAGGCCTAATGCATATTGCCAGCCATGAGACACACTGCTGGACTGGGCGAACTGCTTCGCTACACCGCCGAACTCGTTGACCAGGGGGCCGAACAGGTCTATCGGGACATGGGCCTGGATTACCGCGCGCGCTACACCCCCGTGATGCGCGCCCTCGCCGGTGGCGCGCGCACCGTGGGCGAAATCACCGACGCCAGCCGCCTCACCCAGGGCGCAATCAGCCAGACGGTGGGCCTGATGATCGACCAGGGGCTGCTGCGGCGGCAACCGATGGCCGCAGACGCGCGCAAGAGCGCGTTGACCCTCACCGCCGAGGGCCAGGCCCTGCTGCGCCGCCTGGAGCCGCACTGGTCACTGATCTTCGAAGCCATCGGCACGCTGGAAGCCGAGATCGGCCATCCGCTGCTCGATGTCCTCGAAGCTACCGCACGCGCGCTGGAACAGCGCGGCTTCGCACAACGCCTGACCGAGGTACGAGGACTGCATCGATGAGCCCACAGAACTGGTTCGACCAGGGCGGCCGCAACTACGCCGCACACCGTCCCGACTATCCCGCTGCATTGGCGGACTTCCTCGCGTCGTCGTGCAGCACGCACGCACTGGCGATCGATGTGGGGTGTGGCAACGGCCAGCTCACCCGCCTGCTCGCACCGCACTTCGATGCAGTGCTGGGCATGGACCCGAGCGCCGACCAGATCGCCAACGCAGCGCCTGCGGCAGGCGTCAGCTACCAGCAGGCCTCGGCCGAACAACTGCCATTGGCGGATGCCAGTGCCGATCTGATTGCCGTCGCCCAGGCCGCGCACTGGTTCGATCTGCCAGCGTTCTACGCCGAAGTGCGCCGCGTTGCCGCGCCCGGTGCCGTGCTGGCGCTGGTCAGCTACGGCACACCGCAGTTGGAGGCCGACCTGCAACCACGCTTCTCCCGCTTCTACGGCACTGACATGGGCCGCTACTGGCCGGCCGAGCGCCGCCTGGTCGACAGCGGCTATGCCGACCTGGCGTTCCCGTTCGACGAGTTCGCCTATCCCACACTGGCGATCGAGCGCGACTGGAACCTGGTCGAGACGCTGGGCTACTTCAGCACCTGGTCGGCGGTGCGGCGCGCACGCGAAGCCGGCCAGCAGGCACTGCTGCAGGACTACGCAGACGAACTGGCCGCACACTGGGGCGATCCGCAACAGCGCCGTGCGATCCGCTGGCCGATCAACATGCGGATCGGCCGGGTATGAACGCAACCGCCGTTGTGGAAATGAAGGTTGGCCTGCGTCACGAGGAATCGCAGATTATCAGCGCGCGCAAGCGGGTGCCGAATGTCGCGCCCGTCAGCCGCCGAAGCTGTGGATCGAAAACAGGCGTGCAAAGGCGGCCTGCCCTGCCGGGGTGATCCGCAGCTCGCGCCGGTTCTCCACCCTTCGCAACCAATCGTTGTGCAGAAAACTGTCCAGCATGGCTTCACCGACCAGACCGGCCAGGTGCGGTCGTCGCTCGGTGCAGTCCAGGCAGCCCCGGCAGTGCCGCGCAGGCTTGGCCGCCCTCGGCTGCTGCAGCAGATCGGCCAACGGCTGCCCGATCTGCCGCAGGAACACCGCACCGGCATCGGTCACGTCCCAGTGCGCCGCCTGCATGCGTACATGCCCTGCGCGCAGCAGATGGTCAGTGATCGCCACCGCGTGCACGCCGGCCAGATGCCGGTAGCAGGAACGCGCCTGGCGCAACGCCGGCATGCTGCGCGATGCGGAAGCCGTGCAGGACGGCGTGCGATCGGCAACGCGCAGGATGCCTTCCAGCATGTCGGCAACCTCGTGCGAGGCCAGCCGGTGGTAGCGGTGTCGCCCCTGCGCGACCGCGACCAGCAGATCGCCCTCGACCAGCCTGCGCAGATGCGTACTCGCCGTCTGCGGTGTCACCCCGGCCACGCGGGCCAGCTCCATCGCGGTGTAGGCACGCCCATCCATCAGCTGCAGCAGCATGGCCGCGCGCGCCTGGTCACCGACCAGGGCACCGACACTGACAAGGGAACCGGAGGTGTGGACCATGCCCGCATTGTGGCACGCCGTTGCGGGCCGACAGTTCGATGCAGGCCGAAGCGTCGGCACCGTCTGCCAAGGCACAGTGGCCACCCCGATAGCGCAAGGCCTGCCGTGAAAACCGCTCCGATCCCCCGCCGCCGCATCACTCCTTCGGTCCTGTACCCGGGCACGCCGGTGCTGCTGATGACCACGCTGAACGACGACGGCAGCAGCAACATCAGTCCGCTGTCTTCGTTCTGGGCCCTGGGCAACCGGGTGGTGCTCGGCCTCGGCGTACAGGGCCAGGGCTATCGCAACCTGCAGCTGCGCAACGAGTGCGTGCTGAACTTCCCCTCCTCCGCGCAGGCCACACAGGTCGAGGCGATCGCACGGGCAACCGGCTGCCAGCCGGTACCGGCCGCCAAACAGGCGATGGGCTACGTGCACGTCCGCGACAAGTTCGCACTGGGAGGCTTCAGTGCGATCGACTCGACCCACGTCGCGCCGGTGGCGATTGCCGAGTGCCCGCTGCAGGTGGAAGTCAGCGTGATGGCGATGCACCCGCCCGGCGAGGATGACGGCCAGGGCTTCGTGATCGTCGAGGGACGCATCCGTTGCGTGCATGCGCACGAAGCGATCACCGTGACCGGTACCCAGCACATCGACGTCGCCCGCTGGAAGCCGCTGATCTACCTGTTCCGCCACTACCTGGGCGTGAGCGAACCGGTGGGACGCAACTTCCGCGCGGAAACGGCACTTCCGACGCGCGCTCCCACCTGATGACGACGTTTCAGCGCGTGATTGCCGGTGCGTTGCTGAACTTGTCGCGCACCGAGCGCTCACGGTCACGGCGGGTCGAAGCACACTGCTCGCGTGCGTTCGCCATCTGCGTATCGGCCGCGACCCGCTCTGCACTCAGCGATTGCTGCATGCTGGCGACCTGTGCGCGGATGCCCGAATCCTGGGTTGCCCCGGCCAGCGTGCCGTTGGTCGTGGCCAGTTGTCGATTCAATTCGGCGATCTGGCGCCCCACCTCCTGGCTTCGTGATTCCAGCGGACCATAGATCCGCGCGCGCTCGCCCTGTACGCAGTTGCGTTCCTCGATACCGGCGTCGGCCAGTTCAGTGTTCTGGTACACGGCCGCACGGTTCGCAGCCTCTCCCGCCGACTCGGTGGAGGAACGACTGGAACGCAGCTTCATGGGTTCGGCACCGGCAGCGCACGGATTCTGGCTGTATACCGTTTCTCCGGATGCGCCCTTGCATTTGTAGACCTGGGCCGATGCCAGCGGGGCACATCCCAGCAGAAGCATCGCCATCAGCAGATATCGTGCCATCCCGCACCGCTCCCTGGTTCGCATTGGACAATCGCCACGATACTGGGGTTTGGTCGCAACTGCACGCAGGCGCCGTCTAGACCGTTTCACCCTGCAGATCGAGGACCGCGATGGTCCATCGCCGCGCACCCAAAGCGGCGACCATGCCGCCTCGATAGACGAACCGACGCGCTTGGCCGTCTTCGATGAAGCAGGTTTCGTTCTGCATCGGCGCATATCCAGCCGAGGCGTAGTGCCGATGATCGAGGGCGAACAGCACCGCGAAATCGATCCCACGATGACGCAGCTCGGCATGCGCAGCTTCGATCAAGCGTGACGCGACGCGATTTCCGCGGGCATCTGTACGCACCACGACACCGCCGATCAGGCCGATCCGTTCCGCGTCGTCGTCCAGCAGGACGCTACGTTCGTACAGTGCGAGGTGGGCGACCACTTGATCGCCTTCCAGGGCCAGGGCCAGAGCGACCGGCCCCGGGGTGGCGTAGCCGTCTCCCTGCATGTCCGGGAAAGCGCTCCGCACCAGCTCCACCGCCTGGCGACGCTGCGCGGGTACAACCTCATCCCAGCTCGATACCTGTACGTGCATTGCCCGTGCTTCATGCAGTGAGGGGCTTACACCATCGTGCCATGGAACCTCGCCCCTGCCCGTGCCGTATGACAGCAGGCCGCCCTCAGTGCAGGGATACCTGGTAGGCGACCAGATCCGTGTACGCACCCGCACGCTTCACCGCCTGCGGCTCCCTTCCGAACGCGGTGAAACCCAGTGATTCGTACACCCTGCAAGCGGCAGCATTGTCCGCCAGCACCGTAAGGGTGAGCGATTCAATACCTTCCGCGTGCGCATCCGCGAATGCCGCGAGAAACAGCTGCCGCGCGATCCCCTGGCCGCGGTGGCCGGCATCCACATGGACACTGTGCACCTCCGCGGTATGTCGCCGCGCGATGCGAACCGGACGCACGTAGCGCAGGAAGCCGACAAGGGCGCCATCAACGAACGCACCGAAGTAGCGCGTCTGAGGGTCGGCCAACTGCGCACGCATCACGTCCGAGGTGTCTTTCTCCGCCTCGGCAAGCGTGGACAGGAATGCCGCGGGAGAGTCACGAAGTGCCCGCAATCGCGCAGCCCAGAGGATGTCCGCGTCGTCGCCGGTCAATGGCCGGAGGGTCATGTCAGGTGCCTGCAGCCGTTCATGCGCAGAGGCCAGCGTAACAGCCCCGCCTCAGTGGCGGATGTGCCGCTGACGCAACTCCAGCGCAGCGAAGGTGCACCCGCCGAACGCCGGCAGCAGCGCGATGCGCTGGGTCAGGCCACGGTACGGCGGCGGATCGAAGCCGGACATCACCGACCACAGGTAGACCATCCCCAGCAGCGATGTGGCCGGGGCCACCCATGCCATGCGCGGGGGACACGTCGGCGCCCAGCGCTACCTGGCGCAGCAGCAGCGTCAGGATCGAAAAGATGCCGATTGCATACATGCCGTGCAGCGGGCTGCTGGTGGTGAAGGCGCCGTTGCTGAACATCGCCACGCCGAACAACGTGGACGTCAATGCAGCGAGCGCGAATCGACGCCCCGATCCCAGCAGCGCATGGCTGAAGACGATGGTGGCCGTTCCGCTCAACATCGGGGCGAGCTGTATCGCTCAGGCCGGCAGGCCGGGCATCAGGCCCATCTCGCTCAGGTGCTTTGACAGGGAGTGATAGCCAGACACGGTGCCTGACCGAACTCTGATGGCAAGCCCGTGATCCGCACACGTCACTCCAAGCAAGAACTGCGTCGTCGCTGCAGAATCCCCTAGAAGACCCAGCTCCTGTAAATCCAACGCTTCGCGATACGACATGCCCGAGGGCGATTCAAACCGCCATCTCGAATCGTTCGGATTCACAGGTCACTGAAGAAGTGGAGCAGAGCTTACTCCTTACCAACGCGATTTCCCTCAAGCAACTCTATCACCCGCGGCGGGGTCACCAAAATATTCTAACCCGCACATCATAACCATCGGGCAGAAAACTGCCCGATGGTAACGCAACCATCCAATCTACGGCCTCGGCCAAGATCCGTCCGGCGCCATGTTCCTCTTCAAATCTGCAGCCCTGCGATCAGCGAAAGCACGTTCGGGAGGAGTCATCTGGCCGAACTTCGCCTCAAGAACACCACCTGCCTTTGAATCCCCAGCGAGATAGGCTAATCGCAAATATGCCATTGCCAGAGGAGGATTCATTAACTCCTCCGATTGCATATAGGCATCTGAAGTTAGATACAGACCATAAATATTTCCATCGCGCACGAAGCTATCAACCATCGACCCCACCACATCCCTGTACTTGCCATCCCTCAACAAAGCCTGCCCATATAGACTTTTGTCAACAAGTGACCCAGATTCTTCTGCAGCAAGCCTCAAAGATTCAGTGCTAGCCGCAAGAGAACTCTTGATCTGATCCGGCGCTGGATATCCCCTAGCCTGCAACCACTGCGCCTCCTCAGGGCTTGCCGCAACCAGCGGATCTCTGTTGCATGACCCTTCATCTGCGCCACATGCATAATATTGTTGGAGTGCGCTTGGAGGCAGGCCGGCGATCCCCCTTGATCCACTCAACCCTACCTCTGGCCTCTGCCGATCATCGTCGACTTTCGCTGCAGCGTCCGTAGCAGGACGGTCAACACCAGCATCCTGAGAATCCCTGCATCCAACCAGATTCGCCATAGCCATTAAGGCAATGAAAATCGCCGACACAAACCTAATATTAGCATCCATTTCGTCGCACCTCACCAAACCAAAGATTGCACGCGTTCTGCTCATTTGCCGCCTCGATCTTCGCCGAAAGCGAATTCTCAGGAGCAAACCAATTAATCACCGTCTGAGGGATCCCCAAATCAGTGAGAACAATCCCTGTCCGATTAAGCCAAGCCTGAAAGAATGATGTGAAAGACAAATTTGCCTCAGCATTAAGGCGCTCCACCGTCCCGAGGCAAGCCTTGAGGCCTGGTGAAACTCCACCCGGATGGGGAGACATTGGTGGATTCGCGAGATCGAATTGCCTCTGATAATCGCACGCCTGCACCATTCCATCAATCAGCGCAACATTATTATCATTGACCGACTTTCGAATGTCAGAGTAATCCGCCGTATGCTTAGCTAGAGCGGAGAAAATTTGATCCCGAGCCTGAGACGAAATATTTCCATTCGAAAGATTGGATAGAGCAGTAGCGAGACCAGACCCCAACATGAACTTGTCAGCAGCATAATCCGCACCCTGAACTGGAATCTCTGACGTGCAGCCGGACGGCTTTGACATCAAAAGCACTGGACAGTACTGACCCCCTGTTCCACCGCCTGTCCCGCCCCCTGGTGGCGTTCCGCCACCGACCCACTCGCATATCTGAATATCAGGTTCCTGATGAGCGTCTCCGCCACCAACAGACACCTCGCCTGACTGTGTGCGACAAACCCATTCCGCCTTCGCACACAAAGGGAGCACCAAGCCTGCAAACAAAGCACATGACCATAACATCCGTTTCATAATCGTCTCCTTGAATACAACCCAAAGACATCCATTTGATAGCAACAGCAAGCACATCCGCTTACTTAATTCATGGGCGACGACCCAGCGCAATCCATGAATCCAGCCACGCCAATTACACTTGCGCCGCCAGTTGAATAATCCAAACCCACCTTGTCAAGCTCAATCATCAGAGGGGCGTCACCCCTGGCAAACACCTCGACATAGCAATCGTGGGCCGGGAGGTCCGGATAGAGGTGCTTCAGCAGCCGTCGCCTGCCGCCTGGCCAGGAAATGATCGGTTTTGCCATGATTTCCAGGTATCTGCGATAGGTGAAGCCGACAATCCGGCGGCTCTCGCGAGGGCGACGGGGCCGCGGCCAATGCCAGGTACTGAGATCGCTTGTACTGCGCTGCCGCTCGGATGCTTGCTGACACCCGGGCGGCGCCTTGTCTTGCTAGATGGTCGCTTCGATGAGCGGCAGGTAGGACGGGGCCTCTACCAAATGCCCAGACCGAACCCAAACGTCGTGTGGGATGGGCAATTTGAGCTGACCAAAGACCCGCATCTGCACTTCGTCGTAAGTGGTCATCGTGCTGGTTCCGTCACTGCTCTGCACACTGACGGTCGCCAGCAATCGGGGGCTACTGGTCACGAGTTCGCCGAATTGATCCCAGAGGTCAGTCCGCATCGGTGCAGTGCCTTTCCAGAGTAGCGACCTGTTCAATCACGACGGCCTGCTGTTCGATCACAACCTCGATGAGCAAAGACTCGCATTGCCCGTGCCAGCCGCCCTCGGATGCAACAGGCTCCACCAGATCCAAAGGCATGATGCCCCCCCCCTGCCTTCAGCGGCTCCGGGAAAAGCGGTGCAGCTAGATCCACGGCTGCCCGCTCACCGCGATCGCTCAGAACGTTGGGTCCTCGCTGAGCACCTTGCTGCGGCGACGTTGATCAGAAGGCTGCTCACTTGCCGGGCGTAGAGCTGTCCTTGCTCGCCAGCTTTACGCACCTTGCAGGCAGCTCCTTTCCCCAGAGTCTCGCCGGTCACCAAGGCGGGGTCATAACTCAGGCGCCTGGCTGCACAGATCCTTCGCCGCCGCCGTGGTGCTCGCTAGCTCCTCAGGCACCACGCCACGATCAAGCAGCGCCCCTAGATGACGTACAGACTCGTCCCCCCTCGGCTTCGGACACCAAGCCCAGGCAGGCCGGCTGGGGCAGCAGCCCCGCCCGCTTGATCGTGTACTGCCAGTAGTCACCCCAGCGTCGCTCGGTTGCCATCCCCGCTCGAACTCACGCAAACGCACGCGGCACGTGTTAACGCCAGCTTGCCACCCGAAAACGGATGGCAGACCCATGATTTCAGACGCGAATCAAGGAATCCTGGCTGACGCCGCCGAACGGCAGGCAAAGAAAAAGCCCTGACCAGAGTCAGGGCTTTTCAATTTGGAGGCCTCAAGCGGAATCGAACCGCTGTAAACGGATTTGCAATCCGGTGCATAGCCACTCTGCCATGAGGCCAACGTACTGCGCGCCAGGAACAGGGCCCTGACAAGACAAAACCCCATGATGGGGCCTGTCGGAACATGGAGCGGGAAACGAGACTCGAACTCGCGACCTCAACCTTGGCAAGGTTGCGCTCTACCAACTGAGCTATTCCCGCGTAAGCCGACATGGTACCGGAAATCCGGGACACACACCAGCGATTTCACCTTTCTGACTGCGCGTAAAGCCTTGTGGCCCAACGTGCCCCGCCTTGCCGTGGCGGGAGAAAAACAAGGCCCCTACCGGGGCCCTGTAGAATCTGGAGCGGGAAACGAGACTCGAACTCGCGACCTCAACCTTGGCAAGGTTGCGCTCTACCAACTGAGCTATTCCCGCAGATTCCGTTCGACCTGCGTCGAAGGAGCGCTATTGTGTCCAAATTCCTTCACGCCGTCAACAGTCTTCACATCATGCGGTCACGGGCGTCCGCACTGGGGTACGCTGCCCCGCCCAGCCCCGTACGCTCATGTTCCTTCGCGGTAAGCCCCTGTTGATCGCCCTGCTGCTGCATCTGGTGGTGGCGCTGCTGTACTGGGCACTGATTCCGCTGGGAATGAACTGGTATCGCGACCATTTCGGCTTCACCTCCCATCGCGACATCGGCCTGGGCATCGCCCAGTTCTATCTGTTCTGGATGTTCCTCGTTGCACAGCCGCTGATCGCGGTGCTGCGGCCGCTCTTCGCCAAGCTGCTGGTGCTGGCCATTCCCTTGGCATTCGCCAGCTGGACGCTGATGCACAACCACCCGCTGCGCCTGCTGTACTTCACCCTCGGGCCCGGCCTGCTGGCACTGGCCGCAATCGTCATCTCCGCATGGTATGCATCACGCAACCGCCTGCCCGCCACCATGGACACCGCCCATGCCTGAGCGCTACGTCCGCTTCTTCTGGCTGCTGGTCGCATTGACCTGGTTCGCGCTGATCGCTGCGCTGGTCAATGCTGGCTTCACCCCGGACTACTGGCTGCTGCATCACCTGGAAGGCGCCGAGCTGCCCTACCCGACCAGCACCGTCATCGTGTTCGCGTTGCTGGGCACCGTCGAGCTGGTGGTGGCCGCCCTGATCGTGCGCCCCTGGAAACTGGAGCGACTGTGGCTGCGCCTGCTGATCGGCTTCGTCCTGCTGCTGGCATGGTCGGTGCCGTGGATGCTGTCGGCCATGCATCAGCCGCCGGTGCACGGCATGCACCTGCTGTGGTTGCTGCTGCTGGACGTGGGCCTGCTGCTGGCGCTGTGCGTGGTGTCGGCGGTGAGTGCGTGGCGGGCGCTCAGGCGTCGAGGGCGCGCGGAGACGCCCCCGCTGCAACGCTAGGCCTACTTCCGGAACTCCACCCGCACATGCTGGCCGAAGCGCGCCTTGGCCTCGCCATCGAACTCCAGCACACACTCCACCACCTTGGCCACGCCACGTCCCGCGTCTTCAGGCAGGCGTGCCTGCGCGAATACCGGGCTGATGCGCACCACGCGTGCGGACGGCAGCGTGCCGGTGTTCTCGGCACCGTCGCTATCCGGCACCACGGTAGCCTTCATGCCCACCTGCACGGCATCGGCGTAGGCCGCGCTGAGTTCGGCACGTACCTGCAGCGGACGCGCCGGCAGCAGCGAGATGGCCGGCTTGCCGGCCTGCACGAAGGCGCCGAGCCCCGGCACCTGGCCGACCACGGTGCCGGCCTCCGGCGCGCTCAGCGACATCTGCTGCAGTTTCAGTTTTGCGTGTTCCAGCTTGTGCTGGGCCATGTCGACCTGCGCACCGGCCACGTCGACATCGGCACGTACGCCGGCCAGCTGCTGCTTGGCCGCATCGGCCTGCTGGTTGGACGACACGCCTTCGCTGGCGCCCGTGGACAGGCGGGTGGCGTTGCGCTCCAGTTCGCGCAGCTGCGCCTGGCTGCCCTTCAGGCGGTCATTGGCCAGGGCCAGGTCGGCGGTGGCCATTGCCACCTCCTGCTGCAGCAGGGCGCCATCCAGCGACAGCAGCAACTGTCCCTTCTTCACCGTGGCGCCCTCCTTCACCGGCGCGGCAGTGATCGAGCCATCCACCGGCGGCGCCAATGCGATCAGCCCGCCCTCGACGTCGATGATGCCGCGCGCGACCGCGACCTTGCCGGCGGCGGCATCGGCCTTGCCTGAAGGCGCCGGTGCAGACGCGGGCACGTCCTTTGAACAGGCGCCAAGCAGCAGTGCCGCGGACAGGGCCAGGCTGAGGGGAAGCAGGTGCGACGTCTTGGTCATGGGGCGGACTCTACAGTTTCGTTCTGGCGGCGGTCATCACGGACCATGCCGTCTTCCATGGCGATCACCCGATCGGCATGCCGGATCAGGCGCGGATCGTGGCTCACGCACAGCACGGTGGCGCCATGCGCGCGTGCATAGCGATGCAGGATGTCGATCACGCGCTGGCCATTCTCGGCGTCCAGCGCGCTGGTGGGTTCGTCGGCGAAGATCAGTGTCGGCGACTTGGCGAAGGCGCGGGCCACCGCCACGCGCTGCTTCTCGCCGCCGGACAGCTGCGCCGGGCGCATGTGGCTGCGGTGGCTGAGGCCCACCTCTTCCAGCGCCCTGCGGGCCAGCGGTTCGCTTTCGCGATTGCTCATGCCGCGGTAGCCCAGCGGCAACTGCACCTGCTCCAGCGCGGTCAACGCCGGGAACAGGTTGAAGCCCTGGAACACAAAGCCGACATGGTGCAGGCGGAAGCGTTCCACCTCGCTGCGGCTCATGTGCCCCACGTCCTGGCCGAGTGCGTGCACGCGGCCACCATCGGGCGCGGACAGGCCGGACAGCAACGACAACAGCGTGCTCTTGCCACAGCCGGACGGGCCAGATACGAGGGTCAGTTCACCGGGATAGATGTCCAGTGACAGGCCACGCAGCACCGGCACCTGTACATCGCCGGACATGAAACCTTTTTCCAGTGCGTCGGCCTGCAGGGTCGGGGCGACGGCGCGTGTAGATGTCATTGGCCGGCCCTCAACGCAGCAGCAACGAAGGATCGGAGCGGACGACACTGCGTACCGCCATGATGCTGGAGAGCATGGCCATCACCGCGACCAGCGCTACGCAGCCGATGATGACCATCGGCGTCAACTGCACCGGTACGCGCTGGGTCTGCGCGATCAACAGCACCACCGTACTGAACCCCGCCGCCAGCAACATGCCCACGCCGCCGATCAGCAACGCCTGCTCGAACACCACCCGCGCCAGCGCATAGCGGCCCGCACCGAGTGCGTTGAGCGTGGCGTACTCACGCACCGAACCAGCCACCACCGAGGCGAACGACTGGTTGGTGATCACCGCACCGACGAAGCAGACGATGACGGCCATGAACAACACGGCGATACCTGCGCCGGTATCGAACAGCCAATACTGCTGCGAGCGGCTGGCGAACTCCGGTGCGGTCCAGAACTCGACCGGCGTGGCCTGGCCCATTGACGCCGCCAAGCGATCACGCACGCGATCGGCCAGGTCCGGCGAGCGCAGGCCGGCCACGAAATAGGTACTGCCTTCATGCGGGTCGGTACCGGCGATGGCGCGCGCGGTATCCAGCGACGCCAGCACGTTGACGCCACCGAGGCCACGCAGGCCCGGTTGCGCGGCGACCACGCGCACCGCCTTGCCATTGATCCACGCACGGTTGTTCTGCAGGTCCACGCCCAGCGTATCCAGATCGGCGCTGTCGACGATCACCGCACCCGGCTCACGCAGCTGCGCGCGCAGGCCGGCAGGCAGGATGCGCGCGAACATCATCGCGTCGTCCTGGGTGGAGATGCCGGACAGGTACACCGACACGTTGCCGGTGCCCTGCGCGCTGGAGCGCCATTCGCCATCAACCCACTCGTAGGGTTCGACGCGGGTGACATCCGGGTCCATGCGCAGGTGGCTTTCAACATCCGCGCTGATCGCATGCCCGTAGTTGACGCTCTGGGTGCCGGGGAAACCGGCCCAGATGTCGGCCGAGGATGCCTTCACGTAGATCGCGGCGGTACCAAAGATGCCCAGCACCAGCGCCGCCTGCACGATCAACAGCACGCCGGCGAAGCACATCGCCAGCACCACCGGCAGGAACCGGCGCCACTCATAGGCCAGGGTCTTGCGGGCCAGCGCGATCATTGCGATTCGCCCTCACCCTCGGCGGGCAGCGGGGCACCGCCGAGGGCGCGGTACAGCGAAGCAAAAGCCAGCACGCGCGCGCCCTGCGCACCGATCAGATCGGCCTGCGAGGCCAGTGCGGCACGCTGCGTGTCGAGCCCATCGAATTCGCTGGACAGGCCAAGCTGCACCTGCCGCGCCTGGCGCTTGACCTGCTGGCCGGCGGCATCATCGGCCGCACGCAGCGACTGGATGCTGCTGTCCTGGCGTGCCAGGCTGCCGAGCGCGCCTTCCACTTCGCTCACGCCTTCCAGCACGGCCTTGCGGTAGCCGAGCAACGCGGCATCCAGCTGCTTTTCATCGGCATGGAAGCGCGCACGACGCTGGCCCCAGTCCCACAGCGGAATATCGATGTATGGGCCGATCGACGGGCTGGAATCGGAATTGGAACGGGCGTTCTGGGTGAGGTTGTAGGCATACAGGATGGAGCCGCCGAGGCTGACCCGCGGATACATCGCCGCGCGCGCCGAGCCCTTGCTGGCGGCAGCCTGCATCACCTCTGATTCGGCCAGCAGGATCTGCGGCCGATGCCGCAGCAGGTCCGCCGGGACCTGTTGCAGCGAAAATGCGCCGAGTTTCGGCGGCGTGCGGTATGCGCGCCAGGCCGGATCCGGTCCATCGCGGCCGAGCAGCAGCGCCAGCGCGCGGGCCGCGTTGTCCGCATTCTCGCGGGCCTGGGCCGTAGCCGCGCGGGTGGCGGCCTGGCGTGCACGCAGGCGATCAAGTTCGCCGGGCTCATCAAGGCGCAGGCGCTGGCGGACCCGCGCCAGTTGTTCGCCGCGGTCATCCACGGCCTGCTGTCGGGCCAGCAGATCCTGCTGGGCCTGCGCCACGGTCAGATCCAGATAGCTGCGCACCACGTCGGCGATCACCGCCACCTGCGCGGCATTGCGCAGCGCCTCGGCATTGCCGGCCGAAGCCTGCGCGCTCAACTGCGCGCTTTCGGCGGCGCCGAACAGGCCCAGGTCCCAGATCGCTTCAATGCCCGCATGGAAGTAGGTATCGACCGCGGCAGCATCCTGCACCTGCTTGGCGCTGGCCGAGATCTCCGGCAGGAACCGCGAGTCGGACGTGCCCGCGACGATCCGTACCGCCTGCAGCCGCAGCGTGGCCTGCTGCAGGTCGAGATTGCCGGCGATGGCCTGGTTGACCAGACCGTCCAGCGTCGGGTCGGACAGCACTTTCCACCACTGCCTGGCGTCCACCGCCACGCCCTGGCCCTGCGGCACCTGGGTCCAGGTGCTGGGCGTGCGATCAGGCAGGTCCGGAACCGGCACCGACATGCAGCCAGCCAAGGCCAGGCTTGCGAACAGCGCGCCGGGGCGCAGCACTGCCTGCAGGGAGAGTCCGCGCCCGGTCCTGGGCACTGCCACTGAAGTGATACGCCTGACCACCAGCCCGCCAACGTGTAGAAGGAGCATGAAGGCTACCGTGCGATTGTGGAGCGAACATGGAGAATTGGTCCGAAAAAGGTCACAACACGCGTGCGGTTCAGGCAACGCTGACCCAGCCTTTCACTACGCTTTCAATGCGTTCCCCGCGCGGAACACTGGACGCCTTTCACTGCGTATTGCACATTGCGGCACTGTCTTGCTTCGATGCTGCCTGCCTGTGAAACGTCCCCGCCGCTGGCTGTTGACTGCCTCGATCACGACATTGATTGTCGCTGCGCTCGTTGTCGCGCTGGCCACCCCACTGGCCTCGAACGCCCTGCTGCTCCTGATGGAGCGCAGCAACTTCATTCCTGCCGAATCCTCGATCCTCACCTTCGAACCGTATGCGATCAACGACGGCTCGTCGAACTACTGGTTGTACGGAAAGGACCGGAACTACTACTACCACTTCACCTACGAAGATGACGTCCCCTACGTCTACATCCGGGAGGACAACCGCTGCCCCGGTTTCGACCAGCAGGATGTCCGGACCTGGTGCAGCGCACTGCCCGGCAAGGCACGCTAGCGCGGCGGTGGTGCAACCGGTGTGACAAACGAAAAACGCCCCCTTGCGGGAGCGTTCTTCTTGAATCTGGAGCGGGAAACGAGACTCGAACTCGCGACCTCAACCTTGGCAAGGTTGCGCTCTACCAACTGAGCTATTCCCGCAGATTTCGTTCGACCTGCGTCGAAGGAGCGCTATTGTGTCGATATTGCTGCACGGCGTCAACAGGAATTTTCACGTGAACTGAAGGACGGCGTTCAGGCGCCGCTGCCTGCCCCCTTCACGTGCGCAGGCCACGGCGATGGAAGTAGACCTGCTCGGCGATGCGGCGCGTGGCAGCTGTATGCAGCAGCGTATCGAGCGGCCAATCGGCCTGCAGATGATCCATCGCCCAGCGCAGCAGGCGCTTGCCAGGGAATGCCGGCGCCACCTGGCGCGCCACCCGCTCCGGCTGTGGACCGGTGCCACGCAGGTGGCGGCCGATGGCATCACCGACCGCCCAGGCGTGCCGCCACGAGGAGTGGATGCCCCCGGCTGAGAGCGGCGAGACGATGCCCGCAGCGTCGCCGGTCAGGATCACGCGTTGGCCGGTGATCGGCCCAACCGGCCGGCCGCAGGGCACCAGGCCGGCACGCGTGGCCGAAGGACGCACCGAAGGCGGAATGCCGACCACATCGCGCACGTGGTCGAGGAAACCCTCGATGTCCGGCGGCGTCACCCGTTGTGGATCGTGACGCAGCGCCAACCCCACCTGCACGCCGGTCGGATTCTGCGCGACCCAGCCGATGTAGCCCGGCGCGTAGCGCTTGCTGACGAAGCAATGCAGTGCATCGCCCTGCGGCAGTTGCAGGCCAGCGAACTCACGTTCGACGCCGTAGAGGGTGTCACGCACCTGGCCGAGGCCGGTGTGCTGGGCAACACGTGAGCGTGCACCGTCGGCGCCGACCAGATAGGCGCAGCGGCCTGCCCCTTCCACCTGCCAGCCGTCACCACAGCGACGGGCGTCGGTGAAGGACTGCTGCAGGCGCAGGTCGACACCGTTCGCGCGCAATTCGCTGGCCAGCCAGCGCATCAGGTTCGGTGTATCAGTAGTGAGGAAGTAGTAGCCCGGTGCGGCCAGCAACACGCTGCGCAGATTGGGCGCATACAGGCGCACGTTCGCGACGTGCTGCACCAGATGTTCGGGCATGCGCCCCAGCCATGTCTGCTCCATCGCCTCCTTCACCACGATGCCGGTGGTGTGCAGGCGCTCGCCGGGGTCGGCCTTGCGTTCAAGCACGCAGACGCGCAGGCCGTATTGGGCAGCGGCCAGCGCGCAGGCGGCACCGGCGAAACTGGCGCCGACGATGACCACGTCGTGGTCGTAGGCGGAGGGAGTGTGGGACATGGCTGCATCGCCCTGGAGGAACGGAGATGCAGCTTCGAACTGCCGCGTGGTGAGGCGAAGGAGTGGCGGTGAAGTGGGGATGAAGCGCAACGCTCCCTTTCGGGAGCGTTGCTCGCAGAACGTTTCTGCGCCGTCAGGCCACAACGATCCGCAGCGGATCTGCAGACGCCAGGATCTCCGCGCGCGCGCCACTGGGTGGATAGATCCATTCGGTGTTGATGCGGGTCTTCAGCGCCTTGGCTTCGGCACCGGCCAGCACCACCTGGCGATCCCAGCCCTCGGTGTAGACCGCACCCCACGGCCCCAGGTCCAGGCAGGTCACGTACTTGGGCTGCGCATACGGAATCATCGCTTCCCCGATCAGGTCAGCCGCGGCGTTGTGTCCGGCGGAGCGCCCCAGGTTCATCGCGTGCTGGCAGGACATCATCGCCACGTTGCCCTCGTCATCGGTGGCGGCATGCGCGCAGTCGCCGGTAGCAAACACCGCGTGGACACCGTTCGCCTTCAGCGTGCGGTCCACGTGCAGGCGACCCACCGCATCGTGCTGGCCGGGAATCTGAGCAGTCAACGCACTGGCACGTGCACCGGCCGTCCAGACAACGGTGGCGGCGTCGATGCGTTCTCCGTTTTCCAGCGTCACGCCCTCCGCATCCACGCGAGCGACGCCCGAGCCCAGCCGCCAGGACACACCCAATTCCTTGAGCGCCTGCGTGATGACAGGGCGCGGGCCTTCGCCCAGGTCCGGGCCCACCGCATCGGCGCGCTCGACCATGATGACGTCTACTGCAGCATCGGCACCGAGAACTTCGCGCAGGCGCGTCGGCATTTCTGCCGCGGTTTCGATACCGGTGAAGCCCGCGCCCGCGATCACCACCGTATTTCGCGCCGCGCTCTGCGGGCGAGCGGCGAGGCCTTCCACATGTGCCTGCAGGCGGGCTGCATCGGCAATCTGGTCGACGTTGAAGGCGTGCTGCTGCAAGCCGGGAATGGGCGGGCAGTTCAGACGACTACCGGCGGCCAGCACCAGGCGGTCGTAGCGCAATTTCTGCGTTGCGGCATCGGCACCCGTGTCCACCACCTGCACCTGCTGGTTGGCAGCGTCGATGTGTTCAACGCGGCCGGCAAGGTAGCGCACGCCAACGGCATCGAAGATCGCCTGCAGCGGCGCTTTCATGCGCTCCGGTCCCTTTTCGTAGAGGCGCGGGCGCACATGCAGTTCCGGCGACGGCGCCACCAGCACGATCTCCACATCACGACGCGCGACCTGGTCGAGAAGACGGGCGGCGGCGAGCGCGCTCCACATGCCGGCAAAGCCGGCGCCGATGACAAGAATGCGTTGGGACACGGAGGAAATCCTTCAGGGAATGGGGGTTCAGGCGCCCGGGTGCCCGGACGGCACGGGCGCGGGCGATGTGCTGCAGCGGCGCACCACATAACGCGGATCATATGAGTCCGCGTTATGTGGTGCAAGCGCCTGACGGCGGCGCGGTTCAGGCCAGCGCCTCCCTGCCCTATTCCTTTTCCCCGCCACAACGCCAATGAAATCAAAGATCTGCATGAAGTTCCGCAGGGTTGCGGCGGGTAACTCAGGCCCCTATAGTCCGCGTTATATTTTTTATGGACCGGTCCCATGGCCCACATCGGAACGGGCGTCGAGTACGCCCTGCACTGCCTGCTCTGGCTGGTCCCGCCGCTGGAGCAGCGGCCAAGCAGCCGCGACCTGGCCGAGCTTCAGGGCGTGCCTGCGGCCTTCATGGCAAAGATCTTCCCCAAGCTGGAGAAGGCCGGCATCGTCGAGTCCACGGGTGGTATCCGTGGCGGCTACCAGTTGGCGCGTGCGCCCGAAGACATCAGCGTGCTGGATGTGGTCGATGCCGTTGAGGGACAGAAGGCACTGTTCGACTGCCAGGAAATCCGTGGGCGCTGCGCGCTGTTTGATGGTGCCCCACCCCGATGGGCCAACCGTGGCGTGTGCGGCATCCACGCGGTGATGATCAATGCACAGAAAGCCATGCGCGAGGAGCTCGCGCGTTCCAGCCTGGCCTCGATCGCCGAGGGCGTGCAGGGCAAGGGGCGACCGGCGAGTTTCGCGGGAGATGTGCAGGAGTGGTTTGCCGACCGTCAGGTGGCACGCGAGGAAGCACGCATCACCGGCATGCGTGCGCGTGCGTCGACACAGGATGATGATTGATCCGCGTGGACACGGCCGCGCATAACGAAAAACGCTCCCTTCAGGGAGCGTTTTTCTTGAATCTGGAGCGGGAAACGAGACTCGAACTCGCGACCTCAACCTTGGCAAGGTTGCGCTCTACCAACTGAGCTATTCCCGCTTGGGAGGCGAAATTCTACCTATTCTGGGAATGGCGTCAAGTGCTTTTTTCAGGGTCTGCGGAGCGACTTGCACCGCGTATCCACGCATGGCGTGGATCTACTACAGCATCCCCGCAAACCGATGGATCCGCATCATCTGTGGATGCAAAATTTCCAGTAGATCCACGCCATGCGTGGATGGGCGCATCGATGGGGTCAGAGCCCTTTCCTTCGGAAAGGGATCCGACCCCGGGGCTCAGTTGCCCAGCTTCTTCTGCCGCGCACGCTCGCGTGCCGCGCGCTCGTCATCGCGCAGGCTCGGCCAGGCGGCGTGCAGGTACTGCAGGCCCGACCACAGGGTCAGCACGGCGGCAATCGCCAGGGTCCAATCGCCGATGTGGAACACCGGCCAGCCCATCCAGATGTCTTCCACCGGCACGTTCGGGGCCACCGAATACAGCAGGCACAGCAGCGCAACCATCTGCGCGGTGGTCTTGACCTTGCCGATCATCGCTACACGCACCTTGGCACGCTGGCCCAGCTCGGCCATCCACTCGCGCAGCGCCGACACCGCGATCTCACGTCCGACGATGACCGCCGCCCAGAACGCCATCCACGGCGTCGGGTGGCCCTGCACGATCAGGAACAGTGCCACTGCCACCATCAGCTTGTCCGCGACCGGGTCGAGGAAGGCACCGAAGGCCGACTCCAGCTGGTAACGGCGAGCAATCCAGCCGTCGAGCCAGTCGGTGATCGCGGCCAGGCCGAAGATCGCCGCCGAAGCGAAGTTGGTCCAGGTGTAGGGCAGGTAGAACACCAGCACCAGCACCGGGATCATCACGATCCGCAACAACGTCAGCCAGGTGGGCAGGGTCAACTTCATGCTTGCGTGCTTCTCTCTCTACTCGGCCGCATCAGGCGTGGCCAACCCGTGCAGGTTAGCGTAGATACGTGCCGCGAGGGCGTCATTGATGCCTTCCACCTTGGCGATTTCCGCTTCGCCAGCGGCTTTCAGGCCGACCAGGCCACCAAAATGCTTGAGCAGGCTGGCGCGGCGACGCGGCCCGATACCGGGGATGTCCTCCAGCTTGCTGGTCATCCGCGCCTTCTGGCGGCGGCCGCGGTGGCCGGTGATGGCGAAGCGGTGCGCCTCGTCGCGCACCTGCTGGATGAACTGCAGCGCCGGGTTGGCCGCGCCGGGGCGCAGCTCGCGGCCGTCGGGCATCACCAGCGCTTCATGGCCGGCGCGGCGCTCCACACCCTTGGCCACGCCCACCAGCAGCACGCCTTCCACACCCAGGTCGGCCAGTGCGGCCTGCGCCTGCGCCAGCTGGCCGGCGCCGCCGTCGATCAGCAGCACGTCCGGCAGCACGCCCTGCTCTTCCACGGCACGGCGGAAGCGGCGGTCGATGGCCTGGCGCATGGCGGCATAGTCGTCGCCCGGCTCGATGCCGCTGATGTTGAAGCGGCGGTACTGCGCGCGCACCGGACCGGCAGCGTCGAACACCACGCATGAGGCCACTGTGGCCTCACCCATGGTGTGGCTGATATCGAAACACTCGACACGCTTGACCGGCTCGGCCAGGCCCAGCATGTCGCGCAGTGCATCGCTGCGCGCGTGCTGCGCGTCGCGGCTGTTGAGTTCGGTGGCCAGGGTCAGCTGCGCGTTGCGGCTGGCCAGTTCCACGTAGCCGGCGCGCTCGCCGCGCACGTTCCACTTCAGCTGCACCTTGCGCTCGGCCGAGGCCGACAGTGCGGCGACCAGCAGGTCGGCGTCGGGAATCTCGCGGTCCAGCAGGATCTCGCGCGGCGGCTCGAATTCGATGTAGTACTGCGAGACGAACGCGGCCAGCACTTCCTCCGGGCTCTCCTCGCCATTGGTACGCGGGAAGAACGGGCGGGTGCCGAGGTTGCGGCCATCACGGAAGGCCAGCAGCAGCACGCAGGCCTGCGAGCCCTGCATGGCCACCGCCAGTACGTCCAGGTCGGCGGCGCGACCGTCCACGTACTGACGGGTCTGCATGCTGCGCAGCGAGGAGATCAGGTCGCGCAGGCGCGCGGCCTGCTCGAACTCCAGCGCCTCGCTGGCGGCCTGCATCTGCTCGCCCAGCTCACGGGTCAGTTCGTCGCTCTTGCCTTCCAGGAACAGCGCAGCGCGGCGCACCGACTCGGCGTAGTCCGGCGCCGGCACCAGCTCCACGCAGGGCGCGCTGCAACGGCCGATCTGGTACTGCAGGCAGGGCCGCGAGCGGTTGCGGAACACGCTGTCCTCACAGCTGCGCAGCTTGAACAGCTTGTGCATCAGGTTCAGCGTTTCGCGCACCGCGGTCACGCCGGGATACGGCCCGAAGTAGCGGCCGGGAATGGCACGCGGGCCGCGATGCAGTGCAATGCGCGGCCAGTCCTCGCGGGTCAGCAGCACATGCGGGTAAGTCTTGTCATCGCGCAGCGAGACGTTGTAACGCGGCGACAGCGACTTGATCAGCTGGTTTTCCAGCAGCAACGCCTCGGCTTCCGAGCGCGTCACGGTCACGTCCATGCGCGTGATCTGCGAGATCATCGACATGATCCGCGCGTTCTTCGGGCTGCCGTTGAAATAGCTGCCGACGCGGTTGCGCAGCGCACGCGCCTTGCCCACGTACAGCAGGGTGTCGTCGGCCGCGTACATGCGGTACACGCCGGGGGCGGTGCTGAGCTGGGCCGCGAAGGCCTTGCCGTCGAAGACCGGAGCGGGAACGTCGGTCATTCGCTGATCGGCACTTCGCTGAGCACGCCGCTGTCGGGATCGAATCGCAGCACGGCGTGGGCGTCGGTCTCGGCGATCCACACCGCACCTGCGCCCACCGCCAGTCCAGCCGGGCCATGCAGGCGGCGCGGCAGCGGCTGGGTGGTCAGTTCGCCGCCGCCCAGGCGCAGCGTGCGCAGGCGACCGTTGCCGGTATCGGCAATCCACAGCAGCGGGGCGTCCGCGCTCAAGGCGATCGCCTGCGGGAACTGCAGGCTGGCCTGCGCGCGCGGGCCGTCTTCACTGCCGAAGCGCCACGGCCCCTGCCCGACCAGCGTCTGCACCAGGTCGCCGCGCAGCTGCAGTGCACGGATCGAGGATCCCAACGCATCGGCGACGTACAGCACCTGCTGCACCACGGCCAGCGCGGTCGGTTGGGCAAAGGCAGCCAGATGGCCGCTGCCATCCCGCTCGTCGATGGAACCACTGCCGGCGCGCCATTGCAGGCTGCGCTGGCCCAGGTGGTAGCTCCAGATACGGTTGTCGCCGGCCATCGCGATGTGCAGCTGGTTGTCGGCGATGGCCAGGCCGACCGGATGGTCCAGCGAGACCTGCCGCGCCTGCGCGACCGGACCTTCCACCGGCGCACCGGGACGCCCGTTGCCACACAGCGTGTCGACGATGCCGGTCAGCAGGTTGATACGGCGCACCGCGTGGTTGCCTGTGTCGGCGACGTACAGCGAATCGCGCTCCAGCACCAGCGCCTGCGGGCGGTGGAACGCCGCTTCGGCGAGGTTGCCGTCCATGAAATCGGCGGTGCCGAGGCCGAACTGGCGCAGGATGCGACCGCCATGGCTGCATTCGAGGATGCGGTGATGGCCGCTGTCGGCGATGTACAGGCGTTCGGTGCTGACCGCCAGTCCCTGCGGGAAGCGCAGGGACTGGCGCGGTTCCGGATGCAGTTCGCTGCCGCCGCGCGGCGGTGCCGAAGGCGCGCCCTGGCACAACGCGTTCAAGGCGCGCTCCAGTTCACCGGGTGCGCCCTGCCCGACCAGCCGTTGCTGTTCGCGGCCCTGCGCGTCCAGCAGCACCATGGTCGGCCAGGCGGTAACGCCGAAGCGGCGCCAGCCATCCCAGTCGGCATCGAGCAGCACGGGCATGGTCAGGCCCTGCCGGCGCAGCAGCTTCAGTGCGGCACTGGCGTCGCGCTCGAAATCGAAGCGCGGCACCTGCAGCACCAGCGGCTGCAGCTTGCCCGGGTGGCGCGACAGCCATTGGCCGAACTCGGCCAGGCGTTGCGCACTCCAGGCGGAGGCCGCATTGACGAACAGCAGTGCGACCGGCCGACCGCGCAGTTCGGTCAGGGTGCAGGGGGTGGCATTGAGCCAGGTGGCGAACTCGGGCAGGTCCGGGACGGGCTGGACGTTCATGACCCGATTATGCCGGAGTCGGCGTCATGCAACAGTCGTGCCACCGCACGTTTTGCAGCATCGTCGACCAGCGACCAGACCTGTTCGAAATGATCGCTGCCGCCGGTGTAGGGATCGGGGATCGCTACCCGCCCCTGCCCGCCCGACCAGGGCAGGTACAGCGCCAGGCGTTCGCGCTGGCCGGCCGACGCCAGACGCCCGGCATCACGCAGGTTGGCCTCGTCGGCACACAGGATCCAGTCGAAACGGTCGAAATCCACGGCCTGCAGCTGGCGTGCGCGCAGGCCGCCGATGTCCACGCCGTGCCCGGCCGCGCAGGCGATCGCGCGGCGGTCCGGCGGCTCGCCCACGTGCCAGTCGCCGGTGCCGGCCGAATCAACCTGCACCCGCCCGGCCAGCGGCGAGGCGTCCAGCCGTGCGCGCAACGCCCCTTCGGCCATCGGCGAACGGCAGATGTTGCCGAGGCAGACGACCAGCAGCCTCATCGCGCTGCCATCGCCTGCAGCAGCCGCTCGGCGCGCTCCAGGTCCTCGGGCGTGTCGATGCCCGGCGGGAACGGCTCGGGCGAGATCGCCACGCTGATCGGGTAGCCGGCTTCCAGCACGCGCAGCTGCTCCAGCGACTCGACCTGCTCCAGCTGGCCCGGCGGCATCGCCGCGAACTGCTGCAGGAAGCCGGCGCGATAGCCGTAGATGCCGATGTGGCGCAGCCAGGCATGGCCGTCCGGCAGCGTGTCGCGGCTGCGTGCGAAGCCGTCGCGGTGCCAGGCGATCGGCGCGCGACTGAAGTACATCGCCTCGTTGCGCACGTTGCGCACCAGCTTCACCACGTTCGGGTCGAACAGGGTGTGCGCGTCCTCGACGGTCGTGGCGAGGGTCGACATCGGCGCATTGCCAGCGACCAGCGCATCGGCCACCGCGCGGATGCCCGCCGCCGGTGCGAACGGCTCGTCACCCTGCAGGTTGACCACCACCGTGTCATCGGCCCAGCCGGCAATGCGCGCGCATTCGGCCAGGCGATCGGTGCCGGAGGCGTGCGTGGTCGCGGTCATCGCCACCTTCACTTCGGCCAGGCCGGACAACGCGTCGGCAATGCGCTGATCGTCGGTAGCGACCCATACCTCAGTGGCGCCGGCCTGCAGCGCGCGGCGTGCCACGTGCAGCACCAGCGGCTCGCCGCCCAGCGGGCGCAGCGGCTTGCCAGGCAGCCGCGAGGCGGCATAGCGGGCCGGAATGGCGACGACGAATTCGGTCATGCGGGCGGTACTCGGCAGGCTCGTTACAACGGGAATGCGGCCAGCGGCGCGTGAATGCAAGCGCCACCGCGCCACTCAGTTCGGTCGCAGCTTGTCCAGGCGATCGGTCAACGCCACCCAGAACGCCGCGGGCAACTCCGCGCGCAGCGGAACCGCGTAGTGCCAGTCGTTGCCGAACGCCCGGCATTTCACCGCATCCTTCTCGGTCATCAGTACCGGCAGCTGGCTGCCGAAGGACAGGTCCTGCGGCTGGTAGGCCTGGTGGTCGGCAAACGCATGCGGCACCACGCCGATCCCGCGCGCGCGCAACATGTCGAAGAAGCGCTGCGGATGGGCGATGCCGGCCACCGCATGCACGCGCTGTCCCTTGAAGTAGGCCAGCGGGCGCGCGCGGCCACCGGCCAGCGGCTGCGCACTGTCGATGTGCAGGGCCATTGGCCACTGGCCGAAGCCACAGGCCTGTGCCGCAGTCTCCTCATCGGCCTGGCCGAGATTGACCACGCGGAAATCGCATTCGCTGGCGCGGCTGACCGGCTCGCGCAGCGGCCCGGCCGGAATCATCCGGCCATTGCCGTAGCGACGCTGCGCATCAACCACTTCAATCTCGATGTCGCGCGCCAGCCGGTAGTGCTGCAGGCCGTCGTCACAGACGATCACATCGCAACCGGCCTCGATCAGCGCCTTGCCGGCGGCGACACGGTCGCGATCCACGCGCACCGGCACGCCGGTCTTCCAGGCGATCAGCACCGGTTCGTCCCCGCCCTTGGCGGTCGGCGTATCAGCCTGCACCCACAGCGGCTTGTCGGCGTCTTCGCGACCATAGCCACGGCTGGCCACGCCCGGCCTCCAGCCGGCCGCGCGCAGGCGTTCGACCAGGGCAATGGTCAGCGGCGTCTTGCCGGTACCGCCGGCGGTGATGTTGCCGACCACGATGACCGGCACCGGCAACGAATGGCGCTTGCGCCAGCCACGCCGATAGGCGCGCCGGCGCAGCGCCGTGACACCTGCGTACAGCGGCGCCAGCAGGCGCATCGTCCACGGAACCGGGGTGCCGTCGTACCAGTACGGCGGGGTCTGGGTACCCTTGCCGGCCATCAGTCCTGCCTTTCGCGGAACTGCATGCTGTGCAGATGCTGGTACAGGCCGCCCAGTTCGAGCAGCTCCTTGTGGGTACCACGTTCAACGATGCGGCCATGATCCATCACCAGCACCTGGTCGGCATGCTCAATGGTCGACAGGCGGTGCGCGATGACCAGCGTGGTGCGTTCGGGCATCAGGCGCTGCAGTGCATCCTGCACCAGGCGCTCGGATTCGTTGTCCAGCGCCGCAGTGGCTTCGTCGAGGATCAGGATCGGAGCGTCGCGCAGGATCGCGCGGGCAATCGCCAGGCGCTGGCGCTGGCCACCGGACAGCAGCGCGCCATTCTCGCCCACCGGGGTCTGCAGCTGCTGCGGCATGCGTGCGATGAACTCCCACGCGTTGGCGGCTTCGGCCGCTGCGCGGATCTGCTCGTCGGTCGCTTCCATGCCATAGGCGATGTTGGCAGCGATGGTGTCATCGAACAGCATGACCTTCTGCCCGACCATCGCCACCTGCCGGCGCAGGTCGGCCAGCGGGTAGTCGTCCAGGGCCACGCCGTCGAGGGTGATGACACCGCCACTGGGCTCGTAGAAGCGCGGCACCAGCCGGATCAGGCTGGTCTTGCCGCTGCCGGAACGGCCAACGATGGCCGTCACCGTGCCCGGCCTGGCAACGAAGCTGATGTCGTCCAGGGCGATGCCGCTGTCCTCGCGGTAGCGCAGCATGACGTGGTCGAACGCCAGTTCACCCCGCACGCGCTGCACGCGGTGCTGGCCCTCGTCGCGCTCCACCTGCATGTCGATGATGCCGAACAGGCGCTCAGCGGCGGAAACACCGCGCGAGATGGACGTCTGTACGCTGGTCAGGCGGCGCAGCGAGGGAATGATCGCCATCATCGAGGTCATCAGGCCCATGAACTGGCCGGCATTGAGGCGGCCTGCCAGGGCTTCGCGGGTCGACACCCACACGATCACCGCCAGCGCCAGTGCGGCCAGGAACTGCACCACGCTGGAGGCGGCGGCACGGGTGACCTCGACCTTCATGTTCAGCGCCAGCATGCGGTTGGCCAGGCGCGAGTAGCGCGAGATCTCGTGCTGCTGGGTGCCATGCACCTTCACTTCCTGCTGCGCGGCCAGTGACTGCTCGGCAGTCTGGGCCATGGTGCCCATGCCGTCCTGGATGCCGCGGCTGATGCGCCGGTAGCGCTTGCCGACGTAGGACACGATCACGCCGATCAGCGGCACCACCACCAGCATCGCCAGGGTGACCTTGACGCTCATCTGCAGCATCACCGCCAGCATCGCGATGATGGTGAGGGTATCGGCCACCACGGTCTTCAGCGCGTCGGCACTGGCCTGGGTGACCTGCTCGGTATCGAAGTTCAGGCGGCTGACCATCACCGGCGTCGCTTCGGTATCGAAGTGCGACGACGGCAGGTGCAGGTACTTCTGCAGCACCTGCTCACGCAGGTCGCGGACCACGCTGCGGCCGGTCTTGGCCAGCGTGTAGTCACTGACCCAGGTGGCCAGGCTGCGCATCAGGAACAGGCCGAGGATGGTCAGCGGCAGCACCACGGCCGCGCGCGGCTGCGGGTCGACGAAACCTTCGTTGACCAGCGGCTCCATCAGCTTGGTGAAGTGGTAGCCGGCCAGGGCTTCGACCACCATGGCGATGACCGCGCCCACCATGAACACCCAGTAGGTGCGGGTGTAGCCCAGCAGACGTTTGTAGATCGGCCACACCGGCGCGTGATGGGAACTCATGGACGCACCTCTGGCGCAGTTGCAATGGCGATACGACGGAAACCGAGCTGACCGAGCGCGTCCTGCGCAGTCACCACGGCCTGGTAGGGGGTGCGTGCGTCGGCACGCAGCAGCACGGGCTGGCTGCGGTCACTGCCGGCGACAGACGCGATGGTCTGCTTGACCGACTCGACGTCGCTGCGCAGCACTTCCTGGTCATTGATGAAATAACGGCCTTCGGCGTTGATCAGCACGCTGAGCGAACGCGGCGGCTCGTTGTTGGGCTGCTGGCTGGCGGTGGGCAGCTGCACCTGCAGCGTCGAGCGCGCATCGAAGGTGGTGGTGACCACGAAGAAGATGATCAGCACCAGGATGACGTCGATCAGCGGGACCAGATCGATATGCGGCTCATCCTGGGATCGGTCATTGCCGATACGCATCGATCAGGCCTTCGCCGTGGCGGCGTTGGCCGGGCGCGCGGACGGCGACGGGGTCATCACCCCGGGGCGGCCATCCAGCGTGTCCAGCAGGGCGCTGGCTTCCTGCTCCATTTCCACCACGTAGCCGTGGATGCGGCCCTTGAAGTAGCGATGGAACATCAATGCCGGGATAGCCACGATCATGCCGGTGGCGGTGCACACCAGGGCCTTGCCGATGCCGCCGGCCAGCTGGTTCACGTCGCCCACGCCATGGTCGAGGATGCCCAGGAACATCTGGATCATGCCGATCACCGTGCCCAGCAGGCCCAGCAGCGGACCGGCCGACGCAATGGTGCCCAGCGCGTTGAGGAAACGCTCCATGCGATGCACCAGGTGGCGGCCGGTGTCTTCGATGCGCTCGCGGATCTGGTCACGCGGGCGGTTGCGGGCTTCCAGTGCGGCCGCCAGCAATGCGCCCAGCGGCGAGTTGGCGCGCAGGGTCTGCAGGTGCGCCGGGTCAAGCTTGCCGCGTGCGGCCCAGTTGCGCACTTCCTGGCCGAGGCCGGGCGGCAGCACCTCCGTTCGCCGCAGGGACCAGAAACGCTCCAGGATGATCGCCAAAGCCAGTACGCCCAACAGCAGCAGCGGCACCATCGGCCAGCCACCGGCCTTGACCAGTTCCCACACGTTTCAACCCTCCGGCCCAACGGCCGCTTGTTCGATCGGCGATAGGATAGCAGCCGACCGCGCCCGCCCAGCGGCATCCCACCACCGGGATGCATGGATACGCTGTTCACGCAGCTGCAGCCCTTGTGCGCCAAGCCATACGCGGATCGCCCCGGACTCTGCGGTGGACACCACCTCGGCTCCCTGCGCCTGCCAGCGCCGGACCACGTCCCGGCGCGGGTGGCCAAAGCGGTTCTGGTGCCCGGCCGAGACCAGCGCCAGCCGGGGTGACACCGCCGCCACCCAAGGCGCACTGGAGCTGCCGCCGCTGCCATGGTGCGGCACCAGCACCACGTCCGCCTTCAGCGCCACCGGAGACGCCCGCAGCAGCACCTGTTCGGCCGGACGACCGATGTCCCCGGGCAACAGGACCACGCCCTGAGCGCTGGTCACGCGCAGCACGCAGCTGTCCTCGTTTTCGGCCCGCTGGCTGCCGGCATCCGGGTGCAGCACCTGGAAATCGACGCCGTCCCAGTGCCAGCGCAGGCCGCGCTGGCAACGCCCGGCCCCGGCGATCGTACTGCCCGGCGGCGCCTGCAATGGCAGCTCTGGCAGCTGAAGACGCAGGCTCGGCAGGTTGCCGGCATGGTCGAGATCGTCGTGACTGATCATCACCCGGTCAGGCGGAGCCTGCCCCAGCGCCCGCAATGACGGAACCAGGACCCGCTCGCTGCCCTCGCCCCCGTTCGGCGGCCCGACGTCGTACCAGAGCGCATGCCGCGCGGTACGCAGCAACACCGCCGTGCCCTGGCCGACATCGTGCACCAGCAGCTCCAGTTCGCCCTCCGCCGGTCGCTCACGTTGCGGCCACAGCAGCGGCAGGCACAGCAGCAGGCCGGCCAGCCCGCCCCCGGCACCACGCGGCAGCAGCCACCAGAACACGCCCAGCAGCGCCGCCGGCACGGCCCAGGCCGGCGCCTCGGCCAACCACCACATCGCCCGAGGATGCGCCGCCAACGGCTGCAGCGCCTGCCAGCTGATCTCGAACAACCACGCCGCAGCGCACCACGCCCAGCGCCCGGCCCCGTCATGCAGCACCTGCAGCGCGGTGCCCAGCAGCGACAGGGGCACCACCAGCAATGTCCACCACGGGATGACCGGCAGGTTCACCAGCGGCCCCAGCCAGGCAGTGCCCCCGAACAAGGCGATGCCCAGCGGCAACAGGCCGACGCTGGCCACCCCTTGTGCGGCCAGGAACCCGCGCAGGTAGGCGGCCACCCCGCGCGGACGTCCCGGCGGCAAGCACCACACCAGCCACAACACGCCACCGAAACTGAGCCAGAAGCCCGCCGACAGCACCGCCAGGGGCGCCGGCAGCAGCAGCGCCAGCGCCGCCAGCGCAAGCCCCTGCATGAGACCGAGCGGGCGTCGCCCGCTGCGCGCCAGTGCGACCAGCCCGATCATGAGCGCAGTGCGCACGGTCGGCAATTCACCGCCGGCCAGCACCGCGTAGCCTGCTGCGGCCAGGGCTGCAGCGCAGGCCGCCGCCAGCGGACGCGGCCAATGGCGGGCCAGCAGGGGGCACAGCCACCACAGCCCCCGACACAGCAACGCCCCCAGCCCCGCGACCACTCCGACATGGAACCCGGAAATGGCCACCAGATGGGTCAGGCCCAGCGCCCGCAACTGATCCCAATCGGTGTCGGACAGGCCGCGCGTATCACCCAGCGCAAGCGCCTGCACGAAGCGCGCCGCTGGATGGGCCACCTGCGCGGCGATGGCGGCGCTGGTGCGTTCACGCCATGCCGGCAGGCCATGCGCGGCCTGCAGCTCACGCGCGCTGGCCGGCTCCCGCACCGTGCCGTTGCCGGACACGCCGCGCAGCAGCGCATGGCGTTCACTGTCGAAACCACCGGGATTGATCCGCGATCGCGGCGCCCGCACGCGCAGGGCCAGATGCCACTGCGCACCGGCCAGGACCTGATGGCGCCCACGCCCTGCAACGGTGGCATCGGCGGCACGCCAGGCATCGTTCCAGGTGACCTGCAGCCGCTTGCCGCGCAACCATGGCAGTTCGCTGCTCTCGCTGACCTGCAGCAGGAAGCGGGTGTGCGTGGTCCCATGATCTGGCAGATCGATGACCCGGCCACTGACTACCACATCCCGTGCTGGCTGGCCCGGTGGAAGCTGGTCCTGCAATGCCCAGTGCCCGTGCAGCGCCGTCCATCCGGCACCAAACAGCACGACCGCCGGCAGGCGCCCCCGCCAACGCAGGCCCCACCCTGCGATGCCAAGCACGATCATCACCCTGCAGACCCACAGCGGCGGCAGCTGCGGAAGCTGCACGCAGGCCAACGCCCCCAGTGTCAGCGCCACAGCAGCGCCACTGCCCAGCAAGGGAGACGGGGAACGCTCGACGGCCATGAGGCCAGCCTGACGTTGCCTGCGGCAGGTTGCCTATCGGGACTTGCCCCGCAAACGCGTCAGCGCCGGACGCTGCCGCGATGGAAATTGACCCGGAAGCTCGCGCCGCCGCCCGAAGCCTCGCCGACACTGACCGAGCCACCGTGGTGCTGCACGATTTCCTTCACCAGGTGCAGACCGAGACCACTACCGCTGCCCGCCGCGCGCAGGCGATGGAACGGCTCGAAGATCGCCTCGCGGTCGCCCACCGGAATGCCCGCGCCCTGGTCGCTGACTTCCAGCAACCCGCGTGTGTCCAACCGCACGCAGATGGTGCCTCGGCCACCGCCATGCACGATCGCGTTGTGTACCAGATTGGCAATCACCCGCCCCAGCGCCAGGCTGTCGCCGTGGATCCACACCGGCGCCTCCGGCGCGTCCACTTCGAATCCGTAACCGGCCCCCACCACCAGCGGCGCCAGGTCCGCGGCAGCCTCTCGCACCAGCAGGGCCAGGTCCAGCCGCTGCAATGCGCCGACATTGCGGTCAAGCCGCTGCAGGTCGAGCAGGTGCTCGGCAACATTGCCCAGCCGCGCCACGTCGGTCAGCAGCTGCGATTTCAGCTCGCCCTGCGGCAGCTGAGACAGGCGCGCCTGCACCACGGCGATCGGTACGCGCAGCTCGTGCGCCGCGTCGGCGAGGAACTTGTCGCGCGCCGCGTAGCCCTGCTGCACCTTGTCGATGGCATCGTTGAATGCTTCCACCAGCGGCGCCACTTCCGTGGAAACCAGCTGCGCATCCAGGCGCGCACCGGGCTGGCCGATGTCCAGCTCCTTGGCCTGCTGCGCAGAACGGCGCACGCCCCGCATCGCACGGTGGATCACCGTCGGCATCACCAGCAGGGTGACCACGATCAGCGGCAGGAAGAACCACAGGCCGATCAGGCGCAACACCATCAGCGCGCCATCAAGCAGCCCGCCCTTCGGCGCGCCACCGGCCATCACAGTGATGCGGCGCCCCTCCTCGTTGCGGATCATCACCCGCGCCACGTCCAGGTAGGGTGGGACCAGCGAACCCAGTTCAGTGGCGCCCACGGTCGGCAGGCGCGCAAGCAGCGGCGCGTGGATCGCAGGAATGGTACCGCGCTCCAGCCACATGCCCCTGTCGTCCACCGCGGCGAACCAGAGATTTCCCCCGGCGTTGGCATCGAGCTTGTCCCAGCGCGCCTGGTCCAGCACCAGGCGGCCGCCTTCGCTGTGCACCGCCTTGGCCACCGCCTCGGCAACGAACATGTCCATGCCCCAGGAGTCCTTGTCACCCCAGGTCAGGATCAGCGCGACCACCGCGAACAGCACGGTGAAGGCCTGCGCCAGGAACAGGCGCCAGGCCAGGCCAAGGGTGATCGAACGGATCGGACGGGCCATCTCAGGCCTCCGCCAGCAGGTAGCCGACGCCGCGGATCACGTGGATCTCCACGCCGGCCCCGGCCTGCTGCAGCGCCTTGCGCAGCTTGGAGATATGCGCATCGAGTGCATTGGACTGGATCTCATCGTCGAACCCGTACACCGCAGCCTCCAGCGCACTACGGGTAACCGTACGACCCTGCCGCATCGCCAGCGCCTGCAGCACCAGCACCTGCCGCCGAGGCAGGGCCAATGGCTGGCCTTCCACCTGTGCCTGCAGCGATTCGAAATCGAACTCGAGCCGCCCCAGCCGCAGGCTCGGCGTCACCATCGCCGAAGGCCTGCGCGATACGGCGCGGATGCGCGCCATCAGTTCCTCGATCGCCACCGGCTTGACCAGATAGTCATCGGCACCGACGTCCAGGCCTTCGACCTTGTCCGACAGCGTGCCCTTGGCGGTCAGCATGATCACTGCCAGGTTCGGCCGAAGCGCACGCGCCGTCGCGACGAATCCGGCGCCATCGCCATCGGGCAGCTGGCGGTCAAGCAGCAGCAGCTGGTGCACCGGTTCGCGCAACGCGAGCGCGGCCTCGGCCAGGCTGCCGACCACGTCGGCGACCACACCCTGCCGCTCCAGGCCCGATTGCAGGGCGCGGGACAGATCAGGATCGTCTTCGACCAGGAGGATGCGCATCAGGAACTCGTCTACCGGAAACGCTGCCGATCATAGTGCCTGGCGCCCTGGTTTTGCGCCCATGCGTGCCGATCACGCGGGCGCAATGTTCTGACAATGTTACCCCGTCACCATGCGCAGCCATCCCCCGCAAAGTGGCTGATCGATGCCGTCGCTGTCCCCGACCCTGCTGCGCCCGCTGCTGCTCACCACTACCCTCGGCGTGCCGTTGCTCGCCCACGCTGCCGAGCAGAACCCGGGCGTGCAGGCCGGCATCAGCGCTGGCGCGACCTCCGGTGCGTACGCGCACTATGACGTCAAACCGCTGGTGGTCCCGGCCATTGCCTGGCAGGGCAAGCGCTTCTTCGCCAGTCCCGGCTCGCTGGGCATGTACCTTTACAAGGATCAGGGCTTGCGGCTGTCGGCGGCGGTCACGCCCTACACGTTGCGCTTCAAGACCGACGACGTGAACGATGCACAGCTGCGCCGCCTGCACAGCCGGCAGATGTCAGCCATGGCGGGCATCAACGGTGAGTACAGTGCCGACTGGGGCATGGTCGAGGCCAGCGTGATGCGTGAAGTCACCGGCCATGGCGGTGGTTTCGAGTCGCGACTGCATTACAGCTATCCGATCCAGGCGGGCCGCTTCACCTGGGTGCCGCGGGCGGGTGTCGTGCATTCCAGTGCACGGCTGCTCGACTACTACTACGGCATCAGTGACGAAGAAGCACTGCGCTCGGGACTTGACGCCTATCGCCCCGGCAGTACCACGTCACCGAGCCTGCAGATCGCGGTCAGCACGCCGCTGGGTACGAAATGGCGCGCGACCGGCGTGGTGGCCAACCAGTGGTTCGGCGATGCAGTGAAGGACAGCCCGATGGCACGGCGCGGCACGCAGACGTCGGCCTTCATTTCCCTGATGCGCTCGTTCTGAGCGAGCGCCCCCTACGGACAAGGACCCCCCCCATGGCCTCCGTCTCCCCCACCGCCGAAGCCCACGCGATTTTGCGTGCACCAGACCTGGACAGTGCCGAGCGCGCCTATCTGGGGCTGATGCCCGACCTTGAACATGTGAATGCACTGGCCCGCCGTGCAGTGGGCCTGTCACGCGTTGCCGACGCGGCACGCGGCTATGCGCTGTCGATGACCCTGGTTGGACTGCGCCTGCAGGAACTGGAGATGGGCGAGCCGACGGCCAGGGAACATCGCCAGGCAACCCTGCGCAGCCTGCGCCAGGCCTTCAGCGCCTGACGGCACGCGAACGGACCCTGCTGCCGCGCCCTTGCGGCGGCAGCGGGATTCATCGCGTCAGCAGGGCCTGCAACCAGGCAGGCCCGGCGCGGCAGCGTCGCTCAGCGCAGCGTGGTCCACGCCAGCAGCGCGCACAGGATCGCAACCCAGATCACTGCCTTGAACGTGCCTTCCAGCATGTTGCCGCCGAACAGGCGTTCCAGGAACGGATTGGGCCTGGATACCGGGACGTGATCGCTCATGCGGCAGCTCCTTGCAGTGATGGCGCGGTTGCGCGGTAGCGCCGAGTCTACGCCTGCGCGGCCCGGATTCATCGCCACCTGCCTGCCTTTGGCGGCGCAATTCCCGCCTTCGTCGCAGGCCGGCTGCGGTGCCCGGCCGGCCATGCCAGCCTGCACGCACTTTCCCGCTGGAGCACCGTGCCATGCCGATGCTTGCCCTGATCCTGCTGTTCTCCAGCCTGTTCGGCAACGGCAGCGGGCCCACCGAGGATGCCCTGCGCAGCCAGATCCTGCGCACCGAGGGGCCGCAGGACGCGCATGAAGCGCTGCCCCTGCAGCTCTATCACCTGCGCCAGGACCGCGTGCTGCGGCTGGGCAGCCAGCAACCGGCAGACGCCCCTGGCGGCAGCCCGCACGTTGTGCTGGCCCGGGTACGTGTGGCGCAGTTGTGGGAACGCGTCGATGGCCACTGGCAGATCCAGCGCTCGATCAGCATCACCCGCTGATTTCACGCCACTGAACCGGCAGGGATGTGGTTTCACGGGCAAGACGGGCACCACTTCTTCCAGAACGAAAAAAGCCGGCCCCGGGGCCGGCTTTCATCGTTTCCACCGCTTCACCGGCAACGCCGGGAGCAGGTGGTGGGCGGTACAGGGTTCGAACCTGTGACCCCTACCATGTCAAGGTAGTGCTCTACCGCTGAGCTAACCGCCCATCTTGTTCTTGCCGCCCGAAGGCTGGCCTTGTTACGTAAAAACCCGGCGCCAGGGCCGGGCTTTGCAGTTCACGACAGCCCTCTTCCGAGGACTTCGTGGTGGGCGGTACAGGGTTCGAACCTGTGACCCCTACCATGTCAAGGTAGTGCTCTACCGCTGAGCTAACCGCCCGTTTTGCTTCTGCATTTCCGCGATTGCGTCGGTGCAGGCCGCGTATATTACGGATGCCGGCAGGGAAGCGCAACACTTTTGTGAAGATGATGCTGCACTGCCGCGTTCAGCCCAGGCTGGCTTCCTTCAGCTGCCGGATCTGGTCACGCACGCGCGCGGCATCCTCGAATTCCAGGTCCTTGGCGTGCTGGTACATCTGCTGTTCCAGTGCCTTGAGACGGACGCCCAGCTGCGCCGGCGACAGCGAACGATAGTCAGCGGCCTCTTCGGCCACGCCAGCCCGTCCCTTGCCCTTGCCCTTCTTCGCCTCCTTCTCCGCGGCATCCGAACGCGCGCCTTCGAGGACATCGACGATCGGGCGCGCCACCGAGCGCGGCACGATGCCATGTTCTTCGTTGTACTCGACCTGCTTGGCGCGGCGGCGGTCGGTTTCATCGATCGCTGCCTGCATCGAACGGGTGATCCTGTCGGCATACAGGATCGCCTTGCCACGCACGTTGCGGGCAGCGCGGCCGATGGTCTGGATCAGCGAGCCGGTGGAACGCAGGAAGCCTTCCTTGTCGGCATCCAGGATCGCCACCAGCGATACCTCGGGCATGTCCAGGCCTTCGCGCAACAGGTTGATGCCAACCAGCACGTCGAACTTGCCCAGGCGCAGGTCGCGGATGATCTCCACGCGCTCGACCGTGTCCACGTCCGAGTGCAGGTAGCGCACGCGGATGCCATGCTCGGTCAGGTATTCGGTGAGGTTCTCGGCCATGCGCTTGGTCAGCGTGGTGACCAGCACGCGGTCGCCCGCCTTGATGCGCTCGTTGGCCTCGCTCATCAGGTCGTCGACCTGGGTACCTACCGGGCGGATCTCCACCACCGGGTCGATCAGGCCGGTCGGGCGCACCACCAGCTCGGTGATCTCGTCACCGGCCTCGCGGTACTCATACGGGCCCGGCGTGGCCGACACGTAGATACTGCGTGGGCAGCGCTCCTCCCATTCCTCGAAACGCAGCGGACGGTTGTCCAGCGCCGACGGCAGGCGGAAACCGAACTCGACCAGGGTTTCCTTGCGCGAGCGGTCACCCTTGAACATGGCGCCGATCTGCGGAATGGTCACATGCGATTCGTCGATGACCAGCAGCGCATCGGCCGGCAGGTAGTCGAACAGGGTCGGTGGCGGCTCGCCGGCGGCCTTGCCGGTCAGGTGCCGGGAGTAGTTCTCGATGCCGTTGCAGTAACCGACCTCGGCCATCATCTCCAGGTCGAACTGGGTGCGCTGGGCGAGGCGCTGCGCCTCCACCAGCTTGTTCTGCGCGTACAGCTGCTCCAGCCGCTCCTTCAGCTCCACCTTGATCGTCTCGATCGCCGCCAGCACGCGTTCGCGCGTGGTCGCATAGTGGGTCTTCGGATACACGGTGAAGCGCTGCATGTTGCGCAGCGTCTCGCCGGTGAGCGGATCGAACATGGTGATCTTCTCGACCTCGCCATCGAACAGTTCGAGGCGCAGTGCTTCGCTGTCCGACTCGGCCGGGAACACGTCGATCACTTCGCCGCGCACGCGGAAGGTACCGCGCTGCAGCTCGTACTCATTGCGTGTGTACTGCAGCTGGGTCAGGTGATTGATCAGGTCGCGCTGGTCGATGCGCTCGCCCCTGGACAGGATCAGGCGCAGTGACAGGTAGTCTTCCGGCGCACCCAGGCCGTAGATCGCCGAGACCGTCGCCACCACGATCGCATCCGGGCGCGACAGCAGGGTCTTGGTCGCGGCCAGCCGCATCTGCTCGATGTGCTCGTTGATCGAACTGTCCTTCTCGATGAAGGTATCCGACGACGGCACGTAGGCTTCGGGCTGGTAGTAGTCGTAATAGCTGACGAAGTACTCCACCGCGTTGTGCGGGAAGAACGCCTTGAACTCGCCATACAGCTGCGCCGCCAACGTCTTGTTCGGCGCCATGATCAGCGTCGGCTTCTGCACGTTCTGGATGACGTTGGCGATGGTGTAGGTCTTGCCCGAGCCGGTCACACCCAGCAGGGTCTGCTTGGCGATGCCGGCCTCGAAGTTGCTGGTCAGCTTCGCGATGGCATCGGGCTGGTCGCCCGCCGGCGAATACGGCGAGACAAGTTCAAAACTGTCGCTCATGGTGTTGCCAGTTCCCGGGAATGATGAGTATACGGGGCGAGGGGTGACGGCTGGCTGAGGGTTCGCCGGGCAGTCCGCCACGGGGATTCCCGATGGCGGCCGCACAGCCCGGCGCGGAGGCTGGATACATGTACTCGACCCATGCCCCCTGCCCCCTCGGCCCCCGCTCAGCGCGGGGCGTGCACCTGACTGAACTGCTGGTGGTCATCGCCGTGCTGGCGGTGCTGCTGGCCGCGTCCTGGCCGGCGCTGCAGCCCCTGCTGCTGCGGCAACGCGCCGATGCACTGCAGCTGACCCTGCACGCGAGCCTGTCCGGCGCGCGCAGCGAAGCATTGCGCAGGCGCGAGCTGATCGGCCTCTGCGCCAGTGTCGACGGCCTGCGCTGCAGCGACGACTGGAGCGCCGGCTGGATCATCTACCGCAGTGGCGACCAGCGCGGGGAGCCGGCGTCGCCGGAGGCGATCCTGATCCACAACACCGGGCGCTCGGACGTATCAATCCTGGCCCTGGCCAGCAGCGGACGTCCCCAGCTGTTCTTCCAGGCAGATGGACGCAGCCCCGGGGCCAACCTGACCCTGCGCATCTGCGCGGGCAACCGGCTGCATGGCGCGTTGATCGTCAACAATGGCGGCCGCACCCGAAGCGAGCGCGTGGATCGCGATGCACCCTGCTGAACGTCTGCGCAGAAAAGCAAAAGCCGCGATTTCTCGCGGCTTTTGCAGTATCTGGCGCCCGAAGTTGGACTCGAACCAACGACCCCCTGATTAACAGTCAAGTGCTCTAACCGGCTGAGCTATTCGGGCGGGGAGGCGCATTGTACTGGTCGATTACAGGAAGATCAACACCTGTTTCACCAGCAGCTGGCAACGCCACCGTCGGCCGTCTTGCGGTTGGCCTGGTCCACGCTCATCGTGCCGCAGCTGTCCTTTGCCTGCGTGCCCTGCGGGGTGGCAGTGATGGTGAAGCTGGTGCCATCCCCCTTGTAGTCCAGGTTGTAGCGCGCGGTGCCGCCATCACGCGGCGACACCTTGGTCGGCAGTGCATAGCCGGTGTAGGAATTATTGCTGGTGTGGTAGCGCTCTGCGCGCTGCGCGTACTCGGCCAGGTCCGCCTTCACCACGGCACGATGCGATCGGCGCACGTACTCCTGGTAGGACGGAATGGCGATCGCCGCCAGGATGCCGATGACGATCACCACGATCATCAATTCGATCAGCGTGAAGCCAGCCGCGCGGCGAGGCATGGGAGTGTGCAACATGAGCGTGGATCCTCGCACTTGGGTTACTGGAGCTGGCGCCAGGACTGGCGACCGCACGGGTAAGGCAGATACAGCGACTGGCTGCCCGCAGCACCCACTGCCATCCAGCAGGTGCTGCCTCCGGGCGGCGCCTTGTTATCCGTCGGACGCGGCAGCACCGACAGCGAGACGTCACGCACCGGCGCGGTTCCTCCGGTCTTCAGCGCAATGGCCGCGGTCCCTGCCCCGGGCCGGCTGCCAGCCGGCGAGCCATAGCGCACGTTCTCCAACATCGGCAAGCCACTGATCGACGACAACCCGAACAGCCAGTTCGAACCGCTGGTCGAACAGCCTACCGACTGCATGTTGGGCACGTAGGTCGGCATGAAGACGATGCCACTGACCAGGGTCGGGTTGCCCACCGCACGCTCGCCATTGCCGGCAGGCAGCTGGATCATCCAGCCTCGCGCATTTGCAGGGGCCGCCCCCGCCGTGATCTTGCGTTCATCGACGCCCGCAGTGGCGGCCGCGGCCGTGTACGGAACGAGGTTGGCAGCGGTCACCGTCGAGGTCACCGTCTTGCCAGACAGATCGTTCACGGCGTACAGCGCCTGCTGCGCCTTGTCATCCTTGTCGCTGGTGAAGGAGAAGCTGCCAGTGCCGAAATAGAGCATCACGCCGCCCGAAGGACCGGTGGCAGCGGTCATGCCACCGGTGATCGGCTGGCGATAGGTCTTGTTCGAGGAGTCCTGGGCGACCTGGCTGGTGAACATCGGCACGGTCAGCGTGGTGTTCGCACTGCTGGTCAGGTCGAACTTCCACACGGCACCACGCTGATCGGCGGCATAGACGGTGTCGGCCAGCCCATCACGGCCGCGCGCATCCTGGCTGGTGCCGGTCCAGCGATCGACGACGACCACATTGCCCAAGCCATTGTCTCCGGAGATGCCGGCACCCGAGGTGCCCTCGACCGCTTCGATCATCCGGATATCGCCGCTGGCCATGTCGACCACGAACAGCACCGCCTTGCCGTTGGCACTGCCGTAGCCGTTGCCGAAGATCGCCTTCCAGGCTACGCCGGTACCACTCTTCACCGGCACGATCACCGGCTTGCCCAGCACGAAACCGATGTTGTTGCGCACCTCGTCCCTCAGCGACGAGTTGATGTCGCTGATTTCCCACAGCACGTTGCCAGTGCCGAAGCTGCCAGGTGCAGTGACATCCAGCGCGAACACCGAACGGCCACCTGCACCCGTGGTGCCGACCAGGCTGGTCTGCCACGCGGTGCCGTTGTAGGTATCGGACACGGCAACCGGGCCATCGACGTAATAGCGGTGGCGGAAGGTCTGGTCGGCCGTATCGGATTTGTACGGGAACAGCAGGTTGGCCATGTGGCCCAGCGCGGTGGCCGGGATGTAGGCAAAGCTCTCGGTGCCGCCGGTACCGTCCTGCTTGGCATCAGCCTTCATGCCGCCATCGAAGGCGTGCAGCATGCCGTCATTGGCACCGACATAGACCATGTACCGCTGCGACTTGGCCTTGGTGGCCAGGTAGTCGGTGTAGCTCTTGGCATAGGTGCCGCCGAGCTGGCGGTAACCGTAATCGTCCAGCGGCGAGCTGACCACCGGCGCCGAATTGACGATGTCACCCAGCGGCGTGGTCCGGTCACGGTACTTGCCGCCGTTGCGGACCTCGGTCGAGCTGTCGGCACTGAGATAGTTGATGGCACTGGCCAGGTCGGCCTTGATCGTCGTCAGCTTGTCGGTGGAGCAGACCAGCATCGACGCGTACTTGCCGCTGGGTTTGCTGCACAGATCCTGCAGGCTGATGCGGGCACTGTTGAAGTCCACCGGCGAGCCCAGCTTGTTGGCCACGATCCGGCGGCCGGACGACGTCAGGCGGCTGGAGGCTTCCCACACCTCGGTGAGCTCCGCGACCTGGTCGGCGTTGACCTTGACGCTGGCCGCAGTCAGCTTGCTCGACCAGTCGGTGCCGCTGTTGGTGATGTCATAGCGCGGAGTGACCGCCAGTGAGCCGGTGCCGATGCGCGCACCACTGATACCAATCGTGCCTGAAGGCGATGCGCCACCGCTGATCGAAGACAGTACCCGGCGCATCGCCTCGGTGACGTCCGCCGGGGTCTGCGCGTTGATGAACTCGCCACGGCTGTTGACGGCCGCATGCCACAGCTCATCGATGACGGTACCGTCATCGACATCCAGCGGATTGCCATTGCCGGCCCAGTTCGGCGCCGTCTTGTACGGATCGGCGGTTGCGGCCTGGTTGACACCGTAGATCTTGCCCTGCGCGCCCGGGGTCACGCCGTAGAAGTTCATGTGCAGGTCGGTCTGGCAGTCCAGGCGCTTCCAGTCCGGGCTGCTCTTGTCCAGGGAACTGCACTTGTCACTGACCGGCACCTGCCCCGCCGGGAAGCTGGTCCCGGTGCGCAGGGGGGTGCGGGCACCTGCATAAGCCGCCGCGGCGATGTCGGCGATGGTATTGCTGTAGCCGTCGGAGAACGGAATGGACGGCAGGTGGGTCGAGTTCACCGAGTCGGCGTCACCGAAGGACCCGCTCGGTGCATTGCCGGAGTTGGTGTAGCCGTCGGTGAACAGCATGCCGCCATTACGCTGGCAGGCCAGCTGCACGGGGGCATCGGCGTCGGTACGACGGAACTGGTCGACCAGATACTCCACCGCGCGACGGTTGGGCGTGCCGCCGTTGGCCGTCAGCGCATAAATCTGCTTGTAGAGGTCAGCTCGGTTGGTGACCATGTCATACATGGTCGCGTTGCTGAGCTTGTTGATGGTGAAGTAGCCCACTCGCATCGTATCCACGCTCACCAGGGCGGCGGTCGACGAACCGACGATGGCCAGCACGCGGTTGCGGTGATACTGGAACCAGTTGGAGAAATTCTGGATCGCGGCGTTGTAGGCGGCCGGGCTCGAGTAGTTGCCCGACTTGATCTGGTAGCGGCGCAGGTTGCAGCCCGGGCCACAGGCACCGGTGATCACCGGGCGACTGGTGTCGTCGGTCTTGTATCCGTCCGGTGCAGGCGCTGCGGCCGGCAGGTAGAAGGTCGCCGGGAAGTAGCTGATGGAGTACGTGGTGTTGCCGGTGTTGCTGATCGCGGCGGTCTTCCACCCGCCATCCCACCAGCTGTCGACATAGTATTCATTGCCGGTGCCGGAAAGGTCGGGAATCCGCATGCCGTTGACGAACTGGAACTTCTCAGAGGTGTCGGCCCGATTGACGGTCATGTTGTACACGGCTTTGTAGCCGCGCTGATCGGACCGTGGATCGGCGCGGGTCTGGGTGATCGAGGCATTCGCCCACAGCGTGCCGTCGGCATTGGTCCACGGCCGGTAGGTCACTGCCGGGTTGAAGTAACTGGCGTTGTAGACATGCGAACGCGCGAAGCCGTAGATGTCCAGCGGCGGAATGGCGCGCCCCGGCGAATACTCCTTGTTGAAATCCGCATGCGGGTACAGGTAGAGGTAGCAGTCCACCGAGTTGTTGGCGCACGCCGAGCCCACGCTGAAGAAGCTTCCATCGTTGTTGAAGAAGCTGTTGGTGTTGCTGTTCCAGCGCATGCGCCCGTCACCACCGGGGAACATGCGTTCGAAGTTCATCGAACCCGAATCATCCACCGCCATGATGAAGGCCGGCGTCGCGCGCGTCTGCACGTTCATCGGCTCCTGCGCAAGCACGCCCTGCGCCTGTGCAGCAAACAGGGTATGTGCCAGATAGCCGCCAGCGGCCAAGACGGCAAGGCCAACGCCTGCCAGGATCCTGCGGTTGCGAGTGTTCATGGGCTCCCCAGCCTCACAGCTTGAATACGGTATCGATCGCCGCACGCGACGTCGCATCACTGGTGGTATCACCGGCGTAGGTCGTGATCTGGTAGACCGGGGTTGGCTTCTCCACCGACTTGCCCATGTCCAGCGCCCCCTCCCCCTGGATGCAGCCCTGGATCTCACGGACATAGATGGCCGGCTTGCTGCCCAGCTTGGTTTTCGCGACCCACCCCGAAGGATCGAAGCCGTCATCGCACTGCTGGTTGATGTCGGAAGACACCACGGCCGGATTGGTACCGGCATCCCTGCGGTTGGCGATGTTCTCCACCGCGTTCTCGGCGCTGCGTGCCGCGCCTTCGGCGTTCTGGAACGCCATGTTGGTCGCCCGGTAGCCGGCCGCCATGCGCTCCTGCATGCCGGCCACCTGCATGCCGATCACGCCCAGCAGGGCCAGCAGCACCAGCATGATCAGCGCGACATAGAGAACGGCACCCTGCTGTCGTGCCTGGGCAACGAAGGGACGGCGCCTGGAGGAAGGAGGAGTGCGCATGGTCGTCAGTTCCCGAACAAGCGGTTGCGCAGCGCAACGGACGCTTCATAGGCGCCACGATGGCGCTGGTCGTAAGGATCGGCCGGGGTAAAGCCCACCCCGAGGATGGCCGGATAAGTGGCCGCACTGCCCGGCGCTTCTGCCGACGCACGCTGCGGACTGCGCGCCAGCAGGCCAACCTGCACCATGCCCACGCGGCGCCACTGCCCTGCGGCGGTGGCATCGGTGCCGGTACTCACCGCACTGGCCACGCGCTGGTCGACGATGCGACCGGTCGGCGGCGTGGGCAGGGTGATGTTCGTGGTGGCATCCAGGCCATACAGGAACTGCATGTTCTCGATGCCTTCCACCAACTCCTCGCCATCGGCATAGCCGCCGGCGCCATTGGCGCGTGCCCGGTAAAGCGCCGGCTCGCCATTGGGATTGGTCGCGATGTAGTACGCCATGCCATCGGCGCGATACAGCATGGTCATCGCGTTGTTGATCGAGTAGTTGCTCAGGTCGACCTTGTCCACCTTCACGGTCGAACCGCTGATGGTGGCGGGGAATACGTCGGCACGGGTGCAGTCGGCCACGCCGAAGACCGTCGGCGTGCCTGCGGCATTGGCCTTCAGTCGGGCCATGCCATCACTGGAGACGGTCAGGGTGGTCGCACCCGCGGCCACGGAGATGCCGGTGACGACGGCCCCTTCCGGACTCATCAGGCGCAGCACAAGGATGTCGCTGCCCGGCAACGGCGCCGGCTTGAGGTTGGCGATGCTTTTCGGAACCGACTGTGCCGCGCTCCACGCACGGCCGAGCGTCAACGTGGCGCCCGGCGCCGTGCCTGCCGCCTCATACCCCTGTACCGGAACCGAGAAATCCTGCGGGTCGCCACTGCCCGAGCTGATGCCGAGGTGGTAGCCGACATCGCCGGTGTTCTTGACCACGTGGGCCTGGTCGTTGACGCAGCCGAAATGGCCGGCCATGCGCAGGTCGCGCTGCAGGAAATCGAGCGCGAAGCGCGCGTTCTCCTGGGTGCGGGCCGCGCCTTCGGACAGGCGCGACGCCGCACGCGAGGCGATGAAGATCTGGGTGACGCCCAGCATCAGGACCAGGCCGATGACCATGGCGATCATCAGTTCGATCAGCGACAGGCCTCGGGCTCGCGAAATTGGACTCATGGGCGCGCTCACAGGAAGGTCGTCAGGCCGAAGGTGGTAAGGCTGTCGGGATCCTTCGGATCCCAGCGCTGGTCACCCCAGCTGATGGCCACGGTGACCTGTCCGGTACCCTGCACGAAGGTCACCTGCGCGCTGGCCTTCTCGCCCAGCGTGCGCGCGACCTCGCACTGCCAGCGCGCCACGTTCGTCTTCGGCGTCACTGCGGCGCCGGTCGGCCAGGCGCAGGCTCCGCTGGGCTTCACCGAGCCGGCCGAGAAGGAGGCCGAGGAATAGGCGCCGCCGGCCAGGGTGTCGGTGCGCTGGGCGCGCATCAGTTCGATCAGGTCGTTGGCCAGGTTGGTGGCCTGGGTGCGGTAGTTCGCACTCTGCACGAAGCGGACGTTGGTGGTCTGCAGCAGGGCGAAGCCCAGCAGCCCGAACGCCAGGATCAGCACCGCCACCATCACTTCGATCAGGCTGAAACCGCCCTGCGACGAACGCGGGCGGGCCAGATTGCGGCGGCTCATGAGCAGGTTCCCTTGGTCACCCGGACCTGGCCGGATTGGTTGATCGTCAACGTGCTTTTCGATTCACCGGCCTTGCACGCATCCGGCGACAGCACCAGCGTCTGGTCAGCGACAGCCCTGCGCCGGCCGCGCCCGTCGAAGGCGATGACCGCGCCCGGCGGCCCCACCACACTCAGCTGCGGATTGCCCTGCGAGAAGCGCAGCGCGACATCATTGCTGCCCATCTGGCCGTCGCCATCCAGGTCCGACCAGGCCAGTACACCCTTGGACCAGTCGCCATCACAGGCTTTGCCATCGGCGCTGCCACAGACACCGCCACCGTTGCTGTTGCGGATGCCTTCGCTGCGGGCTAGGTTGGCCAGCGCGATCAGCTCATTGTTGGCGGTCGCCAGCCGGTTCGAGCGGATCATGCCGCGGAAGCTCGGATAGGCGATCGACGCCAGGATCACGAAGACCGCCAGCGTGACCATCAGTTCAACCAGCGTGAAGCCGTTTTGCCGGCGCAAAGACATTGGACGCTCCCCAGCGTGTTGGTGGCCACGATGGGCCATCGCCCTGCCACCGGCAAGCGGCGGCAGGATGAACGGTCAATCCGGGGCGACGGGCGTCAAAGGCTTGACGACCCGCCCTCCCCTGCCAGTGCCGGCGCGATCCCCATCGCGCCGGCTCGAGCTCAGGCCAGGACCTGGTAGCAGGGCTGGTATTCGCCGGAGATCTTCATCCGGCGCTGCTCGACGAAGGCGCGCAGCAGCGCGTCCAGCGCCTGCATCATGTCCGGGTCGCCATGGATCTGGAACGGCCCGAACTGCTCGATGCGGCGCATGCCATCCTCCTTCACGTTGCCGGCGACGATGCCCGAGAACGCCCGGCGCAGGTCGGCGGCCAGCGCGTGCGGCGCGCGCCCGTGGTGCAGGTCCAGCGCGGCCATCGCCTCGTGGGTCGGCACGAACGGCTGCTGGTACTCCCACGGAATCTCGATCGACCAGTTGAAGAAGAACGAGTCCTTCTGCGCCAGGCGGTGCTCGCGCACGCGCTTGATGCCGTTGGCCATCTTCTTGGCCACCGCGACCGGGTCACCGATGATGATCTCGTAGCGCTCGGCAGCCTCATCACCCAGGGTCAGGCGGATGAACCGGTCGATCTGCTCGAAGTACGGCGCCGCCACGGTCGGACCGGTCAGGATCAGCGGGAACGGCAGGTCCTTGTTCTCTTCGCGCAGCAGGATGCCAAGCAGGTACAGGATCTCTTCGGCGGTGCCCACGCCGCCGGCGAACACGATGATGCCGTGGCCGATGCGGACGAAGGCCTCAAGGCGCTTCTCGATGTCCGGCATGATCACCAGGTGGTTGACGATCGGGTTCGGCGACTCGGCAGCGATGATGCCCGGCTCGGTCAGGCCGATGTAGCGCGTCACGGTACGGCGCTGCTTGGCATGGGCGATGGTCGCACCCTTCATCGGGCCCTTCATCGCACCCGGGCCGCAGCCGGTGCAGATGTCCAGGCCGCGCAGGCCCAGCTCGTAGCCGACCTGCTTGGTGTACAGGTATTCGTCGCGCGAGATCGAGTGTCCGCCCCAGCACACCACCAGGTTCGGATCGCCCGGGTTGAGGATGCGCGCGTTGCGCAGCAGGCCGAACACCGCATTGGTGATGCCCTCGGACGACTCCAGCTCGGCCGCGTAGGCCGGGCCCATCTCGATGGCCATGTAGGCCAGGTCGCGCACGACGGCGAACAGCAGTTCGGCGACACCGCGGATGATCTCACCGTCGACGAAGGCCATCGCCGGTGCGTTGACCAGGTCGATGCGCACGCCGCGATCCTGCTGAGCCACCTGGATGTCGAAATCAGGGTAGAGATCGCGCGCAGCGCGCGGATCGTCCGAGGCGCTGCCGCTGGTCAGCACGGCCAGCGCGCAGCGGCGCAGCAGCTCATGCATGCCGCCGGCGGAGGCATCGCGCAGGCGCGCCACCTCGGCCCGCGACAGCACATCCAGCCCACCGCGCGGGTAGATCCGTGCATCCTGCACCGGCAGTGCACGGGCCGATTTTTCGTTCGTGGTCATATCCAATTTTTCGCTTCCTTCAAGGTTTCCGACTGTACTGCCGCCCCCTTAAAAAGCAAAACGGCCGGGAAGCCCGACCGTTGGATGTGTGCTGCCCGCGTTCGCCTTTCCGGGACCGCCTGTGCGGCATTGGCACCGCGCACATTTCGAGATGCTACGCCGTTGCCCAACACCCTGCAAGGACTTTCGCCTGAACGGGAAACGGCCGGGTTTCCCCGGCCGTTTCCGTTTACAGCAGAGCTACGTCAGCGCATCAGAACTGGTAGCGGAAGCCCAGCTGCAGCGACCACTGCGAGACACCGACGTCGAAACCGTCTGCGTCATTGTTAGCCACCGCCGGCAGGTCAGCGCCGCGGAAGTTGTAGACGTACTTGCCGTCCTTCATGCCCTGCAGGGTGGCCACACGCGCATCGGCGAAGAAGCCGTAGTCGTAGATGTTGCCCCACTTCTTGTTGAGCATGTTGCCGACGTTCTGGATGTCCAGCCACACTTCCGACTTGTGACCCTTCATGAAGCCCGGCAGCTGCTGGCTGATACGGATATCGAAGGTGTTGATCCAGCCGGTGCGGAACTGGTTTGCCGGAGCGTAGCTACCCGCGTACTTGGCCAGCTGCGGGTTGTCGGCAAGCCATGCGTAGAACGACTTCTCCATTGCCGCATCCGGGGTGAAGTTGCTGCCCACCAGATTGCCGAACAGAACCTCGCCCGGGTTCGGCACGTAGAACAGGTCGTTTGCGGAACGGCTGTCGCCGTTGGCATCGTTGACGTAGACGTAGCTGTACGGACGGCCGCTGCGGCCTTCGTACACCAGACCGACCTTGGTTTCGTAGTCACCGAAGAACTTGTGCTTCCAGTTCAGCGAGCCCGACAGGCGGTCACGGATCTGGTAGCGCGAGGTGTTCTCGGTTTCGCTGTTGGCGTTGAAGGCGTACTGGTAACCCCAACCCGAGCTGGCGGTGGAGCTGGTCAGCGAGCCCACTTCGGTGGCATCGGTGTAGGTGTAGCCGATGTTCCAGGACCAGTCGCTGGCTTCCGACCACGGCTTGCTCAACGACACAGTGAACTGCGAGGTGCGGCCCTTGTTGGTGTTGGCGATTTCGTACACCGAGTCGTAGGCGCCATTGCGCCCGGCGCGCGCGTCGCTGTTGGTCCACAGGTTGCCGTTGCGCGCCGTTGCGTAGTAGAGCTCACGACCGTCCGGACCCAGCTGCTGCACCGGACCCAGGTTCAGGTTCTTGTAGTACAGCGCGTCCTTGACCTTGGTGACCAGCAGCTCGGCCGAAGCCACGATGCCGTACCACGGGGTCTCATGGTCGAAGGCCAGGTTGGCCTTGTACACCGACGGCATGTTGAAGTCGCTGCCGACGAAGTTGACGTTCTGACGGTTCGAGCCCGGGGTGGTCGGGACCGGCTGGCTGTCCTTGTTCGGGTTGAACGGCAGCGTCGGGTCGTTACGCGTGTAGGCGTAGACCGAGTTGTTGAAGCCGGTCGCCGAGTAGCTGTTGCTCAGCCACACCTGCGGCGCATCACCCTGGAACAGGCCCACGCCACCGCGCAGCTGGGTCGGGCGCTCGCTGTCGAAGGTGTAATTGAAGCCGAAGCGCGGCTGGATCAGGAACTTGTTGCTCAGCACATCGCTGTTGTCGCGACCGAAGAACGTCGACGCCGCAGCGTTGTAGGCCGGGGCCGGGCTGGTGTCAGCGCGGTCGGCACGCACACCCAGGGTCAGGGTCAGGTTGTTGTTGACATACCAGGTGTCCTGCACGAACAGGGCCAGGTTGCTGAACTTGTAGTCAGCCGGAATCGAGCCTGGGGTGCGCTCCGGGTTGTAGTTGTAGCTGCTCCAGCGGCCAGCGGCGAAGTTGTCCAGACCGTAGAAGGTGTAGGCACCCCACGAGTTCGCGCCGAAGTAGTTGTAGATATCGTTGGTGTCGTACGACGCACCGAACTTGACGTCGTGGTCACCCAGGGTCCAGGTACCGGCGGCGTAGTAGTTCCACGCCTTGGTTTCCAGGATGTTGTTCTGCGAGTTGACTTCGGTACCCAGGTACAGCGAGTCACCCGACGGCGCAGCCTGGGTGCCGCCGAAGTAGATGCGAATGCTCGGCGCGTCGGTGGACACGTTGCGGATCGCCGAGTACTCGCGGTACGACGCCTTCAATTCGGTCGAGAAGTTCGGGCTCCAGTCGCTGAACAGCTGGGCGACGTAGCTCTCGTTGGTCTTGTCATGCTGGTACCAGTACGAGCTCAGCGAGGCCGAGCTGGTGGTCATGCCGTTGATGCGCAGCTTGCTCTGGTCGATCTTGCTGTAACGGATGTTGGCACGGTGGTTCTCGCTGATGTTCCAGTCCAGCTTCAGCGCGTACTCTTCCATCTCCGTGTCGCCGTTGCTTTCCAAGCCGCCGGCGTTGATGCCATAGCCCTGCGCGATCTGTTGCGCGCGGGTCACGTCGGCCAGGGTGAACTGCGGGTTGGTCTTGCCCAGCGCGGTGCCGCTCAGGTCGGCGCCCGGGGCGGCCTGCTTGAACTTTTCGTAGTTGGCGAAGAAGAACAGCTTGTCCTTGACGATCGGGCCGCCCAGGGTCATGCCGTAGGTTTCTTCCTTGGTGAAGCCCTTGAACGGCTGGCCTTCCGGGTTGTCGCCGAACCAGTCGCCATCACGGTAGGTGCCGTACACCGAACCGTGGAATTCATTGGTACCCGACTTGGTCACCGCGTTGACGGTGGCGCCGGCGGCGGCAGCGATGCTGACGTCGTAGTTGGACAGGTTGATGTCCAGTGCTTCGATGGCTTCCATGGCGACCGGCTGGCGGCGGGTCGGCATGTTGTTGCCTTCCAGGCCGAAGGTGTCGCTGGCCGAGACGCCGTCGATGTTGATCGAGTTGAAGCGCGGATTCTGGCCACCAGCCGAAATCGAGCCCGAGGCGCGATCGATGAAGGTCACGCGCGGATCCAGGCGCATCAGATCCTGGATGTTGCCGCCGATGGACGGCGCAACTTCGATCTGCTGCTGGCTGATGTTGGTGCCCGAGCCCATCTTGGTGGCGCTGAACACTTCCGAGCCGCCGCCGACGGCGGTGACCTGCACGGTGTCCAGGTTGGTCGCGCCGGCCAGATCGCCGGTCAGCGTCGCGTTGATGGTGCCGGTCTGGTTCACGCCCAGGTAGACGCCATCTTCGGTCTTGGTGCCTTCACCCGGCTTGGTGATGGTGATGCTGTACGGGCCACCCACGCGCAGGCCGCGCGCGTTGTAGCGACCGGCCGCATCGGTGGTAGCACGGGAAACCGTGCCCGACTCGGTGTGGGTGATGGTGACTTCAGCGCCGGCGACGGGCTGGCCGCCGCGGGTCATGACCTGGCCGCCGACACCGGCAGAGGTGCTCTGGGCGAAGGCGGGAGCGGCAGCAAGTGCAGCCACGAGACCAAGGGTAAGCTTGGACATCCGGAGTGGGTGGGTCATTTTTCGGTAGCCTCGATGCGAGTTGGCGATGGCGGAAAAAAAGCGCATCCAATCAGCCCTGCGGGTGGCTGGTCGGAGAGTTATCTGGGGTTCCCTACCGCTTGGCTGAAGGCAGCCATAACGGTTAACACTAGATTAACACGCTACGCCATCAATGTGACGGTTGTGCGACAAACGGCACCGGATCGCAACGCAATCGTGACGGGTTCTTCACTCCGTCTTTCCCCGGGACTCACTCGCCGGGAGCTGCCTCGCTGGCATCGAGAATCTGCCCCCGCCAGGCATGGCCGGCGCGGGACAACAGGGTCACGGCCGCAGCGGCGGCCGCTTCGGGCCCTTGAGCAGCCGGATCCTGATCGACGGAATAGGCGCGGGCCCTCAGTGCCGTGCGCAGCGGCCCCGGGTACAGACCGCTGACCCGGACCGGGCTGCGGCCCAGCTCATCGTGGAGGCTGCCGATCAGGCCACGCAGGCCATGCTGGGCCACGCCGTACCCACCCCAGTAGGCCTGCCCCACCCGTTCGGGGGCATCGACCGAGAATACCAGGGCCGCATCCTCGCGCTGCCGAAGCAGCGGCAGGCAGGCCTGGGCCAACCAGGCCGGGGCGGTCAGGGTGACGTGGACCGCGCGGGCGAAGCTGGCAGGGTCGGCCAGCTCGAACGGGGTCAGGCCGGGGAAATGCGCGGCGCAGACCAGAAGGCCATCCAGCCGCCCCAGCTCGCGCTGCAGGGCCTGGGCCAGTTCGGCATAGTCATCGGGGCTGGCGCCTTCCAGGTCCAGCGGGTACAGCAGGGGTTCCGGGCCGACCGCCTGGACCTGGGCATAGACCCGGTCCAGCCGGCGCGGCTTGCGCCCCAGCAGGACCACGGTGGCCCCGGCCGCTGCGGCGGCGACCGCCGCGGCACTGCCCAGTCCTCCCCCGGCACCAGCGACCAGCACAACGCGGTCCTGCAACGGGCGGCCATCGAGCGCCCCGTCAGTCGGTGACGTCGACGGCCAGGCACTCATCCCTGGGTCGCCTCTTCGACGATGCGCTTGAGCTCGCCGGATTCAAACAGTTCCATGACGATGTCGCAGCCGCCGATCAACTCACCGTTGATGAACAGCTGCGGGAAGGTCGGCAGGTTGGAGAAGCGCGGCAGGTTGGCGCGGATCTCCGGCTCTTCGAGCACGTTGACGGTGCGCAGGGTGACGGCGCCGGCGGCCATCAACGCCTGCACGGCGCGGCTGGAAAAGCCGCACATCGGGTATTGCGGGGTGCCCTTCATGAACAGCACGAGCGGGTAACGATCGACCTCGGCCTGGATTTGCTGCATTACCGCCACAACCACACTCCTTGCTTCGCCGGACAAACCGACCGTGATGGTCGGCTAGACTGCCCAAGGTAGCCGCCATTGTAAGCGGATGGAACAGGCTGCCGCCGTCCCCTGGCCACGAACCTGTCCATGCCCGTCGAATTGCCTGCCCTGCCCTACCTCTCCGGCTCCCTGCAGCCCCACCTGTCCGCGCAGACCGTGGAGCTGCATCACGGTCGCCACCACCGCGCCTATATCGACGCGGTCAACGCCGGCACCCTCGGTACCGAGTGGGAGGAAGCGTCACTGGAAGAGATCGTGCGCCATGCCCAGGGCTCGCTGTTCGATGCGGCCGCCCAGGCCTGGAACCACGGTTTCTACTGGCAGTGCCTGCGCCCGCGCGGCGGCGGCGAACCGCAGGGCCGGCTGGGCGAGCTGGTCAAGCGCCAGTTCGGTGACGCGCAGCGCCTGCGTGAGGAGTTCAACCGCACTGCGCTGGGCCTGTTCGGCTCGGGCTGGGTGTGGCTGGTGCAGCATCCCGGCGGCCAGCTGGGCCTGCAGGCCACCCGCAACGCCGGCACGCCACTGACCGGCGAAAGCACCCCACTGCTGTGCTGCGACGTGTGGGAGCACGCCTACTACACCGACTACCAGAATGACCGCGCACGTTACCTGGACGCGTTCTGGCAGATGGTCAACTGGGAATTCGCCGAGAACCAGCTGCGCTGAGGCAGGGACCCGGCCGCGGGTAATGCCGGCCGCTGGCCGGCAACCCAGTGGGCGTACAAGGATGCCGGAATTGCCGGTCAGCGACCGGCACTACCTGGAAGCAGAGCGTGGCTTCACGCGCTCTCGTGTGCGGCCACCGCGTCCATCACCCGTGCCGAATACACCAGCGCGGCGCCCGCGTTGAGCGACACCGCCACGCCCAGCGCCTCGGCGATTTCCTCGCGGCTGGCGCCATGCTTCAGCGCCGCGTCCACGTGCACGGTGATGCAGCCGTCACAGCGGGTCGTGACCGCCACCGCCAACGCGATCAGCTCGCGGGTCTTGGCATCCAGGTGGTTGGTCTGGGCGCCGGCACTGGACAGTGTGGCGTAGCCCTTGACCGTGTCAGGCGAAAGCTTGCCGATCTCGCCGATGCGGCCCTTCAGTTCCTTGCGGTAGGCATTCCAGTCGAGCATGGTCGTGACTCCTGTGAAAGGAGCTTCACGCTACCACCGGGAATGTTGCGCCGATGCCTGCACCGGCGCGCCACACCGTTGCAGGCACACGGGGTTGTGCCGACCATTGGCCGGCACGCCCCGGCTCAGCGGTTGCGCAGCGCGTGTACCGCCGGCGCCACCTGGGCCTGGCGATCCAGCTCCAGGCCAACCTGGTCCAGCGCATCGGCCAGCGCAGCGGCCTCATCATCGCGCAGGGTGGCATGGCCGACCTTGCGGCCCTCACGCGGCAACTTGCCGTAGTCGTGCCAATGGCCGCTGGCCTGGGCCAGCACCGGCAACGGGTTGGGCATCTCGCCCAGCCAGTTCAGCATGCAGGCATGGCCGAGCATGCGGGTGCTGCCCAGAGGCAGTCCCAGCACGGCGCGCAGGTGGTTCTCGAACTGCGAGGTCTCGCTGCCTTCGATGGTCCAGTGGCCGGAGTTGTGCACGCGCGGCGCCATCTCGTTGGCCAACAGATCGCCATCGCGGCAGAACAGCTCCAGTGCGAACACGCCGACGTACTGCAGGTGCTCGGCGACACGGCGCGCATAGCCGATCGCCGCCTGCTGCTCGGCGTCGGACAGCACCGCCGGTGCGACGCTGGCCGACAGCACGCCGTCGACATGCCAGTTGCCGGTGATCGGCCAGGCTTCGAAGCTGCCATCGCGGCCACGCACGGCAACCACGCTGACCTCGCGCTGGAAGGCGACGAAGCCTTCCAGGATCAATCCGGTGCGCTCGACCTGCGCGCCCAGCGCATCCCAGGCGGCATCGATGTCGGCCTCGCTGCGCAGGCGGAACTGGCCCTTGCCGTCGTAGCCGAGGCGGCGGGTCTTGAGGATGCACGGCAGGCCGAACTCGGCGGCCTTCGCCGCCAGCTCGTCACGGCTGCGAATGTCGGCGAAGGCCGGCAACGGAATGCCCAATTGCTGGAACAGGGTCTTCTCGCTCAACCGGTCCTGGGCCACGGCCAGTGCGGCCGGCGGCGGGTAGACCGGCACGCGGTCGGCCAGGAACTGTGCACTGTCTGCAGGCACGTTCTCGAAATCAAAGGTGACCACATCGACCTTGGCAGCGAAGTCCGCCAGGGCCTGGCGGTCATCGAAGGCACCGACGGTGAGCGGCGCCAGCGGGCCGCTGCAGGCGTCGGCGGCCGGGTCATACAGCTCGAAGCGGAGTCCCAGCGGTGCACCGGCCAGGACCATCATGCGGGCGAGCTGACCTCCGCCCAGGATGCCGACGGTCAGGCTCATTGGCGCGGATCGTCGTGGGCCATCACGTCTTCGGTCTGGCGTGCACGGAAGGCGTCGAGCGCCTGGCCGATCGCCGGCTGGTCGCTGGCCAGCATCGCGGCAGCGAACAGCGCCGCATTGGACGCACCCGCATTGCCGATGGCGAAGGTGGCGACCGGGATGCCAGCCGGCATCTGCACGATCGACAGCAGCGAATCCATGCCGTTGAGGGCCTTGGACTGCACCGGTACACCCAACACCGGCACGGCGGTCTTGGCGGCGATCATGCCCGGCAGGTGCGCGGCCCCGCCGGCACCGGCGATGATCGCGCGCAGGCCACGCGGGCCCGCCTGCTCGGCGTAACTGAACAACACATCCGGCGTCCGATGCGCGGACACCACCTTCACTTCGAACGGAACACCCAGGGCTTCAAGCTTCTGGGCGGCGTGCTGCATGGTTTCCCAGTCGGAACGGGAACCCATGACGATGCCGACAAGCGGCGCGATCGGGTTGGGGGTCATTGGCCGTCACCTGCCTTAAAGACGTATTCTAGCCGTCTTCCACGCAAGACGAAGAACCATGGATCGCAAGCTGCTCGACCTGCTGGTGTCGCCGGACACCCGCCAGCCCCTGTCCCTGCTGGATGGCAAGGGCCTGGAAGCCCTCAACAAGGCCATTTCCGCCGGCGCGGTGAACAAGGCCGATGGCAATCCGCTGGCGCAGCCGCTGCGCGAAGCGCTGGTCACCCGTGACCGCAAGCAGGTGTTCCGCGTCGACGACGGCATCCCGGTGCTGTTGGCCGAGGAAGCCATCCCGACCGCCCAGATCGCGGACTTCCCGGCCGCATGAGCACGCTGCCGACGCCGGATGCGGCCCTGGTCGCCGCCGATGTCGCGCGCGCGCTGGCCGAGGACCTGGGCAGCGGCGACGTTACCGCCGCCCTGCTCCCCGACCAGGCCGACAGCGCCTACCTGCTGTGCAAGCAGGATGCGGTGATCGCCGGGCGCCCCTGGTTTGACGCTACACATCGCGCGCTCGACCCCGAAGTACGCATTGAATGGCGTATCTCCGAAGGCGATGCCGTCACCGCCGGCACCGTGCTGGCCCTGCTGCATGGGCACAGCCGCAGCCTGGTCAGTGCCGAGCGCACCTCGCTCAATTTCCTGCAGACGCTGTCCGGTACGGCGACCACCACGGCCCGCTACGTGGCGGCGGTGGCCGGTACCGGCACGCGCATCCTCGACACCCGCAAGACCCTGCCCGGCCTGCGCCTGGCGCAGAAGTACGCGGTGCGCTGCGGCGGTGGCGAGAACCACCGCTTCGGCCTGTACGACACGGTGATGCTGAAGGAGAACCACATCCGCGCCGCCGGTTCGCTGGCCGCGGCGGTAGCCGCCGCACGCCGGCAGTGGCCCGCGCTGCCGCTGGTGGTCGAGGTGGAGGACCTGGCACAGCTGCGCCAGGCGCTTGAAGCCGGTTGCGAGCGCATCCTGCTGGACGACTTCAGTCCCGACCTGCGGCGCGAGGCGGTGCGCATCACCGCCGGCCGCATTCCCCTGGAAGTCTCCGGCAGCGTCGGCCTGGGTGGCCTGCGCTCGATCGCCGAGGATGGCGTCGACTGCATCTCCATCGGCGGCCTGACCAAGCACGTGCAGGCGATCGATCTGTCGCTGAAGCTGGGCCCGCCGCCGGGCTGAGGCCTGACCCGGGGTCAGCTCCCTTTTCCATGGGAAAAGGATCTGACCCCGTTCTCACACCCGGCGTTCACGACAGCGCTGCGACGCTGCCGGCATCCCCCACAGGAGCCGCGCATGCGCCGGATGCTCTTGCCTGCCTGCCTGCTGCTCGCGGCAGCCCCGCTGTCCGCCGCAGCCGCTGAAGCCTGCGATGTACCACCCCGCTTCGGCCTGAGTCCCTTGGCGGTAGCCATCCGCAATACCGCCTGCAACGAGCACCGGTTGTGGTTCCGCCCCTTCATCGATCGCGATGGCCGCGCCGCCAGCCTCAGCGTCACCGAAGCCGAAAGCGATCACCTCGCCGACAACGGGCTGATCGCCTGGCAGCGCGTGGCCGGCTACTGGCGCAACAGCGGCACGCTCAACGCGATGGGCAGCATCGCCGGCGCCAGCAGCTGCCTGGCACCGCTGGGCACGCGCTACACCGACAGCGACTGCCGCGCCTTCCTGATCGACAACCCGTGGTCGGCCGCGTTCATTTCCTGGGTGATGGTGCAGTCCGGCGTTCCCGGCTTCAACACGTCGCCGCGCCACATCGACTACATCCGTGCCGCGTACCAGGGCGGCCCCTCGGGCGTGCCGTACCGGCTGGTCGACCCGGCCACGGCCAAACCCGCGCCAGGCGATCTGCTGTGCTTCCTGCGCGACCGCAGCAGCACGCTCAGCTACAGCGGACTGGTGCAGGCGCTTGGCAATGGTTCGGTGGGCCACTGGAAATCGCATTGCGAAGTGGTGGTGGCCGCCAACCTCGGCGGCGACCAGACCCTGTACCTGGTGGGCGGCAATGTGATGAACACGGTGGCGATGCGACTGCTGCCGCTGGACCGCACCGGATTGATCAAGCTGCCGCCGGCGCGCGAACGCAACAGCACCGGCATCGACCCCAGCTGCACGCCGGGCCGCGAGGACGAATGCAGCTTCAACCGCCAGGACTGGGCGGCCCTGCTGCAACTGACCGCGACCGCGCCATTGGTGATGCCTTCGCCCTCCGCCGCGCCGATGCAGACGGTGCCGGCGACCGCGCCGTCTACCGCGCCCGCATCACCGATGACGGACGAACCGCTGCCGAGGCGGTGATACGGACGCTTGATCCAGCGCGCGTTCGCCGCCATCTTTGCGGGATCGACCTCTGACGGCTGACGCCATGCCTACCCTGCTGCTGTTGCTGATTGCCGGCGGAATCATCTATTTCTTCTGGAACGCCGCACGCTCGGCCGCCGAGCGCGCCGTTGAGCTGGGCCGCAACGCCTGCCGCGCCGCCGATGTGCAGTGGCTCGACCAGGCGGTGCACGCCACCGGCCTGCGCCTGTCGCGCGGCGAGGATGGCCGGCTCGGTTTCGAGCGCACCTTCAAGTTCGAGTATTCCTACGATGGCATCGATCGCCATGTCGGTCGCATGGTGCTGCGTGGCGACCAGCTGATCTCGTTCACCGGCCCTGGTGCGGCGCGGATCAGCCAGATCCGGCCGGACGTGGAGGATGCCGAGGATGTGTAAGGGCTGAAGGTGTGCCGACCAACGGTCGGCACCCACCGGTAGATCCTGCAAAGGAAAACGCCGCCCATCGGGGCGGCGTCGGAAACATTACTTGACCACGCGCAGGTTCGGGCGGCCCTTGGGCGGCGGACTGGCCGGCGGCGTATCTTCCGGCGGCGTGCCGTCCTCGTGCAGCAGTTCGTCGCTGGTCGGTGCGGTTTCGCTGCCCGGGATGTCATCCGGCAGCGCCATGCCCTGCCCGGTCTCGCGGGCGTAGACAGCCAGAACGGCACTGATCGGTACCTGCACCGGGTAGCTGGTTCCGGAGAAGCGGGCCGAGAAGCTCACCATCTCGTTGTCGATCATCAGCCGCACGACGGCACGTTCGGCGATGTTGAGCACGACCCGGCCATCCTTGACCGCCGAAGGCGGGACCTGCACGCCGGGGACGCCGGCGTCGACCAGGATGTGCGGGGTCAGCTGGTTGTCGTTGATCCATTCCACCAGCGCCCGCAGCAGGTACGGGCGGTGGCTGGTCATGTGGAAGAAGTCTTCGGTCATGCGTGAAGTGTACGCGCCCGGCGCCCTGCCGGGGCGGATCGCCTGCACGCGGGTAGGCGTGCAGACGGGTAAGCCGGGGCCGGATCAGACCGGCAGGTCGCGCAGTTTCCTTTCCTGGTCGGTCAGGCTGCGGACAAAACCCGGGTGGCGGAAGATGCGGTTGCCGTAGTCCTCGATCGCCTTGCCGTCCTTCGGCAGCGCCACATCCAGCGACTGCAGGCGCCAGATGATCGGCGCCATCGCGCAGTCGGCCAGGCTCATTTCCGGGTTGAGGAAGAACTTGCTGGCCTTGAACAGCGGCAGCGAGGCGGTCAGCAGTTCCTTCAGCCGCTTGCGCCCCGCCTCGGCCTGGGTCTTGTTGCCCAGCTGGATGGCCTGCACCTGCGGCACCCAGTCGTGCTCGATGCGCAGCATCGCCAGGCGGATGCGTGCACGCGACAGCGGATCGACCGGCATCAGCGGCGGGTGCGGATAGCGCTCATCCAGGTATTCGCTGACCACCGAAGCGGCGTACAGCACCAGCTCGCGCTCGACCAGGGTCGGTACCGAGTGGTACGGATTGAGATCGATCAGGTCTTCAGGCGGGTTCTGCGGATCGACCGGAACGAAGTCGAAGGTGACGCCCTTGGCCGCCAGGACCAGGCGTACACGGTGGCACAGTACGTCGTCGTTCGAGGAAAACAGCGTCAGTGTATTGCGCATGCGTACGCTCGCCGCCATCAAAGGCTCTCCCACGACAGGAGACCGCCTGCCGCATCGGCGCCGCCGGCACCGTGCCAGCGATCGACTCCTCCCCGAGTGTGCAACCGACCATCACAAAAGCCAATAGGCCCGTGCGATGGCCGGCGGCAGAATCAGTGAACGTCCTTCCAGTATTCCTTCTTCAACAGGTACAGCAGGAAGGTCAGCAGGGCCAGGAACAGGATCACCCACACGCCCAGCTGCTGGCGCTTGAGTGCGGCCGGTTCGCCGGCGTACTCGAGGAAGTTGGTGATGTCCCGCACCGCCTGGTCGTACTGTCCTGCATCGACGTTGCCTGGCGTTTCCAGGCGCAGGCCGGTCACCGGCGGGTCCATGCCCGGCGCTTCGGGCTTGCCATGCACGGCATGCTGCAGGCCCTGCATCTCCCACAACGGGTTGGGCATGGAAGCATTGGCAAACAAGGCGTTGTTCCAGCCCAGTGGCCGGCTGCTGTCGAGGTAGAACGACTTCAGATAGGTGTAGACCCAGTCGCTGCCGCGTACCCGCGCGATCAGGCTGAGGTCCGGCGGCATCTTGCCGAACCACTTCTCGGCGTTCTCCTTGGGCATCGCCACCGGGATCGGGTCACCGATCGCCGAGCCGGTGAAGTTGAGGTTGTTCATCACCTCTTCTTCGGTCAGGCCCAGGTCCTGCGCCATCCGCGAATAGCGCAGGTACTTCAGCGCGTGGCAGCCGGAGCAGTAGTTCATGTACAGCTGCGCGCCGCGCTGCAGCGATGCGCGGTCACCGAGGTCGTTGCCGGCCTGCAGCAGCTTGGTGCCGCCCTCGGCGGCGGAGGCCAGGAAACTGCCCAGCATCAGGGTGGCCGTCAGGGCCAGCCGGACCATCCAGCGCTCAGTCATGCGTGGTCACCCTCTCCGGTACCGGCTTGGTCTTGTCCAACCTTGTCCATAGCGGCATGGTGATGAAGAACGCGAAGTACAGGAAGGTCAGCACCCGCCCGATATAGGTCTCATGCACGTCGGTGCCCGGGCCGGAACCAATCACGCCCAGCCACACGAAGCACACCGCCAGCACGCCCAGCATCACCTTCGAGATCCAGCCGCGGTAGCGCACCGACTTCACCCTGGCCTTGTCCAGCCACGGCACCAGGAACAGGATGGCGATGGCCGAGAACATCACGAGCACGCCGCCCAGCTTGTTCGGTACCACACGCAACATCGCGTAGTAGGGCGTGTAGTACCAGACCGGCTTGATGTGCTCCGGAGTCACCAGGCGGTTGGCCTCGGTGAAGTTGTCGTGCTCCAGGAACAGGCCGCCGAAGCCCGGTGCGAAGAAGATGATGAAGGCGGCGATGATCAGCAGGAAGCCGGCGCCGACGCCGTCCTTGAGCGTGTAGTACGGGTGGAATGGTATGCCGTCGGCCGGAGCGTTCGGCGACCAGCGGTTGCCCTTCGGCCCCTTCTTGATCTCCACGCCATCCGGGTTGTTCGACCCCACTTCATGCAGCGCGCCCAGGTGCAGCACCACCAGCAACAGCAGCACCAACGGCAGGGCGATGACGTGCAGCGCGAAGAAGCGGTTGAGCGTGGCGTCGCTGGGCAGGTAGTCGCCCATGATCCATTCGGTCAGGCCGTTGCCGATCACCGGTATCGCGCCGAACAGCGAGATGATCACCTTGGCGCCCCAGAACGACATCTGGCCCCACGGCAGCACGTAGCCCATGAAGGCTTCGGCCATCAGCACCAGGTAGATCAGCATGCCCAGGATCCACACCAGCTCGCGCGGCTTCTGGTAACTGCCGTACAGCAGGCCGCGGAACATGTGCAGGTAGACCACGATGAAGAACAGCGAGGCACCGGTGGAGTGCATGTAGCGGATCAGCCAGCCCCACTCCACATCACGCATGATGTATTCGATGGAGCCGAACGCCTCGGCGGCGTTGGTCTTGTAGTGCATCGTCAGGAAGATGCCGGTGACGATCTGGTTGACCAGCACCAGCAGTGCCAGCGAGCCGAAGTAGTACCAGATGTTGAAGTTCTTCGGCGCGTAGTACTCGCTGACGTGCTTGCGATAGACCGGCATCAGGCCCGGCGCGCGGGCATTGACCCAGTCGGCGACGCCGCTGGCGGTACGGCTGAGGATATTGGCCATCAGGCAGCCCCCTGCGGATCGACACCGATGATGATGGTGTTGTCGTCCTGGTAGTGGTGCGCGGGCACCTTCAGGTTGATCGGCGCCGGCACGTCCTTGAAGACGCGGCCGGACATGTCGAAGCGCGACTTGTGGCAGGGGCAGAAGTAGCCACCCTTCCACTGCGGGTCGTAGGGCTCGGGCCGGATCTCGGCGACCATTTCCGGCGAGCAGCCCAGGTGCGTGCACAGGCCGACCAGCACGGAGATGTCCGGCTTGATCGAGCGCAGCTCGGGGTTCTGCTTCAGCACGTAGTCCGGCTGCTGGTCCTTCTCGCCGGACTCGGGGTCCTTGAGGCGGCCATCCAGCCCGTGCAGCGCATCCAGGATTGCCTTGGACCGTTTGACGATCCAGATCGGCTGGCCACGCCATTCCACGATCAGGCGTTGGCCTTCCTGCAGGGCGCTGATGTCGGCCACCACCGGTGCGCCGGCAAGCTTGGCGCGGGCACTGGGGTTCCAGGATTTGATGAAAGGAACGGCGGTGAATCCGACGCCGACGGCGCCCACCACAGCAGTGGTGGCAGAAAGAAAACGCCGACGTCCGGTGTTGACTGGATCGTGTACCCCATCGTTGGCCATCCGGCACTCCGATATTGATTAGGTAGCTTTAAGGCTGCCAGCGGATCCGGTGGGGGCCAGAGCCGCTTTGAATCATGGGCGAGTGTAGCGGAACCGTCGCGCGCCACACAACGCACTGCAACAACATTGATTGCGGGGTTGTCGGCCAGCGGCCGGCTCTACCTTTCAAAGGAGTGCCGACTGACAGTCGGCACCCACCTGTTCAAAGGGGAGTGCCGACCAACGGTCGGCGGCACCTACTGGTGACTCAGGGCGGTGCGGTAACGCTCGGCCAGCTGCCCGACCCGGCGTACGTAGTACTGGGTCTCGCTGTAGGGCGGCACGCCACCGTGGCGGTCGACCGCGCCTTCGCCGGCGTTGTAGCCGGCCGCGGCCAGGGTCAGGTCGCCATTGAAACGTTTCAGCAACCACGCAAGATACTGCACGCCACCACGGATGTTCTGCCCGGCGTCGTAGGAATCGCTGACCCCGAAGCGGGCTGCGGTTGGCGGCATCAGCTGCATCAGGCCCTGCGCGCCGGCGCGGCTGAGCGCGGTCGGGTTGTAGGCCGACTCGGCATGGATGATGGCGCGCACCACGGCTTCGTCGACACCGAACTCGCGTGCGGCCGAGGTGATCTCGGTCTGGAACGCGGTGGTGTTCAAGCGCACCGAACCGAAGTCCACGCGCGGATTGACGCCGCAGGCGTAGCAGCGCTCCATGAAACTGTAGCGGATGGTGCGCACCGGGCCGAGGTTGGCCACCTGGGTCGGTCGCGCACTGGTGTAGTGGCGCACGCCATCCTTCATGAAGGAATAGACCTGGCCGCTGACCATCCGCCCGCTGCGCGAGGCGACCGGGGGCGCGGGTACGGCGGCTGGCGCCGGTGCCGCAGCGCTGGCTGCCACCGCCACCGGGTTGCGCTCGATGCTGGCCACGGTGGTCGGCGCCGGCTTCGGCGCGGCCACGACCGGGCGCGGTGCCGGGCGGATGTCGCGGCTGTAGCTGATGGGGCTGCAACGGGCCCCGGCCACGCGCTTGCTGACATAGCTGGTGACCCCGTCGGCGCCCTGGCACTTGAACAGGGTGCCCGCACTGGCCGGCGCAGCGGTCAGCGCAGCGATGATGATCGCCGTTGTCCCCAGTATCCCCTTCATGCCGGCGAGTGTCCCAGCTTCGCCGGGGCTTGCCAAGCGACGCGGCTCAGGCTGTGACCGGCGGCACAGCCAGCACCTGCCCCAATCCGGCCAGGCGCTGTGCCAGTTCATCGCGCAGGCCCGGCGGCGTGGTCCACAACGCCACCGGCACCCGGTCCAGGCTGAGGATCTGCGCCAGCATCATGCCGCGGCTCTCGGCGCCCATGCGCAGCAGGCAATGGTCGGCGCCATCAGCCTCCAGTACGCCACACCAGGGCGGGATGCGGCCTTCCAGCTCGGCGCGGCTGCCGGCCAGGCGGACGATGGCCTGCAGCGCGAACGGGGCCTGGCTGACCGCCTGCCGCACCATCACATCCGGTGGTGCGGGCGTGCGGCGATGCATGCCCGGCTCGGAGCATTCGCGCACCGCGCCCATCCGGTCCACGCGCAGGGTGCGCCAGTCCTGCCGGCCCAGGTCCCAGGCCAGCAGGTACCAGCGCCGCCCGTAGTTGACCAGGTGCTGCGCCTCGACCTCGCGCTGGGTCACCGCCTCCTGCGCGCTGCGGTATTCGAAGGCCAGCCGTGACGCCTGCCGGCAGTGCTGGGCCAGCCGCCCGAGCAGGCGTGCGTCGGTGGACGGAAGGTCGGACAGGGTGGCGGTGGCGGCATGCACCTCGCCGGCCTGTTGGCGGCGACGGGTCGGCACAAGCGGGTCGAGCTTGGACAACAGGCCACGGGCGGTGTCGTCGATGCCGGCGACGGTCGCGGACGCGGCACGCAGGGCGATCGCCAGGGTGGTCGCCTCCTCCTCGTCCAGCAGCATCGGCAGTACCGGTGCCCCTGCCCCGAGCTGGTAGCCGCCACCGACCCCCGACGAGGCCTGGACCGGATAGCCCAGTTCGCGCAGGCGCTCGATGTCACGGCGGATGCTGCGCCGGTCCACGCCCATGCGCTCGGCAAGCTCAGCCCCCGACCACTGGCGTCGGGCCTGCAGCAGGGCGATCAGGCGCAGCAGTCGATGGGCGGTATGGCGCATGAAGGATCGAGGACAGAAGTCGTCCGCAATAGTGCCTCAGGATGGCCTCCAGTTCACCACCCACCGCAAGGAGCAATGCCATGACCTCACGCCAGATCACCCTGTACCACGCCGCCCGTTCGCGCTCGAGCGGCGCCGTGGCCCTGCTCGAAGCGCTGGGTGCGGACTACCGCATGCAGGTGCTGGACCTGAAGGCCGGCGCCAACCTGGCCCCGGCCTACCTGGCCATCAACCCGATGGGCAAGGTGCCGGCCATCGTCCACAACGGCGCGCTGGTGACCGAGCAGGTAGCCATTTATCTGTACCTGGCCGACCTGTATCCGGAAGCCGGGCTGGCGCCGCCGATCGGCGACGCCCTGCGCGGGCCCTACCTGCGCTGGATGGCCTTCTATGGCGCCTGTTTCGAGCCGGCGATGATCGACAAGGCGATGCATCGCGAGCCGCCGCCGCGCTTGATGTCGCCGTACAACGACGCCGAGACCGTGCTGCAGGTGATCGAGGCCCAGCTGGCACAGGGCCCCTACCTGCTCGGCGAGACGATGAGCGCCGCCGACGTGCTGTGGGGCAATGCGCTGGCCTGGACCACGGCCTTCGGCCTGGTGCAGCCTGCGCCGGCCACGGCTGACTACATTGCACGGATGAGCGCGATGACCGCCTTCGACCGTTCGCGGCAGATCGATGCGGAGCTGGCGGCGGCGTAAGCGCGGTTGCAGTAGATCCACGCCATGCGTGGATGAGCCCGTTCGCGGCGCCTGCGGGAGGGAAGGCAGCCAGGCCTGGCCTGGCTCTACTGAAGGCCCGGCGCTGCATGATCGCGGCGGCTGGCGCGGGATGCGGGTAGAATTGCCCGCTTTCCCGCCACCCGAATGGATTAAGCGCCATGACCGGGACGCCAGACGTCTTTCCGCCCGCCACGCCGGGCGGTACCCCGCTCGTTGCCCTGCCCGCCGGTCCGCGCAAGCCCGACCAGGTGAAAGGCAAGCTGTACATCAAGACCCACGGTTGCCAGATGAACGAGTACGACTCGGCCAAGATGGCCGACGTGCTTGCCGCCAGCGATGGCCTGGAACTGACCGACAGCCCGGACGACGCCGACGTCATCCTGGTCAATACCTGCTCCATCCGCGAGAAGGCGCAGGAGAAGGTGTTCAGCCAGCTGGGCGTGTGGAAGGGCCTGAAGAACAAGGGCCGCGAGGTCATCATCGGCGTGGGCGGCTGCGTTGCCTCGCAGGAAGGCGAAGCGATCATCAAGCGCGCCCCGTTCGTGGACCTGGTGTTCGGCCCGCAGACCCTGCATCGCCTGCCGGAACTGATCCGCGCACGCCGCGAGCAGAAGCGCCCGCAGGTGGACATCAGCTTCCCCGAGATCGAGAAGTTCGACCGCCTGCCCGAGCCGCGCGCCGAAGGCGCCTCGGCGTTCGTGTCGATCATGGAAGGCTGCTCCAAGTACTGCTCGTTCTGCGTGGTGCCCTACACCCGTGGCACCGAAGTCAGCCGTCCGTTCGAGGACGTGGTGGTGGAAGTGGCGCAGCTGGCCGCGCAGGGCGTGCGCGAGATCAACCTGCTCGGCCAGAACGTCAACGCCTATCGCGGGCCGTATGGTGAGGGCGAATTTGCCGACCTCGGCCTGCTGATCCGCACCATCGCCGAGATCGATGGCGTCGGCCGCATCCGCTTCACCACCTCGCACCCGCTGGAGTTCAGCGATTCGCTGATCGATGCGTTCCGCGACGTGCCGCAGCTGGCCAACTTCCTGCACCTGCCGGTACAGGCAGGCAGCGACCGCGTGCTGTCGGCGATGAAGCGCGGCTACACCGCGCTGGAATTCAAGTCGAAGATCCGCAAGCTGCGTGCGGTGCGCCCGGACATCTCGATCAGCTCGGACTTCATCGTCGGCTTCCCCGGCGAGACCGATGCCGATTTCGAGAAGACCATGAAGCTGATCGAGGACATCGGCTTCGACCACAGCTTCTCCTTCATCTATTCGCGACGCCCGGGTACGCCAGCTGCGGACCTGGAGGACACGATCAGCGATGCCGAGAAGCACGCGCGCCTGTCGCGCCTGCAGGAGCGCATCAATGCGCATGCCGCCGGCATCTCCGAAAAGATGGTCGGCACCGTGCAGACCGTGCTGGTGGAAGGGCCCTCGCGCAAGAACCCGAACGAGCTGACCGGCAAGACCGAGAACATGCGGTCGGTGAACTTCCCCGCGCCGGCGCGGTTGATCGGCCAGTTCGTGGACGTGGTGATCACCGAAGCGCTGACCAATTCGCTGCGCGCACGGGTGGTGGCGGAATAAGGTTTGGGTGTGCCGACCAACGGTCGGCCCCTACCGGGGTGGATGCCGCCCGTTGGTCGGCATGCCTCAATCCAGCCGCTTGCGGAAGCGCAGGATCGCCAGGGTCATCATCACCACGATGAAGGCCAGCAGCGCCAGCGCGTCGTGCCATAGCTCCCACAGCGAGGCCCCGCGCAGCATGATGCCGCGCACCAGGCGCAGGAAATGGGTCAGTGGCAGCACTTCGGCCAGCCACTGCACCGGCCGCGGCATGCCGGCGAACGGGAACATGAAGCCCGACAACAGGATCGACGGCAGGAACAGGAACAACGTCATCTGCATCGCCTGGAACTGCGAGCGCGCGCGCGTGGAGATCAACAGACCCAGCGCCAGGTTGGCCAGCACCAGCAGTACCGCGGCCAGGTAGATGTCCAGCAGGCTGCCGCGAATGGGCACCTGGAACAGCCAGGTGCCCAGCACCAGCACCAGCGTGGTCTGCAACAGGCCGATGGCTGCATAGGGCAGCACCTTGCCGACCATCAGTTCGCTGCGCGACACCGGCGTGGCGATCAGCAGTTCCATGTTGCCGCGCTCGCGTTCGCGCACCACCGCCACCGCTGTGAACATCACCAGGGTCATGGTCAGGATCACCCCGATCAGGCCCGGCACGATGTTCACCGCCGAGCGCCGCTGCGGGTTGTAGAAGCTGGTCACGCTGACCGGACCACTGGCGATGCTGCCGTCGCGCAGTGGCCGCGTGTTACTGGTCGGGCGCGTGTCCAACGGCACCTGTGCCAGCTGGATCGCCGCGCTCTGCACCACGGTGTCGCTGCCATCGACCAGCACCTGCACCGCTTCGCGACCGTCGAAGCGGCGACGCTCGAAGTCGGCCGGCACCACGATGCCGACGCTGATCTCGCCACGGCGCAGCGCCTGCATCAGCTGGTCCGGCGTGTAGGCCTCGCTGCGCGGCGTGATCACGCCGGTGGCCACCATGTCCTGCACCAGTGCGCGCGAAGCGGCGCTGTTGGCCTGGTCGGCGACACCCGCATCGAGATGACGCAGGTTGAGGTTGATCGCATAGCCGAACAGCAACAGCTGCATCACCGGAATGCCAACGATCATCGCCAGCGTGATGCGGTCGCGGCGCAGCTGCCGCAGTTCCTTGAGCATGATCGCCCAGAGCCGGCGCAGGTTCATGCCGCCGGCTCCCTGCCGCGGCCACGGGTGGCGGCCACGAACACGTCTTCCAGGTTCGGCGCCACCGTCTCGATGCGGGCCTGCGGGTCAGCGTTGGCCAGCGCACGGGCCAGCACTGCGACGTCCGCTGCGCCCTCATTGCACAGCACGCGCAGATGGGTGCCGATCTGCGCCACGCTGAGCACGCCGGGCAGATCGGCCAGTGCGCGGCTGGCCAGGCGCGGCTGCGATGCGGTGACCTGCAGCGTGCGCCCTTCCAACCGTGCGCACAGCTCAGCCGGCGTGCCATCGGCCACCAACGCGCCGCGATCGAGGATCGCCAACCGATGGCAGCGCTCGGCTTCGTCCATGTAGTGGGTCGACACCAGCACCGTGGTTCCCGCGTCGGCCAGTTCGAACAGGGCTTCCCAGAAATCGCGGCGCGATTCCGGATCGACCGCGCTGGTCGGCTCATCCAGGAACAGCAGCTCGGGCGCGTGCACGACGGCGCCAGCCAGGGCCAGGCGCTGCTTCTGTCCACCACTGAGGGTTCCGGCCAGTTGTGGCTGCCGGTCCTGCAACCGGTACTGCTGCAGCAGTTCGTCGACCCGCTGCCGGGCCTGCGCGCGTGGCAGATCCTGGATGGCGGCGAGGAATTCCAGGTTCTCGCGCACCGACAGGTCTTCATATAACGAGAAGCGCTGGGTCATGTAGCCGATGCGCCGGCGCAGTGCTTCGGCCTGCTCGGGAACCGCCAACCCCAGCACCTCGATCTGCCCAGCGCTCGGCTCCAGCAGGCCGCACAGCATGCGGATGGTGGTCGACTTTCCGGATCCATTCGGCCCCAGGAAGCCGTACACCTGCCCACGCGGCACGGTCAGGTCGACGTTGTCGACGGCCAGCAGTTCGCAGAAGCGGCGGGTCAGGCCCTGCGCATGCACCGCGATGTCGTCGCCGGTGTTCAGAAGCGCACCTGCACCGGCAGCCCGGCCGGAAGCTTCTGCATGTCGGTGGCCGTGTCCACTTCGATCTCGGCGAGGTAGCTCAGGCGCGCGACGTCATCGCCGGTCAGTGCGTAGTACGGGGTGAATGAAGGCTCGCTGCGGATCGCGCGTACATGCCCCTTCAGTACGGTGCTTCCCCCCTCCAGCTGTATCTGCGCAGCCTGCCCGACCTTGACCTGCAGGCGCAGCGGCTGCGGCAGGTAGACGCGTGCATAGGGGCGCTCGCCGACCAGCATCACCGCCAGTGGCGCCCCGATCGGCGCCTGGTCACCCTGCCGGTAAGGCAGGGCATCGACCACGCCATCGCGCGGCGCGCGCAGCTGTAGCTTCTGCAGGTTGACGCCCTGTACCACCTGCTGCGCCTGTGCGGCGTCGGCGGCCGCCTGGCCCTGCGCGATGTCCTGTGCGCGGCTGCCGTGCTCCAGCTCCAGCAAGGCCTGCTCGGCCGCACGTGCGCTGGACTCCGCGTTGCCGGCGGCCGCCCGCGCACGGTCCAGCTCGGCGGCGGCCACCAGGCGCTGGCGTGCCAACGGCTGTACCCGTCGGTAGTAGGCGCTGGCTTCGACGGCCTGCGCGCGAAGCGCCGCCAGTTGGGCCCGGGCCTGCGCGATCTGTTCCTGGCGCGGGCCGATCTTCAGCTCTTCCAGTTGTGCCTGCGCGCGCATCGTATCGGCCTGCGCGGCAGCAAACTGCGCGTCACCGCGGGCCGGGTCGAGCTGCATCAGCACCGCGCCGGCCTTGACCGGCTGGCCTTCGCGCACCTCCACCGTAGCGATCACTTCGGCCGCCGGTGCCGGCACCGTGATCCGGTCCCACTCCAGCGTGCCGAGCGCTGCAGGCGGTGCCTGCCCACACCCTGCCAGCAAGCCGATGCCCGCCAGTCCGATTCCACGCATCCCGTTGCCGATGCCCATGCCATCCCCTCCTGCCACGGCGCCACGGTGCCATGCGCCCCGTGCACCCTCAATGATTCCGATCAGCCCTGACGGTTTTTTCACCATCCGTTGGCAAGCCTTTTGCTGCAAGGCTCTGCACCACCTATCCACAGGTTGGTTCGGCATCATTCCACAACCGCTGTGGAAATCCGGCAGGACGTGGCGCTGTTGCTCGCACGGCAATGAAACCTGCACTGCCATCACGATGAACGTCCCCCTGCAGGCCGCCCGTGACAGTGCAGCTGCGGCGACAGGCAACCATGACGCTTTTTTCACCAGGACCTCATGAGCCTTGTGGCACAAGCATTGCCAAGGTCTATCCACAGGTTTCCGCGCACCCCGTCCACATCGGGTGTGGAAAACGCTGTATCGACCGTCTGCTGGCCGTGTGCCCCACGCGCGCGCTACCCTTATCCTCCCTGAATACACTGCGGTGGAAGGCTTCCGCCCCACCCCGAGCAATGAAAAGCATCGAGCATCGAGACTTCACCCTGTCGCCGGAAGACAACGAGCGACTGGCCAACCTGTGCGGCCCCTTCGACGGGCACCTGCGCCAGATCGAGCTGAAGCTCGGCGTGGAGATCGCCAATCGTGGCTTCGTGTTCCGCGTCAGCGGGCCCAACGAAGCCATCATCGAGGCGCAGAAGCTGGTTGAAGCGCTGTACGCCGAAGCCGGCGAAACCACTTTCGACAACCACGCCATCCACCTGCGCCTGGCGCAGGCCAACGTCGAGCAGATCGCCGAACGCTCCTACGAAGCGCAGGAGGTGGCGATCAAGGTCAAGCGCGGTACCGTGCGTGGCCGTGGCGCCAACCAGGGCCGCTACCTGCACCAGATCGCCACGCATGACATCAACTTCGGCATCGGTCCGGCCGGTACCGGCAAGACCTTCCTGGCCGTGGCCAGCGCAGTCGAAGCACTGAACGAATCGCGGGTGCAGCGCCTGATCCTGGTGCGCCCGGCGGTGGAAGCCGGCGAGAAGCTGGGCTTCCTGCCCGGTGACCTGAGCCAGAAGGTCGACCCCTACCTGCGACCGCTGTACGACGCCCTGTACGAGATGATGGGCGTGGAGAAGGTGGTCAAGCTGCTGGAGAAGAACGTCATCGAGATCGCGCCGCTGGCCTACATGCGCGGCCGCACGCTCAACGATGCGTTCGTGATCCTGGACGAGGCGCAGAACACCACCATCGAGCAGATGAAGATGTTCCTGACCCGCTTGGGCTACGGCTCCACTGCGGTGGTCACCGGTGACCTGACCCAGACCGACCTGCCCAAGCATGTGAAGTCCGGCCTGCGCGACGCGATCGACGTGCTGCGCGAGGTCGAGGGCGTCAGCTTCACCTTCTTCGAATCCCGCGACGTGGTGCGTCATCCGCTGGTGGCGCGCATCGTCAGCGCCTACGACCGCCGCGACCTGCATCAGATCCAACCTGGAGCAACTCCATGACCCGTGGTCCCGTGCGACTGGACGTCGCCGTCAGTTATGCCCTGCCGCGCACCGGCCTGCCGGCGGCGGTGAGTTTCCGCAAGTGGGTGGCCGCTGCGCTGAAAAGCCGCATCCGCGAGGCCGACCTGGCCATCCGCGTGGTCGATGCCAAGGAAGGGCAGTCGCTGAACCGCCATTACCGCGGCAAGGACTACGCCACCAATGTGCTCAGCTTCCCGGCCGAAGTGCCCGAAGGCCTGCCCAAGGGCGTCAAGTTCCCGCTGCTGGGCGACCTGGTGATCTGCGCACCGGTGGTGGCCCGCGAAGCCGACGAACAGGGCAAGGCGCTCAACGCCCACTACGCGCACCTGACCGTGCACGGCGTGCTGCACCTGCTCGGCTGGGACCACGAGGACGACAAGGAAGCCGACGCGATGGAACAGCTTGAGCGCGAGATCCTGGCCGAGCTCGGCATCGCCGATCCCTACGCCGGCGAGCGCTGACGCCCACGCACAACGGGTTCATCACGGAGGACGACCCCATGCTGCTGCCAGCACTCTTCGCTGCCCTGCTGCAGGTGGCGGCCGCCCCGGGCATCGACCCCGACCGGGAGCGACCGTCGCCATTCCCGGTCAGCGACAGTGCCGCCGACATCGCCACCAAGGTCGCCGAGGTGCAGGCCTTCTTCGGCAGCAGCGAAACTGATGCCCGCCACACTGTCGCCGAAGCGCAGCAGTACGCATTGAGGGAACGCCTGGAAGCGCGACACGCGGCACGCCTGGCCGGCATCTGGGTGAACAACGCAACGGGCTGGAACGTCGTGGTGCGACTGACCGGCGGCTCACCCGAGGCCGATGAGACACATCCAGGCGCGGACGGCCCGCAACGCGTGCGCTACATCACCGGCGCAGCGATGACCCAGGCCGAGATGCAGCGCCGCCTGCACGCACAGCGGGACTGGCTCCTGGCCCAGCTGCCCGACCTGTTCGGCTATAGCCTGGATGTCACGACCGGGGAGCTGGAGGTGGAGCTGCGGGATACCCCAGCCAACCGCGCGACGGCGGCGGTTGTGCGCGACCACCTGCAGGTGCGACTGGGCTACCCGGTCAGGCTGCGCTGGTACCCTGCGACCACGCGCCGGTATCCGCCCTGATTGCCTTGGGGCGCTCGCGATGGCTGAGCGGGACCGGTACGATCACCGGCCTGCCTTCCGTTGCGGATCCTGTGCCCGTGCTGCGTATTGCCCTGCCCCTGCTGCTCGCCGTGTCCGCCCCGGCCGCCGCCCTGGACCTGCCGGCGCTGATCGAATGCCGCCAGGGCGTGGCTGAGCAGGCCGCGTTGGCGCCCCTGCTGGCTGATCCACTGAAAGCCGTCGCCCACGGCCTGCAGCCGCTGCCGCAGGGCAACCAGTTCATGAGCGAGTACCGGCTGGCCCAGCCGATCAGCGTGTTCGGCGCCCGCACCGAACGGGTCGCCGTGGCCGGGTCCAGCGTCATGGCGATCCTCGACCAGGCTGATCCACGGCCGCTGGCCAGGCAGCTGGGGCTGGAGACCGGCTACGACCAGGATGGCAAGTTCATGGCCGGGCGCGAGCTGGTCAGCCGCGACGTGACCGACCCGAAGACCGGCGAGGCCCAGATCGAGTCGATCATCCTCAGCGTCTCCACCGTGGCCTCTCATCCCGGCAAAACCCTGGCCGGCTGCACCTACAGCCTGGACCTGCCCGAAGAAGAAGCCCCCGCCCGGCCTGAACTGGCCCCACCCCCAATCACCGGACCGGGCAGCGACGGTCACTGACAGGCCGCCACATCCTGCTAGACTTGGGCCAACGCCCGGCTTGCCGGGTGCCCTTTTTCCAGAGATGTCAGAAGACGACAGTAGTAGCTCCGCACAGGAGCCCAGTGAAAAGAAGCGCGGCTGGCTTGAACGCCTGACCTCCGCCTTCTCCGGCGAACCCCATACCCGCGACGAGCTGGTCGCTGTCCTGCACACCGCGCAGGAAGAGGGTCTGATCGCCGCCGATACCCTGAAGATGATGGAAGGCGCCATTTCGGTGGCCGAGCTGACCGTGGGCGACGTGATGATCTCGCGCTCGCAGATGGTCTCGCTGCCGGTCGAAGCGCCCTTCCTGGAACTGATGAAGCAGGTGGTCGAATCCGGCCATTCGCGCTTCCCGGTGCACGGCGAGAACAAGGACGACATCCTTGGCATCCTGCTGGCCAAGGACCTGCTGCGCGGCGTGGTCGCCGACAACGGCCCGGCCAACGTGCGCGAGCTGTTGCGCCCGGCGGTGCTGATCCCGGAGGCGAAGAAGCTCAACGTGCTGCTGAAGGAGTTCCGCCTGTCACGCAACCACATGGCCATCGTGGTCGACGAGTACGGCGGTGTTGCCGGCCCGGGCACCATCGAGGACGTGCTGGAACAGATCGTCGGCGAGATCGACGACGAGCATGACGAGGCCGAGGATCCGTCGGCGCAGATCGCCATCCAGTCCGACGGCCAGTACGTGGTCGACGCGCTGACCCCGATCGGCGACTTCAACGAGCGCTTCGGCGCGACGTTCTCCGACGAGGACTACGACACCATCGGTGGCCTGGTCACCGAGGCCGTGGGCCATCTGCCGGAAGTCGGCGATGAGCTGGCGCTGGACCGCTTCATGTTCCGCGTAGCCCGCGCCGATGCGCGCCGGGTACAGGCCTTCCACGTGACCGTGCTGCCGCCGGACGCGCAGGACGACGCTTGAAGCGCGGTGGCCCCCTCCAGGCACTGCGCCTGACGGCATGGCTGGCACTGTGCGTGCTGGCCACGGCCCTGCCGCTGGCCGCCTTCGCGCAGCCGGCGGCAGCCACGCCTGTCCCTGCCACTGCCAGCGCCGAGGCTCCGGCCCCGCGCATCGGTGTGGTGACCATGCAGCCGGGCACCGTGTTCTTCGAACGCTTCGGCCATGACGCCATCGTCGTGATCGATCCGGTCAGTGGCGAAGCAACCTCGTACAACTTCGGCTATTTCGATCCGTCCGAGGACGACTTCATCAGCCGCTTCGTGCGCGGCGACATGATGTATTACCTGGTCGCGCTGCCGCTGCAGCAGGACCTGTCGTACTACGACGAGACCGGCCGTGGCGCCAGCGTGCAGTGGCTGGACCTGCGCCCCGAGCAGGCGCGTGCGCTGGCCGCCGACCTGGCCGAACGGGCCAAGCCGGAAAACGCGCGCTACCACTACGACTACTACACCGCCAACTGCGCCACCATGGTGCGCGACACGGTGAACAAGGCGCTGGATGGCGGCCTGCAGTCACAGCTGTCGGGGCGCTCGCGTGGCAACACCTATCGCAGCGAGTCGGTACGCCTGGCCTCGCCGGCACCGTGGATGTGGCTGGGCTTCGATGTCGGCCTCGGTCCGTTCGCCGACCAGCCACTGTCGCGCTGGCAGGAAGCCTTCGTGCCGATGCGCCTGGCCGATGCACTGCGCCAGGCGCGCAACAGCGATGGGCGGCCGCTGGTGCAGTCCGAACAGGAACTGCTGCCGCACCGCATCGACCCGGAGCCGAAGGAATTCGCGCGCCGCTGGTGGCCGTGGCTGCTGCTCGGGCTGGTCGTGGCCGGCGGCATCGTTGCGCTGCGCCGTCGCCCGCGCCTGCTGGCCGGTTTGGCCCTGCCGTTCTGGCTGCTGTGTGCCATCGCCGGCAGCCTGCTGGTGTTCCTGTGGGGCTTCAGCACCCACTACGCTGCCTGGGCCAACCGCAACCTGCTGCTGCTTTCGCCGCTGGCCGTGCTGCTGCTGCCGGGCGCGATCGCACTGCTGCGCCGGCGCGTGCCGGGCCGCATGTTCAGGGTCGTACTGTGGCTGCTGGCGGTACAGGCTGTGGCCGCGCTGGTGTTGCACTGGCTGAGCCTGCAGGCCCAGTACAACGTGCAGTGGATCGTGCTGCTGCTGCCCGTGCACGTGGCACTGGCCTGGGTGCTGGGGCGCCGTCCTCACTTGTCCGAAACACGGCACTGACGCACGATGGCGGGCATGTCATTGCCCGCCTCCGCTTCCGCCCCTGCTTCGGCCAACCCCGCCTGCGTCATCAACTGCGTCCACTACGATGACGAGGGCAAACGCCACGACATCAGCCTGGACGCCATCAGCGATGTCATTGCCAGTGGCAATGGCTTCGTCTGGGTCGGCCTGTACGATCCCAACGACGATGTGCTGCTGAAACTGCAGGAGGAATTCTGCCTGCACGACCTGGCGATCGAGGATGCGCGCAACGCGCACCAGCGGCCCAAGGTCGAGACCTACGGTAATTCGATGTTCGTGGTGGTGACCACCGCGCAGATGGTCGACGAGCGCATCCAGTATGGCGAAACCCATGCCTTCCTCGGCCCGCGCTTCCTGGTGACGGTGCGCCACGGCGCCTCGCTGTCCTACGCACCGGTACGTGCACGGGTCGAGCGCGAGCCGCAGCTGCTGAAGATGGGCCCGTCGTACTGCCTGTACGCGGTGACCGACTTCGTGGTCGACAACTACCTGCCGATCGTGCACCGCTTCCGCGACACGCTGGACCTGCTGGAAAAGGACATCTTCGCCGAGAACTACAAGCGCAGCACCGTGGTGCGGCTGTACGAGCTCAAGCGCGAACTGAACAAGATGCGGATGGCGGTGGCGCCGCTGCAGGACGTGCTGGCGCAGCTGCGCCGCTACCAGGGCGAGCTGATTCCGGACGAAGTGAAGCTGTACATCCGTGACGTGCATGACCACGCGGTACGCATCAGTGATGTGATCGATACCCTGCGCGAAATGCTGGGCACCGCGCTCAGCGTGAACCTGTCGCTGGTGACGCTGGCGCAGGGCGAGACGGTCAAGCGCCTCGGCGCGTGGGCCGCGTTGCTGGCGGCACCGACGCTGATCACCAGCTGGTACGGCATGAACTTCAGCCACATGCCGGAGCTGAGCGAACCGTGGTCGTACCCGCTGATGATTGTCGGTGTGGGTGGCGTGTGCGTGGGGCTGTACCGGCTATTCAAGCGCGCGAAGTGGTTGTAGCGCGTATCGCCCAACGGTCGATACCCACCATACCTGTATCGTGGCACATGACCCGCCTTTGGTAGTGCCGGCCGCTGGCCGGCAACCAGGCAATGCCGGCCAGCGGCCGGCACTACCGTTCGGCATCAAGCCACGTAGACGGTCTTGATGTTCATGAACTCATGGATGCCGTGGTCAGCCAGCTCCCGACCGAAGCCGGACTGCTTGCTGCCACCGAACGGCAACCGCGCATCGCTCTTGACGATGGCGTTGACGAACGCAGCGCCACATTCCATGCGCTGTGCGAAGCGCTCGCCACGTACCGGATCGCCGGTCCACACGCTGCCGCCCAGGCCGAAGCGGGTGTCATTGGCCACGCGCAGTGCCTCGGCCTCGTCGCTGACCCGGATCACTGCGGCCACGGGACCGAACAGCTCCTCGTCATACGCCGGCATGCCCGGGCCGACCTGGTCGAGCACGGTGGCGGGATAGCCGGCATGCGTACCCGCAACGGGCTCGCCGCCGACCAGAACGCGCGCGCCCTTGGCCACGCTGGCCTGCACCTGCTTGTGCAGTTCGTCGCGCAGGTCGGCACGGGCCATCGGCGCCAGCGTGGTGCCGCGCTCGTTGGGATCGCCATACTGGCGCTGGCCCGCCGCTTCAACGAAGCGTCGGGTGAACTCGTCGGCCACCGCATCGACCACGATGAAGCGCTTGGCCGCGATGCAGGTCTGCCCGCTGTTGTCGAAGCGCGACTTCACCGCCGCAGCCACGGTCTTGTCGAGGTCGGCATCGTCCAGCACCACGAAGGCATCGCTGCCGCCCAGCTCCATCACCGACTTCTTCAGCTGGCTGCCGGCGTTGGAGGCGATCGAACGCCCTGCCCGCTCGCTGCCGGTCAGCGTCACCGCCTTCACCCGTGCGTCGCGCAGCACCTCGGCGGCCTGGTCGTTGTCGATGTGCAGTACATCGAACACGCCATCCGGAAGGCCTCCGTCACGGCACACCGCCAGGATCAGGTCGGCGCATTGCGGCACATTGCTGGCGTGCTTGAGCAGGGCCACGTTGCCGGCCATGAACGCCGGTGCCAGGAAGCGGAACACCTGCCAGATCGGGAAATTCCACGGCATCACCGCGAACACGCAGCCGATCGGCTCGTAGCGCACATAGCTGCGCTGGGCTTCGGTGTCGATCAGCTGCGGCTTGAGATAGTCGGCCGCGTGGTCAGCGTAGTACTCGCAGGCGGCAGCGCATTTGTCGACCTCGGCCAGCGCCTCGGCCTTGAGCTTGCCCATCTCGTGGGTCATCGCCCGCTGCAGATCATCGCGGCGCGCGCGCAGCTGGGCGGCGATCCGGCGCAGGATGGCACCGCGATCCTGCAGCGAGTGATCGGCCCAGCCGGGGAAGGCATCGGCGGCAGCCTGCAGGCGCTGCTCGATGTCAGCAGCGCCCATCAGTTCATGGCGGTAGGTCACCTGGCCGGTGGCCGGGTCGATGATCTCGACGGTCATGGGGGATCTCCATCTGGAAGACCCCCATTGTGCGCCGCTGTCCGTGAGCCGGGTGTTGCCGGCGCTGTCGACAGGTCGTGTGCTCAGCCGTTGTCCTGCCGCGCCAGCTGCAGGTCGCGCTGGCGCCGCTTCTCGGCGCGGGCATTGATGTACCAGCCGATCACCGCGGCGATCGATACCGCCGATACCAGCAGGGTGGCCAGTGCGTTGATCTTCGGGCTGATACCCATGCGCACCGAGGCAAACACCTTCATCGGCAACGTGGTCGAGCCCGGCGTGGCCACGAAGCTGGCCACCACCACGTCATCCAGCGACAGGGTGAACGCCAGCAACCAGCCCGCCACCAGCGCCGGCGCGATGATCGGCAGGGTGATCCGGCCGAACACGGTCAGCCGGCTGGCGCCCAGGTCCATCGCGGCTTCTTCCAGCGACAGGTCCATTTCCTGCAGGCGCGAGGACACCACTACGGTGACGAAGCACAGGGTGAAGGTGACGTGCGCGATCCAGATGGTGGTCAGGCCGCGCGCCGGGAAGCCGGGAATCGCGCCCATCGAGGCCAACAGCGCCATCAGCGAGAAGCCCAGGATCACATCCGGCATCACCAGCGGCGCGGTGACCAGCGCACCGAACATCGGCTTGCCACGGAATCGCTTGAAGCGGGTCATCACCATCGCCGCCAGCGTGCCCAGCACGGTGGCGGTACAGGCGGTCCAGAACGCCACCACCAGGCTGGTCCACATCGCATCCATCAGCGCGCGGTCGGCGAACAGGTCACTGTAGGCGCGGGTGGAGAACCCGGCCCAGACCATCGCCAGCCGCGAGCTGTTGAACGAATAGAACATCAACAGCAGGATCGGCAGGTACAGGAAGGCGAAGCCGAGCAGCAGCACGCCCAGCCCCAGGCCCTTGGCGGTACGCGGGCTCATGCCTGCTTCCCTTCCAGCAGGCGCTGCTGGGAACGGTTGAACAGCAGGATCGGCACCAGCAGCAACAGGATCATCGCCACCGCCATCGCCGAAGCGCCGGGCCAGTTGCGGTTGTTGAAGAACTCGTTCCACAGCTGGCGGCCGACCATCAGGGTCTCCGAGCCACCGAGCATCTCGGGGATCACGAATTCACCGATGGCCGGAATCATCACCAGCATGCAGCCGGCGATGATGCCGGCTTTCGACAGCGGCAGGGTGATGCGCAGGAACGCCTGCCACGGCTTGGCACCGAGGTCGTAGGCCGCTTCCAGCAGGCGATGGTCATGCTTGACGAGGTTGGCGTACAGCGGCAGCACCATGAACGGCAGGTAGCAGTAGACGATGCCGATGTAGGCGGCAGTTGGCGTATCGATCAGCTGCAGCTTGGGCAGGCCCATGCTGGTCATCAGCGCCTGCAGGCCGGTGAACTGCAGGAACTGGTCGAGCAGGCCGTTGCGGTCCAGGATCGCCTTCCACGCGTACACGCGGATCAGGAACGAGGTCCACGACGGCAGCACCACCAGCATCATCGCCACGTTGCGTGCGGCCGGCGACAGGCGCGCGATGGCATAGGCCATCGGGTAGCCGATCAGCAGGGTCAGGAAGGTGGAGATGGCCGCGATCCTGATCGAGCTCAGGAACGCCTGCGCATAGATCGAATCACGGAACAGCGCCAGGTAGTTTTCCAGGTTCAGCTTCAGCGAGAAACCGCCGTCGGCGTACTGCAGCAGCCAGGTGTACGGTGGCGAGCCGACCCGGCTGAGCGAGAAGCTGATCATCAGCACGATCAGGAACGGCACTGCGAAGAACAGCAGCAGCCACAGGTACGGAATGCCGATCACCGTGGCACGCAGCCCCGGCAGCCAGCGCTTCAGGCCGGCGACGCTCATGAGGTCAGCACCACGCCGTCGTTGTCGCGCCAGTGCACCCACACGCTGTCGCCCCAGGTCAGGCCATCGCTGGCCCAGCGCTGCGAATTGGCGAAATTGGCCAGCACCTTGGCGCCGCTGGGCAGGCGCACGTGGTAGACCGAATGGCTGCCGAAATAGGCGATGTCCTCGATCACGCCCTGCGCCTTGTTGGTGTGCCCTTCCGGCTCGTCCTTGCCGATCATCACCTTCTCCGGGCGCAGCGCGAACGCGACCGGCTGCCCTTCATACCCGGTGATGCCATGGGCGATGTAGATCGGCGCCGGGAACAGCGGCGAGCGCACGGTCACGTACTCGGGCAGGTCCTCGTCGATCACCCCGTCGAACAGGTTGACCGAACCGATGAACTCGGCGACGAAGCGGTTGGCCGGCTGCTCGTAGACCTCGTCCGGCTTGCCGACCTGCTGGATCCAGCCGGCATCCATCACCGCGATGCGGGTGGCCATGGTCATCGCTTCTTCCTGGTCGTGGGTGACCATCACGCAGGTCACGCCCGACGATTCGATGATGCTGACCAGTTCCAGCTGCATCTGCGAGCGCAGCTTCTTGTCCAGCGCGCCCATCGGCTCATCCAGCAGCAACAGCTTCGGCCCCTTGGCCAGCGATCGCGCCAGCGCCACGCGCTGCTGCTGGCCACCGGACAGCTGGTGCGGCTTGCGCTTGCCCAAATGGCCCATCTGCACCAGGTCCAGCATTTCGCCGACGCGCTTGCTGATCGCGTCCTTGCCCAGGCCGTCCTGCTTCAGCCCAAAGGCGATGTTCTGCTCGACCGTCATGTGCGGGAACAGGGCATACGACTGGAACATCATGTTGACCGGCCGCTGGTACGGCGGCAGCGCGTCCAGGCGTTGGCCATCGAGGGTGATGCTGCCCTTGGTGGGCGTCTCGAAGCCGCCCAGGCAGCGCAGCAGGGTCGATTTGCCACTGCCGGAGCCACCGAGCAGGGCAAAGATTTCGCCCTTGCGCACGTCCAGGTTGACGTCGTCGACGGCGACAAAACCGTCGAATTCCTTGCGCAGGTCACGAATGGAGAGATAGCCGGGCGCACCGGTCGTGTCGACGACGGCGGCTACCGGCTGGGCTTCAACGGGCATGGGGGCTCCGGGAGCGGGCGGTGGACAGCGGCCGCCATTCTAACGGCCGGGGGCCGATGGGGATATGACGGCAACGGGCGACCGGGCCCCCGCCGGGCAGGGCCCGGCGCTACCACCGCCCTCCGCCGGGCAGGGCCCGGCGGCGCCAGACCGGCTCAGCGCCCGGTCTTCACCTCGGTCCACAGCCGGGTGTAGAGCTTGTCGGTCTCCGGCGTGTTGATCGAATAGGTGAACATCTTCTCGGCCACGTCGGCCGGCGGGTAGATGGTCGGGTCGGTACGGATCGCCTCGTCCACCAGCGGGGTCGCGGTCGGCACCGGATTGGCGTAGTGGATGAAATTGGTGTTGGCCGCGGCGACCTTCGGTTGCAGCAGGTAGTTGATGAACGCGTAGGCCGCTTCCGGGTGCTTGGCATCCTTCGGGATCGCCAGCATATCGAACCACTGCGGGGCGCCTTCCTTCGGGATCGAATAGGCCACGTGCACGCCATTGCTGGCTTCCTCGGCACGGTCGCGGGCCTGGATGATGTCACCCGACCAGCCGACCACCAGGCAGGTGCCGCCATTGGCCAGCGAGCCCACATACTGCGAGGAGTGGAAGTTCTGCACGTACGGGCGGATCGACTTCAGCAGGTCGGCGGCCTTCTGCAGCTCGGCCGGGTCGCCGCTGTGCGGGTCCAGGCCCAGGTAATGCAGCGCGATCGGGATCATGTCGGCCGGCGTGTCCAGGATGGTCACGCCGCAGTCCTTCATCTTGCTGATGTTCTCCGGCTTGAACACCAGGTCCCAGCTGTTGGCGATGTCGGCGCTGCCGCCGAAGCGCTGCTTCAGCATGTCGACGTTGTAGCCGATGCCGGTGGTGCCGATCATGTACGGCACGCCGTACTGGTTACCCGGGTCCTGGGTGGCGATGCGCTTCATCACCGCCGGATCCAGATTGGCCAGGTTCGGGATCTTGCTCTTGTCCAGCGGCAGGAACACGCCGGCCTGGATCTGGCGACCGAAGAAGTTCAGGGTCGGCACCACCACGTCGTAGCCGCTGTTGCCGGCCAGCAGCTTGGTCTCGACCATCTCATCGCTGTCGAACACATCGTAGGTCACCTTGATCCCGCTCTCCCTCTCGAAGGTCGGAATGGTGTCCTCGGCGATGTAATCGCTGTAGTTGTAGACGTTCAGGACCTGGCTGTCCTGCGCGCCGCCGTTGCCACCGCTGCAGGCGGCAAGCATGGCGGAGGCCAGGCCGAGCGTGAGGATACGCAGCGTCATCGGGTGCTCCAGAATGCGGGAAGGGGGGCCGGCGGGGCCGGCGACGGGTGCCAGCCTACCCCCCGGCGGCGGATTTTTCTATTCCGGATGCTCAGACGTTCAGCAGCAGGAACTCGCGTTCCCACGAGCTGATGACACGGAAAAAGGTCTCGTATTCCTTGCGCTTGACCGAGATGTAGGCCCGGCAGAAACGCTCGCCCAGCAGCGCCTGCAGCTCGCTGCACTGCTCCAGCCCGTCCAGCGCCTCGCCCAGCGAGCGCGGCAGGTTGTAGCCCAGTTCCTTGGCGCTGCCGGTCACCGGCGCATCCGGCGCCAGCCGCTCGCGGATGCCGAGCAGGCCGCAGGCCAGGGTCGCGGCCATCGCCAGGTAGGGATTGGCATCGGACCCGGCGAAACGGCTTTCCACGCGCATGTTCTCCGGCGTGTCCAGCGGCACGCGCAGCCCACAGGTGCGGTTGTCATAGCCCCAGTGCACGTTGCTCGGCGAGACCTCACCGAACACCAGCCGCCGATAGGAGTTCACGTTCGGCGCGAAGAACGCCATCGCCTGCGGCACGTACTTCTGCAGGCCGCCCAGGTAGTGGCCGAACACCGGGCTGAACTCGCCCTCGGCATCGGTCTCACCGGCGAACACGTTGCTGCCATCGCTCACCCGCACCAGGCTCTGGTGGATGTGCATGGCACTGCCCGGTTCGTTCTCCATCGGCTTGGCCAGGAACGTGGCATAGACACCGTGGCGCATCGCCGCCTCACGCATGGTGCGCTTGAACAGGAACACCTGGTCGGCCAGGTCCATCGCATCGGCATGGGTGAAGTTGACTTCCAGCTGCGCTGCGCCGGATTCATGGATCAGGGTGTCCACGTCCAGCTTCATCGCATCGGCGTAGTCGTACATCAGGTCGAGGATCGGGTCGAATTCGTTGACCGCGTCGATCGAGTACGACTGCCGCGCGGTTTCCGGGCGCCCGGAGCGGCCGGCCGGTGGCAGCAGCGGGAAGTCCGGGTCGGTGTTCTTCTGCACCAGGAAGAACTCCAGCTCCGGCGCCACCACCGGGCGCAGGCCCAGTTCGGCATAGGCCGCGAGCACGCGGCGCAACACGTTGCGTGGCGCCAGCTCGTGCGGCTCGCCATTCTTGGTATAGCAATCGTGGATGACCTGCGCGGTGGCGTCGGCCGCCCACGGCACCATGCGCACCGTGTCCGGATCGGGGCGCAGCATCATGTCCGAGTCCGACGGCGAGGTCAGCTCGTAGTAGTCGTCAGGGAACTCACCGGTGACGGTGGTCGCGAAAATGCCTTCGGGCAGGCGCGTACCGTAGTCATGCGAGAACTTGTCGGCGGGAATGATCTTGCCGCGCGCGTTGCCGGTGATGTCCGGCACCAGGCATTCGACCTCGGTGATACGCCGCTCCTTCAACCAGCGCAGCAGGCTGCTTTCCTGCGGTGCGGGGGGCGTGGCCGTCTTGCGCGGGCGCGTTCGGGAACTCATCGGGAATCCAGTCGGTTCTGTTGGTGCTGCCGGCAAGCTTGGCCGAACGCACGGAAAATAGCGTGATAGAACGGCGCCTGCATGACACGCCACTCCGGGTGCCACTGTACGCCGAGCACGAAACCATGGTGCAGGCTGCGTGCCGCCTCGACCAACCCGTCATCGGCCCGGGCCTCGACCTGCAGGCCCTGCGCGAGGCGGGCGATGCCCTGCCCGTGCACCGAATTGACCTGCACGCGATCGCCCCCCTGCCACTGCGACAGCCAGCCATCGGCGGCCAGCGTCACCGCATGCGCCGGCCCGTACTGCACGTCCACCGGCGCCCGCGGATCTTCACGATGATCCGCCAGGCCGGGCACCGCATGCACCTGCGGATGCAGGCTGCCGCCCAGTGCCACATTCAATTCCTGGAAGCCGCGGCAGATCGCCAGCACCGGCAGGTCCAACGCCAGCGCTTCCTGCAGCAGCGCGAACGCGTTGGCATCACGGGCCGGGTCGTGCGGATTGCCTGGCCAGCTGCGACCACCTTCATAGTGCTGCGGTTCGATATTGCTGACTGCACCGGTCAACAGCAGGCCATCGAGCCCCTGCAGCCAGTCGCCGGCCGGCAGCGGTGGCTGCAGGCTTGGCAACACTACCGGAGTCACCTCGGCCGCCTCGGCCAGCGCGCGCACGTACTTCTCGCCGGCCACCGCGAAACGGTGATGGCCGAGCACGGTGCTGTCGGTGGGCAGGCCCACCCAGGGCAGGCGGCGCATGGAAAACTCCTTGGCGTGCCGACACGTTACCCGTCGCCCGGCGACGGCGGCAAGTCGGTGCCGTCACACCACGGCCGTCACGCATCGGCGAAACTACCGGGGTGAACGCTGATCGACCTGCCCCGCTCCGCCCTCCCGCCCTGCACCCGCGAGGCCTGCAGTGAGCGCCGCCTTCCCGCCCAGCTGGTATGCCTCCAGCCTGCCCGAACCGCCCGCCCTGCCCTCGTTGCAAGGGGATGTGCAGGCCGATGTCGCGGTGCTGGGCGCTGGCTATACCGGCCTGACCGCAGCCCTGGAACTGGCCGCACGTGGCCGGCGCGTGGTAGTGCTGGACGCGCAGCGGATCGGCTGGGGCGCGTCCGGCCGCAATGGTGGCCAGGCGCTGGTCGGCTACGGCTGCGAGGTGGATGAGCTGGAGCGTCAGCTCGGTCGTGATGATGCGCGCCACCTGTTCGACTGGTCGCGCGACGCCGTGCAGGCGATGCGCACACGCATCAATCGCCACGGCATTGACTGCCATTGGGTGGAAGGCCACGCCAGCGTCGCCATCCGCGAACGCCATGAGCGCGAGCTGCGGGCCAACTGCGAGCACCTGCAACGCCATTACGACTACCCCATGCAATGGTGGGAGCGTGACGTCCTGCGCGCGCAGCTGGACAGCCCGCGCTATCGCGCCGCGATGTTCGATCCGCTCAGCGCGCACCTGCACCCGCTGGCCTATGCGCGCGGCCTGGCCGATGCGGCGCGCGCGGCCGGCGTGGTGATCCACGAGGATTCGGCGGTAACCCGCGTGCAGCGCGGACCGCAGCCCACCTTGCACACCGCGCAGGGCAGCGTACGCGCCGCGCATCTGGTGGTGGCCGGAAATGCCTGGCTGCAGGGCCTGCTGCCCGAGCTGGAACGCCGGATCATGCCGGTCGGCACCTATATCGGCGCCAGCGCGCCGCTGGGGGCCGAGCGCGCCCGCGCCCTGATCGGCAACGACATGGCCGTGGCCGACACCGCCTGGGCATTGGACTATTTCCGCCTCAGCCATGACCATCGGCTGCTGTTTGGCGGGCGCGCCAGCTACTCGGCGTTGCCCCCACCCGGCCTGCGTGGGGTGATGCAGCGGCGCATGCACCAGGTGTTCCCGCAGCTGGCCGACGTGGCACTGGACCAGGTCTGGGGCGGCTACGTCGACATTACCCGCAACCGGGCCCCGCATTGGGGCCGGCTGGACGGCAACGTGTACTTCGCGCAGGGCTTCTCCGGCCATGGGGTGGCCGCCGCCGGGCTGGCCGGCGAGGTGATCGCCGCCGCCATTGCCGGCCAGAGCGAACGCCTGGACGTGTTCCAGCGCCTGCGGCATGCGCCCTTCCCCGGCGGCCGGCTGCTGCGCACGCCGCTGCTGGTGGCGGCGATGTCCTGGTACAAGCTGCGGGATGCGTTATGGTGAAGATTCTGCATCTCCACCTGTATTGAACGTTCTGACAAGCGCACCGCAGCGCCGATCATGCTGCACACGTCACAGATTTTCACACAATATCTGTGATGGATGGTTGGTCAATTCCCTAAATGCGCAGCTGTGCAATTGCATAATCGTTCGCAGACCGATACCGTCCTGAGAAACCGGGCCCCGCGGCGAATGGATGCTGACAGGGGACGCGTAGGAGAGGGGGACGTGCGATTGGACTGGTGGAAAGAAGGATTGTTGCTGAAGGTGCGCATTCGTCCGGCTGGCCTGATGCTGGCCTTGCTTTATGCAGTGGCCTATTGGGCAACCCGACAACTGTCGCTGGATCAGTTCTATTTGCCAGCCGGCATCCGGGTGGCAGCCGTGCTGTTGTGCCCGCCGCGCCTGTGGCCCTACCTGCTGTTGGGCGAATATGCGTACTTTGCACAGTCCCGCGTGCCGATGATCGAGAAGTACGGCCTGACATGGGTCATTGTTGCCTCCGCATTCCTCATGCCAGCAGTGATGCTGATTGTGAAGCTGCAACGACGACTGATGGCGGAGTCGCAGACGATCGGCCTCTTGTTGATTGCCGCCGCTTCCAGCGTCGTTGTTACTCTGCTCAACCTCAGCTTTTCCCATCTGCTCTGGCCAACACCTCCTTCCACGCCCTTCCTGACCAATGCCGCGCGCTTCAGCGTGGGTGATTTCATCGGCATTCTGACGGTGGCCCCCATCGCCATGCTGTGGGCGCGACAGGACGTGGGGCAGGAGTGGAACGCTCGACGAAAGACCCCGATGCTGGCAGCACTTTCATCGATGCTGCTGATCGGGATAGCAGCGACTCAACTGCCCGCAGACTGGATTGCATTGAAGGCAACGTTCCTGCTGCTGTTGGCACTCCCCGCGGCCGCACTTACCTGCCTGTATGGCTGGAAGGGTGCTGCCCTTGCAGTACCGGTGCTCAACATGGTCATCGGCCTGACCACGCCCAACACCCATCCAACCGCATTCGATCCCGCGGCCTTCATCACCCAGCAGATCATGGCGATCAGCGGCATCGTATTGCTGCTGCTCGGATCACGCATCACCCACTTCTACCACCGTTACAGGCTGCGCGAGATGGGGGAAAGGGACGCCATCCATCTTGCGAGGAGCTCGCAATTGGCCAGCGAGATGGAGCTGCGCGAGCGTGCCCTGCACCTTCGCAAGCTCGGCGACGGCATTGATACGTCGCTGGTTGAGCTGGCCGACTGGCTCAAGGCCCAGGGACATCACGCAGTGGCCAGCAGCCTACTGCATACCTCGAATGTACATTCGCGGCTCTTCCGCGAACAGACAAGCATGGTCTATCCCTCGGGCCTGGAGCATCTTGGGCTTTACGTGGCCTTGCAGGCGGGTGGCATCCGTGAGTCATGGAAGCTGACGGAGCGCGTTCTCCGCCCGGATCTGAAAGGCGACCCCTGCAACCTGAGCGTGGAACTGCAGTTGGCCGCTTACCGGACACTCATTGATGCGGTCTCCATTCTTCTCAAGCATGAAGGTGGCCAGATTCGCATTCGTGCAAGGTGCGGCGGAATGGGCTCCAGGCGCGGAATCCTCATGGTCGTGTCGCTGCTGGAGTCGCGTCGGCGCCTTTCCCAGCAGACAACCATGGCCGCGTTCGAGCGACTGACCGGGCGAACCCTCGCCTATGACGGGACTGTTGACTGCTATGGCAACCGGGTCAGGATTCTGTTCCTCGACCGCGAAACCAAACTTGAAACAGTGCCCAGCACTCCATCGCGGTACAGCTGCCCCGCACCCTCTGCGCTGCAGTAGTGCATTTCACAGTCAAGCGACCGGATCGGACCAACGCAGCGGAATCGCATAAGCGTCCCGCTCATCCCCCTGGCCCAGGGCGTCATGGGCACCCGGCGAACACCGGGTGCCCATGCAGTCTGATACTGAAGCTCGCCGATATCCCGGCAACAGGCAGTATCAGGGTGCCTCTACCGCCCACAACACATCCGCTCCGCTTGCATATCTGACCAGAGTGAATGCGGGGGTCCGATAGACAACCGTTCTGATGGCTTTGGCGGGAACAGGCAGGCGCTGCTCCGGCAACGACACCTTCGCAGATGGGTCACCTGCCGGCAGCACCCAGAACGTGCCGGCAGCATTGCCGATCACGATGTGCACGCGGCCCGCGAGATCATTTACCTGGAAATAATCCATGCCATCGCGCTCGAACCCATAGACCAACCAGCCGGGATCCACGCTCAGGTCTTGCGCCTGCGGAATCGACTGGCCGAGTCCTTGCCCGGCCATCTTGATTCCATGGTCGTCACTCGGGGCAAAAGCAAAAACGGATACCGGCACCAACATCAATGCACCAGCAAATGCATGAATTCGGAAACTTCTCACACTAACCTCCAGGTTGGATGCAATACGGATCAAGAAGGATGCTACCGCCAATCACATCAGCATATACCGGGCAGACTCCGCAGTGCCTATCGGACATAATCCACTGGATCGATGCAAACCCATGCCACGCCGAAGCTGCGTCCGAAATCGCCAATACCCGCAGTGAAATCCGCCGACGGCGCGGGTCAGCGGCATTTGCGACAAGGACCCGCACAAGCGCGTGCAACAGCAGGATATCGTCGATTGTGTGATGGAGAACACAGCGGACAGCATCAACCGCCGAATGTGGCTGGTGCAACGACTGAAACGCGATCGCCCTGCGGGCGCGCTGATTGTGGATGATTCACCGTCCGCGGGTGGCTATGCCGCCGCACTGCCGGGCGTGCAGGGCCACGAAGCATGGGAGGCCGCCGATTGCAGCGCAAAGAGAGGCCTGACACCTCGATTGCGCCCATCTCCAACTGTCGATAATGTCTGCGGAAGCGGCCAGTCATCATTGGCCGGGAGACAAGAGGCGCGGGCTTGGACCGATTCAAAGAAGCAATTGAACTGAGCTTCCGGATCCGACCCGTCGGAATCGCACTCGCGGCCGTCTACGCCCTGGGCTGCCTTGCCTCGCGTCAGTTCTCGCTGGATCAGTTCTTCCTGCCTGCGGGCATCCGGGCAGCGGCACTGCTGATCGCCCCGACCCGCCTGTGGCCCTACCTGCTGCTTGGCGAGTACGCGTACTTCGCAACCCTGCGCATCCCCATGATCGACAGCTACGGCCTGGCCTGGGTCATCCTGGCCTCGACGCTGCTGATGCCGGTGGCGATGCTGGTGGTCTACCTGCATCGCATGAGAATGCCATCGGAGTCCGCCACCGGCCTCTGGCTGCTGTCGCTGACCTTCTGCATGGCGCTGTTCGTCCCGGCACTCAATATGGGCATTTCATTTGCTCTGTGGTCGAACCCGCCGCCGAGCAACCTGCTTAGCGCAGTTGATCGCACGATCTTTGGCCACTTCGCCGCCATCATCACCCTCGTGCCGTTGGCATTCCTCTGGTCGCGACGACACGCGGCCCCCAATTGGATGCGCCGCTTTGCTGCGCCTACGGTCACGGCCATCCTGGTGATGCTGGCCCTGGGCCTGTGCATGCAACTTACGGCCATCAGCGGCCACACCACACGCACCCATCTGGTTCTGCTGTCCTCCCTCCCAGCGATCGCCCTGACCTTCATGCATGGGTGGCGTGGCGCCGCCATCGCGATTCCGCTGTTGAACCTTCCACTCCATTTCGCCACACCCAGCACCGGCCTACCGTCCTCGTTCGACCTGGGCACCTTCGCCACCCAGCAGAACATGGCCGTGATGAGTGTCGCACTGCTCGCCCTGGGGTCCAGCATCAGCTATCACCATGAGCGTGCACGGGCCCGTGGACTGGCAGAGGAAACCACGTTGCGCTTGGCACGTAGTTCGGACCAGACCCGTGAGCGTGAGCTTCGCGAGCGCGCTTCCCATCTCAAGCAACTCGGCGAAGGCATGGACAGCTCGCTCGGCGAGATGGTCAGCTGGCTGAAGGCGCAGGGGCATCATGCGGTGGCCAACAGCCTGCAGCATGCCTCATCCGTGCACTCGCGGCTGTTCCGTGAACAGGCCAGTCTGGTCTACCCCACGGGGCTGGAGCAGGTTGGGCTGTATATCGCGCTGCGGGTTGGCGGCGCGTGCGAGAACTGGGACAACTCCCATCGCGTGATTCCGCCCCGGCTGGAGGGCAACCCCTGCCTGCTGACTGTGGACCTGCAGCTCGCCATCTACCGCTCGCTGATCGAGGCGGTGTCGCTGCTGCTGGAGCTGGAGTCGGGGCAGGTCAGCGTGCGCGCCCGGAGCGGCCAGGCTGGCGACCGCCGCGGCATCGTGGTGGTCGTGGGCCTGCTTGACCGCGGTTGCACGCTGTCGAACCGGACCGTTCAGCAGGCCACCGAGCGTCTGGCCGGCCGTTTAATGGCCTACGGCGGCACGGTGCATTGCCGTGGCAACCGGCTCCGGCTTGTCCTGCACGAATCGATTGCGGGTACAGCGGCGGCATTCGCATCGCCTGCCTGATCGGCGAACGACGCGCAGGGCACGCCGCTCCGCTAAAGTTGCGCCCGAAACCGCCGCTATCCGTGCCGAGCCCCTCCCTCGTGAGCCACCGCATCATGCCCGTCCTGCCGCAGGCCGCCGTCGATGGCGACCTGGCCGATCCGCTGCCACAGCGGATCCTGCTGGTCGAAAACTCCCGTGCGTTCACCGGCATGCTGCGCGAAGCCATCGAGCAGCGCCTGGAACTGCCGGTGGTGATCGCGTCCACCCTGGCCGAGGCCGACCGCCTGCTCAGCGAAGGTGGGGGCTGGTTCCTGGTGCTGACCGGACTGGTCCTGGCCGACGGCGACCGCGATGCGGTGGTCGAATTCTTCCTCAAGCGCGACCTGCCGACGGTGGTGGTCAGCGGCGTTTACGATGAGGACCTGCGCAAGCGCGTGCTGCAGCAGCAGATCATCGACTACGTGCTGAAGAACACGCCGGGCAGCATCGACTACCTGGTGTGGTTGGTGCAGCGCCTGGAACGCAACCGTCGCATCGCCGCACTGGTGGTGGACGATTCGCCTTCCGCACGCGGCTATGCCGCGGCCCTGCTGCGCATGTATGGCCATGAGGTCCACGAAGCGGCCGACGGCAACGAAGGACTGGCTGCGATCGAAGCGCACCCTGCGATCCGCCTGGCCGTGGTCGACCAGGAAATGCCGGGCATGCAGGGCGTGGAGTTCACCCGCCGCCTGCGCACCCTGCGCTCGCGCGACAAGGTGGCGGTGATCGGCATCTCCGGCAATACCGACGCCTCACTGATCCCGCGCTTCCTGAAGAACGGCGCCAACGATTTCCTGCGCAAGCCATTCTCGCGCGAGGAATTCTTCTGCCGTGTCTCGCAGAACGTGGATCAGCTGGAACTGATCGGCACCCTGCAGGATCTGGCCACCCGCGACTTCCTTACCGGCCTGCCCAACCGGCGCTTCTTCCTGGAGCAGAGCCAGCGCCAACTGCCGCAGCTCCAGCTGCACGGCCAGTGCGTGGCGGTGGCGATGATCGACATCGACCACTTCAAGCACATCAACGACACCCACGGCCACGAAGCCGGCGATGATGCGCTGCGCGCGGTGGCCGGCGCGGTGGCCGCGCATGCACGCAGCCACGACCTGATCGCGCGGTTCGGCGGCGAGGAATTCTGCCTGCTGGTGCCGGACATGGAACAGGACGAGGCGGTGCTGTACTTCGAGGAACTGCGCCAGCGCATCGCCGCGCTGGAAGTGGACATCGGCACTGCCACCCTGCGCATGACGGTCAGCATCGGCCTGTGCTGCCTGCGTCCGCAACGCGACGCACTGCACCGGCTGATCTCCGAGGCCGACCGCCAGCTGTACCTGGCCAAGGCCGGCGGCCGCAACCGGGTCAGCTGCACCACGGTGGCCAGCCCGCTGCGCCCACGCGAGCCCGCCCTGCCCTGAGCGGCGCGCTTTGATCCAGATCAACGCCGCCCATGCGCGGCGGATCTACAGTCGGCCCCGACATACGCATGAAGGGGAGCCGGGGATGGCACTACTGGTCTGGCAGGACGATCTGAACATCGGCATCGATGTGATCGACCAACAACACCGCCGCATCATCGAGATGCTCAACCACCTGCACGTGGCGCAGACCAGCCTGCAGCGTGCAGCGGTGGGTGAAGTGATCGACGAGGTGGTCGACTACACCATGTCGCACTTCGCATTCGAGGAAGAGCTGATGGAGGAAGCGGGCTACCCGTTCTGTGCCGCGCACAAGCGCGTGCATGAAATCTTCATCAAGCGCGTGGCCGAGTACCGGCTGCGCTTCCAGGCCGGCGAGGACATCAGCGACGAACTGCGCACCATGCTCTCGCGCTGGCTGTTCAACCACATCCGCGGCGACGACCAGGCCTACGCCGAACAGGTCAAGGCGCACCTGAACCAGTTCACCCGCGAGCACCAGGGCGGTGGTTGGCTGGGCCGCACGCTCAAGCGCTTCTTTGGCTGAACCGCAGCGCGCGCCGGTGCAGTGCCACCAGCGCGCACAGCGTCGCCACCGCGGTCAGGCACAGGTAGTAGCCCACCGCGACCAACCCGAAGCGCTCGGCCAGCCAGGTGGCCAGGTAGGGCGCGGGGGCGGCGCCAAGGATGCCGGCCAGGTTGAATGACAGCGAGGCGCCGGTGTAGCGCACCTCCACCGGATAGATCTCGGCCAGGAAGGTGCCGCAGGGGCCGTAGGTCAGGCCCATCAGGAACAGGCCCAGGCACAGGAAGGCGGTGACCAGCCACGGGCTGTGCGGCTGGAACAGCGGCGCGAACAGCACGCCGAAACCGATGATCAGCACGCTGGCCACGATCATCGTGCGGCGCGTGCCCCAGCGGTCGCCGTAGCGCGCCGACAGCGGGATGCCCAGCGCGAAGAACAGCATGCCGGCCATCTGCATCAGCAGGAACTGCTCGCGGCTGTAGCCCAGCACCGCCGTGCCGTGGCCGAGGCTGAACACCGTCATCAGGTAGAACAGCACGAAGGTGGCAAAGGCGCCCAGCGTACCCAGCAGCATCGGCACCGGGTGGTCGCGCAGCACCGTCAGCATCGGCAGCCGCACCGGCGCCTTCTGTTCCAGCGCCTTCTTGAAGTCGGGGGTCTCGTGGATGTTCAGCCGCACCCACAGGCCGAGGCCGACCAGCAGCGCGCTGGCCACGAACGGAATGCGCCAGCCCCACTGCAGGAAATCGTCCTGGCTCAGGCAGCGGCCCAGCACCAGGAAGATACCGGCCGACAGCAGGAAGCCCAGCGGTGCACCCAGCTGCGGGAACATGCCGTACCAGGCGCGCTTGCCAGGCGGCGCGTTCTCGGTGGCCAGCAGCACCGCCCCGCCCCACTCGCCCCCCCAGCCCCAGGCCCTGGCCGAAACGGCACAGCGCCAGCAGCGCCGGTGCCCACAGCCCGATCTGCGCATGGGTCGGCAACAGGCCGATCAGCACCGTGGACACGCCCATGGTCAGCAACGCCGCTACCAGGGTGGCCTTGCGTCCGATGCGGTCACCGAAGTGGCCGAACACCGCCGAGCCGACCGGACGCGCGATGAACGCCACCGCGAACGTTGCCAAGGACTGCAGCAGGGCTGCCTGTTCGCTGCTGTCCGGGAAGAACAGGTGCGGAAACACCAGCACTGCAGCCGTGGCGTAGATATAGAAATCGAAGAACTCGATGGTGGTGCCGATCAGGCTGGCCAGCAGGACTCGACTGGGGGAATTCACGGGCGGCGCGGCAGCGGTGATCGTCGACATCGGCAACACGGGTAACGGCGGATCGCCCGATTCTGCCACGGGCTGGCGGCCGCACGGGACGATGGTTTCAGCCGACACCGATGCCAACGAGGGGGCAGGCGCCATTCTCCTTTAGCGTCGAGCAGGGCTCGGCCCTGCAGGCGAGCGCAAAGCCAGGTGTCGTTACAGCTGGATCCAGGTCGCCTTGATCTCGCTGTACTTGTCGAACGCATGCAGCGATTTGTCGCGGCCGTTGCCGGACTGCTTGTAGCCACCGAACGGGGCGGTCATGTCGCCGCCATCCCAGCCATTCACCCAGACGCTGCCGGCGCGCAGCTGGCGGGCGACGCGATGGGCGCGACCGAGATCGCGCGTCCACAGGCCGGCGGCCAGGCCATAGCGGCTGTCGTTGGCCACGCGCACCGCTTCGGCCTCGTCCTCGAAACCAAGCACAGCCAACACCGGCCCGAACACTTCCTCGCGTGCCAATGCCTGCTCCGGCCGCACCTGGTCGAACACGGTGGGCTGCACGTAGCTGCCGCCGGCTTCCACCTCGGCACGCCGCCCACCCAGCAGCAACCGGGCGCCCTCGCGTTCGGCGCGTGCGATATCGTCCATCACCTTGGCCAGGTGGGCGGCATCCACCAGCGCGCCCATCGGCGCATCGGCCTGCAGCGGATGCTGCGGCTGCATGTGCTGGCCGTAGGCAACCACCTGGTGCACGAAATCCTCACGGATCGAACGCTGCACCAGCAACCGCGAACCGGCGGTGCAGACTTCGCCCTGGTTGAAGAAGATGCCCTGTGCCACCGCCTTGGCGGCGGCATCCAGATCAGGGGCGTCGGCAAACACCACATGCGGACTCTTGCCACCGCACTCCAGCCATACCCGCTTGAGGTTGGAGCGCCCTGAATACTGCAGCAGCTTCGCCCCGGTGGCCGTGGAGCCGGTGAAGGCCAGCACGTCCACATCCATGTGCAGGGCCAGCGGTTCACCGACGCGCGCACCGTGGCCCGGCAGCACGTTCAGCACACCCTCCGGCAGCCCAGCCTCGGCGGCCAGCGCCGCCAACCGCAGCGCACTCAGCGGCGACCGCTCGGATGGCTTGAGCACCACCGAGTTGCCCATGGCCAAGGCCGGCGCAATCTTCCAGCAGGCCATCAGCAGCGGGAAATTCCACGGCACGATGGCCGCCACCACACCCGCGGCCTCGCGCGTGACCAGCCCCAGCTCATGTGGGCCGGTCGGCGCGACCTCGCCGTACAGCTTGTCCACCGCTTCGGCGGTCCAGCGCAGGCAGCGCACCACGCCAGGCAGATCGATGCGGCGCGCATCGCGCACCGGCTTGCCCATGTCCAGGGTTTCCAGCAGGGCCAGTTCGTCGGCGTGCGCTTCCACCAATGCCGCCAGTGCCAGCAGCACGCGCTTGCGATGGGCCGGAGTGGCCTGCGACCAGTGGCCCGCCTCGAAGCTGCGTCGCGCAGCCCGTACCGCGCGCTCGACATCCTGCGCGTCGCAGTCGGCGACCGCGCCCAGCACGCGGCCATCGATCGGACTGATGCAGTCGAAGCGGGCGCCGCTGGCGGCATCGACATAGCGGCCATCGATGAAGGCCTGGCCGGGTATCGACAGCTGGAGGGCCAGCGCCTGCCAATGACTGCGGTCGGGGGAATCGGCCATGGGAAGCTCCAACATTCAACAAGCCTTGGTTATACCGGGGCCGCCGCGACTCCGCCGTGACGCGGCTGCGTTACATTCGTTGCATCGGACCCGACGGAGCTGGCATGAAGCATCCCGCGAGCGACCTGCACGACCTGGCCACCCAGCGCCCCGAGTCACTGGACGCGTACTGGATGCCGTCCCCCGCCAACCGCCAGTACAAGGCGGCACCACGCATGCTGGTGCGCGCCGAAGGCATGCACTATGAGGATGTCGACGGCCGCCAGATCCTCGATGGCACTGCCGGCCTGTGGTGCTGCAACGCCGGCCACGCCCGCCCACGCATCGTCGAGGCCATCGTCGAACAGGCACGCACGCTCGACTACTCGCCGGCGTTCCAGATGGGCTCGCCGCCGGCCTTCGCGCTGGCGCAACGGCTGGCGGCACTGGCCCCGGCCCCGCTCAACCATGTGTTCTTCACCAGTTCCGGCTCCGAGGCGGTGGATACCGCGATGAAGATCGTGCTGGCCTACCATCGCCAGCGTGGCGAGGGCCAGCGCACCCGCTTCATCAGCCGCGAGAAGGCCTACCACGGGGTCGGCTTCGGCGGCATGGCGCTGGGCGGGCTGCCCAACAACCGCAAGCCGTTCGGCCTGCAGCTGGGTGGCATCGATTACCTGCGGCACACCCTGGACCTGCAGCGCAACGCGTTCAGCAAGGGCCTGCCACGCCAGGGTGCGGAGCTGGCCGACGACCTGGAGCGGCTGATCGCACTGCATGATGCCTCCACCATCGCGGCGGTGTTCGTCGAGCCCATTGCCGGTTCCGCTGGGGTCATCCTGCCCGCGCCCGGCTATCTGCAGCGCCTGCGCGAGCTGTGCGACCACCACGGCATCCTGCTGGTGTTCGACGAGGTCATCACCGGCTTCGGCCGGGTCGGCATGCCGTTCGCCGCGCAGCGCTTCGGGGTCACTCCGGACCTGCTGACCTTCGCCAAGGCGGTCAGCAACGGCGCGGTACCACTGGGTGGCGTGCTGGCCAGCGACGCCGTGCATGCAACCCTGATGCAGGCACCGCCACAGGCCATCGAACTGTTCCATGGCTATACCTATTCGGGGCACCCGCTGGCCTGCGCAGCGGCGCTGGCGACGCTGGAGGTCTATGTCGAGGAACGCCTGTTCGAACGTGCCATCGAACTGGGTGAGTACTGGCAGGAACGACTGCATGCGCTGCAGGGCCTGCCCAACGTGATCGACATCCGCAACTTCGGGCTGGTCGGCGCGGTCGAACTGGCGCCGCGCCGCGATACCCCCGGCAGCCGTGGCTATGAGGTGTTCCGGCGCTGCTTCCACGACGGCCGGCTGCTGGTGCGCTGCACCGGCGACATCATCGCGCTGTCGCCGCCGCTGATCGTGGACAAGGCGCAGATCGACCAGATCACCGGCACCCTGGGCGAGATGATCCGGGCCACCGCCTGAGCCCGGGCCGGGGGTGGCGAGCGGGTACAATGGGCGGTTCCGCTCCTGCTCGCTGCCGTGCCCATGGATATCGTCGTCAAAGAAGAACTCAAGGCCTACATCGACCCGCTGACCGCGGACGAACATGACGCGCTGGAGCGCAGCATCCTGGCCGAAGGCTGCCGCGATGCGCTGGTGCTGTGGGGCGATGTGCTGGTCGACGGCCACAACCGCTTCGGCATCTGCCAGAAGCATGGCCTGCCCTTCAACACCGTGCAGAACACCCGCTTCCAGAGCATGGAAGACGTGCATCTGTGGATGATCGAGCAGCACCTGGGCCGCCGCAGCGTGTCCGACTTCCAGCGCGGCGTGCTGGCACTGCGCAAGCGCGACATCCTGGCCGCCCGCAAGCAGGTGGAGCAGGCGCAGCTGCAGCGCGAGAGCGATGGCACCGCCGACGTCGTCGAAGAGGCCGGGGAAGACAGCCCGCCGTGGGAACCGGCACCGAAGATCAGCCGCGCCGAGCTGGCCCGCGAAGCCAAGCTGAGCACCAGCCAGGTCGGCATGATCGAACGCATTCACGCCCAGGCTGCGGCCGAAGTGGTGGAAGCGGTGAAGGCCGGCATGATCTCGATCAGCGCCGCCGCGGCCGTGGCCGACCTGCCGGAAGACGAGCAGCGCGCCGCCGCCGCCGGTGGCAAGGACGAGCTGAAGCAGGCCGCCAAGCGCGTGCGCGAGTCCAAGCGCAAGCCTCGCGCAGCAAAGCCGGAAGCGGCCGAAATGGACTTCGAGGACGCGGACGAGGAGCAGATCGCCAGCCGCGATGCCGAAGTGCTGTCGGCGCTGGAGCAGCTGGGCGAGGATGCACCGGCGTTGCGCCGTCGCGTGGTCGCGTTGACCCGCGAGAACGACACCCTGCGCGCGCAGCTGGCCGCGCTGCGCAAGCAGCTCGAAATCCAGTAACCGGTAGTGCCGGCCGCTGGCCGGCAACGCCATGAACGTATCGGGTGAACTGCAGGTGCCGGCCAGCGGCCGGCACTACCCGGTGCTCATCCAGTGGCAGGTAGACTTCCGGCATGACGCCTGCCCACGATCCGCGCCGCGCACAACTGCGGCGCCTGAAAGCCCTCGCGCTCGGCCTGCTGCTGTTGATGCTGGCCGGATTCGCGGTCAGCCACTGGCAGGGCGAGCGCGGCATCTGGGCCTGGGTCTCGGCGTTCTGCGAGGCGGCTGCGGTCGGTGCACTGGCCGACTGGTTCGCGGTCGTCGCCCTGTTCCGGCGCCCGATGGGCCTGCCGATTCCGCACACCGCGATCATTCCGCGCAGCAAGGAGCGCATCGGCGACAGCCTCGCCCTGTTCGTGCGCGACCAGTTCCTGGAACCGGGTGTGCTGCTGGCCAAGCTGCAGGTGTTCGATCCGGCCAGCCGCCTCGGCAGCTGGTTGGCCGACCCGGCACGCTCGCGGATGCTGGCCGACATGGCCCGCGGCTGGGCCCTGCAGGCACTGGACTTCTTCGACGAAACCGCGGTGCGCCGGCAGCTGCATGCCTTCGTGGTGCAGCAGCTGCGGCAGTGGAATGCCGCCGCCACCGCCGGTGAACTGCTGGCCCTGCTGACCGCCGATGGGCGCCACCAGCGCGTGCTGGACGAGGGCCTGCAACGGCTGGGGCGCTGGCTGGAACAACCGGAGGTGAAGGAACGCGCCTCGCAGTTGATCGTGCGCTATATCCAGCGCGAATGGCCGACGTTGTCGAGCACGGTGAACTGGGTCAAGCCGATAGACGAGATCGGCGACAGCCTGGCCGAGCGCCTGGCACGGGCGGTGCTGGAAGAACTGCAGCAGGTGCTGGCCGAGCCGCAGCATCCGCTGCGCCAGGACTACGAGACCTGGCTGCAGAACTACGTGCAGCGCCTGCGCGAGGATCCGGCCCTGGCCGAGCGCATCGAACAGCTCAAGCAGGAAATGATCGACCACCCCGCCCTGCAGGAGTACGTGCAGGGGCTGTGGGCGCGCATCCATGCCAGCCTGCGCGCCGACCTGCAGCGCGAGGACTCGGCGCTGGTCGGCCACCTGCAGCGCAGCCTCGCGTCACTGGGCAGCAGCCTGCAGGCCGACCCGGCGCTGCGCGAGGCCCTCAACCAGCATCTGCTGGAAGGTGCGCAGCGCCTGACCGGCCGCCTGCGCGAGGGCGTAACCACGCATATCGCGCAGACCGTGAAGGGCTGGGACGAACGGCACCTGGTCGAGCAACTGGAACTGAGCGTCGGTCGCGACCTGCAGTTCATCCGCTTCAACGGTACGCTGGTGGGCGGGCTGATCGGCCTGCTGCTGCATGCGGCAACCGTGGTGTTCAGGTTCTAGACGCGCGCCCGGCCATCCGATTCGCGACCGCCGGAACGCGGCAAGCCGTCACGCTTGATTAACGAAATGCGAATGCCTATCATTTGCTAATCGGTTGTACGCTTAGCCAAGCGGGGCACGGAAGCACGTACCCGCCCGCCCCTTCGCCCGTGTACATCCCCCGACTACCGGGTCGCCCGCACTGCGCGGGCGGCGCATCGTCGATGGGACTCGCTGGGCGACGTGCGCGGAGCGCATGGCTGCCGTGCCTGCGCATTCCATCGCCTGTTTCGTCCTGCATGGAATCGCACCGATGGCAATGCCGCTCAATCCCCCTCGTCCTACTCTGCTGGCCCTGGCCGTGACCGCACTGATGATCGCTCCGCTGGCCCATGCCGACGGCACTGCCGAATCCTCCGCGCGCACGCTGGACACCGTGAAGGTGACCGCCGACGGCGAGATTCCCAACAGCTACACGGTGAAGAGCGCGCGCAGTGCGACCAAGCTCGACCTGTCGCTGCGCGAGACGCCGCAGTCGGTGACGGTCATCACCCGCCAGCGCCTGGATGACATGGGCCTGTTCTCGTTGTCGGACGTGATGGGCCAGGTCACCGGGGTCAGCGTGTCGGTCACCGACAGCGAACGCATCAACTACGTCTCGCGCGGCTACACCATCGACAACTTCCAGATCGACGGCATGCTCAACACCTTCGGTGGCTCGGTCAAGACCAACACCGACAACGTGATCTACGAGCGCATCGAGGTGATCCGCGGCGCCACCGGCCTGACCACCGGCGCGGGCGATCCATCCGGCACCATCAGCATGATCCGCAAGCGCCCGACCGATACCTTCCAGATGGGTGCCAACCTGACCCTCGGCCGCTGGGGCAACCGTCGCCTGGAAGCCGACCTCGGCGGCCCCGTCGCCTGGGACGGGCGCATCCGCGCCCGCGTGGTCGCCGCCAAGCAGCAGAGCGACTCGTTCCGTGATGTCTATGCGCTGGACAAGGACGTGTTCTACGGCATCGTCCAGGCCGACCTGAGCGACAGCACGCTGTTCGAGGTGGGCTACGAGTACCAGTCGCCGCATACCACCGGCGTGACCTGGGGCGTGGTGCCGTACTGGGGCGCCAACGGCGCGCCGGCCAACCTGCCGCGCTCGACCAACCTGTCGGCCACCTGGAGCGCCTGGCCGATCGTGGAAAAGACCACCTTCGCGCGCCTGGAACAGCAACTGGGCAACGGCTGGTCGGTGAAGGGCAACGTCAGCCATGCGGTACGCGATACCGACGGCAGCGTCTGGTACGGCGCGGCCGGCTATCCGCGCACCGACGGCACCGGCGTGACCGCCTACATTTCCCACTTCAATGAACACAGCACAATGGATGTGTTCGACATCAACGTGGGTGGGCCGTTCAAGCTGTTCGGGCGCGAACACGAACTCGTGTTCGGCCTGGGCCAGTCGGTGCGCAAGGGCGAGTCCGAAGACATGGACTTCGACTACGGCACGGCCTATGCCGTGGTGCCTGACTGGCGGAACTGGACCGGCAACGTGCCGGTACTGCCGGTCACCCGCCTCGGCCGCCTGGCCTCTGAAAACGAGCTGCGCCAGCGCGCCGCCTACATCGCCGCGCGCCTGCGCCTGGCCGATCCGCTGCTGGCCGTGGTCGGCGCGCGTTATGGCAGCTGGGAAACCCGTAACTGGGCCTATGGCTACGACGCCGCCGGCAACCGCAACCGCACCACGCGCACCGGCTACAAGCCCGACGATATGCTCACCCCATACGCGGGCCTGGTCTATGACTTCAACTCGACCTTCAGCGCCTACGTCAGCTACACCGATATCTTCAAGCCGCAGAACTACCTTGACCACAACGGCAACTACCTGGAACCGGTGGTCGGTGACATGTATGAAGCCGGCGTCAAGGCCGAGTTCTTCGGCGGCCTGCTGAATGCTTCGGCAGCCGTGTTCGAAGGCAAGCAGGACAACGTGGCCGAAATCGACGATTCGGTGCCGCTGAATTCACTGCCCGACGGAGGCCAGGCCTATCGGTCCACCGGCAAGGGCAACAAGGTCAAGGGCTGGGAAGTCGAGACCCAGGGCAGCATCGGCGAACAATGGAATGTCTCGGCGGGCTTCGCCCACACCGTCATCCGCAACAACGCCGGCGTGCTGCAGCGGACCACCACCCCGCAGGACACCTTCCGCCTCAACACCAGCTGGCGTCCGGGCGGCATCGATGGCCGCTTCTGGCTGGGCGGTGGTGTGACCTGGCAGAGCCGCCTCTGGAACAACAGCACGAAGCCGGCCGCCGACTATCTCACCAGCGGCCGCACCGAGCGCGCGCAGATCACCCAGGACGCGTTCTACCTGGTGAATCTCGCCGGCGGCTACCGCTTCAGCGAGAACTTCAGCGCGCAGCTGAACATCAACAACCTGCTCGACAAGAAGTACTTCAACAACGTCGGTTTCTACAACGGCGTGTATTGGGGCGAACCGCGCAACGTGACGATGACGCTGCGCTGGAAGCTCTGACCCTGGATGGATGGCACCGGTTCTGCGACCGCTGCCCGGCCAGGGATGGCCAACCCCGGTGCACTGCGGTGCACCGGTTCCTTTTCACTGAAACCTGCAGGAACGCCGTGGACCGCTCGCCCGCAACCGCCAGCCCCCGCACCTTCTTCTCCAACCCGCGCTGGGGCGTGCTGTCACGCTCGTTGGCTGCAATCTTCGGCGGCTATGCGCTGGCCTCGGTGACCAGCGTGTTCTGCGCGGTGGCACTGCCCGGCGCACGTGGCCAGACCGTGCTGACCGGCATGCTGCTGGCCATTCTGGTGGCCGCCTGCGCGGCGTTGTGGGCGTTCGCCACCCGCAGCGCGCTGCGCGCCTGGGTCGGCATCCTCGCCCCCACCCTGCTGATGGCAGCCATTTCGCGCCTGATGGGGGCCTGGGCATGAAGAATGGATTCCGCCAGTCGATGGCGTGGCTGCACACCTGGACCGGCCTGCTGGTCGGCTGGTTGCTGCTGCTGATTTTCATGGCCGGCACGGCCAGCTACTACCGCGAAGAAATCAGCCGCTGGATGCGTCCGGAACTGCCGTCCAGCAACGTCAGCATCGACGTCGCCGCGCAGCGCGCCGTGGACTACCTGCAGGCCAACGCCGCGCAGGCCGAGAACTGGTTCGTCACCCTGCCGCAGCCGCGCAACCCGGCCATGCAGATGTTCTGGCGGCTGCCACCGGAACTGGCCGACCCCAGCCGCGGCCGTCGTGGTGGCTTCGGCGACGCCACGCTGGACCCGAACACCGGCCAGGCACTGAAAGCGCGCGAAACGCGTGGCGGTGATTTCTTCTACCGCCTGCATTTCGACCTGCACTACATCCCGGTGCTGTGGGCGCGCTACCTGGTCGGCTTCTGCGCGATGTTCATGCTGGTGGCGATCATCACCGGCGTCATCACCCACAAGAAAATATTCAAGGACTTCTTCACCTTCCGCAAGGACAAGGGCCTGCGGTCCTGGCTCGATTTCCACAACGTCAGCGCGGTGATGGCGCTGCCGTACCACGCGATGATCACCTACACCGGCATCGTCACCCTGATGATCATGTACCTGCCGTGGGGCGTGAAGGTGGCCTACCCGCAGGACGAGGACAAATTCTTCAGCGAAGCCTTCGGTGGCATGCCGGAGGTGACTGCGCCGGCCGAAGGCCGCGCCACCCCGCTGCCGATCGCGCAGCTGCTGGACAGCGCGCGTGCACATTGGCACGGCGTGGAAGTGGCCGGCTTCACCGTGTCCAATCCGGGCGCAGCCAATGCCGTGATCGACATACGCCAACGCGACGGCAAACGCCTGTCCACCGACACTCCCGCCGTTCGCTACGACATGGTCAATGGCACGTTGCTGGAGGAAACGCCGCCGTCCGGCGGCGCCACTGCCACCCGCGGCGTGCTGTATGGCCTGCACCTGGCGCGCTTTGCCGATTGGGGCCTGCGTGCACTGTTCTTCCTGTCCGGCCTGGTCGGCTGCCTGATGGTCGCCAGCGGCGTGGTGCTGTGGGCGGTGAAGGAACGGCCGAAGCATGCCAAGAGTGGGCGCACCGGCTTCGGCCTGCGCCTGGTCGATGCGCTGAACATCGGCACCGTGGCCGGCCTGCCGATCGCCTTCGCGGCCTACTTCTGGGGCAACCGCCTGCTGCCGCTGGACATTGCCGAGCGCTCGAGTGCGGAAGCCAACGTGTTCTTCTACGCCTGGGGCGGCGCGCTGCTGGCTGCCTTCATCTGGCCGAAGCGGATGATGTGGGCGTGGCAGCTCTACCTGGGTGCGGCCGCGTTCGCACTGGTGCCGGTGGTCAATGCGTTGACCACGCACGCGCATCTGGGCATCACCCTGCGCAATGGTGACTGGGTGCTGGCCGGCTTCGATCTTTCGATGATCGCGTTCGGTGCAATGCTGGCGCTGTGCGGCTGGCGCATGCAGCGCTGGACCCCACCGCTGTCTGCGGCCGAGAAGAAGAAGCGCGCGGCCGCCGCGGCTGCACCCAAGGCACCGGTCGAAGCGGCGGAAGCGGCCGAAGCGGAGGCCAGCGCATGATGCTGCTGGCACTGACCTTGTCGTTCTCCGCGTTCACCGCGCTGTCGCTGGCGATGGAAAAGCACCAACACGACCTGCACGGCAAGGCCGCTGCCGCACCCGCACGGCGCACGCAGTGGCGGGTGCTGGGCTGGGCGCTGCTGACCGCGGCGTTCGCACTGTGCGTTGCCGACCACGGCTGGGCGATGGGCCCGGTGCTGTGGCTGGGCGCAATGACCGTGGGCGGCGTGGCACTGTCGTTCGGGCTGTACCCGTACCGCCCGAAGTGGATCGCGCCGCTGGCGATCGCGCTGCCGGTGTTGGGGCTGGTGGTGGCGGTGCTGTAACCGCCATCCACGCATGGCGTGGATCTACTGAACAACCATCCATGCATGGCGCGGATGTGCCGGCCAGATATGGGTAGTGCCGGCCGCTGGCCGGCCGCCCATGAACCCTCTGCGGATCTGACACCATTGCCGGCCAGCGGCCGGCACTACCGGACTTACCCCAACCGCTTCAGTTCCCACGCGCGGTGGATGCGCGCGTTGCGCTCGAAATCCGGGCCGATGGTGCGCGCGGTGATCTCGCGGCACTGGGCGAATTCGGCGATGGCGTTCTCTTCCAGCTTGAAGCGGCGGAAGTTGTTGGAGAAGTACAGCACGCCACCCGGTGCCAGCCGTGCCACCGCTGCCCGCAGCAGCTTCAGCTGTTCGCGCTGTACGTCGAAGTCATCGGCGCGTGCGGAGTTGGAGAAGGTCGGCGGGTCACAGAAGATCACGTCGTACTGCCCACGGTCGCCTTCCAGCCAGGCCATCGCATCGGCCTGAACCAGCAGGTGCTGGTTGCCACCCTGCCCGTTCAACGCCAGGTTGTCGTAGCACCACTGCAGGTAAGTGGCCGACAGATCGACGCTGGTGGTGCTGGCGGCACCGGCCACCGCCGCCTGCACACTGGCCACGCCGGTGTAGCAGAACAGGTTGAGGAAACGCTTGCCACGCGCCTGCTCGGCCATCATCCGGCGCAGCGGGCGGTGGTCGAGGAACAGACCGGTGTCCAGGTAGTCGAACAGGTTCACCTGCAGCAGCGCGTTGTTCTCGCGCACCACGATGAACTCTTCACGCTGCTCGAAGCGGCCGTACTTGCTGCCGCCCTTGCCGCGCTCGCGCGACTTCATCGAGACCTGCTCCGGCGGCACGCCGAACACTTCGCGCGCGGCCGCCAGCAGCTCGTTGCGGCGGCGGCGCACGTCGTTCTCCGGAATCGCCGCCGGTGCAGCGTATTCCTGCACATGCAGGAAGGTGCGGCGCTTGCCACCGTCTTCCTCGTAGACATCGATGGCCGCCGCGTACTCCGGCAGATCGGCGTCGTAGGCGCGGAAGCAGGTGATGTCCTCGCGGGCGCGCCAGCTCTTGAACTTCTTCAGGTTCTTGCGCAGGCGGTTGGCCACCATCTGCGCGCCTTCGCTCAGTTCGCGCGGCTGCGCCGGGTCGCGGCCCGGCACGGCGATCGGGTCGCAGACGATCAGCGCGCATTCCAGCGCACCGTTGAACATCTGGTACTTCTTGCCTGCACGCAGGCCGGTGGCGAAGGCCAGTTCGTCGTTGCCGCACAGCAGGCTGGCGCGCCACTGCGGCACGGCCTTCTGCAGGGCATTGCCCAATGCGCGGTACAGCGCCGGATCCGCGGCCAGGCGCTCGTCGTAGGGCGGGTTGCAGACCACCGCACCGATCTCCTGCTCCGGCGCGGCCAGGTCGGCAACGTCGGCACGGGTGAAGCGGATCGCGTGGGCGACGCCCGCGACCTCGGCATTCTCGCGTGCCGCCTGGATCGCGGTCGGGTCGATGTCGCTGCCGTGGATGACCGGCTTCAGCGCGGCCAGGCCAGCGGCCTCGCGATCGCGTGCTTCGCTCTGGATGGTCTTCCAGGCCGCCTTGTCGAAGCCCAGCCAGCGGCTCGGCGGCAGGCTGCCGTGGCGCATCAGGCCAGGGGCAACGTCGGCGGCCATCAGCGCGCCTTCGATCAGCAGCGTGCCGCTGCCGCACATCGGGTCCAGCAGGCCGCCACCGGCGGCATGCAGGCGCGGCCACTGCGCGCGCAGCAGCAGCGCGGCGGCCAGGTTTTCCTTCAGCGGTGCCTCGTGGGCGGCGCCACGCCAGCCACGGCGATGCAGCGGGCCACCACCGAGGTCGATCGACAACGAGGCGCGGCCCTTGCGCAGCGACAGGTTGACGCGCACGTCGGGCAGATCGGTGTTGACCGAAGGACGCTCCAGGCCTTCATCGCGCATGCGGTCGACGATGGCGTCCTTGATCCGCTGCGCGGCGAAGCGGGCATGGGTGATCTTGTCGCCGGACACATGTGCGTCCACCGCCAGGGTCATCTCCGGCTTGATGTGCTCGTGCCACGGCAGCGCACGCACGCCGTCATACAGGGCCTGCTCGTCCGGGCACTCGAACTCGTCGATCGGCCACAGCACGCGGCTGGCCAGGCGCGACCACATCACGATCCGCAGCGCCTGCTCCAGTTCGCCCTCGGCGTTGACGCCGGCAATGGTGGCAGTGGCCTTGCCAAGGCCCAGGGCCGACAGTTCATCGGCAAGCAGGTATTCCAGGCCCTTGGCACAGGAGACGAAGAATTTCACGGGATCGGTTCGCAGGTGGTCGGGCGCGGCACAGGGGCCGGGCCGGTCGGAAAGGAGGGCCGTAGGCACGGCCGGCAGGCCCGCGCCGGGGGCGGCGGGGCTGCCATTGTAGTCAAAGCGGGTGGGCGCGCCGTGCGCCCGGGCTTCACAGTTGCCGCAGCAGGCGTTCGAAGGCCTGCGCGGAGGCCTCCACGTGGTGCTCCAGGCGGTGGCCGTCGTCGACCAGCAGCAGCTGCGCCGAACGCGCCTGCGCCCAGGCAATCACCCCGGCGGCCGGAACCACGTCGTCATGCCAGGCCTGGACCACGGTGGTTGGCACGGCGGCGGCGTCCAGCGCCGGCATCGGGCCCATGGTGGTCGGCGGCACCATCAGGAACAGGCCGGCGACCGGCACCTGCAGCGAGGCGATGGCGGAGATGTAGGCGCCCAGGCTGGAACCGGCCAGCACCACCGGGCCCTGCCGGGCGGCGATGGCGGTGCGCTCGACCAGGCGGCGCAGCCGGGTCGGCACGTCACCTACGCGGCTGACCTCGCTCATCGCGTCCAGGTCTGTATAGTCCGGGCGCTCATGGGTCCAGCCCAGGCGCTGCGCCACGTCGGCCAGCGCGGTGACCTTGGTCGCCTCCGGGCCGCTCTCGAAGCCATGGGACAGGATGCAGTGGCCGCGGCTCATGCGCGTGCTCCGTGGGCGCGGGCCAACGAGGAAAGGGAAGGCAGGTTCATGCCGCAATGCTAGCATCGCCGGATGCCCAACCCGCTCCTGCCCGGCCTGCAACTGCAGCCCCTGCCCTACGAAGACCGTCTGCCACTGCGCGACCCGGCCACGCTGGAGATGGTGGTGATCCACTGCACCGAGCTGCCCGACCTGGCGATGGCCCGCGAGTACGGTGAGCGCGTGCTGTACGACAGCGGTGCCGGCAACAGCGGCCACTTCTACATCGACCGCGATGGCAGCGTGGTGCAGTACGTGGCACCGGAACGCGTGGCCCACCACGTGCGCGGCATGAACGCGCATACGCTGGGCATCGAACTGGTCAACACCGGGCGCTACCCGCACTGGTTCGACAGCCGCCAGCAGGCGATGGACGAGGCGTACACCGAAGCACAGCTGCAGGCGCTGGAACGGCTGCTGCTGGCGCTGGTGGCGCACTATCCGTCGCTGCGGCGGATTGCCGGGCATGACCAGCTGGACCTGGAGCAGGTCCCGGCCAGCGACGATGCGACGCTGACGGTGGCGCGCAAGCGCGATCCGGGGCCGCTGTTCCCGTGGGCACGGATCCTGGCGAAGGTGCCGTTGCAGGGGCTGGATTGATCGACAGGGCTGCGCCCTGTACCCGCAGAGGCAACAGCCGAAGCAAGAACAACAGCAGCATTGCGTGGGATGGCGGGGTGGGTCCGGTTGCGGGGGACGCCGTAAACCCGTCCATGGGGGCTTGGCCGCGGCATCCATGCCGCGGACACCCCCGCAACCGGCCCCACCCCGCCTTCGACAGTTTCCCGCTGCTGTTGGTGGGTGTCGACCTTGGTCGACACGGGGTCGGATCCCGTTGCTACGCAACGGGCTCTGACCCCGATTTTCGGTTGATGGGGTCAGAGCCGTTTTCCGTTGGAAAACGGATCCGACCCCGCGTTGCTCAGGCGCCGGTGGCGACCGGACGACTGTTGTCGCTCACCCAGCCGCTCCAGGAATCGGCGTAGATGCGTGCGCCGGACAGACCGGCCGCTTCCATCGCCAGCAACAGGTGGCAGGCGGTGACGCCGGAGCCGCACATCAGCACCACCTGCTGCGGATCGCGATTGCCGATCACGCCCTGCAGTTCGGCGCGCAGCGCCTGGGCGTCGCGCAGGCGGCCGTCGAGTACATTCAATGCGAACGGGCGGTTGACCGCGCCCGGCACGTGGCCGGCGACCGGGTCCAGCGGTTCGACCTCACCGCGGAAGCGTTCACCCGCGCGCGCGTCGACCAGCCAACCCGGCGCATGCTTCAGCCGCGCGCTGATCTCTTCGGCATTGGCGATCTGGGTGGTATCGAAACGGCCCGGGTAGGCCGGCAGCGACGCGACCATGCCCTGCCCGGCCGCCAAGGGATGACCGGCGGCCTGCCAGGCTGCGATGCCGCCGTCGAGCACGGCCACCCGGGTGTGCCCGATCAGGCGCAGCAGCCACCACAGTCGCGAGGCGGCCATGCTGCCGTCGCTGCCGTCGTAGACCACCACCTGGGTGTCGGGACCGATGCCCCATTGGCCCAGTTTCCCGGCAAAGGCATCGCTGTCCGGCAGTGGATGACGACCATGGCCGGCACGGCCCAGGTCGGACAGATCACGGTTGAGATCGGCGTGCACCGCAGTCGGGATATGCCCTGCCAGGTACTGGCCGTCCGCAGCCTGCGGGTCGGCCAGTGATGCACGCGCATCGACCACGCGCACGGCGGTGCTGGCGGTAGCACGCGCATCAACGACGCGCACGCTTTCGCCCAGCGAAGCAGCAAGCGTGGCGACATCGACCAGGGTGGTCCACGGCGGATCAATCGGCTTCATTGCACTTGCTCCAGGCGGCGACGCAGGTTGTAGAGAATGGCGGCGGTCGCGCCCCAGATGCGCTGGCCCGGCCAGCCATACTCAAGGACGTGGCGGACCCGGCCGCGATGATTGATTTCGACCTGGCGCAGGCTGTCGGGCGCCATCAGATACTCCAGCGGCACCTCGAAAACCTCGGCCACTTCACTGGGCTGCGGCACCGGCACGAAATCCGGATCGACCACGGCCACCACCGGCGTGACCCGGTAGCCGGTAATGGTGACAAAGGGATCGAGATACCCCAGCGCCTGCACCTGGCCGGGCGCCAATGCGATTTCTTCCTGGCTCTCGCGCAGTGCGGCCGCCAGCGCATCGCGGTCGTCGGGTTCGGTGCGGCCGCCGGGGAATCCGACCTGGCCACCATGGGTGCGCAGGGTTTCGGTGCGACGGGTGAGGATCACCTGTGCACCGTTGGCGCGCGGCACGATGCCCGCCAGCACCGCCGCTTCCACCGGAGGCCCGGGCGGCAGCAGGTCGATCAGCTCGCTGCGGTTCCAGCCATCGCCGGCCGGCGGTTCGGCCAAGGGGTGCAGCGCGCGCATCAGTCGTTCGTGGTCGGCCAGCGAGCCGCGCAGGGAGTGCTGCAGTTGTTGCCGCAGTGGCTGCACGCGATGCAGGATGCGGCTGCGTTCCTCGTTGCTCATCGACGACCACCGCGCGATCTCATCGATATGCCGCCCGCAGCCGGTGCATTGCCGGTCCGGATCCAGCGTGCACACTCCGATGCAGGGACTTGCGACAACACGCGCCGATTCTTCCATTGTTTGCACCCGGCAACAGTAGCGCGATCGGGCTGAATTTGCGCGGGATGATGCGGTGCGCATGGCGTGGCGCCTGGGGTCGCAGCTGCGCAAACAAAAACGCGCCGGTGGGATCACCGGCGCGTTTCGTTTGCTGCTTTGATTTACTTGACGCTGACCAGCTTGATCTCGAACTGCACAGCCACGTTCGGCGGGAACGGGGTGCGCGGGTCGGCACCGTAGGCCTGGTCCGGCGGCAGGGTGACTTCCCACTTCGAGCCTGCCGGCATCTGCAGCAGGGTCTCGCGCATGGCCTTCATTTCGACTTCGCTGACCTTGATCGACGGGATCTGCTGGGCCGGGCGGGCTTCGGTCGGGCGCTGGCCGTACGGGAACGGACCGGCCACTTCCAGCGCCACGGTGCTGGCCTGGGTCGGCTTGGCACCCTTGCCGGCTTCGATCACGCGGTACTGGACGCCGCTCGGCAGGGACTGCACGCCGGCCTTGGCCTTGTTCGCCGCGATGAACTGATCGCTCTTGGTCTTGTTTTCGGCAGCAGCCTTTTCGTACTCGGCCTTGGCAGCCTGGGCACGGCCCTGCTCGCGCTTCTGGAACGCTTCAACGGCCGGCTTCAGCTGCTCGGCGGTGATCGCCGGCTGCTTCTTGGCGTAGGCATCCTGCAGGCCCTTCACCACCGAGTTGATGTCCAGCTGCTCACCGCGACCGGTCAGCTCCGCCAGGTTGTTGCCGTAGTCGTAACCGAAGTAATAACTCAGCTTGCCCTTCTCGGACGCGATGTCCTGGGCGAAGGCATTGCCCGTCAGGGCCAGGGCCGCGACGGCGACCGCGATAGAACGCAACTTCATCAAACAGTTCTCCAGGGGTGGTAACTCAGGGACGTTCTGCGCCGCCCTGAGGCGACGGGTTAGGATAACGGGCGCAACGTGTAACCGCTACTCACGATGCAGGCTATGACCCGTCTGCGTTTGCAGAGTTCAATATCACTTTTTTTTAACGTTCCAGGAGTTTTCCCGTGGCCGATGCCCTGATCGCTGTCGCCGACGACGGCGCCATCCGCACCGTGACCGTCCAGCGCCCGGACAAGCTCAACGCCCTCAACGCCGCGACCCTGCAGGCCCTGGCCGATGCCTTCAAGGACGCCGCTGCCGATCCGGAGGTGCGCGTGGTGGTGCTGACCGGGGCGGGCCCGAAGGCCTTCGTGGCCGGTGCAGACATCGCCGAGATGAACACACTCAGCGCCGTTCAGGGACGTGATTTCTCGCTGCTGGGCCAGGCCCTGATGCGCCAGATCGAACGCATGCCCAAGCCGGTCATCGCGCGTGTGAACGGATTTGCGCTGGGCGGCGGCCTGGAACTGGCGATGGCGTGCCACCTGCGCATCGCCGCGGATACCGCCAAGGTTGGCCAGCCGGAAATCAACCTCGGCCTGATTCCCGGCTTCGGCGGCAGCCAGCGCCTGCTGCGCCTGTGCGGCCGTGCCGCTACCCTGGAGCTGTGCCTGCTGGGCGCCCCGATCAATGCCGCGCGTGCGCTGGAACTGGGCATCGTCAACGAAGTCGTGCCCGCCGACGCGCTGGACAACCGCGTGCAGGACATCGCCCGCCAGCTGGCGCGCTCGGCTCCGCTGGCCCTGCGTGGGCTGCTCGATGCGGTGCACGTGGGCGGCGAATGCAGCCTGGAAGCCGGGTTGGAGTATGAAAGCGCGCAGTTCGGCCTGCTGTTCGCCACCGAAGACATGCGCGAAGGCACCAGCGCGTTCCTGCAGCGCCGCCCGCCGGCGTTCCAGAACCGCTGACGCCATGGCATCCCGACCCAACCCCGCGCAGCTGTTCGCCCGGGTCCAGGCAGACGATCTCGATGGCGCACTGCAGGCCGGCCTGATGGACTACGTCGTCCATGCCGGCGATGACCGGTTGCTGCCCGACCACCCGGACCTTCCGCAACGCCTGTGCCAGGCCCAGCAGCAGCTGCAGGCGGCCTGGGCCGCACGCGAACGCTATCGCGCCCGCGCGGTGCGCCTGGCCCGCCGCGAGGCCGAGCGCGATGCACGTCGCACCCCGGCCCCGGCGCCGGACGTGAAGCCCGCCCTGCCCGCTGCGGCGGCCGCGATTCTCGCCCGGGCCAAGGCCCGCGCCACCGGCAAGGAACAGTAATGGCCACCGCAAGGAAGACCACCCGCGCACCGGCGCGACGCGGCGGCCGCATGCCGCGCGCCGACGTGGTGGAGATGTTCACCCGCCTGCGCGAACTCAATCCGCATCCGAAGACCGAACTGGAGTACAGCTCGCCGTTCGAGCTGCTGGTGGCCGTGGCGCTGTCCGCGCAGGCCACCGACGTCGGCGTCAACAAGGCCACGCGTCGCCTGTTCCCGGTCGCCAACACCCCGGCGAAGATCCTTGCGCTCGGCGAGGATGGCCTGAAGCAGTACATCGCCACCATCGGGCTGTTCAACGCCAAGGCAAAGAACGTGATCGCCACCTGCGCGATCCTGCTGCAGAAGTACGGCGGCGAAGTGCCGCGCGACCGCGAAGCGCTGGAAGCGCTGCCCGGTGTCGGCCGCAAGACCGCCAACGTGGTGCTCAACACCGCGTTCGGCGAGCCGGTGATGGCGGTGGACACGCACATCTTCCGCGTCTCCAACCGTACCGGCCTGGCCCCGGGCAAGAACGTGCGCGAGGTGGAAGATACGCTGGTGAAGGTGATTCCGGCCGAGTTCCTGCTCGACGCGCACCATTGGCTGATCCTGCATGGCCGCTACGTGTGCAAGGCGCGCAAGCCGGATTGCCCGGGCTGCGTGATCGCCGACCTGTGCCGGTTCAAGGAAAAGACCACGGCCGAGGCGTGACGCGGAACGTGTTGTGACGAAACGAAGACGGCGGGCACAAGGCCCGCCGTCTCCCTTTAAGACACTGTGCTTCAGGTGATCAGAACGACAGATCGCCCCAGACGCCGAATTCCTTGGTCTTGTCGTTCTTCTTGTCGCCGGCGTTGGCCAGGTGCGTGTACTTGTACACGGTCGACAGCTTGAGGTTCTTCATGACCGGGAACTCGACGCCGACGTTCCAGTACTTGTCGCTCAGGGTCGGGTCCAGGGTCTTGCTGACGTCGGTGTCATCGTAACGACCGAACACATTGATGCCGCCGTCGGTGACGCGCACGCTGCCCCACACCGACCAGCCGCTGGTCTTGTCGGTGGCAACAGTCAGCACGTTGTTGAGGTTCTTGGCCTGGAAGTACTCGCCACCGACGCGGAAGTTGCTGTCGGCGTAGGCGACCATCGCGTTGGCGCGGGTGTAGGTGTTCTCGGCGCTCTGGATGTCGGTTTCCTTGCCCAGCTTGCCGCTGTAGCCGCCGACGGCCACCACGAAGTTTTCGTTCGGGGTGTAGGCCACGCGGCCTTCCACGTCCATGCCCTTGCTGCGGGTCGGGTTCTTGTAGCCGGCGCCGGACACGACCGACACGGCGTAGTTGAAGTTGTTGCCCAGGTTGCCGAAGCCATGCAGGCCCCAGTCGGACGAGTTGCCGTACTTCAGGCGGTCGGTCAGGGTGTTCTCGACATAACGCATGCCGTAGAACTTCTCGACGTACGGGATCCACGGCATGTCGGCGGCACCGACGCGCAGGTTGAAGGCCGGGTCGAAGCTGCCCTGCACGTAGGCCTTCTTGACGAACAGTTCGGTGTTGCCGATGGCCGAGCTGTACTGGAAGTCGGTGGTCAGGTTCGCCGACCAGATGTCGTTGAACTTGTGGTCGACGGTCAGGTAGAAGCGCTTGACGTCCAGACCGGTGCCGCTGGCGGCGGTGTCCTTGCCGTTGCTGGTCTTGTCGATGTTGGTCAGGTCGAAGAACATGCGACCGCCAATCTTGTTGTCATTGACCAGCTTGGCCAGCTTGTCGACGCTGGTCTGGGTCTTCTGCGCACCTTCCAGGGCCTGGGCCTGGGTGATGTTCACTTCGGACTGCGCGTCGGACTGCGCCTGCAGCGCCTGCGAATCGTTCTGCAACTGCTGGACCTGGGCCTGCAGCGCAGCGATCTGTGCCTGCAGCTGCTGCAACTGTGCCTGGGACACGCCCGAGCTGGCGGGGGCTGCGAAGGCGTCGGCGGAAACCAGACCGAGGCTTGCAACGACCGCGGCGGCGAGCAAATGGGAACGCATTTTGGATTTCTCCAGAGGGTTGGAATGGCTTGGGCAGAACGCCACGCCGGCAGGCCGGTCAAGCGTTTTGCGAACGTTCCGTTAAAACCATGACAGCCGAATGACAGATTGAGCACCAACCACAGATTTCTTCGTGCGGTCATGCGTACGACTCATTTGCAGCCACATGCTTGTCGATCCCTTGCGGCATATGGCGCGGCGTATCGGCGCCGACACCCCGGCAGGCCACCACACCGTCCTCGTCCGCGCCCTTTGGTTTCGCACGGATGACGCGGCATCCCTGCGCGATGCCAGGCGCAGACCGCGCGAAGGAAGGCAGCGGTCACCTCGTCGGCCATCTATAGAAGGTGACCGCAACCGATGCCGGCGCAGCTCCCTTGTGCCCGCATGACCGCCCCAGCCGCTGCGCGAAACCTTCACAGCCCGCGCTGCGCGGGCGCCGGGCGGCGCTGTAACGGTTGCGTCATACAACGGTCCCTGCGCTGTCATCGAACCGTTATGGAATGTGCGCCGGGCGGGTAACCCCGCATCCCAATCAACCCAGGAGCCACCCCGTGATCCACGCCTTCAAGTCGCGCGTTGCCGTTGCCGTCTTCGCAGCGTCGTCCGTGTTCGCCGCCAACGCCGCTGAAATCACCGGCGCGGGCGCCTCGTTCATCTACCCGGTGATGTCGAAGTGGTCGGCCGACTACAACGCTGCCACCAGCAACAAGGTCAACTACCAGTCGATCGGTTCCGGCGGCGGCATTGCGCAGATCAAGGCCAAGACCGTTGATTTCGGCTCCTCCGACGCCCCGCTGAAGCCGGAAGAACTGGCGGCTTCGGGCCTGGCGCAGTTCCCGTCGGTGATCGGCGGCGTGGTGCCGGTGGTCAACGTGGCCGGTATCGCCCCGGGCGCACTGAAGCTGGACGGCACCGTGCTGGCCAACATCTTCCTGGGCAAGATCAAGACCTGGAACGACCCGGCCATCGCCGCGCTGAACCCGGGCGTGACCCTGCCGAGCGCCAAGATCACCGTCGTGCACCGCTCGGATGGTTCGGGCACCACCTTCAACTTCGTCAACTACCTGTCCAAGGTCAGCCCGGAATGGAAGACCTCGGTCGGTGAAGGCACCTCGGTCCAGTGGCCGGCCGGCATCGGCGGCAAGGGCAACGAAGGCGTTGCTGCCTACGTGAAGCAGATCAAGGGCGGCATCGGCTACGTCGAACTGTCCTACGCACTGCAGAACAAGCTGTCGTACACCGCGATGAAGAACGCCGCCGGCAAGTTCGTGCAGCCGAGCGACGCCTCGTTCGCCGCTGCTGCCGCCAGCGCCGACTGGGCCAGCGCCAAGGACTTCTACCTGGTGATGACCAACGCCCCGGGCGCCGAGTCCTGGCCGATCACCGCCACCAACTTCATCCTGGTGCACAAGAAGCCGAAGAATGCTGCCAACGGCAAGGCCACCCAGGAGTTCTTCCGCTGGGTCTACAAGAGCGGCGACGCCCAGGCCCGCCAGCTGGACTACGTGCCGCTGCCGGACAGCCTGGTCCGCCAGATCGAGACCTACTGGTCGCAGAACCTGAAGTAAGCAAGCGCGTTCCCCCGCAGGAACGGGATCGGCGGGTCCTCTCTCCCCCGCCGATCCCACCCGGGCGCGAGATCCTCGAGATCTCGCGCTCTTCTTGTTTTTTCGGGATTGGTCGTGAAGAGCGCTGCGCATCCAATCTACTGCCCGGAGTCGGCGCAGGGCCCAGCCCGGGACACGCCGTAAACCCCGCTCCGCGGTCCGGCCCAGCCGCTGGCGGCTGTGCGTTCGGGCGCTTGCGAGGCAGTGCCTCGCAGGCAAAGCGCCCTCACCCATGGGGGCTCGATCGCGCCATCCATGGCGCGAACGGTCCCGGGCTGGGCCCTGCGCCGACTCTGGACAGTTCATCGGGGGCGCGGTGGGGTCATGGAAGGCAGAAGCAAAGGCAAGAGCGTTTGTAGAGCCCCGGCCGTCATATCGGTGCGCAGATCCGGGGCATCCCGGGCTCGGCGGGATGGAGGCCAACCCCGTGAAACCCTTGTCAGAACGTGATCCAGGACACCTCTGTCATGGTCGTAATACGGCTGTAACAAAAACATCATTTCATAGCCGCATCCGCCGACAACGTCGGCTCTTCCCCGCTATGGAGTGACCATGAAACTGCACTCGGCCGGCCTTGCCGCCCTTTCCCTGGCCATCGCCCTGGGCCTGTCGGCCTGCGGTGGCGACAAGCAGGCCGCACAGCAGCCGGCTGCCGACGGTGCCGCTGCCCCGGCCGCCGCCGGTGCCGGTGCCAAGGTGACCGCCGAAGTGTCCGGCGCGGGCGCGTCCTTCATCTTCCCGCTGGTCTCCAAGTGGTCGGCTGACTACAACGCCAGCACCGGCGCCAAGATCAACTACCAGTCGATCGGCTCTGGTGGCGGCATTGCCCAGATCAAGGCCGGCACCGTCGACTTCGGTTCCTCCGACAAGCCGCTGAGCAGCGAAGAGCTGGCCCAGGCCGGCCTGGCGCAGTTCCCGTCCGCGATCGGCGGCGTGGTGCCGGTGGTCAACATCGAAGGCCTGGAAGGCGGCAAGCTGCGCCTGAGCGGCGCCCTGCTGGCCGACATCTTCCTGGGCAAGGTCAAGACCTGGAACGACCCGGCCATCGTCGCCGCCAACCCGGGCGTGAAGCTGCCGGACGGCAAGATCACCCTGGTCCACCGTTCGGACGGTTCGGGCACCACCTTCAACTTCTCCAACTACCTGTCCAAGGTCAGCCCGGAGTGGAAGACCAAGGTCGGCGAAGGCACCTCGGTGCAGTGGCCGGACGGCGTCGGTGGCAAGGGTAATGAAGGCGTTGCTTCGTACGTGAAGCAGATCAAGGGCTCGATCGGCTACGTCGAACTGGCCTACGCGCTGCAGAACGGCATGCCGTACACCGCCATGCAGAACGCGGCCGGCAACTGGGTCGAGCCGAGCGCGGAAACCTTCGCCGCCGCGGCCGCCAGCGCCGACTGGGCCAGCGCCAAGGACTTCAACCTGGTCATCACCAACGCACCGGGCGAGCAGGCGTGGCCGATCACCGCCACCAACTTCATGCTGATGCAGAAGAAGCCGAAGGACGCCAAGCGCAACCAGGACACCCTGGCCTTCTTCAAGTGGGCCTTCGAGAACGGCCAGGCCCAGGCCAACGAGCTGCACTACGTGCCGCTGCCGGCCGAACTGGTCAAGCAGATCGAAGCCTACTGGGCGACCGACCTGAAGTGACGGACATGACGGTGCCCGCCCCGCGCGGGCACCGTCTCTTCCACGCCGTGCCGCCCCGCCCCTTCCTGGCCCTGCCGTCCCCATGAATGCCATCGCCCAGCCTGTAGCCGCCCCGTCCACGCGTGATGCGCGTGATGCGCGTGATGCCCGCAACGACAAACTGTTCCGATGGGTGCTGGTCGGCACCGTCATCTTCGTCCTGATCGCCCTGGCCTGTGCCGCGCTGTCGATGCTGTGGGGCGGCCGCCATGCCCTGCAGATGCAGGGCCTGAGCTTCTTCTTCTCCGCCGACTGGAATCCGGTCGAGAACAAGTTTGGTGCCCTCGCCCCGATCTACGGCACGCTGGTCACCGCCGCCATCGCGATGGTCATCGCCGTGCCGGTCAGCTTCGGCATCGCCTTCTTCCTCACCGAAGTCGCACCGCGCTGGCTGCGTGGCCCGGTCGGTACCGCCATCGAACTGCTGGCCGGCATTCCCTCGATCATCTACGGCATGTGGGGCCTGTTCGTGCTGGTGCCGGTGATGACCGAGTACGTCCCCCCGTTCCTCAACGAACCCCTGGGCGAATGGCCGATCATCGGCCCGATGTTCCAGGGCCCCGCCGCTGGGCATCGGCATGCTCACCGCCGGTTTCGTACTGGCCATCATGGTCATTCCGTTCATCTCCTCGGTGATGCGCGAAGTATTCCTGACCGTGCCGACCCGCTTGAAGGAATCGGCCTACGCGCTGGGCTCCACCAAGTGGGAAGTGAGCTGGGACATCGTCCTGCCCTACACCCGCTCGGCAGTGATCGGCGGCGTCTTCCTCGGCCTCGGCCGCGCCCTGGGCGAGACGATGGCGGTGGCCTTCGTGATCGGCAACAGCGTGCGCCTGTCGCCGTCGCTGCTGGAACCGGGCACCACCATCGCCGCGTTGATTGCCAACGATTTCGGCGAAGCCACTGAAACCTACCGTTCGGCCCTGCTGCTGCTCGGCTTCGTCCTCTTCATCGTCACCTTCGTGGTGCTCGCCATCGCCCGCCTGATGCTGATGCGCCTGTCCCGCAAGGAGGGCAACTGATGTCCAGCACCGCTGACTCCCTGTACCTGCGCCGCCGCATCGGCAACGTCATCGCCATCGCGCTGTCCTGTGCCACCGCGCTGTTCGGCCTGTTCTTCCTGGGCTGGATCCTGTTCACCCTGGCCTCCAAGGGCCTGGCCGGCATCAACCTGGATCTGTTCACCAAGATGACGCCGCCGCCGATGCAGGAAGGCGGCCTCGCCAACGCCTTCTTCGGCAGCGCCGTGATGTGTGCGCTGGCGATCGGCATCGGCACCCCGCTGGGCGTGCTGGCCGGCACCTGGCTGGCTGAGTACGGCAACGCCCGCAAGGCCGGCACCGTGGTCCGCTTCGTCAACGACATCCTGCTGTCGGCCCCGTCCATCGTGCTTGGCCTGTTCGTCTACACCCTGTACGTGATGCAGACCGGCGGCAACTTCTCGGCGTTCGCCGGTGCCCTCTCGCTGGCCTTCATCGTGCTGCCGGTGGTGGTGCGCACCACCGACGAGATGCTGCGCCTGGTGCCCTCGCAGATGCGCGAAGCGGCCCTGTCGCTGGGTATCCCGCAGTGGAAGGTGATCGTGCAGGTGCTGTACCGCAGTGCCTCGGCCGGCATCATCACCGGCATCCTGCTGGCGCTGGCCCGCATCTCCGGCGAGACCGCACCGCTGCTGTTCACCGCCTTCGGCAACCAGTACTGGAACAACAACATCTTCCAGCCGATGGCCTCGGTGCCGGTGGTGATGAACCAGTTCGCCGGCAGCCCGTATGAATCCTGGCAGACGCTGGCCTGGGCCGGCGCCCTGGTGCTGACTGTCTTCGTGTTGCTGGTCAGCCTTGCCGCCCGCGGCATCCTGCTGCGCAACCGTATCTCCCATGACTGACCTTTCCGTGGATAACGCCATGAACGACCTTTCCAACGCCGTGCCGATGCAGCGCATCGCCGTGCCGTCCTCGCACGAGAGCCTGCACACGCCGTCGCCGGTGAAGCTGGCTGCGCGTGGACTGGACTTCTACTACGACAAGTTCCACGCCCTGAAGGGCATCAACCTGGAGATCCCGGAAAAGCGCGTGACCGCGCTGATCGGTCCCTCCGGTTGCGGCAAGTCGACCCTGCTGCGCATCTTCAACCGCATCTACGCGCTGTACCCGAAGCTGGAAGCGCGCGGTGAAGTGCTGCTGGACGGCGAGAACATCCTGTCGCCGAAGTACCCGATGAACCGCCTGCGCAGCAAGGTCGGCATGGTGTTCCAGAAGCCGGTGCCGTTCCCGATGACCATCTTCGAGAACGTGGCCTACGGCATCCGCCACCACGAGAAGCTGAGCAAGGCCGACATGGCCGACCGCGTCGAGCAGGCGCTGCGTCAGGGCGCGCTGTGGGATGAAGTGAAGGACAAGCTGGGGCAGAGCGCACTGGGCCTGTCCGGTGGCCAGCAGCAGCGCCTGTGCATCGCCCGTGCCGTGGCCCTGCGCCCGTCGGTGCTGCTGCTGGACGAGCCGACCTCGGCGCTGGACCCGATCTCGACCAGCCGCATCGAGCAGCTGGTGGAAGAGCTCAAGCACGAGTACACGATCGTGATCGTCACCCACAACATGCAGCAGGCTGCGCGCGTGTCCGACTACACCGCCTTCATGTACCTGGGCGACCTGATCGAGCACGACCGCACCGAAGTGATCTTCTCGCAGCCGTCGCAGCGGCAGACCGAGGACTACATCACCGGTCGCTTCGGCTGATCGACGCTGTTCCTTCGCCACATGTTCCAGCCAGGCATGGCCTGGCTCTACCCGGATTGCAGACCATGAATCTTCCCAACGACCACATCGTCAAGAGCTACGACGAAGAGCAGCAGCGCCTGGTGGCCGAAATCGTGCGCATGGGCGAGATGGCCGTCGCCCAGCTCGAAGCCGCGATGGACGTGATCGAGAAGCGCGACGAGAACGCCGCCCATCGCATCATCGCCAACGACGAAGCGATCGATGCGCTTGAGCAGCAGATCAGCCACGACGTGATGCGCCTGGCGCTGCGTGGCCCGATGGCGCGCGACCTGCGCGAGATCCTGGCGGGCCTGCGCATCCCGGCCGACATCGAACGCATCGGCGACTATGCGGCCAACGTCGCCAAGCGTTCGATCGCACTGGGCAAGGTGCCGCCGCTGCCGCAGATCCAGGGCCTGCGTGCGCTGGGTCGCCTGGCCGCGCAGCAGGTGCGTCGCGCCATCGCCGCCTACCGCGACAACGATGCCGATGCCGCGCTGGAACTGCGCGAGGACGACGCCCGCCTGGACGCGCAGTACACCGCGCTGTTCCGCGAGCTGCTGACCTACATGATGGAAGACCCGCGCAACATCACCCCGTGCACGCACCTGCTGTTCATGGCCAAGAACCTGGAGCGCGTGGGCGACCACGCCACCAACATCGCCGAGAACGTGTGGTTCCTGGTGCACGGCGAGCAGCCGCTGCCGCCGCGTGAAAAGCGCGACGAGACCTCCAGCACCGGGCAGCCCTGACGCTGCACTGCAACACCGGAGTCGACTCCAAGGTGGCCGCTGTCCTGGTGACAGCGGCCTTCTTTTTTGGCGTCTTCCACCCGCATTGTGGGCGCCGGGCTTGCCCGGTGCAGACCTTCCGGATGCTTCTGTAACAAACCTCACGAAAATTTGAGTTCTTGGCGAGGATTCGTTGAGTAGGATCGCTGCACCATCGATTCACCCCGGGCACCTGCCCACCACCCAGGAGTAAGACCGATGAGCAGTTCCAACAAGACCCTGTCCCTGCTGACCGCTACCGCCCTGGCCGCCGGCCTGGGCATGACCGCCAGTGCCTCGGCCCTGAGCATGAGCGACCTCGCCCAGGGCTACCTGGTCGCCGGCCAGGCGGCCAAGGCCAGCACCGATGCCAAGGCTGCCGATACCAAGATGGCCGCTGACGCAACCAAGCACGCCGAAGGCAAGTGTGGTGCCGACGGCAAGAGCGGCGAAGGCAAGTGCGGTGCCGACAAGGGCAAGGCTGCCGGCGCAGCGGGTGCCAAGGCCAAGACCGGCGACAAGAAGTCGGCGGAAGGCAAGTGCGGCGAAGGCAAGTGCGGTGGCAAGCACTGACGTCCGCGCCAGCCTCGTCCACCCGCGGTCGCCGCTTCGTGCGGCGGCCGCCGGGTTGGGCCTGCGCCGGGCGCTGCTGCAGGACCTGCGTGACGCCCCGGCAGGCGACTTCGACTTCCTCGAATGCGCGCCGGAGAACTGGATCCATGTCGGCGGGCCTGCCGGTGATGCGCTGGCCGAACTCGCGCATCGCCATCCACTGAGCTGCCACGGCCTGTCGCTGTCGCTGGGCGGCAGTGCGCCGCTGGATACCCAGCTGCTGGAGCAGGTCGGCCGGTTCCTCGAGAAGCACCGCGTGCCGCTGTACAGCGAGCACCTGAGCTACTGCAGCGACGACGGCCACCTGTACGACCTGCTGCCGATTCCCTTCACCGAAGAAGCAGTGCGCCATACCGCGGAGCGCATCAGCCGCGTGCAGGACCTGCTCGGCCGCCGTATCGCGGTGGAAAACGTGTCCTACTACCTGGCGCCGGAACCGGCGATGGACGAACTGGCGTTCACCAATGCAGTGCTCGCCGAAGCCGACTGCGACCTGCTGCTGGACGTCAACAACGTCTACGTCAACGCCTGCAACCACGGCTACGATGCCGATGCATTCATCGCCGGCCTGCCTGCACAGCGCATCGTCTGCCTGCACGTGGCCGGGCACCTGGACGAGGCACCCGACCTGAAGATCGATACCCATGGCAGCGCGGTGATCGATCCGGTCTGGGAACTGCTGGCACGCACCTACGCACGCATCGGCCCGCGCCCCACCCTGCTCGAACGCGATTTCAATTTCCCGCCCTATGCGGAATTGCAGGGCGAACTGCAGACCATCCGCCGCCTGCAGGCCGCGCACGCCGGGGCTGCACATGGCTGATTGCGCCGACACCCTGCGCGCGCAGCAACACGCGTTCACCGCGCACCTGCGCGACCCGCAGGCGGTACCTGCGCCGGCCGGCCTGGATCCACGCCGGGTGGCGGTGTACCAGCACCTGCTGTTCAACAACCTCCTCGGCCTGTTGAGCAATGGCTTCCCGGTCTGCGTGCGCCTGCTTGGCGAACCGGCCTGGAGCATGCTGGTACGCCACTACTTCGCCACCCATCGCTGCCAGACACCGCTGTTCACCGAACTGGCCGCCGAGTTCGTGCAGTGGCTGCAAGGGCAGCCGCAGCTGCCGCATCCGGCGCTGGCCGAACTGGCCCACTACGAGTGGGTGGAAACCGCGCTGTACCAGCTGCAGGCCGAGCCACTTCCTGCCCCTGGCGATATCGATCCGCTGCGGGTGCCGCTGCAGCGCTCGCCGCTGGCGTGGCCGCTGCTGTACCAATGGCCGGTGCACCGTCTCGGTGCAGAGGATGCACCGACCCAGCCACCGCCCGAACCCACCGGCCTGCTGGTTCGCCGCGAAGCCGACGGTGAAGTGCGATTCGCCGCGCTCAGCCCACTGGCGGTGTACCTGCTGGCCAGCATCGGTGAACAGCCTGGCCAGCAAGGGCATCTCTACCTGCAGCAGCTGGCTACTGCACATGGGCTGGCCGAGGATGCACTGGCCGAACCCGGTGCCGCGCTGCTGCAGCAGTTCCTGCAGGCCGGCGTGATCGGCCCGCTCGCATCCCCGCCCTGACGCCCCTTCCTCCGGAGATCCACCGATGAACCTTCCGCTCCTGGCCGCCGCGCGCGGCCAGCTGGACCGTCTCGCCCCCTGGTTGGCCCCGCTCGGCCTGCGCCTGCTGCTGGCCTGGGAATTCTTCGAATCCGGCCGCGAAAAGCTGCGCGGCCAGAACTGGTTTGCCGACCTGCAGGACGCCTTCCCGTTTCCGTTCGACCAGCTGCCGGTCGACCTGAACTGGCAGCTCGCGACCTGGTTCGAACTGGTCGGTGCGGCCTGTCTGCTGGTCGGCTTCGGCACCCGTTTTGCCGCCGCCAGCCTGCTGGTGCTGACCGTGGTGGCCACCTATGCAGTGCATTGGCCGATGGAATGGCATTCGCTGGGCGACCTCGCCATGGGGTATGCCATCAGTGACCAGGGCTTTGGCAACTTCAAGCTGCCGGTGCTGTTCATGGCGATGCTGCTGCCGCTGCTGTTCACCGGTGCCGGCAGGCTGAGCGTGGATGCGTGGCTGGCGCGGTGGTCCGCGTCGGGCATGGTGGCGCAGCCTTCGGTTCGGTAGACGCCGCCGCTGGTCGCCGTGCACCGTGTGCCAACCAAGGTTGGCACCTACCGGGATCCTGGGCACCTGGGTCGACACGCTCCACCCGTGCACCGAGGGCTGGCGAGGCGCTCAGGGTCGCTCTGCTAGAATTCACGCATGACTGACCCCACCCCCGCACCTGCCGCCGCTCCCGATTCCGCAGTACCCCAGGCGCAGCGCGCGATGTCACAACGCTTCCGCGGCTTCCTGCCGGTGGTGGTGGATGTGGAAACCGGCGGCTTCGACAGCCAGCGCAACGCGCTGCTGGAAATCGCTGCGGTGCCGATCGAGATGGACGAGAACGGCCTGCTCTACCCCGGCCAGACCGCCAGTGCCCACGTGGTCCCGGCCGAGGGCCTGGAGATCGACCCGAAGTCGCTGGAAGTGACCGGCATCATCCTCGACCACCCGTTCCGGCTGGCCAAGGAAGAAAAAGCAGCGCTGGACCACATCTTCACTCCGGTGCGTGCGGCGATGAAGAAGTACGGCTGCCAGCGCGCGATCCTGGTCGGCCACAACGCCCATTTCGACCTCGGCTTCGTCAACGCCGCAGTGGCCCGCACCGGCCACAAGCGCAACCCGTTCCATCCCTTCAGCGTGTTCGACACGGTCACCCTGGCTGGTATCGCCTATGGGCAGACCGTGCTGGCGCGTGCAGCGACGGCCGCCGGCCTGGGCTGGGATGCCAACGAAGCACACAGCGCGGTGTATGACACCGAGCAGACCGCGCGGCTGTTCTGCACCATCGCCAACGCCTGGCCGCGGTGAAGCGGCCAACGGCGGAGCCCCTCGTGGCGGGCTGACAGCGATTCCTGGCAGGGCCGGGCGGGTGGACTGCGCAGGGGACGCTGCAAGTACATCCCTGTAAGCTCGGTCGCCGCATCCATGCGGCTCACGCCCCTGCGCAGCCCACCCGCCCGGCCACGGACAATTTCCGGCGAGCGCCACGGAAAGATCAGAAAAGCGGGAGCAACAGCGGATCGCTGCGCTCGATGGGTGCTGTCGCCGCCCTCGGTGGTGGGTCAGTTCTCTGGTAGCTGCCGACCGTTGGTCGGCACCGCCGGTTGGTAGGGCAATACCCGTAGATCCACGCCATGCGTGGATGCGATCAACCGATGCTCGTACGGTCGCGGCCGTCGCTCTTGGCGCGGTACAACGCGCGGTCTGCGCGCTGGTACAGCAGCGCCGGGGTGCGGTCGTCGGCATCCAGTTCGACCAGGCCTGCGCTGAAGGTCACGCGCAGACCCGCCACGCCGGCCCAGTCGGGATGGTCATGGAATAGACCACGCAGGCGCGCGCACAGCTGCGCGGCTTCCTCCAGGCGGGTGTCGTTGAGCAGCAGCGCGAACTCTTCGCCGCCGGTGCGCGCCGGCAGGTCGGAGTCGCGGCTGGCCGCCGCGATCAACGTCGCCACCTGCACCAGCACGGCATCGCCGATGCTGTGGCTGTGGCGGTCGTTGACGTCCTTGAAGTGGTCGATGTCCAGCACCACCAGGCACAGCGGATGACCACTGCGCTGCGAACGGGCGAAATCACGCGCAAGCGTTTCGTCGAAGCCGCGGCGGTTGGCCAGGCCGGTCAGGGCATCCTCGCGGGCCTGCCGCTCGAAGGCTTCGGCCTGGCGCGCCAGACGCTCGGCCAGTTCGGTCTTTTCCTGGTTCAGCGCCTGCAGGTGCACGGTCTTGGCCTGCAGGTCGAAGGTTGCTTCGTCCACCCGCCGTGCCAGGCGCAGGTTGCTGGCCTTCAGCTGCTGCAGCAGCAGCCGGTACAACGCTACCAGTCCGGCCAGCAGCAACAGCCCGGCCAACACCTGCACGCTGCGGCGCTGCCACCAGAACGGCTCCACGGTGAAGCTCCACACCGCCTCCTGTTGGCCCCAGCTGCCACTGGGGTGGGCGGCCGCCACATGCAGGGTGTAGTCGCCCGGCGGCAGGCCGACGAACTCGACACTGCGCTGCGGGCCGCGCTCGACCCAGCCGGCATCCAGCCCATCCAGCCGCGTGCGGTAGCGGATCCGGTCGGACATCAGGTAGCTCAGGCCGACGTAGCTCACCGCCAACCGGCGGCCACCGGGAATGTGGTTGCGATCCGGTCCCTCCCAATGCACCGGCGCGCCATCCACCTGCACGCTCTCGATCGCGGCCGGCGGCGATGGCCGTTCGCGGAAGCGCTGCAGGCGCTGCGGGTCGACCGTGCTGAGGCCACCGGCAGTGACCACCCAGAACGTGCCGTCCTGGCGCAGGATCGCCGATGGGCCGGAGCTGCCGTTGGCCTGCGCATTGGCCATGCCGTCGATCTCGTTGTATCGCTCCACCACCACCCGCGGCGCGCGGCCATCGGCCACCGCATTGAGGGTGGCCATGTCGGTGCGCAGCACGCCGCGGTTGCTGCTGATCCACACATTGCCGAGACGGTCCGGCACCAGCTGGAACACGGCATCCACCGGCATGCCCTGCTCCAGGCCGACCCGTGCCAGCCTGCCGTTGCGCCAGCGGTACAGGCCGCGGTCGCTGCTGATCCACATCGCATCGCCCAGCTGGTGGAAACCGAACACACTGCGGCCCCCGCCCAGCGGCGCCAGGTCGATCGACTGCACGTGGTCGCCACGCAGCACGCGGATGCCTTCGATGGTGCCGATCCACAGGTTGCCCTGGTGGTCATGCTCGAGCGCGGTGATCAGGCCACCGGGCATGCCCGGCACGTTCGAGACCTGCACCCGGTCGCCGTCGATGCGCACCACGCCCTTCTGCGTACCGGCCCAGACAACGCCCTGCGGATCAACGCTGATCGCACGGATGTTGCCACCCGGCATGCCGTCGTCCGCCGCATAGTTGTGGCGCAGGCGGCCGTCGCGGCCCAGCCGGTAAACGCCGTCGCCGAACGTTCCCACCCATAGATCGCCGTCCGGCCCCTGCGCCAGGCTGAGGACCGAGGGTGCCTTGCCGCCACGGTTGTGCAGCGGCATCGCGCGGAAACGGCCATCGGCAGTCTGCAGGTCAAGGCCACTGGCACTGCCGACCCACAGCTGGCGGTCGCGATCTTCGAACACCGTGCGCACGTAGTCGCCACTGAGCCCATCGCGCTCGGTGTAGCTGCTGAACAGTGTTTCGCGCAGGCGGTACAGGCCACCGTTGGCACCCACCCAGATGCTGCCTTCGGCATCCTCGCGCAGGCTGACCACGCGTCCACCCGGCAGGTTCAGGCCGGCTGGCAGCCGCTCCAGGCCATGTGAGGAGATGCGCAGCAGGCCCTGGTTCTCGGTGCCCAGCCACAGGTCACCATGACGATCCTGCAGCATCGAGGTCATGTGCAGCTGGCCCGGCAGGCGGTGCACCAGCACCAGCTGGTCGTCCTCCACCCGGTACAGGCGCTCGCCGGCGACGATCCAGAGCGCGCCGTCCGGTGCCCGGTACGGCCACGACAGGCCGCTGCCGGCGCCCAGCCCCCATGCGGCGGGCGCGCGCTTGAGCACGCCGTCGTTGTCGCGCAGCACCAGCCCGTCGAGCGTGCCGACCCAGACCCGGTCCTGCGCATCGACCACCAGCTTGGTGAAGCTCATCGCCATCGGCAGGTCCGCCGCCGGCGCCTGGTAGACGATGCCGCTGTCCGGCGTCAGGTAGCCGATGCCTTTGCCTTCGTACAGCAGCCACAGCCGCCCCTGGCTGTCCATCTGCATGGACTGGATCAGCACCTGCGGCGTATCGGCCTGGTGCTCCCAGACCCGCCATTGGCCATCACTGCCACGGTGGCTGACGTTGCCGCGCGAATCGCTGATCCACAGCCCGCCCTGGCGGTCGACGAACAGTGCGCCGATGCCGTTGTCGCGCAGGCCCGGGCGCGTGCTGCGGTCGAACACGGTGAAATCCAGGCCGTTGTAGCGCACCAGCCCTTCCCAGGTGGCGAACCAGAGATGGCCTTCCGGTGTCTGCGCGATATCGCGCAGCGAGTTGTGCGGCAGGCCGTTTCGCGAGGTCCATACATCGATGGCGTAGTCGCGCAGCGGGGGCGCGCCTTCCTGTGCAGCCAACGGCAGTGCGAGGGCCAGCAGCAGCCACAACAGGCCCTGCCGCAGTGCCCGCCTGAATCCCGATGCGCGGCGCTCCACCCAGCGCCTCTCGTCCCCCTGCCCGCCCATCACCGCAGCGGCGGCGGCCAGGTGCGGCTGCAGGATGCGGCAGCGTGCGGGAACAGCCGGGCAGCGTGCAATGGCATGCCGGCGGGAACGGGCTGGCTCATCGGGGGGAGACTGGGGAGATGCGCAGATGATAGGCCAAACCCCTGCCCCGGCGTCACCGTTCGCAGCCCGCCGGCTCAGCCGGCGCGGCCGGGCGCCACCACCTGCGCACTGGCCGGCCACTGCACCACGGCCTCCAGGCCACCTTCGGCCCGGTTGCGCAGCCACAGCCGGGCCCCGTCCTTCTCGGCGAGGGCGCGGGCGATGGTCAGGCCCAGGCCGGCCCCGCCGGTCTGGCGCGAACGCGAGGTTTCCACCCGCACGAACGGATCGAACACCGCCTCCAGCTGCTCTTCGGCCAGGCCCGGACCGTCATCGGCCACCACTACGGTGATCGCACCGCCGCTGCGCTCGACCCGCACCCGCGCCCGCTGCGCGTACATCACCGCGTTGTCCACCAGGTTGGAGAACAGGCGGTGCATGGCCAGCGGACGCAGCATCAGCACCGAACCACTGCCACCTTCGAAGACCACATCGGCGCCGCCTTCGGCGGTGTCCTCGACGATGCTCTCCAGCAGCGAATCCAGGTCGAGTGCGGCGCGCTGCTCGGCGCTCTCGGCACTGCGCGCAAGTTCCAGGCCTTCGCGCACCAGCGCCTGCATCGCCGCCAGGTCGCCGATCAGGCGCTCACGCAGGGCCTCGTCGCTGACATTCTCCAGGCGCAGGCGCAGCCGGGTCAGCGGCGTCTGCAGGTCGTGGGTGATCGCCGCCAGCATCTGCGTGCGTTCGGCCAGGTGCCGCTGCAGGCGGTGCTGCATGGCGTTGAAGGCTTCAGCGGCGCGCTGCACTTCGCGCGGCCCGCGCAGTGGCAACGGGTCGCGCTGCAGGTCATCGCCCAGGTCTTCGGCGGCTGCGGCCAGTTCCTGCAGCGGCGCGCTGGCCATGCGCGCGACGATGTAGGCCAGCACGGCGATCGCCAGCACCAGCAGGGTCAGGAACCACGGGTCCACGGCGAGGATGCCGTTGTGCGCCACTGCCGGCGAGTCCAGCGCCAGCTTCAGCAGCGTGCCGTCGTTGAGGGTCACGTCCACTGCGCGGCATTTGGGCGGAATGAACGCCGGGTCGCGTTCGCGCGGCGGCCGCCGGTGGCCCGGCGGCGGCGGCGGCAGCAGGTCCTGCAGCTTGGGAATGCAGGAGCGGAATGAAGCGAAGTGCACGTGCGCGCGCGACACCGGCCCGGGGCGGTCTTCCAGCACTTCCATCAGCGCCGTGTCGGCACGTCCCAGGCGTGCGCCCGGCTGCAGCGCACGCACGCTCGGCCCGCCGATTGCCAGCAGGCGATCGCGCAGCTCCGGATTGCCGTCCAGCAGGTTGACGTAGCCCTGCAGGCGGTCGGCGATGCGGTTCAGGTTCTGCCGCTCGAACTCCTGCTGGCGCTTTGAGGTGGCCAGCATGGTCGCACCGATCGCAGCCACCGCCATGCCCAGCAGCAGGATCACGAACAACCGCCCGACCATCGAGGACAGGAAATGGCGCAGGCGCTTCATCGCGTCTTATTCCAGGTTGACCGACGAGGCCAGCACGTAGCCCTCGTTGCGTACGGTCTTGATCAGTCCATCGGGGCCACCATCGTCGCCCAGCTTGTTGCGCAGGCGGCTGACCTGCAGGTCGATCGCGCGATCCTGTGCCTCGTAATTGCGGCCGCTGCTGAGCGCGACCAGCTGCTCGCGCGACAGAACCTTGTTGGCGTGGGCGATGAACACCCGCAGCAGACGGAATTCGGCGCCGGACAGCACCACCACGCGGTCATCCGGATCGACCAGGTGGCGATGCTCAAGGTCGAATACCCAACGCGAGAAGCGCGCGCGGCGTACCGCCAGCGGCTCCAGATTGGCGGGCAGCGCCTCGGTCCGGCGCAGCACGTTGCGGATGCGTGCCAGCAGCTCGCGTGGCTCGAACGGCTTGGCCAGGTAGTCGTCGGCGCCCATTTCCAGGCCCAGCACGCGGTCGATCGGCTCGGCGCGTGCGGTCAGCATGATCACCGGCGTATTCGAACGCGCACGCAGGTCACGGCACAGGGTCAGGCCATCCTCGCGCGGCAGGTTGAGGTCCAGCACGATCAGGTCCACGTGCTCGCGGTCCAGCAGCTGGCGCATGGCGGTGCCATCGGCCGCGGTGCTCACCTGGTAGCCGGCACGGCCGAGCTGCTCGGCCAGCAGCGTGCGGATGTCGTTGTCGTCGTCGACGATCAGCAGTCGATGCATCGGGTTTTCAGTCTCCATTTCGCGATCATCCCGTGTCGGCAGCTGAACCGCATCCGGGGCAATGCGTACCAGTGTATCCACCCACGGTCGGGATACCTGTGGTTACGCGTATTCACCGACAGTGTTACATACAGACATACCCCGAGGATTGAGCCGTCCATTGCCCGGTCTTCACAATGCCCACCAACGCCGCCCGCGCGGCCCCGAGAGTGAAGCCACGACGTGACGTTCCGCCTGCTGCCCGCGACTCGCCGGAGTCGCCTGATACTGATCGCCCTGCTTGCCCTGATCATCGCCGCGACCGCCTGGTGGCTGCTGCGCAAGCCCGCCGCCCCGGCGGTGGCCACCTCGCCGGTCAGCCGCGGTGACATCGAGCAGACGGTGGATGCCACCGGCGTGATCGACGCCTACAAGCTGGTCAGCGTCGGTGCGCAGGCCTCGGGCCAGATCAAGTCGCTGAAGGTGCAGCTGGGCGACACCGTGAAGGAAGGCGACCTGATCGCCGAGATCGACGCCACTACCCAGCAGAACCAGGTGCTCAACGCGCAGGCCTCGCTGGACCAGGTCACCGCCCAGCGCGCCGTGCAGCAGGCCACCCTGCGCCAGGCCGAACTGGAATTCGCGCGCCAGCAGCAGATGCTGGCCGCCGAGGCCACCTCGCGCCAGGAATACGATGCCGCCGAGGCGCAGCTGAAGACCGCCCGTGCCCAGCTGCAGTCCTACGAGGCGCAGATCAAGGGCCGCGAAACCGAGTTGGGCACGGCCCGCGCCAACCTGGCCTACACCCGCATCACCGCGCCGATGGATGGCACCGTGGTGGCGGTGGTGGCCGAGGAGGGTCGCACGGTGAACGCCAACCAGACCGCACCGACCATCGTCATGCTGGCGCGGCTGGATGTGGTCACCGTCAATGCCGAGATCTCCGAGGCCGACGTGGTCAAGATCAAGGCCGGCATGCCGGTGTACTTCACCACCCTGGGTGACCCCGACCGCAAGTACCACGCCACGCTGCGCCAGATCAATCCGGCGCCTGCCTCGATCGCCAATGAAAACTCGTCCAGTTCCAGCAGCTCCTCCAGTTCCAGCTCCAGCAGCGCGGTCTACTACAACGCGCTGTTCGACGTGGAGAACCCGGACGGCACGCTGCGCATCGACATGACCGCGCAGGTCTCGGTGCTGCTCAAGCAGGCCAAGGGCGTGCTGATGGTGCCGGCGGTGGCACTGGGGCCGAAGCGCCGGGGCGACGAGCGCATGGTGCGGGTGCTGGACGACAAGGGCCAGCCGCAGCCGCGCAAGGTCACTGTGGGCATCAACAACGGCGCCTCGGCCGAGATCCTGTCCGGCCTGAAGGAAGGCGAGCGCGTAGTGGTCGGCGAAGCCGGTGCGGCCGGTGCCAGCGCCGGCGGCGGCAACCGCGGCGGCATGCAGATGCGGGTCGGCGGCCCGGGTATGGGGCGCCGATGAGCACGACGGCGCCGCTGCTGCGCCTGCGCGACCTGCGACGTGAATTCCCGGCCGGCGATGATGTGATCGCCGTGCTGCGCGACGTCAATCTCGACATCCACGCCGGTGAGATGGTGGCCATCGTCGGCCAGTCCGGCTCGGGCAAATCGACGCTGATGAACATCCTCGGCTGCCTCGATCGTCCTACCCGTGGCAGCTACCAGGTGGCCGGCCGCGAAACCGGGAAGATGGAACCGGACGAACTGGCCGAACTGCGCCGTGAGCATTTCGGCTTCATCTTCCAGCGCTACCACCTGCTGGGTGACCTGGATGCGCGCGGCAACGTGGAAGTGCCGGCGGTGTATGCGGGCAGCCCCGGCCCGGTGCGCAACGCGCGTGCCGAGCAACTGCTGCAGCGGCTGGGCCTGAGCGACCGCATGCATCACAAGCCGGGCCAGCTGTCCGGTGGCCAGCAGCAGCGCGTGTCGATCGCACGTGCCCTGATGAACGGCGGCGAGGTGATCCTGGCCGACGAACCGACCGGTGCGCTCGACACGAAATCCGGCGAGGAAGTGATGGCGATCCTCGGTGAGCTGCATGCCGAAGGCCACACCATCATCATCGTCACCCACGACATGAGCGTGGCCGAGCACGCGCAGCGCATCATCGAGATCCGCGACGGCGAGATCATCGCCGACCGCGCCAACCCGAATGCGCCGACCTACCGTGCACAGCGCGAGGCCAGCACCGGCGTGGCCCGCGGCAACAGCTGGCGGGCGGCCCGTGACCGCTTCACCGAGGCATTCCGCATGGCCCTGCTGGCGATGAACGCACATCGGCTGCGCACCTTCCTGACCATGCTCGGCATCATCATCGGCATCGCCTCGGTGGTCTCGGTGGTGGCGCTGGGCAATGGCTCGCAGCAGCAGATCCTGCAGAACATCAGCGCACTCGGCACCAATACGATCGACGTCTATCCCGGCCGCGGTTTCGGCGACATGCGCTCGGCACGGGTGCAGACACTCAAGGCCAGCGATGCCGATGCACTGGCAAAGCAGAGCTACGTGGACAGCGCCACCCCCAGCGTTTCGACCTCGGTCACCGCGCGTTACCGCAACCAGTCGTCCACCGCCCAGGTCAGTGGCGTCGGCGAGCAGTTCTTCCGGGTCAAGGGCGTGACCCTGCTCAGCGGCAGCTTCTTCGATGCCGATGCGGTGAAGGGGCTGGGCCAGGTGGCGGTGATCGACGAGAACACCCAGACCCAGTTCTTCCCCGATATCGATCCGGTCGGCCAGGTGATCCTGCTCGGCAACGTGCCGGCACGCGTGGTCGGCGTGGCCAAGCGCCAGAGCTTCGGCTTCGGTGGCAGCACCAGCCTCAGCGTGTGGGTGCCGTACACCACGGTGATGTCGCGCATGCTCGGCCAGAGCCACGTGTCCAGCATCACCGTGCGCGTGGGCGACGACACCCCGATGGATGCCGCGCAGGAAGCGATCACCCGCCTGTTGACCCTGCGCCACGGCACCGAGGACTTCTTCCTCAGCAACAGCGCCGAGATCCGCCAGACCATCGAGCAGACCACGCGCACGATGACCCTGCTGATCGGCGCCATCGCCGCCATCGCACTGCTGGTCGGTGGTATCGGCGTGATGAACATCATGCTGGTATCGGTAACCGAGCGCACCCGCGAGATCGGGGTGCGCATGGCGGTGGGTGCACGGCAGAGTGATATCCGCCAGCAGTTCCTGATCGAAGCGGTGCTGGTGTGCCTGCTCGGCGGCGTGCTCGGCATTGGCCTGGCTCTGCTGCTGGGCTCGATGATCGGCCGCTTCGCCAGCGACTTCCAGGTGCTGTTCTCCACCGCCTCGATCGTCGCCGCCTTCGCCTGCTCGACCCTGATCGGCGTGGCGTTCGGCTTCCTGCCCGCGCGCAACGCCGCGCAGCTCGACCCGGTGGAGGCCCTGGCCCGCGAATGAAGATGATGACCCGACAGCCCTTCCCTGCCTCCTCGCGCCTGCTGCTGGCCGGTGCCGTTCTGCTCGCCCTGTCCGGCTGCGCGTCGGTCGGCCGTTATCCGGTGAGCGACCCCGACGTGGCGGCCCAGTATGGGCGCGGCGATGCCACCCTCAACGCGCCGGCCGACGACCCGCGCAGCAGCCTGGATACACCGGGCCGCGACATCCGCCAGGACACCTGGTGGACCGGTTTCGGCGATGAACGCCTGGACCGCCTGGTGGCGCAGGCGCTGGCCGCGAACAGCGATCTGGCCGCTGCCGGCCTGGCCGTGCAGCGTTCGCGCCTGCAGGCCGGCCTGGCCAGCAACGCGCTGTGGCCGCAGCCTTCATCATCCGGCGTCAGCGGCAATGCCAACCGCGCCACCGACCAGGCCGACGACTGGCGCCGCAGCTATTCCACCGGCGTCTCGCTGGGCTGGGAAGTGGACCTGTGGGGCCGCCTGCGCACCCAGCGCGACATCGCCCGCTGGGAAGCCGAAGCCAGCGAGGAAGACCGACAGAACACCGCCCTGCTGGTGATCAGCGACACCATCACCCAGTACTGGAACCTGGCCTACCTCAACCAGTCGATTGCCACCGGCCAGGCCAACCTGGAGCGCCTGGAACGCACCCGCGAACTGGTGCAGGCGCGCTTCGACGCCGGCGCGGTATCGCGCCTGGAAGTGCGCCAGGCGCTGCAGAACCTGCAGTCGCAGCGATCCTCGCAGAGTGCACTGGAGCAGCAGCGGGTGGAGGTACGCAATGCACTGACCGTGCTGCTGGACGGCACACCCTGGCCACAACAGGACGAACCGCAGGACCTGCTGGGCGCACGCAGCCCGGGCATCAGCGAAGGCCTGCCGACCGACCTGCTCGGCCGCCGTCCCGACCTGCGCGCGGCCGAACTTCGCCTGCGCAACAGCCTGAAGACCATCAAGGTCACCGCCACCCAGTACTACCCGGCGCTGAGCCTCACGGGCAGCCTCGGTTCCAGCGCGACCTCGCTGGGCGATGTGCTGCGCAACCCGGTGGCCACGCTGGGCGCCGGCCTGTCGCTGCCGTTCCTCAACCTGCAGCGCGCGCAGCTGGACACCGATATCGCCGGCACTGCCTACCAGATCGCCGCCACCAACTTCCGCAAGACGCTGTACACCGCGCTCTCGGAAGTGGACAACGCGCTGTCGGCGCGCGAGCAGCTGGTGCGCCAGGTGGCGGCCTCGCAGGCCTCGTACGACGAAGCAGTGGAAGTGGAGCGCGCGCAGGAAGTGCGTTACCGCGTGGGTGCCACCGATCTGCGCACCTGGCTGGAAGCGCAGCAGACCCGGCGTGATGCCGAGCTGTCGCTGGCGCGCGTGCGCCAGGGCCAGCTGAACAACGACGTGACCCTGTTCAAGGCACTGGGTGGCAGCGCGGGGTGAGGCGGCAAGAGCGCCAACCAAGGTTGGCGACTACCTGGTGGGTGTCGACCTTGGTCGACACAGCCGCTGCTGCCAATCAACCGCGCTGGCGTACGGCCTCAAACAGACTGACGCCGGCAGCGACGGAGACATTCAGGCTCTCGATCTCGCCCGGCATCGGGATCTTGACCAGGCCATCGCAGTTCTCGCGGGTCAAGCGGCGCAGGCCATCGGCTTCGCCGCCCAGCACCAGTGCGATATTGCCCTTCAGGTCCAGCTGGTACAGCGACGCGGTGGCTTCGCCGGCCAGGCCATAGATCCACACGCCCTGCTTCTGCAGGTCCTTCAGGCAGCGCGACAGGTTGGTCACCGCCACCACCGGGATGAGATCGGCGGCACCGGCCGAGGTCTTGCGCACGGTGGCATTGACCGTGGCCGACTTGTCCTTGGGGATGATCACTGCAGTCGCACCGGCCGCAGCAGCCGAACGCAGGCAGGCACCCAGGTTGTGCGGGTCCTGCACCTCATCCAGCACCAGCAGCAGGGCCTTGCCCTCTGCCGCAGTGACCAGGCCTTCCAGCTCGTTCTCGCTGTAGGTGCGGGCGGCGGCATAGCGCGCGGCCACGCCCTGGTGGCGCACCGAACCGCCGACACCGTCCAGCGCCTGGCTGTTCACCTTGCGCACGTCGATGCCCTTGCGGCGGGCGTTTTCCTCGATCTCGGTCAGGCGCGGGTTCTTCGCACCGGCCTCGACCAGCACTTCGCGGACGTTCTCGGCGTCGTTCTCGATGGAGGAGGCGACGGCGTTGACGCCGACGATCCACTGGCTGTTCTTGCTCATGCGGGCGGGGACCGGAAAGGGGGTGGCTATGGTAGAGCATCAGCGGCGACCGCGCTTCGCGCCCGCCCGGCATGGCCCGGCGCTACCTGCCGTTCATCCTTCGGCTGAACGGCTGCGCGGCGGCCAGTGCGGGGTGTCGTGGTCGGGGTGCTGGTGGGACACGATCGTGGCCAGGAAATCCAGCGCCGCGATGTCTTCCTCGGTTCGGCTCCCCGGCAGCTGCCCCAGATCGTCCACGAAGGGCAGCTTGCGCTCCATGCCGTACTGCCGGGTCGGCGGCAGGCGCTCGGGCTCATCGAAGGCGCCGGCGGCAACCGCCACGCCATCGGGCGCCTCATAGGTCAACGGCGTACCACAATCGGCGCAGAAGCCCCGGCGCACCACGTTGGAGGACTGGAAATAGCGCGGCTGGCCGCGGGTCCAGCTGAACTGAACGCCGCGCACCGACACCAATGGCGCGTAATAGGCACCAAAGGCTTTCTGGCACATCCGGCAATGGCAGATCGAGCTGTCGGTCAGCGCGCCGCGCGCCTGGAAGCGGATCGCCCCGCACTGGCAACCGCCGCTGTATTCGGGTTGACCCTGCATGCGATGTCTCCTGGTCGTGCCGGCCGCTGGCCGGCAACCTGCCGGTGCCGAGGGTGCCATGGATGCCGGCCAGCGGCCGGCACTACCACGGTCATCAATATTTCTCTTTCTTCCGCTTGGCCGGCTTGCCACGCTCCGGCAGCGGCGGCAGGCCGTCGCCTTCGTCCTCGCCCTTGTGCTCGACCAGGCGGAAGTCGATCTTGCGTTCTTCCATGCTGGCCTTCAGCACCAGGATGCGCACGCGATCGCCCAGCCGGTAGCTGCTGCCGCGGCGCTCACCGGTCAGCGTCTTGCGGGTGGCGTCGAACTTGTAATAGTCCTGCGGCAGCTGGGTCACGTGGACCAGGCCCTGCACCTTCGACTCGTCAAGCTCGACGAACAGGCCAAAGCTGGTCACGCCGCTGATCACGCCGTCGAACTGGCCGCCCACGTGCTTTTCCATCCACGCCGCGCGGTAGCGCTCGTCGACCTCGCGCTCGGCCTCGTCGGCACGACGCTCACGCTCGGAACACTGCAGCGCCAGCGCAGCCATTTCGCGCGCGTTGTAGGTGAACTTGTCCAGCGGCTTGCCGGACAACGCGTGCTTGATCGCGCGGTGCACCAGCAGGTCGGGGTAACGGCGGATCGGCGAAGTGAAGTGCGCGTACGCCTCCAGCGCCAGGCCGAAGTGGCCGTGGTTCTCCGGGCTGTAGATGGCCAGGCTCTGGCTGCGCAGCAGCACCGATTCCAGCAGCGTGGCATCGGGGCGGTCGCGGATCTTCTTCAGCAGCTTGGTGTAGTCGCCCGGGCGCACCTTCGACCACGGCGGCAGGCTCAGCTTGAACTCCTTGAGGAATTCCAGCAGGTCGGCGTACTTGGTTTCCGGCGGCTTCTCGTGGATGCGGTACGGCGCCGGCACATGGTGCGACAGCAGGTACTTGGCCGCCTCGACGTTGGCCGCGATCATGCACTCCTCGATCAGCTTGTGCGCGTCGTTGCGCACCAGCATGCCGGCCTGGGTGACTTCACCGCGGTTGTCCAGCACGAAGCGCACTTCGCTGCTTTCGAACTCGATGGCGCCACGCTTGGCACGCGCCTTGGACAGCACCTTGTACAACTGGTGCAGGCGTTGCACCTGCGGCAGCAGGTCGCCCATCCAGGCCTGGGTATCGGCATCGTCCTCGCCCACCGCCTTCCACACCTGGGTGTAGGTCAGGCGCGCGTGCGAGTTCATCACCGCCTCGTAGAAGCGCGAATGCGTGACCAGTCCGTCGCGGTCGATCTGCATGTCGCAGACGAAGCACATGCGGTCGACCTTCGGCATCAGCGAACAGATGCCGTTGGACAGCGTCTCCGGCAGCATCGGCACCACGAAGCCCGGGAAGTACACCGAGGTGGCACGCTTCTGCGCCTCTTCGTCCAGCGGCGTGCCGGGGCGGACGTAGTTCGAGACATCGGCAATCGCCACCACCAGGCGGAAACCATCGGCATTCGGCTCGCAGTACACCGCGTCGTCGAAGTCCTTGGCATCCTCTCCATCGATGGTGACCAACGGCGTGCTGCGCAGGTCGACGCGGCCGCCGATCATCGCCGGCTCGACCACCAGCGGCACCGATGCGGCTTCGTCCAGCACTTCCTGTGGAAACTCGAACGGCAGCTCGTGGCCGTGGATGGCGGTCTCAACCACCAGCGAGGCGGTCAGCTTGTCGCCGAGCACGGCGATGATGCGGCCGATCGGCGGACGGCGGCTGTCCGGCGCCTGGGTCAGTTCGCAGACCACCAGCTGGCCATCGCGCGCGCCACCGGTCTGGTCCGGCGGCACCTGCACGTTGCGCTGCACGCGCTTGTCGTCGGGCACCACGTAGTTGATGCCCATCTCGATGCTGAAACGGCCGATCAGGCGGGTCATGCCGCGTTCGAGCACGCGGGCGATGCTGCCTTCGCGGCGGCCACGGTGATCGATACCGGTCACACGGGCGAGCACCTTGTCGCCGTGCATCACCTTGCGCATCTCATAGGGCGGCAGAAACAGGTCGTCACCGCCCTCGACCGGGCGCAGGAAGCCGAACCCTTCCGGGTTGGCGATCACCACGCCGGTGACCAGGTTCAACGTCTGGATCGGGGCGAAGCCACCGCGGCGGTTCTGCACCAGCTGGCCGTCACGGACCATGGCGCCAAGCCGGCGCGACAGCGCCTCGGCCCGGTCCGGTGCAGTCAGGCCCAGGCGTGCGCCCAGTTCCTCGGCAGTCTGCGGCCCTTCGCAACGCTCCAGCAGGGCCAGGATGGCCTCGCGGCTGGCGATGGGCTGCTCGTACTTCTCGGCTTCGCGGGCGGCATAGGGATCGTCGATCACCTTGCCGGTCGGCGGCAGCTTGCGGCCCGGGGCCGGGCCCGGCGCGTCCGTACCGCGGACCTTGCGGCCACGCGGCGCGGTGCCACCTTCATTCAATTCGGGGAACCAGCCCGGCAACGGCTTGCCCGGCTTGGTGGTGCGGGCTGCGCCCGCCTTGGCGCCCTTGTTCGGGGCCTGGCTGCGGGACTTGCTCCCGCCCTTGCTTGGTTTTTTGGTAGTCATCGCCCTACATGGTAGCCGCTGACAGCGTGCAGAGCGGGTCAGTGGAGGCCCTGGAAGCGCCGCGTGAAATATTTGTTGGAAATCGTTGACAGCCTGCGGATTCATCTTCACAATTGCGCCTCTGGAACGCCCAGGTGGCGGAATTGGTAGACGCACTAGTTTCAGGTACTAGCGGGTAAAACCGTGGAGGTTCGAGTCCTCTCCTGGGCACCAACGAAAAAACTCCTCGCTTCGGCGGGGATTTTTTTTGCCTGCGATCCGGCGATGGGGTCGGCCCTGGGTCGGATCCCTTTCCACGGGAAAGGGCTCTGACCCCAAGCGAATGAGAGGGGCCAGTGCCCGTTCCGCACGCGAAACGGGATCCGCCTCCCGGATCTGCAAAAAGTGTTGACACCTTCATAACAACACCCCATAATCTCGCTCCTCGACGCCCAGGTGGCGGAATTGGTAGACGCACTAGCTTCAGGTGCTAGCGGGGGCAACTTCGTGGAGGTTCGAGTCCTCTCCTGGGCACCATGTCGAGAAAGAAAACAACCCGCGCAAGCGGGTTTTTTCTTGCCTGTGATTTGGGCGTTTGTAGAGCCAGCCGCGAACACCATCAGAACAACGGCCGCAGTACCAGCTCCAGCCCAAGCAGCAGCAGGAATCCGAGGAAACAGGCGCGGAACACACGCGCACTGATCCGCTGCCGGATCACCTGCCCCAGCCACATGCCCAGCAGCGCCGGCACCACCGCCAGCGCACTCAGGCCCAGTTGCTGGATGCCGAACGCACCATGCAGCACCAGGCCCGAGGTCAGTGCAATCGTCGACACGGTGAACGCCAGCCCGAGCGCCTGCACCAGCTCCTCGCGCTGCAGCCCCAACGACTGCAGGTACGGCACGGCCGGCATCACGAACACGCCGGTGGCCCCGGTCACCACGCCGGACAACGCGCCCACCAGCGGCCCCAACCAGCGCTCGCGCCGCTGCGGCACGCGGAACACCGGCGCAAGCAACGCATAGGCGGCATAGACCACCAATGCCACCCCCAGCGCAACGCGCGACCAGGTGCGATCGACCCGCACCAGCAACGCGGCCGAACCCAGCGTCACCACCACCACGGCCAGCATCATTGGCCACAGCCGCCGCACGATGTGGCCCAGCGCTGGCCCGGACAACAGCTGCCATGCATTGGTGACGAAGGTCGGAATGAACAGCATCGACGCTGCCGCCACCGGCGACAGCGTGCTGCCCAGCAGGCCCATCGCCACCGTCGGCAACCCCATGCCGGTCACCCCCTTGACCACGCCGGCCAGTACGAACACCAGCACCAGCAGCCCGTAGAAGTACATCGATTCATTCATGCCTTCATTGGATCGGGCCGTCGCTCGGCGCACAATGCGGTCTTCCCGGCCCACCCTTCGGCTGACCCGAAGGCCCGGGCGTTGCGATGAGGGCATCACATGCGGATGGATATTGCCGACCTGCGGCTGTTCCTGGCGATTGCCGAGGCGGGCAGCATCACGGCCGGCGCAGCGCAGGCGAACCTGGCCCTGGGTTCTGCCAGCGAACGCCTGCGCATGATCGAAGCGGATGCCGGCACGCCGTTGTTGAACCGGCATCCACGTGGCGTCAGCCTGACCGAAGCCGGCGCTGCCCTCGCCCACCATGCACGCCTGATCCTGCAGCAGCAGGCGCAACTACGCGGCGAACTGCAGGCGTTCGCGCATGGGGCGCGCGGCACCCTGCACCTGTATGCCAACACGGCCGCGCTGACCAACTACCTGCCCGCGCGGCTCGCCCCGTGGCTGGCCGAACGCCCGCGCCTGCATGTCGAACTGCTCGAGCGCACCAGCCCCGAAGTCGTACGCGCGATCAGCGCCGGCCAGGCCGAGGCCGGCATCATCAGCGACGCGGTCGATGCTGCCGGCCTGCAGCAACATGTGGTGGCCGAAGATCCACTGGTGATGCTGCTGCCGGCCGACCACCGCTTCGCCACACGGCGCACGCTGGCCTTCGCCGATGTTGCCGGCGAGACCTTCGTCGCCCTCGCCGATGGCAATGCGTTGCAGACCTACATCGAAGACCAGGCCCGCGACATCGGGCGCCGCCTGGATGTGCGCATCCGCATGAAGACCTTCGAAGGCGTGTGCATCATGATCGGCCACGGAATCGGTGTCGGCATCGTGCCGCGGACCATCGCGCGCCAGCATCGGCGCAGCACGCACACGATCGGCATAGCGCTCTCCGATGCGTGGGCACAACGTCGCCTGTGCGCGTGTTTTGCCGAGTGGACGCAACTGTCACCGGCGATGCGCAGCCTGCTGCATCACCTGGGCGTGCAGCCGCAGAAAAAAGTGTGAAATGTTGTTGACACATCCTCTGTCGTTCCCCATAATTCGTCTCCTGAGTCGCCCAGGTGGCGGAATTGGTAGACGCACTAGCTTCAGGTGCTAGCGGGGGCAACTTCGTGGAGGTTCGAGTCCTCTCCTGGGCACCATGACTCAGCAAATGATCAAACCCGCGAAAGCGGGTTTTTTCATGTCCGGCGTTCGGGCGTTGCGCGATTGCATGCCCCATCCACGCATGGCGTGGATCTACCGGACGAAGAACCCGCGCAAGCGGGTTTTTTCGTATCCGGTGTTCGGGCATCGCCAAGCAACGCGTGCATGCATCGCGACGAGGCCACAAACAGAAACCCCGCCTTTCGGCGGGGCTCCTGCATTCCAGTAGATCCACGCCATGCGTGGATGCATTTGGCGGAGAAGCCGCCGGGCGTTGCCCGGCGCTACCAGGTGGCAGATCGATCAGTGGCCACCACCGGCCGAGGCGGCACCCGCACCCGCACCAAACGGCGGCTTGGCCAGCCACAGGAAGGTGATGATCGCCAGGAAGATCCAGCCCAGCAGGAAGAAGATGTCGTTGAAACCCATCTGCGACGCCTGGTGGTTGATCATGTTGTTGAGCACCGCTGCACCGTGCTGCAGGTCGCCCTGCCCCATCGCCGTGACCTGGTCCTGCATGCCCGGCTGATAGGCCGAGATGTGCTCGGTCAGGTCGGCATGGTGCACCTGGGTACGCCGCGCCCACAGCCACGTCGTCAACGATGCCGCGAAGCTGCCGCCCAGCGTACGCAGGAACGTGGCCAGGCCGGAGCCCGCCGCGATCTCGCGCCCGTCCAGGTCCGACAGCAGGATCTGCAGCACCGGCATGAAGAACAGCGCGACACCGATGCCCATGATCAGCTGCACGCCGGCCACGTGCATGTAGTCCACCTGCAGGTTGAAGTTCGAACGCAGGAAGCTGGTCATCGACAGCACGATGAAGGCCACCGTGGCCAGCATGCGCATGTCGAAGCGCGATGCGTACTTGCCCACGAATGGCGTCATGATCACCGGCAGGATGCCGATCGGCGCGGTCGCCAGGCCCGCCCAGATCGCGGTATAGCCCATGTCACGCTGCAACCACTGCGGGATCAGCAGCGCCACGCTGAAGAACGCCGCGTAGGCCACCACCATCGCCAGCGTGCCGGCGCGGAAGTTGCGATGACGGAACAGCTTCAGGTCGACGATCGGATCCTTGTCGGTCAACTCCCAGATCAGGAACACCGTCAGCGTCACCACGGCCACGCAGGCCAGTACCACGATCTTCATCGACGAGAACCAGTCCTCGTCGTTGCCCAGGTCGAGCACCAGCTGCAGGGCGCCGACACCGATCACCAGGGTGACCAGGCCGACGTAGTCCATCTTCGGCTTCTCGATCTGTTCCGGGCGCCCCTTCAACTGGTTGCCCACCACCAGCGCGGCGAAGATGCCCAATGGCACGTTGATCAGGAAGATCCATTCCCAACTGTAGTTATCGGTGATCCAGCCACCGAGGATCGGGCCGCAGATCGGCGCCACCACCGTGATCATCGCCAACAGCGCCAGCGCCTGCCCTCGCTTCTCGCGGGGATAGATCGAGACCAGCAGCGACTGCGTGATCGGGTACATCGGCCCGGCGACGAAACCCTGCAGTGCACGCGACAGCACCAGCATGCCCATGCTCTGCGCCAGGCCGCACAGCAGCGAGGTGATGACGAAGGCCAGCGTGGCCCAGACGAACAGCTTGCGTTCGCCGAAGCGGCGGCTGAGCCAGCCGGTCAGCGGCAGCGCGATGGCCGTGCTGACCGCGAACGAGGTGATGACCCAGGTCGCCTGCTGCGAACTGGCGCCGAGATTACCGGCGATGGTTGGCAGCGAGACGTTGGCGATGGTGGTGTCGAGCACCTGCATGAACGACGCCATCGCCAGGCCCACGGTGCACAGGGCGACGCTGGGTGGCAGGAACCCGGAGGCCGCACCCGGCGCCGCCGGTGCGCCGGGCGCGGCTGGAGCTTGTGCGGACATGGCGACCTCAGCCCACCTTCGCCTGCTGCGGCAGGTTGCCCTGGATGATCGTGTGGATCACCTCATCGGCATCATGCAGCTGCTTGGCATACACGTCGGTGTCGAACACCGTGCCCTTGGCCGGGGTGCTCGGCAGCACTTCACCCTTCTGGTCGCGCAGGCTCACTTCGGCCTTCATCGACAGGCCGATGCGCAGCGGGTGTTCGGCCAGCTGCTTGGCATCGATGGCGATGCGCACCGGCACGCGCTGCACGATCTTGATCCAGTTGCCGCTGGCGTTCTGCGCCGGCAGCAGCGAGAACGCCGAGCCGGTGCCCAGGCCCAGACTCTGGATGCGGCCCTTGTACTTCACGTCACCGGCGTACAGGTCCGACTTCAGCTCCACTTCCTGGCCCAGGCGCATGTGGCGCAGCTGGGTTTCCTTGAAGTTGGCCTCGACCCACATCTGCTCGGTCGGCACCACGGCCATCAGGGCATTGCCCGGCTGCACGCGCTGGCCGACCTGCACCGAACGACGGGCGACGTAGCCGGTGACCGGCGCAACGATGCCAGCGCGGGCGTTGTTGAGGAAGGCCTGGCGCAGCTGCGCGGCGGCCGCCTGCACGTCCGGCTGGGTGGCGATCACGGTGTCGTCGACCAGCGCGCGGTTGCGCTCGACGGTTTCGCGCGAACCGGCCACGGCCGCTTCGGCAGCAGCCAGCTCGTCACGGGCATGGGCCAGTTCTTCGTTGGAGATGGCGCCGGTGGCGGCCAGGTCCTTGCGGCGGGCGAAGTCGTCGCGCACGCGCTTCAGGGTCACCTGGCGGGCGTTCAAGTCCGCCTGCGCGCCTTCCACGCTGCGGTACAGGCCACGGGTCTGGCGCACGGTCTTGGCCAGGTTGGCCTCGGCCTGTTGCAGCGCCACCGAGGTATCGGACGGGTCCAGCTGCACCAGCAGCTGGCCGCGCTCCACGCGCATGCCGTCATCGGCGTTGATGGCGACCACGGTACCGGTCACCAGCGGGGTGATCTGCACCTGGTTGCCCTGCACGTAGGCATCGTCGGTCTCTTCGAACCAACGGCCGAACATGAAGTACCACAACGCCAGTGCGGCAAGCAGCAGCACGACGATCACGAACAGGCCGCGCAGCAGGTTGCCGCGGCGGTTGGAGGCGGCCGGGGCCGCGGGGTCTTGGGTCTGGCTCATGGCGAAGGGCTTCAGGAATGCGAGGAATCGGAATGGGAGGCGATCGGTGCGCGGTCGGCATCAGCGGGCTGGAAACCACCGCCCAGCGCCTTGCTCAGGCGTACCGAGTTCTGCACCTGCTGCGACTGCAGGCCGGCCAGCTGCTGCTGCGACTGCAGCAGGGTGGACTGCGCGGTCAGCACGTCCAGGTAGCTGCCGATGCCGGCGCGGTAGCGCTGCTGGGCCAGGTCGAAGGCCGAGCGTGCGGTGTCCACTGCCTGCTGCTGCGAGTGCGCCTGCTGTGCCAGCGAGCGCACCGCGTTGACCTGGTCGGCAACGTCGCGCAGTGCGTCGAGCACGGTCTGGTTGTAGTTGGCCACCGCCAGGTCGTACTGCGCATCGGTGTTGGCCAGGTTGGCGCGCAGCTTGCCGCCTTCGAAGATCGGCAGGCTCAGCGCCGGGCCGATGTAGGCGAAGGTGGAGCTACTCTTCAACAGGTCACCCACGTTCGGGGCGACCACGCCGGCCAGCGCGGTCAGGTTGAAGCTCGGGTAGAACTTGGTCTTCGCAACCTTGATCTGCTTGTCCGCCGCTTCAACGCGCCAGCGTGCGGCAACGATGTCGGGGCGACGGCCCAGCAGTTCACTGGGCAGCACGCCCGGCAGCTGCAGCGCCACCGGGTTCAGCGGCTGCGGACGCTGGATCGACAGGCCACGGTCCGGGCCCTTGCCGACCAGTGCGGCCAGTGCGGTGCGGGCCGCGTCGATACGCTGCTGTGCGGCCTGCACCTGCTGCTGCGCGGCCGGCACCCGGGCCTCGGCCTGGCGCACCTGCAGGTCGCTGTCGATGCCGGCGCTGCGGCGCTGGCGGGTCAGTTCCAGCGACTTCTGCGAGCGCGCCAGTTCTTCCTCGGCCACATCATTGAGCTGCCACGCATAGGCGAGGTCGGCATAGGCCTGGGTGATGCCGGTGGACAGGTTCAGGCGTGCGGCCTGTGCCTCGACGGTGGCGGCATGCGCACCGTCCACGGCCGCTTCCCAGGCGGCGCGCTTGCCGCCCCACAGGTCCACGCCGTAGCTGAAGTCGAAGGCGACCTGGCTGCTGCCGCCATAACGGCCGCCCATCTCGCTGCCGACCATCGACTCGGGCAGGCGCAGGCCGGTGTAGCCACCGGATACCGACAGGCTGGGCAGTTCATCGGCACGTGCGGTGCCAACCTGGGCCTGGGCCTGGCGCAGGCGCGCATCGGCGGCGTCCAGGCTCGGGTGGCCAGCCAGGCCCTCGGCAACCAGCGCGTCCAGCTGCGCATCGCCCAGCGCCTTCCACCAGTCCTGCGCCGGGAAGCCGGTGGCGCTCAGGTCGGTGTCGGCCAGGGTGCGTTCGCTGTGCAGGCTGTCCACGTCAAGCACGTGGCCCTGCGGGTTGAGGCCACGACTGCTGGCGCAGGCAGCCAGGGCCAGGGCCAGCGCTGACACCAGCAGCGCGCGCCCGGACCGGCGGAGAGTGGAATGCGGGATCGGGTTCATGGGGTCGTCAGTGAATCGCGGATTCGGGTAAGGAGGGACAGCAGCAGCGTGCGCTCATCGGCGGAAAGATCGCGTAGGGCGTAATCCATCACCGCGTCGCCGCGCAGCTTCAACCGCGCCCACAGCGCGCGGCCTTCATCGGTCAGTACGATCTGCAGTGCCCGCCGGTCCTGCGCATGCGGCTCGCGGCGGACGCAACCCAGCGCCTCCAGCTTGTCCAGCAGCCGGGTCACCGCGCTGGGCACCTGGTCGATGGCCTGGGCCAGCTCGTTGGCGGTGCACGGCGCCATGTTGGAAAGCACCTTCAACCCGATGTAGTGGGTGAAGCCGATACCCAGATCTTCTTCAGCCATGGACGCGTCGAGTTGGCGGACCAGGCCGTCGCGCACCTGGCGCAGCAGCAGGCCGAAGCTGGGGGGAGTGGTTGCGGGACAGATCATGGGGGAGCATTCTCTTCCAAAAAAAATATTTCTCAATGGAAATATTCGATCTGGCATCGAATGCTGTGTTGCAGCAGCGGGCTCGATCAGTGAAGGCGCCTACCTTAATGATCTGGTCAGGTGGCCCGGTAGTACAATCCAGCCAATGGATGACACATTTCAGCCAGTGGATATGATGAACAAGGCAGAAATTCAGGTTCCCAAGCGCCTGCTCGGGGATGACGCACTGGACTGGTTCGAGCGCAATGACGGCCCGCCGGTCATTGCCTTCCGCTTCGACAGCCAGCAGGGCCTGGCCCGTGAGGTCGACTGGCACCACCATCAGCGTGCCCAGCTGATCTGCGTCGAACGCGGCCTGCTGACCACCCGCACCTCGCATGGCACCTGGTCGCTGGCGCCGGGCTCGGCCGGCTGGATGCCGCCGCTGGAACCGCATACGGTCACCCTCGACGGCCCGCTGCGTGGCTGGGGCATGGCGTTGGCGGCACCGGCCTGCGCCACCCTGCCCGCCGACCCCTGCGTGCTGGGCCTGCCCAAGCTGGCGCAGGCGCTGGCCGACCGCATCTGCGAATGGCCGCTGGGTTATGAGACCACACCCGAGCGCCAGCACATCATCGACGTGCTGCTGGACGAGATCCGCACCGCGCCGCGCCAGCGCATGCACCTGCCGATGCCGCACGACCGGCGCCTGCTGAAGATCGCCTCGCAGCTGCTGGCCGACCCGTCCGACGAGCGCAGCCTGGCCGAATGGGCGCACTGGGCCGGGCTGTCGCCGCGCAGCCTGACCCGCCACTTCCGCGACGAGACCACGCTCAGCTTCGCCCAGTGGCGGCAGCAGGCCCGCCTGTCCGAAGCCCTGCGCCAGCTGACCGACGGCCGCAGCGTGGCCGATATCGCCCACGCACTGGGCTTCAGCAGCGCCAGCGCCTTCGTCACCGTGTTCCGCCGCCACTTCGGGCTGCCACCGGGGCGCTACCTGGCACGGGCCGGACACGGCCTGGAAACCGGGTTGGACCCTGCGCGCGGCTTGGCATCCCCCGCCGCATCCGGATAATCACAGGATTGCGAGCGGCGACCGCCGTCGCCGCCTCCCGACAACAGGTAACAACGCCGCATGACCGAACTTGCCCGCCCCGTGTTCCACGGATTCGAACAACTGCCGCTGCGCGAGTACGCCGAACGCGCCTACCTCGACTATTCGATGTACGTGGTCCTGGACCGCGCCCTGCCGTTCATCGGTGACGGACTGAAGCCGGTGCAGCGCCGCATCATCTATTCGATGAGCGAGCTGGGCCTGAATGCCGCGTCCAAGCCGAAGAAGTCCGCGCGCACCGTCGGTGACGTCATCGGTAAGTACCACCCGCACGGCGACAGCGCGTGCTACGAGGCGCTGGTGCTGATGGCGCAGCCGTTCTCGTACCGCTACCCGCTGATCGAGGGCCAGGGCAACTTCGGCTCCAGCGACGACCCGAAGTCGTTCGCGGCGATGCGTTACACCGAATCCAAGCTGACCCCGATCGCCGAAGTGCTGCTGGGCGAACTGGGCCAGGGCACCACCGACTGGGCACCGAACTTCGACGGCACCCTGCAGGAGCCGACCTGGATGCCGGCGCGGCTTCCGCACCTGCTGCTCAACGGCACCACCGGCATCGCCGTGGGCATGGCCACCGACGTGCCGCCGCACAATCTCAACGAGATCGTGAGTGCACTGCTGCACCTGCTGGACAACCCCGATGCCAGCGTGCGCGACCTGTGCGAGCACGTGCAGGGCCCGGACTACCCGTCCAGCGCCGAGATCATCACCGCGGCCAATGACCTGCGCAACATCTACGAGACCGGCAACGGCAGCGTGCGTGCGCGTGCGACCTTCACCAAGGAAGCGCACAACATCGTGGTCACCGCGCTGCCGTTCCAGGTGTCGCCGTCGAAGGTGATCGAGCAGATCGCCGCGCAGATGCGCGCCAAGAAGCTGCCGTGGCTGGAGGACATCCGCGATGAATCCGACCACGCCAACCCGGTGCGCGTGGTGCTGGTGCCGCGTTCCAACCGCGTCGACGCCGACCAGCTGATGGGCCATCTGTTCGCCACGACGGACATGGAACGCAGCTACCGCGTCAACCTCAACGTGATCGGGCTGGACGGCCGTCCGCAGGTGAAGAACCTGAAGATGCTGCTCAGCGAATGGCTGACCTTCCGCAGCAACACCGTCACCCGCCGCCTGCAGCACCGCCTGCAGAAGGTCGAGCGCCGCCTGCACCTGCTGGAAGGCCTGCTGGTCGCCTTCCTCAACCTGGACGAGGTGATCCACATCATCCGGACCGAGGACGAACCGAAGGCGGCGCTGATCGCGCGCTTCGGCCTGTCCGAAGACCAGGCCGAGTACATCCTGGAAACCAAGCTGAAGCAGCTGGCCCGCCTGGAAGAGATGAAGATCCGTGGCGAGCAGGACGAGCTGGCCAAGGAGCGCGAGAAGATCCTCGGCATCCTCGACAGCAAGGCCAAGCTGAAGAAGCTGATCCGCGACGAGCTGACCGCCGACGCCAAGAAGTTCGGCGACGCACGCCGCTCGCCGCTGGTGCAGCGCCAGGCCGCGCAGGCCATCGACGAGACCGAGCTGGTGCCGAGCGAGCCGATGACCGTGGTGCTGTCGGAGAAGGGCTGGATCCGTGCCGCCAAGGGCCACGACGTCGATGCGTCCGCCCTGTCCTACCGTGACGGCGACGCCCTGCAGGGCGCGGTGCGTGCGCGCAGCACGCAGCAGGTCGCGTTCCTCGACAGCGAGGGCCGCGCCTACTCGACGCCGGTGCATACCCTGCCCTCCGCACGCGGCAACGGTGAACCGCTGACCGGCCGCTTCTCGCCGGCGCCGGGCACCAGCTTCGTGACCCTGGCCAGCGCCGAGCCGGAGACCCGCTTCGTGCTGGCCTCCACCCACGGCTACGGCTTCGTCACCCGCTTCGAGAACCTGATCGGCCGCAACAAGGCCGGCAAGGCGATGCTGAACCTGTCGGCCGGCTCGTCGGTGCTGACCCCGTCGGTGGTCGCCAACGTCGCCACCGATCGCATCGTGGCAGTGACCAGCTCCGGCAACCTGCTGGCGATCGCCGCCAACGACCTGCCGGAACTGGACAAGGGCAAGGGCAACAAGATCATCGAGATCCCGAAGGCCAAGCTCGCCACCGAACGCGTGGTCGCGGTGGTTGCGATCAGCCCAGGCCAGACCCTGCAGGTGCGCAGTGGCCAGCGCACCATGGGCCTGAAGTTCAACGAACTGGAAGCCTACCTGGGCGCCCGCGCCACCCGTGGCCACCTGCTGCCGCGCGGCTGGCAGAAGGTGGAAGGGTTGTCGGTGGAATGAGGCATGGGGCCCTGCCCCTGGCGGGTGTCAACCTTGATTGAGGTGGGTGTCAACCTTGGTTGAGGTGGGTGTCAACCTTGGTTGACACGCCTTGCCCCGATAGACGCCAACCTCGGTTGGCGTTTTCGATCCCAACGGGGTCAGAGCCGTTTTCGTTGAAAACGGATCCGACCCCGGACACGAAAAAGCCGGGGAATTCCCCGGCTTTTTCGTTGTCGGCTGGCGGGCGATGGAGCAGCTGGCTGGCGAAGGCTGGCTGGCGGTGCTCCGGTGCTGGCGGGCGACATTGCTTTGTGCGCCTGGTAGAACCGACCGCTGGTCGGCTGCTTTTTGCAGCGCAGCCGACCAGCGGTCGGCTCTACCGAAGCGCGGCGCTGGCTCAGTGCGCCGGGGCGCCGCTGCCGTCGATCTTGCTCAGCTGGTACAGCTCCAGGCCGATGCGCTTGATCAGGCCCAGCTGCTGCTCCAGCCACCAGGCGTGGTCTTCCTCGGTGTCCTTCAGCTGCGCCAACAGGATGTCGCGGCTCACGTAGTCGCCCTTCTCCTCGCACAGCTTCATGCCGGCGGCGAGATTGTTCCGAACCGCGTATTCAGTGTCGAGATCCTTCTGCAGCATCTCTTCCACGGTCTTGCCCGGCTCGGTGGCATGCGGGCGCATGTCCGGGTCGCCGCCGAGGAACAGGATCCGGCGCAGCAGCGCATCAGCGTGCTGGGTTTCCTCTTCCATCTCGTGGTTCAGGCGTTCGTACAGCGCGAACAGGCCCTGGTCCTCGTAGCGGCGGGAATGGATGAAGTACTGGTCGCGGGCTGCAAGCTCGCCGCGCAGCAGTTCCTTCAGGCAGGCGATGACGTCCGGGTTGCCTTTCATGGGGGGGGCTCCTGTGAATCGATGTGACATAGGGTGCCGCATTTCAAAATACGGTGATCTAATCGGAATCAGTCGCAGTTGCGCCTGCGGCTACAATCGGCCCACGAGTTCGGAAAGGACGTGCGATGCGACGTACATGGCGTTGGGTGCTGGGCGTATTGATCGCCATCGTGCTGGTCACCGTACTGGTCCTGTGGCTGCTGCTGCGCGGCAGCCTGGCCGACCTGGATGGCGAACATGCACTGCCCGGCCTGGCCAAGCCGGTCACCATCGAGCGCGATGCGCTGGGCGTGGTCACCATCACTGCCGGCAGCCAGGCCGACGCGATGCGCGCACTCGGCCGCGTGCATGCGCAGGAACGCTATTTCGAGATGGACCTGATGCGCCGTAGCGCCGCCGGCGAACTGTCGGCGCTGTTCGGGCCGAAGGCCATCGACGCCGACAAGCGCATGCGCGTGCACCGCCTGCGTGCACGCACCGAAGCGCAGCTGGACGCTGCATTGGGCGACAACGGCGATGCCGTGCGTGCCTACGTGGACGGCGTCAACCAAGGCCTGTCCGATCTCTCCGTGCGGCCATGGGCCTACCTGCTGCTGCGGCAATCGCCGCAACCGTGGCAGGCCAGCGACAGCGTGCTGACCGGGCTGGCCATGTACGCCGACCTGCAGGACCCCGGCAACCAGACCGAGCTTGCACTGAGCCGCATCCGCGCGGTGGTGCCGCCGGCGCTGTACGCATTGATCGCCCACGACGGCACCGAATGGGATGCACCCCTGTTCGGCGAACCCACCGGCAATGCCACCCTGCCCGACGCCAGCCAGCTGGACCTGCGCACCCTGAAGGGAAAGTCGGGCACCGAGCAGGAAGAGGCCGACGTCATCGGCAGCAACAACTTCGCGGTGGCCGGTGCACTCACCGCCGACGGCCGCGCCATCGTTGCCGACGACATGCACCTGGGCCTGCGTGCACCCGGCCTGTGGTTCCGCGTGCGCCTGCGCTACCCGGACCCGGAGGCTGCCGGTGGCCAGGTCGATGTCACCGGCTTCTCGCTGCCGGGCCTGCCGGCCGTGATCGTCGGCAGCAACGGGCACGTCGCCTGGGGCTTCACCAACAGCTACATCGACACGGCGGACTACCGCACGGACCCGGCCAACGCCGCCGTGACCGTGCACGAAGAACGCATCGCCGTGGCCGGCCAGGCCGACGTGCCGTTCCCGGTACGCGAAACCGCCTGGGGGCCGATCCTGCATACCCATGCCGATGGCAGTGGTGATGCGCTGCGCTGGGTCGCCCACCTGCCCGGCGCGGTACGCCTGGACTTCGGTGACCTGGCTCGTGCCGGTGATCTGGAAGGTGCCCTGCAGTTCGCTGACCACGCCGGCATCCCCGCACAGAACCTGGTGGTCGGCGACCGCAGCGGACGCATCGCCTGGCGCCTGATCGGCGCCCGCCCGGATCGCGGTCCGGGCTGTGCACCGGCCGGCTTCACCGCCGCCAGCAACCAGGACTGCGCCCCCTGGCCGATCCGCAGCGATGCCTCGCCGGCATTGATCGACCCACCCAACCATCGCCTGTGGACCGCCAACGGCCGCGTCCTCGACGGCGAGGCACTGGCCAGCGTCGGCAACGGTGGGTATGACCTCGGTGCCCGCGCGCGGCAGATCCGCGACCTGCTGGCGATCCAGGAGCGCTTCGACGAGCACGACCTGCTGGCGATCCAGCTCGACGACCGCGCGGTGTTCCTGCAGCGCTGGTGGGCCCTGCTGCACGACGTCATCGAACGCAGTGACGATCCTGCCCTGAAGCGTTTGAAGGAAGCCAGCCATCAATGGGGCGGCCGTGCCTCGGCCGGTTCGGTCAGCTACCGGGTGGTGCGCGAGTTCCGTACGCAGGTGATGGAGACGTTGTCCGATGCACTGCTGGCACCGGCCAACGCGCAACTGGGCGATGACTACCTGGACCCACGCCTGGCGCAGCTGGAAGGCGTGGCCTGGCCGATGCTGCAGCAGCGTCCGGCCAATCTGCTGCCACCGGCCTTCGACAGCTGGGATGCGCTGCTGATCGACGCGGCACGCCGTACCGAGAGTGAGCTGGCCAAGCAGGGACCGCTGGCCAAGCGCACCTGGGGCGAACGCAACGCTGCGGCGATCTGCCACCCCATCGCACGGGCGCTGCCGGACATCGCCAAACGCTGGCTGTGCATGCCGGCCGACCGCCTGCCCGGCGACCGTGACATGCCACGCGTGCAGACGCCCAACTTCGGTGCCTCCGAACGCATGGTGGTCTCGCCCGGCCACGAGGCCGACGGCATCGTGCACATGCCCGGCGGCCAGAGCGGGCACCCGCTGTCGCCGTACTGGGGCGCCGGCCACGAAGACTGGGTGCATGGGCGGCCGACGCCGTTCCTGCCTGGCAAGGCGCAGCACACGATGACGCTGGTGCCGGCCCGGTAGTGCCGGCCGCTGGCCGGCAACCTCATGATGCTGGACACACTTGCCTGGATGCCGGCCAGCGGCCGGCACTACCGTCCAGCACTCAGCCCCTGCGCCGCTCGATCAGGTTCAGCAGCGGCCCGGTCATCGCCGTGGTCACCAGTGCCATGATCACCAGCACCGCGAACAGGCGGTCGCCGAGCAGGCCCAGCTCGTGCCCCAGGTTGAGCACGATCAGCTCCATCAGGCCACGGGTGTTCATCAGTGCGCCCAGCCGCCACGCCTCGCGCGTGGGCATGCCGGCACTGCGCGCGGCACTGAAGGTGCCCAGCAGCTTGCCCGTCGTGGCTACCACGATCACCACACCGCACAACACGATGTCGCTGGCCTGCAGCGTATCGGCGCGCATGCGCAGCCCGGTCATGGCGAAGAACAGCGGCAGCAGCAGGGTTACCGCGAAGGGTTCGACGCGGGCCATCAGCAGGTCGCGCAGCTGCGCGTTGGACGATACCGCTACGCCCGCAGCGAACGCACCGAACAGCGCGTGGATGCCCAGCATCTCGGTGACCAGCGCACTGCCCAGCGACAGCAGCAGGATGCCGAGCAGCCAGCGCCCCTCACGGCCCGGCGCAATCTGCTGGCGCGCGAACCACGGCTTCACCAACGCCAGCATCAATGCCACGAACGCGACCACGCACACCAGGTTGAGGCTGGCCGGCAACCAGCCGCTGGCCTGGGCGGCGGCCACGATCAGCGCCAGCAGGCACCACGCGGTGGCATCGCCCAAGGCAGCGCAGGCGATCGCGGTCTGCCCCAGTGGCGTCTGTGTGATCCCGCGATCGGCCAGGATGCGCAGCAGCACGGGGAAGGCCGTGATGCTCATCGAGATACCCACGAAAAGTGCGAATGCGGTGAAGCCCACACCCTGTGGCCCGTGCTGCGGATACAGCCAGATCGCCAACGCGACGCCGAGCACGAATGGCACTGCAATGCCGGCATGGCTGACCGTGAAGGCGAAACGCCGGCGGCCACGCAGCGCCGCCAGGTCCAGCTCGGCACCGGCCACCAGCAGGAACATCAGTACGCCCAGCTGGCTGAGCATGCCCAGCGGCCCCAGCGAACTCGCCGGGAACAGGATGCTGTGCAGCTGTGGCAACAGGCTGCCGAGCACCAGCGGCCCCATCATCAGGCCAGCGGCCATCTCGCCGATCACCGCCGGTTGCCCGAAGCGCTTGAGCAGCGCCCCCGCGCCCTTGGCCACCAGCAGCAGCACCAGCAGCTGCAGCAGGAACAGGCCCAGCGGTGACGCCAGATGCTGTACCCAGCTGCCTTCGGCAGCAGCCGTGGCACGGGCAACCGCCTCGGGCGCCGCCGGCCCGGCATACCGCGCCAGCAGCACGCCAGCCAGCAACGGCACCCCGGCCCAGGCCAGGTAGCGCCAGCCCCACTTGATCGGCGGCGCCTGGCCCCCGGTCTGTACGTCCATGAACATTCCCCAATGTGCAGGGGGGCGATGATACAAAAAGGGGACGGAGGGGATTAAGTCGTATGTGGCGCAAACGACTTAATCCCCTCCGTCCCCTTTTTGGGGCTTAGGCCAGGGCCTGCGCGTGCACGCCGGCGATCGCGCGACCCGACGGATCTGCAGCTGCGGCGAAGCTGGCGTCCCAGGCAATGGCCGCCGGCGACGAACAGGCGATCGACTTGCCGCCCGGCACGGTCTCGGCAGCCGCACGGCTCGGGAAGAACTGCTCGAACAGGTGGCGGTAGTAGTACGCCTCCTTGGTCTGCGGCGGGTTGTGCGGGAAGCGCTTGTCGGCCGCGGCCAGGACGCGGTCGCTCACCTGCGCCTCGGCATGCGCCTTCAATCCATCGATCCAGCCGTAGCCAACGCCATCGCTGAACTGTTCCTTCTGCCGCCACAGGATGCTGTCCGGCAGGTAGCCATCGAACGCCTCGCGCAGCACTGCCTTCTCGATGCGGCGGCCGCCAAAACCTGCGCCGACCATCTTGTGCGCGGCATCGAAGCGCATCGCCACATCGAGGAACTCACGGTCGAGGAACGGCACGCGCGGCTCCACGCCCCAGGCCATCATCGACTTGTTCGCACGTAGGCAGTCGTAGTTGTGCAGGGCGTCGAGCTTGCGTACCAGCTCGTCGTGGAACTCACGCGCATCCGGTGCCTTGTGGAAATACAGGTAGCCACCAAAGATCTCGTCGCTGCCCTCGCCGGACAGCACCATCTTCACCCCCATGGCCTTGATCCGCCGTGCCAGCAGGAACATCGGCGTCGATGCGCGGATGGTGGTGACGTCGTAGGTCTCGATGTGGCGGATCACTTCCGGCAGCGCATCGAGGCCTTCCTCGAAGGTGTACTCGAAGCCGTGATGCACGGTGCCCAGCGCTTCGGCGGCGATGGCAGCGGCGGCCAGATCGGGCGAGCCATTCAAGCCGATCGCGAACGAGTGCAGCCGCGGCCACCAGGCTTCGGTCTGGCCGCCATCCTCGATACGGCGACGTGCGTAACGCGCGGCCACCGCCGCCACCAGTGACGAGTCCAGGCCACCGGACAGCAGCACGCCGTACGGCACATCACTCATCAGCTGGCGTTCCACCGCATGTTCGAAGGCCTGGCGCAGCTCGGCCAGATCCGCCTGGCGGCCCCGCACGTCGGCATAGTCGCGCCACGGTTGCTGGTAGTAGCGCACCAGCTCACCACGGGCACTGTCGAAATAATGGCCCGGCGGGAACTGCGCGACATCGGCACAGGTATCGACCAGCGCCTTCATTTCCGAGGCCACGCGCAGACGCCCCTGGGCATCGTGACCCCAGTACAGCGGCACCACGCCGACCGGATCGCGCGCCACCAGAACGCGGCCGCTGTCGCGGTCCCACAGCGCGAACGCGAAGATGCCATTGAGCTGTTCCAGCCACTGCGCCGGCGAAGCGCCCTGGCGGTACAGCGCGTTGATCACCTCGCAGTCCGAGCCGGTCTGGAAGTCGTAGGCGGTGGTCAGCGCCGCCTTCAATGCCTGGTGGTTGTAGATCTCGCCGTTCACCGCCAGCGCCAGCTGGCCATCGGCCGACAGCAGCGGCTGCGAACCACCGGCCGGGTCGACGATGGCCAGCCGCTCGTGAACCAGCAGCGCACCTTCGTCGAGGTATACGCCGCTCCAGTCGGGGCCACGGTGGCGCTGGCGCTGCGACAGTTCCAGCGCATGGCGGCGCAGGGCCGGAAGATCGTCACCGGCCTGCAGGCCGAAGATTCCGAAGATCGAACACATGGGGGAGCTCCTGTTGGGGGATTTCACGGGTGGGAAGGTGTTCGACCGGCCATCCAGGCCCGGGTAGGGCTGCGCCCGGGCACAAAAAAACCCGCATCGGCCGATGCGGGTTTTCTGGTGTCCGGGCGTGTGTTGCTGTCTATCTACCCAGGGCGCAGTCCCGCATCGGCCGCGCACGATTATTCGCGCGCAGATTATTGCGGTTGTTGTTATTGACGGCGGTGGCCAGGCGGATCGACATGGCATCGACCCTACCCCGGTTTCCGGCACGGCGCAACCGTTGCGTTGGCAACCACTCCCCGGAGCGCATAATGGCCCGCCGTAGAACGTGTAATGGAAATGCAACACCGCATTGGACGCAACGCGGCGCTGGCCGCCCTGTTCTGCCTGGGCCTGGCCGCCTGCCAGACCCTGCCCCCGCCCTCGCCCCTGCCGCCGGCTCAGCTGCAGAGCCTGGAGCAACGCGGCACCGACGGCAGCTTCGAGGGTGCCTTTGATACCGCGCAAACCTTCGAGCGCTTCAACGACCCGCGCGCCATCGCCTACTACGAGCGTGCCGCCGCGGTCACACCCTGGACCTTCCACAACACCAGGGCGGAAGAAGCATTGGGCCGGATCTGGACCTCCGGCACGCTGCGGTATGCCGACAGCCCCCACATCAACCCGGCACCGGTGCTGCGCGCATCCTGGCGACGTGGCGAACGCGCCTATCTGGCGGCGGCCTACCACGGCAATCCCTATGCGTTCTACGAACTCGCCAAGGCCTATCGTCAGCGTGGCGACGCGGAACAGGCGCTGCGCTGGGACCTGCGCGGAATGATCTACAAGCGCTACCCGAGTTCGTCGTCGCGACTGCCGGATGCGGTGGCCGCACAGGATGACACCGTGCATCCGCGGGTTGCGCAGATCCAGCGTCGCGCCGAGCGCGGCGATGCCGAAGCCCAGGTGGACCTGGGCGCGCTGCTGGAGGCAGGCATGGGACTGCCGCGCGATCCTGCGCGTGCGCTGCAGCTGTACCAGCGTGCCGGCGAGAAGGGCAATGTGTTCGGCCAGTACTTCGCCGGACTGCTGCTGGGCCGCGGTGCACCGGGCGTGGACAAGGACACCGACGCAGCCGTGCGCTGGTTCGCGCGGGCCGAGGCGCAGCGCTTCTACATGGCGGCGCCGAGTTACTGGAAAAAAGCGGTCGAGCCGCCGTTCTTCATCTTTTCGGAATAGAGCGGCCGGGAGGTGTGCCGACCAACGGTCGGCACCCACCTCAGCAGGACCGAGGCATCTCCACCGCGGGGTTCACACCAGCAGCCGTTCCACCAGCCGCTGGTACAGCCCCGGCAATGCCTCCAGATCGTCCACGCGCACGTTCTCGTCCACCTGGTGGATGCTGGCGTTGACCGGCCCCACTTCGATGCACTGCGCGCCCAATGGCGCGATGAAGCGTGCATCGGACGTGCCGCCACCGGTGCTTTCCTCCGGTGCACGGCCGATGTGCTCGGCCAGCACCGCACGCGCGGTGGCGCGCAGCGTGCCCTCCGGGGTGTAGAACGGCTCGCCGCTGCGATGCCACTTCAGCGTGTACTGCAGGCCATGCCGGTCCATCAGCGAAGTGATCTCCGCTTCCAGCTTCGGCGCATCCCAGTGCGGGTTGTAGCGGATGTTGAAATCCACCTCGAGCTCGCCGGGAATCACGTTGTTGGCACCGGTACCGGCATGGATGTTGGAGATCTGCAGGCTGGTCGGCGGGAAACTTTCGTAGCCGTCATCCCAGCGCCGCGCACTCAGCTCGGCCAGGGCCGGCGCCGCCTGGTGGATCGGGTTGCGTGCCTTCTCCGGATACGCCACGTGGCCTTGTACGCCCTGCACGCGCAGCTTGGCCGACAGGCTGCCACGACGACCCACGCGCAGCAGGTCACCCAGCGTCGCGGTCGACGACGGCTCGCCGGTGATGCACCAGTCGATGCGTTGGCCGCGCTCGGCGAACAGCCGTGCAACGTGGCGCACGCCATCGATGGCATCGCCCTCCTCGTCGCTGGTCAGCAGCACCGCCAGCGTGCCGGGGTGATCGGGATGCGCGGCGACGAACTGCTCGGCCGCCACCACGAACGCCGCCACGCTGCCCTTCATGTCGGCGGTGCCACGGCCATACAGCACGCCGTCACGGATCTGCGGCATGAACGGGTCGCTGGTCCAGGCCTCGCGCGGGCCCGTCGGCACCACGTCGGTATGGCCCAGCAGCACCAGTACCGGCGCGCCCTGGCCGTGGGTCGCCCACAGGTTGTCGACCTCGCCCAGCCGCAGGTGATCGCACTGGAACCCGGCCTGCTTCAGGCGTGCCGCCAGCAGCGCCTGGCAACCGGCATCATCGGGCGTCACCGAGGGTCGTGCGATCAGCTCGCAGGTCAGGTCGAGGACCGCGCTCATGCGTCACCCACGCCGAAGCGGGCCTTGAAGCCGTTGTCACTGAAACCCTGGTTGACCGTGCCGTCGGCGGTGACCACCAGCGGGCGCTTGATCAGCTGCGGGTACTCGCGCAGCAGCAGCTTCCATTCGGCCTCGGAGTCCGCGGCCTTGCGGTTGTCCGGCAGCTGCCGCCAGGTGGTGGAGGACTTGTTCACCATCGCGGCCAGGCCACCCAGCTGCGCTGCCCACGCCAGCAGCATTTCCGGGCTGGGTTTGTTGTCGCGGTAATCGATGAAGGTGTACGGCACACCGAAGCGGTCCAGCCACTTGGTCGCCTTCTTGCAGGTATCGCAGTTCTTCAAACCGTAGACAGTGGTGCTCATGGCCATCTGTGATGCTGGAAAACAGAGGGCCAGAATCTCACAACAGGCGCTCGGACACGACCCGGAACGGCACCCTTGGCAGCCGGAAGGCCAGCCCCTCGTGCAACGCCACGCCCATCGCCTGCGGGCGCGGGCAATGCAGGTCACCGAACAGGCGCAGGGGCTGCAGGCTGTCGACCGCGACCGGTAGTGCGATGCGGGTGCTGGCCCAGTGCCGGTCACAGGTGCGGGCAATGGCCTCGTCCTGGCAGGTCAGGAAGCGCAGCAGGGCCTGATGGCCGCCGAAGGCCGCCGCCCATCCGACATCGTCCCAGCCTGCAGCGGCCTGCCACTGCAGGTGCAGCGCAGGCGCACTGCCCTGCCCGCCTTCGATCAGCGTGTATCCACCGCCATCGGCGCGCACCACGTGCTCGAAGCGCGCGGACAGGTGTGGCTGCATGGCATCGCTGAAAGCGCGCGCGCCGGCGACGAAGGCCTGCTGGTCCATCACGTTGCGATCGAACAGCACCACCGGCGTCCCGGCCGGGTCATCGTCACGACGCAGGTACCAGCGCCAGTTGCTCTGCCTTGGGGACGGCATCAAGGAACGCAGCGGTCCCGCCAGCGCCGGCCCGAAGTGGCCGTGCCGGTAGCTGAGGATGGTGAAAGGCGTGCGTCCGGCATGGACAACGTAATGATGGCCCGGTGGCGGCGTTGGTGCATGGCGCACGTCGACCCACCAGCTCACGTAGACCACGTCTCGCACATCACTGACCAGCGCCGGCATCGGCCAGCGCCGGGACAGTGCGCGGCGCAGCCGGGTCCAGTACGGGGCGTGCAGCAGGCGCGGCAGCATCCGCCCGAACAGGGTGTCGGACGGATGCCGGTAGATCGCGGACTGCACCAGATCCTCCGGCGCAGTCATCTTCAGTCAGCCAGGCCGCGCAGCAGGTCGTTGACGCTGGTCTTGCTGCGGGTGCGGGCATCGACCTGCTTGACGATCACCGCGCAGTACAGCGAATGGGTACCGTCCTTGCTCGGCAGCGAGCCGGACACCACCACGCTGTACGGCGGGATGTAGCCGTAGCTGATCTCGCCGGTGGCACGGTTGTAGATGCGGGTGCTCTGGCTGAGGAACACGCCCATGCCGATCACGCTGTGGTGGCCGACCACCACGCCTTCCACCACTTCCGAACGGGCACCGATGAAGCAGTGGTCCTCGATGATGGTCGGGCTGGCCTGCAGCGGCTCCAGCACGCCGCCGATGCCGGCGCCGCCGGACAGGTGGCAGTGCTGGCCGATCTGCGCGCAGGAACCGACGGTGGCCCAGGTGTCGACCATGGTGCCTTCGCCGACATAGGCGCCGATGTTGGTGAAGCTCGGCATCAGCACCACGTCCTTGCCGAAGTAGGTACCGCGGCGGGCGATCGCGCCCGGTACCACGCGCACGCCACCACGGCGGAACTTCGCTTCGTCATAGCCGGCGAAACGCGATTCGACCTTGTCCCAGAACGGTGCGGGGCGCGCATCGACCACCGCCATGTCGTTGACGCGGAAGTACAGCAGCACCGCCTTCTTCAGCCACTCGTTGACCTTCCAGCCACCCTGGCCGTCCGGCTCGGCGACACGGAATTCACCGGTTTCCAGGCCATCGATCACGCGGTTGACCAGCGGACGGGTGGAACCTTCCAGCTCGTGCAGGGTCAGCGTCGCACGGCGCTCGAAGGCACTCTCGATGCCGAACTTCAGCTCTTCCACGCCCGGTGCCGACGGCTTGCGCAGCGACTTGCGGGCGATGGTTTCGGCGCGGACGGCTTCGGCGCTCTTGGCCGGCGCCGGCTTCTTCACAGCACGCTTCACCGCAGCCGTTTTCTTCGCCGGGGCCTTCACCGCAGCGGCCTTCTTCGGCGCAATGGTCTTCTTCGCGGCCGGTGCGGCGGCAGCAGGTTTCCGGGCCGCTGCGCTCTTGGGGGTCGCGGCGGTCTTCTTGGCGGGCTTGGTGGCCATCAGGCGGGGTCTCCGGCGTTTCGATCAGGGTCCAGGCAGGCCAGCATCGCGTCATGCAGCTGCTGCCGGGCAGGTTCAGTCAGGGGGAGGTCGTGTTCGTCACTGATCACGAAGGTGTCTTCGGCGCGTTCGCCGAACGTGGCAATGCGCGCATCATGCACGCGCAGGCCCTGGTTGCGCAGCACGAACGCCACATCGGCCAGCAGGCCGGGACGGTCGGGGGCGACCAGGGCAAAACGGGTTGCGCCCGGTTCATCGCGGAACTCGATGCGCGGGGCGAAGCGGAAGTGCCGCAGCTGCCGCGGTACCACCCGGCGCGACGGCCGCAGGCGCGACAGGTCACCACTGAGTGCCTCGCGCAGCGCCGCTTCCAGGTTGGCACTGCTGCCATCGGCAAACGTGTCGGCCGGGTTCACTTCGAAGGTATCGAAGATGGTGTCGGCCGGACCGTCCAGCACGCGTGCGCGGTGGATGCCGTAGCCCTTGCGGTCCAGCGTCATCACGATCGCCGCGAACAGGCCGTCGCGGTCCGGCGAATGCACGAATACTTCCAGCGCCGGGTCGTCGACGCTGATCCGGCGAACCTTCACCAGCGCCTGGCCCTGCTTCACCGGCACCAGCGCGGCAGCCTGCCAGGCCAGCTGCTCGGGGCGCAGGCGGATGAAGCCTTCATCAGGCATTACCGCGAACTGGCGGTCGATGGTGGCATCGTCGTAGCCCCGCTCGCGCACCAGCGCGCGCACGCTGTCACGCGCTTCGGCCACGCGCTCGGCAGCCGGCACCGGGTGCTCCAGCCCCTCGCGCAGTGCGCGCCGGGTGGCGAAGTACAGGTCGGCCAGCAGGCGGTCCTTCCAGGCATTCCACAGTTTCGGGCTGGTGCCGGCGATATCGGCACAGGTCAGCAGGTACAGGTAGTCAAGGCGATCGCGGCTGCCAACCAGCGTGGCGAAGCGATGGATCACCACCGGATCGGCGATGTCCTGCTTCTGCGCGGTCACCGACATGCGCAGGTGCTGTTCGACCAGCCATGCCACCAGCTCGGTATCGGTGCCACTGAGCGCATGTGCCTGGCAGAACGCACGCGCGTCCACCGCACCCAGCTCCGAGTGGTCGCCGCCACGGCCCTTGGCGATGTCATGGAACAGGCCGGCCAGCAGCAGCAGTTCCGGCTTGCGCAGGCGTGGCCACACTTCGTGCGCGATCGAGAAGCGCTCGTCGGCACGGCTGCTGGCGAACTGGCCGATGTTGCGCAGGACCATCAGCGTGTGCTGGTCGACCGTATAGACATGGAACAGGTCGAACTGCATGCGCCCGCTGACCTGGGCAAACGCGGGAATCCACTGGCCAAGCACGCCCAGCCGCGCCATGCGCGAAAGCGTATCGACCGGACGCTGGCCACGCAGCAGGGCCAGGAACTGCTCGCGTGCATCGGCATCGGCCTGGTCGTAGGCCGGCAACAACGGCAGCGCTTCGGCCAGCGCGCGCGCGGTCAGCGAATGCAGGCCGCGCACCTGCGGATTGTTGGCCCAGCTGGAAAACAGTGCGAACACCTGGCCGATGTCGCCGCGCGGCCAGTCGGCCTCGTTGGCGGCCAGGTAGCCGCGGCGCAGGGAAAAGCCCACGGTCAACGGTTCCGGCTGGGCCTCGCCATCGAACTGTTCCTCGAAGCGCTGCAGCAGGCGGTCGCTGATCCGGCGCACCACCAATGCGGCGCGGTAGAAGCCCTGCATCATCTTCTCGACACCGAGATTTTCGGCATCGTCTTCGAAGCCCAGGCGCGCGGCCAGGGTCTTCTGGTAATCGAAACGCAGGCGCTCTTCCGGGCGGCGCGCCACCAGGTGCAGGCCGAAGCGCAACCGCGCCAGTACCGCACGTTCCCGCTTCAGGGCCGCCGCTTCGTCAGCGCCCAGATGGCCGAGCCCGACCAGTGCCTCCAGGTCGCGCACGCCGAAGGCACGCAGCGCCATCCAGCCCAGCGTATTGAGATCGCGCAGGCCGCCGGGCCCATCCTTCAGGTCCGGCTCCAGGTTGTCGGCGGTATCGCCGAAGCGCTGGTGACGGTTGCGCAGCTCTTCCAGCTTGGCCAGGAAGAACGTGCGTGCCGGCCACAGCTCCCGATCGTCGACGGCCTCGCGCAGCGCGCGGCGCGCCGCATCATCGGCCAGGATCGGGCGTGCCTCGATCAGCGCGGTCAGCACGGTCTGGTCAGTCGCCGCCTCGCGGCACTGCAAGGCCGAACGCACCGCATGGCTGACCGCCAATCCGCAGTCCCACAGCAGCGCGAACAGGCGCGCCAGCGCCGCCTCATGGGCCAGCTGTGCCGGCGGATCGCCGAACACCAGCAGGTCGATGTCCGAACGCGGAAACAGTTCACCGCGGCCATAGCCGCCAACCGCGAACAGCGACAGCCCGCTGTCGGCCGGCAGGCAGCGCTGCCAGGCCAGGCGGATCAGATGGTCGGCAGCGCGCGCGCGCAGCGCCAGCAGGCGCTCGATGTTGTCGCCCTGGTCGAAGCGGCGGTACAGGCGCGCGTCGGCCTGCTGCAGCGCCTGGCGCGCGGCAGCAGCCCAATCCGGGTCGTTGAGCGACGCGGCCGGCGTGTCCAGCAGCGAACTCGCCGGCAGCATCTTCAGGAGACCTGCGACTCGCCTGGCGACAGGGTCAGCACGTCCACGCCGGTCTCGGTGACCGCGATCATGTGCTCCCACTGCGCCGACAGCTTGCGGTCCTTGGTCACCACGGTCCAGCCATCCGGCAGCACCTTGTTGTAGCGGGTGCCTTCGTTGATCATCGGCTCGATGGTGAAGGTCATGCCGGGCTGCAGCACCAGGCCCTGGCCCGGGCGGCCGTAATGCACCACCTGCGGCTCGTCGTGGTAGACCTTGCCGATGCCGTGGCCGCAGTACTCGCGCACCACGCTGAAACGCTCGCCTTCGGCATAGCTCTGGATGGCATGGCCGATGTCGCCCAGGGTGGCGCCCGGACGCACCGCACGGATGCCGCGCCACATGGCTTCGTAAGTGGTTTCCACCAGGCGGCGGGCCATCACCGACGGGGTGCCGACGAAGTACATGCGGCTGGTGTCGCCGTGCCAGCCGTCCTTGATGACGGTGACGTCGATATTGATGATGTCGCCATCCTTCAGCACCTTCCCTTCGCTGGGGATGCCGTGGCAGATGACATTGTTGACCGAGGTGCACACGGTCTTCGGGAAGCCGCGGTAGCCGACGTTGGCCGGAATGGCGCCCTGCACGTTCACGATGTGGTCGTGGCAGATGCGGTCCAGTTCCTCGGTGGTGACACCGGGCTTGACGTGGGGGGTGACGATGTCGAGCACTTCGCTGGCCAGGCGGCCGGCGATGCGCATCATCTCGATTTCCTGCGGGGTTTTCAGATTCACGCTCATGGCACCCATTATCGCCGATCCGGCCGCAATCTGAACGAACGCCACCCAACTGGCGATCCGGGCCATGCACGGTTCCGGCAAGGAAAGTGAAAGCGTGATGGCCTCCACTCTTTCGCCTGCCTATTTATCACGGATTACAGACACTTACGCCTCCTAAGCTGGACCCACTGTCGTCAAAGCGGCGCCGAACGTGCCGTCTTCGCCTTGTTCAACGGACCTTCGGGTCAGGGAGGTTGTCCATGCGATCCCCAGTTCGATCCCCGCTAGCCTGGGTCGTGGCAGGGCTCCTGCTGTCCAGCCCGGCGCTGGCCGCCGACACCACCACCTTCAACGTCACCCTGGTGGTCACCAAGGCCTGCACCATCACGGCGGCGGCCGCCACCAACGTCGACTTCGGCACCGCCGCCTCGACCACCGCGACGCCCACGCTGGGCCAGGGCACGGTGACCGCGCAGTGCTCGGCACTGACGCCCTACACCATCTCGCTGAATGCGGGCGCCAATGCCAGCACTGCCAATGACGTCACCACGCGGCGGATGAAGAACACCAATGCTGCGGTGACCGCCAACAACTACGTCGGCTACCAGCTCTACCAGGACGCCGCGCATACCCTGGTCTGGGGCGCCACGTCCGGCACCAATACCCAGGCCGGCATCGGCACCGGCCTGGCCGTGCCCTACATCGTCTACGGCCAGATCCTGAACCTGAGCACCAATAACCCGGCCACCGGTAACTACCTGGATACCGTTACCGCCACGATCACCTATTGATGGAGCACGCCCGCATGGCCGGACCCCGCCCGTGGCGCGCCACCGGCGTGGCGCTGCTCGCCCTGTACCTGCTGGCCGCCGCCACCGCCGGCGCCACCAGCCTGCAGGTCGCCCCGACCAGCCTGCAGCTGGAAGCCCGCCAGCGTGCCGGCGAGCTGTGGCTGACCAACAGCGGCACTTCGCCGGTGAAGCTGCAGGTGCGCGTGTTCCGCTGGGTGCAGCAGGACGGCCAGGAACAGCTGCTGCCCACCGACGAATTGATGGCCACTCCACCGATGCAGGAACTGGCCGCCGGCCAGCAGCAGCTGGTGCGGGTCATGCGTCCGGACAGGGAGCCGCCACCGGCACAGCAGTATTACCGCCTGATCGTCGACGAGGTGCCCGACCTGGCCACCCGCACAGGTGGCATGCAGTTCGTGCTGCGCTATTCGATTCCGGTGTTCGTGCAGCCCTCGGCCGCCACGCTGGCACCGCGGCTGCAGGCCCGCCTGGTGCGGTTGGCGGACGGCCGCAACGGCGTCGAGGTGGCCAATTCGGGCAACGGCTACGCACAGATCGCCGATCTCGCGCTGGGCAGCACCACGCGCCCGCGCATCGTCCATCCCGGGCTGCTGGGCTACGTGTTGCCCGGCCAGGTGATGCGCTGGCCGATCGAACGCACGGCGATCGACCGCGACAACGACCAGATCACGGCCAAGCTCAATGGCGAGTCGGAACAGACGCCACTGTCGCCCCCACCGGCTCGCTGAGGCGTTGATGGGCGCGCTGCTGGCTGCCCTGGCTCCCGCGGCGACCGAGGCCGCCGATGTGTCCGGCATGGCGGCGGCTGATGTCTCCGGCGTATCGGCAGATGCCATCCTGCCGCCCCCGACCCCGCTGACCGCCAGCCAGACGCTGTACCTGGATGTGTCGCTCAACAGCACGCCGCGCGGCCTGCTGCCGTTCACCGAGAACCGCGGCCGGCTGCAGGCCAGCCCCGAAGTGCTGCGCCAGCTCGGCTTCAACGCCAGCGGCGATGCGCCGGTCTACCTGGACCAGATCAGCGGCGCGGTGGTGCGCTATGACGCACACATGCAGACCTTGGCACTGGACGTGCCCTTGGACCAGCTGACCCTGCCCACCACCGTGCTCAGCCGGCCGCAGACGCGCGCACCCACGGGCAACGCCTCGCCCGGCGTGCTGCTCAACTACGACGTCTACGGCAGCCGGGTGGACACGCTCGGCAACCTCAGCCTGAGCTCGGAGCTGCGCGTGTTCGGTATCGGCAACGGCACTTTCGAAAACACCGCCATCAGCCGCCGCTACCAGCAACCCGGCGACCGCCACTGGCGCAGCGAGAGCGTGCGCCTGGACACGCGCTGGAGCCTGGATTTCCCCGACAGCGCAACCACGCTGGAGGTCGGCGACTTCTACAGTGGCTTCGTCGACTGGACCCGCCCGGTGCGCCTGGGCGGCCTGCAGATCGGCCGCAATTACGGCCTGCAGCCCTATCGCGTGCTCACGCCCACGCCGAGCTTCCTCGGCCAGGCCGTGGTGCCCTCCACGGTCGAGCTGTATGTCGATGGCCTGCGCCAGTACAGCGGCCAGGTGCCGGTCGGCCCCTTCCAGCTGGCAGCACAGCCCGGCATCAGCGGCACCGGCAACGCCCAGGTGGTGGTGACCGACGCGTTCGGCCGCATGCAGACGCTGGATTTCAGTTTCTACGGCACCCAGCAGCTGCTGGCCAAGGGCCTGTCGGACTGGTCGGTCGGCGTCGGCCACCTGCGCCGGGATTTCGGCGAGCGCTCCTTCGCCTATGACGATCGCACGGTGGCCAGTGCCAGCTGGCGCGGCGGTGTCACCGACAGGTTCACCGGCGAGGCGCATGCCGAAGGCGGCGGTGGCCTGGCCCAGGCCGGCATCGGTGGCTGGTGGCTGCTCGGCGCCGCCGGTGTGTTCAATGCCGCCTATGCGCACAGTGACTACCACGGCCTGCAGGGTGGGCAATGGGCGTTGGGCTACAGCTGGAACAACCGTCGCTTCAACGTCAATCTGCGCAGCGTGCGCAGCCACGGCGACTACCGTGACCTGGGCGCGCTGCAGGGCAACCTGCCACCAAGCATCAGCGAACAGGCCACGCTCGGCCTGGACCTGCTGCGGCTGGGCACGCTCAGCGCCAGCTATCTGCGCCTGCGCTATCCCGACGGCGACGACAACCGCTACGCGAGCCTGTTCTGGTCGCGTACGTGGAGCCAGCGCTGGTCAGCCTACCTGTCGGTGAACCAGAACCTGGACCGCAGCGACGACCGCAGCATCTACCTGTCGGTGACGGCCAGCCTGGGCAACAACCGCCAGGCCAGCCTTTCGAGCCAGCGCAACGGCGATAGCCAGAGCTGGGTGGCCGACGTGACCCAGCCGGTGCCGGGCGATGGCAGTGCCGGCGGCGTCGGCTGGCGCGCGCAGCTGCGCCACGGCGAGGACGGCAACGGCGGCCTGGCCGAGGTCGGCATCCTCAACGATGTCGGCCGCTATTCGTTCGGTGCGTCGCGCCAGGGTGGACTCAACTATGCCTACGCCAGCGCCAGCGGCAGCCTGGTGTGGATGGGCGGGCACGCCTTCGCCACGCGCGAGGTATCCGATGCGTTCGCGGTGATCAGCACCAATGGCGTCGGCGGCGTCCCGGTGCGGCTGGAGAACCGCCTGATCGGCGTCACCGATGATCGCGGTCTGCTGCTGGTCAGTCCGTTGTTGTCCTGGCAACGCAACCGGGTCTCGATCGACACCCTGGACCTGCCCGAAGACATGCGCGCCGACCGCATCGAGGACTGGGTCACGCCGCGCCAGCGCGCCGGCACCCGCGTGACCTTCCAGCTGCGCTCGCGACCATCACTGAGCCTGACCCTGCTGGCGATGGACGGGCAGCCATTGGAGGTGGGCAGCGAGGTACAGCTGCCTGATGGCCGCCAGGCCACGGTCGGCTACGACGGCCTGCTCTATCTGGAAGATGTCGCCGCCGGCAGCGTGCTGTACGTCACCACCAGCCGCGGCCCCTGCCGGGTGAAAGTACCGGACCTGCCCAAGGTGGTGGCGTCCGGCGCCCGCCCGAAACCGGCACCGCAGCAGTGCGTTCCGGAGGTGGCGCCATGAGGGTACTGCTGCTCGTCCTGCTGCTGTGGGCCGGGCTGCTGGCAGCGGCGCCCGCCGGTGCCACCGCGGTCTGCACGGCGGTCGCCAATCCGACCCTGCCGTTCGGCAACATCAACAGCAATGCGCCCGGCCCGAGCACGGCCAACCTCAACATCACGGTGACCTGCACCACCGCCGCGCTGAGCCTGCTGGCCACCACTGGCGTGCGCGTCTGCGTGGGCATCGGCGCAGGCACTGGCGGCGGCAGCAGCGCCACCTTCCGCACGATGGCCACCTCCACCAGCGACACCATGAATTTCCAGCTCTACAACAATGCCAGCTTCGGCCAGGCCACCGGCCTGGTCCCGCGCGGCACGCCGCCGGCGCAGGAGCTGACCATGAGCTACAACGTACCGCTGCTGACCGGCGGTAGTGGTGCGCAGACCGTGCAGCTGTTCGGGCAGATCCCGGCCAACCAGGTCCTGGCTTCCGGCGCGTACAGCAGCACCTTCAGCGGTGCCAGCGTGGTGCTGACCTGGGCCTGGAACGAAGTCCTGCTCGGCACCGCCACCATTCCCGCCACCTGCAACGGCGGCGCCACCGGCACCAACAGCGCCAGTGCCGCCTTCAGCTTCACCGCCACCGCCAACGTGCTGCCGCAATGCGGAAGCTACGTCACCACCAACATGAACTTCGGCAACGTCACCGGCGGCATCCCGGCCAACATCGACCAGACCGCAACCCTGACCCTGACCTGCCTGAAGAACACCGCCTTCCAGGTCGGCCTCAACAACGGCCAGAACAATCCCAGTGCCACCACCACCCGGCGCATGGCCACCATCATCGGCAGCAACACCTACTACCTTACCTACGAGCTGTACCGGGATCCGGCGCGGAGCCAGCGCTGGGGCAATACGTTGACCGTCGATACGGCCAGCAGCACCGGCACCGGCAGCGCGCAGCAGCTGACCATCTATGGCCGCGTGCCGCCGGTCACCGGCCAGCCCCCGGCCGGCACCTACAACGACCTGGTGCAGGTGACGATCACTTATTGACCTGCGTGCCGACCAACGGTCGGCACCCACCGGGGAGGGTTTCGGTAGATCCACGCCATGCGTGGATGCCGGCATGTCACGCGCCGGGCTAGCACGACGCTACAGTTCCAGCGCAGCCGGCCGATACCGCGCAGCGAGTCTTTCAGCATGGTGGATGGCAGGTGGTTCGCGCACTTCTGATCGGGGCGATGCTGGTCGCCAGCACGCCGGCATGGGCCGAACCCAGCAGCAGCACGCTGCAGATCCAGCTGACCGTGGTCGAATCCTGCAGCGACGATGCTGGCGGCCCCCGCTGCCCGGCCCCGCACCAGCGCAGTAACGCCCCCCAGGTACCAGCCCAGGTCCGCGATCTCGCCCCTCCGGCGACGGACGAGAACGCGACACCCGCCGTGACCCTCATCTACTGATGCGCGCGCTGCTGATCCTGCTTGCACTGCTGCTGGCGCAGCCCGCCACAGCGCTGGAGCTGTTGCCGACCACCCTGCAGCTGCCGGCCGAAGGCGGCCGCGCCGAGCTGTGGCTGCACAATCCGGGGCCCGGCCGCTGGCAGGGCCAGGTGCAGGTGCTGGCCTGGGAACAGCAGCTGGACGCCGAACAGCTGCGCCCCAGCGACCTGGTCCAGGTCAGCCCGGCGCGGCTGGACCTGGCCCCCGGCAGCACACAGCGCGTCTGGCTGTTGCCAGGCGATCCGGCAGCGGCGGTCGGTGAACAGGCCTATCGGATCGTACTGGCGCCGGCGTTGCCGGGGTTGCCGCGTTACTCGCTGCCGCTGTTCCGCGGCCCAGTGGGGCCAGCCCTGCAGGCCCGGCTGCTGGGCCGCGTCGAGACCCAGGGGTCTCAGGCCACACTGCGACTCAGCAATTCCGGTACTCTCCACAGCCGCCTGCACGATCTGCGTTTCATCACGGCGGACGGCAAATCGTCGCTGCTGCTGGGCGGGCTGGCCGGCTACGTCCTCGCTGGCCATGAACGCCGCTGGCTCCTGCCCGCCCGCGCCGATGGCTATGCAGGTGGCCACTTCCAGGCCCGCCTGCAGGACGGCCGCGAGGTCGATCTGGCCGCATCTGAGCCTGCAATTGCAGCAAGCGCCCCCAGCGGGCTATAATCGACCGGATTCCTGCCGCCAGCGTGCGCGAGAACCCGTCCACACCGGACGTCACCGGTGAATCCACACCTGCTGCCCCCATCCGTGCCGGGGTGCTCCGCAAGGAGTTCGGCCACGGAGGCAACAGGGAAGCCCAACCCCGGAACCGATCGCGCTTCCACGCGTCCCGCATACCTATCCCCGCGGGCGGAATCGCTGGTTCCATATCAGGAGTATTGCAATGCCCCAGGTCACCATGCGTCAGATGCTGGAAGCCGGCGTCCACTTCGGCCACCAGACCCGCTACTGGAACCCGAAGATGGCTCCGTACATCTTCGGCGCCCGCGGCAAGATCCACATCATCAACCTGGAAAAGACCGTCCCGCTGTTCAACGACGCGATGAACTTCATCTCGTCGGTTGCCCAGAAGCGCGGCACCGTCCTGTTCCTGGGCACCAAGCGCAGCGCCCGCGAAACCATCAAGGAAGAAGCCGAGCGTTGCGGCATGCCGTTCATGAACCAGCGTTGGCTGGGCGGCACCCTGACCAACTTCCGTACCGTCAAGCAGTCGGTTGCCCGCCTGAAGGAACTGGAAGCCGGTGAAACCGACGGCACCTTCGAGAAGCTGGTCAAGCACGAAGTGCTGGGCCTGCGTCGCGAGCGCGACAAGCTGGAAGCCTCGCTGGGCGGCATCAAGGACATGAACCGTCTGCCGGACGCCATCTTCGTGATCGACATCGGCCACGAAGACATCGCGATCAAGGAAGCCAAGAAGCTGGGCATCCCGGTCATCGCCGTGGTTGACACCAACTACAACCCGGAACTGGTTGATTACGCCATCCCGGGCAACGACGACGCCATCCGCGCTGTGCAGCTGTACGCCCGCGCCGCTGCCGACGCCGTGCTGGAAGGCAAGGCTGCTGCTCCGCACGCCGCTTCGGTGCGTGAGGAAGAGTTCGCTGAAGCCGCTGCTGAAGGCGAAGAGAAGCCGGCCCGCCGCGCTCCGGCCAAGAAGGCTGCCAAGAAGGGCGACGACGCCCAGGCCTGATCCAGGCCCCGGGGTGGACGCCCGGCGTCCACCCTCCCTGCACGCAGCCCTTGGCGCGTGACAGGACCGTGTCACACGGGCCGGCCACCATGCCGGCCCAACCCCTTTCTTTCGTGAGGTAATCCCGTGGAAATCACTGCTTCCCTGGTCAAGGAACTGCGCGAGCGCACCGGCGCCGGCATGATGGAATGCAAGAAGGCGCTTACCGAAGCCAACGGCGACATCAACGCTGCTGCTGAAGCCATGCGCAAGTCCGGCGCTGCCAAGGCCGACAAGAAGGCTGACCGCGTGGCCGCCGAAGGCCGTCTGGGCCTGGCCCAGGACGGCGGCAAGGCCGTGCTGGTCGAAGTCAACTCGGAAACCGACTTCGTCGCCAACGATGACAACTTCAAGTCCTTCGTCAACGCCGTCGCCGCCGCTGCCCTGGCATCGGGCGCCACCGACGTCGAAGCCGTGAAGGCTGCCAAGCTGGCCGACGGCCGCACCGTTGAAGAAGCCCGCGCCACCGCCGTGCAGACCCTGGGTGAGAACATCCAGATCCGTCGCATGGTGAAGGTTGATGGCAACAACACCATCGGCGCCTACGTCCACACCAACGGCAAGGTCGGCGTTCTGGTCGATCTGGTCGGCGGCGACGTCGAGCTGGCCCGTGGCCTGGCCATGCACGTGGCCGCGCTGAAGCCGCCGCACAACAAGGCTGCGGACGTCCCGGCCGAGTTCGTCGAGAAGGAAAAGGAAATCGAGCTGGCCAAGATGTCCGAGAAGGACAAGGCCAAGCCGGCCGACATCCTGGAAAAGATCATCAGCGGCAAGATCAACAAGATCGTCAGCGACGTGACCCTGTACGGCCAGACCTACGTGCTGGGCGACACCACCGTCGAGCAGGTGGTCAAGGCCGCTGGCGCCGACGTGGCAGGCTTCAAGCTGCTGATCGTCGGCGAAGGCATCGAGAAGGTGGTGGAAGACTACGCCGCCGAAGTTGCCAAGGCAATGCAGGTCTGATTCCAGCCTTCCGGCTGTGAAGCGACCAGAAGGAGCCGCGGGAAACCGCGGCTCTTTTTTTATGCATGGGCCAAGGGGTGAACCCATGCCCCATCGGTGGGTGCGCACCGCTGGTGCACACAACCGGCACCTTTGCGTTGCGCGCGAATCAAGCCGATACTCAGGCGCAGGGAATCCACAGTCACATAGCAGGAACGAAAATCGCGGACTGTGATGCATTCCTAGGTATTCTTGTCCCAATGGAATTGAACGACCCGACATGCCTCCCGAGCTGACAGCTGCCCTGGCGCTCTGCCGCAACCTGCCTTCGCCACCCGGTATTGCCCTGCGCATCATCGAACTGGCCCAGGACCCGGAAGCGGACATCGCCACCGCCGCCGACATCATCGCCATCGACATGGCGCTGAGCGCTCGCATGCTGCGCATCGCCAATTCGCCGCTGTATGCCAGCCGCCGCCGCATCGAGAACCTCGGCCAGGCGCTGACCATGCTGGGCCTGAACGCCACGATCAGCCTCGCCCTCGGCTTCACCGTCACCCAGGGCCTGACCGGCGGGGCCGGCGCCGACCATGACCTGCGCCAGCGCGCGTGGAAGCGCAGCATCCTCAGTGCCCTGGCTGCCAGCCAGCTGGGCCAGGCGCGCGGCCTGCGCCGGCTGGAGGAGCTGATGCTGGCCGGCCTGCTGCAGGACCTGGGCGTGCTGTGCCTGGCCCAGGCCGAGTCGGAGCGCTACCTGCCGCTGCTGCGCGAAGCACGCGACAACATCGACCTGGTCGCCCGCGAGCGCGACGAACTGGGCTGCAGCCACGCCGAGGTCGGCGCCTGGGTGGCCGAGCAATGGGGCCTGCCCCGCTACCTGGTGGAGAGCATCAGCCACAGCGAGGACGAGGACACCGCCGAATCGCCGTTCCAGGCCTGCGTGCAGCTGTCCGGCGCGGTGGCCGACATCTGGCTGGACAGCGACGCCGACGCCGCGCGCGAGCGCGCCCTGCAACAGGTGCACGACCGCCTGGAACTGGACAGCGCACGCTTCGACCAGGTGCTGGCGCGTATCAGCGAGGCCCTGCCCGACATCGCCAGCCTGTTCGATGCCGGTCTCAATTCACCGTCGCGGGTGCGCGAGCTGATCGATCACGCGCAGGAACTGGCCACGCTGCGCAACCTGCGTGAACTGCAGGATGCCGACCAGGCCCGCCGCCGCGCCGACGAGTTCGAGGCGCGCGCCAAGCGCCTCGCCGACCAGGCCCATCGCGACGCGTTGACCGGCGTGCTCAACCGCCGCCAGCTGGAAGCGGTGCTGGAGCAGGAATTCCTGCGCGCCGGCCGCCAGGGTTGGCCACTGTCGGTGGCCTTCATCGACCTGGACGACTTCAAGAAGATCAACGACGCCCACGGCCACCTGACCGGCGACGAGGTGCTGCGCGCCTTCGCGGGCAAACTGCAGGGCCAGCTGCGCAACAGCGATACTGTGGCCCGCTTCGGCGGCGAGGAATTCGTCGCACTGCTGCCCAACACCAGCGAAAGCGTGGCCCTGGACGTGATCCGCCGGGTGCTGGCCAACATCGTCGCCACACCGATGGCCGAGCTGGAGGGCGGACCGCTGTTCGTCACCTTCTCCGCCGGCGTGGCCACCCAGGGCGGCTACGAGCGATTCGCCGACGTACAGGACCTGCTGCGCGCGGCCGACGATGTGCTGTACCGCTCCAAGAACCTGGGCCGCAACCGGGTGATCGCCCGCTCGCCGGGCGCCCTCGGCCACGACGAGCTGTCGGCCACCGCCGGCGCCGAACTGGGCTGAACGGGAAGCCCCGGCTGACCGGGGCGAAACACCGGATTCTGCGCCGCAGTGCACAAAACACTTTGGCACGACGCCGCATGCGCGTAGAATCGCCCGCGATTTCCACGCACCCGAGGTCCCCATGTCCAAGCTCGCCTATCGCCGCATCCTTCTGAAACTGTCCGGGGAGGCGCTGATGGGAGATGAGGACTACGGCATCGACCCGAAGATCATCAATCGCCTGGCCCGTGAGGTCATCGAAGCCCAGCAGGCCGGTGCCGAAGTGGCGCTGGTGATCGGCGGCGGCAACATCTTCCGCGGCGCCGGCCTGGCCGCTGGCGGCATGGACCGGGTCACCGGCGACCAGATGGGCATGCTGGCCACCGTCATCAACGCCCTGGCCATGCAGGATGCCCTGGAGAAGCTGGGCGCCAAGGCCCGCGTGATGAGCGCGATCAAGATCAACGACGTGTGCGAGGACTACATCCGCCGTCGCGCCATCCGCCACCTGGAAAAGGGCCGCCTGGTGATCTTCGCGGCCGGCGTCGGCAGCCCGTTCTTCACCACCGATTCCGGCGCCGCCCTGCGCGCGATCGAGATCGGCGCCGACCTGCTGCTGAAGGCCACCAAGGTCGATGGCGTGTACGACAAGGACCCGAACAAGCACAGCGATGCGGTCCGCTTCGACAGCCTGAGCTACGACGAAGTGATCCGCCGCGGCCTGGAAGTGATGGACACTGCGGCCTTCGCTCTGGCCCGCGACAGCGACCTGCCGATGCGCGTGTTCGACATGGGCCAGCCGGGCGAGCTGCTGAAGATCCTCAACGGCGCGAACATCGGCACCCTGGTCCAGGGCCGCGACCCGGCCTGAGCCTGAGCGCAAAGCGACGACCGGGCCGATTCAGGCCCGGCAGCGTCCCGTATTCGCCTATAATCGCCCGATTCCAGATACATCCAGGACCGGGCGATGCTCAACGACATCAAGAACAACGCGCAGACGCGCATGGCCAAGAGCATCGACGCTCTGAAGCACACCCTCACCTCCATCCGGACCGGGCGTGCCACGCCGGCCCTGCTGGACCGCGTGACGGTCAATGCCTACGGCAACGCCAGCACCCCGCTGAACCAGGTCGCATCGATCTCCAACGCCGATGCCCACTCGCTGCTGGTCACGCCGTTCGACAAGAGCATGATCAAGGAGATCGAGAAGGGTCTCTACAACGCCGAGTTCACCCCGAACACCCTGGGCACCGCGATCCGCATCAACATGCCGCCGCCGACCGAAGAGCGCCGCAAGGAGCTGGCCAAGCAGGTGCAGAAGGAAGGTGAAGGCGCCAAGATCGCGATCCGCAACATCCGCCAGGACGCGAACAAGGAAATCGCCAAGCTGGACAAGGACAAGGCGATCAGCGAAGACGAAAAGAAGCGCGGCGAAGACGACATCCAGAAGCTGACCGACGCCAACATCAAGGACGTCGACAAGGTCGTCGCCGACAAGGAAAAAGAACTGCTGTCGGTCTGAAGTCGATGCCTTCAGCCCCGCCTCCGTTGCCGGCTGCCCTGCCCCGCCACATTGCCATCATCATGGATGGCAATGGGCGCTGGGCACAGCAACGCCGTCGCCCCCGCGTGATCGGCCACCGTGCCGGCGCGCGCGCGGTCAACCGCACCATCGAGCGCTGCCTTGAACTGGGCATTCCGGCGCTGACCCTGTTTGCCTTCTCCAGCGAGAACTGGGGCCGGCCGCAGGAGGAAGTGGACGCGTTGATGAAGCTGTTCCTCGGCGCGCTCGACCGCGAAGTGGACGAGCTGCACCGGCGTGGCGTGCGCGTGCGCTTCATCGGCGAACGCGAGCGTTTCGGTGCCGGGCTGGTCAGCCGCATGCAGCTGGCCGAGCAGCGTACCGCCGACAACACCACCCCGACCCTGTCGATCGCCGCCAGCTATGGTGGCCGCCAGGACATCGCCCGCGCCGCGCGCGCCCTGGCCGTCGAAGTGGCGGCCGGTCGCCTGTTGCCCGAGCAGATCGACGAATCGCTGCTGGGCAGCCAGGTGGCCCTGGCCGACCTGCCGCCGCCGGATCTGTTCATCCGCACCGGCGGCGACACCCGCATCAGCAACTTCCTGCTGTGGCAGCTGGCCTATACCGAGCTGTGGTTCACCGAGGCCCTGTGGCCGGACTTCGATGCCGGGCAGCTGCAGCAGGCGCTTGACGCCTATGCCGGCCGCGAGCGTCGTTTCGGCCTGACCAGCGCCCAGATTGCCGCACTGGCCACCGAGACTTCCAGCCCATGACCAAGACCCGAGTCCTTGCCGCGCTGATCATGGCGCCGGTTGCCATTGCGGCGATCCTGCTGCTGCCCACGCAATGGCTGGCCGCCGCCGCCGCCGCAGTGCTGCTGATCGGCCTGTGGGAATGGCTGAAGCTGGCCGGAATCGAAGACACCCTGGCGCGCACCGTGCTGCTGGTGCTGAACCTGCTGCTGATGGTGCTGCTGGTCTGGGCCGACGGCAGCACGCTGGTCCTGTTCCAGATAACCACGCTGGCCGGCGTCGCCTGGTGGCTGGCCGCGCTGGTCTGGCTGCGCTTCTTCAACTTCGGTGCACAACCGTCGGCGCCCTCGCGGATCCTGAAGATGCTGGCCGGCACCCTGGCCATCGTGCCCGCCTGGGCCGCACTGGTGCTGATCCATGCCGGCGGCGATCCGCCGGGCAAGCAGGGCCACCTGTGGCTGCTGGCTGCGCTGGCGCTGGTGTGGGCGGCCGACTCGGGCGCCTATTTCGCCGGCCGCCATTTCGGCAAGCACAAGCTGGCCCCGCGGATCAGCCCCAACAAGACCTGGGAAGGCCTGTTCGGCGGCCTGCTGGCCGGTGTCGCCGTGGCCGTCGGCCTGGGCTGGCTGGCCGGCATCGATGCCGCACACCTGCCGGGCCTGCTGATCACCTCGGTGGTGGCCGTGTTCGCCTCGGTGCTGGGTGACCTGTTCGAGAGCCTGATCAAGCGCCACGCGGGCGCCAAGGACTCGGGCCACCTGATCCCCGGCCATGGCGGCGTGCTCGACCGTGTCGACGGCGTCCTCGCCGCCGTGCCGGTGTTCGCGCTGGGCAAGGAAATCTTCGGGTTCTGACCATGAATGCTGCTGCAGACCTGCGCCGGGTCGCCGTATTCGGCGCCACCGGCTCGATTGGTGCCTCCACGCTGGACGTGATCGCCCGCCACCCGCAGCGCTACCAGGCCACGGTGCTCGCCGCCGGTCGCCAGGTGCAGGCGCTGTTGGCGTTGTGCCGCCAACACAAACCCGCGCACGCGGTGATCGCCGACGAGTCGCTGTTCGCCGAACTGCGTGACGGCCTGCGCGACGCCGGACTGGCCACCGAGGCCCATGCAGGCCATGCCGCGCTGGACCAGCTGGCCGCCAGCGACGCCTGCGACACCGTGGTCGCGGCCATTGTCGGCGCTGCCGGCCTGTCCTCGACCCTGGCCGCGGCCGCCGCGGGCAAGCGCATCCTGCTGGCCAACAAGGAATCGCTGGTGCTGGCCGGCGAACTGCTGACCCGCACCGCCGAACGTGCCGGTGCCGAAATCATCCCGATCGACAGCGAACACAGCGCGATCTTCCAGTGCCTGCGCTCGCGCGACGCCAGCGTCGACGGCGCCGGGGTGCGCCGGATCCTGCTGACCGCCTCCGGCGGCCCGTTCCGTGGCCGCAGCCGCGCCGAGCTGGCCCAGGTCACCCCGGCCCAGGCCGTTGCCCACCCGAAGTGGTCGATGGGGCCGAAGATCTCGGTCGATTCGGCGACGTTGATGAACAAGGGCCTGGAAGTCATCGAGGCCCACCACCTGTTCGGCGTGCCCGGCGAACGCATCGAGGTGCTGGTACACCCGCAGAGCCTGGTCCATTCGCTGGTCGAGTTCGTTGACGGTTCGACCCTGGCGCAGATGGGCCTGCCGGACATGCGTACCACCCTGGCCGTCGGCCTGGGCTGGCCGCAGCGCATCGAATCGGGCGTGGCCGGGCTGGACCTGCTGGCCCAGGGCCGGCTGGATTTCGAAGCCCCGGACACCAACGCCTTCCCCTGCCTGGCCCTGGCCTGGCAGGCAATGCAGGCCGGCGGCACCGCGCCGGCGGTGCTGAACGCCGCCAATGAAGAGGCGGTTTCAGCGTTTCTTCAGGGCCGGATCGGTTTCCTGACGATCCCGGAGCTGGTTGCTAACGCTCTTTCAACACTGCCGACCCAGCCAGCCGATACACTGGAGGTCCTGTTGTCCGCCGACCAGCGGGCACGCCAGCTCACCCTGAACGCCATCGACGCCGCCTGAACGACCGCCTCGCCCAGCATGACGCCGCCGCCCCTGCCCGCCACTGTGAGCCTGCATGACTGACTTCATCGGATCGGTCTGGTGGATGATTGTCAGCCTCGGGCTGCTGGTCACGTTCCACGAGTTCGGGCATTACTGGGTCGGGCGCCTGTGCGGGGTCAAGATCCTGCGTTTCTCGGTCGGCTTCGGCCGGCCGCTGTGGTCGCGCCGCGACAGGCACGGTACCGAGTTCGCCATCGCCGCCATCCCGCTGGGTGGCTACGTGAAGTTCCTCGACGAACGCGAGGTCGAAGTCCACCCGCACGAACGCGGCCAGGCCTTCAACCACAAGACCGTCTGGCAGCGCATCGCCATTGTCGCCGCCGGCCCGATCGCCAACCTGCTGCTGTGCATCCTGCTGCTGTGGGCGATGTTCGTGATCGGGAAGCAGGATTACTCGCCCACCATCGGCCGCGTCAGCGGCATCGCCGCCAGTGCCGGCCTGGCCAGCGGCGACCGCGTGCTGCGCGTGGACGACCGCCAGGTAGTCACCCTCGGCGAGGCCAGCATGGCGCTGACAGCGGCCGCGATGGACCGCCGCGACGTGAAGCTGGAAGTGCTGGATACGGCCGACCAGGTGCGCACGCGCACCCTGCCGCTGTCGCAGCTGCCGGCGGGTTTCGATGAACGGCGGGTGCCGATCCTGGCTGGCATGTACTGGCAGTCGTGGCTGCAGCCGGCGCTGGTCGAGTCGCTGACCCCGGATTCGGTCGTCAGCGGGCAACTGCAGCCGGGCGACCTGATCGTGGCCATCGACGGCCAGCGCATCGACGGCGCCGACCAGGTGATCGGTGAGATCCAGGCGCTGGGGCGTGCCGGTGGCCCGGGCATGATCGAGGTCCTGCGTGGCGGCGAGCGCCTGGCGCTGGAAGTCACGCCGCGCAAGGGCCAGGACGCCAAGGGCGACCCCGCCTGGCAGATCGGCGTTCAGTTCCCGACCAAGTTCAGCCCGCCGTACGACACCCTGCTGCGCTACGGCCCGCTGGACTCGGTCACCGTCGCGGTGCGTGAAACCGGCCGCCTGGCGGCCGACTCGCTGGGCATGATGGGCCGCATCGTGACCGGCAAGGCCTCGCTGCAGAACGTTTCCGGGCCGGTCACCATCGCCCGCGTGGCCAATGTCTCGGCCAAGCGCGGCCTCGACTGGTTCCTGCAGTTCCTTGCCCTGCTGTCCCTCAGCCTGTGCATCATCAACCTGCTGCCGATCCCGATCTTGGACGGCGGCCACCTGCTGTATTACCTTATCGAGTTGGTCAAGGGCAGCCCGCTGAGCGAGCGTGCCATCGCCGCCGGCCAATACATCGGCCTGGCGTTGCTGGCCGGGCTGATGGGGTTGGCGTTCTACAACGACATCCTCGGCCTGGTCCCGCGATGAACTTTTCCACGTTGTTGCCGTCTACAGCGTCGGCATCCCGCACCAATGAAATCGACCTTCCTACCGGACGTGACATGACGCGACTCCCCAATCGCCGCCTGCTGGCCCTCGCCCTCGCCGCCGTCACCGGCGCTCCCGCCCTGGCCCAGGCAGCCGAGCCCTTCACTGTCAGCGACATCCGCGTCGATGGCCTGCAGCGCATCAGCTCGGGCACGGTGTTCACCTACCTGCCGGTGGAACGTGGCGAGACGGTCACCGACAACAAGGTCGGCGAGACGATCCGCGCCCTGTACAAGACCGGCTTCTTCGAAGACGTGCAGCTCGACCGCCAGGGCACGATCCTGGTGGTGACCGTCAAGGAACGCCCGGCGATCAACAAGCTGACCGTGACCGGCAACAAGGACATCAAGTCCGACCAGCTGCTCAAGGGCCTGTCCGACATCGGCCTGACCGAGGGCGGCACCTTCGATCGCCTGAGCCTGGACCGCGTGACCCAGGAACTGCGCCGCCAGTACAACGACCGCGGCAAGTACAACGTCGACATCACCCCGACGGTGAGCCCGCTGGACCGCAACCGCGTGGACATCGCCATCGCCATCAAGGAAGGCAAGGCGGCCAAGATCCGTCACGTCAACCTGGTCGGCACCGAGAAGTACGAGAGCAAGGACATCCTGGAGACCTGGGAGTCCAAGGAGCACAACTGGGCGTCGTGGTACCGCCGTGACGACCAGTACTCCAAGGAAAAGCTGTCCGGCGACCTGGAAAAGCTCAACTCCTGGTACCTGGACCGCGGCTACGTCGATTTCAGCATCGATTCCACCCAGGTCTCGATCAGCCCCGACAAGCGCGACATGTTCCTGACCGCGGGCGTGACCGAGGGCGCGCAGTACAAGATCTCCGAGATCAAGGTCAGCGGCGACACCATCCTCCCGCAGGAGGACGTCGAGCGCATGGTGATCCAGAAGTCCGGCGACACGTTCTCGCGCGCCCTGCTGGAATTCAGCTCGGACACCATCACCAATTCGCTGTCCAACATCGGCTACGCGTTCGCCAAGGTGAACCCGATCCCGACCACCAACCGCGCCGAGCAGACCGTCGCCATCAACATGCAGGTCGTGCCCGGCCCGCGCGTGTCGGTGCGCCGCATCCTGTTCCGCGGCAATACCCGTACCTCCGACGAAGTGATGCGTCGCGAGCTGCGCCAGTTCGAGAACAGCTGGTACTCGCAGGCCGCGATCGACCGCTCCAAGATCCGCCTGCAGCGCCTGGGCTACTTCGAATCGGTGGAAGTGGAAACCCCGGCCGTCAGCGGCAGCAACGACCAGGTCGACGTCGTCTACAACGTCAAGGAAACCACCTCGGGCAGCTTCGTGTTCGGCCTGGGCTACTCGCAGTCCTACGGCATGACCACCTCGGTGCAGCTGTCGCAGAACAACTTCCTCGGCGGCGGCAACCGCGTGTCGGTCGAAGCCTCGCGCAGCAGCTACCTGCAGCGCTACGGCTTCAGCTACACCAACCCGTACTTCACCGATGACGGCGTGTCGCTGGGCTACAACCTGTCCTGGCGTGAGCTGGACTACTCCGACTTCAACACCGCGCAGTACAACAGCACCAATGGTTCGGCGCAGGTGGTGTTCGGCGTGCCGCTGACCGAGACCGATACCGTCTCGCTGATGTTCGGCATCGACAGCAACCAGATCACCACCTACGAAGGCTCGACCCCGCCGTCGATCATCGACTACATCAATGCGGTCGGAAAGCGTACCTTCCATGCCTGGCGCACCGAGCTGGGCTGGGCACGCGACTCGCGCAACGACTACTTCATGCCGACCCGCGGCACCTACCAGCGCATCGGCCTGGAGACCACGCTGCCGGGTTCGACCATCGAGTACTACAAGCTGAACTACCAGATCAGCAAGTACTGGCCGATCATGCCGTCGCTGGTGATCAACACCCGCGCGGAAATCGGCTACGGCGATGCCTATGGCAAGGACTACACCCGCGTCATCGACAACGGCGACGGCACTACCCGCACGGTCACCGCCAGCGGCCTGCCGTTCTTCGAGAACTTCTACGCCGGTGGTACCAACTCGGTGCGCGGCTTCGAGGACAACACCCTCGGCCCGCGCGAAGTCACCCGCGGTTACCCCGAAGGCCAGCCGCTGGGTGGTTCGCTGAAGACCGTCGGTTCGGTCGAAGCCTACTTCCCGCGCCTGTTCGACAGCCCGTCGGCGCGCGTGTCGGCCTTCGTCGACTTCGGCAACGTCTACAACGGCACCAAGAACTTCAAGGCCAACGAGCTGCGCGTGTCCACCGGTGTGGCCCTGCTGTGGCGCGCCCCGGTCGGCCCGATCTCGATCAGCTACGCCTTCCCGCTGAAGAAGGAAGACGATGACAAGATCGAACGTCTGCAATTCACGTTCGGCGGCCAGTTCTGAGGAACTCTGTTCCTCAGAACTGATCCACCTCCGGTGAATTGCCCCCGCATTTCACCTATCCCCCGCGCCGTTGGCGCGCCCCCCTTAACAAAGGGGGGCCTCCACCAGACGGGGTGCGAAGCGCCGGGCATTGCCCGGCGTTTTCGTTTCCATCAATTCTTCGCCACTCCAAGTAATTTGAGTCCACCGACAGTTTGAGAACTGAAAGAAGACCTCAAATGATTCTAGAGAAAGACGTAGCCCAGAACAGCGCCAGTACCACCCACTCCTTCACAAGCGAAATCGCGGCTGTCGAAATGGCGAATCTTGCCCTGCCATACCAAGCCGCAACGGTAGAGGGGAACTGACCCAGGAATCTGAACAGTGGAGATATATCCAAGATTCCAGTCTCCCGGCAGCACTACGCCCCCAGTTGACGCCTCGCAATCCGGGTCCAGCGAAGTGAAATAATTCCATGAATGTGGTCCCACGCAATTTCGGATCAGGGCGCTGTTCTCGAAGGGTGTCGCCGAAATAAAACCTAACGTCCCTTCATACTTGTACCCGATACCCTCCCAATTTTCGGGCCAGTAGAAGTGCGTGACATGAGTATTTGTTGCAGGACGATAGATCCTGAATATCTCTCGCAAGACAACGCCCGAGGGAAGCGACAGTCCCGAGTCCTCGGGCGCAATGGCTGGCCTCGCCACAGTCGATTCAAATGAAGGGGCAGCCGATGCACCTCCGCCGCACAGCAGCAATGAAACAAGACCTACGATCTTTGCATTCATTATGAATTCCATCCAATGGGCGCAGGCATCTTGCCTGCCATTGCGATGCTATCAACGCATTCTATTTGTCACGGAATTCACGGTGGATTTCGCATTTTTCTCAAAGCCGAACACGACTACTCTCTGCAGCATTGATCTCCTATGGCTATCGCTTCAGCCGCTTACCAAGGCAATTTTGTTTCGTCGGGGTTTGCAGGGGACGCTCCCGCTTGTGCGCGGTCGCTTGGGCTTGGCTTCAGAGAAAGCAATCGACGTTGCCGCAGACCAGCTGCGCCCCCCATCCAACGAACTTGCAAGGGGGCAGACTAGCTCCGCAACAACCTCGAATGACCTCATCGAGCCCCTGGTGATGAGGACGCCCTGCTGGAGAGGCAGGATTTCACAGCGCCCGAACCCATGGCCGCCAACGGCAGGGCCGGACCGCAAACGTGGTTCAAAACGTGTCCCAGGCAGCTCCCTGCGCCATCACCCCGGGACATCAGGCAGGCGCCGCTTCTGCCCCCGCATGACCGCAATGGCGTCACACGTTAAACTCCCGCCGTGAATACTCCCACCTACACCGCCCAGCAACTCGCCGAGCAGTTCGGCCTGCAGGTCCATGGCGACCCCGCCACCGCCATCCATGGCGTGGCCACCCTCGCCCATGCCGGTCCTGGCCAGCTGACCTTCCTTGCCAACCCGCGCTACCGCGCCCAGCTGGCCGACAGCCAGGCCTCGCTGGTGGTCCTGCGTGCCGACGACGCCGAGGCTGCCCCCGGCGCCGCGCTCGTGGCCAAGGACCCGTACACCGCGTTCGCCAAGATCGCCGCGCTGTTCGACATCGCACCGACCCGCCCACCAGGCATCCACCCCAGCGCCGTCATCGATCCCAGCGCCCAGGTGGCCGCCAGCGCCCATATCGGCCCGTTCGTCTCGATCGGTGCGCGCAGCGTGGTCGGCGAGAACTGCATCATCGGCACCGGCAGCGTGATCGGCGAGGACTGCAGCCTGGATACCGGCTGTGAACTGATCGCCCGCGTGACCCTGGTCACCCGGGTCACGCTGGGCAAGCGCGTGCGCGTGCATCCCGGTGCCGTGCTTGGCGCCGACGGTTTCGGCCTGGCGATGGACGCCGGCAAGTGGATCAAGGTGCCGCAGCTCGGCGGCGTCCGCATCGGCGACGATTGCGAGATCGGCGCCAATACCTGCGTCGACCGCGGCGCGCTGGAAGACACCGTGCTGGACGAGGATGTGCGCCTGGACAACCTGGTGCAGATCGCGCACAACGTGCAGATCGGCGCGCACTCGGCCATCGCCGGCTGCACCGGCATCGCCGGCAGCGCCAAGATCGGCCGCTACTGCCTGCTCGGCGGCCACGTTGGCGTGGTCGGCCACCTCGAAATCTGCGACAAGGTCGTGATCACCGGCAAGTCGGTGGTCCGCAACTCCATCCATGAGCCGGGCGAGTACTCGTCCGGCACCCCGTTGACCGACAACCGCACGTGGCGCAAGAACGCCGCGCGCTTCAAGCAGCTGGACGCATTGGCTCGCCGCGTCCTGGCTGCTGGCAAGGAGAAAGAATGAACGATTCGCTGCAGCTTCCGATCGACGTCTGCCAGATCCAGGAACTGCTTCCGCACCGCTACCCGTTCCTGCTGGTGGACCGGGTGCTTGAGCTCGACATCGAGGCCAAGCGCATCCTTGCGCAGAAGAACGTCAGCATCAACGAGCCGTTCTTCCAGGGCCACTTTCCGGGCCGCCCGATCATGCCCGGCGTGCTGATCATCGAAGCGCTGGCCCAGGCCGGTGGCGTGATGACCCAGCTCACGCTCGGCCGCGACTCGCAGTCCAAGCTGTTCTACATGGTCAAGGTGGAAAACGCCCGCTTCAACAAGCAGGTCGTCCCCGGCGACGTGCTGATGCTGGATGTGCAGATGAAGCGCCTGATCCGCAACATGGGCTGGTACTACGGCGAAGCCAAGGTCAACGGCGAAGTCGTTGCGTCGGCCGAGGTCATGTGCGCCGGCGCCAAGGGCTGATCCACTGGAGGCAGCAATGACTGACAACGCACCGCGGATCCCCCCCACCGCCGTCATCGATCCGGCCGCGCGCCTGGCCGACGATGTCCAGGTGGGCGCCTTCACCCTGATCGGCCCCGACGTTGAAATCGGCGCCGGCACGGTGGTGGGCCCCCATTGCAGCATCCACGGCCCGACCCGGATCGGCCGCGACAACCGCTTCGTCGGCCATGCCGCGATCGGTGGCGAGCCGCAGGACAAGAAGTTCGCCGGTGAGCGCACCGAGCTTGTGATCGGCGACCGCAACGTGTTCCGCGAGTTCGTCACGCTGAACCGTGGCACCGGCGGCGGCGGCGGCATCACCACCATCGGCAACGACAACTGGATGCTGGCCTACACGCACGTGGCACACGACTGCCATGTCGGCAACTTCTGCGTGTTCTCCAACAACACCACGCTGGCCGGCCACGTCACCGTGGGCGACTACGTGATCATCAGCGGCTTCGCTGGTGCTCATCAGTTCTGCCGTATCGGTGCGCATGCCTTCCTCGGCATGGGCGCGCTGACCAATGGCGATGTACCGCCGTTCACCATGGTCGGTACCGATTCGCTGGGCCGCCCGCGCGGCATCAACAGCGAAGGCCTGAAGCGCCGCGGCTTCGACGCCGACCGCATCTCGGCCATCAAGCGTGCCTACCGCACGCTGTACGTGGCAGGCCTGCCGCTGGCCGAAGCCAAGGTGCAGCTGACCGAACAGGCGCGTGACAGCGATGACGTGAAGGCCATGCTGGACTTCATCGAGCACGCCGAGAGGCCCTTGCTGCGATGAGCAGCACGACCGGCCAGGCGCCGGCCGGCGCCGCGGTGATTCCGCTGGCCTCGATGGCCGGCAGCGTGCCTGCACAGCGGGTGCTCAGCGAGCGCCCGTTGCGGATCGCACTGGTTGCCGGTGAAGCGTCCGGCGACCTGCTCGGTGCGGGCCTGGTGCGTGAGCTGAAGGCGCGCTTCCCGAACGCCGAGTTCGCCGGCATTGGCGGCGATGCCATGCGCAGCGCCGGCTGCCAGACCTGGCACGATGCCAGCGAGCTGGCGGTGATGGGCCTGACCGAAGTGCTGCGCCACCTGCCGCGGCTGCTGAAGCTGCGCTCGGCGTTCCGCCAGCGCGCCCTGGAATGGCAGCCGGACGTGTTCATCGGTATCGACGCACCCGACTTCAACCTGGGCATCGAGCGCTGGCTGAAGCAGCGCGGCGTGCGCACCGTGCATTACGTCAGTCCCTCGGTCTGGGCCTGGCGCGAGAAGCGCGCCGAGAAGATCGGCAGCAGCGCGGACCTGGTGCTGTGCCTGTTCCCGATGGAACCGCCGATCTATGCCAGGCACGGCATCGACGCGCGCTTCGTCGGCCACCCGATGGCCGATGACATTCCGCTTCAGGGCAACCGCGAGGAAGCACGCGCCGCGCTCGGCCTTCCGACCTCGGCCAAGGTGCTGGCGGTGTTGCCGGGCAGCCGCCTGGGCGAGATCTCGCGCCTGGGCGAACCCTTCTTCGAAGCCGCCTGGCAGGTTTCCGAACGCATTCCGGGCCTGCATGTGGTGGTGCCGGCCGCCAACCCGGCCTGCCGGCAGCTGATCGAAGAACAGCTGTCGCGCTCGGCGTTGCCGGTGGCCTATTCGCACGTGCTGGATGGCCAGGCGCGCAACGCGATGATCGCCGCCGACGTGGTGGTGCTGGCCTCCGGCACCGCGACCCTGGAAGCCATGCTGGTGAAGCGGCCGATGGTGGTCGGTTACCGCGTCAATGAACTGACCTACCGGCTGGTCAAGGCGCTGGGCCTGATCAAGGTCGACCGCTTCGCCCTGCCCAACATCCTGGCCGGCCAGGACCTGGCGCCGGAGCTGATGCAGCACGACTGCACGCCGGACAGGCTGGCCGCAGCCATCCAGCAGTGGTTCGACCACCCACAGCGGGTGATCGACCTGCAGGACACTTACGTGCGCCTGCACGAGCGCCTGCGCCGCAACGCCTCGGCGCGTGCCGCCGATGCCGTCGGCGAACTGCTGATGCGCGACCAGGCAAAGGCATGAGCCGCCGCCATGCCGCGGCAGCCAGCCTGGCCCTGTTCGATGGTACGGCCGTGGTCGAGCCGGAGCGTCTGGTCGTCGGCGTGGACGAGGCCGGCCGTGGCCCACTGGCCGGGCCGGTCGCGGTGGCCGCAGTGGTGTTCGATCCGTCCCGGCCACGGATCAACGGCCTGGATGACTCCAAGCAGCTGACTGCGGCGCGCCGCGAGCAGTTGCATGACCGCATCATCGAGCGTGCCCTGGCCTGGCACGTGGTGCTGGTGGACGTGGACACCATCGACCGCCTGAACATCTACCAGGCCACCCTGCAGGGCATGCGTGACGTCGTTGCAGCGGTCGCCCACGTGGCCGGCTTCGCCCGCATCGATGGCAACGTGGTGCCCAAGGGCCTGGTGCTGCCGGCGCAGGCGCTGGTCGGCGGCGACGGCATCGACCGCGCGATCATGGCCGCCTCGATCCTGGCCAAGGTCTCGCGCGACCGTTACATGCTGGACGTGCACAGCCGCCACCCGCAGTACGGTTTCGAGCAGCACAAGGGCTATGGCACCCCGGCCCACCTGGCCGCCCTGCGCGAGCACGGCCCCTGCGTGGAGCACCGGCGCAGCTTCGCCCCGGTGCGTGAGTGCCTGGACCTGACGCAGGCGGCGGCCATCGCCTGAGCCTGCGGCAACTGTAGCGCCGAGCCCATGCTCGGCTGTTCACGGCAGCCGAGCATGGGCTCGGCTCTACAGGAAGCGGCCTCCGGCACGACTGAACCTGGTCGTCCTGGAAGGCATGTCAAGAGCTTGTCGCGTCCCCCTGCCCTCGCTACCCTGACCGGGCACTCCAGCGCTTCCCGACCCCGGCGACGAACCTCCGTCAGCACCCGGGGCCCGCGCGCTCCAACCTGGTCCGGCATGTCCAACTCCCGCTTCGTACATCTCCACGTCCACACCGAGTTCTCGCTGGCGGACTCGACCATCCGCGTGCCGGCCAAGCCGGACCAGGCGGACCCGAAGAAGGCCAAGCAGGCCAACCTGCTGTCGCGCTCGGTCGAGCTCGGCCTGCCCGCGCTGGCGGTGACCGACCTCAACAACCTGTTCGCCCTGGTCAAGTTCTACAAGGCCGCCGAAGGCGTGGGTATCAAGCCGATCGCCGGTGCCGACGTACTGATCGCCGAGGAAGGCCAGGATCCGTGGCGGATGACCCTGCTGTGCCGCGATCGCGAGGGCTACCTGAGCCTGTCGCGGCTGCTGACCCGCGCCTGGATGGAAGGCCATCGCCCCGAGGGCGGCGTGGCCGTGCATCCGGACTGGCTGAAGGCCGGCAACGCCAACCTGTTCGCGCTGGCCGGCCGGCAGAGCCTGGCCGGGCGCCTCGCGCTGGACGGCAAGCATGAGCTGGCCGAGCAGCAGCTGGCCGACTGGCAGCGCGTGTTCGGCGATGGCCTGCACCTGGAGCTGACCCGCACCGGCCGCGAGGGCGAGGAAACCTTCAACCAGTTCGCGCTGATGGCCGCCGGCCAGCGTGGCCTGCCGGTGGTGGCCAGCAATGACGTGCGCTTCCTGTCGCCGTCGGATTTCAGCGCGCACGAAGCGCGCGTGTGCATTTCCACCGGCCGCGTGCTGGACGACCCCAAGCGTCCGCGCGAGTACAGCGACCAGCAGTACCTGAAGTCGGCCGAGGAGATGTGCGCGCTGTTCGCCGACATCCCCGATGCGATCGACAACACGCTGGCGCTGGCCGAGCGCTGCAACATCGAGATGCGGCTGGGCACCTACTTCCTGCCCAACTACCCGGTGCCCGACGACGAGACCCTGGACACCTGGATCCAGAAGATGTCGCGTGACGGCCTGGAAGAGCGCCTGGAGAAGAATCCGCTGGCGCCGGGCAAGACCCGCGAGGAGTATTTCGAGCGCCTGGAATTCGAGCTCAACACCATCATCAAGATGGGCTTCCCGGGCTACTTCCTGATCGTGGCCGACTTCATCCAATGGGGCAAGAACCAGGGCATCCCGATCGGTCCCGGCCGTGGTTCGGGTGCCGGCTCGCTGGTGGCGTGGGCGCTGAAGATCACCGACCTGGACCCGCTGCCGTACAACCTGCTGTTCGAGCGATTCCTCAATCCGGAACGCGTGTCGATGCCCGACTTCGACATCGACTTCTGCATGGACCGCCGCGACGAGGTGATCGACTACGTCGCGCGCAAGTACGGGCGCGAGCGCGTCAGCCAGATCATCACCTACGGCACCATGGCCGCCAAGGCGGTGGTGCGCGACTCCGGCCGCGTGCTCGGTTTCCCGTATGGCCTGGTCGACGGTGTCTCCAAGCTGATCCCGAACATCCTGGGCATCCACCTGAAGGATGCGCTGGGCAAGGGCAAGGAAGGCCCCAGCTCGGAAATGGCGTCGGCCGAACTGATCCAGCGTTACGAGACCGAGGACGATGTCCGCGACCTGATCGACCTGGCGCTGCAGCTGGAAGACCTGACCCGCAACGCCGGCAAGCATGCCGGTGGCGTGGTGATCGGGCCCGAGCCGCTGAGCGAGTTCTGCCCGCTGTACGCCGAACACGACGAGAACGGCCTCGGCAAGAACCCGGTCACCCAGTTCGACAAGAACGACGTGGAAGAAGTCGGCCGGGTGAAGTTCGACTTCCTGGGCCTGCGCACGCTGACCATCATCGACTGGGCGGTGAAGGCGATCAACAAGCGCCATGAGCGCGCCGGCATCCCGCCGGTGGACATCGCCGCGATCCCGCTGGACGACACGCCCACCTACAAGGACATCTTCGCCAACGGCAATACCGGCGCGGTGTTCCAGTTCGAATCCTCGGGCATGCGCCGCCTGCTGAAGGACGCGCGCCCCGACCGTTTCGAAGACCTGATCGCGCTGGTGTCGCTGTACCGCCCCGGCCCGATGGACCTGATTCCCTCCTTCAACGCGCGTAAGCACGGCCAGGAAGAAATCATCTATCCCGATCCGCGCACCGAAGCGATCCTGAAGGACACCTACGGCATCATGGTGTACCAGGAGCAGGTGATGCAGATGGCGCAGATCGTCGGCGGCTACTCGCTGGGCGGCGCCGACCTGCTGCGCCGCGCGATGGGCAAGAAGGTGCCGGCGGAAATGGCCAAGCACCGCGAGATCTTCCGCGAAGGCGCGGCCAAGGACGGCGTGGACGAGGCCAAGGCCGATGCGATCTTCGACCTGATGGAGAAGTTCGCCGGCTACGGCTTCAACAAGTCGCACGCCGCTGCCTACGCGCTGGTCAGCTACCAGACCGCATGGCTGAAGCGCCATTACCCGGCCGAGTTCATGGCGGCCACGCTGTCCTCGGACCTGGACAACACCGAGAAGGTGGTCGGCTTCCTCGACGAGGTACGCAACCTCGGCCTGACCGTGCTGCCGCCGAAGGTGAACCACTCCGCCTTCATGTTCGAAGCCGTGACCCCGGACACCATCCAGTACGGGCTTGGCGCGATCAAGGGCGTCGGCCAGGGTGCCTGCGAGGCCGTCGTGGACGAACGCCTGAAGGGTGGCGACTACAAGGACCTGCTCGACTTCTGCACCCGCGTCGGCTCCGCCAAGCTCAACCGGCGCACGCTGGAAGCGATGATCAACTGCGGCGCACTGGACGAGCTCGGCCACAACCGCGCGTCGCTGATGCTGCAACTGCCGGAAGTGATCAAGGCGACCGACCAGATGGCGCGCGAACGTGCGTCCGGGCAGAACTCGCTGTTCGGTGGGCCCGATCCGAGCACCGTGTCGATCCAGCTGGACCTGCCCGAAACCGAGGAATGGCCGCTGCTGCAGCGCCTGAACGGCGAGCGCGACACGCTGGGCTTCTATCTCAGCGGCCACCCGTTCGATCCCTGGCGCGACGATGTGCGCGACCTGGTCGGCAACGACCTGGGCTCGGTGGAGAAGATCTGGAGCGCCAACAGTGGCGGCGGTGGCGGTGGCGAGAAGCGCTGGCGCCCGGAAGTGCAGACCGTGCTGGCCGGCCAGGTGGTCGGTGTGCGCCGCAAGGGCGAGAGCCAGATCTTCATCCAGCTGGAGGATGGCCGCGGCCGCGTCGAGTGCAGCGCGTTCTCCGACGCGATGGCCGAGTTCGGCCACCTGATGACCAAGGACCGCATCCTGGTGGTCAAGGGTGGCCTGCGCGAGGACGAGTTCAATGGTGGCTTCGCACTGCGCATCCGCCAGTGCTGGGACTTCGACGAAGTCTGCGCCAACTATGCAACGCGGCTGTCGCTGCGCCTGGACCTGCGCCAGCAGCGCCCGGTCTGGGAGCGCATCGATGCCCTGCTCGACCGCCATCGCCCGGGTCGAACGCCACTGCGCCTGGACCTGTTGCTGAAGGGCCCGCAGGGCGGCGTCGCCGGCATGCTCGATGTGTCCGGGCAGAGCGCGGTGCGCATCGATTCCAAGCTGATGGAGGCGCTGCGCGCCGACCCGGCCGTACGCACGCTGAAGGTGCGCTACAGCCCGCCGTGGGCCAGCTGAGGCTGGCTCCCACGCACTCCTTTTTTCCGTTGTTGCCGTCAAGGACGATAGACCGTCATGAAAACCCTGCTGTTCCCCCTGCTTGCCACCCTGGCGCTGGCCGCCTGCTCGTCAAAGGTCGATTTTGAGATCGACAACCCGACCGACGCGCCGCTGGCCATCAGCGTCGATGGCAAGGACCTGCCGGTGGCGGCCAATGCATCGCGCCCGATCAGCCTGGCCCCGGGCGAACATCGCCTGCATACCGAGCGCCTGGGTGATGTGCGCTTCAACGTCTACGCCGGCAGCCGCGGCGGCCTGATCAACCCGACCCTCAGCGAGTACGTCACCGCGCGCGAGATCTACGTCACCAGTGAAGACAAGCTGAAAAACTTTGGTGCAAGCGGCCTCGGCATCGACGTGGGCGGGGTGGAGTTCAAGGGTCCGTTCGACAAGTTCCACGGCCTGTTCATCGACAAGACCTGGAATTTCGGCGTGCGCGAACCGTTCCCGCAGGAACAGGTCGTGGCCCACGTCGATTCCACCGGCGGCAAGATCAGTACCAAGATCTTCACCGCCCCCGAGTTCATCCGTTATGTCGAGGAAGGCATGGGCGAACCAGGCGCGTACAAGCGCGAGCAGCCGGCCGGCTACGTTGCGCCGGTCTACACCCTGGAACCGGCCCCGGCCACCCTGCCCGCCCTCGATCCGGCTTTCGAGGCCCACGCTGGCCCGATGCGGGACATCTACACCCGTTGGCTGAAGGCCACCACCGCCGCCGAGCAGAAGGCGCTGCGCAAGGAAGACTTCGAGGCCAGCATGGCGTTCACCCACGCCACCGCAACGCTGGGCTCGAAGCTGCCGGTGGCAGCCAACGAGGCCTACAACGACTTCGTCACCGTGCGCAGCACCGAAATGGCCCGCAGCGCCGTGGTCCTGCCCTGAGCTGACTGGCGCGCCCTGCCCGGCTGCGCTACCGTCGCCTTCCAGACGAAGGCGTACGGGTGGTTTGCACGCATTCGGCTAGAATTCCCCCCTTCTTTACACGACGGCTTCCGATGAATCCGAACTACCTCGACTTCGAGCAACCCATCGCCGACCTGGAAGCCAAGATCCAGGAACTGCGCAACGCCAGTGCCGGGCCGGCGGTCAATGTCGAGGCGGAAGTGCATGCGCTGCAGGACAAGCTGCGCGTGCGCACCGCGCAGATCTTCCGCAACCTGACCTCGTGGCAGGTGCTGCAGCTGGCCCGCCATCCGTCGCGTCCGTACACCGCCGATTACCTGCGCATCATCTTCGATGAATTCCAGGAACTGGCCGGTGACCGTGCCTTCGCCGACGACAAGGCCATCATGGGCGGCCTGGCCCGCATCAATGGCCGCGCGGTGATGGTGATCGGCCACCAGAAGGGTCGTGACACCAAGGAAAAGATCAAGCGCAACTTCGGCATGCCCAAGCCGGAGGGCTACCGCAAGGCGCTGCGCCTGATGAAGATGGCTGAGCGCTTCGGCCTGCCGGTGCTGACCCTGATCGACACCGCCGGCGCCTGGCCGGGCATCGATGCCGAATCGCGCGGCCAGTCCGAAGCGATCGCGCGCAACCTGATCGAGATGGCCGAGCTGAAGGTGCCGATCATCTGCACCGTGATCGGTGAAGGCGGCTCCGGCGGCGCGCTGGCGCTGGGCGTGGGCGACCGCACCGTGATGCTGGAGTACTCGGTGTACTCGACCATCACCCCGGAAGGCTGCGCCTCGATCCTGTGGAAGGATGCCGGCAAGGCCAAGGATGCCGCCGAACAGCTGGGCCTGACCGCGCCGCGCCTGAAGAGCCTGGGCCTGGTCGACAAGGTCGTGCGCGAGCCGACCGGTGGCGCCCACCGCAACCCGACGCAGATGGCCAAACGCCTGAAGGCGGTGCTGCTGAACGAACTGGACGCGCTGGACGCGCTGTCCACCGAACAGCTGCTGGAGCAGCGCTACACCCGCCTGCGCAGCTACGGCACGTACGAAGCGGCGTGATCGCTACCTGACGTCGGACAAAAAAAGAGCCGGGCAGATGCCCGGCTTTTTTGTCTGTACCTCGCACAGTATCTACGCATAGCGTGAATTCACCGGGTGCAGCTGCGGCCGTTGACGTTCGGGCCCGCCATGAGCGAGCCGAGCATCGCAGGGGAATCAGGGGCGAAGAGGCGCCGGTGTCTGAGCGCAGCGAGTTCGGCGCCGTCCCCTGATTCACCGAGAAGCACAGGGAACCGGTGCGCAGCACCGGCTCGCGTTCGGCGGCGTGTTCTTTGGTTACTTTCTTGCACGAGCAAGAAAGTGACATGTTCGAACGCCCGGGATCTCAGAACGGCTTGGCCAGCACCAGCCACACGATCGGAATGAAGGCCAGCAGCGGGATCTCGTTGATCCAGCGCAGCGCGCGCGACGACGGCAGTGCCCGGCCCTTGGCCACGCCCTTCAACAGGCGGCCGATCCAGCTGAAGTACACCAGCAGCAGTACCACCAGCCCCAGCTTGGCATGCAGCCAGCCGGCGCCGCCGGGCGCGACCATGGTCGGGAAATCGGGGATGACCTTGTAACCCAGCCACAGCACCAGGCCGAGCAGGAACGCCAGGCCGAACATCGAGTGGCCGAAGCGGTACAGGCGCAGGCCCATCAGCTGCAGGCGCTCGGTCACGGCCTGCTGGCCTGCGGTCTCGGCCAGGTTCACCAGGATGCGCGGCAGGTAGAACACCGTGGCCATCCACGCCACCACGAACACGATGTGGAAGGTCTTGACCCAGTAGTAGCTCTGCATGCGCTCGCTCCGGCGGCTGGCGTAGGTTGGCGGCCATTCTCGCATGCCGTGGCGAGGCCGCCGCAGGCACGCACGCCGCGACACATCGACGCATGGCGCGCCGCAACACCGTACGATAGGCGCCGTTTTCCCCGATCGCGCCCCGCCCCATGGACAAGACCTACGACGCCGCCTACTTCCAACGCTGGTACCGCCGTGCCGACATCGGCGGCAGCGCCCGCCTGGCGCGCAAGGTCGCGTTGGCCGTGGCCAGCGCCGAGTACTACCTGGAGCGGCCGATCCGCAGTGTGCTGGATATCGGCTGCGGTGAAGGCGCCTGGCGCGCGCCGCTGCTGAAGCTGCGTCCGAAGGTCGAATACCTTGGCTTCGACAGCAGCGAGTACGCTGTGCGCCGCTACGGCAGGACCCGAAACCTGCACCTGGCCCGCTTCGGCGATTTCGCCTGGCTGCGGCCCTGTGCCCCGGTCGACCTGCTGATCTGCTCGGACGTGATGCACTACGTGCCCGACCGCGAGCTGCGTGCAGGACTGGCCGGCGTGGCCGAGCTGACCGGCGGCGTGGCCTTCCTGGAGACCTTCGCCGCCGAGGACGCGTTCGAGGGCGACCACGACAGCTTCCAGGCCCGCCCGGCACGCTGGTACCGCCGGGCGATGGCCCGGCACGGCCTGCAGCCGGTAGGGTCGCACTGCTGGCTCGGCCCCGCCCTGGCAGGCGATGCGGCCGCGCTGGAACGGATGTGAATCCGGATTCATTATTTTCAGCCGACTTAACCTGCGGGACACCCGGATGGGATATGCTGCGCGGCAACATATGACCATACATATTCGGTCGTCATGCTCTATCAACTGCACGAACTGACCCGCAACCTGCTCGCCCCCTGGGTGCACCAGGCCCAGGCCAACGCCAAGTTCTTCGCCAACCAGGGCCACTGGTGGTCGCAGATGCCCGGCGCTGATCGCCTGGCGGCGGTCAATGAGCTGTTCCATCGCATCGGCAAGGATTACGAGAAGCCCGAGTGGGGCATCAACGAAATCGACGTCGATGGCGAACGCGTGCCGATCGTCGTGCACGAGGAAGTGAGCAAGCCGTTCTGCAAGCTGCTGCGCTTCAAGCGCCACAGCAATGAGGCCGACCAGCTGCACACGATGCTCAACCAGCCGTTCGTGCTGGTGGTGGCACCGCTGTCCGGCCACCACGCCACGCTGCTGCGCGATACCGTACGCACGCTGCTGCGCGACCACCGCGTGTACGTGACCGACTGGGTCGACGCGCGCATGGTGCCGGCCAGCGAAGGCGAGTTCAGCCTGGACGATTACATCGCCTACATCCAGGAATTCATCCGCCACCTCGGCGTCGAGCGTCTGCACGTGGTGAGCGTGTGCCAGCCGACCGTACCGGTGCTGGCCGCGGTTTCGCTGATGGCCAGCCGTGGCGAGCCGACGCCGCGCACGCTGGTGATGATGGGTGGCCCGATCGATGCGCGCTGCAGCCCGACCGCAGTGAACAACCTGGCCACGCAGAACCCGCTGTCGTGGTTCGAGAACAACGTCATCCACACCGTGCCAGCCAGCTATCCCGGCGCCGGCCGTCGCGTGTACCCGGGCTTCCTGCAGCATGCCGGCTTCCTGTCGATGAATCCGAGTCGCCACTTCAGTTCGCACTGGGATTTCTACACCGACCTGGTCAAGGGCGATCTGGAAGACGCCGACGCGCACCGCCGTTTCTACGACGAGTACAACGCGGTGCTGGACATGCCGGCCAAGTACTACCTCGATACCATCCGCGTGGTGTTCCAGGACTTCCTGCTGCCGCGTGGCGAGTGGGTGGTCAATGGCGAGAAGGTCGATCCGTCGGCGATCCGCGATACCGCGCTGCTGAGCATCGAAGGCGAGCTGGACGACATCGCCGGCCTCGGCCAGACCGAAGCCGCGCAGGCGCTGTGCACCGGCATCACTGCAGACCGCCGCGAGCATTTCATCGTCGAAGGTGCCGGCCACTACGGCATCTTCAGCGGCCGTCGCTGGCGCGAGGTGGTGTACCCGAAGGTCCGCGACTTCTTCGCCGCGCATGCCGAAGCACCTGCGGCGAAGGCTACGAAGAAGAAGAGCAACGTCACTCCGTTGCGGCGAAAGGCGGGGTAATTCGCCCAGGGTGGGTGCCGACCTTGGTCGGTATGCCCTGGTAGATGCCAACCTTGGTTGGCGCTCTACCCTGAATCCCGGTATCTGAAGGATTGTGCCAACCAAGGTTGGCACCTACCAAAGCGAATTCCACCAAGCGCCCCTGCACTGATGGATCGTGCCAACCAAGGTTGGCACCTACCGGAGCGTCCGCACCCGCTTACAGCCGTACGAGCAGGTTCTTGGCGATCAGCCCGTGCAGCTTGCCGATGCCGCGTGCCAGGTGCATCGTCAGCACCAGCAGCAGCGCGCCCGCCGCAGCAACCGCGATCGCCACCAGCGGCGAGGCCGCCATCGGCAATACATTTACGTCGTTGATGTACACACCGGGGATGTCGCCACTGAAGATCGCCGCGACCGGCGCCCAGATCAGGCTCAGCGACAGCGACAGCAACGTCACCGCGATGGTGAAGTAGATGACGCCCAGCGGCAGCATCAGCACGAAGTACAGCAGGGTCAGCCAGGTGCGGCCGTCGGTGAACATGTCGCCGATGCGCTGCAGCCACGTGCGACTGCGGTCGGTGTAACGCGGGCGGCGCGGCATGCGCTCGCCCAGCAGTGCTTCCACCAGCCGCCCTTCCAGCAGCGCCAGCCCGCGCACCGAGCCGAAGAACAGCACGGTCAGCGGAATGCCGATGATCAGGATCAGCAGGCCCAGCGACAATGACAGGCCGGTCACCACCCAGGTGAAGAAGAAGATGCCGGTGGCCAGCGACAGCAGCATGTAGAACAGCGCGCCGTAGGTATGCGGATCGGTCACCACGCCGAAGAAGCGCGCCAGCAGCGAGCGCGGCACCGGCGCCGGCGGCGGTGCGGCCGGCTCGACGCCACTGGCTTCCGCCGCCGCACGCAGCACCAGCGCGGTATCCGCACGCGGCGTACGCAGCGCGCGGTTCACCGTCACTTCGGTCTCGCGGTAGATGTCGGCCACTTCGTCCGGCGCGCCATAGCTGCCGGCAACATCGGCGATCACCTCGGCCTCGCTGCGGCCCGGCTGCGCGGCCAGCTCCGAACGCAGGTACTCCTCGGCGTCGTACAGCGCGTCCTGCACCATCGCCGGATCGGCGCCTTCCAGCGCCGCGCGCAGCTGCGCCAGGTACTGCGGAATGGTGGTCGGCAGGGCTCGGCCTGCCAGGCTCGGGTCGTTCATTGCGGTACCCCCTCCAACACGGAATCGACGGAATCGCGGGTGGCCTGCCAGGCTTGGCGCCACTGCGCCAGCACGTCACGGCCACGTTCATTGATGCGGTAGTAGCGCCGCGGTGGTCCGCTGCTGGACGGCTCCACATGGCTTTCCAGCAGCCCGGCGCCCTCCAGGTTGCGCAGCACCGGGTACAGTGCGCTCTGCTTGCCGCTCAGTACGCCCTCGCCCACGCGCTCCAGCTCCTTGGCGATCAGGTAGCCGTACAGTGGCTCTCCGGCCCGGGCCAGCACCGCCAGCAGGGCCAGCGACACCGTTCCGGCGCTGAGCTCCTTCTGGAACTTCTTCAGGTGGACATCGTCCTCGGACATGACCGGCCCTCCACTACGTTGAAGTCCACAGTAGTGCGAAGTTCGGTATAGCGAATGTGTCGTTAGTCATCGTGCCGGTTGGCGAGACCAGGCTGCTCGCGCAGAATCGAAGCCTCGTTCATGTTCCGGGGTTCCCATGCCGCACCGCCGTCGCCTTGCCCTGACCGCCCTCGCCTTGTCCTGCCTGCTGCCCGTCCTGGCCAGTTCGGCCACGCCCTACCGCAGTCCGCAGCAGATCCTCGATGCTTCGGCGGCCAGCGACTGGCGCACCCCGGACCCGGCCAGCCTGCTGTACATGGACCTGCCCGCCGGACGGGTGATCATCGAGCTGGCGCCGCAGTTCGCCCCGCGCCATGTCGCCAACATCCAGACCTTCGCCCACGAGCACTTCTGGGACGGCACCAGCATCTACCGTTCGCAGGACAACTTCGTGGTGCAGTTCGGCGATGCCGACGCCGATGACGCAGCCAAGGCCAAGCCGTTCGGCAGTGCCGCGCGCAAGCTGCCGGCCGAGTTCGAGCGCGCCAGCGCCGGCCTGAAGGTCAGCGTGCTGCCGGACCGCGATGGCTGGGCCGCGCAGACCGGATTCGTCGACGGCTTCCCGGTCGGCCAGGACCCGCAGGCCGGCAAGGCCTGGCTGGCGCATTGCTACGGCATGCTGGGCGCGGGCCGCAGCAACGAGGAAGACAGCAGCATCGGGGCCGAACTGTACGTGGTGACCGGGCAGTCGCCGCGTCAGCTGGACCGCAACATCACCCTGGTGGGTCGCGTGCTGAAGGGCATGGAACTGCTCAGCGCAACGCCGCGCGGACCGGCACCGATGGGCTTCTACGCCGACCCGAAGCTGCGCACGCCGATCGTGTCGATCCGCCGTGCCAGCGACGTGCCGGCGGCCGAGCGCACGCCGATCCAGGTGCTGCGTACCGACTCCAAGACCTTCGCCGATACGGTGGAGGCACGCCGCAATCGCGTGGATGATTTCTACAAGCGCCCGGCGGGGCATATCGATCTTTGCAATATTCCGGTGCCGGTGAAGTAACGCCGTCGCGGGTTCTGCGCGTGGCGCGTGCTGAAGGTGCTTCATCGTTCATGGGCGTTGCTTTTCTTTGTACGCGCGCCGCGCTGCAGGAGCAGCGCGGAACGGCGCAGCCGGCCCGGAGGGTGGCGCACAAGGACGTGCGCCATCAAGAAAAGTAACCAAAAGAAACGTTCCGCCAGCCGCGAGCCGGTGCTGCGCACCGGTACCCTGCGCTCCTCGGCCCGTCGAGGGACGGCGCGGGAACTCGCTACGCTCAGACACCCGCGCCTCTTCGCCCTCGCCGGACCTGCGGTGCTCTGCTCGCTCAAGGCGGACTGGAAGGTCAAGATCAACGGCAAAGGCATCCACGCATGGCGTGGATCTACTGGGTGCAGCTGCGGCCTTTGATCTTGGGTCCGCCTTGAGCGAGCCGAGCATCGCAGGGGAATCAGGGGCGAAGAGGTGCCGATGTCTGAGCGCAGCGAGTTCGGCGCCGTCCCCCTGATTCACCGAGAAGCGCAGGGGACCGGCGTGCGAAGCACGGCGGCTCGCGACCTGGCGGCGCGTTTCTTTTGGTTACTTTTCTTTTCGCGCGAAAAGAAAAGTGACGCCCATGAACGATGAAGCACCTTCAGCACACGCCACGCGCAAAACGCCAACGCATCAGCCCTTCTGACTCACCGCCACGCTACCCAGAATCAACGCACCGGCAATCAGCATCTGCAGCGTCACCGGCTCACCCAGGAACAACCACGCGAAGGCCGCACCGAACAGCGGAATCAGGTAGGTCACCGTCGACGCGCGTGACGGACCGATACGGCCGATCAGACGATAGAACATCAGGAATGCCAGCCCGGTGCAGGCCACGCCCAGTGCGATCGCCGCGCCCCACGCCTTCAGCGGAATTGCCGCCTGCGGCCAGTGGGTCACCGCCATCGGCAGCATCCACAGCGAGGCACACGAAAGCGTCGCAGCCGCCGCGGCCGCCGAGGGCAGGCCGGTCATGTGCCGCTTCACCAGGTTCACGCCCAGGCCGTACAGCAACGATGCCGCCGCACCGGCCAGCACCGCGGTACCGATGCTCAGGCCAGAGACCTTGGCCGTGGCCAGCACCACCACGCCGGCGAAGCCGACCAGCAGCGCACCGGCACGGCGCATGCCGATCTTTTCACCGAAGAACAGGAACGCGATCAGCGCGGCGAACAGCACCGTCATCGCATTGCAGATCGCACCGATCGCGGCCGGCGCCTGCTCGGCGGCATAGGCGAACAGCACGAACGGCAGCGCCGAGTTGATCAGGCCGATCGGTGCCAGCCACAACCAGCGCCGCGGCGGGAACTGCGCGCGGGCGCGCCACAGGAACGGCAGCAGCACCAGCGCGCCCAGCACCAGCCGCACCTCGACCAGCGCGAACGGGCCGAACGACGGCACCGCCACCCGCATGAACAGGAACGAGCAGCCCCAGATGGCGCCCAGCAGGGTCAATTCCAGCGGCGTGCGCCAGTCGCGCTCGGCCGCCTGTGGGACCGCATTCATGCCCTGCCTCCGTCCATCGTCTGTTCCTCGCCAAGGCAGACAGGATCGGGCGCAGACGCCCGCCGCACAAGCGCGTAGTATCGCTGCCAGCCACAAATATGGTTTGAGGCTCGACATGCAGCTACGCCCTTCCCTGCTCCCCGCACTGGCCGTGTTCGCGGTTGCAGCGCGCCACCAGAACTTCGCCCAGGCCGCGCAGGAGCTGCACCTGACCGCCAGCGCGGTCAGCCATCACGTGCGCCGCCTGGAGGAGGTGCTGGAGACCCGGCTGTTCCTGCGCCATGCCCGCGGCGTGCGCCTGACTGCCGAGGGCCGGCAGCTGGCCGACGCCGCCAGCGCCGCCTTCTCCGATGTCGCGGCCGTCGCCCATCACCTGCAGCCGGATGCCGACAGCGTGCCGCTGCGGATCACCACGCTGCGCTCGCTGTCCTACTGCTGGCTGCTGCCACGGCTGCCACGCTTCACCCAGGCCCATCCGCACATCCGCATCGAACTGCACACGGGCAGCGGTCTGGACCGCTACGACGACAACGGTCCGGAGGTCGGCATCCGCTATGGCCTGGGCCAGTGGCCGGGCCTGCGTGCACAGCACCTGATGGATGACTACCTGTTCCCGGTCGCCTCACCGGCGCTGGCCGGGGTCGAAACGCTGGTCGATCCGGCGCGCATCGCCGACCTGCCGCTGCTGACCGATCTGTCGCCGCAGGGCTGGCGCGACTGGTTCCGTCATGCCGGTGTGCGCCCGCCCTCGCCGCTGCCGCCGATGCATACCTTCGCCGACAGTACCGATGCGATGCGTGCCGCGGTGTACGGCATGGGCGCGGTGCTGGCACGCACCCACATCGCGCAGCCCTACCTGCAACGCTACGAGGTGGTGCGTCTGCCCGGCCCGGCGCTGAAGGCGCGCTACGCGTATCACGTGGTGCATGCGGAGGGGCAACCGCCGAGCCACGCCGCGCGCCTGTTCATCGATTGGTTGCTGGAGCAGGCGCAGGACGAACGCACGCCGATTCCCGCGTTGCCGGAAAGCCTGCTCGGGCGCCCGGCCACGCACGGCTGACTGCGCCCTCACCCGTTCTTTGCTTCACGCTGGCTAGGCTGCTGGCGAACCCACAACGTACCTATGCCATGGCCATGCTGCGACTGCGCATCACCGGAACCGAAGACGACGCCCGTGCGATCAGCGATCTGCTGCTCGGCCTGGACGGCATCGAGCATGTCGAGGAAACCGACGATTTGATGCCGCACATGGACGACGACGATTCCAGTTCGGCCGGGCTCTCCGATGACATCGGCCCGGGCATCCACGAACTGGAAGTGGAAGTCGGCAATGAAAGCACCGCGCAGAAGGTGCGCGATGCGGTGCAGGAACTGGCACTGGAACTGGATGTGTTCGTCGAGTACGAGACCGACGAGGGCTGATGCCGGCTGGCTGCCGGCATCAGCCTTCACCTCAGAGGTTGGGCGGCAGCTTGCGGCGGCGGCGACGCCACCACGCCCGCACACCCCAGGCCACGACCAGGGCAAGCACGCCCACCGGCAGCAACGCGGCGACGGCGCGGATCAGGAACGCAATGCTGCCGCTGAGAATGCTGCCCGACTCGCTCAGCGCCTCGCCGATCTCGCTGCGGCTGCGCTGGCCGGAGGTGGTGTCGAAGTGGATCGTCACCAGCTGCGTATCGATGCGCCGGCGCTGCTGGGCGGCATCCTTGTTGGCCTGCTCGACACCCGCTTCGATCTCCGACAGGCGCGTGGTGATCGCCATCAGGTCTTCGATCTTCAGGTCCTTGCGGTCCTGGTAGGACAACAGCCGCGCGTGTTCCTTCTCCAGCCGCGCCTTGGTCAGCGCGGTGTCGGCCACGGCCTGTGCGAGGTCCTCGGCGCGCGTGTTGCGCGACTGCAGCGTGCCACCCTCACCGGCCATCGCGATCAACGGCTCGGCACCCTTCGGGGCGATGCGTACCTTGACCTCGCCGCTGGGCTGCTCGCCACTGCGCTGGTCGACCTGCAGCACCGCGCAGTCACCGAACTTCGCGCTCTGGCAGGCCTGCGCCACCTGCTGGATGCGCACAGCGATCTGCGCCGCTTCCAGCTGGATCTGCACGTCATGCTCGTAGGCCAGGAACGCACCTTCCGGCGAAGCGACAGCAGCATCGGCAGCGGCCGCACCCGCCTCCTGCGCCCTCTCGCCGTTCTTGGCACAGGCCGCCAGCGCCAGCAGCAGCACCGGCATTGCCACCACACGCGTCCACGCGCGCAGCGGCCTCACAGTGCGGCTCCGTTGTAGGAGGTCACCGAAAGACCGGCCAGATCCACCTGCGGCACGCAGCGCACGTTCACCGCCACCATCGGTGTGCCGGTGCGCGGGTCGACCGCTTCGCTGTAGGGAGCGACGCCGCACTCACGGCAATGGTGATGGTCGATATGGGCCTTGTTGAAATGATAGGTGGCCACGTCCGCCGGATCGGTGCCCAGCTGGAACGCTTCGCGCGGGGCGAACCACAGCAGGCTGCCGCGACGGCGGCACATCGAGCAGTTACAGTCGATGACGTCGCTGATCGGCGCCTCGGCCTGTACGGTGAATGCGATCCTGCCGCAATGGCAGCTTCCCTGGTATTCCATGTCCTGTGCTCCGTTGGAGGGTCCTTGTCTGCCCCCATGGTAATCCTATGGCACGGGGACAAAGCGGCCACGGGGCCCTATGCTCGGGGTTTGACCCCGTACAGGAACGCCGATGCGCCCGCATCTTCTTGCCCTCGCCCTGGTCGCCGCCCTCGCCGGTTGCCAGCCGGCCGACGCCCCGACCAACGGTTCCACCCCGGCCGCCAGCCAGCAGGCCGGTGACGCGGCGGTCGATGCCGCCTTCGCAGATCTGTCCAAGCGTGCGCTGGATACCTGGATGCAGCTGTCGCCAGTCAGCGCCACCCAGATTGGTGACCATCGCTACGACAGCGAGCTGGACGACCTGAGTGCCGCCGGCCAGCAGAAGACCGTGGCCGCCTACAAGGCGCTGCTGGGCGAGCTGGACAAGATCGAGGTGGCCAAGCTGGGTCGCGAGAACCAGGTGGACGCGGCGATCCTGCGCAACCAGTTGCAGTCGGAAATCTGGAACGCCGAAGTGCTGCAGTCCGGCAAATGGGACCCGCAGCTGTACAACGGCATCGCCGGCAGCGCGATCTACGGCCTGATGGCGCGCGAGTTCGCGCCGCTGCCGGAGCGCTTGAAGTCGGCCACCGCGCGCATGGAAAAGCTGCCGGCGATCTTCGCCCAAGCTCGCGAGAACCTGGATCCGGCCCGCGTGCCGAAGATCCATGCAGAGACGGTGGCCAAGCAGAACAAGGGCATCCTCAGCATCGTCGATACCTTCATCACCCCGCACATCGGCGAACTGCCGCAAGCCGACCAGCAGCGCCTGCAGGCCGCCATCGACGGCCTGAAGAAGGCGGTGGACGAACAGCAGACCTGGCTGGACAAGACCCTGGTGCCGAATGCCAAGGGCGACTTCCGCATCGGTGCGGAAAAGTACGACCAGAAGCTGAAGTTCGCGCTGAGCTCTTCGCTGTCGCGCCAGGAGATCGGTGAGCGTGCACGCGCCGAACTCAAGCGCGTGCGCGAAGACATGTACGGCATCGCGCAGACCGTGCTGAAGGACAAGCCGGGTGCACCGGAGATGCCGGCCCAGCCGACCGACGAGCAGCAGCAGAAGGCGATCGAGGCGGCACTGGAACTGGCCTACGCCGACAAGCCGGCACGCGACAAGGTGGTCGACGATGCCAAGGCCGCGCTGGAGCAGTCCACCGCGTTCGTGCGCGAGCACGACCTGGTGACCTTGCCCGATGCGCCGGTGGACATCATCCTGATGCCGGAATTCCAGCGTGGCGTGGCCGTGGCCTACTGCGATTCGCCGGGCCCGCTGGACAAGAACCTGAAGACCTTCTACGCCGTGTCGCCGATTCCGGACGACTGGAACGAGAAGCAGGTCGACTCGTTCCTGCGTGAATACAACTCGCGCATGATCCGCCTGCTGAGCATCCACGAAGGCACCCCGGGCCACTACCTGGAGGGCTGGCACTCGGCCAAGTTCCCCTCCACCCTGCGTGCGGTGCTGCGTTCGGGCCTGTTCGCCGAGGGCTGGGCGGTCTACACCGAGCGCATGATGCAGGAACAGGGCTACCTCAACAACGACCCGCTGTTCCACCTGGTGCAGCTGAAGTTCTACCTGCGCACGATCTCCAACGCGATCCTCGACCAGGGCGTGCACGTGGACAACTGGGATCGCGAGAAGGCGATGCACCTGATGACCCACGACGCGTTCCAGCAGGAAAGCGAAGCCTCGGGCAAGTGGGTGCGCGCGCAGCTGACCTCGGCGCAGCTGCCGACCTACTTCGTCGGTGCGCAGGAACACTTCGACACCCGCAAGGCGGTGCAGGAAAAGCTGGGCGACAAGTTCAACCTGAAGGCGTACCACGACCAGGTACTGTCCTACGGTGCACCGCCGGTGCGTTTCGCACGCCAGCTGATGCTGGACCAGCCGATCGAGTGATCGCGCAGGTGTGAGCTGCACGGAATCGGCCCGGGGAAACCCGGGCCGTTCTGCTTGTGCAGAATCAACGCGCCATCTCCGCATCACATGCCGGCAACATGGCCGGGCGCATCGTTCGCCGGGCGTCCCCTTCCGACGGATTCCATGTCACTCCCCTTGCTTCGCCTCGCCCTGCTGCCAGCGCTGCTGGCCAGTACAGGGGCCTACGCTGCCTGCCCGCCGCCACCGGCGGGACAGCCCGACATCCGCGCCCTGGGCTACTACACCGACAAGGCCGGTTCGGTGATCGACCCGGTACTGCACCAGCAGAACAAGGACGCCACCGCGCCGCTGGACCGCTATGCCGCCGATGTGGCGCGCATGAGCGATGACTACCTGCGCACCAGTAACCGGGCGGCGGCGCAGTGCACGCTGGAATGGCTGGGTGCGTGGGCCGACGATGGCGCCATGCTCGGGCAGATGATCCGGGTCAACAACAACCAGTCGTTCTACATGCGGCAGTGGATGCTCGATGCGGTAGCGATGGCTTACCTGAAGGTGCGCGACCAGGCCGATACGCAGCAGCGCGCGCGCATCGACCCGTGGCTGCGGAAGCTGGCCCGGGCCAACCTGGCGTACTGGGACGACCCGAAACGACGCCGCAACAACCACTACTACTGGGGAGGCCTGGGCGTGCTGGCAACCGGCCTGGCCACCGACGACGACGCCCTGTGGCAGGCCGGCCACGCCGCGTTCCAGCAAGGCATCGATGATATCCAGGACGATGGCAGCCTGCCGCTGGAAATGACCCGCGGGCAACGTGCCCTGCACTACCACGACTACGCATTGGCGCCGCTGGTGATGATGGCCGAGCTGGCGCGGCTGCGCGGCCAGGACTGGTATGCCAGCAAGGGCCATGCGATCGACCGCCTGGCGCGCCGGGTCATCGAAGGCAGCAACGACCCCGCGTGGTTCAACCAACACACCGGTGTGGCACAGCTGCCACTGCAGGCCAGCGGCTGGGTCGAGTTCTACCGCTTGCGCTCACCCGATGGCGGCCTGTTCGATGCCGCCCATGCACGCGGACCGTTCCGTTCCCCGCGGCTGGGCGGCGACCTTACGTTGATGTCTACGCAGGGCATCGTGCGCACGCCGCTGCGATAGCACTCTGTTTCAGTGACGGGCCCGCTGCAGCTGCTGCTGGAACTGCGCACGGCTGCAGCCCTGCCGGTCGCAGCCCGGCAAAGGCAGTGCAACGCGCCTGGGCGGCTGCGCCTCGGTCAGCGGCACTGCATCGCGCAGCTGCGCGGTGGTCGGGTAGACGTAGGCCAGGCGGATCCGTTCCTCGCCGCTGTGGCGGTCACGCCAGCGCTCGAACTGCAGCAGGCCGCCGATCGGCGTCTTCTCGTACTGGCCCGGCAGGCTGTAGTCGCTGATGCCCAACGCCGCCAGCACCGAACCGATATTGGAATCGTGACCGACCAGCAGGCTCACTTTCGGTGATGCGGGATCTTCCAACAACGCATCCACCCGTGCCAGCAACGGTCCGGCCACATCCCGCGCCACCTCGGGTGTTCCGAACAGGATGTCCTGGTAGCGGTTGCGGATCTGCGCCAACGCCTGCCATTGGCCTTCCGTGTTCAAGCGGCCCCAACCTTCGCGCGAAGTACTGCTTCCCTGGTAGTGCTCCATCAACAGGGCATCGACCAGTCCACTGGCCAGGGCCAGCGAACCGGAGACGCGTGGCTCCTTGCCCGGTTCCGCATTGAAGGTCGTGTCGGCCAGCATCAGATGGCAGTCGCTGCACCCCTTGCATGCCGCCAACTGCGGATAGCGGGTGATCGCCTCCACCACGGACAGCGCCGGAGCCAGATCGGATGAGGCCAGCGCTCGCTGCATTGACTCCAGCGCGCGCGTGCGGAAGGCCGCGTCATCGTTGTGGATCACCGGGTCGAACAGCGGATCCATCGTCCCCAGCGCCATGCGCTGTTCGACCGTGACATGGCAGCCCGGAAACGCACCGGCAATGAAGAACTGCGCGGTGGCCTGGGTACGCTGCAGGCTGTTGGCATGGGCGTGGAAGTCAGCCGGCTGCGGGCAACCCGACGCCGGCAGCAGCTGCGCCTGGCGCAGCCACTGGCCGATGTAGCGGCCCATGTAGACCTCCAGCACGCCGCCCTTGGTGGTCAGCTCGCCGGGGCTTACGTCCCAGCTTGGCCAGCGCTCCGGCGTCGCATTGGCCAAAGCGCCCGATGCCACCACCGGCGCACGCAGGTTGTGGCGGCTGAGCAGGACCACCTGCTCGAGCTGGTTGCCTTGCATGGGGGCCGGCGCCGCAGTTGCGGCCGTAGTCGCCAGGCTGAGTGCCAACAGCAGCGCAATCATTGATCGGCGGCCACGAAACCACCGGTCTGCCGCGCCCACAACCGCGCGTACAGGCCACCGGTCGCAATCAGTTCGGCGTGGGTGCCGGTCTCGACGATGCGGCCCTGGTCCATCACCACCAGCCGGTCCATGCGCGCGATGGTCGACAGCCGGTGCGCGATCGCGATCACCGTCTTGCCGCCCATCAGCTGGTCCAGGCTGTCCTGGATCGCCGCTTCCACTTCCGAGTCCAGCGCCGAGGTCGCTTCGTCCAGCACCAGGATCGGTGCGTCCTTCAGCAGCACACGGGCAATGGCGATGCGCTGGCGCTGGCCACCTGACAGCTTCACGCCACGCTCGCCGACATGTGCGTCGTAGCCACGACGGCCCTGCCCGTCCACCAGCGTATCGATGAAGGCTTCGGCACGTGCCTTGGCCACCGCAGCGCGCAACTGCTCATCGGTCGCGTCGGGGCGACCGTACAGCAGGTTGTCGCGGATCGAGCGATGCAGCAGCGACGTGTCCTGGGTGACCACGCCGATCTGCTGGCGCAGGCTTTCCTGGGTGACGTAGGCAATGTCCTGGTCGTCGATCACGATGCGGCCGCTTTCCAGGTCGTACAGGCGCAGCAGCACGTTGACCAGGGTCGACTTGCCGGCGCCGGAAGGACCGACCAGGCCGATCTTCTCGCCCGGCTTCACCACCAGGTCGAGGCCGGCGATCACGCCGCCCTTCTTGCCGTAATGGAAGTGGATGTCCTGGAAATGCACGCCGCCACGAGTCACCTGCAACGGCACCGCATCCTCGCGGTCCTGCACGGTCAGCGGCTGGGCGATGGTGGTGATGCCGTCCTGCACCGTGCCGATGTCCTCGAAGATGCCGTTGATGGTCCACATGATCCAGCCGGACATGTTGTGGATGCGGATCACCAGGCCGGTCGCCAACGTGATCGCGCCAACGGTGATGTGGCCGCCATTCCACAGCCACAGTGCGAGCCCGCAGGTACCGGCGATCAGGAAACCGTTGACGATGGCGATGGTCAGGTCCATGCCCGTGGTCCCCCGGGTCTGCGCGCGGTGCTTGACCGCCAGTTCCTGGATCGACTCGGCCACGTAGGCCTGCTCGCGCCCGCCATGGGCGAACAGCTTCAACGTGGGAATGTTGGTGTAGCCATCAACGATCCGGCCCATCGCCTTGGAGCGCGCTTCGGAGGCAATCCAGGCCCGTTCCTTCGCGCGCGGCACGAAGTAGACCATGATCACCGCATAGGCCAGCAGCCACAGGATCAGCGGCACCATCAGCCGCCAGTCCGCCTGCGCGAACAGGTACAGCGCCGTGCCGGTGTAGACCACGATGTACCAGAGCGAGTCGACCATCTGCACCGCCGACTCGCGCAGCGAGGTACCGGTCTGCATCACCCGGTTGGCGACGCTGCCGGCGAAGTCGTTCTGGAAGAAGCTCAGGCTCTGCCGCACCACGTAGTTATGCATCAGCCAGCGCGAGCGGTTGCTCAGGCCGGGCACGATGGCCTGGTTGACCAGCAGGTTGTGCAGGCCGACCAGGATCGGCCGCGCGATGACCGTGATGAACAGCATCCAGCCCAGTTCATTGGCATGGCGCTTGAAGAAATCGGCCCCCGGCTGCTCGGCGACCATGTCGACGATGCGGCCCAGGTAATCGAACATTGCCACTTCCACCAGCGCCAGCAGCAGACCGGCGATCAGGGTCGCCAGCAGCACCGGCCACACCGGGCGCAGGTAGTGCAGGTAGAACGGCAGCACCTTGCGCGGTGGCATGCGCCCATCCACGGGCGGGAACACCGGGATCAGGGATTCAAACCAACGGAACATCGCACTCCCTCGCCTCTTGCAAGCGGCGAAGTATCCCACGCCGGATGTGTACGCCAGCCGATGATCGCCGCGGCTCCGGTAGTGCCGGCCGCTGGCCGGCACCCTTGCGACGCATCCGGGGATAATGAGGTTGCCGGCCAGCGGCCGGCACTACCCTTCGGATTCGTCAAACGGTAGCGCCGGGCCACGCCCGGCGGCGTCATTTCACCGGGGTGAACAGCAGGTCCTGGAAATCGAAGCTGAAATCGGTCAGGTCGGAGATCGACTGCATGCGCACGTCGCTCACCTTGCCATCCGGGTCCAGGTTGAAATTCACGAATGCGTCGGCGTTGAGCGAACGGTCGTCCCAGCGAACGATGAAGGTGTCGTGCTGCCAGTGCTCCAGGCGCCCGCTCAGCTGCGCGGTCTTCATGAAGCGCAGGCGCAGGCCCTTGCCCTCGGCACGAATCTGCATGTCGCCATACCAGCGGTCGCGGAACGTGCCGGTGTAGCCCGCCAGCGGCAGCGACGGCGTGCTGCCCTTGTCGCGCGCACTCTGGTGCTTGGCCCAGGCCTCGTCGGCCTTGTCCTGGCCCTTGGCCACCGCCTTGGCATAGGCGTCCACCCAGTCGTGCTTCTCGCCGCCCAGATAGGCGTCAAGCACGCTCAGGGTGATCGCGTTGAACGCCGCGCCCACTTCCTGGTTGGTCAGCACCACCACGCCCAGCTTTTCGCCCGGCACCAGGGTCAAGCGCGAGACCATGCCCGGCCAGCCACCGGTGTGCCAGACAAGCTTCTGCCCACGGTAGTCGCTCAGGCTCCAGCCTTCGCCGTAGCCGGCGAAGTTGGCCCGCGCCGGTGCCAGCTCCGGCACGCTCGGCGCCGGGATCGACTGCGGAGTGATCATCCGCCACATCTGCTGCTGGCTCTTTTCACTGAACAGCGCGGTGCCGTCGGCCAGCTTGCCTTCGGCCAGCTGCACCTGCATCCAGCGCGCCATGTCGTGCGCACTGGAATAGATGCCACCAGCGCCGGCATTGTTCGACCAGGTCAGCGGTGCGACGGTGCGCAGGTCCTTGAAATCGTACTTGGCGTGGCCGACCGCCGCCTTGTCACCCGGCTTCAGGTGGTCGGCGTTGTAGCGCGTGCCGGCCATGCCCACCTTGTCGAAGATGCGGGTCTGCAGGAACTGTTGGTAGCTCATGCCGGAAACGTGCTCGATCACCTGCTGGGCGACCGCGTACAGGATGTTGTCGTAGGCATAGTTCTCGCGGAAGCCGCCCTTCAGCGGCACCTTGCCCAGCCGCTGCACCACTTCGGCGTTGCTGTAGGAAGTGGTCGGCCAGAACAGCAGGTCACCGGCGCCCAGGCTCAGGCCGCTGCGATGCGACAGCAGGTCGCGGATCGTCATCTGCCCGGTGACGAATGGATCGGACATGCGGAACGACGGCAGGTGGTCGATCACCTTGTCGTCCATCTTCAGCTTGCCCTCTTCTGCGAGCAGGTTCAGCGAGGTGGCCGTGAACGCCTTGGTGTTGGAGGCGATGGCAAACAGCGTGTCGGCCTGCACCGGATCCGGCTTGCCCTGCTCACGCAGGCCCCAGCCACGTTCCAGCACCACCTGGCCATCCTTGACCACGGCCACGGCGATGCCGGGCACGTCGAACTGCGCGCGCACGCGCTCGACGGTCGCATCCAGGTCCTGCAGCTGCGCCGGGGTGGCAGCGCTCGCCATGGTCGTGCACGCCAGCAGCACGGCTCCTCCAATCCAGGGTTTCATCCAGCACGATCTCCGAACAGGGGTGGCGGCCATGTGCAGGCCGTCACCGGGGTTTCGCGGGATGGTAACGGTCTGCGGCGCACCCTGCCCTGTGCCATAGGAGGGGTGTCATGGGCGGGAACGGCCAACCGAGCAGCGGCTCCACCATCATTCCGTGCCTGCGCTATCGCGACGCGCAGGCCGCCATCGACTGGCTGCAACGCGCCTTCGGCTTCCATGCCCAGGCCGTCTACGCCGATGGCGATACGGTGTTCCATGCGCAGCTGACCTTCGGCACCGGCATGATCATGCTGGGCTCGGCCAGCAACCAGAGCGCGTGGAGCGAACACGCGGCCCTGCCCGACGAAGTCGGCGGCCGCCAGACCCAGAGCGCCTGCGTGATCGTCACCGATGCCGACGCCCACTACACGCGGGCCAAGGCCGCCGGTGCACGCATCGTCATCGACATCGCCGACCAGGACTACGGTGGTCGTGGCTACGCCTGCGCCGATCCGGAAGGCTACCTGTGGTGGTTCGGCAGCTACGACCCGTGGCGGGCGGACCACGGACAGTGATCGCGGCGACCCGCCAGGCAGCGATCCGCTGCGGTATCGGCGGCTGGGTGTTTCCCGAATGGCGCGGCGGCGTTTTCTACCCCGTGGGCCTGCCGCAGCGTGAAGAACTGGCCCACGCCAGCCGTGCCCTGCGCTGCATCGAGATCAACGGCACCTTCTACCGCACGCCGACTGCCGCTCAGTGCGCACAGTGGGCCGCGCAGACACCGGAAGGCTTCCGTTTCTCGATGAAGGCGCCACGCTACCTGGTGCAGCGCCGCGAACTGTCCAGCACCGTGGACGCTGCCACGCCGTTCCTGCAGGCGGCACTCGCGCTCGGTGACCGGCTCGGCCCGTTGCTGTGGCAGTTCGATCCGCGCCATCCGGCCGACGCGGATGCATTGGACGCGCTGATGGCGCAGCTGCCGAAGCAGCTGGAGGGGGTCCCGCTGCAACACGCACTGGAGGTACGCAACGCCGAGGCACATGGCCCGGCGCTGGTCGCCGCCGCACGCCGCCACGGCGTGGCACTGGTGATCGAGGACAGCGACGAGGCGCCGTTGCAGGGCGATGTCAGTGCTGGCTTTGTCTACGCGCGGATCAAGCGCAGCCAGGCGCGCTTGAACGAGGGCCTGCCGGCGCCCGTGCAGCAGCGCTGGGCGGAACGTGCGCAGTGCTGGTCACGCGGCGAGCCGGTGGACGACCTGCCCTGCCTGGCCGGGCCTGCCGCGGAAACCCCGCGTGAGGTCTACCTGCTGTGCATCGGCGCGGGCAAGGCCCGCAACCCGGCGGCGGCGATGGCCCTGCAGCGGCGGGTGGGCGCCCCCCGCAATTCCTCACGCGGATAGCGCTGCGGTCATCGCCTTGCCTCACAATAGGCGGATGAGCACACCCGACACCCGCAAAGCGCTGTGGCAGATCCATTTCTGTGTCCTGCTGTGGGGCGTCACCGCCATCCTCGGCAAGCTGATCACCCTGCCCGCGCTGCCGCTGGTGTGGTGGCGCATGCTGCTGGTGACGGCGATGCTGGCCCTGCTGCCGCGGGTCTGGCGTGGGTTGCGCACGCTGCCGCTGCGGCTGGTGGCGGGCTACGCCGGCATCGGCGCGCTGGTCGCCATGCACTGGCTGACGTTCTACGGCGCGGTGAAGCTGGCCAATGCCTCGGTGGCCGCCACCTGCATCGCGCTGGCGCCGGTGTTCACCTCGATCATCGAACCCTGGGTGGCCAAGCGGCCGTTCCAGCTACGTGAGCTGGCGTTCGGCCTGGCGGTGCTGCCGGGTGTCGCGCTGGTGGTCGGTGGCGTGCCCGATGGCATGCGCCTGGGTGTCTTGATCGGCGCGATCTCAGCGCTGCTGGTGGCGGTGTTCGGCTCGCTCAACAAGCGCATGGTCAGCCACGCCGATCCGCTCACGGTCACCGCGCTGGAGCTGGGTGCCGGCACCCTCACCCTGACGCTGCTGGCGCCGCTGATGCCCTACCTGCTGCCAGCGCTGGCCAGCCCACTGTGGGTGGTCCCGAATCTGCACGACGGCATCCTGCTGCTGGTGCTGGCCGGATTCTGCACGCTGCTGCCGTTCGCCCTGGCACTGGTCGCACTGCGCCACCTGAGCGCCTATACGGTGCAGCTGGTGACCAACCTGGAACCGGTCTATGCGGTGCTGCTGGCGGTGGTACTGCTGCGCGAGCAGCACGAAGTCACCCCGTGGTTCTACCTGGGCGTGGCGATCATCGTCGGCGCCGTGTTCCTGCATCCGCTGCTGAACCGCCGCAAGCCGGTGCAGCATCCGGAGATCCTCGGCACGGCCGAGGCGCGCAACATCGCCGATTGAGTGCATCCACGCATGGCGTGGATCTACCGGGCGTGGATGGCCGTATCAACGCTGCGGCCAGTGCCAGGCCGGCGCATCCAGCAGGCCCTGCCCGCTCAACAGCGTGCGGCCCTGCTCCTTGTACAGATGCAGCGAATGGCACCCGGGCGCCTGTTCCAGCGCCGCGATCAGGCGGCTGGCGTGCGACACCACCCATACCTGGCTGCGCGCACTGGCTGCGATGATCAGCCGCGCCAGCGCCGGCAGCAGGTCCGGGTGCAGGCTGGTCTCCGGCTCATTGAGCACCAGCAGCGGCGGCGGGCGTGGCGTGTGCAGCGCCGCCGCCAGCAGCAGGAAGCGCAACGTGCCGTCGGAGAGTTCGGCCATCGACAAGGGCCGCAACAGCCCAGGCTGGTGGAAGCGCAGCGCCAAGCGGCCATCCAGTTCCTCGAAGCTGACCGTGGCGCCCGGGAAGGCATCGTCGACACTGCGTGCCAACGCAACCGGGTCACCGATCTCGAGGATGGTCACCCACGCTGCCGCCAGGTCCCGGCCATCGTGGTGCAGCACGGGCGTCCGCGTCGCCATCGCCGGCTGCCGCGCGGGTGCCTCGGCATCGCTGCGGAAATGGTCGTAGAAGCGCCAGCAACGGATGTACTCACGCAAGGTGATCGTTTCCGGCATGCGCTGCGGATCGCCGACCTGGGTGAACAGGCTGTCGAACAGTGACAACCGGTCATCGACCAGATCCCAGCCGCGCGCATGGCGCTGCCGCACCAACGCCCCGCGTCGGTCGACCAGCAGGTTGGCGCTGCGCAGGAACGGCCCGGCCCAGATCGCCTCCGCCTTGATCTGCGGATCCAGCGCAAACGCCGAACGGCTGGGCGGCGGATAGCCCAGGTCGATGGCATAGCCGAATTCGTCGGTGGTGAAGCCCAGCTTCAATCCCACCGATTCCTGGCGTGGGCCGCCCTGCAAGGGGATTTCGCCGGCACCAACCCGACGGTCTATTTTTTCCGGGCCCGCCCACAGCGCCGAGCCCAGCCCACCTTCGCGGGCCAGCACCGCCGCGACGCCGCCCTGCGCGGTCTCGGCCAGCAGGCGCAGCGCGCGGTACAGGCTGGACTTGCCACTGCCATTGTCGCCGGTCACCACATTCAACTGCTGCAGCGGCAATACCAACCCGTGCAGCGAGCGATAGTGGGCGATGGCCAGGGTCTGCAGCATGGTCGGCGTCCGGGGAAACAGGGAGGTCATGCTGCCCGGTTCTGATCGCAGGTGCTGCGACGCGATGTGAATCGGAAACAGCATCCACGCATGGCGTGGATCTACCTGGGGATGGTTCAGGCCGCCCGTTCCACCCGGTTGCGGCCATTGCCCTTGGCCCGGTACAGCGCCTTGTCGGCACGTGCCAGCGTGTCGTCCACGCTTTCACCGGGCTGGTGCTGGGCCACACCAATACTGATCGTGACCGGGAATCCCAGCGGCAGGTCAGCCACCGCCAGGCGCAGGAACTCGCACTGCAGTTCGGCAGTGCGCAGGTCGGTCGCCGGCATCACCGCCACGAATTCCTCGCCGCCATAGCGCGCGGCCATGCCGCGACCGGCGAAATGGGAACGCAGCAGCACGCCCAGTTCGGCCAGCACGCGGTCGCCGGTGGCGTGGCCCTGGAAGTCGTTGATGTGCTTGAAATGGTCGATGTCCAGCAGTGCGACGCAGGCCACCCCGGGCTGGTCTCCGTTCCCCGCCACCGCCTCTTCCAGCGCCGCCGCCATCGCGCGGCGGTTCGGCAGGCCGGTCAGCGCATCGGTGCGGCTCTGCTCGGCCAGGTCGGCATTCTGTGCCAGCAGCACGTCCTGGTACTCCGACAGCAGGCGCTCGTAATCATCGCGCTCCAGCATGTGGTTCTGGATATCGAGCGCGAAACGCCGCAGCTCCATCACCAGCATCACCTGCCGCGACAGTGCGGCCAGGGCCTCGGCCTTGTCGCTGGCCAGGTGCTGCGGCTGCGCGTCGAACACGCACAGCGTGCCCAGCGGCAGGCCGTCGGAGCTGATCAGCGGCGCGCCGGCATAGAAGCGGATGTGGGGATCCCCGACCACCACCGGGTTGTCGTGGAAGCGGACATCCTGCAGCGCATCCTCGACCACCATGATCTGCTGCGGTTGCAGGATCGCGTGGCCGCACATCGATTCGCTGCGCAGGTTTTCTGCCGCATCGATGCCCTGGATCGACTTGAACCATTGCCGCTCGACATCGATCAGGGTTACTGCCGCCATCGAGGTTCCGCAGACCGCCTTGGCGATCACCACCAGGTCGTCGAAGGATTTTTCACGCTCCGAATCGAGGATGCGGTAGCGGTACAGCGCCTCGAGCCGAAGGGCTTCATTGGCAGGCTTGTCGGGCTTGATCATGCAGCGTCACGTTCCGGCAGGTCACCGCGAAGTCTAGCCGATGCCGGTGCGTAATCCGCACAACGGGTAGTGCCGGCCGCTGGCCGGCATCCCGAGTTCATTCGATGCCTGGTGCAGCCGGCCGGCCGCCGGCACTACCGCGCGCTACCAGTCCAGCTGCTTCGGCAGCAGGCCCTGCAGTTCCTGCTCGGTCAGGTTGCGCCACTGGCCCGGCTTCAGCGCACCGATCTTGATGTTGTCGATGCGCACGCGGCGCAGCTGGGTCACCCGATAGCCGAACTCGGCGGCCATCAGTCGGATCTGCCGGTTCAGGCCCTGCTGCAGGGTGATGCGGAAACCGAACTTGGCGATGCGCGAGGTCTTGCACGGCAGCGTCATCTGGTCGTGGATGCGAACGCCACGGGCCATGCCGCGCAGGAACTCATCGGTGACCGGCTTGTTGACCGCCACCAGGTACTCCTTCTGGTGGCCGTTCTCGGCACGCAGGATCTGGTTGACGATGTCGCCGTTGCTGGTCATCAGGATCAGCCCTTCCGACTCCTTGTCGAGGCGGCCGATCGGGAAAATGCGCTGTTCATGGCCGACGAAGTCGACGATGTTGCCCTTGACCGACGTCTCGGTCGTGCAGGTGACGCCGACCGGCTTGTTCAGCGCGATGTAGACGTGGCGGCGGGCGCCGGGCTTGCGGGCCACGCGCGCGCGCAGCGGCTGGCCGTCGACCAGCACCTGGTCTTCCTCGCCCACCACCGCGCCGGTGCCGGCCGGATGGCCGTTGACGGTGACCCGGCGGGCGGCGATCAGGCGATCGGCCTCGCGGCGGGAGCAGAAGCCGGTGTCGGCGATATGTTTGTTGAGTCGGGTGGTCATCGCCCTATTATCCGGCATCGCCGCCCGCAGCGCTTCATGCCAGGCCAGGTGGATCGAGTTCTTCGCCGTCGAACACCCGGTTGCGGCCGGCACGCTTTGCCACGTACATGGCATGGTCGGCCCGTCGCAGCAGCGCGGCGAGATCGTCCTCACCCGGTCGCCACTGCGCCAGGCCGATGCTGGCGGTGACCTCCAGGCCGGGCACCTGCAGCGCCCGGGCCGCCTCGGTGATGTGCTGGCGCAGGCGATCCAGGCGCGCCGACGCCGCCTCCCGCGGCATGCCCGGCATCAGCAGCAGGAACTCTTCGCCGCCCATCCGCACCACCTGGTCCTGGCTGCGTACCGCAGCGCGCAATGCACGCGCCACCGCCACCAGCACCTGGTCACCCACGGCGTGGCCATGGCGGTCGTTGATGTCCTTGAACAGGTCGATATCGAGGAAGCCGATCACCAGCGGGCCGCGTTCCCGGTCGACCCGTTCCAGGTGACGGGCCAGCTGCTGCAAGCCGGCACGGCGGTTGGGAAGGCCGGTCAGGCCATCGGTCTCGGCCAGGTGGCGCAGTTCATCGCGCTGCTGGCGCAGGCGGCCCAGCCGCTGGTTCAGCGCATAGGCCGCCATCATCAGCAGCCAGGTCACCGCCAGCTGCAGGGCCTCCACGCGGTATTCCAGCAACCACGCAGCGCGACAGGCGTCGGCCAGGATCAACACCAGCATCGGCGCCAGCGCCGCCAGCCCCGCCTGCGCCCAGCGGTCACCGCGCAGCCGTGCCCACACCCCGACCATCAACGCCAGGCCACAGCCCAGCAGATAGGACACCTGCAGGCCCTGCGCCACCCAGGGCAGGCTGTCCCACGCCAGCCAGGGCACCCATGCGGCCAGCACCAGCAATCCCCACAGCACCAGCAGCTGGAACGGACGCGAACGCGGCAACAGGCGATCGCCACCATTCAGGCGCCACAGTGCCGGCAGCACCAATGCCTGGGTGGCTGCGGTCAAGGCCAGCAGCCACCAGGCACCGCGTTCGCCTACCGGCAGCCAGGGTTCCGGATAGCCACTGAGGCCACCGAGGATGGCCTGCCACAGCACCAGCACGGTGGTACCGGCGATGTAGACCAGGAAACTGCGGTCGCGGGTGGTGAGGAAGGCCATCAGTGCCGACAACGCCAGTGCGATCGCCACGGCAATGCAGGCCGCGCGCACCAGCAGGCGGGCGGTATCGTTCTGTTGCACGGGGCTGGGCGCTCCCAGCCGCAGGGTCGGTACCCAGCGCGCCTTCAACGGCGTCTGCCACGACACCAGGAACGGTTCGTGGCTGCCCGCCGGCGGCACCGCGACCAGGCCGATGCCTGCGCGGAACCGTGAATCACGGGTACGGGCATCGTGCATGTTGCCGCAGATTTCGCGATCGCCATGCTGCACGCGGACTTCGCCCGCGAACACATTGAACACGTCCAGTGCCTGCGGCTGGCCCGACCAGCCGTCCGGCGGCGCAGGTACCTGCACCTGCTGCCGGGAACCGGCCAGCATCCCCGGTGTGCATGCGCGATGCGGGGTGGGTTCATCGGTGGCTGCACCGACCAGCAGGTAATCGCGCCCGGCCTCGGCCGCAGCGGCCCACAATGGCCACGGCGTTGCCAACCACATCAGCAGCACGACCAGCACCGCTCCTGTTCCGTACTGCCACTGCCTGCCGCCCACGCCACGTCCTGTTCCTGCTTACGCCCGCGCCCACTGCGCGTCGCCCCTGGCGGGCATTATCGCAGCCGCGGCTGCAGCGCACGTGTAGACCAAAGTCGCCGACGGGCGTTCAGCCTGCGGCGGGCGGGCCTTTTACCGCCACCAGGCGCACCGGCCGCAGGTCGGCCAGGGTCATCCGCTCCAGCGGCTGCGGCCGCTCGACCGCATAGCCCTGCAGGCCCTGCACCCCGAGCCGGGTCAGCGCGGCGGCGACCTCGGCGGTCTCCACCCATTCGGCCACCACCTCCATCTGCAGCTCGCGCCCCAGTTCACTGATCGCGCGCACGGTGGCGTGGCTGACCGGATCGGTATCCATGTCGCGCACGAAGGCCCCGTCGATCTTCAGGATGTCGGCCGGCAGCTGGCGCAGGTAGCCGAACGAGGACAGGCCGGAACCGAAATCGTCCAAGGCCATCCGGCAACCTCGTGCCTTCACCGCATCGATGAAGGCACGCGCCTGGCTGAGATTGCTGATCGCAGCGGTTTCGGTGATCTCGAAGCACAGCTTGGAGGCCAGCGCGCGGTTGCGCTCCAGCAGATCGCAGACGAAGGCGAGGAAGCCGGGCTCGGCGATCGACTGCGCCGAGACGTTGACGTTGCACAGGCCCAGCTGCCGGACGTGTGCCGGGCACACCTGCAGGTGCCGGAACAGCAGGCCAAGCACGTGCCGGTCCAGCGCCACGGCCATGCCGTAGCGCTCCACCGCCGGCATGAACTGGCCCGGCAGGTGCAGGCTGCCATCACTGCCACGCATGCGCACCAGCACCTCATAGTGCAGGTACGCGGGATCACCGACGCGGGCGATGCGCTGCGCATACAGCACCATGCGGTTCTCGGCCATGGCCAGGCTGACGCCCTGCAGGCGTTCGGCTTCCAGGCGCCGTTCCTCCAGCGCCATGCGGTTCTCGTTGAAGCAGTGCACGCGGTTGCGGCCGGCCTGCTTGGCCGCGTAGCACGCGCTGTCGGCGGCGCTCATCAGCCAGTTCACATCCGGCGCGTCGGCGCTGACCTCGACCACGCCGATGCTGCAGCTCAACTGCGGGCTGCCCTCGCTGACCGGGAACGTCGCCTGCCCCAGGTTGCGGATCACCCGCTGCAGCACGCGCTTTGCCTCGTCCTGCCCGGCATGGGCGAGGAACACGGCGAACTCGTCGGCACCCAGCCGCCCCACCCAGTCGCCATCGCGTACCGCCGCCACCAGGTAGTCGGCGAAACTGCGCAGCATCTGGTCGCCCGCGGCGTGGCCGAAGCTGTCGTTGACCAGCTTGAAATGGTCCAGGTTGATGTAGCACAGCGCGTGCGTGCCACCGTCACTGCGCACCTGCAACAGCGCGCGTTCCAGCAGCCGTTCGATCTCGCGGCGGTTGATCAGCCCGGTCAGCGGGTCATGGCTGGCGTGGTGCTCGATCTCGCGTGCCAATGCATGGTTCTGGCTGACGTCTTCGATGATCGCGAACACCGACAGGCCACCGCCGGCGCTGCGCACACCGGTGCCGCTCCAGCGGCCCCAGACCAGGCTGCCATCGCGACGGCGGAAGCGCAGTTCGCTCGGGCGCAGCTGGCGGTCCCAATCGATGCGCCCCACCCCATCGATGACCAGCTCGCCGTCCATCAGCAGGTCGCCCAGCGACAGCTGCAGCAGCATGTCACGACGATGGTCGAGGATGTCGGCCATCGCCTGGTTGGCCTCGATTACCTTGCCTTCGGTATCGAGCTTGAGCATGCCGACGTTGGCCTGGTAGAACGCCGCGCGGAAACGGCTCTCGTGTTCGGTCAGGTCCTTGCCGACACGGCGCGCCAGGGCAACTGCCATCAGGCTGATCGCCAGCACCGACAGGCCTGCGACCATCAACGTGGCCAGCCTCACCAGCGTCGCCATCCGCAGCAGCGCCTGCGAGAACGCCTGGCTCTGCACCTGCATCCGCCGGTCCAGATCACGCAGCTGCTGCAGGTAGTGGTCACGCGTGGCTGCCAGCACCGGCCCCCCCTCGTGCCGCAGCTGCAACTCATCGATCAGGCGCTGCAGCGCCATCAGATCGCCATCGGTCTTCCGCCACAACGCGGTCGCTTCGCGGAAGGCGCCGATGTCGCGTGCGTAGCGGAACGAAAACACCAGGCGCGGGATGTCGGCGCGCGCGTTGCCACCCTGCAGGAAGCCCTGTCGGGCTTTCTCCTCGTCCGGCTCTGCCTGTTCCAGCGCCAGCCGTGCCTGCAGATCGCCCAACGGCACCTGCAGGGCCTGGCGTGCGTCGTCCAGGTCCTGGGCATCACCGCGCGCCAGATAGCGGCTGAGTGCGGCGGTCGCATCCTGCTGACCACGCGACCAGTACCCCTGGCCGGCGATCCAGGCGGTGGAGGCCGCCTGCAGTTCCTGGATCAAGGCGGACAGTGCGACCAGTCCGATCGCCATGCCCGTCAACAACGCAAATCGCAGTCCCAGGCCACGGGTCATCGGCACCCGCCGGCTCTGTTGGTCCGTGCCACTCCTACCCATCCCGGATCCCCCCGAATGTGCTGCGGTGACAACCTCCTTTGGAACTGGCTCAGCCTAGGACCGGCAATGTGTTGACCATGCGAAAAAGGGGACGGAGGGGATTAAGTCGTTTTCGGCATAGGCGCATGGCCAGCCATATACGACTTAATCCCCTCCGTCCCCTTTTTCTGTACGCCAGCCCGGGAGCTGGCGTTGTTCAGGACGGCTGCGGGCGCGGCTTAGAAGCTGCGCGGGCCGCGCGGCTTGAAGCCGTCACGACGCGGCGGGCGGCTGTCGCGGTCACCGCCGCGGTCGCCACCATGGCCACCCGGACCACCCGGGCCGCTACGACGCGGGCCGCCCGGGCCACCCGGACCGCGCTTGTCGAAGCGCGGCTTGAACGGGCGCGGGGCCGGGTTGGTGTCTTCACCCGGAGCAAGCGCACGCATCTGCAGCTGCTGGCCGGACACCCAGACCTTCTGCAGGTGCGACAGCACGTCCGACGGCATCTGCGCCGGCAGGTCCAGCAGCGAGAAGTCGTCGTGGATGTCGATGCGACCGATGAAGCGGCTTTCCAGGCCGGCTTCGTTGGCAATGGCGCCGACGATGTTGGCCGGCTTCACGCCATGCTGGTGACCGACCGAAATACGGTAGGTCTCCATGCCCTGCTCCGGTGCACCACGCGGCGGGACCTCACGGCGCGGACGCTGCTCGAAACCACCTTCGGCGTCGTCGCGACGCGGGCCACGCTCGAAGCGCGGACCACGCTCGTTGCGGTCGAAGCGATCACCACGTTCCGGACGGTCGCCGCGGTCGAAACGCTCGCGCGGCGCGCGCTCTTCACGCGGGGCACGCACCGGCGGCTGCAGCAGGAACGGGGTGTCACCCTGCAGCATCTTGGCCAGCGCGGCAGCCACTTCGATGGCCGGCACGTTCTGCTCGTTCTCGAAACGCTCCAGCAGCTGGCGGTAGAAGTCCAGGCCACCGGCGCCGAGGGTTTCGCTGATGCGCGAGGTGAACTTGTTGATGCGGGTGTCGTTGACTGCTTCCACGCTCGGCAGCTGCATCTCTTCGATCGGCTGGCGGGTGGCGCGCTCGATCTGGCGCAGCATGCCCTTCTCGCGCGGGGTAGCGAACAGGATCGCCTCGCCGCTGCGGCCGGCACGACCGGTACGGCCGATGCGGTGCACGTAGCTTTCGGTGTCGTACGGGATGTCGTAGTTCAGCACGTGGCTGATGCGCTCCACGTCCAGGCCGCGGGCAGCCACATCGGTGGCGACCAGGATGTCCAGCTTGCCTTCCTTCAGCATGGCGATGGTGCGCTCACGCTGGGCCTGCTGCATGTCACCGTTGATGGCGGCAGCGGCCAGGCCACGGGCCTGCAGCTTGCTGGCCAGTTCTTCGGTGCCGGCCTTGGTGCGCGCGAAGATGATCATCGCGTCGAACGGCTCGACTTCCAGGATGCGGGTCAGCGCGTCCAGCTTGTGCATGCCGCTCACCCACCAGTAACGCTGGCGGATGTTGGCCGAGGTGGTGGTCTTGGCCTGGATGGTGACTTCGACCGGGTCCTGCAGGTACGTCTGCGCAATGCGGCGGATCTGCGGCGGCATGGTGGCCGAGAACAGGGCCACCTGGCGCTGCTCCGGCAGCTTCTTCAGCACGGCTTCGACGTCGTCGATGAAGCCCATGCGCAGCATTTCATCGGCTTCGTCCAGCACCAGGGTCTTCAGCTCGGACAGGTCCAGGGTGCTGCGGTCCAGGTGATCGATCACGCGGCCGGGGGTACCGACCACGATGTGCACGCCGCGGCGCAGGGCCGACAGCTGCTGGCCGTAGGGCTGGCCGCCGTACACCGGCAGCACGCGGAAACCGGGGATCTTCGACGAGTAGGACTGGAATGCCTCGGCAACCTGGATGGCCAGCTCACGGGTCGGCGCCAGGATCAGGGCCTGGGGCTTGATCTGCTGCAGGTCGATGTTGGACAGTACCGGCAGTGCAAAGGCTGCGGTCTTGCCGGTACCGGTCTGGGCCTGGCCGAGTACGTCGCGGCCTTCCAGCATCGCCGGGATGGTGGCGGCCTGGATCGGCGACGGGGTTTCGTAGCCGATGGCGGTGACCGCCTGCATCACGGGCTCGGACAGGCCGAGCTGCGCAAACTGCAGCGGCGCTTGGGAATCTTGGGACATGGGGAACTCCGAAGGCACTGCCGTCTTCCTGGCAGTGCGATAAAAAAGGGATGGTCCGCGCTTTGGGCGCCCTTCTTATCGCGTGCCCTGGCGCTGCTCGGTCGGAGGAGATTTCACTCGCTCAGAGCGGAATGATACCGCATTGATCCTGAACGAGGCGTACAGCTTTCCGTGCGCGTGCCGTCATGCCCCGCGCTGGCGCACAATACGCGCCCTCTTCCCGGCCCGGCCGCTGGCCCGCGCCCTCTTTCCAGGAACCCCGCTCCATGCAGATTCTCGAATTCGACCTCGACGGCGACTACGTCGAACTCAAGCAGCTGCTCAAGCTGGCCGACCTGGTCACCAGTGGCGGCGAGGCCAAGATGGTCATCAGCGACGGCCAGGTGCGGGTCGACGGCGAAGTCGAACTGCGCAAGGCCTGCAAGATCCGCGCAGGCCAGGTGGTCGAGTTCGCCGACAGCCAGATCCGGGTGCTGGCCGCCGGCTGATCTGAAGCAGTTCAGGCCACGCGCTGGGTCAGGTGCGAGGCAATCAGCTGCCTGAACGGTGCCACGCCCTGCGCCAGGCGAAGGCCGGCCGCCCGCAGCAGGCGCGCCGGACGGCGATCGTCGGTGTACAGGCTGGCGATCGCATTGGTGGCCTCGTACAGCGGCCGCGACGCCAGTCGATGACCCCGCTGGTAGCTGGCCAGCATGCCGGCGGCGGCAATGTCGGCACCGCGACGCTGCTGCTCGACGATGCCCTGCGCCAACCGCTGCGCGCTGGCCAGTCCCAGGTTGAAGCCATGTGCGGTGACCGGGTGCATGCCGACTGCGGCATCGCCGATCAGCGCCGAACGCTCGCCGACAAAACGGTGCGCGTACACACCCACCAGCGGATACGCCTGCGGCGTGGCCACCGGCTGCATGCGGCCCAGGCGGTGTTCGAAGCAACCGCTGATGGCCTCACCGAAGGCCACCTCGTCCATTGCCAGCAGCTCCTCGATCTGCCGCGGCGGCAGCGTGATGACAGCCGACGCCTGGCCCTCGTTCAGCGGCAGCAGCGCCATCGTGCGGCCGTAGCCGAACCACTCCCAGGCGGTGTGGTGATGGTCGCGCTCGACCTGCATGCGGCACACCAGCATCGACTTGCCGAAGTCGCGCATCTGCGCACCGATGCCAAGCATGCGGCGGGTGGCGGAGAAGCGGCTGTCAGCGGCCACCAGCAGCCGCGCATGAAGTTGGCTGCCGTCATCGAGTTTGACCATATGCCCCTGTGCATCGGCCTGTACGCCCTGCACCTTGCGCCCATCGAACAGTTCCAGGCCGTCCTGGCCCTGCACGGCATCCCATGCAGCGCGGCGGATCAGATGGTTGGGCACCAGCCAGCCCAGCGGCTGGCCGTCGACCTGGCTGCTGGCAAAGGTCAGCGCGAACGGCGAGCCGCCGTTCATCACCTTGGCATCGCGCAGTTCAGCGACTTCGGCCTGCGGCAGGCGCTGCCACAGCCCCAGCTGCTCCATGCTCTGCCGCGAGGCATGGGTCAGCGCGATCTCGCGGCCATCGAAGGCTGCCTCGGCCAGCGCCTGGCGCGGCTGCACTTCGACCAGCCCGACCTGCAGGCCGCTACCGGCCAGCGCACGCGCGAAACACAGACCCGCCGGTCCGGCGCCGACCACCACCACGTCCATCCTGCGCATGCGCGCCTCCTGCCGTTGATTCAGTCCGGGCCAGCATAGCGCCGCGCGCCTGACCAGCCTTGATCTGGATCAGGTCGGGATCACAACAACGCGAACACCAGCGCCAGGATCGACAGCAGCGACACCGCCCAGACCAGGCTGCGCACATAGGGCACGCCTGCGGCATACAGCGGCAGGTAGGCCACGCGCGCCCAGAAGTAGGCCTGCGCGGCCAACGCCGTGGTGTCGTTGCCGCGCCCGGCCAGCACCACCGCAATTGCCGCGGCGGCGAAGAACGGGAAGGTTTCCAGGAAGTTGGCCTGCGCACGCTGCAGGCGCCCGGCCAGCGGGCTGACCGGCTTTGCGTCGCCATCGCGTGCCGAAGCATTCCACTTCATCCCGCGTTCGCGGGTGACCACGGTGGAGGTGGCGAAGATGTAGACGAAGCCGAGCACGATCGACCAGGCCAGCATTGTCAGTTCAGTTGCCATCGTTCATCTCCTCAGGGTGCCGACGCACGCAGGCTGTAGCCGGCCAGGCGCCACACCTGGTCCTCGTCGAAACGGAACGAGACCAGCTCGCGCACCGGCTGCGCGCTGTTGGCGAATCGGGTCGGGAAGCTGACGTTGATGTACAGACCTTCCGGCACCGCGGCGCCAGCACTGTACTTGACCCGGGTAATGGTCGGCTGGCCACGCCCGGCCAGCGCACCCAGGCGCGTGCGCTCGGTGGTCAACTGGCTGACGAAGGCGGCCTTCGGTACTGCACGGCGCGCGACGGCCGAAGCGCCATCCCACAATTCACCGGCTCGGTTGGCATCAACCAGCTGCGCCGCCTTCACTGCGGCCGCGCCCATTTCCGCGTCCTGTTTCTGCACCTGCGCCTGCTGCGCGGCAGTCAACGCCGGTGCGCCGGCCGTGGCTGGTTTCGCAGCCGCCGGCGATGCAGGGGCCGGGCGTGCCGGGGCCGGCGCAGGCGTGGCCGGCGCAGGTACCTGCGCCAATGCAGTCAGGGGCAGCAGGGACAGCAGCAGGAGCACGCGCTTCATGGACACCGCCGGTTCTCGGGAAAGAACCGCAGTCTACGCCAGCGCAGTGAGCTGTTCGTCAGCGCGCGTGGGCGCTGCCTTCCACCGCTGCGGCATCGGCCTGCGCGGCAGGCGTGCCGGCGTCTGCCGGCGCCTGTTCGGCCACCGGCGGCGGCTCCGACGGTGCCGGCGGCAACGTTGCCACATCGATCTCCGACAGCGGGCTTTCTTCCGGGCATACCGCATCCGGGAAACCGAAGCGCTGCTTCAGTGCCTGGCCGCAGCTGTTGATCGATTCCATGTCGGCGCCTTCGCGCTTGCACTGCTGGTCGAAGGCAATCAGGAACGCGTCCTTGCGCTGCACGAAATCATCGCCGCAGGCGCGCATCTGCTTGATCCGCTCCAGATCGTCCTGCACTGCGTTGGTGCCATCCAGGCCGTACTGGCGCAGCTCGTCCGGCGTCAGCAGGCGCAGGCTGCGGTTGGGCACGGTCATCATCAGGTCGGCCACACCTACCGCCACGCCGTTGCGTTGCAGGTAGTCCTTCACGTTGTCGTAGACCTCGTGCAGCTCGCGGTTGAGTTCCGCGCGCGAGGTGGCCTTGGAGCTGATGCGCATCATGCGGTGGATGCCGACCTTGCCCGACAGCAGGCGGTTGTCACCAGCGGCCAGCACGAACACGCAGGCGCTGTGGCAGATCGAGCCCTCGCGGACCCAGATGGTCCAGCCCGATTCACCGATGCTGTCACCGGCGACGATCGCCGATTCCACCTGGCCGCCGCTGGAATCCAGATCGAGGATGCGCTTGTGGATCTTCTGATCGTCGGCGACCACGGCCAGTCGCCACATCATCTCGGCGAAGCCCGGGTTGATCTTGCCGGCGTAACGCACGCGCATCAGGCCACGCTCGGCGCACGGCGCCAGGGCCTGGGTGATCTGCTCGCGCTGCAGGCCTTCCAGCTCGACGCCGTCGCCGGCATCGCCAGCATATTCCGTGCTGCAGCTGACCCAGGCGCGGCCATTCTCCAGCTGCGCCTGCGGCCATGGCCGATCCGCCCGGCTGCGCGGCGGCGCTGGCGGGGGTGGCGCGTCGGCCGCATTGATCGACACCATGTTTTCGCCATCGCTGGCTGGCGCCCGCGCCGCCTTGTCGGCAGCGGTCACATTGCCCGGATTCTCCAGCTGACTGCAGCCCGCCAGGGCCAGGCACAACAGGGGCAACCAGCGGAGTTTGGCGGACATCGGGCAACCAGTCTTCATCTGAGCAAGAGCCACAGTCTACCCGTCCAGGCCGCGCATTCAGCGCGTGGCACTGAACCCCTTCTGACCCATGGGGAAAAAGCGTGTCGACCAAGGTCGACACCTACCAACGGTCGGCACCTACCAACGGCAAAGCGTGCCGACCAACGGTCGGCACCCACCAACTGCAGCGACCAACTGTCAGAGGTGGGGCGATGTGGGCTGGCAGGACCGTTGGCGCCATGGATGGCGCCATCGAGCCCCCATGGACGGGTTTACGGCGTGTCCTGCCAGCCCACACCGCCCCACCATCCTACGGACTGCCAGCTTTTGATTGAGACGTTGACGGTGACGTTGCGGGTGCAGGGCTGCAAGCCCTGCCAGTACCCTCTCCAGCATCCATGTCCGAATGTGGCGAGTATCCCCACCCGCACCCGCCTAGACTGGCGCCATGGACACCGCCCTCGCCCTCGACACCGCCGCCTGCGACCGCGCCCGCCTGGCCCGCGACGCCCGCTTCGACGGCGTGTTCTTCACCGCCGTGCGCAGCACCGGCATCTATTGCCGTCCGGTGTGCCCGGCACCACCACCGAAGCCGCGCAACATCACCTACTTCCCGACCGCCGCCGCGGCCGCGGCCGCCGGTTACCGACCCTGCCTGCGCTGCCGTCCCGAACTGGCGCCGCAGGCGCAGCAGGCACTCGCTGGGCAGACCGTGCAGCGCGCACTGGCGCTGATCCAGGGGGGCTTCCTGCAGGAGCAGCCGGTGGCCGATCTTGCAACGAAGCTCGGCCTCAGCGCGCGGCAGCTGCAGCGCCTGTTCGTCGAACATCTGGGCGCAACGCCGGGGCAGATCCATGCCACCCATCGCCTGCTGCTGGCCAAGCAGCTGCTGACCGAGACCACGCTGGCGGTGACCGACGTCGCGCTGGCCGCCGGCTACAACAGCCTGCGTCGCTTCAATACTGCCTTCCTGCAGGGCTGCGGCATGGCACCCACCGCACTGCGTCGCCAGCACCAGCCGTTGGCCGCTGACGATGGCTGCCTGGTGCTGCGCCTGGCCTACCGGCCGCCACTGGATTTCCCGCGCATGCTGGCCTTCCTGCGCAAACGCAGCCTGCCCGGCATCGAACTGATCGATGAGGACAGCTACCAGCGCGTACTCGGCACAGCCGAGCGCCCCACCCTGCTGCGCGTCACTGCCGACCCGAAGCGCCCGGAGCTGCGCCTGCAGCTGGGAGCGGTGGATCCGCGTCTGATCCCCGACATCGTGCGCCGCGTACGTCGCGTGTTCGATCTGGATGCCGATCTGCAGCAGGTGCATGCCGCGCTGGGTGAAGAGCCCCTGCTGGCACGCGGCATTGCCGAACGCCCCGGGTTGCGCGTTCCCGGCGGCTGGGATGGCTTCGAAGTGGGCGTGCGTGCCGTGCTCGGGCAGCAGGTCAGCGTGGCCGCGGCCACCACCTTCGCACGGCGCCTGGTCGATGCCTATGGCGCGCACCTGCCAGGCATGCCGTCCGACTTTGATCGCCAGTTTCCGGCGCCCGAGGTACTGGCCGAGGCGCCGCTGGAATCAATCGGCCTGCCGCGCAGCCGCGCAGCCACCGTGCGCGCACTGGCCGCCGCCTGCGCCAGCGGCCAGCTCGACTTCGGACCCGGCCAGGCACTGGAGGAGTTCGTTACCCGCTGCGTGGCACTGCCCGGCATCGGTCCGTGGACCGCGCAGTACATCGCTCTGCGCGGACTCGGCCAGCCCGATGCCTTCCCGGCCGGCGACCTGGTGCTGCAGCAGGTCCTCGGCCACGCACAGGGCCAGCGCCTGAGCGAACGTGCGACCGAAGCGCGCTCGCAACCCTGGCGCCCGTGGCGCGCCTATGCCGTGCTGCACCTGTGGCACCTGTCCGGCACCTTCGTTGGAGAACCGACATGACCCTGTTGTTCGATCGTTTCGACAGCCCGATCGGCGTATTGACCATCGCCGGTGACGAGCGCGGTCTTTCGCATGTGCTGTTCCCGGAGAACCGTCACCCCGCACGCGGGCGCGATGACTGGCATTACGCCCCGGATGCACTGCCGGAGGCACGCGAACAGCTGCTGCAGTTCCTGCACGGCGAGCGCAACAGCTTCGACCTTGAACTGGCGCCGCGTGGCACGCCGTTCCAGCTACGCGTGTGGCAGGCGCTGGCGTTGATTCCGTTCGGCCAGACCTGGAGCTATCTGCAGTTGGCGCAACACCTGGGCCAGCCCAGCGCGACCCGTGCGGTGGGCGCGGCCAATGGCCGCAATCCGCTGCCGATCATCCTGCCCTGCCATCGCGTGATCGGCAGCAACGGCGCGCTGACCGGCTTTGGCGGCGGCCTGGAAACCAAGGCCGCGCTGCTGCGGCTGGAACAACGCCAGGCCCCGCTGTTCGCCTGAGAGGGCTGGCCGGGCTGCGCCCGGCCCCCGCAGAGGCAACGGCAACAGCCGAAGCAACAGCCGAAACAACAGCCGAAACAACAGCAGCATTCCGTGGGATGGCGTGGTGGGTCCGGTTGCGGGGGACGCCGTAAACCCGTCGTTGGGGGCTTGGCCGCGGCATCCATGCCGCGGACACCCCCGCAACCGGACCCACCCCGCCTTCGACAGGCTCCTGCCATCTGCCGGGACGGCGTACTGCGCGGCCGCTGGTAGGTGTCGACCTTGGTCAACACGGTAGATCCACGCCATGCGTGGATGGAGGCATCAGGAATATGTCTGGAGAAAGGCTCCCTTGTTGTTCAAGGGGGCGCGCCGATGGCGGGGGGATAAGGAAAAGTGCGCGGACACGCTGTGCCCTTCGCCGCAGCGTGTCTTTGGTACGTCATTGCACCGGCTTATCATGCACGGATGACTTCCGTACGCCTGACCTGTTCGCTGGCGCTGCTGCTGCCATTGGCTGCCTGCACCACCGCGCCCGCCCCTTCCGCCTCCGTTCCCACGTCCGTCGCTGCGGCTGCACCGCCGAAGCTGTTGCTGATCTCCATCGATGGCCTGCGCGCCGATGCGCTGGACCGCGGGCTCACCCCGAACCTGCAGCGGATGATCGACGGCGGCGTGCGCGCCCGCTGGATGACACCGTCCTACCCTTCGCTGACCTTCCCCAACCACTACACCATCGTCACCGGCCTGCGCCCGGACCACCACGGCATCGTCAACAACAGCATGGACGATGAAGTACTTGGCCGTTTTGAGCTGGGCAATCGCGAGGCAGTCACCACCAGTGCATGGTGGGGCGGCGAACCGATCTGGGTCGGCGCCGAGAACGCCGGCGTGCGCACGGCCACCACGTCATGGCCGGGCAGTGAATCGGAAATCCGCGGTGTGCGCCCAAGCCAGTGGCGCGTCTACGACGGCAAGGAACCTCTGGAGCAGCGCGCCGGCATCGTGCTCGATTGGCTGGCCCAGACCGACGCCGATGCACCTCGCCTGACCACGCTGTACATGGAGCACGTGGACAAGGCCGGCCACCACTACGGCCCCGGATCGAAGCAGTACGCCGACGCCATCGCGCGCGCCGACCTGATCGTCGGCCAGGTGCTCGACGGCCTGCAGCAGCGCGGCCTGGCCGCCACCACCAATGTGATCGTGGTGTCCGACCATGGCATGGCCAGCGTCGCCGACGGCCACGTGATCGCCACCGAATCGATGGCCGATCCGGCCATCGCGCGCAATGTCAGCCAGGGCCAGTCGGTGGGCTTCGCGCCGGTCGCGGGCCGCGAAGCCGAGGCCGAGCGTGCACTGCTCGGCCGCCATGCGCACTACGAGTGCTGGAAGAAGGAGAACCTGCCGGCGCGTTGGCACTACGGTACGCATCCGCGGGTTCCGGCCATCGTCTGCGCGATGGATGAAGGCTGGGACGCGCTGCATCGCGAGAAGATCGCCAAGCGCTCAAAGCAGGACCGTGGTTCGCATGGCTACGACAACGCCCTGCCCTCCATGCGCGCGGTGTTCGTGGCCAGTGGCCCGTCGTTCCGCCAGGGCCTGGTGATCGATGGTTTCGACAACGTGGATGTCTACCCATTGCTGGCCCAGCTGCTTCAGGTGCCGGCCGCGCCGAACGACGGCAATGCGGAGACGTTGCAGAAGGCGCTGCGCTGATCGGGTTGTAGAGCCGGGCACGGGCTCGGCTCTACAACAGCGTACGCCGGCCTGCGGACAGGCATAAAAAAACGCGGCGCCAGGCGCCGCGTTTTCTTTGGACCGGTCGGTCGGCCGGATCAGGCCTTGGCGACGGCCTTCTTCGCCACAGCCTTCTTCGCCGGAGCCTTGGCCACGGTCTTCTTGGCAACCGGGGCGGCGGCGCCTACGGCGACCTTGCTCGCGGTGTGCGAACGGGCGTTGCCGTAGCTGGCGTTGTAGCGCTTGCCCTTGGCGGTCTTGCGGTCACCCTTACCCATGTCTTCAACTCCTCAAGTGTGAAATCTGGTTACCCCGTACTGACACGGGTTCGGCGGGGCCGCCTTGCTGGACGCCCCCGCGCACGATCGGAAAGCCTATCACGGAGCGCCTAGTGCGCGCAGCTGGCGTCGTGCACGTGGCCGTGGTTGAGGCGCAGGTTGACCAGGTGCGCAACACCCACCAGCAGGCCGCCGATGGTCATCACCACCGCGTGCGGCACTGCATTGTGGTGCAGCGGGTCGTACAGCACGCCTGCCCACAGCGCGACCAGGCCGGGAATCAGGAAGCCCAGCGCGCGCAGCGCACCGTGGCGGCGATAGCCCCAGACCAGGCTGAACAGCCCGAGCAGGGTCACGAACACCACCAGCGCCTGTTCAACCCCGTCGCTCAGCCAGAACGACAGCCCCAACGACGGCGCCGCCGCCAGCAGCACGGGAATCACCGCGCAATGCACCGCGCACAGCATCGAACCAGTGGCACCGAAACGGTCGAGCAGGTGGCGCAGGCGTGAGGACAGGGACATGACTTCCAGCAGGGTCGGCGAATCGTTATGGAATAATATAACATCCCTCTCCGACCCGCACGGTTTCCCTCCCCCTGTCCCATCGACGGGATTCGTGCGCCCCGTGATTGATACATTGTAACAAAGGACCCGTCCATGCCCGCCCACACCCCACGGCTCAAGCCGCATTCCCTGGCCCTGGCCCTCGCCGCCCTGTTGCCGTCCGTCGCCTTTGCAGCCGGCCAGGACACCTCCCATCGTGACCGCCACCTGACCGAACTGTCGTCGGTGCAGGTCACCGCGTCGCCGCTGCAGGGCGATGCCGAATCCCTGGCGCGCCCGGTGGACGTGCTGGCCGGTGAGCGCCTGGACGAGCAGAAGGCCGGCACCCTCGGCGATACGGTGGCCAAGCTGCCCGGCGTGCAGAGCACCTTCTTCGGCCCCGGCGTCGGCCGCCCGATCATCCGCGGCCAGGAAGGCCCGCGCGTGGCCGTGCTGTCCAACGGCATGGGCAACATGGACGCCTCCACGGTCAGTGCCGACCACGCCACCAGCATCGAGCCGTTCCTGGCCGACCAGATCGAAGTGCTGAAGGGGCCGGCGACGCTGCTGTTCGGCAGCGGCGCCATCGGTGGTGCGGTCAACGTGGTCGACGGCCGCATCGCGCGCGAACTGCCGGAGCGCCCGCTCAGCGGCCGCGCCGAGCTGCGTGGCAATTCGGTGAACAATGAACGCAGCGGCATGTTCCGCCTCGACGGCGTCAGCGGCAACGTCGTGCTGCATGTGGATGGCCTGGTCCGCAACGGCGACGACTACCGCATTCCCGGTTACGCGGTGATCGACAGCCTTGAAGACCATCACGACGACCACGACCATGACCACGCGGGCGAGGAAGGCGAAGAGCCGCGCCGCGGCCGCCTCGACAACAGTTCGATCCGCACCCGCGCCGGTGGCGTCGGCGCAACGTGGCTGGGCGACGGCGGCTACTTCGGTGTGTCGGCCAGCACCTACCGCACCAACTATGGCATTCCCAATGGCGCGCACGTGCACGCTGACGGTGATGATCATGGCCATGACCACGGTCACGACCATGGTGATGAAGAGGAAGGCGGCGACGAGCATGACGTGCGCATCGACATGGTGCAGAACCGCTTCGAGACCAAGGCCGGCATCTACAACCCGGTCTCGTTCCTGAAGAACATCAACGCACGCGTGGCCTACACCGACTACGAGCACGTGGAGCTGGAGGCCGGCACGCCGTCGACCCGCTTCACCAACCGCGGCATCGAAGCGCGCCTGGAAGCCGTGCAGCAGCAGATCGGCGGCTGGGACGGCGCCTTCGGCCTGCAGTTCGGCAACAGTGATTTCGGCGCCAAGGGCGAGGAGGCGTTCGTACCGGATACCGGCACGAAGAACATCGGCTTGTTCGTGCTGCAGGAAAAGCAGTTCGGCCCGTTCAAGCTGGAACTGGGCGGCCGCCACGACCAGGTCAAGCTGGACCCGACCGGTGACTACCGCCGCCGCACGTTCGGTGCCACCAACCTGTCTGCGGCCGGCATCTGGAAGCTCAACGATGCCGTTGACCTACGCATCGGCGTGGACAGCTCCGAGCGTGCACCGACCAACGAAGAGCTGTATGCCGCCGGCGCGCACATCGCCACCCGCTCGCTGGAAATCGGCGACGCCAACCTGAAGACCGAGCGCGGCCAGCGCATCGAGCTCGGCATCCACACCCACAGCGAACGCCTGGACTTCTCGGCGTCGGTCTACCAGACGAAGTTCAAGGACTTCATCTACCTGGCCGACACCGGCGTTACCGAGGGGCTGCCGGTGCGCGCCTGGACCCAGCAGGACGCGGTGTTCCGCGGTGCCGAGGCCGAAGCGCTGGTGCACCTGTTCGAGGGCGGCGCCGGTGACTGGGATCTGCGCCTGTTCGGCGACTACGTGAAGGCCAAGCTGGATGGCAGCGGCAGCCGCAACCTGGACATCGCCGTGCCGCATGGCGACCACAACCACAACTACTCGGTGGAATTGGCCAACACCGGCTACCTGCCGCGCATCGCTCCGGCCCGCGTCGGCGCCGACCTGCGCTGGTCGAAGGACGGCTGGCGCGCCTCGGTCGGTGCGGTGCGTTACAGCCGCCAGAAGGACGTCGCCCAGAACGAAGCACCGAGCGACGGCTACACCCTGGTCGACGCGCACCTGGCCTACCGCTGGGATCGCAACGCCAGCAACAGCTACGAGGTGTTCCTGGATGGCAGCAACCTGACCAACCGCGAAGTGCGCCCGCATACCTCGCTGCTGCGCGACTACTCGCCGCTGCCGGGCCGCGGCGTCGCATTCGGCATCCGCGCGTTCTTCTGATCGGCTGTAACGGGGGGGCGGATCCCTTTCCGCAGGAAAGGGCTCTGTGACCCCCGCCCTTCCACACGTGGCGGGGTCGCAGCATGAACACCGTTCTCTCTCCCGGGGGGCCATCTGGCCCCCCGTTCTTTTGTGCGTGGGACAAGTCGCAGCACCCTCGCTCACACACCCGTCACAAAGATGTGCGTACGACAACAAGCGGACAATCCCGTCACTCAATGTCTCGCCAAACGGACACTTTTGTCCGAAAATAATTCCATGACTGCCCAACGTGCCGATGCTGCTGCCCGCCGTGCCCTCATCCTCGACGCCGCCGATCATGTCTTCGGCCAACATGGCGTCACCGCCCCGCTGGACCTGGTGGTCGAACGCGCCCAGGTGGGCCGCGCCACCCTGTACCGCAACTTCCCCGACCGCACCGCGCTGATCCAGGCGCTGCTGCAGCGTACGGTCGACCGCATCCGGCGCCAGGTCGAACAGCTCGGCGACCGCGACGACGCCCTGTTCGAGGTGTTCGACGGCATGGCCCAGCGCATCATCGATTCGCCGGCGCTGGCCGACTACTGGCGTGCGGTCGACTCCGATGTTCCGGCCATGCGCACCGCGCGCGAGACCGTACGCGATCTGCTGGAAGCACCGATCGAGCGCGCCAAGGCCGCCGGCCTGTGCCGTGCCGACCTGGAGAAGACGGATATTTCACTGATCTCGGGCATGCTGGGCGCGGCCCTGCGCGGCAAGACCCGCGACGAGCGCGCCCACCTGGCCGGGCGCGCCCTGCAGCTGCTGCGCGGGGGTCTCCAGGGAGCAACCAGCGAGGCGCGCTGATGGTCCAGCCGTATCTGAAGCCGGTTCCGGATTGGGAGGAGCACGAAAAGCCGACCATGCCCGGTTCGGCATCGATGCCCTGGCATCCGCCCTATCGACGCGTGGCCTATGCCCTGGTGTCGCTGCTGGTGGCGATCACCGGCGGCCTCGGCAATGCGCTGGTCACCGCCAACCTGCCGTTCCTGCAGGGCCAGCTGGCACTTACTCCGACCCAGGGCAGCTGGCTGGTGGCCGCCTATGCGATGGTGAATGTCACCGCCAACCTGCTGGCCTTCAAGTTCCGCCAGCAGTACGGCATCCGCCTGTTCGCGGAGATCGGACTGGGCCTGTACGCAGCGCTGGCGGTGCTGCACCTGTTCGTCGGCAGCTTCGAGACCACGATGCTGACCCGTGCTGCCAGCGGCTTCGCTGGCGCGGCCTGTTCGACGCTGGGCACGCTGTACATGCTGCAGGCGCTGCCACGGCGGTTCACCGGCAACCTGCTGGTGATCGGTGTCGGCCTCTCGCAGCTGGCGGTGCCGATTGCCTGGATCGTATCGCCGGGCCTGGTCGATACCGGCCAGTGGCACCAGCTGTACTCGTTCGAAGCCGGCCTGGCCCTGTGCGCGTTCGCGGCGGTGGTGCTGCTGAAGCTGCCGCCGGGTATCCAGGTGAAGGCCTTCGAGCCATTGGACTTCCTCACCTTCGCCCTGCTTGCGCCGGCGGTCGCGCTGCTGGTGATCGTGCTGGCGCAGGGCTATACGCGCTGGTGGCTCAACACCCCGTGGCTGGGCTGGGCGCTGATCGCCTCCATCGCGCTGACCACCGTCGCACTGATCATCGAACACTACCGGCGCAATCCGCTGCTGCAGATCCGTTGGCTGTCGACACTGCCGGTCCTGCACTTCATCGTCGGCGCGTTCCTGATCCGCTTCCTCACCACCGAGCAGTCCTACGGCGTGGTCAACCTGATGCGCACGCTGGGCATGGGACCTGACCAGATGCGGCCGCTGTTCGTGGTGATCCTGGCCGGGGTGATCGTCGGCATCGCCGGCGCTTCGCTGACCTTCGGCCCGAAACGGCTGATCGCCCAGCTGCTGATGGCGATCCTGCTGCTGGGCGCCGCCGCGTTCTTCGACCAGCACCGCACCAGCCTGGACCGGCCGCACGACTTCTACGCCAGCCAGTTCCTGGCCTCGATCGGTGCCGGCATGTTCATGGGTCCACTGATCATGCTCGGCATCTCTGCCGCATTGAAACAGGGCGTGGACCACATGATCACCTTCCTGGTGACGCTGTCGATCACGCAGACCCTGGGCGGCCTGGCAGGTTCGGCGGTGCTGGGGACCTTCCAGCTGCATCGCGAGCAGCTGTATTCCAGCGCGCTGACCAGCCAGCTCGACCCGGCCGATCCGGTGGTGGCACAACGCCTGCGCCTCCAGCAGCAGCTGTACAGCGCGCAGATCACCGACCCGGTGCTGCGCAGCGCGCAGGGCAGCGCGCAGCTGGCGCAGACCGCGCGCCGCGAAGCCAATGTACGCGGCTTCAATGATGTGTTCACGCTGAGCGGCTGGTTGGCCATCGGCTTCCTGTGCTGGTTGCTGCTGCTCTCGCTGCGCACCGCCGTGCTCAAGCAATGGCGCAAGCGCCAGCCCACCCTATCCGCAGCGGCCACGCCGGCCGCGCCCCGTTGAGTCCCCCCATGCCTCCCGTCCCGCCCCGACCCGACGACACCGACAACGTCACCCCACCGCCGCCGACCGACGCGGCGCCCGCGCCCACGCCGGTAGAACCCGCGGTCGCGCCGAAGTACCTCAAGCCCAGCGCGCGCAGCGTGGTGGTGATGGTGGTGGTGGCCTTGCTGGGCATCGCGCTGATCCTGCGCGCCTGGCACCTGTGGCCGTTCACCAGCAGCGTGATGGTGACCGACAACGCCTACGTGCGCGGCCAGATCACGGTGATGGCGCCGCAGGTGAACGGCTACGTGACCGAAGTGCTGGTGAAGGATTTCCAGCATGTGACGCAGGGCGAGCCACTGCTGCGCATCGATGACCGCATCTATGCCCAGCGTGTCGCCCAGGCGCAGGCGACACTGGACAGTGCGCACGCGGCACTGGCCAACTCGGACCAGTCGCAGGCGCAGAACCGTGCACAGATCGCCTCCGCACAGGCCACGCTGTCGGCCGGCCAGGCCGAACTGCAGCGCTCGCGCAACGAGACCAAGCGTTACGAGGAGCTGGCCGCGCAACAACTGGTATCGATCAACGACCGCGACAAGTTCCGCACCACCCAGGCCTCGGCGCAGGCCAGCGTGCAGCAGTCGCAGGCGCAGATCCGCATCGCCGAGGAAACGCTGGTCTCGACCCAGGTGGCGCGCAAGAGCCTGGAGGCCCAGGTGGAAAGCGCGCAGGCGCAGCTCGAACTGGCGCGCATTGATCTGGCCAACACGGTGATCCACGCACCACGCGACGGCCAGATCAGCGAAGCCAGCGTACGCGTGGGCCAGTACGTCGCGGCCGGTTCACAGCTGCTGTTCCTGGTGCCTGACACGCTGTGGGTAGTGGCCAACTACAAGGAAGGCCAGACCTGGGGCATGGCCGTCGGCCAGCCGGCCACGTTCTCGGTGGACGCATTCCACGGCCAGGTGCTGCGGGGCCGCGTGCAGGAGATCGCGCCCGCCACCGGGTCGGAGTTCAGCGTGCTGCGCCCGGACAATGCCAGCGGCAACTTCACCAAGGTGGTGCAGCGGCTGCCGGTGCGGATATCGATCGATGAAGGCCAGAAGCTGGCCGCGCAGCTGCGGCCCGGCATGTCAGTGATCGTGCGGGTGGATCCGCGGTCCAAGCCGATGGACTAGGGCGCAGACCCTGTCGCGCCGATATGAAACGGGGTCAGATCCCTTTGCCAATGGCAACGGGATCTGACCCCAGTTCCCAAATGCCGGCCAGCGGCCGGCACTACCGTTGCGTTACCCGGCGCAGCGCGCGCAGAGGCCGTGCACTTCCAGGGTCTGTGCCTGCGGCTGGAAGCCCAGCTCCTTGGCCCGCTTCTCCAGCTGGGTGACGATCTCGCGGTCTTCCAGTTCCACCGCGCTGTGGCAGCTGTTGCAGATCAGGAACGGCACCGAGTGCGCGGCACTGCTGGGGTGATGGCAGGCCACGAAGGCATTCACCGACTCCAGCTTGTGCACGAAGCCATTGGCCATCAGGAAGTCGAGCGCGCGGTAGACGGTGGGCGGGGCGTCAGCGCCCACGCCCTTGCCGTTGCGCACCCATTCCAGCAGCTCGTAGGCCTTGACCGGCTTGCCGGCCTCGGCGATCAGCTTCAGCACGTTGGCGCGGATTGGGGTCAGGCGCAGCCCGCGTTCGCGCGAGACGCGCTCGACCACCGCCACGAAATCCGTTGCATCGTGGACGTGGTGGTGCGGGGCGGTACAGGCAGTGGCGGACTTGGCGGGCATGCGTGTTCTCCGGTTCGGGCCTGGCAAGGATGCCTCAGGCCGTTGCTACCTTGGTGATGGCCACATCAATGCGTTTCAAGGCCTGCTCGCGGCCGGCCAGGTATACGGTATGGGAAATGTCAGGACTGACCTGGGTGCCGGTGATGGCCACGCGCAGCGGCTGGGCGACCTTGCCCATGCCGATCTCCAGCGCGGCGGCCGCGTCGTGCAGGGCGACGCCCACCGACTCGGCGGTCCACTCCGGCAACGCTGCCAGCAGCTCGCGGGCCTTGCCCAGCGCCACCTCGGCACCGGCCTTGAAGTGCTTGGCCACCGCCGCTTCGTCGTACTCGGTCAGCGGCTGGTACCAGACCACGGCCTTCTCGGCCATTTCCTTCAGGGTCTGCACGCGTTCACGCAGGGCGATCACCACGTCCTCCGGGGCGGGGCCGGCGGCCACGTCCAGGCCCAGCTTCTGCAGCTGGTAGACCAGGTGCGGCACGATGGCGGCCACGTCCTCGGTCTTCAGGAAGTGCTGGTTGACCCAACCCAGCTTGGCCATGTCCAGGCGCGAGGCCTTGGAGTTGCAGTCCTTCACGTCGAACAGGTCGATCAGTTCCTGGCGGCTGAACAGCTCCTGGTCACCGTGCGACCAGCCCAGGCGGGCCAGGTAGCTCAGCAGCGCGTCGGGCAGGTAGCCGGCGTCCTTGTACTGCATCACGTCGGCCGCGCCGGTGCGCTTGGACAGCTTGGCACCCTGCTCGTCCAGGATCATCGGCATGTGGCCGAACTTCGGCACCGGCGCACCGATGCCTTCGTACAGGTTGATCTGGCGCGGGGTGTTGTTGATGTGGTCGTCGCCGCGGATGACCTCGGTGATGCCCATGTCCCAGTCGTCCACCACCACCGCGAAGTTGTAGGTGGGGTAGCCGTCCGGGCGGAAGATGACCATGTCATCCAGCTCGCTGTTGGCGATCTCGATGCGGCCCTTGATCAGGTCGTCGAACACCACCGTGCCTTCCAGCGGGTTCTTGAAGCGGATGACGCGGTTCGGGTCATCCTTGCGCGGCAGGCCCAGCTCGCGCGCAGCGCCGTTGTAGCGCGGTTTCTCCTGCCTGGCCATGGCGGCCTCGCGCATCGCGTCCAGCTCTTCGCGGGTCTCGTAGGCGTAGTACGCCTTGCCGTCGGCGATCAGCTGCTCGGCCACTTCCAGGTAACGGGCGACGCGGTCGGTCTGGTAGATCGGGCCCTCGTCATAATCCAGGCCCAGCCACTCCATCGCCTCCAGGATGGCGTCGATCGCGCCCTGGGTGCTGCGTTCACGGTCGGTGTCCTCGATGCGCAGCACGAACTCGCCGCCACGGTGGCGGGCCTCCAGCCAGCAGTACAGCGCGGTGCGGGCACCACCGATGTGCAGGTAGCCGGTGGGACTGGGGGCGAAGCGGGTGCGGCAGGTCATGGACGGCTCGAGGAACGGGAATCCCCCGATTTTACCAGCCCTCCGCCCCCGACGGAAAAAGGGGACGGAGGGGATTAAGTCGCGATTGCCCAGCCCCAGGGCGCTGCAACCGGGAAACGGAGGGGAGAAACGACTTACTCCCCTCCGTCCCCTTTTACGGTTCTACCTTGCGCGGGAAGGGCTGCTCGCGCATTGCGGCGTTGTAGGCGAACGAGGCGACGATGGCCGCGGCCTGCTTCAGGTCTTCCGGCTCGGCGTGGTCCCAGGTGTCCAGGTGGCTGTGGTGGACGTTGGTGAAGTAGTCCAGCCGGTCCTGGATGAACTGGAAGCCCGGCAGGCCGATGCGGTCGAAGCTGATGTGGTCGGTGCTGCCGGTGTTGCGGGTGGCCACGGTGGTGGCGCCCACGTCATGGAACGGGGCCAGCCAGGCTTCGAAGATCGGCATCGCCGCCAGGTTTTCCTGCGCGTAGATGCCCCGGAAGCGGCCCGAGCCGTTGTCCATGTTGAAGTAGACCTGGAACCTGCTGTAATCGCGGGTCTTCTGCAGCGCGCCGGTGGGCTCGCGCAGCGACGCCGGCAGCGCCTTCTGCGCCGCGTCGGTGGGTTCCGGGAAACGACCGAAATGCTTGGCCACATAGGACTGCGAGCCGATCAGGCCCTGCTCCTCGCCGCTCCACAGCGCCACGCGGATGGTCCGCTTCGGCTTGGCGCCAGTGGCCTTGAGGATGCGCATCGCCTCCATCATCACCGCCACGCCGGCGGCGTTGTCGGCCGCACCGGTACCGCTGTGCCAGGAATCCAGGTGCGCACCGATCATCACCACTTCATCGGGCCTGCTGCTGCCACGGATCTCGGCCAGCGTGGTGTAGCCAGGCTGGTCGGCCTCGTCGGTGAAGCGCGCGGCTACATCCACGCGCAGGCGCACGGTCTGCTTGGCCTCCAGCGCGCGCACCAGCGGATTGAAGTGTTCGCTGATCATCGCCAGCTCGGGGATGCCCACCGACTCACCGGCCTTGCGCGAACCACCACCGGCAACCCGGATGATGCCGTTGTCCCAGCTGCTGATGCTGATCGAGGCCAGCGCGCCCTCTTCGACGAAGAACGCATTGACCTTGGCCCCCAGCTGCTGGCGTTCCTGGTACTCCTTGACCCGCTTGGCGCGCTCGGCGGTGACGTCCTTGTCCTTCGGCAGGGGGAATTCCTGCAGGCCTTCCAGCGAGGTGGCGTCGTGGCGATGCGAATCCGCCTCGGTGCCGCGCTTGTACTCGCGCGCCTCGCCCAGCAGCAGGATCTTGCCGCGCAGCTTGCCGCGGTACTTCTCGATGTCTTCAGGCTTCTTGATCTCGACCTGCACCAGCTCGCCTTCGACCGGACCCTGGGTACCCGGCGTCCAGGCCTTCGGCAGCGCGTGCAGCGGCTGGATGCGGTCACCCAGCATTTCCACGCTGGCCGAAGTGAACTCCCAGCCACGCCCGAAATCATCAAAGGCTTCGTCGTGGACGTTGTCCAGCTTCCATTCGTTGAACTTGCCACGCGTCCACGCATTGGCGCGGCCCATCGCGGGCGAGTTGGTCAGGCGCGGGCCGATGCGCTCGGTGAGATAGCTGAAGGTGTCCATCACCTGCGAACGGTGGAACGCCTCCTGGCGGATGCGGCTGACCATGTCCAGGTCCACCGTTTCGCGCTGCTGCGCCGCTGCATTGCCACCCATCGCCAGCGCTACGGCCAGCACGCCCCACTTCAACACATCGCACCCCTGCCTTCCGGCCTGCTCATCAACCCATCGAGTCTAGCCAGCAGGAGCGCGCCGATACCGTCCCATCGGTCATGGACAGCGACAGTAGATCCACGCCATGCGTGGATGAACAGCCGAATCACCCGCTCCATCCCAGCCACAGCTGCGCCCGTTCCGGCAGCAGCAGCAACCAGTGCCGCCGGTCGATACTGCTGCAGCCGTACACTGCCGCATGCGCGGGCCAGTCATCGGGCAGTCCGCCGATGCCGATTTCGGTCAGTGCGTCCGCCCCGGCCTTCCATGGCCGGTAGCGCGGCACCCGCCCAGCCACCGCGCCGCGTCCCTGCCGCGCGCCCTGCAACCAGGCCAGGCCCTTGCCCCGCAGTCCCTCGCAGGTCACCGCCGCCAGCTGGAAGCGGACCAGGCCGGGGGCGATCCGTGCCCCCGGCAGGGCCGCCAGCACGCCATGTGCCTGCAGCAGTGCATCCACTTCCAGCAGGGCCGGAATGCCCTGCCGTGCCCGTTGCCGCAATCCCTGGCGCCAGCCCATGGCGTGCTCCTTACTTCAGGTCCGCGCCGAGCGCGTACCAGTCGACCCGGCGGGTCACCCACATCGCCAGCGCCAGGATCACGAACAGCAGCAGCGACCCCATCAGCAGCGCGTTGTTCTCCGACACCAGCAGGCCATACAGCGCGCCGTACAGCACGGTCAGCAGCGCGGCGAAGCCGAGGCCGCGCTTCCAATGGCCCAGCACGTTGGCCAGGTACACCGCCTGCAGGCCGATGCAGGCCACGGCCGAGACCAGGTAGGCCTTCCAGAACGCGATGTGCTCGGACAGGCTGATCAGCAGCAGGAAGAAGATCGCCAGCGCCAGGCCGACCATCAGGTACTGCAGCGGGTGGATGCGCAGCGACTTGATCAGCTCGAACAAAATGAAGCCGACGAAGGTCAGCAGCACGAACAGCACGCCATACTTCGAGGCGCGGTCGGCCTGGGTATAGGTATCGACCGGATCGACCAGCGACACCGTCACCGCCTGCGAATCGATCGGCCCCTCGTTGCGCAGCTGGCGCTGTGCGTCGGAGGCCAGCGAGGACACGGCCCAGCGTGCATCGAAGCCCTGTGCATCGACGCGCCGCTCGTTGGGCAGGAAGGCGCCGCTGAACGACGGGTGCGGCCAGCTCGAACGCAGCGCGATGCGGGTGTCATCGCCCACTGGCACCACCGACAGCATGCGGCTGCCGTCCAGGCGCAGCTCCAGTTCGATGGTGCTGGCAGCCAGGGAGAGGCCCTGATCCGAGGCAAGACCGCTCACCGGCGCATGCAGGCCACGGCCGATTTCGCTGGCCGCACCAACGCCAGGCAGCAACCGCAGCTGCTTGCCGTCCACGCGCAGGTTCGGCGTGCCGACCAGGCCACGCACATCGGAAACACCCAGCGCTACATAGGGCTCGCCGTAGCTGCGGCCGCTCTTCGATGGATAGTCGTCTGCTGCGAAGGTGGCCTTCAGCTGGCCGTTCCAGCTGTACACCGGCACCTTGAACAGGCCGACTTCGCGCTGGCTCGGCAGCATCTCGCCGCCCACCTCCAGCGACGCCGGCATCTGCAGCCAGTGGCCCTCGGTGACCTGCTCCTCGATCTTCTTGCTGCCCTGGGCGTCAACCACCTCGACCTGCTTGCGTTCCACCCACGGCACCACCCGCACCGGGCCCACCAGCTGCTGCGTGCCGGCACGGCTGTCGGCCACTCGCGCAAAGGCCTCGTCGCGGTACTGGCTGCGCTCGGTGATGACCCCGCGGATCATCATCAGCGGCACCAGCAACAACAGGATCAGCCCGCCGACAATGGCGAACCTCAGCAGCATCTTCAGGGATTTCATGGTCCATCCTCGTTGGAGAGGGCTGCAGGATGGACCGCTGCGGTGAGCAGGGTTTGTGGCGAATTTGAAGTGAGTGTGAAGTCAGCGGCGCGGGCGCTGGCCCACTACACCCAATGGCAACCACAGGCTGGCCACGGTGCCACCGCCGTCGCGGGGGTCGAGACTGGCGCGGCCGTCATGCAGGCGTGCCACTTCCTGCACGAACGGCAGGCCCAGGCCGGAACTGCGCCGCCCGCTGCCGGGGCGGGCCAGCGAATAGAAGCGTTCGAACACCCGTTCGCGCGCATAGTCGGGAATACCGGTACCGCGGTCGGCCACCTGCAGGCGCACGCCCTGCCCGTCCACCTCGGCCTGCAGCGCGATGTCCGCGCCGGCCGGTGAGAAGGCAATGGCGTTGTCGATCAGGTTGTGCAGCGCCTGCCGCAGCAGATAGGCATCCCCCTGCACGCGCAGGTCGGTCACGTTGCCGATGCGGACCTGCACACCGGCCGCCTGCGCGCGCACCTGCGCGGCCGCCGCCGCATCGGCCAGCAACGTTGGCAGCGCGATCGGATCGCGGGTCTGCAGCCAGCCGTGCTGTTCCACTTCGGCCAGCGCCAGCAGCTTGTCGATGGTCTCGGTCAGCCGCTCCTGCTGGTCGACGATGCTGCGCGCGAAATGCACGCGGTCTGCCTCGGGCAGCGGCTCCTGCAGCAGCTCGGCAGCACCGCGGATCGCCGCCAGCGGGCTTTTCATCTCATGCGTCAGCGACTGCACGTACTGCTCGACGTAGGCCTTGCCCTCCAGTTTGCGGCGCATCGTTTCCAGTGCCTGGCCGAGATCGCCGATCTCGTCGCGTCGCCGCCGAGGCGGTGGCACCGGTTCGCCGGCGGTGACCGCGCGTGCATAGCGGCTGAGCTGGCCGAGGCCGGTGGTGAGCCACATCGTCACCAGCACGCCGACCAGCGCCGACAACCCGATCAACCACGCGCCGCGCTCGATGATGGCGCGCTGGCTGGCAGCAATGAACGGATCGATGCTGCGGTTGGGCTGGGCCAGGCTGAGCACGCCGATCAGGGTGCGCCCGTCGGCCGGGTCGTATACCGGGGCCGCCACATGCATCACCGTGTCGCCCTCTTCGCCGCCAGTCTCGGGGCTGGAGCGCGCGCCGTACTCGCCGCGCAGGGTGCGGTAGACATCATTCCAGCGCGAGTTGTCACGCCCCAGGTCGCGACCCAGCGAGTCGTAGATGACGATGCCCCTGGCATCGGTGATGGTCACCCGGTAATCGAGCGAGCGCTTGGGAAAACGCCAGACCATGGCCTTCAGGTCGCGCTGCCGCGCCTTGGCCAGGTTGCGGGTGAAGCTGCCGCTGCGGATGGTGCCGTCCTTGACGTCGGCGGCCGCCATCTCGGCCAGCACGTTGGCGGCGTCGACCAGGGTCGATTCCATCGCCTGGCGCACACCGGGCTTCACCTCGTTGACGAACACGCGCATCACGAAGAACGCGGCGATACCGGTGATCAGGAAGAAGCCGAGGAACAGCTTCAGTACCAGGCGCATCGGCTAGACCTCCAGCGCGTAGCCAAGGCCACGGTGGGTGCGGATCGGGTCGTCGCTGGCACCGGCCGCGCGCAGCTTGGCGCGCAACGTCTTTACATGGGTGTCGACGGTGCGGTCGGCACTGTCGGCGCTGCTGTCCCAGCCGCGATCCATCAGCTGGGCGCGGCTGAGAATGGCCCCCGGCCGCTGCAGCAATGCTTCCAGCAACGCGTACTCGTAGCGGGTCAGGTCCAGCGCGTGGCCGCGGAAGCGGATGCGCCGGCCTTCGCGGTCGATGGCGAAGGCGCCATGTTCCTGCCAGCCTGCGTCCGCGCGGGGTGCGGCCACGGCCGGTGCCGCACGGCGCAGGCGCGCACGCACCCGCGCCACCAGCTCGCGCGGCGAGAACGGCTTGGTCATGTAATCGTCGGCGCCCAGTTCCAGGCCCAGCACGCGGTCCACTTCATCGTTGCGGGCGGTCAGGAAGATCACCGGCAGCTGCGCCGCCGGCCCGGGCTGCGCGCGCAGCCGCCGGCAGACCTCGAAACCGCCCAGGTCGGGCAGGCCCACGTCCAGCACCACCACGTCGATATCCCCGGCCTGCAGCCGCTGCAGGGCCTCGCCGCCCAGCAGGCAGTGGCTGGCGGCATAGCCTTCGCTGCGCAGCGCATAGAGCACGGTTTCGGCGATGGCGGCTTCGTCCTCGACCACCAGGACATGGGCAACGGGAGCTGTCATGGCGCGCAGCATAGCCGCTGCGGCCGCCGCCCCGTACACTGCCGCCCATGAACTATCGCCACGCCTTCCATGCCGGCAACCACGCCGACGTGCTCAAACACATCGTGCAGCTGGCCCTGATCGACAGCTTCAAGCGCAAGGACAGCCCGTTCTTCGTGCTCGATACCCACGGCGGCGCTGGCCGCTACCTGCTGGCCAGCGAAGAGAGCCGCAAGACCCTGGAGGCCGAATCCGGGATCATGCGGCTGATGGCCCAGCCCAAGCTGCCGGAGGTGGTCGAGCGCTACCTGAAGGCGGTACAGGCCGACAACCCGGTCGGCGCGATGACCAACTACCCGGGCTCGCCGCTGCTGAGCGCACAGGCGATGCGCGCGCAGGACCGCATGGCGGTCTGTGAGCTGCAGGAAGCCGAAACGGCCACGCTGAAGGCCCTGTTCGCCAATGACAGCCGCGTCGATGTGCGCCCCGGCGATGGCTATGCCCTGCTGCGTTCGCTGCTGCCGCCGAAGTTCAACGGTAGCAAGATCGGTCGTGGCCTGGTGCTGATCGACCCGCCGTACGAGGCGCAGGACGCCGAGTACCAGGCCGTACTGGCCGCCCTGGCCGAGACCCTGGCACGCTGGCCGCAGGCCACCTGTGCCGTCTGGTTCCCGATCAAGCAGCGCCGCACCATCCTGCATTTCCTGCGCAAGGCCACTGCCCTGCCGGTGAAATCGGCGATGACGATCGAGTTCCTGGTGCGCCCGGACGACTCGCCGCTGCGCCTTAATGGCAGCGGCATGCTGCTGCTCAACCCGCCCTGGCAGTTCGACCGGGTGGTCGGCCCGGCCCTGCCGGCGCTGCGCCAGCACCTGGGCGAACCCGGCGCCAGCACCCGCCTGGATTGGCTCAAAGCGCCCGAATAACGGCCTTCACGAGGCTGTACCGCCGTGAGCCTTTCGTTCACGGAATGCAGCCCCGGTGATGCCACAATCGATGGACCACCAAGGAATCACCCGGTATGGCCACTCGCAACCGCATGCCGCCCTGGCATGAGATCTTCAAGGCTCCCAGCGGCCACGAGCTGCTGATCCGCCCCATCCGCCCGGAAGATGGCGCGCCGCTGCAAGCAGCGTTCAGCCTGTTCGGGCCGGAAGAAATCCGTGATCGTTTCCTGCAGGCGGTGACCGAGCTGTCGCCGGAAACCACCCAGCGCCTGACCCACCCGAATCCGAAGACCGAGATTACCCTGGTCGCAGCCGAATCCCTGCCCGCTGGCGAAGCGGTGGTCGGCGCGGTCGCCCGGGCCTCGATCATCCCCGGCACCCGTGAAGCCGAGTACGCGATCCTGATCAGCCGCTTCCTCATTGGCCAGGGCCTGGGCCGGCAGCTGATGCGCAAGCTGGTGAAGTGGGGACGCGGCAAGTACCTGGACCGCCTGTACGGCGACGTTGCCGCCGAGAACGAGCCGATGAAGCAGCTGGCCGCCTCGCTGGGCTTCAAGCCGGTGCCGCACCCGACCGGCGCCGAAGGCCTGGTGCGGATGGTGCTGGAACTGGACAACTGACGGATGCGCCGGGCCCCGCCCGGCGACGCCTTCCGGTAGTGCCGGCCGCGGGCCGGCATTGCGTTACCCCAACGGCGCATGAGGCCGCCGGCCAGCGGCGTTCAAGACCCACCGGGCTTCGATCGGGCTTCTGCTAAAATCCGGGGTCCATGTCGCGTACCTCATACCCCGCCCCGCCGCTGCCGCGCGCCGGCCAGCTCCGCGCCTGGTGGCGCGCCCCCGCCTCGCCGACCGCCCTGGCCTGGTACCTGGCCCAGGCCGCGCGTGCGCATGACGCGCCCCTGCTGGTGATCGCCCGTGACAACCACGGCGCCAACCAGCTCGAAGCCGACCTGCAGACCCTGCTGGGCAGCGACCCGTCACTGCCGGTGGTCGCCTTCCCGGACTGGGAAACCCTGCCCTACGACCGCTTCAGCCCGCATCCGGACATCATCTCGCAGCGCCTGGCCGCCCTGCACCGCCTGCCCGCGCTGAAGCGTGGCCTGGTGATCGTGCCGGTGCAGACCCTGCTGCAGCAGCTGGCCCCGCGCAGCTATGTGATCGGTGGCAGCTTCGACCTGAAGGTCGGGCAGCGCCTGGACCTGGAAGCCGAGAAGCGCCGCCTGGAAAGCGCCGGCTACCGCAACGTGCCGCAGGTGATGGACCCGGGTGACTTCGCCGTGCGCGGCGGCCTGCTGGACGTGTACCCGATGGGTGCCGACGAGCCGCTGCGGGTGGAGCTGCTGGACGAGGACATCGACTCGATCCGTGCCTTCGACCCGGAAAGCCAGCGCTCGCTGGACAAGGTCGAGGCGGTGCACATGCTGCCCGGTCGCGAAGTGCCGATGGATGAAGCCAGCATCGCCCGCGTGCTGGCCACGCTGCGCGAGCGATTCGATGTCGATACCCGGCGCAGTTCGCTGTACCAGGACCTGAAGTCCGGGCTGGCCCCGGCCGGCGTCGAGTACTACCTGCCGCTGTTCTTCGAACGCACCGCAACCCTGTTCGACTACCTGCCCGACGGCAGCCTGCCGGTGGTCTGTGCCGGTGCCGGCGAAGCCGCCGAGGCGTTCTGGGCGCAGACCGGCGAGCGCTATGAACAGCGCCGCCACGACGTGGAACGGCCGCTGCTGCCGCCGTCGGCGCTGTACCTGTCGCCGGAGCTGCTGCGCGAGCGCCTGAACGATGCCCCGCGCATCGAGGTGTGGTCGGCTGACCACGCGCGCATCGCCGATGCCCATGCGTTGGGTGACCAGCCGCTGCCGCCGCTGCCGGTGGCCGCACGCGAGGCCCCCGCTGGCGACGCGCTGAAATCCTTCCTCGGCCACTATCCGGGCCGGGTACTGATTGCCGCCGATTCGCCTGGGCGTCGCGAGGCCCTGCTGGAAGTGCTGCAGGCCGCCGAGCTGAAGCCACCGGTAGTGGCCGACCTGCCCAGCTTCCTCGCCGGCGATGCGCGCTTCGCGATCGCGGTGGCGCCGCTGGAAGATGGCTTCGCACTGGACGACCCGCGCATCGCGGTGCTGACCGAGCGCCAGCTGTTCCCCGAACGCGCCGGCAGCACCCGCCGCACGCGCCGTGCCGGCCGCGAACCGGAAGCGATCATCCGCGACCTTGGCGAGCTGACCGAGGGCGCGCCGATCGTGCACGAGGACCATGGCGTCGGCCGCTACCGTGGCCTGATCGCGATGGACGTCGGCGGCATGCCCGGCGAATTCCTGGAAATCGAGTACGCCAAGGGCGACCGCCTGTATGTGCCGGTCGCCCAGCTGCACCTGATCAGCCGCTACTCCGGTGCTTCGGCGGAAACCGCGCCGCTGCATTCGCTCGGTGGCGAGCAGTGGAGCAAGGCCAAGCGCAAGGCCGCGGAGAAGGTGCGCGACGTGGCTGCCGAACTGCTGGAGATCCAGGCCCGCCGCCAGGCACGTGCCGGCCTGGCACTGCAGGTCGACCGCGCGATGTACGAGCCGTTCGCGGCCGGCTTCCCGTTCGAGGAAACCCCGGACCAGTTGGCCGCGATCGATGCCACCCTGCGCGACCTGGCCAGCAGCCAGCCGATGGACCGCGTGGTCTGCGGCGACGTCGGCTTCGGCAAGACCGAGGTCGCCGTACGTGCGGCATTCGCCGCTGCCAGTGCCGGCAAGCAGGTGGCCGTGCTGGTGCCGACCACGCTGTTGGCCGAGCAGCATTACCGCAACTTCCGCGACCGCTTCGCCGACTATCCGATGAAGGTCGAAGTGCTGTCGCGCTTCAAGACCGCCAAGGAAATCAAGGCCGAACTGGAGAAGGTGGCCGCCGGTACCATCGACGTCATCGTCGGCACCCATCGCCTGCTGCAGCCGGACGTGAAGTTCAAGGACCTGGGCATGGTCATCGTCGACGAGGAGCAGCGTTTCGGCGTGCGCCAGAAGGAGGCCCTGAAGGCACTGCGCGCCAACGTGCACCTGCTGACGCTGACCGCCACGCCGATTCCGCGCACGCTCAACATGGCCATGGCCGGCCTGCGCGACCTGTCGATCATCGCCACGCCGCCGCCGAACCGGCTGGCGGTGCAGACCTTCATCACCCAGTGGGACAACGCGCTGCTGCGCGAAGCCTTCCAGCGCGAGCTGGCGCGTGGTGGCCAGCTGTACTTCCTGCACAACGACGTGGAAAGCATCGGCCGCATGCAGCGCGAGCTGTCCGAGCTGGTGCCCGAGGCACGCATCGGCGTCGCCCACGGGCAGATGCCCGAGCGCGAGCTGGAAAAGGTGATGCTGGATTTCCAGAAGCAGCGCTTCAACGTACTGCTGTCGACCACGATCATCGAGTCGGGCATCGACATCCCCAACGCCAACACCATCATCATCAACCGCGCCGACCGCTTCGGCCTGGCCCAGCTGCACCAGCTGCGCGGCCGCGTCGGCCGCTCGCACCACCGCGCCTACGCGTACCTGGTGGCCCCCGACCGCCGCTCGATCACTCCGGATGCGGAAAAGCGCCTGGAAGCGATCGCCTCGATGGACGAACTGGGCGCCGGCTTCACCCTGGCCACGCACGACCTGGAGATCCGCGGTGCCGGTGAACTGCTCGGCGAGGACCAGAGCGGACAGATGGCCGAGGTCGGCTTCAGCCTGTACACCGAGCTACTGGAGCGCGCGGTGCGCAGCATCAAGCAGGGCAAGCTGCCCGACCTGGATGCCGGCGAGGAAGTGCGTGGTGCCGAAGTCGAGCTGCATGTGCCGGCGCTGATTCCGGAAGACTACCTGCCGGACGTGCACACCCGCCTGACCCTGTACAAGCGCATTTCCAGCGCGCGCGACAGCGATGCACTGCGCGAACTGCAGGTGGAGATGATCGACCGCTTCGGCCTGCTGCCGGACGCGGCCAAGCACCTGTTCGCCATTGCCGAGCTGAAGCTGAAAGCCAACACGCTGGGCATCCGCAAGCTCGACCTGGGCGAGAACGGTGGCCGCATCGTGTTCGAGTCCAAGCCGAACATCGACCCGATGGCGGTGATCCAGTTGATCCAGAAGCAACCGAACCTGTACGCCATGGAAGGGCCCGACAAGCTGCGCATCAAGCACCCGCTGCCGTTGCCGGAAGACCGCTTCAACGCGGCCCGCGCCCTTCTGACCACCCTCGCCCCGGGTTGATCGCCCCCCGAACACCCCGCACCGGTCCCCACCCGGTGCGGGCGGATGACCATGTTTCCTGACGCCGTACCCGCCCCCGACCTGCTGCACGCGCAGGCCTGCCTGATCGATGCCCTCTCGATGTCGCTGCAGATGCGCGACGCCTACACCCGCCACCACTGCGACCGCGTCGGCCTGTTCGCGCAGCGCCTGGCCGCGCACTGCGATCTCGATCACGAGGCCTGTGCGCAGATCGGCCTGGCCGCGCGCTTCCACGACATCGGCAAGATCGGTATTCCCGACGATGTGCTGCTGGCGCCGCGCCGGCATACCGATGAGGAGCGCGCGATCATGCGCGAGCATCCGGTCCGCGGTGAGCACATCTTCCTTGCCACCGGCCGCAGCGACGCCGCGCCCGTGGCGCGACTGATCCGCGCCCATCATGAAGCCTTCGATGGCAGCGGCTATCCCGATGGGCTGCGCGGCGAATCCATCCCGCTGGGCGCGCGCATCGTCACCATCGCCGATGCCTACGACGCGATGACCAGCGTGCGCCCGTATCGCGACGCGATGGAGCATGAAACCGCATTGCGGATCATCGAAGCGCAGTCCGGCGGGCTGGTGGATCCCTACGTGCTGCAACGCTTCCATCGCATGCTGGCGCGGGAGCCCGAGCTGGCCTGAGATGTCCACCAGGCATGGCCCGGTACTACCGGCCGCGCAAAACAAAAGGCCCGGCTTTCGCCGGGCCTTTCGCATCACGCATCACGGATGATCGATTACCAGATCACCACGCGCTTGTCGTCGGCACGCACCATCGCGTCGCCGGCCTTGCACTGGAACGCGGCCGCGAACGAGGGCATGTTCGACGGCGCGCCGTTGGCACGGAAGTTCGCCGGGGCGTGCGGGTCGGTGTTCAGGCGCACGCGCAGCTCGCCGTCGGTGAAGTTGCGGCGCCACACCGTGGCCCAGTTCATGAAGAAGCGCTGGTCCTGGCTGTGGCCATCCACCTCGACATTGGCCTTCGGGTCTTCCTTCAGCGCCATCTGCAGCGCGTCGTAAGCCACGGTCAGGCCGCCCAGGTCACCGATGTTCTCGCCCAGGGTCAGCTTGCCCTTCACGAACACGCCCGGCACCGACTCGTAGCCGTCGAACTGCGCGACCAGCTTGTCGGTGCGTTCGGTGAAGGCCTTGCGGTCGCCGTCGGTCCACCAGTTGTCGAAGTTGCCGTTGGCGGCGAACTGGCTGCCCGAGTCGTCGTAGCCGTGCATCATCTCGTGGCCGATGACCGCACCGATACCGCCGTAGTTCAGCGCAGGATCGGCCTTGGCGTCGAAGAACGGCGCCTGCAGGATCGCCGCCGGGAACACGATCTCGTTCTTGGTCGCGTTGTAGTACGCGTTGACGGTCTGCGGGGTCATGCCCCACTCGGTCTTGTCCACCGGCTTGCCGATCTTGTCCAGCATGTAGCGGTAGTTGAACGCACGCGCCGCCTGCATGTTGCCCAGGTAGCTGTCGCCGTTGGTCTGCAGGCCCGCCCAGTCACGCCACTTGTCCGGGTAACCGATTTTCGGGGTGAAGCTGGCCCACTTCTCCAGGGCCTTCTTCTTGGTTTCTTCGCCCATCCACGGCAGCTGCTCCAGGCGCGCCTTCAGCGCCTGCGACAGGTTTTCCACCAGGTGCTGCATGGCCACCTTCGACTCAGCCGGGAACACGGCGTCGACGTACAGCTGGCCCAGCGCTTCGCCCATGCCGCCGTTTACCGATTCCAGCACACGCTTCCAGCGCGGCTGCATTTCCTTCTGGCCACGCAGGGTGGTGCCGTAGAAATCGAAGTTGGCCTTCTCGAACTGGCTGCTCAGGTACGGCGAGGCGTCGTCGATGGTGTGGAAGCGCAGGTAGGCCTGCCAGGTGCTGGGCATGGTATCGGCCAGCATCTTGTCCATTTCACTGAAGAAGCCCGGCTGGGCCAGCGAGAACTTCTGCGCGGCCGGCACCTTCAGGGTGTCGAACAGCGCGCTCCAGCTGAAGTTCGGGGTCAGCTTGTCGGCGTCAGCCGCGCTGAGCGGGTTGTAGCGCTTGGCCGGGTCACGCATCTCGATGCGCGACATCGACGCCTTGGCCAGGCGGGTTTCGAAGGCCATCACGGCCTTGGCCTGCTCGGCGGCCTGCGCCGCGTCCACGCCGGACAGGGTCAGCACCTGTGCGATGTAGGCCACGTAGGCGTCGCGGATCTTGGCCTGCGCGTCGTCGAAGTAGTAGCCCTTCTCCGGCAGGCCGAGACCGCCCTGGCCGACATAGGCGATGACGTTGGCCGAATCCTTGTAGTCGGCATTGGCGAACAGCGAGAACAGCACGCCCTTGCCCTCGGCCTGGCTGTCGCGCAGGTACTGGGTGATGGCGGCGGTGTCGTTCAGCGCGGTGATCTTGTCCAGCTGCGGCTGCAGCGGAGCGAGGCCTGCGGCTTCGATCTTTGCTTCATCGTTGCCGGTCTTCCAGATGTCACCGATCTTGGCTTCCACCGAGCCGGCCTTGGCCTGGCTGGCCGCGGCCTGCTGCACCAGCGTGTGCTGCACTTCCAGCGAGCGCTCGCGCAGGATCTCGAAGCTGCCCCAGGTGGTCTGGTCGCCCGGCACCGGGTTGGCCTTCAGCCACTTGCTGTTGACGAAGCCATTGAGGTCGGTACAGGCCGAAATGGCCGGATCCAGATCGGCGCTGTTGAGCGAGATCAGCGGCGTCTTGATCTGCGACAGGTCGAAGGCCGGCTTGGCGTCGGCACTGGCCGCCGGCGCGGTTTCATTCTTGCCACAGGCGGCCAGCGAGGCAGCGATGGCGATGGTCAGGCCCAGCGGGACCAGGTTGCGGACGTTCATGGAGTCTCTCTCCGACGGCGAATCGTCTAGCGTAGCGGACGCGGCGGTGCGGGGGACCGGCCAAAGGTCACAGGGGCTGAAAAGCACCCTAGATTTTGCAACTTCCTTACGGAAGGAATTCCGGATAGTCTCAGTTCCTGCCGAACATACCAACCGAGAGCGCAAGGAATGCACAAGTGAAAGAACTTTCAATCACTATCGAAAATGTAAAAAACATAAAATACGCGAAACTCGAACTCCCTCTTGAGAAAAGCCTTAACCTGATCGTTGGAAGCAACGGATCAGGAAAAAGCACAATCCTCCTTGCGCTATCACAATCCATCAAACGATCGCTCGAATCACTCGGAGATGAGGATTATGATCAATCGTCCCGAGTTCAAATTTCACTAGATAACGAGACTGATAATTGGCTAGGATCGGCGAAATGGCAAGTCCCCAAGAAAAATGTATCCGTAAATGGAATGTACGAGGGGAGCCTCTTCTACGGCACCAGATTCAACGACTCTCGAACCGTTGACTCGCACCTTCGTGACGGCAACATCAAGGATGAGGAAATAGTTGACGCAGACGACTACATCAAAGAAAAGCTTAGCTTCATTTTAAGTGGATCAAAAGACAAGTACCCGAACTTAAAGAGAATAAAGAACAAAAACATTTCGGCGAAGCTCGGATTCGCAAGCACACCGTATTTCAATTCCGTAAACGGAAAATTGATTAGTCAATATAGAATGAGCTCAGGCGAGTGCCTGCTAATTTCGCTCCTCCACTTCGTATACAACGCGATCGTAAGACGATCACTTACACCAGACAAACCAATCCTTGTGCTCATCGACGAAATTGAGGTTGCTCTACATCCAATCGCAGTAAGCCGCTTTATTGACCTAATGGAGGAGCTGGTCCACACGTCGGCCAATCTTACTGTCATTCTGACGTCCCACTCGCCCGAAGTGATAAGAAAAATAAAGCCAAAGAACATCTACAAGATCGAAAACAATCTCGGCATAGTTGACGTAGTGAATCCAGGTTTTCCGAGCTACGTGATTCGCGACGTCTACAGGCATGATGGATTTGACTTCCTCCTATTGGTTGAAGACATTCTCGCAAAGACTCTGGTCGAAAAAGTAATTGAGAATCGCGGCCTTTCTGCCAGCAAGCTGATTCACGTAGTCCCTGCTGGCGGATGGAAAAATGTTCTAACCTTGCAGCAAGACCTACTGCGGGGGAATGTACTAGGAGTCGGCAGACAGGTATTCAGCATATTGGATGGCGATGTAGAGAATGAAGCATCCAAAAATCATCCTGACCTACGAAAGCTCTTCCTCCCAATCAAAAGTATTGAAAAGCTCTTGTATAGCGCCATATACGAAGGAAAGGATCCAATTCTCAAGAGGACGGTAAACGACAAATACTTCCAACTCGAATCATTGGATTCGCTAATTGCGGAGCACAACACGCACTATAGCGGAAAAAAAGTAGAACAGCCTGACAAAAAATTCTATTTCAGACTAAGAAAGAATCTCGAACAAAGAGGCATTGAAGAACTTATGTTCGTGCAAAAATTATCGGACGACTTGATGCAATCAGTATCATTCGACAAGTTCGGCGATAATATTGAAAAAATTGTAAATCAATAACTCGAATTGCAGGCCGATATTACAACCAACCATAGGCACGCAAGCAAAAGAACATAACCTATAGAAAGGCCGGCTTGCGCCGGCCTTCTGCTTCTTTACTTCGCCTTGCCCTGGTTGGCCACGGCTTCAGCGGCCTTGCGCGCCGCTTCCGGGTCGCCCAGGTAGCGGAACGACTGCACGGTCAGATCATCGTTCAGCTCGAACAGCAGCGGGATGCCGGTCGGGATGTTCAGCTCGAGGATTTCCTCGCGCGAGACGTTGTTGAGGTACTTGTACAGCGCGCGCAGCGAATTGCCGTGGGCGGTGACCAGCACGGTCTTGCCGTCCTTCAGCTGCGGCGCGATGGCGTCGTGCCAGTACGGCAGCACGCGGTCCAGCGTGGTGGCCAGCGATTCGGTGCCCGGCAGCGCGTTGCGGTCCAGGCCAGCGTAGCGGCGGTCATGGATCGGGTGGCCCGGATCCTCCAGGTCCATGGCCGGCGGCGGGATGTCGTACGAACGGCGCCACACCTTGACCTGGTCCTCGCCGTGCTTGGCAGCGGTCTCGGCCTTGTCCAGGCCCTGCAGGCCGCCGTAGTGGCGCTCGTTGAGGCGCCAGGACTTGTTCACCGGCAGCCAGTCCTGCTCCAGCTCGGCCAGCGCACCCTGCAGGGTGTGGATGGCACGCTTGAGCACGGAGGTGTGGGCGACGTCGAACTGCAGGCCTTCCTCGCGCATCAGGCGACCGGCGGCGGCCGCTTCCCGGCGCCCCTGCTCGGTCAGGTCGACATCGACCCAGCCGGTGAAGCGGTTGTCCAGGTTCCACTGGCTCTGGCCATGGCGCAACAGTACGAGTTTACGGGTCACTGCAGGGTCTCCAACGCGAGGAAAGGCAGGCTGCCATTGTAGCCCCGGGGGCCGCTCACCGGGCCGTGGCACCGCGCATGCGATGCTGTGACCAATGAATACGGTGATCGACCCCGGGCGCTGGGAAGGCAGCGTCGCTGCGGCACGCGCGCAGCAGCTGCAGCTGGCCGGCCGCGTGGAGCGCCAGGACCGCCTGCCACGCAACGTGCGCTGGCTGGCCGGGCTGGATGTCGGCTTCGAGGACAACGGCGCCATCACCCGCGCCGCGGCGGTACTGCTGGACGCAGAGACGCTGCAGCCCGTGGCGCAGGAGATCGCGCGCATCTCCACGGTGATGCCCTACATCCCCGGCCTGCTCAGCTTCCGCGAACTGCCGGCATTGCTGGCCGCGCTGGCACTGCTGCCACGCACGCCGGACCTGGTGTTCGTCGATGGCCATGGCATCAGCCACCCGCGCCGGCTGGGCGTGGCCGCGCATCTCGGCGTGGTCACCGACCTGCCGAGCATCGGTGTCGCCAAGTCGAAACTGGTGGGCCGGTTCGTCGAACCGGGCGCCGAAGCCGGTGCACATACGCCACTGCTGGATGGCGATGAGCAATTGGGTTGGGTGCTGCGCAGCAAGGTGCGCTGCAAGCCACTGTTCGTGGCCGGCGGCCATCGGGTCAGTGCCGATACCGCGCTGGACTGGGTGCAGCGCACCCTGCGCGGCTACCGGCTGCCGGAACCGACCCGGCTGGCGGATCGGCTGGCCTCGCGGCGGGACGAATAGCCACGCCGGGCACCACCCGGCACGGCCCTCAATTTCAATCAACGATGCACGTGACCGCGATGGCCCTGCGCGTCCTCGCCATGGTCGTGGCCTTCATGGCCCTCGTGCTCGCCGCTCTTCACCGGCGTCGGTTCACCACAGGCTTCGCCGCAGTGGTCGGCTTCGATCTGCAGCGTCACGTGCTCGATGCCGAAGTCATCGTGCAGGCGCCCGCCCAGTTCGCGGCGCAGCGCATCGGCGTCGGTGCCGTCGCGCATCACGATGTGCGCGGTCAGCGCCGGGGTACTGGAGGCCAGCGCCCACACATGCAGGTCATGCACGTCCAGCACCGCAGCGTGCCCGGACAGGCTGTCGCGTACCTTGGCCACGTCCATGCCCTTGGGCACGCCTTCCAGCAGCACGTTGATCGCCTCACGCATCAGCACATAGGTGCGCGGCAGCACCCACAGGCCGATCAACACGGCCAGGATCGGATCGATCGGCTTCCAGCCGGTGAACTGGATCAGCAACGCACCGGCGATCACCGCCACCGAGCCGAGCATGTCCGCCCACACTTCCAGGTAGGCGCCCTTCACGTTGAGGCTCTCGCCGCTGCCCGCCTGCAGCAGGCGCATCGAGATCAGGTTGATGACCAGGCCCGCGGCGGCGATCACCAGCATGCCGGAGGAGGCGATCTCCTGCGGCTCGCGGAAGCGCCCGATCGCCTCCCACAGGATGTAGGCGGCAACCACGAACAGCATGGCGCCGTTGATCATCGCGCCCAACGCTTCCAGGCGTGCATAGCCGTAGGTACGGCGCGCGTCCGGCGGGCGCCGGCTCAGCCGCACCGCGACCAGCGCGATCATCAATGCCAGTGCATCGGTGGCCATGTGCGCGGCGTCTGACAGCAGCGCCAGGCTGTTGGTCCAGAACGCGCCCACCACCTCGACAACGAGGAAGGTGGAGGTCAGGCCGAGCGCCCACCACAGGGGTTTCTCGTGGCGGATCTCGGATGGCAGGTGATCGTGGTCGTGGCCCATGGCAACAGCTCCTTTGCGATGCGGTGCAGGCTACGCCGTGCTGGCGGGGGAGACTATTACGGTGTTTATAACATTGCAGGCCACGCGGTCCCTCACCGGGCATGGCCCGGCGCTACCGGAGCGTGGCCGGTAGCGCCAGGCCATGCCTGACGAACGCAGCGGACCGACGTCCGCGTGCGGTCAGAACCCGAAACGCAGGCTGGCCCAGTAGGCGCGACCCGGTTCGTTGTAGGTCGCTGCACCGGCATCGCTGCTGTTGGCCTCGCGGAACAGGCGCTTGTCGGCCAGGTTGTTCACGCCGAAGCCGAAGCTGACCGTCTCGGTCACCTTGTAGCCCGCGCTCACGCCCCAGATGTTGTAGGCACCGCGGTCCTGCAGTGCGATCGACGCATCGCAGCTGCCGGTGCAGCGCGGATCGTTGTTGATGTTGGCAGTGGCCGGCTTCTGCTTGCCATAGAAGGTGCCGGTCAGCAGCACCGACAGCTTGTCGGTGGCCTGCCAGTCCAGCATCGTGTTGATCGTGTACTTCGGGATCACCGACAGCGGCTGGCCGGTGCTCTTGTTCTCGTTCTCCACCATGTAGGTGAAGTTGTTGCTCCACTTCAGGCGGTTGCCCTGCTCGCCCAGCAGCGGAATCACCAGGTTGCCCTCAAGCCCCTGCACGATCGCCTTCGGCGCGTTCTCCCAGCGGAAGATGCGGCCCTTGGTGTCGGCGGTCAGCCCGATCTGGGTGTAGCCAGCCTGGATCTTGTCCTTGTAGTCGTTGTGGAAGTAGGTCAACGACGCCTGCCAGCCGCTCTGCGGTGCCCACTCGATGCCCAGTTCCTTGTTCAGGCTGGTTTCCGCCTTCAGGTCTGCGTTGCCACGCATGTAGCAACCAGCGCCCAGGCTCGGCAGTGCATTCGGGCAACCATTGCCACGGGTGTAGTACAGATAGTCCGGGTTCGACTGGTACAGGTTCGGCGCCTTGAACGCACGCGCGATGCCGCCCTTCACCACCCAGTCGCTGTTGATCCGGAACTGCGCATTGAGGCTGGGGCTGGTGTTGTTGCCGAACTGGCTGTGATGGTCGAAACGCAGGCCCGGGGTGACAATCCAGCGCTCACCCAGGTAGATGTTGTCTTCCACGAATACGGCGGTGGTCTGCGCATCGGCCTTGCCGCGCCCGCGATCGGCCGACAGCCCCGGGATGCCACCGCCGCTGCTGCTGGACTGGCTCATCGAGTACGGGTCGGTCAGGCGGCTGTCGAGGTATTCAAAGCCCAGCGTCCAGATGTTCTCGGCGCCGCCCAGCGTGGTCGGGAAACTCACTTCGCCATCCAGCTGGTAGTTGCGCAGGCGCGAGGTCGACCAGTCGGTGCCGTTGAAGCTGCCTTCCGGGCCACCGGCCAGGCCTTCGTTGATGCGCGAGTTGTTCACCGCTTCCACTGCGGCGGTCACCCGCGAGGTCACGTCGCCCCAACGGCCGCGATGGGTGATCGCGCCGGTGTTGCGGTACATGCGGTTGGTTTCTGCTTCGCCTTCGGCCAGTGCCGCCAGGTCGACACCGGTCGAGGTACCGGTGGTGCTGACCGCGCGATCACCGGCGTAGATGTTGCCCTGGCGGCTGGTGCCGGCTTCGAACTCCACCACCTGGTTGGCGGTCACGTCCCAGCGCAGCAGCGCGTTGACGTCGCGGTTCTTGACGCCCTCGCGGCCAGCCGGCGGCACCGCGTTCGGGTTGGTCGCGTACTGGCGGTTGAGGTCCAGTGAGTCGGCGTCGGTCTTGTTGAGGTTGCCGTACAGGCGGAACGACAGGGTGTCGGTCATCGGCCCACTCAGCTGCAGGCCGACACGCTCGCTGCCACCTTCGGCGCTGTGCTCGGGCACCAGGCCATACAGGTCGACCGCACCGGTCAGGTCGCCGGTCGGGCGCTTGGTGATGATGTTGACCACGCCGCCGGACGCACCGGAGCCATAGCGCGCCGCCGCCGGGCCGCGCAGCACTTCGATGCGCTCGATCATTTCCGCTGGCACCCAGTTGGTGTCACCGCGGGTATTGCGCTCACCGCTGCGGCCCATGCGCACTGCATCACGCGCACCGATGCGCTTGCCGTCGACCAGGATCAGGGTGTTTTCCGGGCCCATGCCACGCAGGTCGATCTGGCGGTTGTTGCCGTACTGGCCCGAGGCGCTGTTGCCGGTGAGGTTGACGCCCGGCATGGTGCGCAGCAGTTCGGCGATGTCGTTGGCCGGCGGGCGCTTGGCGATGTCCTCGGCGGTGATGGTCGAGGTACCCAACGCCTGGCGCGCAATCTGCGAGGCGGTGACATGCACCGTGTCGATATCGGTGGCGTCGGTTTCAGCCTGGGCGGTCAGGGCGCTGCCCGCCAGCAGGGCGGCAACGGCAAGCGCCAGCGGGCGCGGCGAAAGGACAACGGCAGGAGACATGATCTGGACCTTCTGGCAGGGCAACGGGGCCTCTGGCAAAGGGCTTGAGGCAACGACGAGGGGGAGGCGGAGCGTCGCTGCAGTCGCCTGCGGCCCGATCCGTGCGCGCATTCTCCCATCAATGCGAGTGATTCTCAAATGCGTTCACTCATTGCCGCAGTGGCGCCGATGTGCTTTGCGCACCGTGCAACCCTGCATCGCGCTTAAACTGGCCGGCTTACCCGCCATCAACCGTACGCCACCGCGGCCGATACCCGTGGTTTGCCGTACGCAGTCAGAGATCGACGTGGAACCACCCCAACTGGACGATGCCAGCCAGCCGCTGGCCGAGGCCTGGCAGCACTGCCTGCAACAGGCCGGCCCTGCCGCCACCGCGCTGCTGCACGCCGCCGCCGCCGATGCTCCGCCGGCGCTGGCCCAACGCTTCTACGAAGTACTGCTGCAGGACGGGCGTGCACGCCGCTTCCTGTCCCATGACCAGGTCAAGCAGCGCCTGCAGCCGGCCATGCAGCGCTGGCTGGTGCAGCTGCTGACCACCGATGCCGACGGTATTGCCGGCACCGTTGCCTCGCAGCGGGTGATCGGCGATGTGCATGCCCGGGTCGGCATTCCGGTCGACCTGGTCACCCGCGGCGCGCGCGTGCTCAAGCACGAACTGTTCGTGCGCCTGCGCGACGACGCGCCCGACAGTGCAACCGCGTTCGCCGCCATCGACTGCCTCAGCGCGATCATGGACATCGCAATGGAAGGCATGACCCTGGCCTACACCCATGCCCGCGAGCGCTCCACCCGTGCCGATGCTGCGTACCGGCTGTTCTCGCTGGTGCAGAACGTCGGCACCGAACGCGAGCGCCAGCGCGCACTGCTGCTGGACTGGGAGAACGCCCTGCTCTACGCGTTGGCCGGTCATGTGCAGGCCAGCGACAGCGCCAGCCTGGCGACATCGGAGTTCGGCCTGTGGTTCACCCACAAGGGCATCCCGAGCTTCGGCGAGAGCAGCGAGACCCAGCAGGTCGGCCAGCTGATGGCCCGCATCGACAGTAGCCTGCAACAGGCAAGCCACGATGCCCCTGCACAGCGACTGGCGGTGCTGCCGGCCATCCGCGAGGACCTGGCCGCCATCCGCACCCTGATGACGCTGCTGTTCGAGCGCATTGGTGAGCTGGATGCCGGTAGCGATGCCCTGACCAACCTGCTCAATCGCCGCTTCCTGCCTACCGTGCTGCGCCGGGAGATCGAGCTGGCCACGCGCAACCGCACGCCGTTCTCGCTGCTGCTGCTCGACCTGGATCACTTCAAGGCGATCAACGACGGCCACGGCCACGATGCCGGCGACCGCGCGTTGCAGCACGTCGCCGGCCTGCTCGGCCAGCTGACCCGCGGCAGTGACTACCTGTTCCGCTATGGCGGCGAGGAGTTCGTGGTGGTGCTGGTGGCGGCCAGCGAATCACAGGCCGCGGTGATCGCCGAAAGCCTGCGCCGGCAGATCGCACACTCGCCGGTGGCACTGGCCAATGGCCAGGTGCTGTCACTCACCGCCAGCATCGGCGTGGCCGGCCATGACGGCCACCCGGACTACGAGCGGCTGATGGCACGTGCCGACGCGGCGATGTACGAGGCCAAGCGCAGCGGCCGCAACCGCGTGGTGGTGGCCAGCGCGGACCTGCAGGAAGCCCCGGGGCGGCGTGCACTGCAGCGATGACGGCAGGACAGGTAGAGTCGACCGCTGGTCGACTGTCGCGCGCAGCGCGGGATTTTTCGCACACTGGGCGAAGAGCGGTCGACTGACAGTCGACTCTACCGACAGCCGGCTCGACCGATACGACGCCCAGCTGCTGCTTTCACCGCCGCCCTCCGCCACGCCGCCCACCACAGCAGCGCGAGCACCGCGATGCCGGCGCCCAGCAGGCACACGGCAGGCCAGCCATGCCGGGCCTGCACCCAGGGTCCGGCCGTCGCACCGGCACCACTCCCCACGGCATAGAACAGCATGTACAGGGCCACCAGGCGTCCATGCTGCTCACCCGGCGCGCGCAGCAGCAGCGCCTGGTTCGATACATGCAGCGCCTGCCCACCCAGATCGAGCACGATCACACCCAGCAGCAGCAACGACAGCGACTGCGGCAGGCCCAGCAGCGGCCACCACGCGACCAGCATCAGCAGCAACGCGCCAAGACTGACCCGATCGGCGAAACCGCGGTCCATCCAGTGCCCGACCCGCGCCGCCATCAATGCACCCGCCACCCCCGCCAGGCCCAGCGCGCCGATGCCCGCTGTGGACCAGTGCAGCGGCGGGGCCGACAGCGGCAAGGGTGCCGCCGCCCAGAACACGTTGAGCCCGGCAAACAGCAGCAACGCCAGCGGCCCGCGCTCGCGCAGCGTTCGATCCTCGCGCAGCATGCCCAGCATCGACCCCAGCAGTCCCCCCCACCGGGGCGGCACCGCCGGTACCGGCACGGCCGGCAGGCGCCGCCACAGCAGTACGGCCAGGGCCGCCATCACCGCTGCCGACAGCAGATAGACCGCTTGCCAGCCAGCGATGGCCGCCACAGCGCCGGACAGCACCCGCGCCAGCAGCAGCCCGATGAACACCCCGCCCTGCACCACCCCTACCACGCGCCCGCGCTGCGCGGCCGGAGCCATCGCTGCCGTGTAGGCGATCAAGCCCTGGGTCAGCGCGGTGCCCAACAGCCCGGCCAGCAGCATGCCCGACAACAGCCAACTGGCCGTGCGTGCTGCCGCCAGCCACAGCAGGGCCACCACCAGTGCCGCCAACTGCAGCCGCAGCAGACGTCGCCGGTCACCGCGATCGGCCAACGGCAGCAGGCCAAGCAAGGCCAGCACGCTGCCGGCCTGGGTTGCCGCCAACACTGCGCCCGCCACCGCACGGTCCAGTGCGAAGGCCTGTGCCAGCCGATCCAGCAGCGGTTGCGCGTAATAGACGTTGGCAACGCTGGTGCCGGCCGCGATCGCGAGCAGGATCAGCAATGGGCGGGAAATCAATGGAGCACTCATGATGTGGTTTCAATTTGAAACTTGATGCAGGCTATCGCCATTGGTTTTAAACTGCAACCACATCCGGAGTCCCCAACATGCACGCCAACAGTCCCTGCCCCGTCGCCCGCAGCGCCGATCTGCTCGGCGACCGCTGGGCGTTGCTGGTCATCCGCGATGCCTTCGATGGCATCACCCGCTTTGGCGACTTCCAGCGCAGCCTGGGCGCCGCCCGCAACATCCTCAGTGATCGCCTGCGCAGGCTGGTCGAGGCCGGCATCCTGCAGCTGCAACCGGCCTCCGATGGCTCGGCCTACCAGGAATACGTGCTCACCCATGCCGGCCAGGAACTGTTCCCGCTGCTGGTCGCGCTGCGCCAGTGGGGAGAACGCCATCGCTTCGACGCGGGCGAGGCCCATTCGCAGCTGATCGAATCCAGCACGCGGCGACCGCTGCCGTACATGCAGCCGCGCGGGCGCGAAGGTCGGCCCCTGCAGGCCGCCGCGACACGTGTGCGCAAGCTCAGGGACGACGGGCACGGCGCCTGACCCGCCCATTCGCGCACACCGCGACCCGGTCGCGCCGGTTAGCATCGGATGTTTCCGCCGCCGGACACCGCCGATGTCGCGCTATCGCCCTTCCCTGATGACCGCCCTGCTGCTGCCGCTGCTGGCCTGTGCCGCCCTGCCCGCGCAGGCCCGCGAGGTTGCCGCGCCCGCCGGGCACGTGCAGGCCGATGGCCCGTATGTGTTCCGCGAGGGCACGCAGTTGCAGGCCAAGTGGATCTGCGCCGACAAGGTCGAATCGCACACGCTTGTCACCGGGGCAGCAGGGACCGATGTCGCACCGCGCTGCGGCTACGAACACACCGTGCACGTGGCCGCGCCGAATGCGGCCTCGGTCTCCGTGCTGCCGGCCACACCGCGCATCGTCGCGCTGTCCGACATCCATGGCCAGTACGGGCTGCTGGTGCGCCTGCTGCGTGCCCATCAGGTCATCGATGCCCAGGATCGCTGGGCACTGGGCAAGGACACGCTGGTCATCGCTGGCGATGTATTCGACCGCGGCCCGCAGGTGACCGAGGCGTTCTGGCTGCTGTACGGCCTGCAGCAGCAAGCGGCCGCCGCCGGTGGCGCAGTGCACTTCGTGCTCGGCAACCACGAAACCATGGTGCTGTACGACGACCTGCGCTACGTCAACCCGAAGTACCTGCGCAGCGCCCAGTTGCTGGGCCGCAGCTACCCGCAACTGTATGGCGCCGACTCGGTGATCGGGCAGTGGCTGCGCACCCGCCCGGTGCTGCTGAAGATCGGCGATACCCTGTTCCTGCACGGTGGCATCTCGCCCGAGGCGGTGCAGCTGGCGCTGGACCCGGCACGCACCAACGCGGCCTACCAGGCCTCGCTGGGCCTGCCCAAGGCCGAAGTGAAGGCCGACCCGGCCACCGCACCGCTGTATGACGGCAAGACCAGCCCGATCTGGTACCGCGGCTACTTCGATGGCCGCCTCGACACCGCGGGTGTGCAGACCGTGCTCGACCGCCTGCAGCTCAAGCGCATCGTGGTCGGCCATACCTCGATGCCACACGTCAGCAGCTTCCACGGCGACCGCGTGATCGCCATCGACAGCAGCATCAAGAACGGCGAGAACGGCGAACTGCTGTTCATCGAGGATGGCAAGCTCAGCCGTGGCCTGCTGGATGGCTCGCGGGTGCCGCTGGCGCTGGGTGAGCCGGGCCTGCAGGACTGAATGGCGGGACAGCGCGGCGGTGCCGGGAGGTGCCGGCGCGCTCCACCTTCACCCGGTTTGCGGCTACCCTCGGCAGCCGAGAGGCCCACCCCGTCCATCCGGTGGGCCTGACCGTTACAGGAGCCCCGCGCATGCGCGTTCTGATTGCTGAAGACGACCCGGACATTGCCTCCGGCCTGTGCGCCTCGCTGCGCCGGCAGGGGCACGTGGTCGACCACGTCGACAACGGTGCGCACGCCGATGCAGCACTGGGCTCGACCCAGTACGCATTGCTGGTGCTGGATCTGGGGCTGCCGCAACTGGATGGCCGCGACGTGCTGCAGCGCCTGCGCCAGCGTGGCGATGGCCTGGCGGTGCTGGTGGTGACCGCCCGCGACGGCCTGGCCGAGCGCGTGCGCGTGCTCGACCTCGGCGCCGACGACTACCTGGTCAAGCCGTTCGCACTGGACGAATTCGAAGCCCGCGTGCGTGCACAGCTGCGCCGGGTCACCAGCAATGGCAACCCGGACCTGCGCATCGGCCGCCTGCGCCTGGACCTGGCCGGGCACCGAGTGTGGATCGACGACCAGTCGCTGGAACTGACCGCGCGCGAGTTCGGCCTGCTGTCGGCGCTGGCGGTACGCGCCGAGCGCATCGTGTCACGCGCGCAGCTGGTGGAAGCGCTGTGCGACTGGGGCCAGGACCTGACCGACAACGGCCTGGACATCGCCCTGCACCGCCTGCGCCGCAAGCTGCAACCCGGCGGCATGGGCATCCGCACCGTGCGCGGGCTGGGCTACATGCTGGAAGACGCGCAGGACGACAGCGCCCCGTGATCAGTGGTCCTCCCAGCCTGCGCCGGCGCCTGCTCGCCTTCCTGGCGTTGCCGATGCTGGGCCTGCTCACCTTCAATACGATCCTGGCCTATTACGTTGCGCTGGACTATTCCAACCGCATCCACGACCGCAACCTGATCGACGACACGCACTCGTTCGCGCAGATGCTGAGCACCATGCCGGTGACCAGTGATCTGTCTCCGCAGGCGCGTTTCCTGATCGAGTACGACCCCGACGGCCATCGCTATTTCAACGTCGACAGCAGCCGCAAGGGCACCCTCAGCGGCAACGCGGACTTCAGCCCGTATGCCCCTTCGCAGGACTGCACCGGCGTGCATCCGGCGCTGTACGACGGCAACCTCAACGGCCAGCAGGTGCGCATGGCCACCGTCTGCACGCAGGCGATGAACGACCCGCAGGACCAGCTGGCGGTGACCGTGGCCGAAAGCATGGCCGACCGCCGCCAGCGTGCGCGCGAGATCCTGATGATCATCATCCCGCTGATGACCATGCTGGCGCTGGGCACCGCTGCGCTGGTCTGGTTCGGCGTGACCTACGGCCTGCGCATCCTCACGCCGCTGAGGACCCGCCTGGCGCAGCGCCGTGGCGAACTGGCGCCGATCTCCGACGCCGACGTGCCGGAGGAGATCCAGCCACTGATCAGCACCATCGACGATCTGTTTGCGCGCCAGGCGGAAATGATCACGCTGCAGAACCGCTTCATCGCCGATGCCGCGCACCAGCTGCGCTCACCATTGGCCGGCATGGCCCTGCACGTGGACCAGGCACTGGCCCATGGTGACCCGGACACGGTACGCGAGGCGCTGCAGCACATCCGCCGGCTCAACCAGCGCACCGCGCGGGTCAGCACCCAGCTGCTGGCGCTGAGCCGGGCCCAGACCGTGCCCGATACCGTGGAAGCGCTGGATCTGTGCGGACTGGTACCGCAATGGGTGGGCATGCGCGTGCCCGAAGCGATCCGCGATGGCATCGATCTGGGCTACCGCGGCAGCCCCCATCCGCTGCGCGTGCTCGGCAACAGCGCCCAGCTGCAGGAAGCGCTGGACAACCTGATCGACAATGCGCTGCGCTATGCCGGCCGCGATGCGACCGTCACGGTCGGCGTGCACGCGCTGGATGACAATGACGTCGAACTGTACGTGGAGGACAACGGACCCGGCGTACCCGAGGATGTGATGCCGCGGCTGGGCGAGCGCTTCTTCCGCGCCCCCGGCACCACCGCCAGTGGCACCGGCCTGGGCCTGGCCATCGCCCACGAAGCGGTGGAGCATTCTGGCGGCCGCCTGACCTTCCTCAACCGCGCCGGCGGGGGTCTGAAGGTCGCCATCACGCTGCCGCTGCTGAAGGCCCCCTGACCCGGACCGGGGTGCTGAAAGGCTGGCGAAAATCGCGCTTGCGATCCTGACCATCCCCACTGCCGTCCCGGAGCCGCCAGGTGACCGAATCGCACGACTTCTTCCTCCCCGGTGGCCCGCAGGGCGTGCTGCTGGTCCACGGCCTGACCGGCACCCCGGCGGAAATGCGCATGCTGGGCAAGGGCCTGAACAACGCCGGTTTCACCGTACACGGCGTGCAGTTGCCCGGCCATTGCGGCACCGTGGATGACCTGCTGGCGACCACCTGGGAACAGTGGTACCAAGGCGTGGAGGATGCGGCGGCAAGCCTGCGCGGCAAGGTCGACCAGCTGTTCGTCGGTGGCCTGTCGATGGGCGCGGTGCTGTCGCTGGCCCTGGCCGCACGCCGCCCCGAGTGGGTGTCCGGCGTCGGCGTGTATGGCGCCACCTTCCGCTACGACGGCTGGAACATTCCCGCCGTGGCCCGCTTCTCGTTCCTGCTGCCGTGGTTCAAGCGCTTCAACATCGGCCGCGACCGCATGTTCATGGAAGAACCGCCGTACGGCCTGCGTGACGAGCGCCTGCGCGCGCAGGTCAGCGCCGCCATGCTGTCCGGCGACAGCGCGGCTGCCGGCCTTCCGGGCAACCCCTGGCACGCGCTGGCCGAGATGCGCGCCCTGAGCAACTGGACCCGCCGCCACCTGCACCAGGTCACCGCGCCGTGCCTGGTGATGCACGCCCGCGAAGACGACGTGGCGAGCATGGGCAATGCCGAACTGGTGATGTCGCGGGTCAGCGGCCCGAAGGAACTGGTGGTGCTGGAAGACAGCTACCACATGATCACCATCGACCGCGAACGCCGCGACGTGATCCGCCGCAGCGCGCGCTTCTTCACCGAGATCGGTGAACGCAGCGGCGTCCTCAAGGCGGTGGCCTGAGATGGGGGCACTCGCCACGCTGCTGTGGCTGGCCAATGTCGTGCTCGATACCGGTGGCCAGCTCGCCTTCAAGGCCGCCGCCAGCGACCCGCAGGATGGCGAAGGACTGCAACGCTGGAAACACATGCTCAGCCGCCCCTGGCTGTGGATCGGCATCGCCTGTTACGTGCTTGAGTTCGTCGCCTGGATCGCGTTCCTGTCACTGGTGCCGCTGTCCAAGGGCGTGCTGCTGGGCTCGATCAACATCGTTGCGTTGATGATCGCCGGCCGCTTCCTGTTCCGCGAAAAGCTCACGCCATTGCGGGTGACCGGCATGCTGCTGGTCACGGCGGGCGTGGCGGTGGTGGGGGCTGGCTCATGAGGCGCCTGTATGTGATCGGCTTCCCCCTGCTGATGGCCTTCGATACGCTGGCCCAGCTGTGCTTCAAGTACGCTGGCGATGCAGCACTGCCGGTCGAGGCCAACACCGCGTGGCTGCTGCGCGTGCTGTCACAGCCGTGGGTGTACGGCGCGATCCTCGGCTACGTCGGTGCGTTCTTCACCTGGATGAGCCTGCTGCGCCATGCGCCGATCGGCCCGGCGTTCGCGGCCTCGCACCTGGAAGTGATCAGTGTGCTGCTGCTGTCGGCCTGGCTGCTGAAAGAGCCGCTCACCCTGCACCACCTTGTCGGTGCGGTACTGATCGTGGCCGGCATCGTGTGCCTTGGCCGCGCTGAAGCGGACGACCCGCACAGCCCCGCCGAAAGCACCTCGTGAGCGGACTGCGATGAGCCTGTTCGCGCGCGAACTGCCGCCGACGGCTGGCCTGCCGATGCAGGCCAGCGACTTCCTTCCCGGTGGCGGCGACCTGCGCGAAATCCTGGCCAACCAACTGGGTACGCCACCGCTGCAGCTGACCTGTTCCGGCACCCACGCGCTGCTGATCGCGCTGCGCACCCTGCGCAAGCGCGCGCCCAAGCGCGATACCGTGATCATGCCGGCCTACACCTGTCCGCTGGTGCCGATCGCGGTGCACAGCCTCGGCCTGCGCGTGCAGCTGTGCGATACCCGGCGTGGCCATTTCGACTTCGACCCGACCCAGCTCAGGCGCCTGGCCGATGCGCGCACGTTGGCCATCCTGCCGACCCACCTCGGTGGGCGCATCGCCGATGTCGAACTGGCCTGCGAGGTCGCCCGCAACGCCGGCGCGTGGGTCATCGAAGATGCCGCACAGGCGCTGGGCGCACGGGTCGGCAACAGCAGTGTCGGCCTGCGTGGCGACATCGGATTCTTCAGCCTGGCCGCCGGCAAGGGGCTGAGCCTGCACGAAGGCGGCCTGCTGGTCAGCCGCAATGACGAACTGCGCGCCGCGCTGTCCGAACATGCCGCCGAACAGGTGCGTTTCAGCCTGCGCTGGGAGCTGCTTCGCAGTGTGCAGCTGCTGGGCCTCGCCGCCTGCTATCGCCCCTCGCTGCTGTCGCTGGTGTACGGCAATCCGCTGCGCAGCGCACTGCAGCGCGGTGATCTGGAAGACGCGGTCGGTGACATTTTCCCGCTGGACATACCGCAGCACCGGGTCAGCCAGTGGCGGCAGAACATCGGCGCCCATGCCGCACGGCGGCTGCCCGCATTCCTGCAGGCCGGGCGCCTGCGCGCGTTGCAGCTGCGTGTGCAGCTGGCACAGCTGCCGGCAGTGGAGGTGGTCGATGGCCTGGCCGGCACCGGCGGCACCTGGCCGATGCTGATGCTGCTGCTGCCCAGCCAGCGCGCCCGCGATGCCGCACTGGACGAACTGTGGCCGCGCGGCCTCGGCGCCAGCCGCATGTTCATCCATGCCCTGCCCGACTACGCCTACCTGCGTGGCATCGTGCCGCAGGACGACATGCCCAATGCGCGCGACTTCGCGGCACGCATGCTCACCCTCGGCAACAGCGCCTGGCAGACCCGTGAAGAGACCGCGCAGATCCTGCGGACACTGGCCGCCGCGCAGCCCTGAAACCGCGGTTTTCGGGCCATTTAACCCATTCAGGAAGCTCGTTTCCTGAACACTTTCCCCAGCCTGCGGTGCAGGCTTTCAACAGGAAAGGAACGAGAAAGGCTGCCTGCCTACATTGAGCCTGCCCCGGCACCGTGCCGGACGCCTTTCTCATCGACGGACCTGCCCATGCACTGGAGCATCCTGTGTGACTTCGACGGCACCATCAGCCTCGAAGATGTCATCGACTCGCTGCTGGAGAAGTACGGCCAGCCGGGCTGGCAGGAACTGGAAGACCAGTGGAAGGCGGGAAAGATCGGCTCGCGTGAATGCATGCAGGGCCAGGTACGGCTGCTGAAGCTGGACCCGGCCACGCTCGACGCGCACCTGGACCAGGTGCAGATTGATCCGGGCTTCGCCGCCTTTGTCAGCCGCGCCGAACAGCTGGGCGTGCCGCTGCGCATCGTCAGCGACGGCCTGGACTATGCGATCCACCGCATCCTCGCCAACCACGGCCTGTCGCGACTGCCGGTGGTGGCCAACCACCTGCGCTGGTGCGAAGACCATTGGGAACTGGAATCGCCCTACCAGGCCGAAGGCTGCCGCAGCGGCACCTGCAAGTGCACCTGCGCCGCGCAGGCGCGTGCCAACGAAGCACCACGCGTGCTGATGATCGGCGACGGCAGTTCGGACTTCTGCGTCTCCGAAGATGCCGACTTCGTGTTCGCCAAACGGCGCCTGATCACCCATTGCGCCAAGGCCGGCATCGAGCATGCCGCCATCGATACCTTCCACGATGCAATCGCACTGTTGCCGCGCTTGCTCGATGGCAGCCTGCTGCAGCCACGTCGCCTCGACGCCAGCCCGCAGCCTGCCGCACTGCCCCTGCTGCTGGCCACCGCCTGAGCACTCCCCTCCAAGCACGCTCCCCCGTTGCCCCTTTCGAACGTCCTTCACGGAACCGAACTGCATGAACATTTTTGACAAGAACGCCGATTCGGCTGCCTCCGACGCGCAGCTGCTGGCCGACGAAGCCCGCTACAGCTCCTTCGGCGACACCGTCCACTACGTCGACCCGCCGAAGATCTTCCAGCGCGGCGAAGGCAGCTACATGTTCGACGGCGCGGGCGTGCCCTACCTCGATCTGCAGATGTGGTACTCGGCCTGCAACTTCGGCTACAGCAACAAGCGCCTGAACGACGCGCTGAAGGACCAGATCGACACCCTGCCGCAGGTCGCCAGCCAGTACCTACACCCGACCCGCGTGCAGCTGGCCAAGACCATTGCCGTGGACATGCACGAGAAGTTCGGCCTCGATGGCCGCGTGCACTTCAACGTCGGCGGTGCGCAGGCCATTGAAGACTCGCTGAAGATCGTGCGCAACGCGCGCGGCGGCAAGAGCCTGATGTTCGCCTTCGAGGGCGGCTACCACGGGCGTACCCTGGGTGCATCGTCGATCACCTCCAGCTACCGCTACCGCCGCCGCTACGGCCACTTCGGCGAGCGCGCGATGTTCATCCCGTTCCCGTACCCCTTCCGTCGCCCGAAGGGCATGACCCCGGATGAGTACTCCGACCACTGCGTGTGGCAGTTCGAGCGCCTGTTCGAAAGCGAATACAACGGCGTGTGGGATCCCAAGGTCGGCCAGGCCGAGTACGCCGCGTTCTACGTCGAACCGATCCAGGGCACCGGCGGCTACGTCATCCCGCCGCGCAACTTCTTCACCGGCCTCAAGCGCGTGCTGGACAAGTACGGCATCCTGATGGTCGTCGATGAAATCCAGATGGGCTTCTGGCGCACCGGCAAGCTGTGGTCGATCGAGCACTTCGGCGTGACCCCGGACGTGCTGGTGTTCGGCAAGGCGCTGACCAACGGCCTGAACCCGCTGTCGGGCCTGTGGGCGCGCGAAGAACTGATCAACCCGACCGTGTTCCCGCCGGGCTCCACCCACTCCACCTTCAACTCCAACCCGCTGGGCACCCGCCTGGGCCTGGAAGTGCTGAAGCTGGGCAAGGAAATGGACTACGAGCGCACCGTGCCGGAGAAGGGCGCGTACTTCCTCGACGGCCTGCGTGGCCTGCAGAAGCGTCACCCGGAAATCGGCGACGTCGACGGCCTGGGCCTGGCCCTGCGCGCCGAGATCTGCCAGACCGACGGCTACACCCCGAACAAGGAACTGCTGGACCGCATGGTCGACATCGGCCTGGCCGGTGACCTCCTGCACGACGGCAAGCGCATGGGCCTCGTGCTCGACGTGGGTGGCTGGTACAAGAACGTGATCACCTTCGCGCCGTCGCTGGACATCAGCTACGAAGAGATCGACCTGGCGATCACCCTGCTCGACCAGGCGCTGACCAAGGCCAAGGGCTGAGGTCGATGCGCTGCCGGTTCCCGTGCCGATGGAGATGACGTCACGCGCATCCAGCACCGCGCTGGAACCGGCTGCGCTGCTGGAGGGCTTCCTGGCCCACCCGCCGCTCGGATTCGAGGCTGGCCGCCTTCCCAGCGGCCTGCCGACCTTCCGTGCGCCACTGGACCTGACCACGACGATGGATGACGGGCTGCGCGGCAAGCTGCTCGGCCTGCCGCTGTCGCGCCTGTGGCGGCCATGGATCACCTGGAAGACCCGCTTCGTCGGTGCCACCAGCACCGAGTACACCCCGTTGCCGGCGCACGTGGCGCCGGAGGCTTTGGCCGAGGACGTGACGCGTCACGCGATCGGCGATACGCGCCTGCTGGTGGTCAAGGACCTGGCGATCGATTCACCGTTGCTGGACGACGCCGCCAACGCACACAGCGGCGCCTTCCTGCAGGCGCTGCTGGCACGCGGCTTCGTCGAACTGGAAGGCATGCCGCTGGCCTGGGTGGCGATCGATTTCGATTCGCTCGACGGCTATCTCGGCCGCCTGTCGTCCTCGCGCCGCAAGAACATCCGGCGCAAGCTGCGCTCGCGTGATGACCTGCAGATCGACTGCATCGCCACCGGTGATCCGGCCCTGGCCGACCCGCAGCTGCAGGCCGAACTGTACGCGCTGTACCTGGGCGTGTTCGCGCAGAGCGCGGTGCATTTCGACCAGCTCGACCTGCCCTATTTCCAGTACCTGCTGGCCGACAGCCAGGGCCAGGGACGGATGTTCCTGTACCGCCACCAGGGCCAGCTGATCGGCTGGAACCTGTGCTACGTGCATGCCGGCAAGCTGGTGGACAAGTACATCGGCCTGGCTTACCCGCAGTCGCGCGAGCACAACCTGTACGCGGTCAGCTGGATGCACAACCTTGAGTACGCGCTGCAGCACGGCCTGAGCCACTATGTGGCCGGCTGGACCGACTCGCGGATCAAGGCCGAGCTGGGCGCCCGCTTCACCTCCACCCGGCACGCGATCCACGCACGCTCCCCGCTGCTGCGCGCCGCCCTGCGCAGGCTGGCCCCGCATCTGCAGGGCGAGCCTGATGGAGGCGGTTGAACGATGCCGCTGCGTTCCCCGCTGATCCTGGACCTGGACGGGGGCGTGCTGCCGCTGCCCCAGGCGCAGACCCTGGCCCTGCCGCAATGGCACGATCCACTGCGCTTCGCCTGCAGCAATGCCACCCTCGACCGTTTCGCCGCTGAAGTGCTGGCACCGCTGCCGGCCCAGCTCGGCACGGTGATGCTCGGCAGCGGTGATTTCCATCATCTCAGCCTGCCTCTGCTGCGTCGCATGCGCCCGCAGCGGCCCTTCCAGCTGGTGGTGCTGGACAACCATCCGGACAACATGCGTTTCCCGTTCGGCATGCACTGCGGTTCGTGGGTGAACGCCGCCAGCAAGCTGCCACAGATCTCGCACATCCACGTGCTGGGCATCACCTCGAGCGATATCGGCCTGGGCCACGCCTGGGAAAACCATTGGCGCCCGCTGATGGGCGGGCGGTTGACCTACTGGTGCATGGATGTGGACGTGGGCTGGGGCCACCGCCTCGGCATGGGCCGTGCATTCCGACGGTTCGAGCACCCGGAGGCACTGGTCGCCGCGTTCGCCGCCGAGCAGGCCAAGTCGCCGCAACCGACCTACCTGTCGATCGACAAGGATGTGTTCGCCGAGGACGTCGCCCGCAGCAACTGGGACCAGGGCCGCTTCCAGCTGGAACACGCACTGGTGGTGATCGAAGCACTGCGCGCCGGTGGCCTGGTCGGCAGTGACATCACCGGCGAAGTGTCGCTGGCCAACTACCAGAGCCGCTTCAAGCGCTGGTTGTCGTCGCTGGATGGCCAGCCCGACATCAGCGCCGAGGACCTTCCCGTCTGGCAGGCACGGCACCAGCAGGTGAACCGCGAACTGCTGGCCGCGATTGCCGCCGTACCGACGGCCTGCTGACCACGTCGGTCGTGCCGGCCGCTGGCCGGCAATGCCAACCAACGTTGGCATCTACCAGACCAATGCCGGCCAGCGGCCGGCACTACACTGGACTCCCGCCCGGAGCCCTCGCCATGCCCCAGACCGTCATCCCGCAACTGCGCATGCGTCACGCCGACACCACCCTGCCGTTCTACGTGCAGGGGTTGGGATTCGTGGTCGACTGGGAACACCGCTTCGAACCCGGCTTTCCGCTGTTCGTCCAGCTCACCCGCGACGGCCAGACGATCTTTCTCACCGAACACAGCGGCGATTGTGAGGTCGGCGGCGCGGTGTACTTCATCGTCGAGGACGTCGACGCCCTGCACCGCGCCTTCAGTGCGGCCAACGTGCCCATCGAGCAGCCCCCGCATGACACCGAATGGGGCAGCCGCGAGATGCTGCTGCGCGACCCCGACGGCAACCGGCTGCGCTTCGCCACCCACGTGGACTGAACAATGCGGACTTGAGGCGGATATACGGAACATATATGCTTCGTATATCCACTCTGCCAGGACCGCCCATGGGCATCGTCAACATCGATGACACCCTGCACGACCAGCTGCGCCGTGCCTGCACCGTCTCCAGCCGCTCGATCAACGCCCAGGCCAACTTCTGGATCCGGGTCGGCATGCTGTGCGAGCTGAACCCCACGCTGAGCTTCCAGGACATCGTTGCCAGCGAACTGCGGGCGGCCGGCGTGCAGCCGCCGCTGCTGGCACCGGGACAGGTCTGAGCAGATGGCGATCATCAAGCGCCCTGACGAGATCGCGCTGATGGCCGAATCGGGCCGCCTGCTGGCGCAGGTGTTCGCCGCGCTCGACCGGCTGCCGCTGCAGGGCCGCAGCACCATGGAGATCAACGATTTCGTCGAACGCATGATCGTTGACGAGCTGCAGGCGCGGCCGGCCAGCAAGGGCCAGTACGGCTTCCCGTATGTGCTCAACACCTCGGTCGACAGCGTCATCTGCCACGGCGTGCCCAGCACCACCGACGTGCTGCACGACGGTCAGATCGTCAACCTCGACATCACCCTGGAGAAGAACGGCTACATCGCCGACTCCAGCACCACCTACCTGGTGGGCGAGGTCGACTACGCCGCGCGCAGGCTGGTGCAGACCACCTACCAGGCGATGTGGAAAGGCATCGCCGCGGTGCGCCCCGGCGCACGCCTGGGCGATATCGGCCACGCCATCGCCCGCCACGCGCGCAGCCACGGCTACAGCGTGGTGAAGGAATACTGCGGCCATGGCATCGGCCAGGAAATGCACGAGGAACCGCAGATCCTGCACTACGGCCATCCCAACACCGGCATGGTGCTGGAGGAAGGCATGGTGTTCACCATCGAGCCGATGCTCAACCAGGGCAAGCCGGCCATCCGCCAGCAGCCGGACGAATGGCCGGTCTACACGCGCGATGGCAAGCTGTCGGCGCAGTTCGAACACACCGTGGCAGTTACCCGCAATGGCGTGCGCGTACTGACCCTGCGCCCCGGCGAGACGCCGCAGTGCGCGGTGGACGCGGCCTAGAGCGGGCGCAACAGCAGCAGTATGGCGAGGCAGGACATGAAGATCGCCACGCCGGCGTCCAGCATCCGCCAGGCGCTCTGCCTGCGGAACACCGGCTGCAACAGGCGCGCGCCATAGCCCAGCGTGCAGAACCAGGCCACGCTGGCAACGCAGGCACCGGCGGCGAAGGCCCAGCGCAGATCGCCCGGGTAGCGCGTGGACAGGCTGCCCAGCAGCACCACCGTATCCAGATAGACGTGCGGGTTGAGCAAGGTGAACGCCAGGCAGGTCAGCAGTACCTGGCGCCCACTGCCGCCCTGCGCCTCGGCGGCGGCCAGCGCACTGCCACCGCGCCACGCGCGCAGTCCCGCCAGCAGGCCATACCAGAGCAGGAAGGCCGCTCCACCGAAGCGCAGCACCTGCAGCAGCAACGGCCACTGCAGCACCAGCGCGCCCATGCCGCCGACACCGGCCAGTATCAGCGCGATGTCCGCACCGGCGCAGGCCAGCACGACCTTCCCCACATGACGCTGCTGCAGGCCCTGGCGCAGCACGAAGGCATTCTGCGCGCCGATGGCGATGATCAGGCCCGCACCTGCGAACAGGCCGGCGGCGGTAGCGGCAATCCACATCAGGACAGGCCAGGCAGCGGGGGGACGCGCAGGGTGCGGCCAACGGCCATGTTTAGACAAACTGATTTTTCTTTATCCTGTGCAGGAAAACTGAAGAGGCACCGGCATGGACCTGGTACACCCGCAACTGGCCGCGTTTGCCGCGGTGCTGGAGGAAGGCAGCTTCGAGGCTGCGGCACGCCGCCTGTCGATCAGCCCATCAGCACTGTCGCAGCGGATCAAGGCCCTGGAGGACAGGCTCGGGCAGGTCCTGGTGGTGCGCCAGGCACCGTGCCGACCGACCGCCGCGGGTGAAGCGCTGCTGCGCCGGGTACGACCGATGCAGGCACTGGAGGCCGAGGCATTGGCCGAGCTGCTACCCGAGCGTGGCAGCGACGCTGCGCGCACACCGATCCCCCTGGCGGTCAACGACGACTCGCTTGATACCTGGTTCGTGCCGGCCATCGCCGACCTGCACCAGCGCCATGGCTATCTGTTCGACCTGCGCATGGACGACCAGGACCACACCCTGCAGCTGCTGCGCGATGGCAGCGTGCTCGGCGCGGTCACCGCCGAAAGCCAACCGGTGAAGGGCTGCAACGTGCACCCGCTCGGCGCGATGCGCTACCACGCCATCGCTTCGCCCGGCTTCGCCCGCCAGTACTTCAGCGATGGCATGCAGGCCGCGGCCCTGGCGCGCGCGCCGATGCTGGTGTTCAACCGCAAAGATGAACTGCAATGGCGCTTCGTGCGGCGCCTGACCCGCGCGCGGCTGCAGCCGCCGCTACACTACCTGCCCTCCTCCACCGGTTTCGTCGAAGCCGCCGCGTGCGGACTCGGCTGGGGCATGGCCCCGGAAACCCTGGTCGCGCCCGCCGTGCACGCCGGCCGCGTGGTGGTACTGGAACCCCGCCGCTGGCTCGACGTGCCGCTGTACTGGCAGCATGCCGCCGTGCGCTCAAGCACGCTGCAGCACATCACCCAGGCGCTGCGCACGGCGGCCAGCGGCACCCTTCGTTGAGGACAAACCGATGACCGCAGACCCCGGCTTCACGCCGCGCGCACTACCGTTTGCGCACTTCTTCACCATTGGGACGGCATGGGCGTGATCGGCCGACGTACAAGGATGCACTGCGCGAAGGCCGCGCTGGCGCTGGCGCTGACGACCTGCCTGCCACTGGCTGCGCAGGCGCAGACCCTCACCGATGCACCCGCATTGGACTGGGAACAGGCACGGCAGCGGCTGGAGCAGGTCTCCGATGCACTGGCCGCCGCGGATGCAGCGGTGCGCAACAAGCAGGACCTGCAGGACGCCACCCGCCTGCTGCGCCTGCCGGAGATCACCGGCGAAGTGCGCCGCCTGCAGTTCCAGAAGACCCTCACCCTGCCACTGGGTTCGCTGGCACCGGTGGCCGAGGCCTATGGCATCGACTCGCCGTTGTCGTTCACCGAACGCGACTGGCGTACCCGCCCGGTGGTGACTACGGTGCTGCCGCTCTACACCGGCGGCGTGATTCCTGCCGCGCAACGTGCCGCCAGCGCCGCCCACGAACAGGCCAGTGCCGAGCGCGAAGCACAGCGCCAATCGCTGACCGTGCAGCTGGCCCAGGCCTATTTTGGCCAGCGCCTGGCCGAGCAGGCGGTGGACGTGCGCCGCGATGTGCGCGATGGCCTCAACCGCCACCTGTCCGACGCAGAGAAGCTGGAACGCGAGGGCTTCGCCACCCGCGCGCAGCGCCTGCAGGCCACCGTGGCCCGCGACAAGGCCGAGCGCGAATACCAGAAGACAGTGAACGACCTGGCTACGCTGAAAGCCGCACTGGCCACGTTGCTGCGCAGTGGTGGCGAGGTGCAGCCGGTGTCGCCGCTGTTCGTGCAGCGCGTGCCGCTGGAACCGGTGGCCAGCTTCGAGCGCACGGCGCAGGCGCGCCAGCCGCAGATCGCACGCCTGCGGGCGATGGTGGCGCAGGCCGAACAGGGCGTGCGCGTGCAGCAAGCCAAGCTGAAGCCACAGATCTTCGCCTTCGGCCAGTACGACTTCCGCCGCCGCGACGAGATGCTGACCGATCCGGACTGGGCGTTCGGCATCGGCCTGAAGTACACCTTCCTGTCGCCGAACTCACGGCCGGCGCAGATCAGCGCCGCGCGTGCGCAGCAGGACCAGGCCGAAGCCGGCCTGCGCGAGGCCGAGAACCAGGTCGCACTGGGCGTGCGCAAGGCCTGGAATGAGCTGGAAACCGCGCGCCAGCAGTACGTGCTGCTCGACAGCAGCATCGCCCAGGCGCAGGAAAACCTGCGCCTGCAGGAGCTGGCATTCCGCGAAGGCCAGGCCACCTCGCTGGATGTGATCGACGCGCGGCTCGGCCTGGGCGGCGCCCGTGTCGAGCGCGCACAGGCCGCCTACCAATACGATATTGCGCTGGCACAGTTGCTGGAGGTCAGTGGACAGATGGACCGTTTCGAAGAGTTCCGGCGGCGTGCGGACGAGGTGATCGACCATGAGTGATGTGCTGCACGACGACGCGACGACGCCCCCGGCCAAGCGCCGCCTGGGCCCGATCCTGATAGTGGTGCTGCTGGTCGTGGTGGTGCTCGGCCTGTGGCTGGCCTGGCGCAGCCCGGCCGACCAGATCCAGGGCATGGCTGATGCGGACACGATCAACGTGGCCGCCAAGATCACCGCGCGCGTGGCCGAACTGAAGGTGCGCGAGGGCGACCGCGTGCAGCCTGGGCAGGTGCTGTTCCTGCTCGACAGCCCCGAAGTGGCCGCCAAGGAACAGCAGGCGCACGGCGCATTGGCCGCCGCACAGGCGGTGGCCGACAAGGCCGACGAAGGCGCGCGCAGCGAAGACATCCGCGCTGCCGAAGCCAACTGGAAGCGGGCCGAAGCCGGTGCGACGCTGGCCGAAGCTACTTACCAGCGCGTGCAGAACCTGTTCAACGAAGGCGTGATGACCCGGCAGAAGCGCGATGAAGCGCATGCCCAGGCCACCAGTTCGCGTGAACTGGCCCGTGCCGCCCGCGCGCAGTACGACATGGCACTGGCCGGCGCACGCGAGCAGGACAAGCGTGCCGCACAGGGCCAGGTGCAGCAGGCACAGGGCGCGGTGGCCGAGGTCAACGCCGCGCGTGCCGAAGTGGAAGGGCGCGCGCCGGTGGCCGGCGAGATCAACAAGCGCATGGCCGACCCCGGCGAACTGGTGCCGGCCGGCTACCCGGTGTTCACCCTGGTCGACATCGACCGCATGTGGGTGGCGATGAACCTGCGCGAATCGCAGATGCAGGGCCTGAAGGTCGGCAGCAAGCTGCAGGGCAGCGTGCCGGCACTCGGCCTGGATGGCGAATTCGAGGTCTACTTCATCAATCCGGCCGGTGACTATGCGACCTGGCGGACCACCCGCCAGTCGTCCGGCTACGACGTCCGCAGCTTCGAGGTGCGGGTGCGCCCGGTACGCCGCATCGAGGGCTTCCGCCCCGGCATGAGCGTGCTGTTCGCATGGCCCCAGCACTGAGCCCCGACAGCAGCGGCTTCGCCGCCAGCTGGCGGCGCGAGCTGCGGTCACTGCGCGGCAACCGCGCCGACCTGTTGCTGGTCACCCTGCTGCCGCTGCTGATGCTGGTGGTGATGGCGTGGATGTTCACCCCTTCGGTGATGCGCGACATCCCGATCGCGGTGGTCGACCTCGACCACAGCAGTGACAGCCGCCTGCTGCTGCGCATGCTCGATGCCAGCCCCGGCGTGCGCATCGCCAGCCAGCCGGTGGACCTGGAAGACGCACGGTCGCAACTGCGCAGCCTGGACGTGTTCGCCATCGTGCTGGTGCCGCGCGATGTCACCCGGCAGGCGTTGCGTGGACGCCAGGGCACGGTGTTCGCCTATTACAACGCCACCTACATGACCACCGGCCAGTCCGCGGCGCGCGATATCGGCGACGCGGTCTCGGCCTGGAACGCACGCCTGCTGCGCGAGCGCATCGGACTGCAGGTCGGTCCGGGTAAATTGCGTGCGGCACCGATCGCGGTGCAGTCGGACATCCTGTACAACCCGGCGCGCAGCTACGAGCTGTTCCTGCTGCCACTGATCTTCCCCGCGGTGCTGTCGCTGGTGCTGGCACTTGCGGTGGCCGGCAGCCTCGGCCGCGAGATCCGCGACGGTACCCTGCCCGCCTGGCTCGGCCGCACGCCATGGTCGGCGATTGCCGGCAAGATCGCGCCGTACGTCCTGCTGTTCTCGGTGTATGGCGCGCTCGGCATCGGCTACCTCGCTTGGCTGCGCGGCGATGGTGTGGCCGGCAGCGTGCTCGTGCTGCTGCTCGCACAGCCGCTGTTCTACCTGTCCACGGCCGCCTACGCGTTGTTCTTCGTCGGCGTCACCCGCGACATGGGTACCGCGCTGTCTGCGGTCGGCCTCAGCATCGGCACCGCACTGGCGTTCTCCAGCGCCACCTTCCCGGTGCTGGATGGCCCCCTGTTCACCCGCATCTGGCATCAGCTGCTGCCGCTCAGCGCCTACATCAAGCTGCAGACCCAGCAGCAGTTCATCGGTTCGCCGCTGCAGGTTTCGGTATGGCCGCTGGCCACGCTGCTGCTCATGGCAGTGGTGGCCGGTGGCCTGGGTGGCCTGCGCCTGATCGCCTTTGCGCGCACGCCTGCCGCCGCACATCCCGCAGGGGCCGACGCATGAGCGCACTCTGGCGCAGCCTGCGGCAGACCCTGATGGCGGTGCTGTGCGACCGCTATGCGATCGTGGTGATGGTCGGCGCGGTGATCCTGTACTCGTTCTTCTACCCGGCCGCATACCGCCACCAGGTGGCCGGCAACCTGCCGGTGCTGGTGGTGGATGAAGACCACAGCGCGACCAGCCGCGAGCTGCTGCGCAAGCTCGATGCACTCCGGGTGGCACGCGTAGTCGGGCAACCGGCAGACATCGACAGTGCCCGGCAGCAGCTGGAAGCCGGCCACGCCGAAGGCATCGTGCTGATCCCGGCCAACCTGGAACGCGACATCCTGCGCGGCCATCCGGCCAAGCTGGTGCTGCTCGGCAACGGCGCCTACCTGGGGCGTGCCAGCTGGGTGCTGGGCAGCGTGGCCGATGCACTGGGTGCGTTCGGGCGTGATGCGGTGGTCGGCCAGGCCGCCTTCATGGGCGCACCGCAGGCACCACCGGTCACCCTGGTGCAGCGCCCGCTGTACAACACGCAGGAAGGCTATGGCAGCGCCATCGTGCCCGGTGTGGCCGAGCTGATCGTGCACCAGACGCTGCTGATGGGCATCGGCGTCCTGCTCGGCGGCCGCCGCCTCGCGCTCGGCCGGCGCCTGCGCTTCGACCTGCCGACCCTGGCCGGCATGGCGATGGGCTTCGGCTTGATCGGCCTGTTCGGCCTGTTCTACTACGCCGGCTTCACCGCCTGGGTGCAGGACTATCCGCGCGGCGGCAACCCATTGGGCCAGCTGCTGGGCGGCACCTTGTTCATCGCCGCCACCGTGGCCTTCGGCCTGTTCGTCGGCAGCTTCTTCCGCACCCGCGAACGCGCCTTCCAGTACATCATCGCCACCTCGATCCCGCTGTTCTTCCTCGCCAGCCTGTCGTGGCCCGCAGTGATGACGCCGCAACCGCTGGTCTGGCTGGCGCAGCTGCTGCCGACCACCTCCGGCATCAACCTGATGGTGCGCCTGAACCAGATGGACGCCAGCCTGGCCGAAGTCAGCCACGAACTGATCACCCTCACCGTCCTGCTGCTGCTCTACGGCAGCCTCGCCACCTGGCGCCTCCTCGCAAAAAAGGGGACGGAGGGGATTAAGTCGTAAGCGGCCGGTTTGGGGGATTGCGACTTAATCCCCTCCGTCCCTTTTTCCTGCAACGAAGAACGCCGGCGCGGGGCCGGCGTTCGAGTACTGCGATGTGGAAGGGGAAAACCGGGGCTGCCGGCGATCGGTCAGCGATAGACGCGTTCGCAGCGGCGCTCGACCACGCGGTCGCCATTCTTCTGCTGGCTGTTGCCCTGGATCTGGCGACCGGCCGCACCACCGGCAACAGCACCGGCCACGGTAGCGAGCTTCTTGCCATTGCCGCCGCCCACCTGGTTGCCCAGCAGGCCGCCGATCACCGCGCCCGTGGCAGTACCGGCAATGCGGTTGGGATCGCGCGAGTTGCGCTGCACTTCCACGTTCTTGCAGACCACGCGGCTGCCATCGTTGAATCGGCGTCCTTCATCGCGCGGCCCGTAGGTCTGTGCACCGGCTACCGACGAAGCCGCCAGCAGGGTGCCCAGCACAAGCAATCGGGTCGAGGTCTTCATGGCCATCTCCTGAGTTCCGGTATGGCGCCAGTGTCCTCCCGCAGTTGGCAACCGGAAGTGAAATGCGCGTGTCCGCCACCTCATCGGCCATCGCGCGTTCAGGAAGAAAATCCGCGCCCATCACGATCAGCCATCGTGATGGGCGCCGTCTCCCTACCGGCATTGCCCTCTGCTAGAACTCTTCCCAACCAACGGCATTGGCCGCCAGTGTCGGCTCGATGCGGGGTGAAAGCGCAGCGGGCCGACGCACTGGAGTGACCGTCGCAGCTACCGCTGCCAATGCAGGGCGTACCACCGCCGCTGCCGTCGCCGCACCGGTGCGGAACACCGAAACCGCCTCGGCCAGCAGGTTGGCCTGCTCTTCCATCGAGCGTGCCGCCGCACTGGCCTCTTCCACCAGCGCCGCATTCTGCTGCGTGGTCTCGTCCATCTGCACCACCGCCTGGTTCACCTGTTCGATGCCCGAGCTCTGCTCCTGCGAGGCAGCAGAGATATCGGCCATGATGTCGGTCACGCGCTGCACCGAGGCCACGATCTCGCCCATCGTGGTGCCAGCCTGGCGGACCAGCGCCGATCCATCGGCGACCTTGCCGACCGAATCCTCGATCAGGCCCTTGATCTCCTTGGCCGCACCGGCCGAGCGCTGTGCCAGCGTACGCACCTCACTGGCCACCACCGCAAAGCCCCTGCCCTGCTCACCGGCACGCGCGGCTTCCACTGCCGCGTTCAACGCCAGAATGTTGGTCTGGAAGGCGATGCCGTCGATGACCGAGATGATCTCGGCGATCTTCTTCGACGAGGCTTCGATGGCCGACATGGTGGTGACCACCTGTCCGACCACCTCGCCGCCCTGCGAGGCGACACCGTGCGCGCCAATCGCGAGCTGGTTGGCCTGGCGGGCATGCTCGGCGTTCTGCTTCACGGTAGAGGTCAGTTCCTCCATCGACGCAGCCGTCTCTTCCAGGTTCGCCGCCTGCTGCTCGGTGCGCCGCGACAGATCGGTGTTGCCCGAGGCAATCTCGCCTGCCGCCAGGTTGATGCTGGACGCGCTGGACTGGATGCGGCCGACAATCTGCTTGAGCTGATCGACGGTGGCATTGCAGTCATCACGCATGCGGGCGAACACGCCATGGAAGTCGCCCTGCATGCGCACGGTCAGGTCTCCGCGCGAGATCGCCTGCAGCAGGGTCGACACCTGCACCAGGTTCTCGTCGGTGGTCTGCATCAGGCGATTGAGCCCGGTCACCATGTCGCGGAAATCATAGGCGAAGCGGTCTTCATCGCCGCGCAGGCTGAAATCGCCCGCCGCCGCTGCCGTCGCCAGCCGGCGGATCTCGCTGTTGATCGCCGACAGGCTGTTCTTGGTCTCGTCCATGGCCTGGGTGATCGCCGCCTTCTCGCCCGGCAGCGGATCCATGTCCACCGACAGGTCGCCACGGGCGTAATGCTTCATCACTTCGATCAGCCTGTTCTGCACCTGCACGTGCGAGCCGACCAGCGCATTCGTTTCGTGCACCATGCGCCCGTAGTCACCGGGGAAGGCACTCTCGTCCATGCGGTAGCTGAGGCTGCCCGCATCGTGCTGGCGCGCCAGCTCACCCTGCGCCGCCATCACCGACTGCAGCTGCGCCTGCATACGCTGCATCGACCGGAGCAGCTGGGTCACCTCATCATTGCCGGAGGCGTCGATGCTGCTGTCCAGCCGCCCGTTGGCGATGCCATCGGCCAGCTTCACCGCACCTTCCAGCGGGCGGGTCAGGCTGCGGGTGATGGCCCACGCCGCCAGTGAACCCAGTATCAGGCTCAGCACGCCGAACACGATCGACAACGTACCGGTCCAGGATTCGGTTGACCGGTATTCCTCGCGGCTGCGCGCGGTCAGCGCTTCCTGATGCCGCAGCAATGTCGAGATGGCCTCGTTCCATGCGGTTGCCAGCCCATGCTCGGCGAGCAGTTCCTTGGCCGCGCCGTCGAAATCCCCGGCCTTCATGCGCTCGTGCAGATGCTGGGTGGAGGCATCGGTCGCCTTGCGTGCCGCGTCGATCTTCGCAACCAGGGCATCGCCGGTGGCGTCACGCGGAATCTTGATGTATTTGGCCCAGATGCCGTCGTAGGTCCGCGACAGCTCCTGCGCCTTCTGATAATCCTTGCCGAAATCCTCGCCACGCTTGATCACCATCAGCCGGCGGTGCATCAACACTGCGTTGTTGGTATCCAGCATGTCGTTCAACAGCCGCATCTTCACCATGTTGACGTCCACCACTTTCTCGAACTGGGCGGACTTCAGGTGATTTCCGTACAGCACCAGGCCGACGATGGCCACGATGAACAGCAGCAGCAATCCAAACCCGGCACCCAGCCGGGATCCCACTCGGAGGTTGCGTAAGGCGAGCATCTCAATTCCCTTGATCATGGCCGTACGATCGATGGCGGCGCAGGCAGGGGAAACTTTATGGGGCGATATTATTATATCGATCTAAAACTCTGGAACTGTGCAGACAGGTGTGAAATCAGACGACTCACGAACGCGTTATATCCATAAGGTATATCGCCACCGGTAGCCAGAATGGGATCAGGCCGGGGCCTGCCGCTCCGGTATCCGGCATTACGGTGCAGCAGGCCCCGGGAAGACCAGATCCTTCCCGAGCCTTGCCGCATAGACGCTCTCGAACTGGAACGAGAGCACAAACCGGTACCCGCACGTCGCGGCGTAGCGCTTTGTGAAGCGGCAGATTTCCTCCCACGCGCTTTCAAACCCGCTCGCGCGGAAATGAAACGAGCCGAGCAGGCCCACCTGCCACTCGACTTCAAGCCCTTCCGCTACGAGCGCCTCCGGCGGGTCGACGATGCAGAACCCGAAGCTGGTGTTGGACGCTGGAAGATACCCATGCAGACCGTCAGTACTGTCCGAGTACTCGGCCTGGATCGAATCCAGGGCATGCAGCACGGCATCCAGATCGGCACCGGCTTCGACTTCGAGAAACAGCGAAATGCTCATTATCGAACCATCATTCTGAAGCCAACAGCTTCATGACTCGGCATGACCGCTTTCGTCTTCGGCTTCATTTCTGCCCTGAAGAATTCCTGATTCATACGAACTGTCCCTGCCCACCTCACCCATGGGAGCTCGCAGTAATCCGGCTACCGCTTCAGATCAGTGTAGGTAGCACTCATATCCTTTATGCCCTCTTCGCTGTTCCCCATGGACGCTCTCACCGCGTCCAACCAGTCCTCCCACGCACCTGGATCCGTGGGGCTTCGATCCTCCTTAAGACTCCAGCCACGTGAACCCAGCAGCCCCCCGATCTCATCGCTGGGGCCGCGGGAATAGTCGATCTGGAGGAAGTAGAACATCGCCATGTAGGCTTCCTCGATCGTCAAGAGCTGTTCTTTCACCAATAATCTCCCTGCATGCCCCATTTCCAGAGCGACTCTCGCCGGATGTCAGCGATCACAATCCAATGAGGGTATGCCGGTTGAAGAACCGCATCTTCCCCTCGATCGTGAAGTCCGTGCGCCTGATTTCACCCAGCATCATCTCGCGTTGGGCGTCGTTCAACGTACACGGCTCCAGGACATTGGCCTCCAGCACTTGACCTGGTGGCGCCAAACGCAACTCGACAATGCAGGCATTGCCCTCGGTTGGAACGCCCGCTGGCCACGCCGTCATTGCGATTGCACGCATTTGCTCCTGGTACGCCACCCGCTCTGCTTCCTCTATCTGCGGGTCCGGCAGATCCGGCGGGTTCGCCGCCACGTACACAGCGGACTGCGTGGGCGTTGGCTCTGATATCGAACGAACGATCAGATTGATCAGGGGGTTCTGTGAGGCCGTTACCGCCAAGGCGATCACCAGAGCTGTGTAGCTGACACCGCCAGCCTTCTGCAGTTCAAGGTGCCGCCGATGTGCCCCGCGATGCTCGGCATCAACCTTGCGGACAATCCTTCGGCAGTGCGCCAGGTACAGCGGATTCGCCAGGATTCCAGCAAGTACGCGAAACACTACGAAAGAAAGCAAAGACAACCACGGCAGCCCCATCAGCACGAAGGCGGTCATCATCAACGGCGAAAGGATGAACCAGAGCGCTCCCCACGCATGCATGCGCCGGAAGAAGAACCAGAGTGACGAGAACAGGAATGCCGGCCAGTTCCATCGCCTTGGCGCCCTTCCGGCAGCGTCGTCCAGGCTCCAGAAACGGCAATAGGTAGAGAACCTGTCCCTAACCAAAATCGCCAGTGCACTCTTTTCACTTGGCTCGTCAGCGGCCGAGTCTGCGTCTCGCTCCACACCATTTTCAGCGCGACTGAAAGCGGGCTCGATCTTCATTCGTTCTGATTCTTCATTCAAAAAACACTGATATTTATTCAAAGGGTTGACTATTCTGGCGGGGCAACCGGGTAGCCGATCAATTGCCTGGCCCTGCATCGACTACCCGTTTCACACACTCCCACAAAAGCCGCATTCAGTGCATCAAATGAAGCAGATCATCGTCCGAACCGATGGCGATCTTTGGAATATGATTTCGAACACGCTCGGGGAGGTCGTCTTCGCGAATCGCAAGCTCCGGCTTGGCGATAAGGCGATAACCATCCCCACTTACGTCATGGCTAAAAATCCCGCGACTCGCCATTTCAAGGAAAGAGCGAAGATAGGCCTCGCGCTGAGCGAGCCCACTGAAATCAGGCAAACTCTCTTCAACCACGATGACGCCCGAGAAAACAGGAAGCGAGTAAATATAGTCACACGCCAATTGCCAGCTCTCGATGGACGATGCAACCTGGCGCGGAACGACACCACGCCCTCCGGTAGCAAAATGACAAACACACCCATCAGCACCAACCGCAAACCAATCAATGTCATTTACCTCAAGAAATTCTTCATCCATTTCCATATACTACTCATCTCCAAATATATCCCTGCAATTATCACATCTAGGAACAGGAAGGCCACTTCTCGGCCGAACAGCAGCAGTAAATTTAATATCCTCAAGCTTCAGACGTGGATTTGCCAGCATCAGTTCGTTTGCAGCTCTGAATTCTGCGCAACGACCAATAGTATTCCCACATGCTGTCTTGACGCCAAGGCCCCCGAGCGAATCAGCGTACGCCTTCAGGCCCGGCGCGATCACATCAGGAACAGGGCCACTCGACGTAGTCACAATTCTACCAGTTGTAGGATCAACAGCACCGATTGCGGTCGCTGGCGGGTTCCTTCCAATACCTGCGATGTACTTTATGAGCTGCTGTTCCGCATCGGCGATAAGTCTGACCTCCGAAGCGGCCGTCATGGTCCTCTTGGCGAGGAATGCCTCCGGCCCGACCAAGGAAGTTCCGATGTCAAACGTGAGCTCTCCACCAATGTCAGCCGCCTGATCTACGTCTTCAAAATTCCACGAGTTCCTACCACCAGTCAGGTAGTACGCAAGGCCTGCCGTCTTCTCCATGTACTCATTGATGGCCTGGCTTATCGCGTTGTTGCGTTTTTCGGAGAATGCTTGCAAGCCAAGCTTGTCCATCTCCTTGTAATCCGAGACCAAACCCAACAGAACACCGATCTGGTTCATGCTTGCAGCACCCGCTACCAAGTCCTTCCCCCCGGTCCAGAGCCCGTTTACGAAGGCAGCACCAGCGACTGCTCGATTCGTCGACGACAGCCAGTCGGCTTCCGCACCGTAGCCTGCACCACGCAATAGATCGACAGTGTTCGAACCACACTCACCAACCAGCGAACAGTACACCTTCCTTTGCAGATCTTCGGTAGAAGAGTGAATGGCAATTTTTTCAAGGTTGACCCCAGAACCGGCATTCTTGCTCGCAGCGATGAGTTTATCGGCGTTTTCCGCCATCCATGCGTCATACTCCCCCTTATATATAGGTGAGTTATGCGATTCCAATGCAATTTTCGCAAGTGAACGCTGCTCAGCACATGCGGCAGATCCTGGCACTTGGCACGCCATCAACAACTTGTAATCGCGCTCCGCAGAGAGCCGCTCGAAGTTTTCCTTGATATCGCAGTCTTTACCCGCATCAGAACAGATAACAGTCGCCTGAAGGTACTCCATCCGCTCGTCGTGATTCAGGTAGTTGTTCTCAACGGAGTTCTTCGCGATACCCATGCCCAATGTCGCGCCAGAAATCCCTGCACCGGAAAGCCCTCCCGCCATTGCGCCGACCGCTTGTCCGAGCACCCTTACTTGCTCCGCCTGCTCGGGCGACAACTGCCCCTTATTCTGCTTGGCGTAGTAATCGCCCAGGAACTTCGCCGCAAGCTCACCACCACCGGCCGCCAACGCCCCACTTCCCGCCTTGCCACCATTGGCCTCTGCCAACAGCGCGCCCAGCAGCGCGTGCGACAGCATCTGCATGGCCTCGCTAGGCACAGCACTCTGCTTGTTCGGGTCAAACGTCTTGCCGATCAGTTCAGCTGCATACGGCGCCAGCGCGTTGGAACCCAGCTGACCCAGCCCCTGCCCTTCAACACCACCGACCAACGCGCTGGTCACCGCGCCGAGCGCGCGCCCATAGACGCCATCAGGGGCCCACTTCTGCTGGGTCACCAGCGCATCCGGGTAGGATGCATCGAACGCGACGAGGCGCTTGAACTGCTCGTCGGGAAGGAGCGCATCGAATGCCCGTTTCTCTTCCGGACTCATCCCTTCCCGATACTTGTCCGTGATCTTCTCCGCATCCGCCCTCCCAATACCCCAGGCAATCTGCTGGCTGGTGGCCAGCCCCGTCCCCGCCGCAGCCGCCATCGCCTGCTGATCCGCCAGCAGCTTGCTCGCATCCGGCAGTGCATCCAGCGCACGATGCGCTCCACTGGCATCGGTGTTGATGCCCAGCTCGGCCGCCGACGTCTGTCTGCCACCGATGGTGATGTTGCCCTCGGTCAAGGTGGCCAGGGTGGAGCTGCTGTCGCTGCCCTTTTCCATCATCGGCAGGCCCGGACCACCTCGGGGTGCGGCGGTTCCCGGCTTGGGCGTCCAGCCATCCATCTCCCCGCCCGCACCGCCACTGATGCTGCCGGAGCTGGCTGTGTAGTCCATGTGGTTCTGCAGGTCAGTGAACGTCAGCGAGCCCGCAGTCAGTTCACTGTTGCCCGCATTGGTGCTGGCAATCGCGCCGCCCACCAGGTTCACGTGACCTGCATCGACGTGGTACCCGCCATTGCCGGCAAACAGGCCGCTCTGCTGGCCAACACCCTGATAGCTGCCGCTGGCCTTGCCTGCACTGGCATAACCGTCGGCATTCCACGCGGTACCGAACGACACCTGCACGCGACCACCCACCTGGCTGTTCCTGGACATGCTCTCGGCGATGTCCTGCAGCGATTCGATGGTCAGCGTCCCGCCGGTCTTGACGTCGATGCGATCAGCGGTCGCCGTGGCCCCACGCAGCGTGGTATCGCCCTCGGCCTTCATCGATATGTTCTTGCCGGTCAGCGTGGTGTTCTGCCAGGTGCTGCTCTCGGCATTGGCCTTGCTGCTGCCAACACTGGCTTCAGCGTAAACGTACACGCCGGTCTGCGCGCCTACCGAGACGCCCACGCCGACTTCGGCGCCGGCATTGCTGCTCTTGCTGCGGTCGGCCACATGCGCCTTGCCAGCTTCCAGCAGAATGTCGCCGGCCGAATCCAGGCTGAGCGTGTTGCCTGCACTCAGGTTGCCCTGCACCACATGGATGTCGCCCTGGGTGCTGGTGAGGTTGACGTTGCCGCCGCCCTGGATGGTAGAGCCACGCGACACCATGCTGCTGCCATCGGCACTGCTGTTGGCGGTCTTGAAGCCGATGCCTGCTTCAGCACGGAACAGTTCGCCACTGCCGCCACGGCCGGACAGTGCCGAGATCGCACTGGCCGCCTGGTACGCGTTGGCGCCTGCCGCCATGCCCTGCATCTTCTGCAGGCGATCATCGGACTGACGGGCCGCGTCCACGTTGTTGATCAGGTCGATCAACGGCGACTTCACCCGCGCGAACACGCCGATCTTCAGGTCTTTGTCGCTCTGCGAGTAGTGGCCGCTTTCGTTGGCGGTCAGCAGCTCGATCTCGGCAGCGGTGATGTTCACGTCCTTGGCGGCCACCACGTTGCTGGCCGTCTGCGTGTACTTGCCACCGGCGGCCAGGTTCACGCTACCGCCCAGACTGCCGATGCTGCTGGCCACCTGCGATACCTGCGCGCTGTCGTCCCGGTGCTGCTCGCGGTGCCAGCCGGAGAACTTCTCGGTATCGGAGATCTGCACAGTGCCGATCGCCTTGCTGTCCGAGCGGTTGGCATTGCTGACTGTGTCCTGCCCGCTACGGATCGTCAGGTCGCCCGCAGCGCGGATGCTGACGTCCTTCTCCGCCGCGATGTTCGCAGCAGTGAGACTGATGTCACCCTCGGTGGTGGCCATGCGCACGCCGCCGCCGACCGACAGCTGCGTGCCGGTGATGGCGTCGCTGCTGCCGCTGCCCTGGCTCTGCGAGTTGTTGGTACCGAACGGCAGGCCGCTGGTGTTGTTGGCAAAGCCCCAGCCCTTGCCGCGGCTGCTGCTGTCGCTGCGTTCGGTGTTGTGGGCCACGTCGAACACGATGTCCTTGGTGGCCAGCAGCACGGCGTTGCCCTCGGCCGACATCCGCGTGCCCTGGCTGAGGATCGAGCCGCCGTTGGCAATCAACGTGAGGTCGCCGCCTGCAGCCAACTGGCTGACGCGGGCATCACTGGTCGAATGGCTCTGCTCGCTGTTGGCGCGCTGGCTGCCGGCGGTCACCACGGTCGAAGTGGTGGCTGCACGCAGGCCGGAGGCTGCGCCTTATATCCATAAGATATATCGCCACGTGAAGCGAGGTGGAATCAGGCTAGGAGCTGCGACCCGGTTGTCGGGCATCACGGGGCAGCAAGCCCCGGGAAGACCAGATCCTTCCCGAGCCTTGCCGCATAGGTGCTCTCGAACTGAAAGAAGAGCAAAAAGCGTAACCCGCACGTCGCGGCGTAGCACTTGATGAAGCACATAGGACTCCATCTGAGGTCGCACCTACTCCTTGCTCATACGTGGCTTGCAGCTTGCTGCATTCCAGCCACTCTCAAATGGCCGACCCTGTTTCAGTGCCGACCCCTGTTCCTGCTGTTTCACCAGATAAAAACCGTCGCGTGCATCAAGGCATCACAGTCGCCGATCCACGGAAATTGACTCCCAAGATGGAGCAATTGAATTCTCCTCTAGATAGGTCTCAAGATCCCGGAACGGAGAAACGCCGATGTCACTCAAAGAAAACCATACAGCATCACATTCGTCGCAGACAAACACCTGAACCCCACTCTCCTTGACGCGGGCCTCAAGTATCTCACCTTGCTCACAACGCGGACAAATCACGAAACACCTCACTGTACAGGATACGCAGATACTATTTTATTGGTGCCAGGCTTAACAATAATTCTTATGTTCTTCTCACCGGCAGTGCCAATCACTCGCCCCATTGGGACGATGAATGCTCCCGGATCTCCAGGCACCGCAGCGCCCTTCATCCTCCAAGCCTCGTCGATAAGAGAGATCAACTTGGATCTATCCTCAACGAAAACGGAATGCGTGACCTTTGCTGGGTTTGGAACCGTATGTGCCAATATGTGCTTGATACGATTTCCATGTATAGAGCCCATCCCATAGTCAAGCCCTCCCGGACTACTCCAAGTCCTGGTCGCCTTGTTGAAGGTCAAGGGAGTGCCAATGTTCGCACTCATTGTGCCTGCTGTTGCCTCGGCCCGCGACGCGGCTCCCTTCACAATCTGCGTCGCTAGGTCCTCCGCCAACTCGGCTGCGGCCTTGGCCCCCGGCACCTTCGTAAAAATAAGAAGAGGTGCAGCTGCGAGGCTTGCGGCCTCACCATCCCCCTTCAGTACATTCTTTACTACTGAGCCCCACCCCCCGATTTCTCCACTGAAGGTTTCGAGGATCATCACTCCATCACGGCCACGTGCACTCGTGGCGAGCTCAGCGAGCTGCCGGTTGTAGTCCAGCCTTAGCGCCGCTTCGGTTTTCCCACCGTCCAGCAGTGCTTCCGTCAACAGATTGAATTCCGTTCGCCGGGTGCCAAGCAGATCCTTGTACAGGCTGTGGTCATTGCGGCGATCATTGTCCAGTTCTATGAACCCCTCGCGCTGCTGACCATCGGGACCAACGAACATCATTGGGTTTGAGCCAATGAAGCTTGACGCCGCAAAATCTGCCTCATACGAGCCGTATATGGCATCTACACGTGCGTAGGCTTCGCGTAACAGACGCCCCCGTGCCACCTTGACCTGGTCGTCACTACAGCTTTCCCCGCATCCGAACAGCAGATTGGCGAAGTCCTTTGCTTTTGCGGACAGGAAATTGATTTCATCAGGATGCAACTGTCGGTTGAACTGATCACCCAGTAGCGCCGTGCCCGCACCGTCGGCACCACCCACGACCCCGCCCAGCGCAGCACTGGCGAGTTCGATCAAGCTGTTGAACTCACCACTTCGCGGATCCATGCCCTGGCCTGTGAGGAAACGCGTCATTGCCTCCTTGGCCAGCGCGGCACCGGTAGCACCCGCTGCAGCGCCACCAATATCGCCCCCGCTCAATGCCGCAACGGCAGCGCCTGTCAGGCCATGCAGCAGGACCTTGTTGCGCCCGCTTTCACCCCACTCGCTGATCCGCCGCAGCGCGTCGGCCTCGGCCTCGGCATCGCCGTTGGCGCGCGCAACTTCCAGGTCCACCTTGGCCTGGGCACTCTTCTTGGAGGCCAGATTGCCAACGGCCTTGAAACCAATCTCTCCCAGGATCTGCGTCAGTTCCTGCCGCTCCTGAACCTTCTTCTCGTCGAAAATGGGCGCAAACCCATTGGCATTGTCCAGACTGGTTACGCCGCGCTGCAGACCTGCCAGCGTACTGCTATCTCCATTTCGAATGTCGATCGTGCCGTCGGCCACGCCGCTTCGCGTGGTGGAGCTCTTGCTGTCACCCGTCGGCAGGCCCGGCATCACCGACGGGTCGAAATTGAACCCGTCCGAGGGGCTCCCACCGCCGCTGGTACCGCCACTGATCGATGCAGAAACGAACTCCGCTCGGTTCTTGAGATCCTCAACCGTCAAGCTACCCGTCGACAGCAGATTCTTCGAGGGATCCGCGGTACTTGCGATGACGGCCCCGACCAGATGCGTGTTGCCCGCCACCTGCAACTGGAAGCCCCCGTCACCAGCGGCGATTCCCGTCTGCTCACGGACGCTACGGTAGTCACTGTCAATCATGGCGGCACTGCCGCTGGCACTACCCTCGAAGCCATAGCCAATCGTGGCTTCACCTTTCGCCGCAAGCTGCTGACTCTTGTATCTATCCGTGTCCTGCTCTGTGCGCACCGTCAGATTGCCCGCCACTTGGCCAATCACCTGGTTGGCAACCAGCTGTGCGCCCTGCAGAGTCGTGTCTCCACCACTCGCAAACGTAAGGCGATCCCCGACCTTGATGAAACTTTCGTTGTGGACGGTGCCGTTCCCGTCGGCCTTGCCACGCGCGGCATTGGCGCCAACATAGACACCGATCGCTGCACCGCCGCCGCTGCTTCCACTGATCGCAACACCGATCTCTCCACCCTGGGACTGGCTTCTGCTGTCCTGGGCATAGCGATCCTCGCTGCTTCTGATCATCAGATCCTTGGCCGCCGCAAGATCTACGTTGCGACCTGACACGTTACTGCCCACCACGGTCAGATCACTGCCCGTGGCTGCGATCACCACATCGCCATCACTGTGCAATGTGCTGCCACGATGGGTCGTCTGCTCCATCGTCGTTTCCGACTGGGATCGCTGGGTTCCTGCGGTCACCCGGACGTTCAATCCGGCGCCGCCACCTCCATCGCCCGACTGCTGCCCCGCAGCCTGGGCCACCGCGATTGCACCCTGCGCCGCCTTGTACGCATAGAGCGCCTTGAGGCGATCGTCCTCGACCTCGTCTGCGCGCTTGGCGAAGGCATACACGGCGCGTGCACTTTGAATCGTATCAACGGTCGCACCGCCCACGGCGACGTTCAGACCTGACTGCCTGAAGTAGTTCCTGTCGTTGTACTCCGAGTGCTGTTCTGCTGAATCGATGCGTACATCCTTGCCAAGCAACGTCATTCCATTCTTGGAGAGAACATCTGACCCGCCGATGTGCAGCGTTTCTCCCGCCGTTAGTGTCACGCTGCCCAGCGCGCTGCCGACGATGCTTCCTTCCGCGACCGTTTCGGTCAGGGAGCTGCTGTTGCCGGCACTTCGGCTGCCGAAAGTAACCCCGAAGCTGCCATTCATCCCCCCAAGCAGCCCGGACTTCTTGCGATCGCTACTGTGCTGTTCGGAATGACTGGACTCCGCAGCAACAATACTGAGATTGCCCTTGGCAGCCATCACTACATCGCCAGTGGCTGCAATCTTTGCGCCCTCGACTGTGATGTCACGACCTGCGCCGATGCTGATCCGCTCACCCGACAAAACCGTGCCAACGGCCAGTGCATCCTGGGTTGCATCGTGCGTTGAGGTACGCGTAGTGGACGTGAGCCCACGCTTCTTGCGCTGCGTGTCCTGCTCCCAGGTGTGCTTTTCCTGCGCGGATGTCAGATTCACATCACGACCGGCACCAATACTGATCGCGTCCTGTTCGCTTCGTACCTCTGCGGCTACCAAGTTCACATCGCGGCCTGCACTGAGTGCGATTCCGCCGTCAGCAGACAACTGGCTACCCCGCACCGTTTCATCACGCTGGCTGAGCTGCAGCGAACTGCGCTTGCCCGCATTGGCAAAATCGCGGCTTTCGCTGTCCACCAGCGCCTGGCTGTTGATGTCCCCACCGGCCTGCAATGCCAGACCGCCCCCCGCCTTGATCTGCGCGGCGGCCAGTGTGATGTCCTTGCCAGCGGCCAGCACCACGTCGCCAGCGCCCTGCACCGACGATGCGGCATGTGTCGTCCTGCTGCTGCGCTGGTGGTTGCGTTCATCGAAGGTAGCGTCGCGGCGTTCCTCCAGCGCAATCGAGCCAACATCCAGAGTGCCGCCTGCCGCCAGCTGGGTCAGGCCGTCAGTGCCAGCGTTGCGGAGCTGTGCGGCCTGCAGGCTGATGTCACCGCCAGCCACCACCGACAACATGCCGTCGCCGCTGGGGTTGGTTACATACAGGCCGGCGACCCGATCAATGCGGTTGGTTTCGTACTGGTAGGTGCCACCGCCCCGCTGTGTCTCCACCGTGGAGGCCACCGTGACATTGCCCGCCGCCTTGACCGACAGCGCATCGGTGGCCGTCACGGCGGCACCCACAACACGGATGTCCTTGTCCGACGACAGCCCGACGTACTGGCCGGAAATACTGCCGCCCAGATGCTCGATGTTGCCTGCATCGATGGTCACCAGCTTGCGGCCGGCGATGTTGCCGGTGTTGACCAGGCCATTGCCCAGATTGATATCGACATTGGCACCGGCCAGCAATGCACCGTTGCCGTCGAGGTCGCCCGGGCGCAGGCGCAGGTAGACCTGCGGCACCAGCGCGGTGGTGGTGCTGCCATCGGCCAGGGTGACGGTCTGCTCGACCAGCCAGACGATGTCACTGGTCAGCTGTGCCATCTGTGCTTCGGTCAGTGCCACGCCGGGACGCAGGCCCCATTCGCTGGCCACCGTGGCACCGGCCTCCAGCAGCGCGCGGTACTGCGCCTCGTCGCTGGCGTAACCGTCGAGGAAGCGGCGACCGGTCAGCTGGCCGATCTGCTCGCGCACCAGTTTCTGCTCGTAGTAGCCATCCCCCAGGCGCTTGTGCACGGTATCGGGCGAGTAACCCATCTGGCCCAGCAGGTGGTCCGAGCTCAGCCACGTCTTGTGATCGGTGAAGCGCGGATCGGTCTCGACCAGGTAGTGGTCACTGTTGGGATTGACGTTGAACAGGCTGGCGCTCGGCGCGCGCGTGTCCGGTGCGCCCATCGCGATGCGGTCCGGTGATCCACCACTGGCCGCGACCACGCGCGGCCCAGAGGTGCCGCTGTTGCCGGCGACGCCGCCGACGTTGCCGCCCTGCTGGGTGCCGGCGGCATCGGCCGCCTGCGCCAGCGCGCGTTCGGCACCGGTGCCGGTGGACTGGCCCGGCCCCTGCGCACCGCCATGGCCCGGCCCATCCGGCAGCGCCTTCGGCCCCTGCACGTTGAGGTTGGCCATCGCTGAACCGTTCTGCACGTTCGGCGCGTTTCGCCCCTGGTTGAGGTTGCTCAGGTCACCGACGTCGATGACCAGCGTGCCACCACTGGTGATGCTGCCACCGATCCTGCCGATCTCCTCGGAGATCGTGTCATTGCTCCAGGTGACCCGTTCGTTGCTGTAGGTGTGGCCCACATTGTTGAATTCATGGGTGCGGAACAGCGTCTGCGCCAGGTTCTCCACCTTCGCCGTCGCGGTCAGTCCCACGATGCTCAGGTTGCCCCCTGCGGCGATGCTGCCGTAGTGGTTCTTCAGGCTGTCGGTGCCGATGCGCATCGCGCCGCCGGAGCGGATCACCGCGTCGGCGCCTACCCCGGCGCCGAGCACATCTTCGGTCACCGTCCGGGTGGCGATGCGGTACTGCTCATTGCTGCTGACGTTGTTGCCACCCGAGCCGCGCGGATTGGTCAGCGTATGGTCCGGATCGTTGTAGTCCTTGTAGGTCCACAACTGCACGCAGTTAGTGGTGCAGGTTCCGTAGTTGCTGGAATAGGTCAGCTTGTCGTCGACATATCGGAATGCCGGCGCATCGGGATGCAAGGTACTCAGCTCGGCGAACGGGTCATCCGCGCCGACACGCACCTGGTCCGGATTGACCTGGTTGTCCTGGCGGCCGACGTAGTACATCACCACCGTGCCATCCTGCACGTTCAGGCGCGCGCGCTCGCCCAGGCCGGCATACAGGCCACCGCGCCCGAAGAAGTAGGCACTGGTCTTCGAGCTCAGGCGCACCACCGCGCGATGCACGGTAAAGCCATCAGGCGTGATGTGCGGCGTGTCTTCGAGGATGTCGGCCGGGTCGAGGTAGTACACCTCGTGCGCGGAGTAGTGGCTGGTACTGCGGATGTCCTCGGTGCCGTTCTTGCCGTTGCGCCACCATGCCGGGCGGTCCAGCCGCACCGGATCCATCACGGTCCTGGTCTGCGAAACGACCACGTTCTCGCGGATGTTGTTGACCACCTGCGCATCGATGGACAGGTTGCCGGTCACATCGATGACCGAGCTGATGTTGTCGATCCGCCCGGCAATGCCGCTGGCGATGCGATCGGCACTCAGCGTGCCGCCGATGGCAGCATCACCGCCGCTGTAGATCAGGCCCTTGCCGGTGTTCTGCAGCTCGCGCACGCCCAGGTCCAGGCGCTCGCGTGCGGCTACGGTACCGACGCGGGAGGCACCACCGGCCTCTTCGGCGCGGTTCTTCAGCACACCGGTGGAGATCGCCACGCGATCACCGTAGATGCGCCCGGTGCCGAGATTGTCGACTTCGCCGGCCTCCAGGTGGGTCAGCGCGCCATCGATCAGGCCCCGGTTGGTCAGCTGGCCACGGGCATTGAGGTGGGTCGTGCCCTGGCTGGAGATCTCACCCGAAGCCGCATTGGTGATGTTCTGGGCGTTGAGGTCGAGGTTGCCACCGCGCACCACACCCTGGTTGTCGAGGTCGCCGGACAGGTTCAGCGACAGCGTGCCGTTGGCGATCCATTCACCACGTTGGTGCATGCCCTGCTGCAGGGTGAGGCCGAGGTCACGCTGCGCATGCACCTGGCCGTCTTCGCTGAGCGCACGTGCCACCAGGGTCTGGCTGCCATCGGCGCGCAGCAGGCCACCGCTGTTGGCGACGTTGTCCGCCTGGCTGTCCAGGTTGCCGCCGGTGCTGATCACGCCGCCGGTGTTCTGCAGCTGGCCGTTGATCTGCAGCCGCGCACCGCCATCGGTGACGACCTGGCCCTGGCTGTTGTCCAGCCACTGGGCGCCGAACTGCAACTGGCCCGCCTGCAGGCCACGCGTGCCGTCGCCGCCACGGGTGTTGCGGTTGTCCACGCTGGCGGCAGTGAGGGTCAACCGCTGCCCGGCCGCGATCGCGCCGACGGCGTTGTCCAGGTGCCCGCCCAGGGTCAGGTCGAGGTTGCGCCCGGCCTGCACGCGACCACTGGCATTGGCCAGGCTCGCCGCCTGCAGGGACAGATTCGCGGAGCTGGCAAGTGTTCCACCGCCACTGTTGTCGACGCGGGCCAGCAGCAAGCGCGCATCGCCTTGTGCATTGACTGCGCCGCCACGGTTGTCCAGCACGCCACCATCCAGCTGCAGCTTACCGGCCGCCAGCAATCCACCGCTGCCGGCGGTGGCGCGGTTGTCGATGTCCTGCCCGGCCGTGTTGATGGTCAGGTCGGCCGCCGCCTGCACGCGACCGCCCTGGTTGTCCATCGCGCCACTGCGAACGATCAGGTCGCCCTTCTGCGTGCCCAGCGTGCCGGCGCGGTTGTCCAGCCGCTGGCCGCGGGTATCGATGTCCAGCTGGCCGCCCAGCAGCGTGCCGCGCTGGTTGTCCAGGCCATTGGCCTGCAACTGCAGCCGTTCGCCGGCCTGCATCGCACCGTCGCTGTTGTCCACGCCTGCCGCCGTGGTCGCGCTCAGGTCCTCGCCAGCGACCAGGGTGCCGTGGCGGTTGTCGAGGCTGCCGGCCTCCAGGGTCATCGTGCCGGTGCTGGACAGCAGGCCCTGCTCGCCATTGTCGAGACGACCGTCAACGCCCAGCACCAGCGCGCTGCCGCCCGCATGTACGGTGCCGCCCTGGTTGCCGAGGCTGGCCGCGGTGACGGTGCCGGCACCACCGAGCAGGATGCGGCCCTTCTGATTGTCCAGAGCGTGGCCGATCGCCAGCGTGGAGTGACCGGTGCCTGCGCCCTGCAGCGTGCCCTGCGCATTGATCAGCTGCTGCGCGGTGACATCCAGCGCGCCATTGCTGGCGAGCGAACCGCCGCGATTGTCCAGAACACCCTGTACGCGCAGGCGCAGCGCGTCTTCACCGGTTGCGGTAAGCGTGCCACCGGCGGTGGTCAGGGTGTCGGCAGTGATGTCGACGCGGCGCGCCGAGGTGGTTGCCCCGGTCAGATCGAGGTTGGCGCCATCCAGCACGAAGCTGCCGTTGCCGAGCACGCTGCCGCTGTTGCCCAGCAGGGTCTGCGCCGAGACCTGCAGCTGGCCGCTGCCGGCGTGCTGGATCCTGCCTGCACTGTTGTCCAGCATCTGTGCCAGCAGGGTCAGGTCGCCATTGCTGGCCAGCGTGCCACCCGCATTGCCCAGCGTCGTCGCCTTGATGCGGCTGGCGCCTTCACCGCTGGCGATGATGCGGCCACCGCCGTTGTCGAGCGTGGCGGCCTCAAGGTCGAAGCGATCGGCGCCCAGCGTCGCGTCACGATGATCCACGTCGTCGGCGCGCAGGGTCAGTGTGGCCGAGGAGACCAGCGTGCCCTTGCTGCCGTCCAGGCGGCCGGTGGTGATGTCCAGGCCCTGGTTGCCAGCCTGGCGGATGCTGCCGCCACTGTTGTCCAGCCGTGCGGAAGTGACCGCCAGGCGGTTGGCGTTGCTGGCGATCGTGCCTTCGTGATTGTCCAGCGCTCCGGCGATCTGCAGCGTGCTGTCAGCCGTACCGGCGCCGCTGAGCGTGCCCTTGCGGTTGATCAGTTCGCCGGCCTCTACCTCCAGCGCGCCATTGCCGGCGATGGTGCCGCCACTGTTGTCCATACGCTGCGCCACGCGCAGCCGCAGCGCGTCGCTGCCGGTCGCGCTGAGGTTGCCGCCGGCGTTGTCCAGGCGCTGCGCGTCGATGGCGATGTGCTCGGCCTGGGTAATGCTACCGGCCCCCAGCAGCAGATCGCCGCCCTCAAGCGCCAGCGTCGACTGGCTGAGGATGCGGCCGCCCGCGCCCTGCACGCTGTCGGCGCGGATCTGCAACGTGCCGCCGCCGGCGTGTTCGATCGCACCGCTGCGGTTGTCCAGTCGTGCGGCCTGCAGCCGCAGATCACCCGTACCGGCCAGGCGGCCGCCGTTGCTGTTGTCCAGACGTTCGCGGGCCTGCACCTGCAGCGCGCCGCTGCCTGCCGCCAGCACCTTGCCGCCCTGATTGACCAGGCTGCCAACCTGCAGCTGCACCTGGCCATTGCCGGAAATGCCGCCGCCGCTGTTGTCCAGGGTGTCGCGCACCGTCAGCGCCACGCCCTGCGTGCTGGCCGACTGCAGCGTGCCCTGCTGGTTGTCGATGCGACCGGCGTCGATGCGCAGCCCGCCGTTGCCGACGACCTGGCCGCCCTGGTTGTCGAGCGCATCGCGCACGTCCAGTGCCAACACCTGCGTTCCCTGCGCAACGATCTGGCCCTGGCGGTTGCGCAGCACATCGGCCTGGATCTGCACGCGCTGCGCCGACGTGGTACCGCCACTCACGTCCATCTCGCCGCCGGACAGCACCAGCGCGCCGTTGCTGAGCAGGCGTCCCTCGCTGCCACGCAGGGTGTCGGCCTGCACCCGCAGGCTGCCGGTGCCGGCCTGCTGCACCAGCCCCTTGCGGTTGTCCAGCGTGATCGCGGTAAGCCCCAGATCACCATTGCCGGCCAGCGTGCCGCCGGCACTGTTGTCCAGCGCCGTGGCCTTCACCGAACTGGCACCGGTACCGAGCGACAGCAGGCTGCCACCCCGGTTGTCCAGCGTCCCGGCCACGATGTCGAATCCGGCCGCACTGAGCGAGCCGTTGCGCAGATCGGCGTTGCCGGCCGTCCATTGCAGGCGGCCCAGGGTACTCAGCCGGCCACCGGCGCCGGCCCAGTCGCCCGTATCCAGCTGCAGCCCCCCCTCACCGGCATGTTCGATGCGGCCATCGGCATTGCCGACCTGGCCTGCGCGCAACGCCAGCTGCGTGGCATTGGTGGCCAGCAGGCCACCGTCGTTGTTGAACAGGCCATGCACCATCCATGACGATGCCGCCTTGCCGGCGTGCCGCAGTTCACCACCGCGGTTGTCGAGCGACTGCGCATCCAGCAGCAGGCCACCAGCCACGCTCAGCGCGCCCTTCTGGTTGGACAACAGGCTCACCTGCAGCGCGGCATCGCCATGCACCTGCAGCGTGCCGCCATCGTTGCGCAGCTCGCCCCCGGCCTGCAGCGCGCTCACTCCCAGGCGACCGCCGCTGTTGTCGAGACCGTTGCGTGCAGCCAGTGACACCGCGCCGCCGTTGCTGATGCTGCCGCCGTCGTTGTCCATCGTGCCGGTGATGGCGATCAGGCCGTCGGCCATGGGCTCCACCGGCGGGCCACCGGTCGAACCGCCATTTCCTCCCCCGGTTCCCGGCGTGCCGGTTCCGGGCGTTCCGCCGCCGCCCGGCGACGCGCCGCCGCCAGGATTGCTTTCATTGCCACCTGACGCCACCGCATCCAGTGCGCCGAGCAGGCCGTTGCTGCGGTTGCTGGCGGCGTCGGCCTTGAGCACCAGGGCCTGCACGCCGGTCTGTTCAATCGCGCCGCCCTGGTTGCGCAACCCCTGCGCCTGCAGCTGCAGGCGCTGCGCATTGAGCGTGCCGTTGCTGTTGTCCAGCGTGCCGCCGGACGTGATGGCCACCTCACGCGAAGCCGCGATGGTGCCGGCATTGGCAAGGTCGCCACTGGCCTGCACGCGCACGTTCTGCCGCGACTGCAGCGCACCGGTGTTTTCCAGGCGGCCATCCACCGTCACCACCAGCTCGCCGGCCTGCGCACCGATGCTGCCGGCATTGCGCACGCCCACGCCGTGCTCGTTGCCGACCAGCCAGATCTTGTTGGCGAACATGCCGCCCAGTGCGCCGACGTCCAGTGCGAACATCGGTGCCTCGCCGCTGGCCGCGCTCGCGCTGGCCTGGCTGTGGTCGGCACTGACCACGTTGCTGCCCAGCGTTGCCTGCAGCTGGTTGGCCCAGATGCCGGCATTGACCTTCAACGAACGGGTGATCAGGTCGGTGTAGTCGGCACGGCTGCTGTCCAGGCCATCGCCATCGATCTGGATCGCGCCGCCGGTGACACGGTAGCCCTCAAGTGCGCCTGCACCGCTGAACATCGGGGCGCCGGTGGTCAGGGTCACCCGGCTGGCATTGAGGAAGCCGCCACCGTTGACCTGGATGCCGGCCGGGTTGGCAATGATCACTTCGGCGCGCTGCCCGGCCACCTCCACATAGCCGTTGAGCCGGCTGGCCGGACCATTCACTTCATTGAGGATGACCCGTGCACTGCCAGTGGCCAGCCACGGGTTGCCTTGCACCCAGCCGCCCAGCTGCGTCTGCACCTGGCCGCGGGCGTTGTTGAGGATGACGCCTTCGCGGCCCACGTCGAACTGCGAATAGCGGTTGCGCGACACACCCGCCGCCGACGGCGTGGTGATGTTCACCATCGGCACGCCGTTGGGTGCGGTCACCACCGTCGGCCGTTCACGGCCTGGCGCGTTCGGATCGGAACTGATGCGCGCATCGGACTGCGCCAGCGCGGGGGCTGCCAGACTGACCCAGCCCAGTGAGCACATCAGCGCGAAGCCGAGCGGCGACAGTGCCGCGCTCTGCCGGCCCGGCACATGGCCGACCAGGCCACCGCCGCCCTTCACCAGCTCCGAAGCCACCTGCCAGACGCGCAGCGCGCGGTTGAAAACCAGACGATAGATAGTGTTCATGTCACGTGTCCTTGTGGCAGATCAGTAGCGCCAGGCCAGGCTGAAGCCGAACGTGGTGTAGTCGGTGGGGAAATGGGCGGGCTTGTGCAGCGCCGAGCCCACGAAGCCATCCCAGGAAAGCTGTTGCCAGCCGCCGCGCAGGCCCAGCGCCATACCGGCCAGGTCGCGGCCGGACTGCCACTGCACGGATGGGCCGCCAATACGGCCGTAGTCGGCGGCCACGTAGAACTCCTGGCCGCCGCCGATGCCCAGCGAAAGATCGTTGCGCAGCGACCAGCCACGCTCGCCGCTGAGCGAGCTTTCACCATCGAAACCGCGCACGGTATAGCGGCCACCGATGGCGAAGCGGTCCTGTGGCGAGAGCGGCGTTCGGTTCCACTGCGCCCGCCATGCGGCGGTGTAGCGCAGGCGCTGCTTGCCCACCTGGAACGGCACGCTGAACTGCGCATCAGCGGTGATCAGCTTCATCCGCGAGGTGCCTTCCAGCGGCAGCGTCGGGTCCCACTGCAGCGCCTTCTCTTCCGGCGAGCGTAGGGCGTGGAAGGCGCCAGTGCCACGCCGGTAGGCACGCTGGCATCGAGCGTGGCAGTGCCGATGAACTGCTTGTGGGTCAGACCCAGTTCCCAGCCGGCGGTGCGGCGGCGCTGCACTTCGATCTCGGTATCGTCGATGTAGTTCTTCGACTCGCGCTGCCAGCCGCGTGCATAGGCGCTGAACTTGATCTTGGCATTGCGCAGCAGCAGCCGGTCCACCCGCGCTTCGGCGTTGCGGCTGCGGCCGCTGTAGTCATAGCGTTCAAAGGCACCGACCACGTCCTGGCTGTAGTCGTAGGCGCTGGCGGTGGCCCCGAACAGCCAGTAGCCGTAGGGCACGTCGTAGTGCGCGGTCCAGCTGTCGGTGTCCCTGCCTCGGCCATTGAACACGCCGCGGCCGGCACTGATGTAGAACAACTCGTTCAGGCCTAGCGGATTGTCCAGCGACAGCGTCGCGTTGGCCTGCAGCTTGCCGGTGCCGCGGCTGCCTGCATCGTCCAGGGTGACGCTGGCGCGTACCGGTGAACGCTGCGTCCAGTCGATCTGCAGGTCGCTCTGGCCCGGCGCCGCACCCTCGCCGTCGGCCGGCGCGATCTTGATGTCGGCGCTGACGGTGGGCACGCGCTGCAGGTTCTCCAACCCCTGCTCGATGTCACGCAGGTTGAGCAGGCCGCCACTGCGGAACGGCAGTGCGTTGGCGATGGCCGGATGCCGGCCCTGCGGATCGGAGAACACGGCCTCGCGGAACCGGCCCGGCACCACCGACAACGTCAGCGTGCCCTGGTTGAGGTCCTGCGGTGCCGACAGCACCCGCGTGGTGACATAGCCACGGGCGATGATCGCGTTCTGCACGCGTTTCATCACCACGTTGATGCCTTCGGTCCCCAGGCAACGGCCGGTGGCCGGATCATCCACCGGGTCGGCCGCCGCCAGTGCCCAGCCGAAGCGCTGGCTGTCGTCGCCTTCCAGCGCGATGCGATCGATGCGCACGCAGGGCTGCTCCCGCGCCGGCAGGTGCTCGCGGTCCTTCTGCGCATCCCGCTCCAGGCGGACGTCGGGGCGTTGTTCCTGCTGCTCGCGCAGCACGCGTTCGCGTTCCTGTTGCCGCAGCAGTTCCTGCGCGGCTGGATCACCGGCCTGCTGGGCGGCAACACTGAAGGTCATGCCAAGCAACACCACCCACCCACCACAACGGCACACCTGTCGTGCCTGCTTCTTCCCTGACCGCACAGTCTTTTCCTGATATTGATGCAGGCCGTCGGGCGCCCTGCCCGGAAAAGGACAAGGCATCGACGTGCCGGCTTGATTCGGGTCTGCCGTCGCACACGCGAGAGCACGCCGCCGCGCGAAGCGCAGAAAGGCGCAAAGCGTATCGGCCGCCACAGGAACTTCTATAGGGAAGATTGCAAATTCAGTGGGCTGCGGGGAACCACACCGCAAATGGCCCGGACGTATGCGCGCGCGTGCCATGGCGTGACCCCGGACGTTCAGCACGCCGGCTTTCGCCTGCTGACGCTACAGTCGGCGCATGACCATCCTCCTACAGATCGAAGGCGCCGCCATCGGCGACATCGCCAGCCTCTATGCCGAGATCAACCGCGTGTTCATGGCCGGCGAAGACTGGCAGCTGGCGCCCAGCCTGGATGCGCTGGATGACCTGCTGTACGGCGGATATGGCGCCCTGGCCGGTCGGTCCACCCGCACCATCATCTGGCGCGATGTCGAACACAGCCGCGTAGCATTGGGCGCGGCTGCCACACGCAGCTGGCTGCAGGCCAAACTGGCCCATCCCGGCGCATTCAACACCGCGGCCATCGAGCAGCAGCTGGCGGCGCTGGAGTGCGGCGAGGGGCAGACCTACTTCGAGATCGTGATGGAGATCTTCGCGGCCCATCCGGACATCACCCTGGTGCAGGCCTGAAGCAAGCGGCAGCCCACGCCTGCGAATGCGGCAGCCCCTGCCCCCACCAGTTACCATGGGCATCCCTGTACCCGCTCCGCCGCGCCGCCCTCCGGCGCGAACGGATGCCCCGGATTCACGAGCCCCATGTCCAAAGAAAAGTCCGCCGAACACACCCCGCTGATGAAGCAGTTCTTCGCAGCCAAGTCCGACTATCCGGACCTGCTGCTGTTCTTCCGCATGGGCGACTTCTACGAGCTGTTCTACGACGATGCGCGCAAGGCCGCGCGCCTGCTCGACATCACCCTGACCCAGCGCGGCAGCTCCGGCGGCGCGCCGATTCCGATGGCTGGCGTGCCGGTGCACGCCTATGAAGGCTACCTGGCACGGCTGGTGGCGCTGGGCGAATCGGTGGCGATCTGCGAGCAGATCGGCGACCCGGCGTTGGCCAAGGGCCTGGTCGAACGCAAGGTGGTGCGCATCGTCACCCCCGGCACCGTCACCGACGAAGCATTGCTGGACGAACGCCGCGATACCCTGCTGATGGCGCTGTCGCGCACGAAGCAGGGCTACGGCCTGGCCTGGGCCGACCTCGCCGGTGGCCGCTTCCTGGTCAACGAAGTGGAAACCGACGACGCGCTGGAAGCCGAGCTGGCCCGACTGGAACCGGCCGAGCTGCTGGTGCCCGACGAAGAAAACTGGCCGGAATTCCTGCGCCAGCGCACCGGCGTGCGCCGCCGCGCGCCGTGGCTGTTCGACGCCGACAGCGGCCGCCGCCAGCTGCTGAACTTCTTCAAGCTGCATGACCTGAGCGGCTTCGGCATCGATGACAAGCCGCGCGCCACCGCTGCCGCCGGCGCCCTGCTCGGCTATGTCGAGGAAACCCAGAAGCAGCGCCTGCCGCACCTGACCTCGATCGCGATGGAAACCGCTGGCGAGGCGATCGCGATGAACGCCGCCACCCGCCGCCACCTGGAACTGGATACGCGCGTCGACGGCGATACCCGCAACACCCTGCTGGGCGTGCTCGACAGCACGGTAACGCCGATGGGCGGGCGCCTGCTGCGCCGCTGGCTGCACCGCCCGCTGCGCCTGCGCGAGGTGCTGGTACAGCGCCACCATGCGGTGGAAACCCTGATCGACCGTGGCAGCGACGCCGACATCCGCGAGCAGTTCCGCCGCCTCGGCGACCTGGAACGCATCCTCACCCGCGTCGCGCTGCGTTCGGCGCGCCCGCGTGATTTCTCCACCCTGCGCGATGGCCTGGGGCTGCTCCCAGCCGTGCGCGAAGTACTGGCGCCGCTGGATTCGCCGCGCCTGCAGGCCCTGCATGCCGCGCTGGGCGAACACGATGAGTGCGCGCAGCTGCTGGCCAGCGCCATCGCTGAGATGCCGCCGCTGAAGCTGAGCGATGGCGGCGTGCTGGCCGACGGCTTCGATGAAGAGCTGGACGAGCTGCGCCGCCTGTCCACCCATGCCGACCAGTTCCTGGTCGACCTGGAACTGCGCGAGCGCGAGAGCAGCGGCATTCCCACCCTGAAGGTGGGCTACAACCGCGTACACGGCTACTACATCGAGATCAGCAAGGGCCAGTCCGACCGTGCGCCGGTGCACTACACCCGCCGCCAGACGCTGACCAATGCCGAGCGCTACATCACCGAAGAACTGAAGGCGTTCGAAGACAAGGTGCTGTCCGCGCGCGACCGTTCGCTGTCGCGCGAGAAGTACCTGTTCGAGCAGCTGCTGGATACCCTTGGCGGGCAGCTGGAACCGCTGAAGCAGTGTGCCGCTGCACTGAGCGAACTGGATGTGCTGGCGGCCTTCGCCGAACGCGCGCAGGCGCTGGACTGGGCGCGCCCGGAGCTGCAGGCCGAGCCCTGCCTGAAGATCGAGCGTGGCCGCCATCCGGTGGTCGAGGCGGTGCGCGAGCAGCCGTTCGAACCCAATGATCTGGACCTGCATCCGGACCGTCGCATGCTGGTCATCACCGGCCCGAACATGGGCGGTAAATCGACCTACATGCGGCAGAACGCGCTGATCGTGCTGCTGGCCCACATCGGCAGCTTCGTGCCGGCCAGCCGTGCGCTGATCGGCCCGATCGACCGCATCCTGACCCGCATCGGCGCCGGTGACGACCTCGCCCGCGGGCAGTCGACCTTCATGGTCGAGATGGCCGAAACCAGCTACATCCTGCACCACGCCACCGCCCATTCGCTGGTGCTGATGGACGAGATCGGCCGCGGAACCTCCACCTACGATGGCCTGGCGCTGGCCGACGCGGTGGCCCGCCACCTGGCCTACCAGAACCGCTGCTACACGCTGTTCGCGACCCACTACTTCGAGCTGACCGCGCTGGCCGACGAGCAGCACGAGGGCGGCCGCAGCGGCATCGCCAATGTGCACCTGGATGCCGTCGAGCACGGTGAAGCACTGGTGTTCATGCACGCGGTGAAGGACGGCCCGGCCAACCGCAGCTTCGGCCTGCAGGTGGCCGCGCTGGCCGGCCTGCCGCGCACCACCGTGGCGCAGGCGCGTCGTCGCCTGGCCGAGCTGGAACAGCGCGGTGGTGAAAGCCATGCCGCCGAGCTGGCACCACAGGCATTGGATGCGCCGCAGCAGTTCGGCCTGTTCAGCGCACCGGCCAGCAAGGCGCAGGATGCGCTGGCGGCCATCGACCCGGACGAATTGACGCCGAAGCAGGCGCTGGAAGCCCTGTACCGGTTGAAGGCGCTGCTGTAACCGCAGCGCACGCCCAAGGCCTCCCGCCGATCTTGCGGGAGGCCTATCGAAAGGATCTGCAAATCCGATTCTGCGTTTCAATTGACAGAATCTATCAACCTGAACGAATCATTCGATTATTCATTTCATCCGGCCATAGCTAAAGTCGAGTGAAGATGTTTACCCACGTCTTCACCGCCACCAGGAGCCAGCCGATGAGCCAGTCCGACAACAACAACGCCAAGTGCCCGTATCACAGCGCACCGTCGCCCGAGGAAGGCGCCCAGCAGCAGCGCGAGCTGAGCACCACGCCGAAGCAGAAGCACGGCGATGACCCGGTCACGCCGATGACCACGGCCTTCGGCGCACCGGTGGTGGACAACCAGAACAGCAAGACCGCCGGCCCGCGCGGCCCGCTGCTGATGGAAGACGTATGGCTGCTGGAAAAGCTGGCCAACCTCAACCGCGAGATCATCCCCGAGCGCCGCATGCACGCCAAGGGCTCAGGCGCGTTCGGCACCTTCACCGTCACCCACGACATCAGCAAGTACACCCGCGCCAAGCTGTTCGAGAAGGTCGGCAAGCAGACCGAGATGTTCGCCCGCTTCACCACGGTGGCCGGCGAGCGTGGCGCCGCCGACGCCGAGCGTGACATCCGCGGCTTCGCGCTGAAGTTCTACACCGAAGAAGGCAACTGGGACCTGGTCGGCAACAACACCCCGGTGTTCTTCCTGCGCGATCCGCGCAAGTTCGCCGACCTCAACAAGGCGGTCAAGCGCGACCCGCACACCAACCTGCGCAGCGCGCGCAACAACTGGGACTTCTGGACGCTGCTGCCCGAAGCCCTGCTGCAGGTGACCGTGGTGATGAGCGACCGCGGCATTCCGCGCAGCTTCCGCCACATGCACGGTTTCGGCTCGCACACCTACAGCTTCACCAACGCCGACAGCGAACGCTTCTGGGTGAAGTTCCACTTCGTCAGCCAGCAGGGCATCGAATCGCTGACCGACGCACAGGCGCAGATCCTGGTCGGCCATGACCGCGAAAGCCACGGCCGCGACCTGTTCGCCGCGATCGAGAAGGGCGACTTCCCGAAGTGGAAGCTGTTCATCCAGGTCATGCCGGAGCTGGACGCGGAAACCTACCGCGTGCATCCGTTCGACCTGACCAAGGTGTGGCCGAAGAGCGACTACCCGCTGATCGAAGTGGGCCAGTTCGAACTGAACCGCAACCCGGTCAACTGGTACCAGGACGTGGAGCAGTCGGCGTTCGCACCGAGCAACCTGGTGCCGGGCATCGGCCCATCGCCAGACAAGATGCTGCAGGCACGCCTGTTCGCCTACTCCGATGCGCAGCGCTACCGCCTGGGCGTGAACCACCACCAGATTCCGGTGAACGCAGCGCGCTGCCCGGTGCACAGCAACCACCGCGACGGTGCGATGCGCGTGGACGGCAACTACGGCGGCCTGCCGCACTACGAGCCGAACAGCTACGGCCAGTGGCAGGAACAGCCGCAGTACCGCGAGCCGCCGATGAAGATCCGCGGCGACGCTGACTTCTGGAATTTCCGTGAGGACGACGCCGACTACTTCAGCCAGCCCGGTGCCCTGTTCCGCAGCTACAACCAGGCACAGAAGGACCGCCTGTTCGCCAACACCGCACGCGCCCTGGGCGATGCGCCGGACTTCATCAAGCAGCGCCACATCGACAACTGCAACAAGGCCGACCCGGCCTACGGTGCCGGCATCGCCGCGGCCCTGAAGGCGCTGGCCAGCCAGCCGTCGGATCCGTTCAAGCCGGCGCAGCCGGAAGCGGACTTCCCCACCGCGACCCCGGGCGCCGAAGACATCGAGCTCTGATCGCCCTGCCCCGTGTACGGCACGCCGCCTCCCTGTGAGGCGGCGTCGCCGTTTTAACGGTCCGCGTCGTACCTTCTGCACGCCCAACCCCAATCGAGGATTCCCCTGATGAGCCTGACCGATGAACTTCTCGCCAAACTGCAGGGCGCCCCGCTGCAGCAGGTGTCGCAGCAGCTCGGCATCAGCGATACACAGGCTTCCGGTGCGATCAGCGCCGCGCTGCCGGTGCTGATGGGCGCGCTGGGCAACAACGCCTCGCAGCCGCAGGGCGCACAGGCGCTGCTCGGCGCATTGCAGAACAACCACAGCGGCCTGGACCTGGGCAGCGTGCTCGGCTCGGTGCTGGGCGGCGGTGGCGGCGGTGCCGCCAGCGACGGTGCCGGCATCCTCGGCCACATCTTCGGCGGCAGCCAGCAGAAGGTGGAAACCGGCCTCGCCCAGGCCACCCAGCTCGACAGTGGCCGCACCAGCCAACTGCTGCAGATCCTCGCGCCGATCGTGATGGCCTTCCTCGCCCAACGCCTCGGTGGCGGCCAGGCCGATGCCGGCTCGCTCAGCCAGGCGCTCGGCCAGGAAAAGCAGCAGGTTCAGCAGCAGGGCGGCCTTGCCGGTGGCCTGCTCGGCAGCCTGCTGGACCAGGACGGTGACGGCCAGCTCGGCGTGGGCGACCTGCTGAAGATCGGCGGCAGCCTGCTGGGTGGCAAGCGCTGAGGTTTGCGGGCGCCGGACCCGGTCCGGCGCCCTGTTGCTTACAACGCGTCGATATCGCCCAGTGCGCGGATCAACCGCCGTGCGCGCTTGTCCGGCTTGTGCTCCGGCGGCTGGAACCCATCGCATGCGGCGATGCGCAGCGCACGCTGTTCGGCACGACGGGCCTTGGAGGCCTCGCTCTCGGCATACAGCTGCTGTGCCGCCGGTGCGGGCCCGCGCTGGTCGCTCAGGCCCAGCACCTGGACCTCGAAATGCTCCTCACCACGGTCGACCTGCAGCTGCTCGCCCACGCGCACCGCACGTGAGGATTTCGGGCGCTGCCCCGCAACGCTGACCTTGCCGGTTTCGATGGCCTGCTTGGCCAGGCTGCGGGTCTTGAAGAAACGGGCCGCCCACAGCCAGATGTCCAGGCGGACACTGGGCGACAGCGGGGAAAGCTCAGGCATTGTTCGGTACTACTCCGGTGGCTTGTTGAGAGGACGCGGGTTATCCGGATCGGCCCGGCAGCCGGTGCCGCCGATCAGCGGCCGCACGCCGGAGGCCAGGTCCTGGCGCTGGCTGCCGACCAGGCACTCGGGCCGGTCGGTCGGCCGGATCTGGGTATCGCCCAGCCGGTCGTCCATCGAACATGCGGCCAGTACAGCGCTGATCAAGGCCAGCGGCACGCTCCACTTCACCTGCAGTCGTTGATGCATTGCCACATCCCGCAAACCGGCTTGATGCTAGTGTGCGCCTCCCGGGATTCGATCACCACTCCATGGCCAAAGCGCCGCTTGACCTGACCTCCGGCCCGATCGGCCGCAATCTCCTGCTGTTTTCCCTGCCGATCCTGGCGGGCAACATCGCGCAGTCGCTGAACGGTTCGGTGAATGCGGTCTGGGTCGGGCGCTTCCTCGGCGAGGCGGCACTGACCGCCACCGCGAACGCCAACAACATCATGTTCTTCCTGATCGGCTCGGTGTTCGGCTTCGGCATGGCCTCGACCATCCTGATCGGCCAGGCGATCGGCGCGCGCGACATCGCGCAGGCGCGGCGCGTGGTCGGCACCAGCGCCACCTTCTTCATCGGCCTGTCGGTGATCATCGCCATCGCTGGCTGGTTCATGGCGCATCCGCTGCTGGCGGCGATGGGCACGCCGGCCGCCTCGCTGCCATTGGCCGAGGCCTACCTGCAGATCATCTTCCTGGCGATGCCGACGCTGTACGCGTTCGCCTTCCTCACCGCCGCACTGCGCGGTGCCGGTGACTCGCGCACGCCGTTCCGCTTCCTGATGGTGTCGGTGGCACTGGACATCGTGCTGAACCCGGTCCTGATCTTCGGCATGGGGCCGTTCCCCGCGCTGGGTATCGCCGGCTCGGCCTGGGCCACGCTGGTCGCGCAGACGCTGTCGCTGGCCGGCCTGCTGCTGTACATGCGGCACAAGCGCCACACCCTGTGGCTGGGCCGCGCCGACATGCGCCTGTTCAAGCTCGACATGACCATCCTCAAGGCGCTGGTCATCAAGGGCGTGCCGATGGGCCTGCAGATGGTGCTGATCTCGCTGTCGGTGATCCTGCTGATGACCATGGTCAACCAGTACGGTACCGACACCGGCGCGGGTTACGGCGCTGCCCTGCAGCTGTGGAACTACCTGCAGATGCCGGCGATGGCGATCGGTGCGGCGTGCTCTTCGATGGCCGCACAGAACGTCGGTGCGCAGCGCTGGGATCGCGTGCGCGGCACCGCGCGCCAGGGCGTGCTGTTCAACTTCCTGTTGACCGGCGCGCTGATCCTGCCGCTGGTGGTGTTCGATCGCCAGCTGCTGGCACTGTTCCTGCCACCGGCCAGCCAGGCGCTGGACATCGCCCGCCATCTCAACCACGTGGTGATCGGCTCGTTCCTGTTCTTCGGCGTCAGCTTCGTGATCTCCGGCGTGGTGCGCTCCACCGGCGCGGTGATTCCGCCGCTGCTGATCCTGGCCGGCTCGCTGTGGGGCGTACGCGTCCCCTTCGCCGAACTGCTGCAGCCGTACTGGGGCGCCGATGCGATCTGGTGGAGCTTCCCGGTCAGCTCACTGGTGTCGATGCTGCTGTCGCTGGCGTATTACCGCTGGGGTGGCTGGCGCAAGGCGAAGATGATGGGCAAGCCCTCGCATGCCGAAGAACTGGCCACGCCCTCGGAAATTCCCGCCTGCCCACCGTCGCCGGTGGCCGATCCGGATGCAGCGCTGGAGTCAGCGCCGCCCCGGTAGTGCCGGCCGCTGGCCGGCAACTTCACACCTCTCCGGAAGCATCGCGCAACAGCCGGCCAGCGGCCGGCTCTACCGCTTCTTCTTCGCCGCGTTGAACGTCGCCGCCGCGCGCATCAGCGCCTTGAACGCAGCGGCATCCGGCATCGCGCCTTCATGGATGTCGATCGCACGCCGCGTGTTGCCCTCCAGGCTGGCGTTGAACAGGCCCTTCGGGTCGGCCAGCGCCGCCCCGTTGGCGAAGGTCAGCTTCACTGCCTGCTTGTAGGTCTCGCCGGTGCACAGGATGCCGTTGTGCTCCCACACCGGTGTACCCCGCCATTTCCAGGTTTCCTGCACGTCGGGCAGCGCCTCATGGATCAACGCACGCACACGTGCCAGGGTTTCACCACGCCAATCCCCCAGCTCGACGATGCGCGCGTCGATCAGTTCGGCCGCCGGTGTTCCGGCATCGGCAGGGTTCGGTGCATGCGTGGCCATCAGCGGCTCTCGTCGGGAAGGAAATCAGAACGTCGGGGTTACATGCGCTCGCCGGGCAACGCGGCGGCCTGGCGCACCCAGTCGAGGAACCGTGCTTCATCCAGCGCGCCATCCTGCGCGATGTGCAGGTAGCGCGTATCGGCGCTCCTGGACGGCTCGGGTGGCACTGGCGTCAGCGCCGCGCCGCGGAAGAACGCCACCTTGATGTAGCGGGTGAAGCAATGGAAGCTGAGGAACCAGCCTTCGCCCGGCGCCACCGCATACATCGGCGAGTTCCACTTCACCGCCTTGTGCACGCCGGGTACCGCCTGTTCGATCAACGCATCCAGCTGTGCGCCGATCGGGCGTTTCCAGTCCGGCATGGCGGCGATGTACGCCTGCACCGGGGCATCGCCCTCGCCCTTGGCGATCTGTGGGTTGCCGCCGGACAGCAGCGTGGGCGCGGCAGAAGGTGCGGTTCGCTTGGCAGGCATCGCACGGTACGACCATCGGGATGAAGCTGCAGCCTAGCGCGGCCCGTAGCGGGCGGTCACGGCGCAGTGCGCCATCGGCTCAGTCCGCCTGCCGCGCCCGGAACTGCCGCCAGTCCGGCAGCTTGCGGTGCCGGCGCAGCGAGCGCATCAGCGCCGCCATCACAATGCCGAACAGCGCACCGGCTACCAGGCCGGCCACCAGCAACAGCGCCAGTGGGCGCTCGCTGCCCTGCCACAGCATCAGCCACATCAGCGCGGTCCAGAACAGCCCGAACAACAGGCTCTGCACCAGCGCATTGGTACCGAAGCCGGCCAGGATCGGCGGTGGAAGTGCGATGCCCACGCGCCACAGCAGGCGATGCAGCAAAGGCGCCGACTGCACACGCGCCAGCCCCTTGCCGTCGAGGAAGCGCAACGCTGACTGGATCACGGCGGGATAGCGCGGGTTGATGTCGTTCATCACCTGATCGTGGCCGATGCGATGCCGGAAACGCAAACGGCCACCCGAAGGTGGCCGTCGCGGCAACAACCGAAGTTGTTTATCAGGCCTTTTCGGCCAGACGGGCAGCCTTGGCGGCAGCAGCGGCAGCCAGGTCTTCCTTGATGCGGGCAGCCTTGCCTTCCAGGCCACGCAGGTAGTACAGCTTGCCGGCGCGGACCTTACCACGACGCTTCACTTCGACCGAGTCGATGATGGCGCTGTGGGTCTGGAAAACGCGCTCGACGCCGTAGCCGTGCGAGATCTTGCGGACGGTGAACGAGGAGTTCAGGCCGGCGTTCTTGGTGGCGATGACAACGCCTTCGTAGGCCTGCACGCGCTCGCGGCTGCCTTCCTTCACCTTCACGTTGACGACAACGGTGTCGCCCTGGCTGAACTTCGGCAGTTCACGGGTGATCTGGGCGGATTCGAATTCCGCGACGATGGACTTGTTCAGCTTGCTCATGGGTTACACCGATTCTTGTTCGGGTGGGCGTGTCGTGTCGACAACGTAGGCTCATGCAGTCACGGGACTGTGCTGCACGTTTGTTTTGGGTACTGCGCGCGCCGGCCGAGGCTGGCGGAATTGGCCATGATAGCCGATAAAGCCAGCCCTGCGCTAGGGGCTGGCCTTGTGTTTCCGGGCCTGACGGCCCAGTTCCAGCAACTTGCGGTCGGCCTTGCCCAGCGCCTGTTCATCCAGCAGGTCCGGGCGCCGCTGGGCGGTACGGACCAGCGACTGCTGGCGGCGCCATGCCGCGATGGCCGCGTGGTTGCCCGAGCGCAGCACGTCCGGCACGTCACCCAGCGGGTGCTGGGCCGGCTGGCTGTAATGCGGGCAGTCGAGCAGGCCGAGGTCGCCCTCGAAGCTGTCCTGCGCCGCCGATTCCGCGTCGTTCAGGGCACCATCCTGCAGGCGGGCCACGGCGTCGATGATGACCGCCGCGCCCAGCTCGCCACCGGACAGCACGTAGTCGCCGAGGGAAATTTCCTCGTCGACATTGGCCTCCAGGAAACGCTCGTCGATGCCCTCGTAGCGGCCACAGAGCAGGACCATGCGCGGCAGTGCCGCCAGTTCCCGCACCTTGGCCTGGGTCAACGGCGCCCCCTGCGGGCTGAGGTAGATCACCCGTGCCGGGGTCGGATCAGCATCGCGGATCGCCTGCAGGCAGGCCTGCAGCGGCTCGATCAGCATCACCATGCCCGGGCCACCACCGAACGGACGGTCGTCCACCCGACGGTAGTTGCCTTCGGCGTAATCACGGGGGTTCCAGCCATGCAGGCTGAACAGCCCCTTCTCCTGCGCGCGCCCGACCACGCCCAGTCCAGCGGACTGGGCGAGAAACTCGGGGAACAGGGTGATGACGTCGAAACGCATGCTCACACTCAGAACTCGGGATCCCAGTCGACCACGACCAGGTTGGCCTCGAAGTCGACCGATTTGACGAAGTCCGGCTGCACGAACGGAATCATCCGCTCGCGGTCACCACGGACCACCACCACGTCGTTGGCACCGGTGCTGAACAGATGCGAGACCTGGCCCAGGGCAATGCCCTCGGTGGTCTTCACGTCCAGGCCTTCCAGGTCCACCCAGTAGTACTCGTCGGGCTTCGGCGGCGGCAATGCACTGCGGGCCACGTAGATCTCGGTGCCGTGCATCGCTTCGACGGTATCGCGGTCCTCGACGCCGGGGAAACGGGCGACCAGGTGCTTGCCGCTGTCGCGGCCGCGTACACCTTCAATCGTGGTTTCCACGCCGGACGGGCTGCGCACGATCCACGGCTGGTAACGGAAAATGGCGGAACGTGGCTCGGTCCAGGACTCGAGCTTGATCTCGCCGCGCACACCAAAAGCGCCGACAACCCTGCCCAGCAGGATGCGGCGCTCGATATCTTTCATCTGCTTCAACCAAGAGGGCCACGCCGAAGCGTGGCCCGTCAGGATCAGGCCGCAGCGGCCTGGGACTTGGTCGCTTCCTTGATCAGGTTGCGGACCTTGTCGGTCGGCTGGGCGCCGTTCTTGACCCAATGGTCAACGCGGGCCAGGTCCAGCTCGATGCGCTTCTCGGCGCCCTGGGCGACCGGGTTGTAGAAGCCAACGCGCTCGATGTTGCGGCCGTCGCGCGCGCTGCGCACGTCGGTCACGATGATGTGGTAGAACGGACGCTTCTTGGCGCCGCCGCGGGTCAGTCGAATCTTGACCATGGTGTTTTTCCTATTGCCCAGTCGCCAGGATGGCGAGGTAAGCGGGCGATTATAGCGGCAGAGCCCGGCCGAGCCAACCCCGGGATGCACTCCCGAGGTCCGATCCCTTATGCGCCGCAAAAGGGATCTGATGTCAATCTGTCCCAGGCCACCGCCGCCAGCGCCGCCCTGCCCTGTTCAGCCAGTGCCTGCGAGCCGGGCAGGACATGCCCGTCAATGGCCTCCAGCGCCCACAGGCCGCTGGCGTTGCAGGCAAAAGCGGCCTTCACGCTGTCCAGCTCCGACAGCGCCAATGGCTGCGTCAGCTGCGCGCCGGGCCAATGCTGCTTCAGCAGCGCTTCGGCCGTACCGCGCAGGGCCGGCGCCTGCGGCCAGAGCAGCCGTTCACCATCGTGCACGGCCAGGTTCCAGGTGCTGCCCTCACTCACGTCGCCATCGGCGGTCACGAACAGCACATCGTCGAATCCTTCCGCCATCGCCGCGCGACGTTCGGCGAACAGACCAAACGTGCCCACATGCTTGATCTGCGGCAGTTCACGCTGCCAGGCCACACTGCGCACGCGCTTGGAGGCGGTCAGCGTCACCGGCGCGGACACCGCCACCAGCACGTCCACCGGCACCGCCGCCAGCGGGTTGCGGAAATCGAAGCGGCGCGAGTACACCGTCACCCGCAGTGAGGCATCGGCCAGGCCGGCCTGCCGCAGCGCCTGCACCATCCAACCCTGCACCTGCGCCGTATCCAGCTCGCTGCCGAACAGTTCGCGCGTGGCCTGCGACAGCCGCGCCAGATGCAGGTCCAGTCCCTGCACGGCGTGCTCGCGCACCTGCAGCGAAGTGAAGTGGCCATAGTTCACCAGCGCCGGCAGCAGGTCCTCGACCTGTGCCGACTGGCCGTTGCAGGTCAGCGTCATCGCAGCAGCGCCTGCGCCTGTTTCCACATACCACGCAACACGTCGGCGGCAGGCTGTGCCGGTGCCATCCACGCCGATTGCCCGGCCCAGGCCTGCATCGCCGCCAGACGGTTTTCCTGCACGGCCTGCTTGCGCATCGGCGCGGTCAACCCGCGCTGCACCGGGTACGGACGCGGCGCCGGGGCGCCTTCTGCAGCGGCGGCGCGCACATAGGGTGTCGCCAGGCCGCGGCCCAGGCGACCGCTGAAGGCGCGGGTCGGCCAGGTGTCTTCCGGTTCGCTGGCGGCCAGCCCATCGGCCCACGCCGAGGCGATCGCCGCTTCGGGCGTGCGCAGGAAGGCAGTGCCGATCTGCACGGCACTGGCGCCGAGGGTGAGCGCAGCGGCGATGCCACGACCATCGGCGATGCCACCGGCGGCAATCACCGGAATCTGCAGGTGATCGGCCAAGCGCGGCAGCAGCGCGAACAGGCCCACCAGCTGGCGCTCGGCCAGACTGGGGTCGAACGCACCGCGATGGCCGCCGGCTTCGGCGCCCTGCGCCACCACCGCATCGGCACCGGCATCCTGCGCCGCGCGCGCTTCGGCCAGCGTGGTCGCGCAGGCGATCCAGGCGATGCCGGCGTCCTTCAACTGCTGCACGTGGCGCGGCGACAGCACGCCCATGATGGTCGAGGCCACCGCCGGGCGCGCGGCCAGCAAGGCGGCGAACTGTTCATCGAAATCGGCCGGCGTGGCGTCGGCCGCGCTGGCAGGCAGGTCCGGGCCCCATTGGGCGAGGAAGGCGCGGCTGGTGGCTTCGGCAGTGACATCGCGAACGGGCGCCGGATCCGGCAGCCACAGGTTCACCTGCGCCGGCCCATTGGAAGCGGCGCGGAAGTCATCCATCCAGCAGCCGATATCAGCGGCCGGCGACAGCACCGCACCCATCGCACCCATGCTGCCGGCGTTGGCCAGCGCGGCCGACAGCGGCACCGGGCAGGCACCGGCCATCGGTGCCAGCAGGATCGGAAGCTGCAATGAAAAACGCCGACAGAAGGTGTCGGCGCGTTCAAGAATCGGCGATGCGTTCACGCGACATACCTGTTGGAGAAGTCGCCATCCAGCATACGCCAGTCATTGTGACCGGGGCCGGGTCGCAATGCGCGCCGGCCCCGTCGCTGCATCAACGGAATGGCATGCCGCGGCCGCCCATGGCGCCCATCATGCCCTTCATGCTGCGCATCATGCCCTTCATGCCACCGCCGGCCATCTTGCTCATCATCTTTTCCATCTGCATGTACTGCTTCATCAGCTTGTTGACGTCAGCCGGCGTCACGCCCGAGCCCTTGGCGATGCGCGCGCGGCGCGAGCCGTTGAGCAGGTTCGGGTTGCGCCGCTCCTTCTTGGTCATCGAGCCGATGATCGCGATCATGCGCGGCACTTCCTTGCCCTGGCTCACCTGCTGCTTCAGGTGGTCGGGGATATTGCCCAGGCCCGGCAGCTTGTCCATCAGGCCGCCGATGCCGCCCATGTTCTGCATCTGCTCGAGCTGGTCACGCATGTCGTTCAGGTCGAACTTCTTGCCCTTGGCGACCTTCTCGGCCAGCTTGGCGGCCTTGTCCTTGTCGACCTGCTGCTCGACCTGCTCGACCAGCGACAGCACGTCGCCCATGTCGAGGATGCGGCTGGCGATGCGGTCCGGGTGGAACACGTCCAGGCCTTCCGGCTTTTCGCTGACACCGACGAACTTGATCGGCTTGCCGGTGATATAGCGCACGCTCAGCGCGGCACCGCCACGGGCGTCACCGTCGGTCTTGGTCAGCACCACGCCGGTCAGCGGCAGGGCGTCGCCGAAGGCCTTGGCGGTGTTGGCCGCGTCCTGGCCGGTCATGGCGTCGACCACGAACAGGGTTTCGGCCGGATTCACCGCAGCGTGCAGGGCCTTGATCTCGGCCATCATCGCTTCGTCGATGGCCAGGCGGCCGGCGGTATCGACCAGCAGCACGTCGACGAACGACTTGCGTGCATCGTCGATGGCGGCGCGGACGATGGCTTCCGGCTTCTGGTCGGCGCTGGACGGGAAGAACAGCACGCCGACCTGCTCGGCCAGGGTCTTCAGCTGCTCGATCGCGGCCGGACGGTAGACGTCGGCCGAGACCACCATCACCTTCTTCTTGCGCTTTTCCTTCAGGTGCTTGGCCAGCTTGCCCACCGTGGTGGTCTTGCCGGCGCCCTGCAGGCCTGCCATCAGGATGATGGCCGGAGCGGGAACATTGAGGTTCAGGTCGCTGGCTTCGGCGCCCATCACCGCGGTCAGCTCGTCGCGCACGACCTTGATCAGGGCCTGGCCCGGGGTGAGCGACTTCAGCACTTCCTGGCCGACCGCGCGCACCTTGATGCGCTCGATCAGGGCCTGCACCACCGGCAGCGCAACGTCGGCTTCGAGCAGCGCGATGCGCACTTCGCGGGTCGCCTCGCGGATGTTCTCCTCGGTCAGGCGGCCACGGCCACGCAGGCGCTCGATGGTGCCGGAAAGGCGCTGGGTCAGGGACTCGAACATGCGGCGCAACCTGTCTGAAAGCGGGGGACAATAAGGCAGACAGTATAGCGGGTCCGGCTGTCCCCCCGGACTGCGACCACGGGGCCGTCGCCACCACCGCAGGGGTATGCGAAACTGCAACGATGACAATCGTTCTCATCGCCGCCCTGCTCTACCTGGCAGCCACTGCCCTGCTGGTGCGCGCGCTCGGCCGCGATGAAAGCACCGGCTCCCCCACCTGGCTGTGGCCCGCCCTGCCGGCGATGCTGCTGCATGGCGGCTACCACGTGATGGTGGCGATGCGTACCAACGGCGGGCCGGACATGCACTTCTTCGCCGCGCTGTCTCTGGTCGGCCTGGGCATGGCCTGGCTGACCTCGCTGGTCGGCGCGCGTGGACGGATGTCGGCGCTGGGCGTGGTGGTGTTCCCGCTGGCCGCAGTGCTGCTGCTGGCCTACCACGGCTACGGCCACGAACCGAGCAAGGTGCTGGGCTGGCGCCTGGCCAGCCACGCCTGGCTGGCGCTGCTGGCCTATGCCACGCTGAGCATCGCCGCGCTGCTGGCGATCATGCTGTGGCTGCAGGAACGCGCGCTGCGCCGCCGCGAGTTCCGCCCGTGGCTGCGTGCGCTACCGCCGCTGGCCGACCTGGAATCGCTGCTGTTCCGGGTGATCACCGTCGGCTTCGCGCTGCTGACCCTGACCCTGGTCACCGGCGTGCTGTTCGTCGACGACCTGCTGGCACAGAAGCTGGTGCACAAGACCGTGCTGAGCGTGCTGTCATGGATCGTATTCGGCGTGCTGCTGATCGGCCGTCGCCGCTACGGCTGGCGCGGCATGAAGGCGGTGCACTGGACACTGGCGGCGATGCTGTTGCTGCTGCTGGCGTTCTTCGGCAGCCAGTTCGTGATCGAACTGGTGTTCGGGCATTCGCGATAGAGGCGTGCCGACCAACGGTCGCCCCCCCCCCGTAGTGCCGGCCGCTGGCCGGCAACTGGACCATGCCATGCGTGGATGCCGTAAGCGGGTCAAGGCACCGGTTGGGCCAGGATCTTCCGCACCGAGCGGCCGCTGTTGGTGAGGATGTCATCAACCTGCCAGCAGCCCTGCCCCTGGCGCACCATCGGCAGGCGGGTCACGTAGGCCTTCTTCCACACCGAATAGCGCATCTCGACCTGGCCGGCGGAGGCCGACGCCTCTTTCCAGCTGTAACGCACCGGCGTTTCGATGTCGCCGTCCTGCGCATCCAGCCACGGATCGGAATCGATCGTGCAGATGCCCTCTTCGCGCTGCTGGCAGGCGCGCTCGCCGCGCAGCGCCTTGCCGAAAGCGGGGCTGACCAGCGCCGGTGGTGGCTCCAGCAGGTCGCCATCGCCCGTCGTTGCCTCGTAGAAGGCGCGGGCCACAGCCACGGGTTCCTGGCAGGCCGGCCCGGCCTGCACGGTGGGGGCCAGCAGCAGCCCGGCGATCACGAACATCCCTGTCTTTCGCATGTATTTCTCCTTGAGGTAGTGCCGGCCGCTGGCCGGCAATACAGGATATCCCGGCGCTGCCGGCCAGTGGCCGGCACTACCCGATACCCGGCTTACAAGCCGTAACGCTCGATCACATCCAGGTGTGGCTGGCGATCCTGGTCGCAGGCTTCAGCCAGGCGCAGCCAGCAGTGCGGATGCGGCCACTTCACGGTTTCCTGCTGCAGGAAGCGGTGCAGCGCCAGCGGCGCATGGTCCTGCGGCTGGGCGACCGTGAACAGCAGGCCCGGCAGCGTGCCCTCTTCCGCGTCGGGATCGGTCACGGTGTAGTCCGGGCGGCTGTGCGACCACACCTGCCAGCCCTGCGCTTCGGCCGCAGCGACAAAGGCGTTCCAGGCTTCTTCGCCCGGATGTGCGCCGTCGATCAGCCAGCTGCGGGCGAAGCCGCCGCGCTCCAGCACATGCACCTGCGCATAGGTCGGGATGAAATGCTCGCGCGCTTCCTCCTCCTCCGGTGCCGGATGCACCAGCGCGGCATCGAACACCACCCAGTCACCCACCTGCTGCGCGCGGTTGGCCGGCGCGTTCTCGACGATGCGTGCGGTCACCGGGCCGCTGCGACGGGCGTAGTACTCCATCGGCTCGCCGTTCTCTTCGCTGCGGATGATCACCCAGCCCCACGGCTCCTCGACCACGCCGTCCTGGCTGGACAGCTCCATGCCGATCGCTGCGGCCGAGCGGCGCACCGCATCCCAGTCGCGCGCCGCGCTGGCTGCACTCATGTGGTCCCAATGCGCGGCGCTCGGCTCTTCCAGCAGCTCCACCAGCTGCGCATAGCAGGCCTGCGCCTCGCTGAAACGGCCGGTTTCCATGTACATCCGCGCCAGCGTGCCACGTGCACCGTGCGAACCTGGCGATGCCGCCAGCAGCGCCTGCGCGGCCTGCTCCAGCGCCGGCCAGTCGGACACGCGGCGTGCGCGCTGCACCTCGCACCAGTGCGCGAACACCGGCACACTGCCGCGATAGAGTTCGGCCAGCTGGCGCAGGCCATCGTCGTCGCCCTGCTCGGCCAGCCAGCGCATCAGCGTGTAGGCGGCCGGGCCGTCATCCTGCGCGTGCGCGCGCACGAAGCGCCACAGCAATGCGCGCGCTTCGGTCTGTGCACCACAGGCGCCCAGCGCGGAGGCGGCCATCTCGGCCAAGGCCTCGTCATCGGGCAGCTGCGCCTGTGCCTGCAGCAGCCACTGCGCCTCACGCTCCGGATCGCGCGACTGGTTCTGCTCGCCCCGCGCGTCCAGCCACGCCAGCAACTCGCCCGCCGGTGCCGGCAGCGGTGCCATCTCCGGCAAGGCATCGATGCGTGCCGCCAGGCCGGCCACCAGCGCAGCCGCACCCCGGTCCTGGCGCAGCTGCGCCAGATGGGTACGCGCCAGCTCCAGCTGGCGCAGCGCCACCCAGCGCGCTCCCCGCTGCAGCGCCAGCTCCAGGCTCAGCGCCGCGACTTCGATCAGCAGGCGATGCGAACCGACCCGGGCGAAGTGCTCGATGATCGTGTTGAAGCGCGTACCCAGGTCCCACGTATTGCGTGCAGGGTCACGCTGGCACAGCGCAGCGGCGGTGTTCGCCCACAGCCGCCAGTAGTTCGGGGTCAGCTCGCGCCACGGCACCAGCTGCTGCAGCGCCTCTTCGTCGCGGCCCAGCTGGGCCAGCGCCCACGCCTTGGACAGGCGGCGCGGCACCGTGCAATTGGCCGGCTCGTACTCACCGGAAGCCGCCACTTCGGCCTCGCGCTTTTCGATCAGCACCAGTGCCTCTTCGGCCCGGCCGACGGCGAGCAGGATCTTGATCTGCATCTCCGGGAAGCTGTCGAACACCTCCTTGCCGCAGGCCTCGATCGCATCGGACTGCACCTGCAGGTAATCCAGCGCCTCCTGGCCACGGCCATCGTCGAGCAGTGCATCGGCCTTCTCGCAGCTCAGGCACTGGAAGCAGGCCCAGCTTGGATCGATGCGGCCCAGGGTCTCGTCGCACACCTCGATGCGCTCCGGCACCCAGCCCGGGCCATCGATATTGCCGTAGCAGGCGGCCAGATCCTGGGTCACGCAGATCGACTGCGGGCATTCCAGGGTGTCCTCGCGGTGCGCGCGCTCGAACAGCGACACGGCCTCGCCAAGTGCGCTCTCGCCTTCAACACGGTTGCCGACACGATTGCGCAGCGCCCAGTGGCCGACATAAACGTCGACCCAGGGATTGTCGAGCGCCTTGCCCAGTGCGCGCGCTTCGGGCAGCAGCGCATCGACGCGGTCGATCTGCAGCTCACTGACCTCGTCGGCGAGGCGGTTCAGCAGGTGCGCGTTCTGCGCCTGGCCGGCCTGGCGCAGGTCGCCCTGCAGTTTTTCGACCCAGTTCCAGATGTCCATGGGGTAAGTGCTCCTGTCTAGCGAAGGCTGGATGAGAGGGTGCGGTGCTCAGCGCAGCATCTGCTGCAGGGCACCGGCGATATCGGTAAAGGCGCCGTTGAGATCCGGGCCTGGCGTGGCGGTCGCTGCCCGGGCCAGGGGACGGCCCTGCGCAGCGACGATGATCTTCAGCGAGCGCAGCAGGCGTGCCGCCGCTTCGGCCTGCGGGTGGCCCTCGCGCTGGGCGCGCAGCAGCGCCTGCACCGCCGGGTTGTCGAGGTTGAGGTACAGCCGCGAGGGTGCGCGCGATTCGATGCGTGCGGTGAACTGCCGCGCCAGGCGCAGCGCCGCCATCGAAACTCGCTTATCGTTCTCGTCGTCCTCCAGGCGCTGCTTCAGCTCGGCCTCGCGGTCGGGCACCACCACCACCGGCAATGCCTCCGGGCTGAAGCGCGCCGGCAGCAGCTGCTCGCCATCGCCCAACTGTTCGCGCAGCCATGCCAGCTGCGCCTCGTCGAGGCTGTCGTCGCTGCGGAACAGCGCGCGATTGCCCTGCTCGGTCCCCAGCTCGACCAGGCGCAGGCCCTTGGCCTGGGCCCAGCGTCGCAGGAACGGCACCACCGCGTAGCGATGGCCATGCGCGACCGGCACGCCCATCGCACGGAACAGCATTTCCTCGAAGCCGCCGCCGTTGTCGAGGATCACATGCACGGCTCCCCGCGCTGGCAGCGCGCTGGCCGGCAGGTCGCCCTGCGAGGTCGGCACGCGCACGTGTTCCAGCAGCAGGTCGAACAGGCGCTCATCGCACAGCGCCGCGCCCAGCAGCGCCTCGTTGTGGCGGCTCAATACGCGTCGCCACGCTTCCGGCTGCTGCCGCGCAACGTCGGCCAGGCCGTCGATCAATGCCTCCAGCAAGGCATGCTGCACGGCGCGGTACTGGTCATCGCGCTGCAGGTCTTCGCGGCTGGCGGTGGGCGTCAGCCGCGAGGATTCGATCACCCCGCCGATGAAACCGGCCCACGGCGGCAGCAGGTCGCGGGCGTCGTCATCCAGCAGCATGCCGCGCACGAACACCGACAGGTTGCGGTTGTCGCTGGTGCCATAGGTGGCGCCGTCCTGCACCCACAGCAGGCCGGTGGCATCGCTGTTGCCATCGGCACGCAGCGGCACGGTGACGATCGGCTCGAAATCGTGCTCGAAGCGAGCAGCGAACTGCAGCGCCTGGCGACGCGCCTGCACCGGATGCACGGCGACATCCCCCTGGCCGCGCCACGGCGGTGGCTCGGGATTGAGCGCCTCGCCCGCAGCGCCGATGAAGATCGGCTCGGACAACAACGCGCAGTAGCGGCCCAGCACCTCATGCAGGCGCGCCTCGTTGGCCAGCGGCAGGAAGTCCGGATGCAGCTCCAGCTCCACCTCGGTGCCGACCGCACGTGCCGGCACTTCGCTGACGGTGTATTGCTCGGCGTTGCTGGACACGTACAGATGGCCCAGATCCGGTGTCTGGTACGACGTAGTGCGGACGCTGACCCGGCGCGCCAGCACGAAGGCCGACAGGAAGCCGAGGCCGAACATGCCGATCAGGCCTTCATCGTCCTCGCCGCCCTGGCGCAGGCCACGGGTATAGCCGACGCCGACGGTGGCCAGGTAATCGTGGATCTCCTGGCGGGTCAGGCCGGCACCGGTATCGGTGATGCGCAGCACGCCGGCACCGGCATCGACCTGCACCGAAATGCGCGAAGGCACCTCGACGCCGGGCTGCTCGATGCGGCGGCGGATGATCGAGTCATGCGCGTTCTGCACCAGCTCACGCAGCGCCACCACCGGGGTGGAATACAGGTGCTTGCCCAGCACCGTCATCAATCCATTGAGATCGACCCCGGCACGACGGATCTCGGCGTTGGGGGCAGTGAGCGCGGTGTCCTGCATGTAATCGTTTACTCCTGGGCACGGAAAGACGCCAGAGGGCGTCTTCGTCGAGCGGGAAAAACTAGCACAGGGAAGCTGACCGTTGCCGTGCCCACCGCCGCATTCCGCACGCGCGAAGGCAACGCCGGGCCGTGCCCGGCGGGCGCGCGGCAGGCATCACGCCGCGTCGATGGCCTCGGACAGGCGCTCCACCGCGATCACTTCCATGCCTTTCACCGAACCACCCTTGGGCGCATTGGCCTTGGGCACGATGGCGCGCTTGAAGCCATGGGTGGCAGCCTCGCGCAGGCGGTCTTCGCCATTGGGCACCGGGCGGATCTCGCCGGACAGGCCGACTTCGCCGAAGGCGATGGTCTTTTCCGCCAGCGGCCGGTCCTGCAGCGAGGACAGCACCGCCAGCAGCACCGGCAGGTCGGCGGCGGTCTCCTGCACGCGGATGCCACCGACGACGTTGACGAACACGTCCTGGTCGCCGACCAGCACGCCGCCGTGGCGATGCAGCACCGCCAGCAGCATCGCCAGGCGGTTCTGCTCCAGGCCGACCGCGACACGGCGCGGGTTCGACAGCGGCGATGCATCGACCAGTGCCTGTACCTCCACCAGCAGCGGCCGCGTGCCCTCGCGGGTGACCATCACGCAGCTGCCCGGCTGATGGGTGCTGCCGCCGGACAGGAAGATCGCCGATGGGTTGGAGACCTCCTTCAGGCCCTTGTCGCCCATCGCGAACACGCCCAGTTCGTTGACCGCACCGAAGCGGTTCTTGAACGCGCGCAGCAGGCGGAAGCGACTGCCACTCTCGCCCTCGAAGTACAGCACCGCGTCGACCATGTGTTCCAGCACGCGCGGGCCGGCGATGCCGCCCTCCTTGGTCACGTGCCCGACCAGGAACACGGCGGTGCCGGTTTCCTTGGCGAAACGCACCAGCCGCGCCGCGCTCTCGCGTACCTGGCTGACCGAACCCGGCGCGGCGGTCAGGCTCTCGGTCCACAGGGTCTGGACGGAATCGGCCACGATCAGCCGCGGGCCGGCCTTGGACGCGTGCTGCAGGATCGACTCGACCCCGGTCTCGGCGAGCGCATTGACCCCGTCCAGTGGCAGCTCCAGGCGGTGCGCGCGCCCGGCGACCTGCGCCAGCGACTCTTCACCGGTGACGTAGAGCACCGGCAGTTCGACCGCCATCTTCGCCACCGCCTGCAGCAGCAGCGTCGACTTGCCGATGCCCGGGTCGCCGCCCACCAGCACCACCGCGCCTTCGACCAGGCCGCCACCCAGCACGCGGTCGAACTCGCCGATGCCGGTCGTGACCCGCCGGTGCTCGGTCTGCTCCACGTCCTTCAGGGCGGTGATCTTCGGCGGATCGATCTTGCCGGCCCAGCCCGCCCGGCGCGACGCCGGCGCCTTGGCGGCCGCGGCACTTTCCAGCGCGATTTCCGACAGCGAGTTCCAGGCGTTGCACTCGGTGCACTGGCCCTGCCACTTGCTGAATTCGGCGCCGCATTCATTGCAGACGTAGGCGGTGCGGGCTTTTGCCATCGGATGATTTCCAGCAACGGGAACAGGCGTGGCAGGATAGCCGAGCCGGGTCGCAGGTGCTGCGACCGCTCAAGTCCTGCCCACCCGCGCCGATAGGGGTCGCGGGCGTGCGCCTTGCGGGCGCCCCTTCCTCCCCCACTGGATTCAACATGACTGGCAGTTACAGTCAGAGCCTGGTCATCATCTCCCTGCTGGTGGCCATTCTTGCCTCGTACACGGCGCTGGACATGGCCGGGCGCCTTGCCACGGCCGAGGGCCGCGTGGCCCGCTGGTGGCTGGCGGGGGGCGCGGCGGCCATGGGGCTGGGCATCTGGTCGATGCACTTCATCGGCATGCTCGCCTTCGACCTGCCGATCCCGGTGGGTTACGACCTTGGCATCACCCTGTACTCGCTGGCGGTCTCGATCGGTGCTTCCGCCTATGCGCTGTGGCTGGTGTCGCGCCCCAGCCTGCCGTGGCGCCGGCTGCTGGCCGGTGCCGTGCTGATGGGCCTGGGCATCGCCACCATGCACTACCTGGGCATGGCGGCGATGCGCATGCAGCCCGGCATCGACTACCACCCGGGCTGGTTTGCCGCCTCCATCGCGGTGGCCATCGGTGCCGCTGGCGCCGCCCTGTGGATCGCCTTCCGCCTGCGCGCCGAGCATCGCCACACCCTTCTCCTGCGCGCGCTCGCATCACTGGTGATGGGCCTGGCCATCGTCGGCATGCATTACACCGGCATGGCCGCGGCGCGCTTCCCCGAAGGCAGCATCTGTGGCGCCGTCGGCAGTGGCGGCATCGACACGCGCTGGCTCGCGGTGCTGGTGATCGTCACCACAGTGGCCACGCTGGGCATCGCCCTGGTCGCCTCGCTGTTCGACCGGCAGATGCGCGTGCGCACCGGGCTGCTGGCCGATTCGCTGGCGCACGCCAACAACAAGCTGATCCAGGCGGCACTGCACGACCCGTTGACCCAGCTGCCCAACCGCATGCTGCTGCAGGACCGCATCGAGCAGGCCATCGAGAAGGCGCGGCGCCGCAATCATGCGGTGGCGGTGATGTTCTGCGACCTGGATGGCTTCAAGGCGGTCAATGATGCCTATGGCCACCAGCTCGGCGACCGCCTGCTGGTGGCGGTGGCACAGCGCATCGGCAGCCTGCTGCGGCCGCAGGATACGTTCGCCCGCCTTGGCGGCGACGAGTTCGTGATCGTGCTGGCCATCGATATTCCCGACGATGCGGTGGTGGTGGCCGAGCGCATCATCGCCGCTGCCGGCGAACCGTTCACGCTGGATGCGGCCGAACTGCAGGTGAGCGCCAGCCTGGGCATCGCCCTGTACCCGGATGACGCCAGCAACGAGCGCGAGCTGATGGCGCACGCCGATGCGGCGATGTACCACACCAAGGAAACCGGGCGTAACGGCTATACCTTCTTCACCCCCTCGATGCAGCTCAGTGCCAACCGCCAGCTGCGCCTGCTGCAGGACCTGCGCAAGGCCATCGCCCGCAACGAACTGCTCCTGCATTACCAGCCCAAATTTCCTGCCGCGGGCGCACCGGCCACCGGCGCCGAGGCACTGCTGCGCTGGCAGCATCCGGAGCTTGGCCTGCTGGCGCCGGATGTGTTCATTCCCATCGCCGAGCGCAGCGGCCTGATCCTGCCGATCGGTGACTGGGTACTGGACCAGGCCTGTGCGCAGCTGCGGGCATGGCACGATGCCGGGCATGCCGAATGGACAATGGCGGTGAACCTGTCGCCGCTGCAGTTTGCCTCGCCGGCGCTACTGGACAGCGTGCGCGAGGTGCTGCAACGGCACCGGATCGAACCGGCACGCCTGACCCTGGAGATCACCGAGACCACGGCGATGAAGGACGTCGATGCCAGCCTCGCGATTCTCAACGACCTGACCGCGATGGGCGTGCACATCGCCATCGATGATTTCGGCACCGGCTATTCCAGCCTGCTGTACCTCAAGCGCATGCCGGCCACCGAACTGAAGATCGACCGTGCGTTCGTGCACGACCTGGAGCGCAACGACGAGGACGCCGCCATCGTCTCGTCGATCATCGCGCTGGGCCGCACCCTGCAGCTGCAGGTGGTGGCCGAGGGCGTGGAGACCCAGGCGCAGCGCGAGTACCTGAGCGAGCTCGGCTGCGACCAGCTGCAGGGGTACCACCTCGGCCGGCCGATGGAGGCCGAAGAGTTCATGCGCCGGGTGGGGTGAGTCGGTGTGCGGAGCAAGCTCCGCACCCACCACTCCAGTAGATCCACGCCATGCGTGGATGTTCCTCACCGCCCCCCACTGCAAACAAAAAGGCCGCCCGAGGGCGGCCTTTCTGCGTGGCAACGTCGCGAGGACGTCAGTGCATCATGTGCACGTTCATGTTGTGCATGACCCACAGGGTGCCGATCACGATGATGCCGATCACCACAACGGTGAACGCCGCAGCGTTGACGTTCCAGCGGCTTTCCGAAGAGCGGTCCAGGTGCAGGAAGAACACCAGGTGGACCAGCATCTGCAGCACCGCGGTGACCGCGATCACCACACCGTTGACGGTGCGCGAGAAGTCGCCCGACATCACCATCCAGAACGGGATGACGGTCAGCACCACCGCCAGCACGAAGCCGATCAGGTAGGACTTGACGCTGCCGTGGCTCTCGCCGCCGGCCGCGTGGTCGTGTGCATGGTTGTCATGTGCCATTACAGCGCTCCATTGAGGTAGACGACGGAGAACACGCCGATCCAGATCAGGTCCAGGAAGTGCCAGAACAGGCTCAGGCACGCCATGCGGGTCTTGTTGGTCGGGGTCAGGCCGTACTTCTTCAGCTGCACGAACATCACCAGCAGCCACAGCAGGCCGGCGCTGACGTGCAGGCCGTGGGTGCCGACCAGGGCGAAGAACGCCGACAGGAAGGCACTGCGGTCCGGACCGTAGCCCTGATGGATCAGGTGCTGGAATTCATAGACTTCCATGCACATGAAGCCGAAGCCCAGCAGCCAGGTGACCGCCAGCCACAGGAACATCTGGCCGACCTGCTTGCGGTGCATGGCGATCATGCCCAGGCCGAAGGTCAGCGACGAGGTCAGCAGCAGCGCGGTTTCCCACGCCACGAACGGCAGCTCGAACAGGTCCTTCGCGGTGGGACCACCATCGGTACCGCCGGACAGCACCACGTAGGTGGCGAACAGCGAGGCGAAGATGAGGCAGTCGCTCATCAGGTACACCCAGAAACCGAAGACGGTGTTGCCGCCGGTGTCGTGGTGCTCGTGGTCGTCATGGCCATGGGCCGCCGCTTGCGCGGCGTGCCCGTGGCTCAGGGTCGAGGTATTGGTGCTCATGCCTTCAGCTCCGACTTCACCAGGCCCTGGTTTTCCAGGTGCTTGCGGTGTTCGTTCTCGATGCGTTCCACCTCGGCGGCCGGGACCCAGTAGTCCACGTCCTGGTCGAAGGTGCGGTAGATGAACGTGGCGATCATGCCGACGAAGCCGACGATGGCCAGCCACCAGATGTGCCAGATCATCGCGAAGCCGAACACCAGGCTGAAGGCACCGATGACAACGCCCGTGCCGGTGTTGCGCGGCATGTGGATGTCGGTGTACTTGGCCGGCTTCGGCCAGGCTTCACCACGCTGCTTGCGCTCCCAGAAATCGTCCAGCTCGGTGACTTCCGGCAGGCTGCCGAAGTTGTAGAAGGCCGGCGGCGAAGAGGTTTCCCACTCCAGCGTACGGGCATCCCACGGGTCGCCGGTCAGGTCGGCGGTCTTCTTGCGGTCGCGGATCGACACGGCCACCTGGATGATCTGGCACAGGATGCCGGCACCGACGATGAAGGCACCCGCAGCGGCCACCAGCAGCAGCGGCTCGTAGGCCGGGTTGACGGTGCTCTGCAGACGACGGGTCATGCCCATGAAGCCCAGCACGTACATCGGCATGAAGGTCACGTAGAAGCCGATGAACCAGCACCAGAACGCGCACTTGCCCCAGAACTCATTGAGGCGGAAGCCGAACATCTTCGGCCACCAGTAGGTGATGCCGGCGAACATGCCGAACACCACGCCGCCGATGATGACGTTGTGGAAGTGGGCGATCAGGAACAGGCTGTTGTGCAGCACGAAGTCGATGGCCGGGATCGCCAGCATCACGCCGGTCATGCCGCCGATGGTGAAGGTGACCATGAAGCCGATGGTCCACAGCACGGGCGTGGTGAACTGCACGCGACCGCGGAACATGGTGAACAGCCAGTTGAAGATCTTCACGCCGGTCGGGATCGAGATGATCATCGTCGTGATGCCGAAGAAGGCATTGACGTTGGCACCCGAGCCCATGGTGAAGAAGTGGTGCAGCCACACGATGAACGACAGCACGCCGATGCAGGCGGTGGCGTAGACCATGCCCTTGTAGCCGAACAGCGCCTTGCGCGAGAAGGTCGCGATGACTTCGGAGAACACACCGAACGCCGGCAGGACCAGGATGTACACCTCCGGGTGACCCCAGATCCAGATCAGGTTGATGTACAGCATGGCGTTGCCGCCACCGTCATTGGTGAAGAAGTGCGTACCCAGGTAACGGTCCAGGGTCAGCAGCACCAGGGTGATGGTCAGCACCGGGAAGGCAGCGACGATCAGCACGTTGGTCACCAGGGCGGTCCAGGTGAACACCGGCATCTGCATCAGCTTCATGCTCGGGGTGCGCATCTTGAGGATGGTGATGAAGAAGTTGATACCACTGAGCGTGGTACCCAAACCCGCCACCTGTAGACCCCAGATGTAGTAGTCCATGCCTACGCTTGGACTGTATTCGATGCCCGACAGCGGCGGGAACGCCAGCCAGCCGGTGGCAGCGAACTCACCGATCCACAGCGACAGCATGATCAGCACCGCACCGGACACGAACAGCCAGAAGCTGAGCGAGTTGACGAACGGGAACGCGACGTCGCGCGCACCGATCTGCAGCGGCACGGCCAGGTTCATCAGGCCGGTGATCAGCGGCATCGCCACGAAGAAGATCATGATCACGCCATGGGCGGTGAAGATCTGGTCGTAGTGGTGCGGCGGCAGGTAACCCTCGGACCCGCCGACGGCAAGCGCCTGCTGGGTACGCATCATGATCGCGTCGGAGAAACCGCGCAGCAGCATGACGAAGGCGACGATGAGGTACATCACGCCGATCTTCTTGTGATCCACCGAGGTGAACCACTCCTTCCACAGATAGCCCCACAGCTTGAACTTGGTGATCAGGGCCATGACGCCCAGGCCACCAAGAACCGCGCCGATCAACGTCGTCAGGACGATCGGATCGTGGGGGATCGACTCAATTGAGAGTTTACCCAACATGTTCATTCTCCCGAGCCCGCGTGGCCGGCGTGACCGGCGGCGGCGTGCTCGTCAGCAGTGTGTCCGGCGTGTTCGGCCGGAGCGGCGGCAGCGTCGGTATGGCCTTCGTGGCCCTCGTGACCTGCATGGGCATCATGGCCTTCAGCAGCGGCACCGTCGGCCGGGGCCTTGTGCTTCATGCCGTAATGCTTGTTGTCGCCCATGTGCTTGGCGATGACCCAGTCGAACAGGCCTTCTTCGGTCTTGCCGAAGTAGGTGACCGGGTACCACTCGGCGTTGCGTGCTTCGCCCAGCGCCTTGAACGAGGCCTTGTCCAGGGTCTGCTCGCCGGCGCGGACCTGGTCCAGCCACTGGCGGTATTCGGCATCGGTGACCGAGTAGGCGGTGAAGTGCATCTTGGCGAAGCCCGCGCCGCTGTAGTGCGAAGACATGCCCGGGAATTCACCGGTCTCGTTGGCGATCAGGTGGAGCTTGGTCTCCATCGCAGCCATCGAGTAGATCATGCTGCCCAGGTGCGGGATGAAGAAGGCATTCATCACCGAATCGGACGTGATCTTGAAGTTCAGCGGCGTGTTGACCGGGAACTTGATTTCGTTGACGACCGCCACCTTCTCTTCCGGATAGATGAACAGCCACTTCCAGTCCAGCGAGATCGCCTCGATGGTGACCGGCTTGACGTCCGAATCCAGCGGCTTGTAGGGGTCCAGTGCGTGCGACGAGCGCCAGGTCAGGACCGCCAGCACCAGCACGATCATGCAGGGAATCGACCACACCACCACCTCGATCGCCGTCGAGTGGGACCACTTCGGCTCGTAACGGGCCTTGGTGTTGGAGGCGCGATACTTCCACGCGAAAGTCAGGGTCATGATGATGACCGGGATGACGACCAGCAGCATGAGCACGGTGGCCGTGATCAGCAGGGTCTTCTCATCCTGGCCGATCTGGCCCTTCGGACTGAGGATGGCCACCGCATCGCAACCGGTGAGCATCACCAGCAACGACAGCAGCAGGCCCGGGCGCAACCAGCGCCCAAGGGTTTTCAACGGAATCATCGGTCGATCCAATTGCGAGGGAATGCCGTTCCCCGTCCTGCCTGTTCCGGCCAAAGCCGGTCCCACCGGTCCGGAAGACAGGCAGGGAGGTGGGGTCGAGTCAGCCTTTCAATTTTAGGCCGTCACCCACCATTTAAGAAAGGCATTGACAATGATCGAGCGCAGGAAAGGCCCGATTCTGGCTGCGACACGTTGTCGCACCGCGCGGGCGCGGCGGGCAGGACGCCCGGGGCCGGCATCCTAGCATCAGGTGCTGGCCCGCGGTCCGCCCTCGTTCGGCAAAGTCATCTGAACCTGTTCAGGCGTGCTGGCGGGTGCCTGGCGTGGGATGCTCGGCGCAGGAGGAAGGCCCGTGGACAAGATCGACTTCAAGAAGCGCGACCGGGCGCTCTATCAACCGCCCGCCGGCAAATTCGTACGGGTCGATGTGCCGCCCCTGCCCTACGTGATGGTCGATGGTCGCGGCGACCCGAACACGGCCCCCACCTACCTGCAGGCCGTGCAGTGGCTGTATTCGGTGAGCTATGCACTGAAGTTCGCGCTGAAGGCCAAGGGGCAGGACTACGTGGTGCCACCGCTGGAAGCGCTGTGGAGCGCCGAGGACCCGGCCAGCTTCGCCGCGCGGCGGAAGGATGAGTGGGCCTGGACCGTAATGATCCGCACGCCAGAGGGCATCGGCCCCGCACAGTGGCAAGCCGCGATCAGCAAGGCGCGCACGAAGCTGGGCGAGGCTCCGCCCAGCCTTCGCCATGAACTCCTTGCCGAGGGCCCAAGCCTGCAGACCTTGCACGTGGGCGCCTACGACGACGAAGGCCCCACCCTGGCGCAGCTGCATGACGAACTGATGCCCGCACTGGGATACACCTTTGCCGGCCCCCATCATGAGATCTACCTGAGCGACCCGCGCAGGACCGACGCGGCGCGGTTGAAAACCGTGCTGCGGCAGCCGGTGCGCCCGATTGAGCCTGATGAGGACTCCTGCACGTGACACAAGGAACGCCATGCGCCTGATCAGCCGACTGCTGCACTGGACCACCCTGCCCGCCGGGCGCCGCCTGATGGCCGTGCTGGGTGCTGCGCTGGTGATCGTGCTGGCCTGCAATCCGGATCTGCTGCCGTTGTTGCCGGTCGTGGATGCGCTGGGGCTGGACGTGCTGATGCTGTTGCTGGCTGCGCAGATGGTGGCGGTACTGCCTTGGGTGCGCGAGCGGGCCGCGCGCGGGGCCAGCGTGCTCGCACACCTGCTGATCGGTGCATCGGCGGGAGCAGCAGGTGGCTATCTCCGGCAGCTGGCGTGGTGGCTGGCACGGGGTGCGGTGATCGTTGGACGTGAATGAAGCTGTGTTTGCATCGGTGACGTCGCCGACCGACCTTTCCCTTCGGGCACAAACAGAAAGCCCCGGCAACGGCCAGGGCTTTCTGTTGATGTAACTGCTCGTCTTGCGTGGAGTGCGTCTAGAACGCGGTCGGACCGATTTGAATCACACCATCATGGGTCAATGCGAGACGGATCTTGGTTCTGCCACCCGCCGTGACCACGTGGGAAATTTCGCGCCTGTGCGCCGATTCATCCCCCCACGAACAGAGCCCTTTACCCGCGAAACTTGCGCTGACAATGCGATTGCCGGCAGGCACAGACAGCGAGACAGACTCTCCCCGCTGCAGATGGGCTGCCAAGGTGCCGTCGATATACAGTGCAAGTGGGCACGCCCCACCAACCGCGCCGACGTCGCGCGTGACGATTACCTGCCCGGAAGCACTGTCCCCCATCCCATTGAAGGCGAAAATCCGCTCGGCAGGCACCGGCTGCGCCTGTTCGGAGCTGATCTGACGGGTCGCACAGCCGGCGAGAACGACGCACGCCATCAGGCTCACCACGATCTTCTTCATGACATCCCCTGTTGATTGAAACTGACTTGCCCAGCCCAGCCCAGCCCAGCCCAGCGCCGCAAGCAATACACCTCGGCAATGGTAATGACCTCGACCGAGCAGGTACATGCCCGCAGTTCCATCAGACGTTTCCGCCGGCCTTGGGCCCGCGCCCGCCAGCACAACCCAAACAAAAAGCCCCGGCCAAGGCCGGGGCTTTTCATTACAACTGGTGCCGGAAACAGGAGTCGAACCTGCGACCTACGCATTACGAATGCGCCGCTCTACCAACTGAGCTATTCCGGCGGAGCCCGCGATTTTACGGGCTGGGCGCCCCGGCGGTCAATCCCCCCGGCTCAGCCCGCCCCACCCGGTTCGTACACACCCGCCCCTCGGCGAAATCCTGCAGGTTCCCCAGCGTGATCGCCGAGATCTCCTGCAGCGCCTCCACGGTGAAGAAGCCCTGGTGGCCGGTCACCAGTACATTGGGGAAGGTCATCAGACGCTGGAAGGCCTCGTCGTCGATGATCTCGCCCGAGAGGTCCTGGAAGAACAGTGCGCTTTCCTGCTCGTAGACATCGATTGCCAGATGGCCGAGCCGCCGCGACTTCAGCGCGCGGATCACCGCATGGGTATCGACCAGCGCGCCGCGCGAGGTGTTGACCAGCATCGCGCCGGTCTTCATCCGCGCCAGCGAGACGTCGTTGATCAGGTGCTGGGTGTCGGGCGTCAGCGGGCAATGCAGCGAGACGATGTCGGCGCGCGCCAGCAGTTCGTCCAGTCCAACCATGTCGCCCACGCCGGCGAAGGCCGGCGACGGGTACGGGTCGTGCCCCAGCACGGTGCAGCCCATGCCGTTGAAGATGCGCGCGGTGGCCAGGCCGATCTTGCCGGTGCCGACGATGCCGACCGTGCGCCCATGCAGGGTGCGCCCGAGCAGGCCATCGAGCATGAAGTTGCCCTCGCGCACGCGGTTGTAGGCGCGATGGGTCTGCCGGTTGAGCGTCATCACCAGCGCCAGCGCGTGCTCGGCCACGGCTTCGGGGGAATAGGCCGGCACCCGCGCGACGAACAGGTCCAGCGCTTTCGCGGCTGCCAGGTCCACATTGTTGAAGCCGGCGCAGCGCAGCAGGATGGCGCGTACGCCCAACGCATGCAGGGCATGCAGCACCGACGCGTCGAGACGGTCGTTGACGAACACGCAGACGGCGGCGCAGTCCTGCGCAAGCGCGGCGGTATGCACGTCCAGCGCGGCATCGAAGTACACGAACGCGAAGCCCTGCCCGGCCGCATCGCGCTGGTTGGCCTCGTCCAGGAAGCGACGATCGTAGGGGCGTGCACTGAAAACGGCGATCTGCATGGACAGGCCTGGCTGGAGTTCCCTGCCGACCATACCGCAGCACCTGCCCTGATGGGATGGCCCCGGCGATACGGATATCGCCGGGGCCGCGTACCACTTAGAACCGGTAGCCCAGGCCCAGCATCACGCCATTCTGGATCTGACCGTCGCGGCGCTCACCCACGTAGTCGGCCATGATCGACAGGCGCTCGCTGGCGCGACTGGTCACGCCCACGTTCCAGGCCAGCACCTGCTCGCCCACGGCCTGGCTGCTGGCACCGAACACCAGGTCCGGGGCCGCAGCGAAACCGGTGCTGTAGCGCGCCTGTGAATCGCCCAGCTCCTTCTGCCAGACCACGCGGGCACGCGGGGTGATGCGCTCGCCGTTGTTGCCCTCGAAGGTCTTGAACAACTGCAGGCCGGCACCCACGCGGATGCTCTCCAGGCTGCCGCCACGCCCCACCAGCGCGCCAGCACCCTGCCCTTCGTTGAAGCGGGTGGCCGAGGTCCGCGCGTAATCCACCACCGGCAGCAGCGGCTGGATCACCAGTCCCTTGCCGGTGGTGAAGGAGAACGCGTGTTCGACCCGCGCCGAGATCGCATCGTTGCTGTACCGGGCGCGCAGCGGCTGTTGCAGGCCATCGATGGCGGAGAGGTTGCGGCGGGTGTCATGGCGCAGATCGGTATAGCGCACGGCCGCCGACAGGTAGCCACGCGAATAGGTCGCATCCAGGTAGCCGCCCACATCCAGCGCGCGCACGTCGCCACTGAAACCGGAGCCATCGCTGGCCTTGGTCGACATGTCGGCCGCAGCCACGCTGACGCCGAGGGTGACGCGGTCATCGGCCACGCGGGTGTCGGCACCGACCACGATACCGCCGATGTTATGGCTCAGGCCGGCCACGCCACCGTCGGCGTCGATGCGGCCATGGCTGGCGAAACCGCGCGCCCACAGGCCATGGCTGCGTCCCGTCGCACCGCCACCGCCAGTCCCCTCGCCGGCCGGTTCGACCAGATGCATGGCCAGCTGGTTGAACAGGCTGCCATGGCGCATGCCCGGCTGCGCCGAGACCGACTGCGCTGCCTGCGAGGCCAGGCCATCGGCATCGCCGCCACTGCGCATCGCCGCCTGGTGCTGCTGCACCACGTTGCCGATGCTGCCCAGCAGTGCGTTGTCGGCCAGGCGCAGGCTGGCATGCGCATCACCGCGCAGGGCGCCGGCCTGCTGTGCGATCACATCGCGGTCGGTGAACTGCAGCGCGCCGAGCAGCGACTTCAGGCCGCTGTCCTGGCGATCCGATGCGGCTGCCAGCGCGCGCCCCAGTCCATCGCCGGAGGTGCCGTTGGCAAACAGCCCCAGCTGGTCGAAGCCCGGGTTGGCGGTCAGCCACAGGCCGTCGGCCGTCTGGTTGACGTTGAAGCTGAGCAGCGAATTGTGGCGCGGGCGGAATACTTCGCCCGCAGTGATGCTGGCGCTGTAGCCGGTGTCGCCCAGTCGCACGACATCCTGGAAACCGCCCTGGTAGATCGGCCCTTCCACCAGGTCGCGGCGGTAGGCACCGGCATAGAAGCCCTGGGCCACGTTCAACGCCAGGTGTGCGCCCTGCGCGATCACCAGCGCCCCCTCTTCGGCACCGCCATCGTAGAAGCTGCCAACGCGCAGGCGGCCACTGCCGGTGCCACCGGCCTCGGTAACATCGAACAGCACCTGCCCGCCGGGCATGATGTTGACGTAGCCGTGGGTCACCAGATCACCGCCACGCGGCATCAGCGTGCCGAACACGCGCAGGCGGTTGAAGCCGTCTTCGCGGTAGGACGGGCCGGTGCCATCCAGCAACGCATCGCTGTCGGTGCCGACCGATGCGATATCGCCATGGCCAACCACGATGCTGCCCGGCATCACCCGCAGCTCGGGGGTGCGCAGCGCGCCACCCTCCAGTGCGATGGTGCCGTTGTCGACCAGCATGAAATCGGCGCCGGTGGTTTCGGCGGTGCGCCAGGTGGCGCCATTGCTGACACGGATCACGCCGGCCGAACTGGCCAGGGTCGAGGCATCCAGATCGGCCAGCCGCAGCTGGCCGCGCAACGCGTCCTGGAGGTCGGGATCGGCGAGCATCTGCTGCAGTGACTGTGCGCCGATGCCGTTCGGTCCCCGCGTGGAGACGTTGTACAGACTCACCGCGTAGTTGATGTAGGTGCTGGCCCAGTCGGTGTTCCAGCGCGCGAAATCGTCGTCGACGAAGGCCTGCAGCTGGCGCGCAGTACGCAGGTAGCCCGGGTTGATGTCGCCGCTGACGTTGCTGGTGACATGCAGGGTGTCGCCCGGATCGCGGTAGCCTGCCGTGTTGATGATGTTGTTGCCGCGGATGTCCTGGCCCGGGAACGACTCCAGCTTGCTGCCACTGCCATCCGGATCGAAGGTGACCGAGGTACCCGTGGTGCGCGCCGGGTCGCGGAACACCAGCAGGCCATTGGGCTGCACCACTTCATACATCGCCTTGTGCAGCAGGCCCGCATCCATGCCGCCACCGTAATTGCCGGTGTAGATCTGGGTCATGCGCGGCGACGGTGCGTAGGTGATCCTGCCACCGCTGCTGGCGGCATGGATCTGCACCGAATCGACCAGCGGCAGATCGCCGCCAAGGTAGCGGTTGACGCCACCGGACTGCATGATCGAGCAGGACGAAATGCAGTGGCCCGACACGATGGTGTCCAGGCCCTGGGTGCGGATCACCGCCTGCAGCCACTCGCCGGCGATCAGCGCGCCACCATTGGACGTGCGCAGCACGACTTCGCGGATCGGGCGGCCTTCGGCCTGTGCCTTGGCCAGCAGCGCGGGCAGCGCCACCACATCGGCAACGGTTACGCCGCCGCTGAGGAAGACGCGATCATCCTGCACGTGATAATTCATCGCCATGACGTCATCAGCCGCCGCGATGACGGTGATACCCATCAGCCCTGCCAGGGCCAGGCTCAACTTCGAATGCTTCATGTGTTCTCTCTCTCCACCCGCAACACACGGGTCAAGAGTTCAACGTCCGGGCGATGCGATCTCCCCCAGCGCACCGCCCCCCGAAACATGAATGCATTCACAATGGAATCAGGGGCCCTGCACACTCTTCCCCATCCGGTCATCGTCGCGTAAAACTCGAAGACGCACCTGCCACCGAAGCACGAGGCCAGCCCTGTCCACCCCCTCTCCTCTGATCCATCGCGCGCCGGACCTGTCCGTGCCGACGGACGCGTTCATTGCGTTCGTGCGGGAAGAACGCGCGCCGTTGTGCGCCTTCCTGCGCACGCGCGGTGTTGGGCCGGAGGATGCCGAGGACATCGCGCAGGACTGCATGGAGCGGCTGATCCGCTATCGCGCGCATAGTGCCGACGAGCTGCGGTTGCTGCTGTATCGTATCGCCCGCAACCGCCTGGCAGACCGCGGCCGTTCGTCGCAGTCGCGGCCGCATCTGTCCCTCGCCGAACATGATGGCGGCAACGAGCCTTCCAGCACGTCGCCCGATCCATTGCGCCAGGCCGAGTCCGGGCAGATGCTGTCCCTGCTGCGGCAGGCCCTGTTCAAGCTGCCCGAGCGCGCGCGCGAGGTGTACCTGCTCAACCGGATCACCGGCATGAGCTATACGCAGATCGCGCGGCACTGTGGAATCACCGCCAAGACCGTGGAAAAACATATCGCCCGCGCCCTGCAGGGCCTGCGCCAGGAACTCGGATCGGATCCGCTGCACAACGACAGGGACAACGGATGAGTCACGCCAGGCCCAGGGAAGACACCCAGCTGTTCGAACGCGCCAGCATCTGGGTGGCGCGGCTGGAAGCTGCGGACTGTACGCCGGCCGAGCGCGAGACGTTCGAGGACTGGCTGGCCGAAGACCCGGCCCATGTCAGCGCCTGGATCGAGGCCGAGAGCCTGTTCCAGCAGAGCGAAGAACTGGCCGCCGACCCGTGGCTGCGCACTGCCGCGGCACGCGTGGCGCGGCCGGTGCGGCGCCGCTGGCTGCCGGCGCTGGGCGCTGCCGCAGGCGTCTGCCTGGCCGTCGGGATCGGCTGGATGGTAGCGGTCGACGGCAACCCCGCGCCGCTGCGTTATGCCAACGATTCCCACCAGCCCCGGCAACAGACGCTGGCCGATGGCAGCGTAGCGACGCTGGATGCCGGCACCACCCTGCACGCCCGTTTCGGTTGGCGCCATCGCAACCTGGTGCTGGATCGTGGCCGTCTGCAACTGCAGGTCGCACCGTCCAGCAAGGCGCTGCAGCTGCGCGCCGGCGACAGCACCATCCGCGACATCGGCACCACCTTCCAGGTGGAACGCCTGCATGATGGCCTGGTCGAAGTCGCACTGCTGGAAGGTGCGGTGGAAGTCAGCAATGGGGGGACCCAGCACACCCTGGCGCCCGGTCAGCAGCTGCAGGTGCTGCCATCGGGCCGCATCCAGCCTGGCCCGGCGCTGTCGTCCAATGCCGCTGCCGAAGGCTGGCTGCAGGGACAGCTGGTGTTCGATGCCACGCCGCTGTCGATCGTGGTCGAGCGCATGAACCGCTACGGCCGCACGCCGCTGGTCATCGCCGATCCCGAGATCGCCAGCCTGGCCGTGAGTGGCACGTTCCGTGCCGGCGACGCGCAGGAACTGCTGTCGGCGCTGGAACTGGGTTGGTCGGTGGCTGGCCAGACGCGACCGGATGGCGCGCTGGAACTGCGCCGCACGTACTGAGGAGGCCTGCAGTGATGGCAGTACCGGGCGCGCTGCAGGGGGGGCTGCTCCGCACCCTGTTCTGCTTCGCGCTGAGCTTCACCGCGCTGCCCTCTGCCGATGCAGCCGAACAGGCCGGCACCCTGGAGGTCCATGTCGATGCAGGTCCGCTGGCACCGGCCCTGCAGCAATGGGCACGCCAGAGTGGCATCGCCCTGCTGTTCGACGCGCGTGAGCTGGATGGCCTGCGCACCTCGGGCACCCACGGCCATAGCAACGCGGCTGCGGCCCTGAAGGAACTGGTGGCCGGCATGCCGGTGAACATCCTGCGCACGTCATCTGGCGGATTCGTCGTCCGCCGTACCCACCCCGCGCTGCCATCGCCACCGCCGGTCGCGGCACGCGCCACGCCCGCAGCACCTCCGCCACACAAGGCTGCCGAAGCGCCACCGCAGGTGGAACTGGCGCCGATCCATGTCACCGGCAGCCGGCTGCCGCGCACCTCCGTACAGACGACGTTGCCGGTCACCATCATCGACCGCGATGACATCCTGCGCAGCGGCTACGGCAGCCTGTTCGACCTGCTGCGGCACTTGCCGGGCATGAACGGCCACCCGGCGATGAGCACCTCGCGCAGCGGCGATTCGCAATACCTGCCAGTAGGTGCGGCCACCACCACCAGCCTGGACGGCATGGGCCCGCGGGCGACCTTGTTCCTGGTCAACGGCCGGCGCCTGCCGCGCTATCCCATGGTGTCGCTGGAACAGGGCGGGCTCACCGACCTGGGGGGCATCCCGCTCAGCTTCGTCGAACGCATCGAACTGGTACGTGGCGGCGCCTCGGCCATCTATGGTGCCGATGCAATGTCCGGCGTGGTCAACATCATCCTGCGTGACCAGGCCGATGGCCCTGAAGCCATGCTGCAGACCGGCCTGAGCGGGCGCGGTGACGCCGGCCAGTATCGCCTGCAGGCGGCCACCGGCGGCGTGCGCGACGGAGGGGACCGCTGGTTCGCCGGCGTCGACCTGCACCGCATCGACCACGTCGCCGGCGATCGCCGCGAATGGCATGCGGAAACCTCGCAGTACCTGATCGGCGCGTTCCGCGATGGACGCTACTGGCCGGCAAAACGCTGCGAGGGGCCATTGAAGCGGCGCAATGGTGCCTGCTGGTTCGACAGCGCGCGCCCGCGCTCGCTGCAACCGGCCTCGGACACCGCCTCGGCCTACCTGCGCTATCGGCACGAGCGCGGCGAAGGTCGCTATGCCTACGCCGAAGCGCGGGCCAGCCACAACCGGCAACGCTTCGACCTCGGCCCGACCGCCGTTGCCATCGGTCTGTATGGATACACCTTCAACAGCGTGCTGCGCGAAGCCGGCAACGTGCGTCCGCATGTGCGCGCCACCGATGCCGACGTCACCTTCGGCATCGGCCGCGATCAGGGCCGGCGCAGCTGGGATGCCGGCATCAGCGCACAGCGCAGCGATGTCACCCTGACCACCTCGGGCACCGTGCGCGCCGAACCACTGCTGCGTGTAGCCGAGACACTGGATTTCCTGCCCGGCTTCACCACGTTGCCGGCGGGCGCGGCCGAGCAGTTGTTCCCGTCGATCCGCAACCGCGGTCGTACCGAGCAGTGGCAGGGCTGGTGGGGCATGCAGCGCGAGTTGATGCCGTTGGCCGGCGGTGCTGTACAACTGGCCACCGGCATCGACCTGCGCCAGGAACGCTGGACGTCGCATCCCGACGCGCTGCTGAGCCAGGGTGACCTGGCGCTGGGGCTGCCTCAGGAACAACGCCACCTGTCGCGCCGCAGTGGCGGCGCCTACGCCGAACTCGGCCTGCCATTGGCACGCACGCTGCGCATGGACCTGGCCGCACGCTGGGATCGAGATGGTGGCTACCAGGCTTTCTCGCCCCGCGTGGGCGTGCGCTGGAGCCCAACACCGCAGTGGTCATTCCTGCTTGCCACCGGGCGCGGCTACCGTGCCCCCAGCCTGTTCGAGCAGCGGCGACCACCGGGCTATTTCGGCGCGATCGAACTGCCCGCTTCCAGCGCTCTGCCCGACTGCGCGCAGAGTACCGGCAACGGACGCTGCAGCGTTACCGTGGACGTGGTGGAGAACGATGCATTGAAGGCCGAGCGGTCGCGCAGCCATTCCCTGGCCGCCACCTGGACGCCAACCGAGGCGTTCTCGCTGTCGCTGACCCACAACATCGTCGAACTGCGCAACGAGATCCTGGCCCTGCAACCGGTCGACGCGGTGTGGAACCCCAGCACCTGGGAGCTGGACGAGGACGGCCACCTGAACAGCCTGCGCCTGTCGTTCGACAACATCGGCCGCACTACGTCGCGCAACTTTGTACTGCGCGGTGAGTACCACATCGACACCGGCAGCACCGGCCAATGGTTGTTCTCGCTCGATGCGCTGAAGCAGCAGGAGCTGCGCCGCGAGCGTGGCCGCGAGGCAACAGTGGACCTGCGCGGCCATGTCACGCCGACGATGGCCGCCGTGCTCAATGTGCAGTGGCAGAACAGCAACTGGGACATCGCCCTGCGCGGCAACCAGGTGGGGCGCACGCGTGCCTGGCTGCCCGGTGCGGAATGCCCGGAGGAGCAGCGCGAGCAGAACCATTGCATGAACCCGCGGCAGCTGCGCTGGAACCTGCATCTCGCACGGCGGCTGGGGCCGCGCGTGGTCGCCGCACTGGACGTGCACAACGTGCTCGACACGCAACCGGTGAACTACCTGGTCGGCAATGGCGGGCAGATGCCGGGGCTGGACGACCCACTCGGCCGCTACTTCCTGCTGACCCTGCAGATCCGCTGAGCGTAGTACCCTACGCGCCCTGTTCCATCGGTACCCCACCACCCCATGAAGGCCTATCTCTGGTTCTGGGGCGCGTTCCTGCTGTTCTTCGCGTTGCCCTTCCCGTGCATTCTCTACTTCGGCACGTCGTGGCCGGTGCAGCTGGCCGATCGCAGCGCACCCTGGCTGGCACTGCTGTTGCTCGCCCTGTCGCTGGCCCTGTGGCTGGCGTTGCTGCTCGCCTTCCTGCACTACCTGCTGCTGGGCCCGCCGCGTGCCTTGCATCGGGTGCGCTCGATCCTCGCCGACGGCGAGCCGCGTGATGCGATGATCGAACAGGCAGAACAGACCGCCGTGCAGGTGCGCGGTTTCGCGCAGTGGACGCTGCAGCTGGGCTTCCAGAACCTGTCCGGCACGCCGATCAACGAACAGATGCTGGTGGTGGACAGCAAGCCGCAGCTGCAGCGCTTCGTTGCCGGCAAGCGCATCGAGGTGCGCCTGAGCCGCGAACCGGGCGCGTTTCCCAATGTGGTGCTGGAGGGGGCACAACCAGAACTGGATGTCGCCAGCCTCTGGCGTCGTGGCGTCGGTGCGGCGATCGGCATCGTGGCGGTTGCCAGCGCCTACGTGTTTGCCTACCGGCTGCAGAGCGAGGGCCTGGGCTGGACCTTCCTGTCCCTCGGCCATCCCCTGCTGGTGTGCCCGCTGGTGTTGTGCGGCTATGCGCTGGGCCTGCGCCTGCTCGGCCGCCTGCTGCAGGCCGATGCACGCGGCGATGCGCTGAAGTATCGCGGCATCGGCGTGGATGCCAAGGTGCTGAAGCTGCGCCAGACCGGAACCTACCTCAACGAGCAGCCGCAGGTGGAGTTCCAGCTGGAGTACATCGACCGCGAAGGCGGTGTGCAGCAGGTGAGCGTGCGCCGCTTCATCCCGCTGATCGAGCTGGCCAACCTTCCACGCGAGCAGGTCACGCTGTTGTACGACCCGGAAGATCGCCGCAACGTTCGCCTGGTGGGTGTATGAAGCAGCCGCCCTCGACCCGGCTGGTGTTTTCCATGGTGCTGCTGGTGCTGGCCGGCGTCGCCGTTGCCGGTGGTGCGCTGCAGACGCTTGGTGAAACGATGGGCCATTCGGTGCAGGCCGATCGGTTGCCGCCGTTCGTTTCGTCGCAGCCGCCGCGCGAGCAGCCCGCATCGCTCGCGCCCGGCGTCACCGTGCCTGCCGGGCCGCAGCCCGCACCGATTCCCACGCGCAGCAACCGCCTGTTCGATGCCGACCATCTGCTGGCCGCGCGCCAGGCACTCGAAGAGCTGCCGGCGCTGGCCGGGCATCGGTTAACGGTATTCCACAGCATCCACTTCTACGACGATGGCCGGATCAATCTGGACCTGGTGGATCCGCAGCAACCGTCACGCGTGGACAGCTACCACTTCGAACGCGGCCAGTGGCGCAAGGGCGACCCGGTCAATCCGCAGCGCTTCGCGCCCACCATCACCCTGCGTCGCAGCAGTACGGCGCTGGCCAACATCGATTTCGAGGCGGTGCCACGCGTCGCCCAGGCGCTGCAGGCACAGCGCAATGCGTTGATGGGCACACCGGGTGAAGTCGGCCACGTCTATGTGATCGTGCGCAAGGGCGGCACCCTGGCCTGGCTGCCGGACGAAGTCACCGGTGATCGCCAGTCCGCACGCCTCTCCTTCGACGCACAGGGACGCTCCGGCAACCCAAGCCTCCGATAGTCAACGCAAAAAGGGCACGGAGGGGATTAAGTCGTTTGTGCCTTGGTGCCGTCTGCGACTTAATCCCCTCCGTCCCCTTTTTGCTATTTCACCGAGCGGGCGATGGCGTACTGCGCGCTGTAGTAGGTGGACAGCACCAGCAGGCTGGCCAGCGGCAGGCCGCCGGCGAAGCGGTCCCAGGCCAGCAGCGAATCGCTGGCGACAAACAGCAGTGCACCGGCGGCCGCCCAGCGTGTACTGCTGGCTTCCACGGCAGCGGGCGGTGGCCGGCGCCACTGGCGTGCCAGCGCCAGTACCGCCATCGACGCCAGCACCACCACGTACGCCAGCACCGGAATGCGCATCGGTGCGGGCAGGTGCGGCCACAGGCCAAGTACATTGAGCACAGCGAACGCGCCGAGCAGGACGCTGGCGGCGAGTAGGCCACGTCCGGCACGCACGCCATCGCGGAAGGCCACGATGTAGCAGAGGTGCGCCAGCAGGAACGCGACCAGCCCCGGTACGAACGCATCCATCGGCAGCATCAGCGCGATGTCGCCCACGCACGACAGCAACATGCCGGCCAGCACCGCACGGCGGTAGAACGGCTGCGCCGGATCATGCACGCGCCAGGCGATGGCAGCGATCAGCAGCGTGGTCGTCGGCTTGGCCAGCCAATGCAGCCAGCGCCCATCACCGTGCAGGAACGCGCCAATGATGGCGAGCGTCGCCATCAGCAGGATCACGCCATCGCGGGCGCGCGGCGTCATCGTGCCTTCCACAGGTCCGCAAGGCGGTCAGGCTTGCCGGTGATACGCTCCAGCACCGGGTACTGCAGGCCACCGTGGTAGGCGATGTTCATCGTTTCGATGCGGTCGAACTGCTTCACCAGCAACACGATCGGCGCCTTGTCCTTCGCCGCCGCAGCTACCGCATCCTTCAAGCGCTGGCTGCTGTACTCGCGCCCGCCAACCGCGATCACCCTCATGCCCGGCGCCAGGCCGGCATTGAAGGCCGGGCTGTCCCAGATCACGTCGCCGACCACGCCGCTGTCGAGCACGGTCGCGCCCAGCGAATAGGCGAGCAGCGCCGCCTTGGCGCGTTTTTCCTGTGCCTTGTAGGCGTCGTTCGGAGTATCGCGGTAGACCAGCTTCCAGCCCGCCAGTTCCAGGCCACCGGTCAACGAACCATGGCCGTCCAGGCGCCCGCGCAGGAACGTCGCCCAGTCGTACGGCGTGATGCCGTTCAAGGTCGCAACCACGTCATCGAAGGTGTAAGGGTTGACGTCCCAGTCACCGTTGCCAACCCCGAAGAAGGCGCGCGCGAAGTCATCCAGGCTGCGGCGGTTACCACTCAGTTCGCGCAGCTTGCCCTCCACTTCCAGCCACAGCATCTGGCCGCCGGAGTAGTAGTCCTCGCTCATCTGGTAGTTGCGGTAAGGCAGCGTGCGGCGCTGCGCGATGGTCGGGTCGTTGGTGGTGTCCTGCAGCGGGCGCCAGGCCAGGCCGGGGCGACCACGATCATAGGTCGCGGCCACATTGGCCAGCATGTCGCGCGCCTGCGCGGCCGACCACAGCCCCGAGCGTGCCGCCAGCACCTGTCCCCAGAACTGGGTCTGGCCTTCGTACACCCACAGCAGGCTGTCGCCCATCGGCGTGTTGAAGTTGGCGGTGGCCAGATCGGCGCCGCGACGGTATTTGCCATTCCAGGAATGGGTGTACTCGTGCGGCAGCAGATCGCGCATCCACGCGTTGCTGTCCCACTCGGTGAAGTAGCCCGGGTCGGCACTGTTCTCGCTGGAACGATGATGCTCCAGGCCGATGCCACCGAGGCGGTCAGTCAATGCCAGCAGGAACTCATAGTGGTTGTAGTGCCGCGCGCCGTAAAGCTTGTCGGCCTGCTGCACCAGCGCGCGGTGCATCGTGATCTGCGCCTCGCTCGGCTTCAGCGACTTGGCGTCGTCGGCGAACACATTGAGGTGCACCGGCACCTTCGCGCCCGGATCGAGATCGATGCGCTGGTAGTGCTCGCCGGCGAACAACGGCGAATCGACCAGATGGTCATACGAGATCGGCTTGAACACCACAGTGTCACCGTCGCGGCGCGCAGTCTCCAATGCAGTGGCGAACGACCAGCCCTTGGGCAGGGTCACGCTGGCCTGCGCCTGCAGGTTGCGTGCATCCACCCCGGCCGGGTACAGCGAGTTGGCATTCCACTGCAGGTTGAGCATCTCCGGGGTCATCACGACCCGGCCCTGGCTGCCGCCCTGCGAGGACAGGAAATCGAAATGGGCGACGATCTCGCTGACACCCTCCGGCACATCCACCTTGAACGCATAGACGTTGTACTGGTCGCGCTGCCAGGCCAGCGGCTTGCCGTTGGCGGTCACGCGCAGGCCTGCCAATTTATCGATCGGGCCGGTGGGCGAATGGTTGCCGGGAATCCACTGCGGGTACAGCAGGGTCATCGGGCCGGGCTTGGCCGGCACCGTAGCGGTCACCTTGAAGATGCGCCTGGCCAGATCGCGCGCGTCCACATCGATGCGCAGCAGGCCCGGGGCGGCGGCGTCACCCGATGGCGGGGCCTGCGCCAGCGCAGGCGCGGCGGCCAGCGCGAACAGCAACGACATCGCCAGGGCTCGGGTCTTCATCGGGCAACTTCCAACAACGGAGAATCCTCCGATGCTAGGCCTGTGTGGTGGCCGGCCCCATGGCCAAAGGTCATGGGCGGTGCGCCCATCCGTGCATGCCAAAGGCGTGCGAACCAAGGTGCGCACCCACCTTGTGCTGGTTTGCATCCACCAGAGCGCTTTCAGTAGATCCACGCCATGCGTGGATGCGGCCTTTCCCGGTCAGTCGACCAGGCGCAGACGCAGTTCCTTCGGCAGCGCGAACACCATCGATTCCGGTTCGCCGTCCAGCTCGCCGACGCCGGTCGCGCCCAGCTCGGCCAGGCGCGCCAGCACGCCATCGACCAGCACCTGCGGTGCCGAGGCGCCGGCGGTCACGCCGATGTGCTGCTTGCCGGCCACCCACTGCGGGTCGATCTCGTGCGCGCCGTCGATCAGGTACGACTCCACGCCCTCACGACGGGCCAGCTCGCTCAAGCGGTTGGAGTTGGAGCTGTTCGGCGAGCCGACCACCAGCACCAGGTCACAGCGCTTGGCCAGGTCGCGCACGGCGTCCTGGCGGTTCTGCGTGGCGTAGCAGATGTCGTCGTTCTTCGGGCCCTGCATCGCCGGGAAGCGCTCGCGCAGTGCATCGATGATGCCGCGCGTGTCGTCCACCGACAGCGTGGTCTGGGTGGTGTAGGCGAAGTTTTCCGGCTGGTTGATATGCAGCGTGGCGACCTGCTCCACGTCCTCGACCAGGTAGATCTGGCCGGTACCGGCTTCGCGGTTCCACTGGCCCATGGTGCCTTCCACCTCCGGGTGACCGGCGTGGCCGATCAGCACCACGTCACGGCCGGCACGGCAGTGGCGGGCGACTTCGAAGTGGACCTTGGTCACCAGCGGGCAGGTGGCGTCGAACACCTTCAGGCCACGGCGCTCGGCTTCCTGGCGCACCGCCTGGGACACGCCATGGGCACTGAAGATCACCGTGTTGTTGTCCGGCACTTCGTCGAGTTCTTCGACGAAGATCGCGCCGCGCTGCTTCAGGTCGTCGACCACGAAGCGGTTGTGCACCACTTCATGGCGGACGTAGATGGGTGCACCCAGCGTTTCGATCGCGCGCTTGACGATCTCGATCGCACGATCGACACCGGCACAGAAACCACGCGGGTTGGCGAGCAGCACATCCATCAGTTCAATCTCCCGGCAGCGGCCGGCTTACGGTTTCGGGTTGGCATTATCCGCCTTTTTGGCGGACTTGCCGTCGAACAGGCCAAACAGGGCGATGCCGATGGCACCCGCCACGATGGCCGAGTCGGCGATGTTGAACGAGGGCCAGGTATAGCTGCCCACGTACCACTGGATGAAATCAACCACGTGACCGTGCACCTGGCGGTCGATCACGTTGCCGATGGCGCCGCCGATGATCAGTGCATACGGCACCGCGGCCTTCCAGTTGCCGCGGGCGGTGCCGCGCAGCCACCAGGCCATCAGGCCGCTGATGGCGATCGCCAGCACGGTGAAGAAGTGCTTCTGCCAGCCACCAGCGTCGCTCAGGAAACTGAACGCCGCACCGGTGTTGTAGGTGCGGTACCAGTTCCAGAAGCCGTCGATGACCACCACCGGCTGGAACTCCGGCAGGCTCGACAGCACCCAGGCCTTGGACCACTGGTCCAGGCCGATGATGGCGGCCGACAGCAGCAGCCAGACCAGGGCGTTCGGATGCGGACGGGGCGCGGCCATCAGAACCAGCTCCGCACTTCACCGGCACCGGTGATGTTGCTCACGCAGCGGCCACACAGTTCCGGATGGTCGGCGTTGCTGCCGACGTCGGCGCGGTGGTGCCAGCAGCGCACGCACTTCGCCTTGGTGGTCGGCTGGGCGCTGACGAACACCTCGTCGGTGGTCGCCGGGCGCACCTGCACGTCGCCACTGATGAACAGGAAACGCAGTTCATCGGCCAGCGGCTGCCAGCGCGCCGCCTGCTCTTCGTTGGCGGCAATGGTGATCTCCGCTTCCAGTGCGGCACCGATCGCACCGTTGGCACGCATCGGCTCGAGCACCTTGGCCACCTGCTCGCGTACGGCCAGCAGCTGGTCGAAGTCGGCGGCGTTGAGCTGGGCATCGGCCGGCAGCGGCGCCAGGCCGTCGTACCAGGTGGTGAACAGCACGTGCTCGGCGCGTTCGCCCGGCAGGTAACCCCACAGCTCGTCGGCGGTGAAGGTCAGGATCGGCGCCACCCAGCGGGTGAACGCTTCGGCGATGTGGTACATCGCGCTCTGTGCCGAACGGCGACCGTGCGAATCGGTCGGCATCGTGTACAGGCGGTCCTTGGTCACGTCCAGGTACAGCGAGCCCAGGTCCACGCTGCAGAAGTTCAGCAGCAGCTGCACGATCTCGGCCATGTTGTAGCCGTCGTAGGCTGCCTTGATCTTCTCCTGCAGCTCCCACGCACGGTGCACGATCCAGCGGTCCAGCGCGACCATCTGGTCGAGCGGTTGCAGGTGCTGGGCCGGATCGAAACCATCCAGGTTGCCGAGCAGGAAGCGTGCGGTGTTGCGCAGGCGGCGGTAGGCGTCGGCGTTGCGCTTCAGGATCTCCTGCGACAGCGACATCTCGTTGCTGTAGTCGGCCGAGGCGATCCACAGGCGCAGGATGTCCGCGCCCAGCTTGTTCATGATGTCCTGCGGCTCGATGCCGTTGCCCAGCGACTTGGACATCTTGCGGCCGTGCTCGTCCACAGTGAAGCCGTGGGTCAGGCACTGCTTGTACGGCGCGCGCTTGTCGATCGCCACGCCGGTCAGCAGCGAGGACTGGAACCAGCCGCGGTGCTGGTCGGAACCTTCCAGGTACAGGTCGGCCGGCTTGCCGAAGCCACGCGCGGCGAGCACGCCTTCATGGGTCACGCCCGAATCGAACCAGACGTCGAGGATGTCGGTGACCTTCTCGTAGTCGGCCGCTTCAGCACCCAGCAGTTCGGCGGCATCCAGCGAGTACCACACGTCGATGCCCTCGGCTTCGACGCGGTCGGCGACCTGCTGCATCAGCTCCACCGAGCGCGGATGGATCTCACCGGTCTGGCGATGGGTGAACAGTGCGATCGGCACGCCCCAGGTGCGCTGGCGCGAGATCGTCCAGTCCGGGCGACCGTCGACCATGCTCTGGATGCGCGCCTTGCCCCAGCTCGGGAACCAGCCGACGGTGTCGATGGCGGCCAGCGCATCGTTGCGCAGGTTGGCTTTGTCCATCGAGATGAACCACTGCGGGGTGGCGCGGAACACCACTGGCGTCTTGTGGCGCCAGCAGTGCGGGTAGCTGTGGCGGATCGGGTGGAATGCCAGCAGCGAACCGTTGTCGCGCAGTACGCCGACGATGGCCTCCTGCGCCTTCCACAGGTGCTGGCCGGCCAGCACCACGTCACCGGCCGGCGGGGTCGATTCCAGGTATACGCCGCGGCCGTCGATCGGGGTCACCTGCCCGGCGTTGTACTTGTCCAGCAGGCCGTACTTCTGGCTGACCACGAAGTCTTCCTGGCCGTGGCCGGGGGCGGTGTGCACCGCACCGGTACCGTCCTCATCGGACACATGGTCGCCGTTGAGCACCAGGATCTCGCGTTCCGGGTAGAACGGATGCGCCAGCAGCTGGTTTTCCAGCGCCGCGCCGGTGGTTTCACCGTGCAGCACCACCTCGTCCACGCCATAGCGCTGCAGCGCGCGCTCGGCCAGGGCCGCGGCCAGCACCAGCCAACGGCGCTTGCCGTTGTGGGCCGGGCCTTCGGCCAGCACGTAGTTGATCTCCGCACCCAGCGACACCGCCAGCGAGGCCGGCAGCGTCCACGGGGTGGTGGTCCAGATCGGCACCGCCACCTCGACGTCAGCCGGCACGCTCACGCCGAACGCCTGGCCGATGGCCTGCGCGTCACGCGCGGCGTAGGCCACGTCGATCGCCGGCGATTCCTTTTCGTGGTACTCGATCTCCGCCTCGGCCAGCGCCGATCCGCAGTCGAAGCACCAGTACACCGGCTTGGCGCCGCGCACCAGGTGACCGTTGGCCACGATCTTGGCCAGCGCACGGATCTCGTTGGCTTCGAAGTCGAAGCTCAGGGTCTTGTACGGGTTGTCCCAGTCGCCGGTCACGCCCAGGCGCTTGAAGTCCACGCGCTGGATGTTGATCTGCTCTTCGGCGAACTCGCGGCACTTCTGGCGGAACTCGACGGCGTCGAGCTTCACGCCCACCTTGCCCCACTTCTTTTCCACTGCGATCTCGATCGGCAGGCCATGGCAATCCCAGCCCGGCACGTAGGGCGCATCGAAGCCGGCCAGGTAGCGCGACTTGACGATGATGTCCTTCAGGATCTTGTTGACCGCGTGGCCCAGGTGGATGCGGCCGTTGGCGTACGGCGGGCCGTCGTGCAGCACGAACAGCGGGCGGCCGGCGGCGTTGTCGCGCAGCTGCTGGTAGAGCCCCTGCTCTTCCCACCGCGCCAGAATGCCCGGCTCGCGCTTGGGCAGATCGCCGCGCATCGGGAATTCGGTGGCTGGCAGGTTCAGGGTGGTCTTGTAGTCCTGGCTCACGCAGTGGCTCGCAATCTATGTTCGGAAAGGATGGCGCGCGCCTGTTCGGCGTCGCGGTGCATCTGGTCGGTCAGGGCCGCCAGATCATTGAATTTCTCTTCGTCGCGCAGCTTGGCGACGAACTCCACCTCGATGTGGCGCCCGTACAGGTCGCCCTGGAAATCGAACAGATGGGCTTCCAGCAGTGGCTCCACGCCCTCCACGGTCGGCCGGGTGCCGAAACTGGACACCGAAGGCCACGGCTGGTCGAACACGCCGTGCACCCAGGTTGCATAGATGCCCGACAGCGCCGGAGTCTTCGGGAACCGCAGGTTGGCGGTGGGGAAGCCCAGCGTACGGCCGAGCTGGCGCCCGCGCACCACCCGCCCGCTGATCGCGTAGGGACGGCCGAGCAGGTCGCCGGCACGGGTGAAATCACCGTCCTGCAACAGCTGGCGGATACGGGTGCTGGAAATGCGCTCGCCATGCAGGTCGACCGCTTCGATCTCGCCGGCGCTGAAGCCCAGCTCGGCGCCCATCTCCTGCAGCAGGGCCAGGTCGCCGCGGCGGCGGTTGCCGAAGCAGAACTCCGGCCCGATCCACACTTCGCGGGCGCCCAGCCGGTGCACCAGCAACTGGCGCACGAAGGTCTCGGCCGGCATCGCCGCCATCGCCGCATCGAAACGCAGCAGGCCGATCGCATCGACGCCCAGCTCGCGCAGGATCTCGACCTTGCTGCGCGCCAGGGTCAGCCGCGGCGGCGGCGTGCCCTGGGCGAAGAATTCACGCGGCAACGGCTCGAACGCCACGGCCACTGCGGCCACGCCCAAGGCGCGCGCGCGGGCAACCGCGTGGCGGACCAGCGCACGATGGCCCAGGTGGAGGCCGTCGAATGCACCGATACAGACCACGCTTCCGTTGGGGAACAGCTCCCCGCCCTCGACGCTTCTGAACAGCCTGCTCATCAACTCTCGTTCCGGCCCGACCGGGGCCGCCGCTTCAATGGTGTAACCCTGAAGTATAGCCGCCACGGGCCGCGATCAATGCCCGCGCAGGTCGCGCGGGCGGAAGCCCATCGCCAGCATGGCCACCGCGTAGGTCGCACCGCCACCACCGACCAGCAGCATCAGGCCACCGATACGGTGCCATTTGTCCATGTCGGTGAAGTCGGGAACCCAGTGCAGCAGGGCCAGCAGCACGCCGACCATGGCCACGCAGGCCACCCCCAGCCGCGCCAGATAGCCGCCCCAGCCCGGCCGGCGTTGGTAGACGTCGGTCTTGCCCAGCCAGTACCAGAGCAGGCCCAGGTTCAGGTAACTGGACAGCGCACTGGCGATGCCCAGCGCCAGATGCAGGCCCGGCTGCTTGCCGATGGCTGCCATCACGCCCTGTGCCTTCAGCACGTCCGGCACCATCACCTGGTACAGCACGGCCAGCAGGGCGAAGTTGAACACCATGTTCGCCACCAGTGCCGCCACACCGGCGCGCACCGGGGTCTTGGTGTCCTGGCGGGCGTAGAAGGCCGGCAGCACCACCTTCAGCAGGGCGAATGCCGGCAGGCCGAAACTCAGGCCGTACACCGACAGCGCGGTCATGCGGGTATCGAAGGCGGTGAACTGGCGGTACTGGAACAAAGTGGCGATCAGCGGCTCGGCCAGCAGCACCAGGCCCAGCATGGCCGGCACCGAGATCAGCAGGGTCATCCGCAGGCCCCAGTCCAGCGAGCGCGAGAAGCCCTCGCGGTCGGTGCTGACATGGTGGCGGGCCAGCGCCGGCAGGATCACCGTGCCCAGGGCCACGCCGAACACACCCAGCGGCAGCTCCAGGAAGCGGTCGGCCAGCGACAGCCACGACTGCGAGCCGTCGGTCAGCTTGGCGGCGATGAGGGTATCCAGCAGCAGATTGATCTGCGCCACCGACGAACCGAACAGGGTCGGCACCATCAGCGTCAGCACCTTGCGCACGCCCGGATGGCTCCAGCCCCAGCGCGGCAGGGTCAGCAGGTTGATGCCCTTCAACGAGGGCAGCTGGAACAGCAGCTGCAGGAGGCCGGCGGCCAGCACCGCCCAGCCCAGCGCCAGGATCTGCTTTTCCGGGGTGCCGCCCAGCCGCGGTGCCAGCCACAGTGCACCGGCGATCATGCACAGGTTGAGGATGACCGGGGTCAGCGCCGGCATGGCAAAGCGCTGGAAGCTGTTGAGCGCACCGCCGGCCAGTGCGGTCAACGAGACGAACAGCAGGAACGGGAAGGTCAGGCGGAACAGGTCGACCAGCAGGGTCTGCTTGACCGGGTCGGTATCAGCACCACTTGAGAATGCGACCGCCAGCTGCGGCGCGAAGATCAGCGCCAGCGCGGTGACCAGCATCAGCACCCCACCCAGGGTGCCGGCGGTCCGGGCCATCAGTTCGCGCAGTTCGGCGTGGCTGCGGGTCTCCTTCACCTCGGTGAACACCGGCACGAAGGCGGTGGAGAAGGACCCCTCCGCGAACAACCGGCGCAGGAAATTGGGTATCCTGAAGGCAACCCAGAACGCATCGGTAACCGCATTGGTGCCGAACGTGGTAGTGATCACCTGATCCCGGACAAGTCCGAGCACCCGCGAGACCATGGTCATGCTGCTGAACGACAGCAGGCCCCGCAACATCTTCGGTGAACTCACTCAGCGTCCCTCTTGACAATCGACTTGACGTGCATTTCTCGGGCCATCATACTAGCTAGCTTGCTGTTCCCATAACACCGATTTTTTCAGGAAACCACCACCGTGGCCAATATCAAGTCCGCCAAGAAGCGCGCCAAGCAGACCGTCGTGCGCAACGCGCGCAACGTGGCTCAGCGCTCGATGCTGCGCACCGCTGTCAAGAAAGTGATCAAGGCGCTGGACGCCAACGATGCCGCCGGCGCCGAAGCCGCCTTCGCCGTTGCCCAGCCGATCCTGGATCGCTTCAGCGCGCGTGGCCTGATCCACAAGAACAAGGCTGCTCGCCACAAGAGCCGCCTGAACGACCGCATCAAGGCCCTCAAGGCCGCCTGATCCGGCGTTGCCGCCCTGCCCTTCGGGGTTGGGCTGCAGACAAAAGCCCGGCCCCGGCCGGGTTTTTTGTTGCCTGCGATCCGGCAGTGCCGGCCGCTGGCCGGCAACCCCGAGGAATGCCGGCCAGCGGCCGGCACTACCGGAAAATGAAAAACCCGGCCGAAGCCGGGTTTTTCGCATGGAACCACAACAGCATTACTGCGCGTTGCGGGCTTCCAGCTCATCTTCCTTCTGGCGATCGAAGAAGGCCATGATCCGGCTCATGATCGGGAAGGTACCTTCGCGGCCCAGCGCGGAGACCAGGAACCACGGCTCCTTCCAACCCAGCTCGGCGACGATCTGCTCGGCTGCCGCCTGCGCCTCGTCCTCGAACATCAGGTCGGCCTTGTTCAGCACCAGCCAGCGCGGCTTGTTCAGCAGCTCCGGATCGTGCTTCTCCAGCTCGCGCTCGATCGCACGCACCTGCTCCACCGGCGAAATGCCTTCCACGCCACCTTCCATCGGCGAGATGTCCACCAGGTGCAGCAGCAGGCGGGTGCGCTGCAGGTGGCGCAGGAACTGCGCACCGAGGCCGGCGCCATCCGCCGCGCCTTCGATCAGGCCCGGAATGTCGGCGATCACGAAGCTGCGGTAGTTCTCCACCTTCACCACACCCAGGTTCGGGTACAGCGTGGTGAACGGGTAATCAGCCACCTTCGGCGTCGCCGCCGAAACGGCGCGGATCAGGGTGCTCTTGCCGGCGTTGGGGAAACCCAGCAGGCCGACGTCGGCCAGCAGCTTCAGCTCCAGCTTCAGCGTGCGCTCTTCGCCCGGCTCGCCCGGCAGCGCCTGGCGCGGCGAGCGGTTGGTCGAGCTCTTGAAGTGCATGTTGCCCAGGCCGCCGCGGCCACCCTGGGCCACCAGCAGACGGTCATTGTGCTGGGTCAGGTCGCCGATGACTTCATCGGTGGCGACATTGATGACCACGGTGCCGACCGGCACGGTGATGGTCAGGTCTTCGCCGCCCTTGCCATAGGCCTGGCGGCCCATGCCGTTCTCGCCGCGCTGCGCCTTGAAGATGCGGTCATGGCGGAAGTCGACCAGGGTGTTCAGGTTTTCGTCGGCGCGGATGTACACGCTGCCGCCCGCACCGCCGTCGCCGCCGTCCGGGCCGCCGAGCGGAATGAACTTCTCGCGACGGAAGCCAATGCAGCCGTTGCCGCCGTTGCCGGCGAACACTTCGATTTCTGCTTCGTCTACCAGTTTCATTGTTTCGATGCCTGCGATGGGCGCGGCCTGCCGGCCGCCGCCTTGAATGTTATGCCTGCCGATGGCCGGCAGCCCGGCCTGGCCGGTCTTGCTTCCACTCTAACGAAAAGCCCCGCCGAAGCGGGGCTCTTCATGCAGCACTCCCATGCCGGGGCACGGGTGCCGGCGATGCCTGGATCAGGCGTCGGCCGAGACGATGCTGACGGTGCGACGCTTCTTGGCGCCCTTGACCGAGAACTCCACCTTGCCGTCCACGAGGGCGAACAGGGTGTGGTCACGGCCCAGGCCAACGCCCGAACCCGGGTGGAACTGGGTGCCGCGCTGACGCACGATGATGTTGCCGGCTTCGATGGCCTGGCCGCCGAAGATCTTGACGCCCAGGTACTTCGGGTTGGAGTCGCGACCGTTGCGCGAGGAGCCTACGCCCTTTTTATGTGCCATGACTGCTTCTCCTGATGCTTAGCCGGCGATGCCGGTGATCTCGATTTCGGTGTAGTACTGACGGTGACCCTGACGCTTCATGTGGTGCTTGCGGCGACGGAACTTGATGATCCGGACCTTGTCAGCACGACCCTGGGACAGGACCTTGGCGGTGACGGCAGCGCCCTTCAGCGCATCGCCCAGCTTCACGCCGTCGCTGTCACCCAGCATCAGGATGTTGTCAAACTTGATCTCGCTGCCGACTTCGACTTCGAGCTTTTCAATGCGGAGCTTTTCGCCCTGCGCCACGCGGTATTGCTTACCGCCGGTGACCAGTACTGCGTACATGACCAGGCCTTCCTCTGTAGTTATTGTGGTCTGAGCTGCCGCCATCGAGGGCGGACAGGAGCGGAATTGTACGCAGATCAGCGGGCGCGGGTCAAGTCAACCCCTGAACGCCGCGGGGGACGGCACCGGAACGGGGTCAGATCCCTTTCCACCCCGTGAAAAGGGATCTGACCCCTGCCTGACGGCCTGTCTCACAAGGTGAGACACCGGGCTGGCATTGTCGCCCATTGCCCCCATCTGGTCACCTCGGTAGGCTGACCGATTGCCGTTCCCTGCTGGCCCGGCACCCAGCCAACGCCCCCACAACCGGATCCCCCATGGCGATGGATTTCATCCGCATCCGCGGCGCGCGGACGCACAATCTCAAGAACATCGACCTCGACCTGCCCCGCGACAAACTGATCGTGATCACCGGCCTGTCCGGTTCGGGCAAGTCCTCGCTGGCGTTCGACACCATCTATGCAGAAGGCCAGCGCCGCTACGTCGAGTCGCTGTCGGCCTATGCGCGCCAGTTCCTGAGCGTGATGGAAAAGCCGGACCTGGACCACATCGAGGGCCTGTCCCCGGCGATCTCGATCGAGCAGAAGTCGACCTCGCACAACCCGCGTTCGACGGTCGGCACCATCACCGAGATCTACGACTACCTGCGCCTGCTGTACGCCCGCGTCGGCACCCCGCGCTGCCCGGACCACGGCTACCCGCTGGAAGCGCAGACGGTCAGCCAGATGGTCGACCAGGTGCTGACCCTGGACCCGGAACAGCGCTACATGCTGCTGGCCCCGGTCATCCGCGACCGCAAGGGCGAGCACGCGCAGGTGTTCGACCAGCTGCGCGCGCAGGGCTTCGTGCGCGTGCGCGTGGACGGCGAGCTGCATGAAATCGACGCGGTGCCGCCGCTGGCGCTGCGCCAGAAGCACACCATCGAGGCGGTGATCGACCGCTTCCGCCCGCGCGAGGACATCAAGCAGCGCCTGGCCGAGAGCTTCGAGACCGCGCTGAAACTGGGCGACGGCATGGCCTCGGTGCAGAGCCTGGACAACACCGATGCCGCGCCGACCCTGTTCTCCTCCAAGTACTCCTGCCCGGTCTGCGATTACTCGCTGCCGGAGCTGGAACCGCGCCTGTTCTCGTTCAACGCACCGATGGGCGCCTGCCCCGGCTGCGATGGCCTGGGCATCGCCGAATTCTTCGATCCTTCGCGCGTGGTGGTGCATCCCGAGCTGTCGCTGGCCGCCGGTGCGGTGCGCGGCTGGGACCGCCGCAATGCCTACTACTTCCAGCTGATCGCCTCGCTGGCCAAGCACTACAAGTTCGACGTCGACGCGACGTGGAACTCGCTGCCGCAGAACGTGCAGCAGGCCGTGCTGTATGGCAGTGGCGAGGAGGCGATCACCTTCACCTACTTCACCGAAGCCGGTGGCCGCACCCAGCGCAAGCACCGCTTCGAAGGCATCATTCCCAATCTCGAGCGCCGCTACAAGGAAACCGAATCGCCGGCGGTGCGCGAAGAGCTGTCCAAGTACATCAGCGAACAGCCGTGCCCGGAATGCCATGGCGCGCGCCTGAACAAGGCGGCACGCAATGTGTTCGTGGCCGACCGCCCGCTGCCGGACCTGGTGGTGCTGCCGATCGACGAGGCGCTGAAGTTCTTCAGCGAGCTGAGCTTGCCCGGCTGGCGTGGCGAGATCGCCTCGAAGATCGTCAAGGAAATCGGTGAACGCCTCGGCTTCCTGGTCGATGTGGGCCTGGATTACCTGACCCTGGAGCGCAAGGCCGACACCCTGTCCGGTGGCGAGGCACAGCGCATCCGCCTGGCCAGCCAGATCGGCGCCGGCCTGGTCGGCGTGATGTACGTGCTCGACGAACCATCGATCGGCCTGCACCAGCGCGACAACGAGCGCCTGCTCGGCACCCTCACCCGCCTGCGCGACCTCGGCAACACGGTGATCGTGGTCGAGCATGACGAGGATGCGATCCGCCTGGCCGACTACGTGCTGGACATCGGCCCGGGCGCGGGCGTGCATGGTGGCGAAATCGTCGGCCAGGGCACCCTGCAGGACCTCCTGGATTCACCGCGCTCGCTGACCGGCCAGTACCTGTCGGGCAAGCGCGCGATCGAGATCCCGGCGCGCCGGCACAAGCCGAACCCGAAGATGACCCTGCACCTGCGCGGAGCGACCGGCAACAACCTGAAGGGCGTGGACCTGGCGATTCCGTCGGGCCTGCTGACCTGCGTGACCGGTGTTTCCGGCTCCGGCAAGTCGACCCTGATCAACGACACCCTGTTCTCGCTGGCTGCCAACGAGATCAATGGTTCCTCGCACCCGATCGCCCCGTACAAGGAGATCGATGGCCTGGACCTGTTCGACAAGGTGGTGGACATCGACCAGTCGCCGATCGGCCGCACCCCGCGTTCGAACCCGGCCACCTATACCGGCCTGTTCACCCCCCTGCGCGAACTGTTCGCACAGGTGCCCGAAGCGCGTGCACGCGGCTACTCGCCGGGCCGCTTCAGCTTCAACGTGCGTGGTGGCCGCTGCGAAGCCTGCCAGGGCGATGGCCTGATCAAGGTCGAGATGCACTTCCTGCCGGACGTGTATGTGCCGTGCGACGTCTGCCATGGCAAGCGCTACAACCGCGAGACGCTGGAGATCCTGTACAAGGGCTTCAACATCAACGACGTGCTGGAAATGACCGTCGAGGATGCACTGAAGCTGTTCGAGCCGGTGCCGTCGATCGCACGCAAGCTGGAAACACTGGTCGACGTCGGCCTGAGCTACATCAAGCTGGGCCAGAGCGCGACCACGCTGTCCGGTGGCGAAGCGCAGCGCGTGAAGCTGTCCAAGGAACTGTCGCGCCGCGATACCGGCCGCACCCTGTACATCCTCGACGAGCCGACCACCGGCCTGCACTTCCACGACATCGAAGCGTTACTGGGCGTGCTGCACAAGCTGCGCGACGAAGGCAACACGGTGGTGGTGATCGAGCACAACCTGGACGTGATCAAGACCGCCGACTGGATCGTCGACCTGGGCCCGGAAGGCGGCCATCGTGGTGGCACCGTCCTGGTCACCGGCACGCCGGAAGACGTGGCGGCCTGCCCGCAGTCGTACACCGGCCAGTTCCTGGCCCGCATGCTGCCCTCCACCAGCGCGCGCCCCGAGCAGCCGGCCGCGGTGGCCAACAAGCCCGATGCCCGCCCGCCGCGCAAGGTGAAGCCTGAGAAGCCGGCCAAGGTGGCGAAGAAGGCCGTGGCCGCCAAGAGCACCGGCAAGGCCAGCAAGAGCACGACGAAGAAGAAGGACGCCTGATGAGCAGCGAACACAAGATCCTGGCCCGCATCCCGATCAGCGTGCGCTGGCGTGACATGGACAGCATGGGCCACGTCAACAACGCCAAGTACATCTCTTACCTGGAAGAAGCGCGCGTGCGCTGGATGCTGGGCGTGGACGGCGTGTCGATGACCGACCGCATCGCCCCGGTGGTGGCCGCGACCAACGTCAACTATCGGCTGCCGATCGTGTGGCCCAACGACATCCTGGTCGAGCTGTTCGTCGAGCGCCTGGGCAACAGCAGCGTGACCATCGGCCACCGCATCGTCGACCAGCAGGACGAGTCGAAGCTGTACTCGGATGGCAACGTAGTGGTGGTGTGGATGGATACGCAGACCGGCAAGAGCGCACCGCTGCCGGACGCGATCCGCAACGCCTCTACCTGACGCGCTCTGGTAGGTGCCGACCTTGGTCGGCACGCTTCGGCGGCAATGAGGTTGCCGGCCAGCGGCCGGCACTACCGATCCAATTCAAAGGACTGACATGATCCACCAGACTGAACTGAGCGACCTGCTGCCAGGCATGGTCCCCTTCCCCACCGACGTCTTCCCCGCAGACCAGGCCTGGCTCGGCCAGCACCTGCTGCCGCTGCTGAAGATCGACCTTGGGGTGCTGCGCCCGGAACTGGCCGGCCAGGTGGCGACGATGCTGTGCCCGATCGAGCCGTATGACGGCTGCATCGGCGAGACAACCGAAGAACACCACAACGACTTCACCGGCACCAACTGGATCGCCTTCGAACTGACCGCCGGCAACGAGATGCGTTTCCTCGGCAACGAGGGCTATTTCATCGGCGACGCGGCGCAGGACAAGGACGCGCAGGAGCACATCGCGCAGATGCGCGAGAGCTACGCCAAGGCCCGCGATTACCATGCCGCACACGGTCGCCTCGCCTGCTACTCGCGCTATGGCAAGGGTGAGGCCAGCGAGCGCGATTACCTGGATACGCTGGGGGGACCGATTGGTTTCGGCAACTGGACCGAGACCGCGGAGATCCCCGCCGCCTTCGAGCTGGGCTTCACCGACGCTGCCGATGACCCCAACGCTGCGGACGATGCCGAAACGGTGATCATCACCCGCAATGGCAGCAAGTTCTTCGCCGTGGCCGACGTTGCCGGATACAACTGGTGCGCCACCGGCGCCGATGCGATCGTGATGCTGTACGAGCCGGAAAGCCGCACGGTGCTGTTCTCGTACGACTGGACCTAAGCCCCTTTGGTAGTGCCGGCCGCTGGCCGGCATTTCCTGTGTTGCCGGCCAGCGGCCGGCACTACCCGACCGTCATTTCGCAGCCTTGCGCACGGTCAACGTCGTACTCGCTTCGCCACCGCCTTCCAGCTGCAGCCGCAGTGGCAGCGCCTGCCCTTCCTTCAATGCGCCCTTGCCCTGCATCAGCATCAGGTGCAGGCCACCGGGCTTGAGCTCGGCGCGCGCACCCGGTGCCAGTGGCATGCGCTCGATCGCCCGCATGCGGCTGACCCCGTCGACGATCGTGGTCTCGTGCAGCGACACATCCCCGAAGCCACTGCTGGCCGCGCCGGTGATCACCACCGCCTTGCTGCAGCCGTTGTGGATCACGCCGTAGCCGGCGGTCATCGGCATCGCCGGATTCGGTGGCAACCGCGCCCAGCCCTGCTCCACCGTGACGCAGCCCGATTCCGCAGCCGAGGCCGATGCTGCGGCCGCACACAGAACCAACAATACGCCAACGAATGGTTTGGTTATCATCGCCCAGGTTCCTTCTTCGCAACGAGACCGCAGCATGACGACGCTCATCGAGGTGATCAACCATGGCCCCATCCGCGAACTGCGCCTGGCGCGGCCGCCGGTCAACGCACTGGACACCGAACTGTGCCGACAGTTGATCCATGCCATCGAGCTGGCCATGGCCGAAGACGCGCACGGCATCGTGCTGTCGGGCAGCGAGCGCATCTTCACCGGTGGCATGGACGTGCCGCACCTGCTCTCGCATGGCGATGACAAGCACAAGCTGTTGGACACCTGGAACGCCTTCTTTGGCGCCGTGCGCACACTGGCCGAGAGCCGGATCCCGGTGGTCGCGGCGATCACCGGCCACGCCCCGGCCGGCGGTTGCGTACTGGCCCTGTGCTGCGACTACCGGGTGATGGCGCGCAGCGCCGATCCGTCGCGGCCGTATGCCATCGGTCTGAACGAAGTGCAGGTCGGCCTGATCGCACCGGAGGGCATCCAGCGCCTGCTGCGCCGTGCGGTGGGCGTGCACCGCGCCGGCGTCCTGCTGACCACCGGTTCGCTGGTGCCGGCCGAACAGGCGGTGCAGATCGGCCTGGTCGATGAACTGGCCGAGGGTGACCTGGTGGTCGCGCGTGCCGTGGCCTGGCTGCAGAACCTGCTCAAGCAGCCGCGGCAGCCGATGCTGCTGACCCGCGCCATCGCTCGTGCCGACCTGCATGTGGCGCTGCAGCCGGACCTGATCCAGCTCGACCGCTTCGTCGAAGCCTGGTTTGCCCCGGACGCCCAGAATGCGCTGCAGGCGCTGGTGGCCCGGCTGGGCAAGTAAACGGTAGTGCCGGCCGCTGGCCGGCAGCCGCAGGCACCCCAGGAGGATCATGAGGTTGCCGGCCAGCGGCCGGCACTACCAATGATGGACTGGGCTGCAACGGTATAATCGGGGCCTCTTCATTGCTGTGGCCGCCCCCTTGAACGACACGCCCGAACCCGTCGTCTCCGAGCTGATCGACCTGCTCACCCTGGAGCGGCTGGAGGACAACCTGTTCCGCGGGCAGAGCCGCGACATCGGCACCAAGTACGTGTTCGGCGGGCAGGTGCTGGGCCAGGCGCTGGCTGCGGCACAGGCCACGGTCGACAACGGCCGCCACGTGCACTCGCTGCACGCCTACTTCCTGCGCGCCGGCAACATCGACCACCCGATCGTCTACGACGTGGACCGCACCCGCGATGGCGGCAGCTTCTCGGTGCGCCGGGTCACCGCGATCCAGCACGGCAAGGTGATCTTCTTCTGCGCGGCCTCGTTCCAGCAGGCCGAGACCGGCGCCGAGCACCAGCACAAGATGCCTGAAGTGCCGCAGCCGGAAGACATCGAACCGAACCGTCCGCTGCCGGCCGAAGTGCTGGAGCGGCTGCCGATCAAGGTGCAGCGCTGGCTGTCGCGCGGTGGTCCGTTCGAGTTCCGCCACGTCTACCCGCGCGACGAACTGAACCCGCCCAAGCGCCCGCCCTACCACCAGGTGTGGCTGCGCCTGAGCGAGCCGGTCGGCGATGCGCCCGAGCTGCACCAGGCGCTGCTGGCCTATGCCTCCGACTTCCACCTGCTGGGCACGGCAACGTTCCCGCATGGCATCAGCTACTACCACCCGCACGTGCAGATGGCCTCGCTCGACCACGCGATCTGGTTCCACCGCCCGTTCCGCGCCGACGACTGGCTGCTGTACTCGCTGGACAGTCCCAGCGCGCAGGATTCGCGCGGCCTGGCCCGCGGCCAGTTCTTCACCCGCAATGGCGTGCTGGTGGCCAGCACTGCGCAGGAAGGCCTGATCCGCGTGGTTCCCGACCAGGCAGCGGCGGCAGCCGTGCCGGCCAAGGATTGATCCGATGCGCCAGATTTTCAGCAGCCAGCGCGTGGAAACCGTCGAAGGCGTGGCCGAGCTCCTGCGCGGGCATGGCATCGACGTCAAGGTGACCAATGGGCGCTCGTACAAGACCCGCCGCCGCGGTCAGTTCAGCTATACCGACCTGGGCAACGCCAACGCCTACCCGGCGGTGTGGATCGTGCGCGCTGACGACCAGCCGCGCGCACGCGAGATCCTGCGTGAGGCACGCCTGCTCGACACCACCCGCCGCGACCACCCGACGGCCGAATTCGCCTTCCGCGACACGCAGGAAACCACGGGCGGCGGCCGCGGCTGGGCCTGGCGCATCCGCATCGCGTTGCTGGTGGTGATCGCCGGCGTGGCGCTGGTGATCGGCCTGCGCCATCGCGGCGCTCCGGCTCCGGCCGTACCGGCCCCTGCCCCGCAGGCACAGCCGCAGCAGGCGCAACCGGCCCCGCAGGCAGCGCCGGAAGAGGAAGAAGTCCGGGTCCGCATCCAGCCCTCGAAATGACACACGGGTAGTGCCGGCCGCTGGCCGGCAGTCTCCAAAAGGGGACGGAGGGGATTAAGTCGTTTGTGGCACAAACGACTTAATCCCCTCCGTCCCCTTTTTTCTGGTCACATCGGGAACTCAGCTCCGTCTTGGGACACAATCCCAGCAGGAGAGCCGCCGCCATGACGACGTTCGCCGCATCGATCGACCAGACCCTGGAACGCGAACTGCCTGCCGCTGCCAGCGGTTGCCAGCACGCCTATGGCCGCATCGTGCTGGCCTGCCAGAACACGGTTACCGCCATCGCCCTGGCCATCACCCGCGACCGCCAGGCCAGCGAGGACATCGCCCAGGAAGCCTTCGTGAAGGGCTGGCAGCAGCTGCACCAGCTGCGCAGCGCGACCAGCTTCCTGCCGTGGCTGCGGCAGATCACCCGCAACCTGGCCCGTGACTGGCTGCGTGCGCAACGTGGCCGGCCGCTGACCGGCGAGGCGGCCGAGGTCGCGATGGGCATGGCCGCCGACCCGAGCCCAGGGGCGGCCGATCGCCTGCAGCGGGTGGAAGAGGAGATTGCCGCCGAGGACATCATCTCCACCCTGCCCGCCGACAGCCGCGAAGTCCTGTTGCTGTACTACCGCGAAGGACAGCGCTCGCAACAGGTCGCCGACCTGCTCGGGCTCAGCGATGCGGCCGTGCGCAAGCGCCTGTCGCGTGCACGTGCCCTGGTGCGCGAAGGCCTGCTGCAGCGCTTCGGCGAATTCGCGCGCAGCAGCGCGCCGAGCGCCGCATTCGCCACCGCTGTGGTGTCGATGGTGCTGGTGGCCGCGCCCGGAACCGCAAGTGCCGCGATCCTGCTCGGCACCGGCGTCGGCCTCGGCGGCAGCAAGCTCGGCCTCGGCGGCGCCAGCGTTGCCGGTGGCACCGCGATGGGCTCGTTGACCGCCACCCTGGGCCAGCTGCATGTGCTGCCGGCTGAAAGCTGGGGGGCGGTGATCGGCGGTGTGGTCGGTGGCGCGATCGGCAGCTATCTCGGCGGGCGCTTCCTGATGTCGTACACCGAGACCGAAGGTGAGCGCAGCCAGGTCCGTCGCTTCCTCTACCTCAACATCATCACCGGCATGGTCTGGTGCCTGGCGATCCTGCTGGCGGTGATGCTGCGGGCGCCGGTCTGGGGGCAGCTGCTGGCGCTGGCGGTCGGCCTGGTCGTGGTCAACTACCAATGCCTGGTGACGCTGCAACGGGTGATGGCACCGATGATCGTGCGCGACTCGGCGCGTCGCGGACGCAGCGGGACCAACTGGAAGTACGAGTCCATGTACGGCCGCACCGGCATCATCGCCATGAACCTGATGGTCATCGCGCTGGTGCTGTACTCACTGCTACGCGGCGGCGGCCTGTAACGGACAACGCCGGCAGTGCGCCGGCGTTGTCATCAATCATTGTGTTGAACCTCAGTGCTGCGGCTTCGGTGCGCCGCCGTCGCGCGGACCGCCATGGCGCGGGCCACCGTGCATCGGGCCCTTGGCGGCGTCGAACTCGGCCTTGCTCAGCTGGCCATCCTTGTTGGTGTCGGCGGCAGCGAACCAGGCGTCACGACGCTGCTTCATGCGCAGCTCGCGGTCGGCCTTGTCCAGGTAGCCATCCTTGTTCAGATCAAGCTGGTCGAAGCGCGCGGCCAGGCGCGGATCGGCCTTGGCTTCCTCGCGGCTGATGCGGCCGTCCTTGTTGACATCCAGCTTTGCCCAGCGCTCACCGCCGTGGCCACGGCGGCCATGCTGCCAGCGCGGCAGTTCATCGCGCGAGAGCTTGCCGTCCTTGTTCTTGTCCAGCTCGTCGAACTTCGCGGCCAGGCGCGGATTGGCAGCCGCCTCGCTGCGGTCGATCACGCCGTCGCCATTGGTGTCCAGCTTGGCCGGGCGCTGCGCCGGCGTGGCCGGGGTATCGGCCGCCAGCGCGATACCGGAAGCGGAGGTGCCGAGCAGCAGGGCCAGCAGCAGGGGGGTACGGATCATGAGGTCACTCCTGGGGATGGGAACAGCGTCGGGGTGATCAGTTCACCCTCGGGGGACAACAACGCCCGGGCGCGACATCGGTTGACGCCGCCGCCAGTTCCATTCATCCGGCGGACAGTCGCCGCCACTGCGACAGGCTGGGGCTATGCTGTGCCCATGGCGATGCATGGCGACAGAGACGACGAACTGCGACTTTTCCAGACCGGCGAGCACCCCTGCGGGTACTGGTCGGACCGGGTGGCGCGCGATCTGGTGTTGGACCCGCACGATCGGCGCCTTGGCGGCCTGTACCCGCTGGCATTGAGCTGGGGCTTCCGCCGCAGCGGCGACCTGGTCTACCGGCCGCATTGCGCGCACTGCCAGGCCTGCGTGGCGGTGCGCATTCCGGTGGCGCGCTTCGCCCCGGACCGCAGCCAGCGCCGCTGTGCCGCCCGCAATGACGACCTGGAGGTGCGGATCACTGCCGCCACCGCCCGCGACGACCTGTTCGCGCTGTACCACCGCTACCTCACCCACCGCCACGCCAATGGCGGCATGGACGATCACGGCCCGCACGAGTTCGAGCAGTTCCTGATCGGCAGCTGGTCGCACACCCGCTTCATGGAAATGCGCCTGCCCGGCCACGACGGCCAGCCCAGCCAGCTGCTGGGGGTGGCGGTGACCGACGTCACCGAGCACGGCCTGTCGGCGGTCTACACCTTCTTCGACCCGGACCACGCCGCTCGCGGGCTGGGCACCTTCGCGATCCTGCAGCAGATCGAGTGGGCGCGCCGCGAGGGCCTGCCGCACGTGTACCTGGGCTACTGGATCCGCGGCCACCAGAAGATGGACTACAAGCGTCGCTTCCATCCGCTGGAAGCCTACGATGGCCGCCGCTGGCACGATTTCGACAAGGATCTGGACGGGCGCTGACAAACCGCTGACACCGGGCCGGGTGCACAATACGGTCCATGAACATGACCCGCCGCCATCCCCTGATCCTCGCCCTGGCCCTGCTCTGCGGCGCCACCGCCCCTGCCTTCGCCAAATCCCCTGCGATGACCGAAAAGCCGTCCGCTGCGCTGCGCTTGGCCACCTACAACACCTCACTGTACTCCGACGATGCTGGTGGCCTGATCAAGGAACTGGAAGGCGACAGCGAGCACGCGCGCAAGATCGCCGCGGTGCTGCAGCAGGTGCGCCCGGACCTGGTGCTGCTGAACGAATTCGACTTCGACGACGCCCATCGCGCCGCCGACCTGTTCCAGAAGCGCTACCTGGAAGTCGCCCAGCCCGGCGGCGGCAAGCCGCTGCACTTCGCCTACCGCTACCTGGCGCCGGTCAATACCGGCGTGCCCAGCGGCCTGGACCTGGACAACAACGGCGTGGTCGGCGGCGAAGGCCGCAGCCGCGGCAATGATGCATGGGGCTACGGCCTGCACCCGGGCCAGTACGGCATGCTGGTGCTGTCGCGCTACCCGATCGATGAAGCCAAGGTACGCAGCTTCCAGCTGCTGAAGTGGAGTGCGATGCCCGGTGCCATCCGCCCGGTCGACCCGCGCACCGGCAAGAGCTTCTACAACGACCACGTGTGGTCGCAGCTGCGGCTGTCGTCGAAGTCGCATTGGGACGTGCCGGTGAAGACCCCGGCCGGTGTGGTGCACGCGCTGGTCTCGCACCCGACCCCGCCGGTGTTCGACGGCCCGGAGAAGCGCAACGCGGCGCGCAACCACGACGAACTGCGCCTGTGGCAGGAATACCTGTCCAAGGGTGACAAGCCGTGGCTGTGCGACGACAAGGGCCAGTGCGGCGGCCTGGCGCAGGACGCGCGCTTCGTGATCCTCGGCGACCTCAACAACGACCCGGTCGATGGCGATGGCCGCCATGAGGCGATCGTCGAGCTGATCGAGAACGCCCGCGTGCTGCGCTACCCCACCCCGCGCAGCGTCGGCGGCGAGCAGACCAGCCTGGCCTATGCGGCCAAGGGCATCGAGCGCAAGGGCGCACCGTTCCACGCCACCGGCGATTTCGGCCCGAAGTCCGGCACCATGCGCCTGGACTACGTGCTGCCCTCGACCGGTTTCGAATACGTGGGCAGCGGCATCTTCTGGCCGGCCAATGAAAGCCCGGAAGCGAAGATCGCCGACGGCAGCGACCACCACCTGGTGTGGGTGGACGTGAAGCCGTAACCCCACACAAAAAGGGGACGGAGGGGATTAAGTCGTTTGTGGAAAAACGACTTAATCCCCTCCGTCCCCTTTTTGCTTTACGGGCGCAGTTCGACGCCGATGGCGTCGGCTGCATCACGCGCGATGGCGCGTGCTTCGTCGATGGTTTCCGCGCGCGCGAGGGTCACGCCGACGCGGCGGTGGCCATGCACGCTCGGCTTGCCGAACAGGCGCACGGCGGTGTCCGGCACCTGCAGGGCGGCGGCGACGTTGTTGAAGTACGGCACGCCCTCACCGTGTGCCAGCAGCGCACACGAGGCAGACGGCCCGCTCTGGCGGATCACCGGAATCGGCAGGCCGAGGATGGCGCGCGCGTGCAGCGCGAACTCGCTCAGTTCCTGCGAAACCAGGGTCACCAGGCCGGTATCGTGCGGGCGCGGCGACACTTCGCTGAACCACACCTCGTCGCCCTTCACGAACAGCTCGACACCGAACAGGCCCCAGCCGCCGAGGTCGTCGGTGATCGCGCGCGAAATCTCTTCGGCACGCGCCAGTGCCGCGCCCGACATCGGCTGCGGCTGCCAGCTTTCACGGTAGTCGCCATCCTTCTGCAGATGCCCGATCGGCGCACAGAACGAGGTGCCGCCGGCATGGCGCACGGTCAGCAGGGTGATCTCGTAATCGAAATCGATGAAGCCCTCGACGATGCAGCGACCGGCACCGGCGCGGCCACCGGTCTGTGCGTAGTCCCAGGCCGGGGCGATATCCGCTTCGCTGCGCAGCGTGCTCTGGCCCTTGCCCGAGGACGACATCACCGGCTTGACCACGCACGGCAGCCCGATGGCAGCCACGGCAGCGCGGTATTCGGCCTCGGTATCGACGAAGCGGTAGGGCGAGGTCGGCAGGCCCAGGGTTTCGGCGGCGAGGCGGCGGATGCCTTCGCGATCCATGGTCAGGCGTGCGGCGCGCGCGGTCGGGATCACCCGCAGGCCCTGCTCCTGTTCCAGCTGGACCAGGGTTTCGGTGTGGATGGCCTCGATCTCCGGCACCACCAGATGCGGCTGCTCCTGGGCAATCAGCGCGCGCAGGGCCATCGCATCGAGCATGTCGATCACGTGCGAGCGGTGCGCAACCTGCATGGCCGGCGCATCGGCATAACGGTCAGCGGCGATCACTTCCACGCCCAGCCGCTGCAGCTCGATGGCCACCTCCTTGCCAAGTTCGCCCGAGCCCAGCAGCAGCACGCGGGTGGCGGTGGGGGACAACGGAGTTCCGAGCTTGGCCATGGCGGTTCCAGCAGCTATCTGAAGGCGGGTGGGCATTCTAGCTGGCCGGGCACCCCGGCCATGGCATCCGACGAACGGTAGTGGACAAGTGATATCACTTTGATATCTTTTCTCCGAACCCTCAAGGACGTACCGCCATGAAAGAGAAGTCACTGTCTTCCCTCAACGGCCTCGGCACGCTGGCCGGCGCCCTGCTCGTCGGCCTCGCCGGCGCCGCCCTGTTCGTGGTGGGCGTGGCAGCCAAGGCCAGCACCGGCTCGCCCAACCTGCTGCTGATGCTGCTGGGCGCACTGCTGGTGGCGCTGGGCGTGTTCATCCTGGCCGGCCTGTACACCATCCAGCCCAACCAGGCGGCGGTACTGAGCCTGTTCGGCAAGTACGTGGGTACCGTGAAGGACAACGGCCTGCGCTGGAACAACCCCTTCTTCGCCAAGCGCCGGGTCAGCCAGCGCGTGCGCAACTTCGAGAGCGGCAAGCTGAAGGTCAACGAGCTGGACGGCAGCCCGATCGAAATCGCCGCAGTGATCGTCTGGCAGGTGGTCGATGCCTCCGAGGCCGTCTACAACGTGGACGACTATGAGAGCTTCGTGCACATCCAGTCCGAATCGGCGCTGCGCGCGATGGCCACCAGCTATCCCTACGATCAGCACGAGGACGGCCAGCTGGCCCTGCGCAGCCATGCCAGCGAGATCTCCCAGCACCTGAAGAACGAACTGGCCGAGCGCCTGGCCGATGCCGGCGTGCAGGTGATCGACGCGCGCATCAGCCATCTCGCCTACGCCGCCGAAATCGCCCAGGCGATGCTGCAGCGGCAGCAGGCCAACGCGGTGATCGCCGCACGCACGCGCATCGTGGCCGGTGCGGTGGGCATGGTCGAAATGGCCCTGGCCGAACTGCAGAAGAACGGCGTGGTGCAGCTGGACGAGGAACGCAAGGCACACATGGTCAGCAACCTGCTGACCGTGCTGTGCTCGGACCGCGGTACCCAGCCGATCGTCAACGCCGGTTCGCTGTACTGAACCACCCTCGCAACGGGGCGCCCCACCGCCCCGCCAGGAGCTTGCATGAGTGAGAAGAAAGCCTACCCGCTGCGCATCAATGCCGACGTCCTGGCCGCCGCGCAACGCTGGGCTGACGACGAGCTGCGCAGCCTCAACGCACAGATCGAATACGTGCTGCGCGACGCCCTGCGCAAGGCAGGACGCCTGCCGAAACCCACGCCATCTTCGGAGGACAAGGAATGAGCAAGCGCTGGAGCTACCAGACGATCGAGGTCAAGACGTCCATGATGGGCCTGCTCAAGGCCGAGGACATCCAGAGCGAACTGAGCCGCCAGGGCCAACTGGGCTGGGAGCTGGTCAACATCATCATCCCCGCACCGATGCGCCCGGCGATGCTGGTGTTCAAGAAGGAGGCCTGAGCCATGGGCGCCAGCGATCCGAAACAGTACGAGGTGGCCGAGAGCTCGCCGTTGCGCGTGCTGTGGATCGTGCTGCCCCTGCTCGCCGCGTTCGTGGCCTGTCTCTATGCGCAGTTGTACAAGGCACCGGCGACCGCGCCCTGGATCGAAGTAACGCTGTCGCCGCCCTGGTTCCGGATGGGTGGCAGTGCCGCCTGGAGCCTGCTGGTGATCGCCGCGCTCGGCATCGGGCTGGGCGCGGCGTTCTTCCGTCGCCGGGTGGAGTTGGCCGACGACGTACTGGACGTGCGCTCGACGATGTACCGCCGTCGCGTGCCGGTGGCACAGCTGCGGCTGGACCAGGCCGAGGTGGTCGACCTGCAGCGTGACTCCCGCTATGGCATCCGCTTCAAGACCAACGGCTATGCGATGCCGGGTTTCTATTCCGGCCACTTCCGCCTGCAGGGCGGCGGCAAGGGGTTTGCGCTGGTCACCGACCGCACGCGCGTTCTCGCCTTGCCGGTCAGCGATGGCAGCACGCTGCTGCTCAGCCTGGACCGGCCGCAGGTGCTGCTGGACGCACTGCGCAAAGTGGCCGCGCCGGCGCCACGGCAGTAAGCTGCGGCGATGCAACGACGCCCGCCCCTGCTGATCAATACCGAGGCCATCGAGCTGTGGCCCGCCCACCTGCTGCGTGCACGCAGCAACCTGGATGCACGCCTGCTGTCGCAGGCGCGTTGGGTACTGCGACGCAAGCGCGATGGCCGCTATCTGGCGGCCGTACTGCCGCACGGCGTGCATTCGATGGTGCCGCGCCTGCCGCGCGAGCCCGGGGTCGAGGAAGCACTGGCGCTGCTGGATGCAGCGGCGTCGCGCCCGTTTGGCGCTGCGCTGGAAGAACAATGGCTTCCGCTGACCGGGCTGCAGCAGCGGCTACAGCAGCTTGGCCTGGATGTGCAGCGCTATGCCGATGACAGCGGCCTGCCCCTGGAACCCGAACCGTGCCTGCTGCACTTCGCTGGCCGCGACCGCTTCGCCCGCCCGCTATGGCTGCGCCGTGGTGCCGCACAGGGCTGGCGACGGATGCGCCTGCACGCCGCGCGGGATGGCATCGCACTGGATGCAATCTCCGGTTTCCGCAGCCATGCCTACCAGTTGGGCATCTTCGAACGGAAGCTTGCACGCGGGCTGAGCGTGACGGAGATCCTGAAGGTCAATGCCGCGCCGGGTTTCAGCGAACACCACAGCGGCCATGCACTGGACATCGGTACACCGGACGATGCCCCGGCCGAGGAATCGTTCGAAGCCACAGACGCCTTCGCGTGGCTGCAGACTCATGCCAGCACGCACGGCTTCCATCTGAGCTACCCACGCGACAACCCGCACGGGATCGTCTACGAACCGTGGCACTGGTGCTGGAGACCGGCCAACGGCTGAGCCCCTCGTGGCGGCTGCACGGCGAAATTCATGGAGCTGTCCGGGCGGATTCCGCGTGCGTCCGCCACGAAATGGGACAAGAAGGCAAAGGCAAAGCTCGAAGCCTCAACAACGGATCAGCGTGCAGCTGTTGGGTCCGCCTTCAAGCGAGCCGAGCACCGCAGGTCCGGCGAGGGCGAAGAGGTGCGGGTGTCTGAGCGCAGCGAGTTCCCGCACCGTCCCTCGACGGGCCGAGGAGCGCAGGGGACCGGTGCGCAGCACCGGCTCGCGGTCGGCGGCGCGTTTCTTTTGGTTACTTTTCTTTTCGCGCGAAAAGAAAAGTAACGCCCATGAACCATCACGATCGCATCGGTATGGATCGGAGCGACAGCCCTGCGACCCTCACCGCCTCAACGCATTGATCGCCAGCAGCACCCATCCGGCCATCATGCTGGTGCCACCGATCGGCGCCATCCGCGTCGGCCACTGCCACAGCGCCCCACCCACCAGGCTGCCGGAAAACAACAACACGCCCAGCAGCAGCACATACAGCGCCAGGTGTGCGATTGCACCCTGTGCACGCGGGCCAAGCGCCACCAGCACCGCGCCATGCGCGAACGCATACAGCGCCGCCATGTTCAGGTGCTGCTGCGCCAACGGATCGGCCACGCCATGCGATGCGTAGGCAGACAGGCCGATCGAGGCGGCGGCCAACAGCGCGCCCAGGCAGGCCAGAAGGGAAGGCTTACGCGCGCGACGTTCCAGATTGAACATGAGGGCTCCTTGCGCAGCGCCCCTTGCCGGGCGCCAGATGAAAAAAAACGCGCCGCAATAAGCGGCGCGTTTTCGTGTCCAACATTACATGGGTCAGCCGAGGCTTACTTGACGGCCCAGTAGATGTCGTAGGTCGCTTCCGGGGTGAACGACTTGTCGATGCCGTCCTTCCAGGTTTCGTACGGACGATCGATGACTTCGTTGCCCGAAGTCACGGCCCAGGCACGCAGGCCGTTGCGGGCCACGTCCAGACCCGCCATGTGGCCGGTGTAGGCCGCATGTGCCGAACGGTGCGGAGCAACGTGCACGTACTTGACCGGAGCGCCGCCGTCGATCTTGACGGTCAGCTCGTCGGCAGCAGCACCTTCAGCACCCTTCTTCTTCACCGGCTGGGCGATATCGAAGGCGTACTTCTCCTGACCGAAGTCGGTGGTGATGATGCGGAACGGACCGGCGGCTTCAAGGCCATTGGCCTCCATCACGCGCTTGATCCACTCCTGGTTGTCCTTGATGGACTTGGTGATGGTGTCCTGACCGCGATCGACGTTGCCGGCGTTGACGACCAGCAGGTTCTCGGCCGGCACTTCAACAATGGCCAGGTCGGTCAGCGGGGCTTCCGGCGTGCGGTAGTCGACGTTCGGAACGCTGGCGAGCATGTTGGCCATGCGCGACAGACCCATCTTGATGTCGTCGCCGATCTGGCGGCTGACATACAGGCCTGCGTAACGGCCGAACAGGTCGAAGCCGTACTTCACCGAGTAGTCCTGGGTGATCTTGACGTTGCGACCGCCCTTGCCGGTCGGCTCCAGGCTGAAGGTGGTGACCTTGTCGTGACCCTTGGTGGCGTCTTCGATGGCGATCACAACACGCTTGTTCTCTTCGGCTTCGGTGATCTTCCAGGAACCGGTGCCCAGGTCCTTGGAGGTGAAGTCGAGGGTGGCACCGGTACCGGAGGCCGGGCCGGACAGCTTCAGTTCAACGGCGGGATCGCGCAGTACCAGCGGGTTCCAGTCCTTGAAGCGGCGCAGGCTGCTGACCGTGTCGTACACGATCGTCATCTTGCGGTTGGTCTCGATGCTTTCGGTGATGTGACGCTCGCCCGGCAGACATACGCCAATAATGACGAACAGGCCAGCCACGATCCCCAAGGCGATCAGGAACTCGATAATACGGGTCATTCAGAGAGTCTCCGGGGCCGATCCCACGGCCGGGTTGATTGAAGCGAAGCGCCAATCCTAGCAGGCTTCGCGGGCATTGTTTATCGGGATTGGCGCACCGGTTTCCCTGCCGGCTGCGTATTTGTATGGACAAAGAATTCGAAGGGTAACGCATACCGCTACCCGGCAAGTAGGGGGCAACCTTGGCGGGAACCCCCAACCTCGATCCAAGTCTTTGTACTTGAACGATTTTCCTCAGACCAGCTGGAGTTCGAACGCCTTCAGTACGGCACGCGTACGGTCGCGCACGCCCAGCTTGGAGAGGATGTTGGACACGTGGTTCTTGATGGTGCCTTCGGCCACGCCCAGCGAGTTGGCGATCTCCTTGTTGGAGAAACCACTGGCCATCAGCCGCAGGATCTCGGTCTCGCGGTCGGTCAGCGGGTCCGGGCGGTCCAGGCTGACGAACTCGTTGCGCATGTGCTCCAGGCCGGACAACAGGCGCTGGGTCACCGCCGGCTGCACCAGCGAACCGCCGTCGGCCACGGTGCGGATGGCACCGACCAGCTGCGCCAGGGTGACATCCTTGAGCAGGTAGCCCTTGGCACCGGCCTTGAGCCCGGCCAGCACCAGCTGATCGTCGTCGAAGGTGGTGAGGATGATGGTCGGCGGCAGCTGTTCCTGCCGCGACAGCACCTGCAGTGCCTCCAGGCCGGACATCACCGGCATGCGCATGTCCATCAGCACTACGTCGGGGCGCACCTGCGGTATCAGCTCGACCGCCTGCCGGCCGTCGCCGGCCTCGGCCACCACCTCGATGCCGTCGTCGAGCGCAAGCAGGGAGCGGATTCCCTGCCGCACCAGGGTTTGGTCGTCGACCAGGCAGACGCGAATCATCAACGCACTCCTTCAGGAACCTTGGTAAGGGCCGCCACCAGCACCGTTGCCGGCACCGTCGCCCGCAGCCGGAAGCCTTCACCGGGACGGGTTTCGATCTGCAGCTGGCCACCACATTGTTGCAGGCGCTCGCGCATGCCGCGCAAGCCATTGCCTACATTGACCATATCCGCGCCGACGCCGTCGTCGCGGGCCTCCACCACCACCCGGTCAGGGGCTTCACGGTACACCTTGATCCACAGGTGGCGGGCGCCGGCGTGGCGCACCGCGTTGGTGATGATCTCCTGGGTACAGCGCAGCAGGACGTGGGCCCGCTGCGGGTCCTCCACGTTCAGCGGATCCTCGATCTCCAGCTGGATGTCCAGCGAGGGCACGTTCTCGGTCAGCGGGCGCAGCGCCGCGGCCAGATCGATGGCGCCGGTCTCGCGCAGCTGGCTGACCACCTCGCGCACATTGCCCAGCAGCAGCTTGGCCAGCGCGTGCGAGCGCTTCACGTGATCCAGCGCCTGGCCCTCGGCCAGGTGCCCGGCGACCTCCAGGTTCAGGGTCAGCGCGGTCAGCTGGTGGCCCAGCAGATCATGCAGCTCGCGCGAAATGCGGGTGCGCTCGTTGACCCGCGCGCTCTCGGCCAGCAGGGCGCGGGTAGCGCGCAGTTCCGAATTGAGCCGGCGCTGCTCGTCGCGCGCCTCGGTCTGCTGCCGCGCGACCAGGCTGGTCACGAAGATGAACATGGAGAAGCCGCCGTACAGCAGCGACTGCATCACCGCTTCAAACAGCGGGAAGCGCAGCAGCATGTAATAGACCGGAGCAACCGCCAGCTGGCTGACCAGCAGCCATAGCACCCCCAGCCGTACCGACAGCATCCACGGAATGACCCCGGCGGCCACCATCATCAGGATGCTGCCCAGGCCCGAACCGCTGAGGAAGCTGACCCCCAGCGCCGAGGCCGTCAGCAACAGCAGCAGGCCGCGGTCCAGCCAGCTGGTGTGGCTGTCGCTGCGCAGGATGCGGGTCAACCAGTAGTAGGACGTACCGAAGGACAGGTAGGCGACGAACAGCAGGATCGCCCAGCCGCCCATGTCGCTGCGGCTGTGCAGGTTCTCGAACTGCGAATACGCCAGGGGCAGGCCGACCATGACCCAGGTGAACAGGCCGGCCAGGCGGAGGACGCGGGTATGGCTGAGGACTCCCAACATGCCAGCACTCTACGGGGCCGGCCTGCGTCGCGCACTCCCACGGAAGTCATGCCTCCGCGGTCGCCTGTTCATGCCGCAGCCCACCCCGGGCATGCAATAATCGTGCGCAGGGTCCCTTGATGGACCAACCGCGTTACCCCACGGAGTCACAATGTCGATTGTCATCCGCGACGTGCGCGAGCACGAGCTCGATTCCGTCCTGGCTTTGAACAACAACGCTGGCCTGGCCATCCTTCCCCTGGATGCGGCCCGCCTGCGCCTGTTCTATGAAACCGCTGAGTATTTCCGCGTCGCCGAGCGCGACGGCAACCTGGCCGGCTTCCTGATCGGCTTCGGCAGCGACAGCCAGCACGACAGCAGCAATTTCGCCTGGTTCAAGCAGCAGCTGGACACCCCGTTCTTCTACATCGACCGCATCGTGGTCGCCAGCCGCCGTCGTGGCGGTGGCGTCGGCCGTGCGTTCTATGCCGACGCGCAGAGCTTCGCCGAGCTGCGCTACCCGCAGATGACCTGCGAAGTCTTCCTCGACCATGGCGCCGATGCCGCCCTGCTCTTCCACGGCAGCTTCGGCTTCCGCGAGCTGGGCCAGAACACCATGCCGCAGGTCGATGTGCGCGCCAGCATGCTGGCCAAGGAACTGTGCAGCTACCCGTGGGTCCAGGAGACCTACGGCGACAAGCTGCCGGATGTGGCATGGACACGCGCCAGGCAGCTGCCGGCGCAGGCACAGCGGCCGACGGGGACCTGAGCGTGGCGGTGAATTTCGATTACGAACAGGCGGGTGAACTGAAGATCGGCCAGGTGGGCATCGCCAACCTGCGCATCCGTACCCTTGATGTCGAACGCCTCGTGCAGGAAATGCGCGAGCGCGTGACCCGTGCACCGAAGCTGTTCGGCCGCGCCGCGGTGATCCTCGACTTCGGCGGCCTGAGCCAGGTGCCGGACGCGTCCACCGCGCAGGCGCTGGTCGACGGCCTGCGCAGCGCGGGCGTGCTGCCGGTGGCCCTGGCCTACGGCACCAGCGCGGTCGATCTGCTCTCGCAGCAGCTCGGCCTGCCGCTGTTGGCCAAGTTCCGCGCGCAGTACGAGCGTGCCGAGGCCGAGCCGGCCCCGCCGCCGCCCGCACCGGAACCGCGCCGGGCAGCCCGTGCCGAACCGAAGCCGGCCCCGGCGACGCCGGTGGCCAAGGTGGCCGACGCTGCTGCACCGCAGCCGGGCCGCATGCAGCTGGGCAACGTGCGTTCGGGCCAGCAGCTGTACGCGGAGAACTGCGACCTGACCGTGATGGCCACCGTCGGCGCCGGCGCCGAGGTCATCGCCGATGGCAGCATCCATATCTACGGCACCCTGCGCGGCCGCGCGCTGGCAGGGGCCCAGGGCAACACCGCGGCACGCATTTTCTGCCGTGATTTCCATGCGGAACTGGTCGCCATTGCAGGCCATTACAAGGTACTGGACGATGTCCCGGACAACCTGCGCGGCAAGGCCGTCCAGGTGTGGCTGGAACAGGACCAGATCAAGATCGCTGCGCTGGACTGACGCAGCACCCAAACAGAATCATCAGGAGAAGTCCTTTGGCTGAAATCATCGTAGTCACCTCCGGCAAGGGCGGCGTCGGCAAGACCACTTCCAGCGCGAGCCTGGCCTGCGGCCTGGCGCGGCGCGGCAAGAAGGTGGCGGTGATCGACTTCGACGTCGGCCTGCGCAACCTCGACCTGATCATGGGCTGCGAACGCCGCGTGGTGTATGACTTCGTCAACGTCGTGCACGGCGAAGCCACCCTCAAGCAGGCCCTGATCAAGGACAAGCGCTTCGACAACCTGTACGTGCTGGCTGCCTCGCAGACCCGCGACAAGGATGCACTGACCCAGGAAGGCGTGGGCAAGGTCCTGAAGGACCTGGCTGCCGACGGCTTCGACTACATCATCTGCGACTCCCCGGCCGGCATCGAGAAGGGCGCCTTCCTGGCGATGTACTTCGCCGACCGTGCAGTGGTGGTGGTGAACCCGGAAGTGTCTTCAGTGCGCGACTCGGACCGCATCATCGGCCTGCTCGACTCGAAGACCCACAAGGCCGAGTCCGGCCAGGACGTGCCGGCCTTCCTGCTGCTGACCCGCTACACCCCGGTGCGCGTGGAAAGCGGCGAGATGCTGAGCATCGCCGACGTCGAGGAAGTCCTCGGCCTGAAGGCGATCGGCGTGATTCCGGAATCCGGCGACGTACTCAACGCCTCCAACAAGGGCGAGCCGGTCATCCTGGATGTCGAATCCGCTGCCGGCCAGGCCTATGAAGACGCCGTCGCGCGCATCCTCGGCGAAGAACGCCCGATGCGCTTCACCAGCGTCGAGAAGAAGGGCTTCTTCAGCAAGCTGTTCGGAGGGTAAGCATGGGCCTGTTTGATTTCCTCAAAGCGAAGAAGACCACCGCCGAAACCGCCAAGAACCGCCTGCAGATCATCATTGCGCAGGAACGCAGCCACCGCGGTGGCCCGGACTACCTGCCGCTGCTGCAGCGCGAGCTGCTGGAAGTGATCAAGAAGTACGTGAACATCGACGTCGATGCGGTGAAGGTCGACCTGGTGAAGGATGGCCAGCACGACGTGCTGGACATCTCCGTGGCGCTGCCGGAAGGCCCGGACAAACCCTGATCCCCTGCCCCGCCCGTGCCTGCATGGGCGGGGCTGCCCGACCCGCATGACCGATACGACAACCGCCGTGGACATCACCTGCGTGGGCGACATCGCCTTCGCCGATGCGCAGCGCCTGCTCGCCGCGCATGGCCTTCGGCTGCACCACGTGGCGGCCGGAGAACCGATTCCCGGCAGCTACTGGGGCGAGCCCGAGGCGGGCATCATCGCCAGCAACGTGTACGTGCGCGATGACACGCCGGTGCATTCGATGCTGCATGAGGCCTGCCACCTGATCGTACTGCCGCCGGAGCGGCGGGCGCAGGTGCACACCGATGCCACCGACTCGGTGGCCGAGGAAGACGCGACCTGCTACCTGCAGATCGTGCTGGCCGGGCAGCTGCCTGGCGTAGGCAGCCAGCGGCTGATGGCCGATATGGATGCCTGGGGGTATACGTATCGGCTGGGATCTACGAAAGCGTGGTTTGAAGAGGACGCCGAAGACGCGAAAGCGTGGCTGGTCGAACGCGGGTTGCCGGTGGCGTGATTCACCGGGAACCGGGGTCAGATCCCTTTTGCGTCGCAAAAGGGATCTGACCCCGTCACCCCATCGCCGCATCAGCCCTGCCCGGCCAGCGCGCGCAGGGTGATGCCGACGATGTAGGCCAGGTACGTGCCGGTGGCATAGCCCATCGTGCCCAGCAGCACGCCCACCGGCGCCAGGGCCGGATGAAACGCAGCCGCCACTACCGGCGCCGAGGCCGGGCCACCGATGTTCGACTGCGAACCGATGGCGAAATAGAAGAACGGCACCTTCAGCAGCTTGCCCAGGCACCACAGCAGCACGATGTGCACGGCGATCCAGATGATGCCGAGCAGGAACAGCCACGGGCGGTCCAGCAGCGCCAGCAGATCCATCTGCATGCCGATGCAGGCGATCAGGAAGTACAGCAGCAGCGAGCCCAGCCGCGACGCGCCTGCGCCTTCCAGATTGCGTGCACGGGTGAAGCTCATGCTCAGGCCCAGCGTGGTCGACAGCACCACCACCCACACGAACGGCGCGTCCAGGCTGAACTGCGACGCCCAGCTGACGTTGGCCTTGAACCATGCCGCCAGCGGCGCACCGATCGCATGCGACAGGCCGACGCCACCGAAAGCCACCGCCACGATCAGCATCAGGTCGGTCAGGCTGGGAATGCGTTCGTGCTCGGCCTGGAAGCGCGCGATGCGCTCCTTCAGTTCATCGATGGCCGAGGTGTCAGCGCCACTGCGTGCGTCGATCTTCGCCGCACGTCCGGCCAGGAAGATCAGCGCGGCCATCCACACGTAACCGACGCCGACATCGACCACCGCGAACTGGCCGAAGGTGGTCGCATTGACGTCGAACACTTCGCGCATCGCCAGCATGTTGGCACCGCCGCCGATCCAGCTGCCGGCCAGCGCGGCCATGCCGGCCCAGGTATCACCAGCCACGGTGTCGGGATGGATCGCGCGCATCACCAGGAACGCCACCACCGCGCCAAGCATGATGCTGGCCGAGGCGCCCAGGTACATCAGCACCAGCTTCGGGCCGAGCCGCAGGATGCCCTTGATGTCCACTGCCAGGGTCAGCAGGATCAGCGCCGCCGGCAACAGGATGTCGCGCGCGATCGGGTTGTAGAGCTTGGTGTTCTGGCCGTCGATCAGGCCGACGGTGTTGTAGATGCCGGGAATCAGGTAGCACAGCAACAGTGCCGGCACGAAGGTATAGAAGCGCTTCCACAGCCCCTGCTCGCGCGAGGCGGTCCAGAACACGGCGCCAAGGGTGGCGGCGATCAAACCGAAGACGACGATGTCGTTCTGGATCAGGGCGGTCGAGGGCATGCAGGCGCTCTGGGTAGAACCGGCCGCTGGCCGGCTGCTGTAGGCGGCAGATCAGGAAGGCGTGCCGACCAACGGTCGGCACCCACCGGTTGGAAAAGAAGCGCCGCCCCGGAGGGCGGCGCTGGACCGGCTTATTCGCCGATGTGCTGCTTCAGCCAGGCATTGACGGTGTCATGCCACAGGATGCTGTTGTTCGGCTTCAGCACCCAGTGGTTTTCATCCGGGAAGTACAGGAACTTCGATTCGATACCCTGACGCTGGGCGGCGGTGAACGCAGCCAGGCCCTGCTCGACCGGAATGCGGAAGTCCTGCTGGCCATGGATGACCAGGATCGGCTTCTTCCAGTCCGCCACGTGGTTGACCGGGTTGAACTTCTCGTAGTTCGCGGCCTTCTGGTACGGCGTACCGCCCTGCTCCCACTCGGTGAACCACAGTTCTTCGGTGGCGTAGCCCATCATGCGCTGGTCGAACACGCCATCGTGGTTGACCAGGCACTTGAACGGGCTGTTCCAGTTGCCGGCGATCCAGTTGACCATGAAGCCGCCATAGCTGGCGCCCAGCGCGCAGGCCTTGTCACCGTTGAGGAAGGTGTACTTCTTCAGCGCCGCGTCCCAACCCTTCTGCAGGTCTTCCAGCGGGCGGTCACCCCAGTGCTGGCTGATCGCATCGGTGAAGGCCTGGCCGTAGCCGGTGGAGCCGTGGAAGTCGATCATCACCACCGCGTAGCCCTGGCCCGCATAGGTCTGCGGGTTCCAGCGGTAGCTCCAGCCATTGCCGAAGCTGCCCTGCGGGCCGCCGTGGATCAGGAACGCGACCGGGTACGACTTGCCTTCCTGGTAGTTGTGCGGCTTGACCACATAGCCATGCACGGTGTCGTTGTTCCAACCCTTGAACTCGAACTGCTCGTAGTCGCCGAAGCTGACATCCTTGAGCACCTCACCAGCGGCAGGGGTCAGCGCGCGCAGTTCGCCGATGGCTTCGCCCGCAGCCGGCAGCAGGCCGACCAGCACCTGGTCGTTGCTCTTCAGGCTGTTGCGGGTGATCGCCACGCTGTTGCCGGCCACGTCGACCGCGGTCACGCTGCCGTCGCCGATCAGCTTGGTGGCCTTGCCGCTGGCCACGTCGATCTGGAACAGCGGGTGTTCGCCGAGGTCATCGGCAGTGGTGTAGATGCTGGCGCCGTCGGCGGACAGGCTGATGCCACCAGCCGAACGGTCCCACTGCGGAGCAATTTCGCGGGTCTTGCCGCTGGCAACGTCCATCGCCATCAGGCCGAAGCGGTCGGCCTCGAAGCCCGGGCGCTTCATCGCACGGTAGAACAGCGTCTTGCCGTCGGCACTGAACACCGGGCCGGCATCCCAGGCCGGGTTGGAGGCGGTCAGGTTGACCGGCGCCTGCTTGCCCGCAGCGTCGAAGCGGTACAGGTCGAAGTTGGTCGACCACGGCTCCTGCTTGCCGGCCACGCGGATGCTGGCCACCACGCTGGTGCCATCCGGCGACCACGCGAAGTCATCATTGCCGCCGAACGGCTTGGACGGGGCATCACCATCGATGGTCGCGCTCAGCGCCGACGCGCCCTTGACCGCACCGGCCTTGGCCGTCGGCAGCGGAGCGACGAACAGGGTGTTGCGGCGGCCGTCGTTCCAGGTGTCCCAGTGGCGCACAAACAGCGAATCGAAGACCTTGCCACTGGCCTTGGCACCGGCCACGTCCTTGAGCTTCTTCTCGGTGCAGGCCAGGTCCGAGGCGCAGGCCTGGAATACGCCGGCGCTGAACAGCACGCGGTCGTCCTGCGGCGATACGTGGTAGCTGTCCACGTCGACCGGGAAGTCAGTCAGCTGGCGCGGGGTGCCGCCGTTGATCGGCTGCGCGTACAGCTGCTGGCTGCCGTTCTTGGCGCTGAGGAAGTACACGGTCTGGCCATCGGCCGACAGCGAAGCGGAATTGACGCTCCAGCCGGCCGGGGTGATCTGCTTCGGCGGCGCTGCGTCGCGGGTGCGCAGGTTGCGTGCGTACAGCGCGGTGGAGGCCTTCAGGTTGGCATCCACGCTGCGCTTGGCGAACACCACGGTGCCGCCGTCAGCGGTCAGTATCGGCGCGGAGACGCGGTCCATGGCCACCATGTCGCGGACTTCCAGGCCACGGGCAGCGGCGACGCTGGGCAGGGCGGCCAGCAGGCTCAGTGGCAGCAGGGCATGACGCAGTTTCATCGAGGTCTCCGCAGGACGGCAAAAAACCGATGGTAGGCCCGCATGACCGGGGCTGCCAAGGCCATCGGTCATGGCTGGGGACGGGTCGATGCCTTCGCCAGAAAAGGCAAACCGCGCCGTAGCGCGGTTTGCGGTAGTGCCGGCCGCTGGCCGGCAATCTGTCTGGTTGCCGGCCAGCGGCCGGCGCTACCGGGTCAGCGCCCTTCCCTGTGGGAAGGGATCCGACCCCGTGGGTGTTACGCCACGGCGCGCTTGCCTGTGCGGTAGATCAGCCAGCCAACCAGGAACAGCACGGCCAGGCCGATCCACTGTGCGCCCGGCAGGTGGAACGGCACGGCCAGCACGTCTGCGCGGCTGCTGACCACGATCGGAATCGCGATGGCGATGCCCATCAGTGCCTCACCGGTGATCAGGCCGGCAGCAAACAGCACGCCCGGCTTGTGCACGCGGTCGCGGCCTTCTTCGTCATCGGCACGCACCTTGTGGAAGCGCTCGACCAGGTAGGCGATCAGGCCACCGAGGAAGATCGGCACCATCAGCTCCAACGGCAGGTAGATACCGATGGCGGCGGCCAGCACCGGCACGCGGAAGCGGGCGTTGCGCGACTTCAGCCAGCTGTCGAAGGCGATGATGGCGGCACCGACCACGGCACCGATGCCGATGAAGGTCCACGGCAGTTCACCGCCGAATAGGCCCTTGGCCACCGAGGCCATCAGGTTGGCCTGCGGCGCGGCCAGTGCGTTCGGGTGCAGCTCGGACTTCACGCCGATACCGTAGGCGGTGGCCAGCAGGTTCAGCACCGGGGCCATGATCAGCGCGCACGAGAACGCACCGATGCCCAGCATCAGCTGCTGCTTCCACGGGGTGGCACCGACGATGTAACCGGCCTTGAGGTCCTGCAGGTTGTCACCGCCGACCGCTGCGGCGCAGCACACCACCGCACCGATCATGATCGCGGCCACCGCACCCAGCGGCGCACCGCCGGCACCGACCGGCTTGAGGCCGTCGGCACCCAGCAGCACGACCAGCACGGCCGAGGCGAACAGGATGGTGGAGATGGTGATGCCCGAGACCGGGTTGTTGGACGAACCGATCAGGCCGGCCAGGTAAGCCGAAACCGAAACGAACAGGAAGCCGGCGACGATCATGATGATGGTCATCGGGATCGACACGTGCCACTGGCCCACGATGGCCTGGTACAGGGCCAGCAGCGGCAGCACGAACACCACCAGGGCGACCAGCATCCACTTCATCGGCAGGTCGCGCTCGGTGTGCGCCAGCACCGGGCCGCCGCTCTTGCGGGCGGCGGCAAAGCCACTCTTGACGCCGTTGAGCAGCGACTTGCGCAGCGAGATCAGGGTCCAGATGCCACCGATCAGCATTGCGCCGACGCCCAGATAGCGCATCTTCGCGCCCCAGATGGCGAACGCGGCTTCGGTGGAGGAAGCTGCGGCAACCGACGCGGCCAATGCCGGATCGGTGTTCATGAAGAACGCCTGGTAGATCGGAATGGCGATGTGCCAGGTCAGGATCGAGCCGGACACCACCACGATGCCGACGTTGAGGCCGACGATGTAGCCCACGCCCAGCAGCGCCGGCGACAGGTTGGTGCCGATGAAGGCGGTGACCTTGGAGCTGCCGACGTAGGCCGAGGTGGCCCAGGCATCGGGAATCAGGCGCATGCCGCTTTCCGCGGCCAGCTTGACGAAGGCGCCGATCACCGCCGACAGGCCGAGGATCTTCAGGCCCGGGCCAGGATTCTCACCGGCCTTGAGCACTTCGGCCGCAGCCTTGCCTTCCGGGAACGGAAGCGGGTCTTCGACGATCATCGAACGGCGCAGCGGCACCGAGAACAGCACGCCCAGCAGGCCGCCGAGACCGGCGATGCCCAGCACCCACCAGTACTTGAAGTCCGGCCAGTAGCCCATGATCACCAGCGCCGGGATGGTGAAGATCACACCGGCGGCGATCGACGAACCGGCCGAGGCGCCGGTCTGCACGATGTTGTTCTCGAGGATGGAGCCACCGCCCAGTAGGCGCAGCACGCCCATGGAAATCACCGCGGCGGGAATGGCGGTGGCGATGGTCAGGCCTGCGAACAGACCGAGGTAGGCGTTTGCGGCCGACAGCACCACCGCCAGCACGATGGCCAGGGCCACTGCGCGGAAGGTGAGCTGCTTGGGCGCAGCGTCGTGGTTCATGGAAGCCCCTGCTGGCAAAAAATCCCTTGCACGCTAGCGTTCAGGGGGCGGCAAGTCCAGTGCGGTTGGTCACCGCCGGCCCCGGTCCACCCTGCCGCCCGGCCAGTGCGGCAAGGCCAACCAACCGATCCCGCAAAGCCACGCAGCACTTGCCGCAAAAAGGGGGACGGAGGGGATTAAGTCGTATTTGTCATAAGCGCCGTGATCCGGCCCCTCCCCTTCTATAATCGCGCCCTTTCCGCTGTCCCCGCCGTCGATGACCGTTGCCGCTACCGCTTCCGACGACTTCCTGGGCCACCCCAAGGGCGTCTATGTCTGCTTCTTCACCGAAATGTGGGAGCGCTTCTCCTTCTACGGCATGAAGGCGCTGCTGCTGCTGTACCTGACCAAGTACCACCTGTTCGGCGACAAGGCCGGCCTGGACCTGCTCGGTGCCTACGGTGGCCTGGTGTACTGCATCCCGGTGTTCGGCGGCATGCTGGCCGACCGCTGGCTGGGCATGCGCCGGGCGGTGCTGTTCGGCGGCATCCTGCTGGTGCTCGGCCACCTCGGCATGGCCTTCGAGGGCCACGCGGCGTACCGGGTGAACGGCGAAGTGGTGCGCGACACCTCGGCGCTGGCGGTGACCTACCTGTCGCTGGCGTTGATCATCATGGGCGTCGGCTTCCTCAAGCCGAACATCTCCACCATCGTCGGCAAGCTGTACGCCAAGGATGACCCGCGACGTGATTCTGGCTTCTCGCTGTTCTACGCCGGCATCAACCTCGGTGCCCTGTTCTCTTCGCTGGTGTGCGGCTTCCTCGGCGAGGCCTACGGCTGGAAGTACGGTTTCGGTGCAGCCGGCATCGGCATGCTGGCCGGCCTGGCGATGTTCCTGTGGGGCCAGAAGTACCTGCAGGGCCACGCCGAACCGCCGCAACCGGCGGCGCTGAAGCAGAAGGTGCTGGGCCTGCCGCGCGAATGGCTCATCTATCTGTGCGCGGTGCTCGGTGTACTGCCGGTGGCGTGGCTGATGTGGGCCGCCGGCAACGGCGCGTTCGCGCTGGGCGGTGAAATCAGCCTGGCGCTGATGCTGATGCTGGTGGTGCTGGGCGGCGTGCTGGTCTGGTTCGCCTGGTTCACCGGCAGCAAGTGCACGCCAGTACAACGCCAGCAGATGATCGCGCTGATGGTGCTGATCTTCATGGCGCTGGTGTTCTTCACCATGTACGAGCAGTCCTACGGCTCGTGGGTGACCTTCACCGACCGCCTGCTGACCAAGGACATCGTGCCCTCACTGGTGATCACCGGCGGTACCCCGCTGCCGTGGTCGATCATCTCGCTGCTGCTGGCACCGCTGGGCTTCGTGGTCAGCGCGCGCCTGTCCGAACGGCGCCCGGGTTCGGCTGCACCGCGCACGTTCTTCGCCGCCATCGTCGTGCTGATGCTGGTACTGCTGGTGCGCGACTGCCTAGTGATTCCGCAGACCGCCGGCTCGCTGACCTACCTCGGCGGCCTGTTCCTGGTACTGCTCGCTCCGGCTTTTGCCGCGCTGTGGACGTGGATGGACCGCCGTGGCTGGGAACCGGGCAAGCCGGTGAAGTCGGCCTGGGGCCTGGTGATCGGCGCGCTGTCGTTCGTGCCGCTGGCGCTGGCTGCTCAGCAGGTCGGCGCCACCGGTGAGATGGCCAGCGTGTGGTGGCTGGTGCTGGCCTACTTCCTGCTGGCCAGCGGCGAGATGTGCCTGTCGCCGGTCGGCCTGTCGGCAGTGACCCAGCTGGCCGTGCCGCGGGTGATGAGCCTGATGATGGGCACCTGGTTCCTGGCCACCGCGTTTTCGGAAACGCTGGCCGCGCTGTTCGGCAAGCTGGCCGCGATCGAGGTGCCGGAAGGCGAATCGCTGGACATGGTGGCTGCCGCCGGCGCCTACGCGCACCTGTTCTGGCTGCTGATGTGGATCGGCCTGGGCTGTGCGCTGGCCGCCTTCATCGCAGCGCCGCTGCTGAAGCGGATGATGCACGGGGTGAAGTAGACCCCGCGCATGCGGAAAACCAGGGCGGCGGAACGATCATCCGCCGCCCTGTCAGCTCAGGGCGCCTTGTCCTTGCCGGCCGCCGGTGCGGTCGTCGCGGTCTTGCCGCCGAGGCTGCGCGCCAGGAACGCCAGCAGCTTGTCGTAGTACTCGCTGCGATGGGCCTCGGTGTAGAAACCGTGGCCTTCGGTCTTGTAGTACAGGCTTTCCACCGGCGTGCCGGCGCGCTTGAGCGCCGCTTCCATGCGTTCGGTGTGCTGGATCGGCGCACGCTTGTCTTCGCCACCGGCCGCGAGGAACACCGGCACCTTGATCCGTTCGGCCAGGTTCACCGGCGACACCGCGCCCAGCCTGGCCGGATCCCCCAGCCATTCGCGCAGGTAGGTCACGCCTGAACCGCGGTCCTGGATGTCGCCCCGGGTATACATCATCGGCAGGTCGTAGACCCCGACATAGCCGGCCGCGCACTGGTACAACCCGGGTTCGCGGGCGGCCCCCATCATCGCCGAGTAGGCCCCGTAGCTGGCGCCATAGATGCAGATGCGGCGGGCGTCGGCGATGCCCTCGCTGATCGCCCAGCGGGTGGCATCAGTGACGTCGTCCTGCATCGCCGCGCCCCACTGCTGCGCGCCGGCCTGGGTGTGGGCCCGGCCGTAGTTGCCCGACCCGCGGAAGTTGACCTGCAGCACGGCATAGCCGGCGGCGGCCAGCATCTGCGTTTCGCGGTCGTACTGGCCGGAATCGAAGATGTCGAACGGGCCGCCATGCGGCAACACCACCATCGGCAGGTTGCGCCCGTTGCTGCCCGCCGGCAGGGTCAGGAAGCCATGCAATGGCAGGCCGTCGCGCGCCTTCAGTGCAATCGGCTTCACGCTGGCACTGCGCTCCACGTCGATCCAGTCACTGCGACTGATCAGGTGGTCGGCCTTGCGCGCCACCGTGTCGTACACGTAGAAGTCGCCGGGATTGGTGCCCGACCAGGTTTCCACCAGCACGACGCGGCCATCGCGGGTGCTGGAGGTGATGTAGACCGCGCCGCCGAAGGCCGCCTCCAGGCTGCGATACAGCCGCGCATCGGCCGAGCCTTCATCGAAGAAGCGCGTGCGCGGTTTGTCCCCCAGGTACAGCGCGCCTACCGGCACATGGGTGCCGGGCCGGTGGATGATGCGGTACGGATTGACCACCTCGTCGCGCAGCAGGGTCGCGCGTTCGCCGGTCTGCGGGTTCCAGCTGACGATCGCATCCGGGCCCTGGGTCTGCTCGACGTTGAGATAGGCCAGGCTGTCATCGGCCGAGAAGCCGAGGGCGGTTTCGATGCGCTTGCTGACCGCCTCATCGTTGATCAGCTTCCAGCTGTCGCCGCTGCGTTCGCGGAAATACAGCTTGTTGATGTTGTCGCTGCCCGAGCCGTGCACGAAGCGGACCTCGCCGGCGCCGTCGGTGGTGAACTCACCACGCCGTACCGGCGAAGACGCCACCCGCGAGCGACGGCCCGTGGTCACATCCATGCGATCGACGCGGGTGAACGGATCCTCGGCGAGCGGCCACACGGTGACCAGCACGTTGCGCTCGTCGCCCGGCAGGTCGTCGGCCAGGAAGGCGGCTACTGCTTCGACCTTCTTCGGCTGGATGCGGGTTCCCGGGCCGTTGCTCTCCACGCGGTAGCCGACCAGCAGTTCGCCGCGATTGCCGTTGGCATCGATGGCATAGAGTTCGCCGGTGGGATTGGGCTGGTCGAGCGAGCCCCACTTCTGGGCCAGGCCGATCAGCAGGCGCTCGTTGCTGACCCAGTCGAATTCCTGCGCGTGGTTGCGGCTGGGTGGCCGGAAACTGCCGACCATCTGCTTGTCCTTCAACCGCAGCACGGCGATCGCGGTGGCGTCCTCCATCGGCACCGTCGCCGCCACGTACTCGCCCCCCGGCGAAATCTTGATGTCGGTGAAGGTCTCGCGACGCAGGTACTGCGTCAGGTCCACCGCCCCTACGCTGCCTGCGGCAACGCCCCCGATGACAGCCAGTGCGGCCGCCAGAATCGTCTTGTGCATCCTTCCCCTGCTCCTGTGGACACCTTGTCCTGGTGGCCGATTCTAGGCAGGGCCATGCGTTTCCCGCCAGAGCCGGAAAAGACGACGGCACCGTTGCCGGTGCCGTCGTTGCCACTACCTTGGAGAGAGAGTCAGGACGTGGGTTCGGGGGGCGTGCGCCGGGTCAATGGACCCCGCGCACCGCCAACATGAGGGCCAGGATGCTGAGGATCACGGCGATGGTGCCATCGAGCACGCGCCAGGTGCTGGGCTTGGTGAACAGCGGCGCCAGCAGGCGGGCACCGAGGCCCTGCGCGGTCAGCCACAGGCAGCTGGCGGTGACCACACCGGCGGCGAAAGCCATGCGGGCGTTGCCGAAGTTCTCGGCGATGGAGCCGATCACCATCATGTCCAGCCAGAAGTGCGGATTGATCAGCGAGAAGCCGACCGCAGCCATCAGCACCGCACGGCGGCTGCCGTCATCGCTGTCGGCCTCGCCCATGCCACCGCCGCCGGCGATCGCACGGCGTGCCGACTTCATCGCATACCAGGCCAGGAACGCGACACCGGTCCACAGCACGGCGGTGGTCAGCCACGGCAGCGCCGAGGTGAGCGTGCGCAGGCCAGCCACGCTGGCGAAGATGAAGATGGCATCGATGGCCGCGCAGGTGGCGACCACCGGCACGATGTGCTTGCGCAGGATGCCCTGGCGCAGAATGAAGGCGCTCTGGGCCCCGACCACGGCGAACAGGCCGATGCCGGTGGCTGCACCAGAGAACCAGGCACCGAGGCCGGTGCTGGCGGAGATGACCGAGAACATGGGATTCACTGCCTTGTATTGCTGGGGGGACGGTGCCTCGCGAAGGCGGACAGCACCGGAACGAGCGCCATTGTCGCGCCGCAACATGAAAAAGACGAGCTAAACTTCCTAAACCAACATTAGCGGAACTTAATTCGATGCGTATCGACCATGCCCAGCTGCGCGCCCTGGCCGCGGTGATCCGCGAAGGCAGCTTCGACCGCGCCGCGCAGTCGCTGAATGTCACGCCCTCGGCCATCTCGCAGCGGGTCAAGGCACTGGAGGACCGGGTCGGGCGCCTGCTGGTCAAGCGCGGTACCCCGGCCACCGCCACCGCCGAAGGCCAGGTGCTGGTGCAGCTGGCCGAACAGACCGCCCTGCTCGAACACGATGCGCTGCACCGGATGGGTCTGGCCGACGAAGACCTGCCCCAGGCCAGCATCCCGGTGGCGGTAAACCACGACAGCCTGGAAACCTGGTTCCCGCAGGCGGCCTCGCAGTTCGCACAGAGCACCGGCACCACCCTGGACCTGCGCGTGGAGGATCAGGACCACACCGTGGAGCTGCTGCGCCAAGGCACGGTACTCGGCGCAGTGACCACGCTGGACGAGCCGGTGCAGGGCTGCCAGATCCATGCGCTGGGCAGCATCCGCTACGCCGCCACCTGTACCCCCGAGTTCCGCGAGCGCCACTTCGCCAAGGGCGTGACCGCGCAGGCGCTGGCACAGGCGCCGGTACTGGTGTTCAACCGCAAGGACGAAATGCAGTCGCGCTTCGCCCGGCGCATGGCCGGCGACGACCTGCCCAGCACCGCGCCGACCTGGTGGATTCCCTCCACCCGCGCCTTCGTGCAGGCCAACCTCGGTGGCATGGGCTGGACCATGAACCCGCTGCCGCTGGTCAAGCGGCACCTGGACGCCGGCCGGCTGGTCTACGTGCGCCAGCGCGCATGGGAAGACGTGCCGCTGTACTGGCAGCACTGGAAGGGCGACGTGCAGACCATGGCGCTGCTGACCCGCGCGGTGCTGGATGCTTCCTCGGCATTGATCCGGCGCAAGCGCTGACGCACAGCGCAAAAAGGGGACGGAGGGGATTAAGTCGTTTAAGGCCAGTACGACATCCAAGGCAAATACGACTTAATCCCCTCTGTCCCCTTTTTTGGGGCTCCATCGGATCTCCATCGAGCCTACACACCGGGTCCATGCGCGATGCGGATACTGGCGGGCCGATCACTACAAGGATGTCCGGCATGCCCGTGTTCGTACGCGACGCCCGCCCCGAAGATGCCGCCGCCTGCATCGACCTGCGCGGGCGCACCCGCGAGAACGCCTTCAGTGCCGAGCAGCTGGCGCGGCTGGGCATCACCGTGGACAGCTGGGCGGCCGGCATTGCCCAGGGCGATTCGATTGGCCGCGTCGCCTGGGATGGGGAGCGCATGGCCGGCTATTGCTTCGCCGACCGCGACAGCGGCGAGGTGCTGGTGCTGGCGCTGCTGCCGGAGTACGAGGGCCGCGGCATCGGCCGCCAGCTGCTGCAGGAAGTGGTCAGCCTGACCCGCGATGCCGGCCACCGGCGGCTGTTCCTGGCCTGCTCGGCCGACCCGCGTTCGCGCTCGCATGGCTTCTACCGCCGCCTGGGCTGGCGCCCGACCGGCGGGGTCGACGAGGCCGGTGACGAGATCCTTGAGCTGGTCTGATTGAAGGCGTCGCCAAGCCTAGCCTGCGCTACTGGTGACGGTGCCGCGAAACGTCGGATGCTGCGTTGCATCAAAAAAGGACCGGAACCGGTTAGAATCGCGCCAGGATGTTGCAAGGCGTTGTTTCTTCACGCCCTTTCCCTGCCCCATGCGCATCCTGAACTCCTCCCCTCCGCCAACGATCCCGCCCCCATGAAGAAATTTGGCAAGGCCCTGCTCGCCCTGCTCGTGCTGCTGTTGCTGGCCGCCGCGCTGTTCCTGTACTGGCCGCTGACCCAGCGTTCCGTGCCCGCCGCCAGCAACGACAAGCCCGTCGATGTTGTGCTGGTTGGCGCCGGCATCATGAGCATCACCCTGGCCACCTACCTGCAGGAACTGCAGCCGGACTGGAACATCCAGGTCTACGAACGCCTCGACGGCGTCGCCGGTGAAAGCTCCGACGGCTGGAACAATGCCGGTACCGGCCACTCGGCCTTCGCCGAACTGAACTACACCCCGGAGCTGCCCGACGGCAGCATCGAGACCAAGCGCGCGGTCGGCATTGCCGAATCGTTCGAGGTCTCGCGCCAGTTCTGGTCGCACCAGGTGAAGGAAGGCCGGCTGAGCCAGCCCAGCGACTTCATCAACCCGACCCCGCACATGAGCTTCGTCTGGGGCGATGACAACATCGCCTACCTGCACAAGCGCCAGCAGGCTCTGGTCAAGAACCCGTTGTTCTACGGCATGCAGTACTCCGAGGATCCGGCACAGATCAAGCAGTGGGCACCGCTGCTGATGGAAGGCCGTGACCCGAAGCAGAAGGTCGCCGCGACCTGGATGCCGCTGGGCACCGACGTCAACTTCGGTGTGATCACCCGCCAGCTGACCACCGGCCTGCAGCGCAGCCCGAACTTCAGCCTGCACCTCAACCATGAGGTGAGCGCGCTGCGGCAGAACGCCGACAAGAGCTGGAACGTGACGGTGAAGGACCTCAAGGCCGGCACCGAGTCCACCACCCACGCCCGCTTCGTGTTCATCGGTGCCGGTGGCGCCGCGCTGAAGCTGCTGCAGATGTCCGGCATTCCGGAATCGAAGGACTACGCCGGCTTCCCGGTCGGTGGCCAGTTCCTCGCCTTCCAGGGCCAGGACGTGACCTCGCGCCACGGCGTGAAGGCCTACGGCATGGCCGAGACCGGTTCGCCGCCGATGTCGGTGCCGCACCTGGATGCGCGCAAGCTGGACGGCAAGCCGGTGGTCCTGTTCGGGCCGTTCGCGCTGTACAGCACCAAGTTCCTCAAGCACGGCTCGTGGTGGGACCTGTATTCGTCGGTGAACCACAACAACGTCGGCCCGATGCTGGAAGTGGGCAAGGACAACCTGGACCTGGTGCAGTACCTGATGGGCCAGGCACGCCTGAACGATGCCGACCGCCAGGCCGAGCTGGTCAAGTACTTCCCCAATGCCAAGCCGGGTGACTGGAAGCTGGTCACCGCCGGCCAGCGCGTGCAGATCATCAAGCGTGATCCGCTGAAGGGCCCGGTGCTGCAGTTCGGTACCGAGATCGTGACCGACAAGGATCACACCATCGCCGCCCTGCTCGGCGCCTCGCCGGGTGCGTCGACCTCGCCGCCGATCATGCTGGACCTGATGGCCAAGGCCTTCCCGGACCAGATGAAGGCCGGCTGGGAAACCCGCCTGCGCGAGATCGTGCCGTCGTACGGGCGCAAGCTCAACGACAGCGCCGCGCTGGTCAACGAGATCCGCACGCTGACCAGCCAGACCCTGCAGTTGCCGTACCTGGATGTGCCGGTGGACGCGAATGCAGCATCGCCCGCTCCGGTAGCGGTGCCGGCAGCGGTTCCGGCGCCGGCCAAGGAAAAGCGCAACGCCAACGAGGAACTGCAGGCGCTGTAAGCCTGCGCGTTCCTTTCGATGCAGACGAACGGCCACCTTCCGGTGGCCGTTTGTTTTTGTGCAGGGCGGGTCGGATTCCTCCCGCGCGGGAGGGCCCTGACCTGCGCCTGGGCGCCGATGGTGGGGTCAGGGCCCATTGCCTGCAGCAACGGGATCCGACCCCGGCCCAGGCGATGCCCAGTGCCGGAAAGGCGATGCACAATGACGCGAATTGTAATGTTGTTAAGAATTATTTACATTTGCGTCCTGCGCAGTGACCGCGCCCCTCCCAGATGGACCTGCTGTGCCCGAAGCCGCCGCCCCGGGTGCTGGACGACTGTTGCCGCCCTTCCCCGCTTCCGAGCCTCGAGCCCACCATGTCCCTGCCCCTCCGTAACCGCCTGCCCCGCCGCGCGCTGCTGCCGGCCGCCCTGCTTTCGTCGTTGACACTGCTGGCCGCGCCCAGCGCGTTCGCCGCCGATGGCGCTGCCGATGCCGATGCCAAAACCCTGGACAGGGTGAGCGTGCGTGCCGAGCAGTCGGCTCCGCCGGCCAGCACCACGCGCCTGCCGATCACCCTGCAGGAAACGCCGCAGTCGGCCACCGCGATCATCCTGAAGCGCCTGCAGGACGAATCACTGTTCAGCATCAACGATGTGATGCGCAACGTGACCGGCGTCAGCGTGTCCTTCTATGACACGCAGCGCCCGCTGTACTACGCGCGCGGCTTTGCCATCACCGACTTCCAGGTCGATGGCATTCCCACCTACAGCGGCTCCACCAACCAGGAATACGACACCGCCTTCTACGACCGCATCGAAGTGATCCGCGGCGCCAACGGCCTGCTCAGCGGCGCCGGCGTGCCATCGGCCACGGTCAACCTGCTGCGCAAGCGCCCCGGCAAGGAATTCGATGCGTCGTTCGCGGTCAGCGCCGGCAGCTGGGACTACCGCCGCATGGAAGCCGACGTGACCGCGCCGCTGACCGCCGACGGCCGCTTCCGCAGCCGCGTGGTCGCCGCCTACACCGACCGCGGCCTGTACTACGACCGCTACAAGGAAAACAAGATGGCCGGCATGGCGGTGCTGGAAGGCGATGTCACCGACAGCACCACCGTCACCGTCGGCTACCAGACCCAGGACAACAACCCCACCGGTTCGACCTGGGGCACCGTGGCGTTCTTCGACAACCAGGGCAACTTCGCCCATCTGGCGCGCTCGACCAACCTGTCGCCGAAGTGGAGCTACTGGAAGCGCGAGAGCAACACCGCCTTCGCCAACCTGGAGCAGCGTTTCGGCGACAACTGGCTGTTGAAGATCAACACCGCCTACACCCGCGGCAACGTGCAGAACGTGCGCCTGTACGGCACCGGCAACCCGGACCCGGTGACCGGCTCGGGCATCTACCTGCGCGCGGCCGCCGGTGATTCGAAGGACACCCGCCGCAATGTCGATGCCTACCTGACCGGCACCTTCCCGCTGTTCGGCCGCGACCACGATCTCACCGTCGGCGCGCAGTGGTCGGACCTGGAAGGCACCACCAATACCGTGGCACTGAACTTCCCGGGCGACTGGGCGACCTGCGGGCGTGAGCGCTGCTACTACATCCCCAACGTGTTCAACTGGAACGGCGACATTTCCGAGGTGACCTACACCCGCACCGGCGCACGTCGCGTGGCCAAGACCACGCAGAGCGGCGTCTATCTGGCCACCCGCCTGCGCCTGGCCGAGCCGCTGTCCCTGATTGCCGGTGCACGCCTGAGCCGCTGGGAAACGCTCAGCCGCTCGTACAACGCCGCCGGTGCTTATACCGGCACCAGCGGTGCGTACAAGGTGAGCGATGAAGTCACCCCGTACGTGGGCCTGGTCTACGAGATCACCCCGAACGTCTCGGCGTATGCCAGCTACACCGAGATCTTCAATCCGCAGAACTACAAGGACCGCAACGAGAACCTGCTGGCACCGGTGCAGGGCTCGAACCTGGAAGCGGGCATCAAGACGCAGTGGTTCGATGGCCGCCTGACCGCCAATGCGGCAGTGTTCGAGGCCAAGCAGGACAACTACGCGGTGCGCGACATGAGCGTGCCGGAAGGCACGCTGAGCGACGGCAGCTCGGCCTACATCGGCATCAACGGCACCAAGGCACGTGGTTGGGAGATGGACGTCAACGGCGAGATCCTGCCGGGCTGGACGGTCAATGCCGGCTACACCCGCGTCAAGGTGACCCGCGCCGCCACCGACCTGCTGTACGCCAATCCGCCCAAGGACCTGCTGCAGCTCAACACCCAGCTGCAGCTGCGCGGCGCGCTGGAGCGCCTGAGCATCGGCGGTGGCCTGCAGTGGCAGAGCAAGGTGCAGGGCTACAACATCGCCTACCCGCTGGGAGGCACGGTGACGGTGAACCAGCCGGCCTACTCACTGGTGCAGTTCAACGCCAACTACCGCATCAGCGACAACTGGACCGCGACGCTGAGCGTGCGCAACGCGCTGGACAAGACCTACTGGGCCAACCTGGACTACAACAACTTCGGCGAGCCGCGCTTCGTGTCGGCCAGCCTGCGCTGGAAGTTCTGAGGCAGGCAGGGTTGCCGGGCTGCGCCCGGCACCCGCCGAAGCAACATCAAGGTCACATGCAGGTTTCCTGGGTAGCGGCGGGGCACTGTGGGTGTGCGGGGACGCCGTGAACCCGTCCATGGGGGCTTGGTCGCCGCATCCATGCGGCTCACACCCCGCACACCCGCAGTGCCCCGCCTCCGACAGATGTGCGGCGCTGTCGGTACGTGTCGAGCTTGGCCGACACGGTAGATGCATGAAATGCGTGGATTCAATGGCCTGGCGCTGGCGCCGGGCCATTCCCGGCGGTGACTCACCGCAGCCAGCGGCGCGCCAGCAGGAGTCCGCCGCAGTAGGTGAACGTCATGAACCCACTGACGAACAGCCACAGCCACGTCCAGGCAACCGCACGCGGGTGATCGTCGGGGACGAACAGCAGCGTGACGACGCTGGCGATCAATGACACGCCGGCCAACAACGTCCGCCGCTTCAGACGCAGCAGGTGCGCAACGCGCGCGGCCTCGTCCAGCGTTGACAGTTTCTCCCTGGCCTGGTCGAAAGCGCTGACCGCGCGCACTGCATCGCTGCGCGCCAACAGGTGGCGCACATCGAACCAGATCACGCCCGCGAACAGCAGGGGTAGACCCCATGCCCACAGCGGTGGCGGTGCGCCCTTCACCAATTGCCCCACCAGCATTCCCAACACATGGAGCCCCAGCAGTGCGAAGGCCACTACGCGGGTGAGCCTGCGCAGGCGTGCCATGCCGGCGGCCAATGTCCGTAGATCCATGCGGGTCTCCTTTCCCTGGACGGCGGGCGGCGCCCGCGTCGAGACCAAGCGTACAGAGGCCGAGCCTAAAACTGAATGCGCCCATCAGCACACCCACGCATGGCGTGGATCACCAGTCCCGGATTTGCTGCAGCGCGGATTGCACACCCATCATAATTATGCCGTAATTATTTCAATGCCAATCGGAAGCCGGTCGATGAACCCGAGCTGGGACACGTTGGAACGCAGCCGCCAGGCCCGCCTGCAACGGGCCGCGCCATGGGCCAGGGGCCGCGACGTTGCCGCCAGTGATGTGGGCGAACTGCTGCATGCGCTGCTGGAGCCCGGCGACAAGGTCTGCCTGGAAGGCAACAACCAGAAGCAGGCCGACTTCCTCGCCCAGGCGTTGGCCGACCTCGACCCCGCCCGCGTGCATGACCTGCACATGGTGCAGTCGGTGCTGTCGCTGCCCTCGCACCTGGACGTGTTCGAGCGCGGCGTCGCCTCGAAGCTGGACTTCTCGTTCTCCGGCCCGCAATCGGTGCGCCTGGCCAACCTGGTGGCCGAGGGCCGCATCCAGATCGGCGCCATCCACACCTACCTGGAACTGTTCGGCCGCTACTTCATCGACCTGACCCCGCGCGTGGCCCTGGTCGCAGCACAGGCCGCAGATCGGCACGGCAACCTGTACACCGGGCCGAATACCGAAGACACCCCGGTGATCGTCGAAGCCACCGCCTTCGGAGGTGGCATCGTCATCGCCCAGGTCAACGAGATCGTCGACACCCTCCCCCGCGTCGATATCCCCGCCGACTGGGTCAACTTCGTGGTGCAGGCGCCGCGCCCCAACCATATCGAGCCGCTGTTCACCCGCGACCCAGCGCAGATCTCCGAGATCCAGGTGCTGATGGCGATGATGGCCATCAAGGGTATCTATGCCGAATACGGCGTCAACCGCCTCAACCATGGCATCGGCTTCGACACCGCCGCCATCGAACTGCTGCTGCCGACCTACGCTGAATCGCTGGGGCTGAAGGGAAAGATCTGCCAGCACTGGGCGCTCAATCCGCACCCGGCGCTGATACCCGCCATCGAATCGGGCTTCGTCAGATCGGTGCACTCGTTCGGTTCGGAACTGGGCATGGAGAAGTACATCGCCGCGCGTAGTGATGTGTTCTTCACCGGTGCCGATGGCTCGATGCGCTCCAACCGCGCGTTCTCGCAGACCGCCGGCCTGTATGCCTGTGACATGTTCATCGGCTCCACCCTGCAGATCGACCTGCAGGGCAACAGTTCCACTGCCACCCGTGACCGCATCGCCGGCTTCGGTGGCGCGCCGAACATGGGTTCCGATGCACGCGGCCGGCGCCACGCCAGCGATGCCTGGATCAAGGCCGGGCAGCAGGCCGCACGCCCCGGCGAAATGCCGCGCGGGCGCAAGCTGGTGGTGCAGATGGTGGAAACCTTCCGCGAACACATGGCGCCGGCCTTCGTTGAACGACTCGATGCCTGGGAACTTGCCGAGCGCGCGGACATGCCGCTGCCGCCGGTGATGATCTACGGCGACGACGTCAGCCACGTGCTCACCGAGGAAGGCATCGCCAACCTGCTGCTGTGCCGCACTGCCGAGGAGCGCGAACAGGCGATCCGCGGCGTCTCCGGCTATACCGCGGTTGGCCTGGGCCGCGACCGCGCGATGGTGGAGAACCTGCGCGACCGCGGCGTGATCCGGCGCCCTGAGGACCTCGACATTTCGCCGCGCGATGCCAGTCGCGACCTGCTGGCCGCACGTTCGGTGAAGGACCTGGTGCGCTGGTCCGGCGGCCTGTACGACCCGCCCAAGCGCTTCCGCAACTGGTAAGGGACAGAGCATGGAAACCCTCGACTATCGATTCGACGGCCGCACCCGCGTGCAGTTCCCGCGCGATGTGGTGCTGGTAGGCGTGCTCGCCTCGGGCAACCTGGAAATCCTGCTGGAGCCCGCTGCGCTGGACGGTGCGATGACGGTGCGCATCATCACCGCCGCGCAGGGGTTCGGCAGCATCTGGCAGGCAGTGATCACCGACTTTGCCCATCGCCATCCGCTGCGCGATGTACGCGTGTCGATCAACGACGCCGGTGCCACCCCGGCGGTGGTCAGCCTGCGCCTGGACCAGGCGGTGGAAACATTGCTGGCCGGAGGCACGCCATGAGCCACGCTCGACGCCACAGCTATTACGAAGCCGATGCACGCGAGCGCATTGCCGGGCTGGTCGACGCCGGTTCGTTCCGCGAATTCCTCGGCCCGGCGCGGAGGATGATGAGCCCGCACCTGGCCCAGCTCGACCAGCCGGCCGCATTCGATGATGGCATCGTGGTCGGCGAAGCCACGCTGCAGGGCAAGCGCGTGCTGCTGGCCGCACAGCAGGGTGAGTTCATGGGCGGCGGCGTGGGCGAGGTGCACGGCGCCAAGCTGACCGGCCTGCTGCGCCGCGCGGCCGAAACACGCCCCGACGGCGTACTGCTGCTGCTGGACACCGGCGGCGTGCGCCTGCATGAAGCCAATGCCGGGCTGATCGCGATTTCCGAAATCATGCGCGCCACGCTGGGCGCACGCGCTGCCGGCGTGCCGGTGGTCGCCCTGATCGGCAGCGGCAACGGCGCCTTCGGTGGCATGGGCATCGTCGCCCGCTGCTGCACCACGGTCATCATGTCCGAAGAGGGGCGCCTGTCGCTGTCCGGCCCGGAAGTGATCGAGACCGTGCGTGGCGTGGAAGAGTTCGACTCACGCGATCGCGCGCTGGTGTGGCGCGTGACCGGTGGCAAGCACCGTTACCTGATCGACGAGGCCCAGGTGCTGGTACCCGACGCCATCGACGCCTTCGCCCACGCCGCCGCCGATGCACTGCAGCCCGATGCAGCCAGCAGCGATACCGGCACCGCACTGAGCGCCCTGCAGGCCCGCCACACCGCGCTGAAGGCACGCGTGCAGGCCTGGGGCGATTGCCGCGACGGGCTGGAGATCTGGACCCGTCAGGGCATTGCCGAGCCCGAGCGAATGCCCTTGCTGGATACCGATGCCTTCCTCGCCGCCACCGATGGCCGGAGCCTGCCATGAGTGCACCGCTGCAGACCCTTCTCGACGCGCTGTTCCCGCGTGGGCACGCTATCGACGTGCGCGATTCGGTAGTGACCGGCACGGCCACCACCGTCGATGGCGAAGTGACGGTGATCGGCACCACCGACCGTGTCGAGGTCGGCGTCGACCATGCACTCGTCCTGGCCGAAACCGTGCTGGCCAGCACCGCCGCGCATCCACAGCGTCCGATCGTGATGCTGGTCGACACCGCCGGCCAACGCCTGGCACGCCGTGACGAACTGCTCGGCATCAACGGTTACTTCGCGCACCTGGCGCAGACGCTGGATCTGGCACGCCGACGCGGTGCGCGGCTGGTGACGCTGGTCTATGGCGAGTCGGTCAGCGGCGGCTTCCTGTCGTTCGGCTTGATGGCCGACCACATCCACGCCCTGCCCGATGCACAGGTGCGGGTGATGGACCTGCGCGCGATGGCCCGGGTGACCAAGCAGCCATTGGAGAAACTGCAGGCGCTCAGCCAGACCTCGCCGGTGTTCGCACCGGGCGTGGCCAACTACGTGGCGATGGGCGCGGTCGATTCGATCTGGAACGGCGACCTGGCCGCATGCCTGCTGCAGGCGCTGCGCACGCCCGCCGATGGCGACCGCCGTGCCGTGCGCGGCGCCGAACGTGGCGGTCGCATGCTGGCCGCACGCGTGGCTGCAGCCGTGAGCCAGGGCGATGCCTGAGCGGCTGCCCCGCCATACGCTGGTCTGGTTGTCAGCGCACGCCCGCTGGCAGGCGGACATCGCCGCGCATGAGCCGCGCCTGGCCGACTGGTTTGCGCAGGGTCTGCCGGCCATCGTCGCCCGGCGTGCCGCCGACGATGCCGATCCCCGCCTGCGCCTCGGCGTACCGCTGCCGCCCGCTGAGGGCAAACTGCGCCTGGCCCTGCGCGTGCCGGCACACGATGTGCTGCGCACCGCGCCGCCACCGGCACTTCAGACGGTACTGGAAAGCGACCTTGTGCAGGATTGGCAGCGCCCCTTGCAGGCACTGCAGGACATCGCAGCGGCACGCGTATTCGGAGCGTTTGCCTGGCAGCACCTCACTGGACTGCACTATGTGCACGCGCGCTCGGACATCGATCTGCTGTGGCGGATCGACACCATCGCGCAGGCCGATGCCCTGGTGGTGCGCCTGCAGCAGTGGGAAGCCGAGCACGGCCGGCGGGTCGATGGCGAACTGTGCCTGGCCGACGGCGGCGCAGTGAACTGGCGCGAGTACGCCGGTGGTAGCCGCCAGGTGCTGGTCAAGCGCCTGCACGGTGCTGCGCTGGAAACCCGCGAACGGCTGTTCGTGGCCACCGGAGTCGCCGCATGAACGCCTTCGCGCAGGCCGCCCGGTCGGTTGCGCATCGCGTCGACAGCGCGCGTCTGGGGCGCCTTGCCGTCGCCAGCCTGCATGCGGAACTGGCGCTGGCACCGAAGCCAGGCCTGGTCACTCCGTTCGATACCGGCAGCCATCACGACATGGATGCCGGCACGTTCCTGCGCAGCCTGTTCGCACTGCGCCACTACTTCACCGCGATTGCCTGCGCCGGTGCCGACGATGCACCGTTCGCCGCCCTGCGCGCGCACGGCCTTGCCGCCGAGAGCGCGATGCTGCGCGCCACCGGCGGCATCAATACCCATCGCGGTGCCATCTTCAGCCTGGGCCTGCTGGTAGCCGCCGCCGCACGCTGCCGCCGCCAGCAGGGCCACGCCCCGCCCGCCGCGCAGGTCTGTCTTGGCGTGCAGCACTGGGCCGATGACTTCGCCGCTGCGCCGCTGGATGCATCCAGCCCCGGCCAGCGCGCGCGCCTGCGCCACGGTGTCGCGGGTGTCCGCGAGCAGGCCGCCGCCGGCTACCCCCTGCTGCGCGAACTGGCCGTACCCACCCTGCGCCACGCCCTGCACCATGGCCTTGCGCGCGATGCGGCCATGAGCCAGACCTTGATGCAGCTGGTTGCGCAGGTGGATGACCTGAACCTGCTGCATCGCGGCGGCGCTGAAGGCCTGCGCTGGGCGCAGCAGCAGGCCCACCGTTTCCTGGCCGAGGGCGGCGCGTTCGCACCCGGCTGGCAGGCACGCCTGCACGTCCTTGGCGAGGGCTTCATCGCCCGTCGCCTGAGCCCCGGTGGGAGTGCCGACCTGCTGGCCTGCGCCTGGTTCCTGCTGCAGCAGGAGGGCGCATGAGCCTTGCCCTGCTCTGCCCCGGCCAAGGTGCTCAGCATGCGGCGATGTTCGACCGCGTGCGCGATCTGCCCGCGGCCCGCGATGTCCTGCAGGCCGCGAGCGCGGTACTGGACCGTGATGTCTTCGCGGCCGCTGCCGACGAAGCGCGCTTCGACAATGTGCTGGCGCAACCGCTGCTGTGTGCGGCTACGCTGGCGCACTGGCTGGGCCTGCGCGACGGCCTGCCGGCGCCGGTGGTCGTGGCGGGCTACAGCATTGGTGAACTGGCCGCGCATTCGGTTGCCGGCAGCGTCGACGCCGCAACCTGCCTGGCCCTGGCCGCACAGCGCGCGCGGCTGATGGATGCCGCCAGCCCTGCCGATGCGGGCATGCAGGCGGTGCTGGGGCTGCAGCGCCACACCCTGCAGCCACTGTGCGATGCACACGGCGCGCATGTGGCCATTGCCAACGGGCAGGATCATTTCATCGTTGGCGGTACGCAGGCGTCCCTGCAGGCGCTGGCCGAGCCAGCACGCGCACAGGGTGCGGAGGTCCGCCCGTTGCCGGTGCATGTGCCGGCACACACGCCGCTGCTGGCCAGTGCGGTGGCACCGTTTGCCACCGCGCTTGATGCTTCGTCGCTGCAGGCGCCGCGCCTGCCGCTGCTGGCCGGCATCGATGCGCGCCCTGTGCGGGATCGCGCCGCCGTGGTGCACACGCTGTCGGCGCAGCTGGCACAGACCATCGAATGGGCGCAGGTGATGCGCCAGGCCTTCGAGCGTGGCGCGCGGGTATTCCTGCAGCTGGGCCCGGGCAACGCATTGGCGCGCATGGTCGCGCCGGCCTATCCGTGCTGCGAAGTGCGCGCGGTGGAAGAGTTCCAGAGCCTTGAAGGCGCCGCGGCCTGGGTCCGCAGCGCGCTGGAGCGGCTGCAGTAACGGGTTCGAGCAGTACGTATCACGCACCACGCCGTACGTCGCCTTACCCCGGGATGGCGGGTCTCCATCCGCGCTGTACGTGAGTCACGTGTCTGGGAGGGCGCATGAGTCCACAAATCGCAACGATCATCGGTCTGGTGATCATGTTCATCGTCGCCACGGCGATGCCGATCAACATGGGCGCGGTCGCCTTCGCACTGGCCTTCATCATCGGCGGGCTGTGGGTCGACATGGGCGGCAAGGAGGTCCTGGCCGGGTTCCCCGGCGATCTGTTCCTGACCCTGGTCGGCATCACCTACCTGTTCGCCATCGCGCAGAAGAACGGCACCATCGACCTGCTGGTGCACTGGGCAGTGAAAGCGGTGCGTGGCCATATCGTGGCCATTCCATGGGTGATGTTCGTGATCACCGCGGTCCTCACCGCGTTCGGTGCGCTGGGCCCGGCGGCGGTCGCGATCATCGGCCCGGTCGCCCTGCGCTTTGCCAAGCAGTACAACATCAACCCGCTGATGATGGGCCTGCTGGTCATCCATGGCGCCCAGGCGGGCGGCTTCTCGCCCATCAGTGTGTACGGCAGCATCACCAATGGCGTGGTGCAGAAGGCCGGGCTGGAAGTGACCGAGATGGCGGTGTTCCTGACCAGCCTCGGCTTCAACTTCATGATGGCGATCATCTGCTTCTTCGCCTTCGGTGGCATCGCCCTGCTGCGCCGTGGCTCGATCAGCGTGGCCGACGGCGTCGGCACTGCCGATCTGGCGATGGCCGGCGGCCCACAGGCGTCGTCGCGGCAGTTCGCGATCGAAGGCCATGGCGCGCTGGTCGCCGCTGGCGGCGGCACCCTGTCCAACGACCCGGCGGCGCTGGAAGCGGTGGGCTTCACCCGCGAGCGTCTGTTCACCCTGATCGGCCTGCTGGGCCTGGGCGTGGCCGCGCTGATCTACAACCTCAACGTGGGCCTGGTCTCGATCACCGTGGCGGTGGCGCTGGCGCTGCTGTCGCCGCAGAGCCAGAAGGGTGCGGTCGATGGCATCAGCTGGTCCACCGTGCTGCTGATCTGCGGTGTGGTGACCTACATCGGCGTGCTGGAACATGCCGGCGCGGTCGACTTCATCGGCCACGGTGTTTCCAGCATCGGCATTCCGCTGCTGGGTGCGCTGCTGGTCTGCTATGTCGGCGGCATCGTGTCCGCCTTTGCTTCGTCGGCGGCGGTGCTGGGCGCGACCATTCCGCTGGCGGTGCCGTTCCTGATGCAGGGCCACCTCAGCGCAGCCGGCGTGATCTGCGCGCTGGCGGTGTCGTCCACCATCGTCGATGTCAGCCCGTTCTCAACCAATGGCGCACTGGTGGTGGCCTCGGCAGCCAAGGAAGAACGCGAGACCCTGTTCCGCCGCTTCCTGGTCTACAGCGGACTGGTGGTGGCGCTTGGGCCGCTGCTGGCCTGGCTGGTGTTCGTGGTGCCAGGCTGGATGTAACCGCCATCGGGACGTGCCGGCCGCTGGCCGGCGCGACCTGGCGTTACACTCTGCGCATGGCCATTGCCCCTGCCCCGCGGTCACCGAAGAAGCGCGCGCCTCTGTATGAAGAGGTGGCCGAGCACGTGCGCGAGCGCATCTACGACTACCGGCTGCCGCCGGGCGAGTGGATCGACGAGCCCGCGCTGTGCGAAGAACTGGGCATCAGCCGCACGCCCCTGCGCGAGGCGTTGAAGCTGCTGGCAGCCGAAGGCCTGGTGCAGATCGATGCCGGCCGTGGCTGCCGGGTCACCCGGCTGACGCTGGAAGACCTCAACCAGCTGTTCCCGGTAATGGCCATGCTGGAAGGTCGCTGCGCGCATGAGGCGGTGAAGCACATCGACGAAGCCGGCGTGCGACAGCTGGAAGAGCTGCACGCAGCGATGGAAACCGCGGCCGCCGAAGGCAACATTGCCGAGTATTACCGCAACAACTACCTGATCCACGAAACCGTGCAGCACTACGCAGGCAATCCGTGGCTGATCCGCATCACCCACGACCTGCACCGCATCCTGAAGATGCACCGTGGCCGCCAGCTGTTGACGCCCGGCCGCACCGCGCAGTCGCTGGCCGAACACCGCGAGCTGATGGAGTGCTTCCGCCGCCGCGACGCACAGGCTGCCGAACGCACCATGGAGCGCCATCTGCTGAGCCAGGGCCAGGCCCTGGCCGCCTATGTGGCGTCGGGCGGACTGCTGAACGTACCGGCGCCGTTGCCCACCGAAGGTGGCGGCTGAGCGGATGAGGTTGCCGGCCAGCGGCCGGCACTACCAGGACGTGACCTTGGCCGGCCCCCCGGAACGTCTCATCAATCGCCGCCACCGCAGCTGCCGCCGTCGCTGCTGCCACCATCACTGCTGCAGTCGGAGCTGCTGTAGCTGTGATGGCTGTGGTTGTCACTGGAATAGCCAACGGAGGTGTCATGGGTTCCGCCGCCATCCCCCCGGCTGCCCGAGCCATCGGCCGTGGCCACTGCCAGGCACAGGATGGCGCCAACCAGCGGCAGCAGCCAGACCAGCAGCAGCTGCACCGCGCGACCGCCCGCCGACAGGCCATCGCGCTGGGCAACCACCACGGTGGCCACCACGTTCAGGCCCAGCACCAGCAGGACCAGCAGAAGGGCAACGATCAGCATTCGGCGGCTCCATGCCTGGACTGGAGGGCATTATGGGCCTGCCAGCCCGGCAATGGCCCTGCCTGTCATGAAGATGGGACAATGTAGGGCGCGCCGGCCTGCTTCCAGGCCGCCGGCGCCCCCCGCACCACACGGAAGAAGAAGAACAACAACATGCTGAAAGTCATTTTTGATACCGACCCGGGCGTCGACGACGCCCTGGCGCTGCTGTACCTGCACAAGCACGCCCAGATCGACCTGATCGGCGTCACCACCACCTTCGGCAATGCCTCGGTGGAGTCGACCACGCACAACGCGCTGTACCTGAAGCAGGCCTGGGGCTTTGCCGCCCCGGTCGCGCGCGGCGCCGCAGGCCCGCTGCAGCCGGAAGCCACCCCGGAAGCCTGGCCGGTACACATCCACGGCCACAACGGACTGGGCAACCACCCGGTGCCGGCCGAACTGGACGTGGCCGCTGATGCCCGCCCGGCCCATCAGCTGATCATCGATCTGGTCCGCACCCATCCGGGCGAAGTGACCCTGGTCGCGGTCGGTCGCATGACCAACCTGGCCCTGGCCCTGCAGCAGGCCCCGGACATTGCCGGTCTGGTGCGCGGCGTGGTGATCATGGGCGGCGCCTTCCACGTCAACGGCAACATCACCCCGGCCGCCGAGGCCAACATCTGGGGCGATGCCGAAGCGGCCGACGTGGTGTTCACCGCCAACTGGCCGGTCACTGCGATCGGCCTGGACGTGACCACCCGCGTTGAAATGAACCGTGACGGTCTGGACACGCTGGCCGCTATCGGCGGTGCCGATGCCGAGCTGGTGCGTGCGCTGTCGCAGGATTACGTGGACTTCTACCTGCAGGCCGGCCACAAGGGCATGGTGGTGCATGACTGCTGCGCCTGCATCGCGCTGACCCGCCCGGAACTGTTCCAGTTCGAGCGCGCCAGCGTGCGCGTGGCCACCGACGGCGTTGCCCGCGGCATGACCATTCCCAAGCCGGAAGGCCTGGCGTTCGGCCCCAGCGTGTGGGACGGCCACGTGGTGCAGTCGATTGCCATCGGCGTGGATGCGGCCGCGGTACTGGCCGACATCGAGCAGACCCTGAAGGTCTGACCCGCTAGCGCTTGGCCCTGCCCGGGACCGTCTCGGGCAGGGTCCACAGCACCGGCAACACCAGCACCGCCACCAGCGCGATCATCGCGCCCGGCGCCGCCGCCCAGCCGCTGCGCTCCACCCACCATTGCGCCAGCCATGGCGTTGCACCGCCGAAGAAGGCGGTGGCCATGGTCACCCCCAGTGCCAGCCCGCTGACCCGGCCCTCGCCCGGGAATTGTTCGGCCGTGGCCGGGGCCGCCACCGCGCTTACACCACCGGCCACGCAGGCCAGCAGCACCGCGGCCAGCACGATGCCCAGCGCCGTCGCCTGCGCCATCCACGCAAACAGGGACAGTGGCAACAACGCTGCCAGCACGGTCAGGCCCAGCAACACCGGCCGTCGTCCAACGCGGTCGGACAATGCGCCACACAACGGCGTGATCGCGATCACTGCCACCGCCGCAATCGTCGACAGCCACAGTGCGTCGCCCTCGTCATGACCCCGCGCGTGCAGGAACGCAGGCACATAGGTGATGCCCACGTAGTAGGTGATCGAGCCCAGCGCCGAGATCGCGAAGGTGCGTGCCACCGCCAGCGGATGGTTGCGCAGTACGTGGCGAAGCGGTGTAGCCGGAATGCTGCCTTCGCGGCGCTGACGCTCGAACTCCGGCGATTCGTGCATGCCCGAGCGCGCGACCAGGATCACCAGTGCCAGCGCCGCGCCGACGAAGAACGGAATACGCCAGCCCCAGCTGTCCAGCTGTGCGGGCGCGAGCAGCCCCACGGTAACCGCGGAGATCGCCACCGCCAGCAGTGCGCCTACTTCGCTGGCGGCCGAGGCCAGCGAGGTCACCAGGCCACGTCGCCGCGCCGGTGCGCTTTCCAGCAGGTACGCCACCACGCCGGTGTACTCACCGCCGACCGAAAACGCCATCACGCAGCGCAGTACCAGCAGCAGCACGCCCGCCGTCGTGCCTGCTGTGGCCGCGGTCGGCAGCAGCGCAGTGGCCAGCATTGCCGCCGCCATCAACGCCATCGAAGCCAGCAGCATCCAGCGCCGGCCCAGGCGGTCGCCCAGGTGGCCGAAGCACAGCGCGCCCAGCGGACGCATCAGGTAGGACACCGCGAAGCCGGCCAGGGTGACCAGCAGCGCCTGTTCGCCGCCGCCGAAGAACACCCGCGACAACACCGTGGCGAAGTACAGGTACAGGGTGAAGTCGTACCACTCCACCACCGTGGACAGGCCCGCCACCCACATCGAGCGCTGCCGCGCCACGGTCATTGCGTATTCGCCTTCAACAGCCTCGATCCCGGATGTACAGGTTCCGCGCAGCGTGGCATGGACGGGGTGAAATGCCGGTCGTCAGCTATCCGCTGCCTGCATGTACTGGGTTTCATGGCCGGTGAAACGCTCACCGTCAAAGCCGAAACAGAAGCGCCCTTCCTCGAACACGCGGTAGACCAGCAACGCGCCATCGAGGCAGAACTGCTGCTGGTCCACGCCCGTTTCCAGTGTCCCGTATCCGGTTGCATCACCGCCCTTCCCCGCCGGCCCGGTGAAGGCATCGAACGGCAGTGGCGTCGCCCTGCCCGTGCGGGTATCGACCAGCACCAGCGTGCGCTGGAAGTACTCTGGACGATCATCGACCTGTACCAGCAGGTAGTGCTGGTTGAAATTGGGCTCCTGGTGCTGGAGCGCATTGTCGATGGCGGCCCGGTGCGGCGCATCGCAGAAGTCGACCGGGCTGTAGCGGTAGCTGCAACCGTCGTGGTCGTAGGGCAGGTTCATGCCCGAGTAGCTGACGCCTGCCTGGCTGCCCACGTCGTCTCCCGGTTCCGGCGTGCTGCACAGCAGCCACGAACGCTGCGCATCCTCGGGGTCGGCCAGCAGCTTCGGCTCTCGGCCCTCCTCGTAAGCCGCACCACCCGGGAAGTCCTGGCCGAAACGCTGGCGGACGATGGGACGCGCCTTCTCCAGCGGCAGGCCGATCCTGGCCCCCCGGAACGAAACGAACGTCATCGTCGGCAGGATCACTTCCTCCACCGGCAGCCCCTTCCATTGCCCCTGCACGCAGAACGTGGCGATCTCGTTCTCCCCGTCCTCCTTGCAAGGTTTCGGCGCGTTCGCAGCCAACCAGGGGTGGGCCGGGCGGTCGGTTTGGTGATCGATGTACCAGCCGTCCAGCGCGCAGGTCGGCAAGGCATCGAGTAGCGGTGAGAGGTCTGTTGCGGTGGCCGGGGCGGCAAGCGGTGTGCCCGCTGCGGGTGCCAAGGTCGACGCGTCCGGTGTGCGCTGGCAGGCCGCCAGCGCGAGTAGACCGACCAGCAGCGCGACGTGGCGCGGACGCCGGATTGAATGCTGCGTTCCCTGCATTGCGTGTTTCCTGGTTTCGACACTCCCTGCAGATGATCGCCGATCCCGGGGCCGGGCAGGATTGCCATAGATCAGCGCCGTGCGTGGATGCTCTGACCGCGCCAATTACCCCGGCAGCTGCAGCTCCGCCCGCAAGCCGCCCCCCTCGCGGTTGTGCAACCGCAGCGAGCCGCCCAGCGACTGCGCCAGCTGCACCGCGATGGCCAGGCCCAGGCCGGTTCCGCCGGTATCGCGATTGCGCGAGCTTTCCAGCCGGTGGAACGGCGCCAGCACCGCCTGCAGCTGGCCCTCGGGAATGCCGGGGCCACGGTCGGAAATTCCGATCCACACCCTTCCGGCCTCATCGCGGCCCGCCTCGATCTCGGCGGCACCGGCGTAGCGCAACGCGTTGTCGACCAGATTACCGACCACCCGGCGCAGCGGCTGCGGCCAGGTCTGCACGACCAGTCCAGCGGGCGCACCACCACTGACCGGCTTGCCCATGTCCTCGTAATCGCCGACCACACTGGCCAGGAACGCGCCCAGGTCCATCGACACCGGCGCGCCACTGGCGACGTGGCTGCTGCGCGCATAGGCCACGCCCTCACGCACCAGTTGACCCAGGTGGTCGAGGTCGGCCAGCAGCCGCTGCTGGGTGCTGTCTTCAGGCAGGGTCTCCACCCGGAGCTTCATGCGCGTGATGGGGGTCTGCAGGTCGTGCGAGATCGCGGCCAGGATCTGCAGGCGCTCACTGACATGGCCACGAATGCGTGCCTGCAGTGCATTGAGTGCGGCCGCCGCGCCGCCCACTTCCGCAGGGCCGTCTTCAGGCAGTGCAGACCCGTCCTTGCCCGGCTGCAGATGCTCCACCGCATGCGACAGCTGCTGCAGCGGGCGCATGGCCAGGCGCACCGCCAACCACGCGCACACCAGCAGCAGCGCCAGCTGCACCAGCAGCACGGCGGGCAGCCAACGTGCCAGCGGCAGGCCCGACGGAGTGACTTCAATGGTCAAGGGTGTGCCGTCGTGCAGGCGCAGTTCCACCTCGAACCGCTCCGGCAGGCGAGCCACCTGGCGCGCCTGCAACGGATAGCGGTGCTGCAGGCTGTCGTCGATGATCGCCGTGACCTGGCGTGCACGATCGGTCTGCAGCCCTGGTCCGGCCGCGGCGGGGCGCAGCAGGTAACGGTAGGTGCGCCGCTCCAGCCGCGGCACCCAGGCATCGCGCTGGTCCTCGGGCAGGTGCTCCAGCAGCGCGACACTCACGGCCACGTCTTCATCGAGGTTGCGCAGCATCATGCTGCGGGTGGACTGGTAGCGTTCGAAGAACAGCAGGCCGAAGGACAGTGCGTGGGCCAGGGCCAGTCCGCCCAGCAACACCAGCAGCAGCCGCGCCGACAGCGTGCGCGGCCAGCGTGGACGGCGTGCGGTGGTGTTCATTCGTCCGGTCCCAGCAACTGCACCGGCACGCTGAACACATAGCCTTCGCTGCGCACGGTCTTGATGTAGGTCGGCTCGCGTGCGTCGTCACCCAGGCGCTGCCGCACGCGGCTGACCAGCAGGTCGATCGAGCGATCGAACAGTTCGGCATCGCGGCCCTGGGTGAGGCTGAGCAACTGGTCGCGGCTGAGCACCCGATTGGCGTGATCGAGGAACACGCGAAGCAGGCGGAACTCGGCGCCACTGAGCGGATACGCGGTGTCCTGCGCATCCAGCAGGTGGCGTGCGGTGGTGTCCAGGCGCCACTCGCCGAAGGCCAGCTGGCGACCTGCTTCGCTCACCTGCAGATTCGGCGGCAGCATCCGGGTGCGGCGGATCACCGCATTGATGCGTGCCAGCAGTTCGCGCGAAGAGAAGGGCTTGGTCACGTAGTCGTCAGCGCCCATTTCCAGGCCGATGATGCGGTCGGTCTCGTCGTCGCGGGCGGTCAGCAGCACCACCGGCACCGCACGATGCTTGCCGGCGCGCAGGTTGCGGCACAGGCTCAGGCCGTCCTCGCCCGGCATCATCACGTCCAGCACCACCAGATCCACGGCATGGGTATCCATCAGCGCGCGCATGGCCCGGCCACCGTCGGCCTGGCTCACGCGCAGGCCGTTGCGTTGCAGGTAGTCGGCCAGCATCTGGCGAATCTCGCTGTCATCGTCGACGACCAGGATGTGCGGTACATGGTTCATTGCGTTCTCGATGAAGGCAGGGGGACAGCGCCGCGCGGCGCGGCCATGGTAGCGCGGCTCAGGGGCTGGCCAGCAGGCGCTGGATCTCGCTTTCGGTACGTGCGTAGTCGCCCTCGCCGTAATGGCGGTAGACCACCCGCCCCTGCCGGTCGAGCAGGTACAGCGCGGGCCAGAAGCGGTTGCCCCAGGCGTTCCAGATCCGGTACTGGTTGTCCTGCACCACCGGCCAGGTGATATCCAACCGTGCGATGGCCTTGCGCACGTTGCCGGGCAGCCCTTCATAGGCGAATTCCGGCGTATGCACGCCGATCACCCTCAGGCCCTGCGACGCGTATCGCGCATGCCACTGGTGGACATAGGGCGCCACGTTGAGGCAGTTGCTGCAGGTGTAGGTCCAGAACTCGACCAGCACCACCTGCCCCTGTAACTGCTTCAGTGTGAGCGGTGGGCTGTTGTGCCAGGGCCCGCCACCGTCGAACCCCGCCATCGGTGCGGCATCGAGCGGCTGCGCGCCGGCATCCGCACCGGGCCATGCCAGCAGCAACGCCGCTCCGCCCAGCAGCCCCAGCAACAGCGGCAATGCGTACCCTCGCAGTGCGGCCATCGCTCAGCCCCCCTGCTCGGCCAGCGGCAGTTCCGCCGGCTTCACCCCTGCCGCTTCCAGGATGCTGTCGGCCACCTGCGCCGGATGCGAAAGCAGCGACACATGGCTGCTGCCGATCGATTGCAGCTGTGCACCGATGCGACGTGCGGTCGCGGCCTGCAGTTGCGGCGACAGCATGCGGTCATCGCGGCTGAGCACGTACCAGCTCGGCTTGCTGCGCCACGCCGCAACGTTCACCACCTCGCCCAGCGCGCTGGCCTTCAACGGGACCTGCGTGCTGTACAGCAGTGCGGCCGATTTTTTCATCACGTCCGGCGCGAAGTCCTGGGCGATGGCATCAGCCGGCAACGTCAGGTAGCCATCCCTTTCCTGCAGTCGGGCCAGGCCCGGACCGACCGGGAAACCTTCGCCCTGTTGCGCCGAAGACTGCCCTGCATCCGGTGCGAAGGCCGCCACGTACACCAGCGCCTGCACCTTCGGGTCATTGCCCGCTTCGGTGATGACCGTGCCACCCCAGCTGTGGCCGACCAGCACCACCTTGCCGGGCGCGGCGGCAATCGCGCGACGGGTGGCGGCGACATCGTCGGCCAACGAGGTGAGCGGATTCTGTACGGCCACCGCCGGCAGCTTCCAGTCATGCAGGGTACTGATGACCTTGCTCCAGCTGGAGCCATCGGCGAAGGCGCCGTGCACCAGGATGACGGTGGGCGGTGCAGCGGTATCGGCCTGGCTGGCGAAGGCGGGGGCCGCGGCGCCGGCAAGGGCGACAGCAGCGGCAAGCAACGAGGTACGGATCATGGGTGGCACTCCGGTGTTGGGAGTGGCCATTTCCGCCTGCCGGTGTATCACCGCTGTTTCTCCGCGGCCCAGAGTTGTACCGGACTGTAGGGCGCAGGCGGGTTTCTACAGTGGGATACATTCGGGCGCCGGTCCTGGCTGGGCGCTACCGGGTGGATATCGCTCCCCGCACGCGGGCGCGCAACGCCCCGATGTGCGTCAACGCATCGTCTTTGTATCTGACTGTACGAAACCCCGCCGCGGCCACAGTCGCTGACAAAACCCCGGGCAACGGCACACGTTGCCGATACCTGCGCCGCCTGAAATGGCCTCCATCGACCACTGGCCCGCAGGACACCACCATGATCAGCACCGCCTCTTCCGTGTATACCCCCCGCCTGGACGCCGTGGGCCGCTGGCTCTCGCCATTGGCGCTGCGCACCCTGCTGGCCTGGGAGTTCTTTGAATCCGGCCGCGAGAAGCTGGGCGGCCAGAACTGGTTCGCCGACCTGGAAGGCCGCTTCCCGTTCCCGTTCTCCACCCTGCCCGCGTCGTTGAACTGGCAGCTTGCCACCTGGCTGGAACTGGTGGGTGCGGTGATGCTGCTGCTCGGCCTGGCCACGCGCTCAGTGGCCTACGTCTTCTGGGTGTTGACCGTGGTCGCCATCGCTGCCGTGCACTGGCCCGACCAATGGAACGGCCTGGGTGAACTCTGGCAGGGCTATGCGATCACCGACCAGGGCTACGGCAACTTCAAGCTGCCGCTGCTGTTCCTGGCCATGCTGCTGCCACTGATCCTCAACGGCGGTGGCGCGCTCAGCGTGGACCGGCTGCTGGCCGGCTCACAGCATGCCCCCGTCGGCAATGACGGCCTGGGCTGGGGCGTCAGCCTGATCGCCCTGCTGCTGCCGGTTGCCGCGCTGTTGCCCGGCATCGGCTTCGGTGGCGCCCTGCTCGGTGGCGTGCTGCTGCTGGGCTATCTGCTGCGTCGCCGCCGCACCGCCTGAGCCGCTTCCCCCTGTTCCCGAACGTTTCCCTTTCCGTCGCCTCTTCGGCGGCGTCCATCCCGCACGCCCCGCGTGCTTTCCCAAGGAGTCACCACCATGTCCGTCTCGACCAAGAACACCCCCTCCTCCCGCCTGCCGCGCATCGGTGCCATCGGCATCGCCCTGGCCGGTGGCCTGCTGCTGGCCGGCCAGGCCGCCGCGATCCAACCGCTGGCGATCAGCGCGGTGGCCATGAGCGCCGCCGCCGAAGGCAAGTGCGGTGAAGGCAAGTGCGGGGCCAACAAGGCCACCACCGGCAAGCCCGCTGGCAAGGCCAAGGTGGCCGAGGGCCAGTGTGGCGAAGGCAAGTGCGGCGACGCCTCGTTTGCCCGCACCGACCGTGACCACGACGGCAAGGTCTCGCGCGCCGAGTTCAACGCTGTGGCCGCCAAGCGTGCCGCCGAGTTCGACCGCATCGACACCGACCACGATGGTTACATCAGCGAGCAGGAAGCACACGACTACCTGCGCAGCGTCTACACCGCCAACGGCAAGCCGATGCCGAAGGGCCTGTTCTCCCGCGTTGCCGATTGATCGACGTTCAACCGGCGCCGCCTCCAGGGCGGCGCCCTCTCTCTGGAGCATCCGCCATGTCCCTGCCCCTGCCCTCCAATGCCGCCGGTCTTGGCCTGCGCCGTGGCCTGATCGACGAACTGCTGGCAATGCCGGCCGGTGCCATCGACTTCCTCGAAGTCTCCCCCGACAACTGGATCGGCGTCGGCGGTGCACACGGCGCAGCGCTGCGCCAACTCAGCGAGCGCCACCCCTTGACCTGCCACGGCCTGTCGCTGTCGCTGGGCGGCCCTGATCCGCTGGACCGCACCCTGCTGGCACAGACCCGAGCCTTCCTCGACCTGCACCAGGTGCAGCTGTACAGCGAACACCTGAGCTACTGCGCCGCCGGTGGCCATGTCTATGACCTGCTGCCGCTGCCGTTCACCGCCGAGGCCGTACACCATGTCGCCGGTCGCATCGCCCAGGTGCAGGACATGCTCGGCCGACGCATCGCCGTGGAGAACATCTCCTACTACGCCGTTGCCGGCGCGGACATGAGCGAGATCGACTTCATCAACGCCGTGCTCGCCGAAGCCGACTGCGACCTGCTGCTGGACGTCAACAACGTCTTCGTCAACGCCTGCAACAACGGTTACGACGCCTTCGAATTCCTGGCCCTCGTGCCGTCCCACCGTGTCGCCTCGCTGCACGTAGCGGGCCACTTCGATGAAGACGATGGCTTCAAGATCGATACCCACGGTGCGCCGGTGAAAGGCGTGGTCTGGGCGCTGTTGCGCGAGGCCTATGCGCGGGTGGGCGTGCGCCCCACGCTGCTCGAACGCGACTTCAACTTTCCGCCGCTGCCAGAGCTGCTGGCCGAGGTTGCGCAGATCCGCCAGGCGCAGGTCGAGGCACGTTGGCCCGAGGTGGCCCATGGCTGAGTCGCTGGCTACCCTGCAACGGCGCTGGGCCGATCATGTGCGCGACCCTGCAATGGCCGCACCCGATGGCGTCGAGGCGCGCAGGCTGGCGGTGTACCGCCGCCTGTGCATCGACAGCCTGGACACCCTCCTGGCCGGCAGCCTGCCGCGACTGCAACACCAGTTGGGCACGCCGCGCTGGCGCGACACAGTGGAGCACTACTACGCCCGCCACGCCTGCCAGACCCCGTTGTTCCCACGGATCGCCGGCGAGTTCGCGACCTGGCTGGCGGTGCAGGACGCGCTGGTACTGCCGGGCTGGGCAGCAGAACTGGCGCACTACGAGAGCACGCTGCAGTCGCTGCACATTGAAGCGCGTTACGCCGGGAGGCCGCTGCACCGTGTTCCCGTGGACAGTGATGTGCTGGCGGTTTCGCCGTCGGTGCGGGTGCTTGGCTACCAGTGGCCGGTGCATGAGGACGAGGCGCTGGAACCGGTATCGAGCGCAGCGCCCACGCTGCTGGTGATCCAGCGCCTCGCCGATTTCAGCCTGCAGGCCGAGGAACTGTCACCGCTGGCCTACGCGCTGCTTTCGGTCTTCGGTGACGACGGCGCGCCGGTGGATGAGGCACTGCAGGCGCTGTCCGAAACACATGACGTGGCAACGGACGCATTGCGTGCGGCCTGCATTCCCGTGCTGCGCGAACTCTGCACGGCAGGCGTTCTGGTTGCGTCGACCGATCCCCGGGAATGCCGGCCAGCGGCCGGCACTACCCCCTCTCCATTCTTCGAGGCCTGACCATGACTGTATCCAAGACGTCCTTCCTGCACGGCTGGCGCCTGTTCGTAGCCATCGGCGTGGTCCTGATCGCGTTCGCACTGATCGCCTTCGCCCTGTATCCCGATGCAGCCGAAGGCAGCCGCGCGGCGATCCGGCTCACCGCCCGCACATCGTTCCTGCTGTTCCTGGCGGCATTCACAGCATCCTCCTTCGCCACCCTGCTGCCCGGCCCCTTCACTCATTTCCTGCTGCGCGAACGGCGCATCATCGGCCTGTCCTTCGCGTTCTCGCACCTGCTGCATGCAATCGCCATCACCAGTTTCGGCATCCTCAACCCGGCGTTCTGGCCAGCACGATCCGCGCTGGCCAACCTCCCGGGCACGGTGGGCTACATCGCCATCCTGGCACTGGCCATCACCTCGCACCGGGGGCTCGCCCGGCGCATGGGACCCACCGCGTGGCGTCGCCTGCACGTCGCCGGCATGTGGATCATCGCGGCGGTGTTCACCTACTCGTACTTCAAGCGCGTGCCGGGCAACTTCTGGTATGCGGTGCCGTCGGCGCTGCTGTTCACCGCCTTCGTGGTGCGCTGGATTGCCAAGCGGGCGCAGGCGCTGCGCCGAAGTGCGCATGCGCGGCCGCCGCTGCGGGCGGCCTGACGGGCCCGGGTCAGATCCCTTTGCCAAAGGCAAAGGGATCTGACCTCATCATGCCGTCCCTATCAGCCGTCGCGCGTGGCGCGATAAGCCGCGTAGGCATCAAGGATCTTCTGCAGCCGCGCGCGCTGTTTGATCCCCATGGGGACCCGTTGCACGCGCTTCAGCAGCGTCTTCCACATATATCCGGATCGGAAGAAATACGGCCGCACTTCGAGAAAGGTCAGCGCGACATCCAGCGTATCTGGATCGTGTTCGGCCAGCCGTTTCAACGCGTTGGCATAGCCTCCCGGAAACGCCAGCCGCTCGTAGTGCTGGTGGAACTCGGCACAGGCCGCAGCGTGCCGTTCCCGCTCCTCCGGCCCACGCCAGCGCGCACTGGCACTCTCGTGGATGGCCTGCTGCAGCCGGTTGATCTCGTCAGCATTGGCACGGATCAGGCGCTCCATCGGGGCGCGGGGATGGGCCATGGTTCCTTCCATGTGGTTTGTCGGGGGCCAGATCCCTTTCCCCCAGGGGAAAGGGATCTGACCCCGCCTAAGGTCACGGCGCGCGGCGCAATGTTACCAGGGTGATCTCCGACGGCACGCCGATGCGCGCCGGGAAACCGGCCCAGAGGCCCGCACCGTTGCCCACGTACAGCGTCATCCCATCCACGTCGTAGCGGCCGGACACAAAACCGCCATTGGCTCGCTTCACCAGCTGGTCCATGCCGATGATCTGCCCGCCGTGGGTATGCCCGGACAGCTGCAGCTTCACCCCACGCGCCGCCGCCTCGCGTGCATTGCGCGGGCGATGATCGAGCAGGATCACCGGCGCGGACGGATCGGCACCGGCCAGTGCAGCATCCAGATCCGGCAGCGGCAGGCCGTAGCGTGCGGCCACCGGATCGGTGACACCGGCGATGGTCAGCGCCGCATCGCCGCGCCGCACCTGCATGTGGCTGTTCTCCAGCACCTGCATGTGCAGCGCGCGGAACGCCTGCATCCACGCCTGGTACTGCGCGTAGTACTCGTGGTTGCCGGTGATGGCGACGACGCCGTCCGGCGCCCGCAGGTCCGCGAGTGGACGCGCGTCGTCACGGCGGGCCTCGACACTGCCGTCGATCAGGTCGCCGGTGATCACGATCAGGTCCGGCGTCAGTGCGTTGCTCTCATCCACCACCTTGCGCACCCAGTCGCCGGTGAGCAGGCGACTGGCGTGGATGTCGGTCAGCTGCAGCACGCGGTAGCCGTCGAACGCAGCGGGCAGCCCGGCGATGCTCACCTCGATCTGCCGGGGCTTGGGCACCGCCATGCCCTGGCTGACGCCATAGCCACTGACCAGCAGGGCCAGCATGCCGGCCGCCGGTCGCAGGCTCCGCGTGCGCAATGCGCCTACCGTACGTGGCCAGCGCAGCAGGCGGGAAGCAAGCAGGCCCACGTCCAGCGGCAGCATCAGCAACGCCAACAGCAACACCGCGGTGGAGCCGGTCGCCAGCGTGGCGATGGCCAGTTTCGGAATCTCGGGCGACGCCATCGTGCCCCAGAAGGTGGCGACGATGCGCAGCTGCACGCCCACGCCCACCAGCAGCAGCGACAGCACGACCTTCAGCCAGGTGGGCATGCGCAGTGGCCAGAACAGGCGCCAGGCCACATACAGGCCCATCAACAAACCGATCGTACTCAGCACTGCAACCATCCAGGAAAGAAAGCGGGCCCGCCATGGTGACGGCTGCGGGCAGCGTTGTGTAGAGCCGGGCCCATGCCCGGCTGCTCAGCAAGCCGTCGCGCAGGGCTCGGCCCTACAGATGGCCCAGGCGCTCCACCCGCAGGCGGGCGATACGGCGCTTCTCCATCGCCAGCACGGTGATGCGCACATCCGCAATTTCCACCGCGTCACCGATGTCGGGCAGGCGCCCCAGACGCTCCAGTACCAGACCGGAGATGGTCATGTAGTCGGCACTGCGCGGCAGCGATATGCCGGCCAGCCGCTGCAGGTCGTCCAGGGTCAGCGCACCGTCGGCCTCCCACTGCTCCTCACCCTGCGCGACCACGCCATAGCGCTCGTCCTGGGTATCGACCAGGTCGCCGGCAATCGCCGCCAGCAGGTCGTTGGCGGTCACCAGGCCTTCCACGCTGCCGTACTCGTCCACGGCCACCGCCAGCGGCACCGGATGCTGGCGGATCAGCTCCAGCGCCTGCAGCGCACTGGCACTGGACAGCACGTACTGCGGCTCACGCAGGTTGCCTTCCAGCTGTAGTGGCTTGCCCTGCAGCAGGTCGGCCAGCAGGTCGCGGCTCTGCACCACGCCACGCAGGCTGTCCAGGTCACCGTCGCCCACCAGCAGGCGGGTGTGCGGCGACGCCACCAGGCGGGCCACCACATCCTCCTGGCCCCGCGCCAGGTCGATCCACTGCACATCGGCACGCACGGTCATCACGCTCGACACCGGCCGATCGGCCAGGCCCAGCACGCTGCGGATCATTTCGTGCTCGGCCGGCTGCAGGCGTTCTTCGGCGTCCACCGGCTCGTCCACGCCTTCGTCGGCGTGGCCGTTGGCCGGGCGCGCGCCCAGCATGCGCAGCACGGCATCGGCGGTACGCTGGCGGAACGGCTGGCGGCGCTCGTTGCGCTCGCGATTGAAGCGCACCCACTGGTTGAACGCCTCGACCAGGATCGAGAAGGCGATCGCCGCGTACAGGTAGCCCTTCGGAATCTTGTAGCCCAGGCCCTCGGCCACCAGGCTGAAACCGATCATCAGCAGGAAGCCCAGGCACAGCACCACCACCGTGGGATGCTTGTTGACGAAGCGGGTCAACGGCTTGCTCGCCACCAGCATCAGCGCCATCGCGATGGTCACGGCGGCATACATCACGCCCAGGTTGTCGACCATGCCGACCGCGGTGATCACCGAGTCGAGCGAGAACACCGCGTCGAGCACCACGATCTGCGCCACCACCATCGCGAAGCTGGCATAGACCTTCTTGCCATCCTCGTGGTGCTCGCGGCCTTCCAGCCGTTCGTGCAGCTCCATGGTGCCCTTGAACAGCAGGAACAGGCCGCCGCCCAGCAGGATCAGGTCACGCCCGGAGAAGCTGTGGTCGAACAGCGTGAGCAGCGGCTCGGTCAGTTTCATGATCCAGGCCAGCGCGGCCAGCAGCACCAGCCGCATCAGCAGCGCCAGCGCCAGGCCGATCACCCGCGCGCGGTCACGCTGGTGCGGCGGCAGTTTGTCGGCAAGGATCGCGATGAACACCAGGTTGTCGATGCCGAGAACGATCTCCAGCACGACCAGGGTTGCAAGGCCCATCCATATCGAGGGGTCAGCCAACCATTCCATTTCAGGTCCGTTTCGTCAGTAGGTAAGGGAAAAGGGCAATCACTCAGTCGGCGTCCTGCGCCTGCGCCGGGTCATGCCCGAGCAGGTCGCCGGGCGTGCACTGCAACTCGCGGCAGATCGCATCCAGCGTGGAAAAACGGATGGCGCGCGCCTTGCCGGTCTTCAGGATCGACAGGTTGGCCAGGGTGATGTCGATGCGCCCGGCCAGCTCGGACAGGGTCATGCCCCGTTCCTGCAGCATGCGGTCCAGGGTGATGACGATCGCCATCAGTGCGTGCCCATCAGATCAGACCGTCCAGGTCATCGCGCATCGCCGCACCCACGGCGAACACGCGTGCCAGCACGAACAGCATCAGCACCGCCACCAGGCCGGTGATCGACATGCCGCCGCCCACCTCCATCCAGGTGAAGTCCGGGCCCATCCAGGCCGCGTAGGCGCCGATCAGGATCGACAGCAGTTCCATCGCCAGCATCAGCCATGCCATGCGTTGCAGGCGCTGCGCGTTGGCATGGGTGAACGGCCGCTCGCGCGCCGCCGACTTCAGCAGCCGCAGCAGATGGCGCAGGAACAGCAGGCACAGCACCAGCAGCGCGACGATCGCACCCAGGCCCAGGCAGAAGTGCAGGAACAGGTCGTTGCCGTGCGCGGCGGCAGCACCGGCGTCATGGACGCTGTCGAGCAGCCAGCGGCGGTCGTGGGCGACCAGCGGCACGGCCAGCAGTGCGGCCAGGATGCCCAGCCAGCACATCGCCCGGACGGCCTGTACGGCGGCCTGGGCCAGGGTGAACAGGCCTCGCGCGGGTCTGGCGCGGGCGGGACGAGCGGTCAAGCGGCCTCCGGCATTGGGGTGGCCTCGCCGCCCCGGGGTGGATTTATCGATAAACGATATACCACAACCTGCGTGAAAGGCTGAATCGCAAGCGTGCCCCTCCCCCGGTCAAGGCCCGGGCGCAGCCGGTTCCCGCATCGCTTCGCCCGGCGTCACCGAGGCCATCGCCTGCACGCCGGCCTCGGCCGCCTGCCGCGTGACCAGCCGGAAGCGCACCTGCAGCTTGGCCTGCCCCGGCGTGGCCCAGCCGTACTGGATCGCCACCTGGTCAGCCGACAACGGCCCACGTCCCGGCAGCGAGCGTGCCTGCAATGGCTTCGGTGCCGCCTGCACCAGCCGTGCGAAGCCCTTCTGCACCACCGCCGCATCGGCCTTCTCCGCATACACCGAGCAGGTGCCATCGTCGGCCCAGCTGACCGCATAGCGGCCGCTGGCCAGCGGCACCATCCAGGCCACGCCCGACTGCCCCTGCAGCAACGTTGCCGCCTCGGCAGGCTGCAGCGGTGACAGCCCGTTGGATTCCATCAACGACTGCAACCGCGCCGGCGCGCCGATGTGCTGCATGCAGGCGGTATCGAACAACTCGCTGAACGGGTCCTGCGCCTGTGCGCTGGCCTTGGGTGCACGCGCAGGCTGCGCCGCCGCCAGGGCAGGCAGCAGGGCGAGGATCAGCCAGGAGGCAGGGCGCATTGGAACTCCACGGTACGGAAAACAGCAGGGAGGATGGCAAAGCCCGGGCGCGGCGCGCAACGGTCATGGCTTGACAGCCGGCACAGGCGGGAGGACTATCAGTTAACGAATTAGTTAATTAGCTCTCCATGGACCGTATCTTCGAAGCGCTCGCCTCCACCGCCCGCCGGCAGATCCTGGCCTATCTCAGCGCCGGCGAGCTCAGCGCGGGGGAACTGGCCGAACGCTTTGATTTCAGCAAGCCGGCGCTGTCCAGCCACCTGCGCATCCTTGAGGAAGCCGGCCTGATCGAACGCGAGAAGCGCGGCCAGTTCGTGTACTTCCGGCAGGTGCCCGACCGCCTGGCCAACACGTTGTTCTCGTGGGCGGCCGAAGTCTGTCCGGTCGGTGGCCCGCTGAAGCGCGAAGCACGCGCCCGCCGCAAGTCCCCTGCCCGCTGAACCGTCCCGCCAAGGAGCATGACCATGCCTGGTTCGACCCGCGACCGCCGTTCGTTTCCAGGGGTACAGCTTCCAGCACTGGAAGGTGGCAGCCCGACCGAAGTCACCTTGATCGCGCAGCTCGGCATCGGCGCCGGTGATGCGTTGGTGACCGACGCCAGCCAGCGCCAGCGCCACCACCCGGCCTTCATCGATGCGCTGGACGAGCCTTCGGCGCGACTGGGCGGCATGCATCTGCAGCAGGGTGACGCCTCCTCGCTGTACAGCTTCACCGTCGGCGCCGGTGGCCACCCGTTCCATCGCCATGCCGGGCCGCGCATGTTCACCGCCATTGCCGGCAGCGCCGGTGCCGAGCTGCGCTTCGCCACCGCGTCCGACGCGCAGCTGGCGCGCGATCCCGTGGCCTTCGCACGCACGCTGCGGCGTATCCGCATTCCACCGGACTGCCTGTTCACGGTGCGCTTCGGCGGAGGCACCTGGCATCAGTTCGCATCGAACCATCGTGCACACCCGGCGCTGTTCGCGTTGTCCTGCCACAGCAATGAGCTGGCCGGGGCGATGGACGAGCAGGCTCGTGCGCAGGTGCAGCGCAATGCCGCCGATATCCCCAGCCTGACCGAGGTATTGCCGGAAGCGCACTGGCCCTCGGCCGCCACACTCGCGGCGGCGCCGCTGCTGCAGCTGTCACTGCAGGCAGCGCCCCCCAGCCTGTGCGCGCATCTGTGCGCGCGTACCCGCGCCCTGTTCGGTCCGCTGCGGCGGATCCCGCTGCGGCCGCTGCGTGGCTTCGTCGAACGTGCCACGCCGGCCTATCCCATCCATGCACGGGCTGCCGCCAGTGATGGCCTGCTGCCCACGGCACTACCGCACAGCCACTACCAGGACCAGACCACCCTGCGCCTGGACAGCGCGCAGGTCACCCATCACGCCGCGTCGGCGCTGCTGGCCGATGTGCTGGAAGGCTTCCTGCGCAATCCACCTGCCGGCGTGGGCCACCTGATGGCGCTGCGCAACCGCCTGGTGGCGCCGTTGCGGTTGCGTACGTCGCCACTCGGCTGCCCGGTATCGTCGCTGCTGTCGACCGACCGCAGCCGCTTGTTCGCCGGCCGCTACCCGGTGCTGGACGCGCACATCGATGACGGGGACACCCGCGCCGAAGTGCTGCTCGGCGCCGATGATCGCCACCTGCGCTTCCGCAGCAGCGTGCGCGTGCAACGCTGTGCCGATGGCCACATCGAGATCAGCCTCGGCACACGCGTGCAGACCCGCAATGCGTTCGGCCGCCTGTACATGGCGCTGATCGATGCCGCGCACCGGCACTACGTCGCGCCGGCACTGCTGCGCCGCGCGGTCGAACATGCGCTGGCGCCGGAACTGGCCGATCTCGATGACTGGGCGGAGTACTCCACGTACAGATGATGCCGGCCCGTGGCCGGCACCACCTGCCACATCAGCTCACAGGTGCTGCTTGAAGAAGGGAACGACCGCTGACAGGGCCTCGCGCACCGGCTCCGGCTTGTCATACAGGTCGTAATGCGACCAGCCTTCCACCACCTTCAACTGCTTGTGCTTCGACGCCGCACGGCCATGGATCTCCAGGCCATCGCGGTAGGCGCCAAAGCCACCCGGCTTGTCACCGATCACCACCAGCAACGGTTGGGTCAGCAGGACTTCGGCCAGGTGGAAGGCATCCCAGCCCACCGCTGCACCGCGATGCGAGAACAGCGCACTGACCACGCCGTTGGGCTGCGGCTCGCGCGTGCGGTAATAGTCCGTGGCCTCCAGCACATCGATATCCGTGATGCCGGCGGCGCGCCCCTGTTCCACCGAAGGCGGCAGGAACAGGTCCACACGGGCCTCGCCGCCGCGCATCTCGGCGGTGCGCTGGGCAGCGATGGCCTCCAGCGTGCCGATCGGATCGAAACCGCCAAAGCCCTCACGACTGAGCCGGCCGAAGTTGACACCGGTGATGCTGGTGACCGCCTTGATGCGGCGCTCGGTCATGGTGGCGTTGATCGCGTAGCCACCACCGCCACAGATGCCCAGTACGCCGATGCGTTCGGCATCCACGTACGGCAGGGTGACCAGATGGTCGACCACGCGGCGTACATCCTCCACGCGCTGGGTCGGGTCTTCGACCCGACGCGGCTCGCCACCGCTGGCGCCCTGGAAGCTGGCGTCATAGGCGATCACCACGTAGCCCTCGCGAGCCAGGGCCTCACCGTAGATGTTGCCGGCGGTCTGCTCCTTGCAGCTGCCGATCGGATGCATGCTGATGATCGCGGGATAGACCCGGTTGCGGTCGAAGTCCGGCGGGAAATGCAGGTCGGCGGCGATCGGCCAGGCCATGTCCGGATTCTGGATGTTGATGGTTTCCATGCTGCGGCTCCTCGATAGCGGCGGGAGGCGACGGGTGTCGCCGTTGCAAGCACGATAGACCCGGGATTGGGGCCGAAAAAGCGGCCAATCACAACCAAAGTAGTAAGCTGCAATTACCAAATAGCGACAACCTGTGCCGCCATCTTCTCCCGCCGTCCTGCCGACCGAGCCCCATGAGCGCCCCCAGCCCGATCAACCCGGCCCTGCTGCCCCAGCTGGCCTGGTTTGCCCACATCGCCCACCATCGCAGCTTCACCAAAGCGGCCGTTGAGATGGGGGTCTCGCGCCCGGCGTTGTCGCAGAGCCTGAAGACCCTGGAGAAACAGCTGGGGGTACGCCTGCTGCACCGGACCACCCGTGACATGTCGCTCACCGAGGAAGGCCAGCGCCTGTTCGACGCACTGCGGCCATCGCTGAGCACCATCGAAACCGCAGTACGCGACCTGCGCGCCAGCCATGACGCTCCGTCCGGCCTGCTGCGCATCAACACCGCGCGCCTGACTGCCAAGACGCTGATCGAACCGCATCTACCGGAGTTCTTCGCGCGCTACCCCGAGCTGCGCATCGAGCTGGTGATGGACGACGGCCTGTCCAGCATCGTTGCCGACGGCTGTGACGCCGGCATCCGCCTTGGCGAGCGGTTGGCCGAAGGCATGATCGCCGTGCCGGTCACGCCGATGCTGGAAATGGTGGTGGTCGCCTCGCCGGCCTACCTGGCCCGCCATGGCACGCCCACCACGCCCGCCGAACTGGCCGCCCACGAGTGCCTGGGCTACCGGCAGACCGGCAGCGGCGGGGTCTATGCCTGGGAATTCAGCACGCCGGGCCAGCCCGGTCATGACTTTGAAGTGGAACCGCGCGGACGCTATGTCACCAACGACGATGAGGGCATGATCCGCGCCGCGCTGCAGGGATTGGGCGTGATGCAGCATATCGATCTGTCACTGCAGCCGATGCTGGCCGATGGGCGCCTGGTCCGCCTGATGCCGGCGTGGTCGGCACCGTTCCCCGGCTTCTACCTGTACGTGCCTTCGCGCGAGCAGATGCCACCGCGCGTGCGCGCCCTGATGGAGTTCCTGATCGAGAAGCGCGAAGGCGTCGCCAAGGCGCTCGGCCGCACGGTACAGGCCCCGGCCACGGGCAGCTAGGCGTCAGCGCGGGTAGCGATACACCAGATCATCGGCATCACTGCGCACGGCGTGATCGTCCAGCACGCCGCCCAGCCGCTGTGCAACGGCCTGCGACGCCAGGTTGTCCGGTGCCATGTAGCTGACCAGGGTCGGCAGCTGCGCCACCACGAAGGCCCAGTCGCGCAGCGCGCCGGCAGCTTCGGTAGCGAAGCCCTTCCCTTCATGGCCGTCATACAGCAGCCAGCCCAGTTCCTTTTCCGGGAACAGCGGGCCGTGGTTGATCCCGACCTGGCCGATGCAGGCACCGGTATCGGCACGCTCGATCATCAATGCACCATGACCGAACAGATGCCAGCTGGCCAGGTCGTGGCAGAACTGGCCCCACGCCGCCACCTCACCGAACGGCCCCCCCATGCCACGCGCGCGCGGCGACGCCAGGAACGCGGCATAGACGTTGAAGTCGTCCAGCTGCTGCGGACGCAGCCGCAGTCGCGCGGTATGCAGGGTGGGAATCTCGAGCATGCCGGGCAGCAACTCAGTACACGGCCAGGTGACCGCAGCCACGACGCTGCGGCTGCCCTTCCATCGTCACCTGCACGCTGGCCAGGGTGTCCACACCTTCAGCATTGCGGCACGACTCGCGCTTGATCTCGACGATGGCCGGCTGCCTGCCAAGCTCGCCGTTGAGCACGATCAGCGAGCTGGGTGCGTCGGCCGGTTGGCCGAGATAGCGCAGCGTGCCCTTGTGGGTACGACCTTCGGCACTGAGGCTGGCATCGTGGTTGCCCTGTCCAGTGGACGTGATCTCGATGCGCCACCCGGCGCCACCACCCGTAAAGGCAGGCACCGGGCTCATGCCGGCAGCGATGGAGGGATGACGCGGTTCATCGGAAACGGTCTTCGGTGCGGGAGTCGCACAGCCGGCCAGCAGGCCAGTGAGCAGCACGGCGATGGCAATGGGTCGCACGGTCATGATGGGCTCCAGCAGCGGGCGGGCGTCCAGTCTAGGGGCCCCCACGTGCGCCGGTGATGAACGTCGCGCGTCAGCGCGCGATGCGGCCACCGCCGGCCACGCGCACGCGATCGCGGCCCTGCGCCTTGGCCTGGTACATGGCCGCATCCGCAGCACGCAACAGGGTGCGCCAGCCCAGCGCATCGGTGCCACCTGAGGCGACGCCGAAGCTGGCGGTGACCCGCAGCACCTTGCCACCGGCCAGTGCGATGTCCAGCTGCTGCAGCGCCACCCGCAGCGACTCGGCCAGCTGGCGGCCACCGGCAAGATCACCGTCGGCCAGCAACACGAGAAACTCCTCGCCACCATAGCGGGCAATGCTGTCGCTGCGGCGCAGGTGGCGCTGCAGCAGCTGCGCCACCTGCACCAGCACCTCGTCGCCGGCATCATGCCCGTGGCCATCGTTGATGGCCTTGAAGCGATCGACGTCCAGCAGGATCACCACCGCGCTGTTGCCGCCGTCGGCATGCCGCTGCTGCACCCGCTCTTCCAGCGCGCGCCGGTTCAACAGCCCGGTCAGTTCATCGGTGCCGGCCAGCTGGCGCAGCTCGCTGGTCAACGCCGAGCGCTCGCGCGACTTCTCGCGCAGCACTTCAATCGCATCGAACAGGCGCTGCATCTCGGCCAGCGGATGGGTCACGTGCTGTTCCGGTCCGGGCGCTTCCGAGGCGATCTGGATGACCTGCTTCTGCGCCTGCAGCAGCGGCCGCAGGATCTGAAGATGTGCGATGCGCAGCGCCACGCCCAGCACCACCAGCGTGCCCAGCACCGTCGCCACCAGCACCACCAGGCGCGTCGCTTCGCGGTTGCGGGTGTGCTCGAAACGGGCGATGGACACGCTCAGGTAGCCATCGCGCAGCGCTTCCAGCGACTGCAGGGTCGGCACGTAGCGCGTGGTGAACTCGGCGGCGGTCCACGGCGGCGGCACGCCGCGCCGGCCATCCTCGATCAACTGTTCGATCATCGGCAGCGATTCGCCGAAGAACTGCCGGCGTGCCATGTCCCAATGCCAGGACAGCGCCGGATCGCTGCGGAACACCGCTTCATGGCTGCCCGCCAGCCGCCACAGCTCCAGCAGGCGGCCTTCGGTCTGCAATGCAGCCCGCACCTGTTCGTCACGCCATGCCCCCGGTACCGCGACCGGCGCCATCACGTTCGAGGCCAGGCGGCCGCCATGCTCGCGCAGGTCGATCAGCACCTGGCCCTGCATCGCCGGAATCGCCGCTTCGCGGTCGGCGCTGACCAGCACGTTGATCTGTGCCGAGGTCAGCACGTGCAGGCGATCAACCACGGCGAACATGCTGCTGATCGCGCGCTCCACGTCCTCCACCCGGCGCGCATCGTGCGGCTGCGCCGCCACCCGGTCCACCGCAGCGCGCGCCGACTGCAGGCGACGTTGCGCGACGGCCAGCAGCGCATGCTCGTCGACCACGCCCGGATCGGCCTTGAACACGGTGTCCAGCTGCAGCAGGGCGGTGTCGACCCGCTTGCGCGCAACCGCCAGCTGTGCGGCCAACCGGGCCTGCTCGGCCGCATCGACCGGGTTGGCTCCCAGCAGGCTGTTGGCGGGGCCGCGCTCGGCCGACACCAGGTTGGCCAGGTCGAAGGTCTGCTGCAGCTGGCGCAGGCTGACCAGGTTGTCCTCGGCGGCAGTGAAGCGCAGCGTGCCCTGCACCAGCGCGATGGCCATCAACGGCAGCGTACAGACTACGAACAGCCCGGCCAGGATCCAGACCCAGGTCCGCAATCCGATGGGCGACGCCTTGCGGGCCATGCACATTTCCCCTGTAGTGCAGAACACTGTAGCGGCCGCCTACACAGGCGCCAAGCCGCTACCGGACCAACCGTTGCCGTGGGTATACCGCGCCCACCGCGAACGCGCCGACAAGGCCGCGCGGGCCGTCGAATCGGGGCAAATGCGTCATACCCTGCCGCGTCAGATCCAGCGCTGGTCGACCAGTTCGCGCTTCACGTAGGCATAGAACACCGGCGCGGCGACCAGGCCCGGCAGGCCGAAGGCTGCCTCCATCACCAGCATGGCCAGCAGCAGCTCCCAGGCACGCGCCTGGATCTCGCCACCGACGATGCGCGCGTTGAGGAAGTACTCCAGCTTGTGGATCACGATCAGGTACAGCAGCGCCGCCACCGCCACGTAGAACGAGACCGACAGCGCAACGATGGTGATGATCGTGTTGGAGATGATGTTGCCCACCACCGGCAGCAGGCCGGCAAGGAAGGTGATCAGCACCAGGGTCTTGGACAGCGGCAGGTGCACGCCGAACAGCGGCAGCACGCCCAGCAGGAAGATGGCAGTGAACACGGTGTTGAGCAGCGAGATCTTCACCTGCGCGAACACCACCTGGCGGAACGCGGTGGCCAGGCGGCTGGTGCGCCCGATCAGTTCCTGCGCCAGCGGCCCCATCTTCGGCAGCGGCAGTTCGTCATACAGCGCGATCATCGCACCCAGCACCATGCCGATCAGTACGCGCACACCCACCTGTACCACCGAGGTACCGGCCACGCCCAGCTGGCGCTGATGCTCGGCGGCCCAGTCGTTCAGCGCCGCGCGCAGCGCCGGCATGTCTTCGGGAATGTAGGGTTGCAGCAGCGCCGGCACCTGGTGCCGCGAGGTGTTGAGGATCTCCATCAGGCGCGCCAGCAATGCGTCCGGGCCGCCGGTCTCATTGCGGAAGAAGGAGGCCACGCCGATGCCGGCCAGTACCAGCCCGCTGATGATGATCGCCGACAGCAGGATCACCGCGATCGCCCGCGCACGTCCCGGCGGCAGCTTGCCTTCCACGGTGGAGGCCAGCACGTGGGTCAGCTGGAACACCAGCAGGCCGGACAACAGGGTCACCACCAGGCCCAGCTTCAGCGCCAGCCACATGCCCAGCAGCATCATCAGCCACGCCGCGATTCTTGGAATGGGGGGCTTGGGCTGGGCAACAAGAGCGTCTTGCATGGGAGCGCGTCCGGGCGGGGTGGCCCATGGTAGAGGATTGGCGTGCCGATTCCGCGTGCAGGATGAACGGGCGTTTCGGCCTCGTTCGGCGGCAGCCGTGCCGCCCTCACGCCCCCCTCACTCACCGTAGCTGGCCGTGTTCTTGCCCTGCCGCTTGGCGTGGTAGAGCGCGCGGTCGGCCAGTGCCAACCAGTCCTCGACACTGCCGCCACGCGGCGTGGCGGCAATGCCGATACTCACGCTGAACTCCACGCCCGGCGTGGCCTGCCGCGCGGCCTCGAGCAGATGCAGGCGTACCCGCTCGGCCACGTGCATCGCATCGACGGGCGCGCAGTCGCGCAGCAGCACCACGAACTCGTCGCCCCCCAGCCGCGCGGGTGTATCACCGGGCCGGGCAAAGGTGCGCAGTGTTGCCGCGATATGCCGCAGCACCTCGTCACCGGCGCGGTGGCCATGCGAGTCATTGATGTGCTTGAAGTCATCCACATCGAGCATCAGCAGGCAGGCAAACCCGCCCTGGCCCTGTGCGCGGTCCAACGCCTGCTGCGCACGCAGGATCAGGAAGCCACGGTTGGCCAGCTCGACCAGCGGGTCCATCCGGCTGAGCCGCTGCAGCTGACGGTTCTGCGATTTGACCCGGCGCGCCAGCTGCCAGCTGAGAATGCTGAGACCGATGCCGTAGACGAACAGGAACGGCACGCTGAGCACGATCGTGCGCTGCGAGGAAACGGGTTGGTAAGGGAAGCCGAGCGCCCACCAGGTGAGTGCGAAGCCCAGCAGCAGCGCCAGCGTGGCGCGCATCGCCAGGCGTACGCCCCCGGCAGCGATCTTGTCGGCCACCAGCAGCGCGGCGAACAGTGCGCTGGGCACCGCGCTCAACGCCATGAAGGCGATCCAGCCACCGCCGAAGAAGGAGTCGGCCACCATGCAGCGGAACTGGACGACCGCCGGTTGGCGGGAGCGCTGGGTCAGCAGCAATGCCAGTGCCGGCCACGCCAGCGCGTTGAGCAGCAGCAGGACCCACGCCAGCCCGCCATCCTGGCGTTCAAGCATGATCGAAGCGATGGGGATCGCCCCCAGTCCATTGCCGACGAAACGCATCCAGCCGATGCGACGTGCCGCGCCAATGCCTTCGACCGCGCCTTCCGCCGAATCGGTGAAGAATGGCATTGCCGCCCCCCTTGCGCGATCGCACCTGCTGCTACGGCCCTTGCCGGGCTGCCTGCGATGAGTCTGACAGCCTTGCGTCAATTCGGGATCAAGGTCGTGGCACGTCGCGCGGGCCAGCCACCATGCTCCCGCGGCCCCCCTCCCCCGCGCTCACCCCCGCCGGGGCGCAGCCGTCGAACCGCGCAGCATGAAGCTGAACTCCAGCGTCTGCTGCAGCGGCACGTCGACGTGTTCGATGATGGCGAGCAGCAGGTTGACCGCGCGCTCGCCAATCTCCCGCATCGGCTGCCGGATGGTCGTCAACGGCGGCGTGAGGTAACGGGAGGACGCCAGATCGTCGAAGCCGACGACGGACAGCTCGTCGGGTACGCGGATGCCCAGGTCCCGGCAAGCGGCCAGGGTACCCAGTGCCATCTGGTCGCTGAAGCAGAACACCGCGGTCGGCGCCGCCGTGCCATCGAGCAGCGCCATCGCCGCTGCATGGCCGGACTCCACGGAAAAGTCACCCGGCACGATGTTCAGCTGGCGCAGGCGGCCACGCGCCTTGCCGGCCGCCCGCACCCCTTCCAGCCGTTGCTGGTGCAGCGGATTGTCAGGCGGCCCGCCGACCACGGCGATCCGTTCGTGTCCCAGCCCGTACAGATGCTCCATCACCGCGCATGCGGCGGCCGCGTTGTCGATGTGGACGCTGGGAATGCCCAGTGCAGGGTCGAACTCGCACCCGTTGACCACCGGTGCGGCGGCGCCGCGCTGCTCGACAATCTCGCGTGCCGTGGGTGGCAGGCGATGGCCCAGTACGATCATGCCGTCGGCCTCGTTGCGCCGGAGCATCTGCGCGTAGCGCTCTTCGCGGTCGGGTTGATGCTGGGTATCGCCCAGCAGGACCGCATAGCCGACCGCCTGCGCGGCCTCCTCCGCGCCCTGCAGGATCTGCGCGAAGAACGGATTGGCGATGTCCGGGACGGTGACCAGGATCTTGCCGCTGCGCTGGGTCTTGAGCGTGCGCGCCACCGTGTTGGGCACGTAGCCGAGGGCGGCGGCGGCCTGCTCGATGCGGGCGCGGGTGGCCGGCAGGACCTTGTCCGGCCGCGAAAGCGCCCGCGACACCGTGCCTGCGGAGACGCCGACGTGCTTTGCGATGTCGTAGATGGTGGCCATGGCGTTAGTTCTCCTGTCCGCTGTGCAGTGCACAACAGGTCCTGCGTGAGCCCCTGCTAGGATAATGCAATCGATTGCATCGAGGGCGAATCACGTTGAAGACGCTCAAGGGTCCAGCGCTGTTCCTGGCGCAGCTCATCGGCGACACGGCTCCTTTTGATCGGCTGGACACGCTGGCCGGATGGGCCGCGGGTCTGGGCTATTCTGGCGTACAAGTCCCCACCTCCGCGCCCCACCTGTTCGATCTGGCCGAGGCCGCGCGCAGCCAGGCCTACTGCGACGACATCGCCGGCATGCTCGCCGGGCATGGGGTGCAGATCACCGAACTGTCGACCCATCTGCAGGGACAGCTGGTGGCCGTCCATCCCGCCTACGACAGCCTGTTCGACGGATTCGCACCCGCGGACAAGCGTGGCGATCCCGCCGCCCGTCAGGCCTGGGCAGTGGAGCAGCTTCTGTTGGCCGCCAAAGCCAGCCAACGCCTGGGGCTGACCGCCCACGCCACGTTCTCCGGCGCATTGGCGTGGCCCTACTTCTATCCCTGGCCGCAACGCCCACCGGGACTGGTGGAAGAAGCCTTCGCCGAACTTGGCCGCCGCTGGCGCCCGATCCTGGATGTGTTCGATGCCTGCGGCGTGGACCTGTGCTTCGAGATCCACCCGGGCGAGGACCTGCATGACGGTGCGACCTTCGAACGCTTCCTCGATGTGGTGGATCACCATCCCCGCGCGAAGATCCTGTACGACCCCAGCCACCTGCTGCTGCAGCAGATGGATTACCTCGGTTTCATCGACCGCTACCACGCGCGCATCGGCGTCTTCCACGTGAAGGATGCGGAGTACCACGCGAGCGCCAGCAGCGGCGTGTACGGCGGCTACCAGGACTGGATCGATCGTCCGGGGCGGTTCCGTTCACCCGGTGATGGCCAGATCGACTTCAAGGCGATCTTCTCCAAGTTCGCCCAGTACGACTTCCCCGGATGGGCGGTGCTGGAATGGGAGTGCTGCCTGAAGCACCCGGAGGATGGTGCACGCGAGGGGGCCGCCTTCATCCGTGACCACATCATCCGCGTGACCGAACGCGCCTTCGACGACTTTGCCGACAGCGGCACGGATGCCGGATCACTGCACCGCATGCTGGGAATCTGAGCCAAGACCGCCCCGGGAGGGCAAGCCATGACGCACGCCATGTCGCGCCTGGGCGCGATGATGTTTCTGCAGTTCTTCATCTGGGGGGCGTGGTTCGTCACCCTCGGAACCTACCTGGTGCAGGGCCCGCTGCAGGCCAGCGCGAGCCAGGTGGCAACGGCGTTCCTCAGCCAGTCCATCGGCGCCATCGTGGCGCCGTTCCTGGTCGGCCTGATCGCAGACCGCTACTTCGCGGCGCAGCGCATCCTTGCGGTGCTGCATCTGGCCGGCGCGGTGCTGATGTGGCTGGCATCCACGGCATCCAGCTTCAGCATGTTCTCCGCCTGCGTCATGGGCTACATGCTGCTGTTCATGCCGACGCTGGCCCTGGCCAACAGCGTAGCCATGCGCCACATGCAATCGCCCGAGAAGCAGTTCCCGCTGGTGCGGGTGGCGGGCAGCGTCGGCTGGATCGTCGCAGGCGTGCTGATCGGCTGGCTGGGCTGGGAACAGGCGCATCGGCTTGAGCTGACCTTCCGCATGGCCGCATTGGCATCGCTGGTGCTGGGCCTGTATGCGTTCACCCTGCCGCACACGCCGCCGCTGGCGCAGCAGCGCGATGCCGGGCTGGGACAGATCCTGGGGCTGGATTCACTGCGGCTGCTGAAGTCGCGCGCCTACCTGGTGTTCTTCCTGGCTTCCATCGCCATCTGCATCCCGCTGTCGTTCTACTACAACTTCACCAATCCGTATCTCAACGACCTCGGTGTGCACGGCGCCGCAGGCCTGCAGTCGCTGGGCCAGGTCTCCGAAGTGCTGCTGATGCTGGCCATGCCCTTCCTGTTCGTCCGGCTGGGAGTGAAGACCATGCTGGCGGTCGGCATGGCGGCCTGGGTCGTGCGCTACGCGCTGTTCGCCTTCGGCGATGCGGGCAGTGGCTTCTCCCTGCTTGTGATCGGCATCGTACTGCACGGCATCTGCTACGACTTCTTCTTCGTCACCGGCCAGATCTACACCGATGCCCACGCCGGCCCCGCCGCGCGCAGCAGCGCGCAGGGCTTCATCACCCTGGCCACCTACGGCGTGGGCATGTTGATCGGCACCTTCCTGTCCGGTGCCGTGGTGGAGCACTTCACCACCGAGGCCGGCCCCGACTGGCAGCAGATCTGGCTGTTCCCGGCCGGCGTTGCACTGGTGGTGCTGGTCGCCTTCCTGCTGCTGTTCCGCGACCGGCCGACGGTCGTGGCCACGCCTTCCACGCCCTGAGGACCTGCCCGATGCCCAAGCTTGGAATCGCCATCGTCGGCGCTGGCATGATCGGTACCGTGCATCGTCGCGCTGCATTGCTGGCCGGTGCCGATGTCCGTGGCGTAGCCGCCTCGACCGCGCAGCGCGCACGCGAGACAGCGCAGGCGTGGAATGTACCCCGCGCCTACCGGGACATCGAAGACGTGATCGCCGATCCGCAGGTGCAGGTCGTGCACATCTGCACGCCCAATCATCTGCACCGCGCGATGGCGCAGGCCGCGCTGGACGCCGGCAAGCATGTGATCTGCGAGAAGCCGCTGGCGACGACGCTGGACGATGCACAGGCGCTGGCGGCGTTGGCCGCCTCGACTGGATTGGTTGCCGCAGTCCCCTTCGTCTACCGCTACCACCCGGTGGTGCGTGAGGCGCGCGCACGCATCGCCCAGGGCGATCTCGGGCCGCTGCACCTGATCCATGGCAGCTACCTGCAGGACTGGCTGCTGGACCCGGCCAGCAACAACTGGCGCGTGGACCCGGCGCTGGGTGGCACGTCGCGCGTGTTCGCCGACATCGGTTCGCACTGGTGCGACCTGGTCGAATGGGTCAGTGGCGAGCGCTTCGCCGAAGTGAACGCGGCGTTCGCCACGGTGATCGCCGAACGCAGCGCCGTCACCGGCCAGAGCTTCAGCACGCCGGCGGCAAGCGGGGCAACGCAGGCGGTCGCGAGTGAGGACGTGGCGGCGGCGATGTTCAGGACCGGTGCCGGTACGCTGGCGTCGCTGACGGTCAGCCAGGTCTCGGCCGGACGCCGCAACCGCCTCTGGTTCGAGATCGATGGCGCCAACGCCAGCGTGGCGTTCAACCAGGAGGATGCCGAGCGGCTGTGGATTGGCCTGCCCGACCAGCGCGAGGAGATCTTCGTACGCGGTCCGGGCGCCGGCAGTGCCGAACAACGCCGGCTGTCGGTGCTGCCGGCCGGGCACGCGCAGGGCTACGGCCAATGCTTCGAGGCGTTCGTCGCCGACACCTATCGCGCCATCGACGGCGAGCGACCGCAGGGCCTGCCTACCTTCGAAGACGGCCTGCGCTCGGCGCGGATCGTCGATCGTGTCATTGCATCGGCCAGGTCACACGCCTGGACCACCATCGGTTGAATCCCGGGAGGACCTGTTGATGAAAGCCCTTGTCCATGGAACTGCAACCCTCGCCCTGTTGTTGCTGGCCGCCCTGCCCGCTTTCGCAGTCGACGCCGCCAGCACGCAGAAGCCGATCGCGGTGCAGATGTACACCTTGCGCGATGCCGGCTCGCTCGAGCAGCAGTTGAAGATCGTCCACGACGCAGGCGTGCATGCGGTGGAGACGGTCGGCACGCAGAACACCAGCGCGGCCGAACTCAAGCAGCTGCTGGACAGATATTCGATCAAGGCGATTTCATCGCATGTGCCGCTGGCCGAGCTGCGCAGCAACCTGGATGGCGTGGTGACCTTCAACCGGTCGATCGGCAACACGACGCTGGTGGTGCCATACCTGGACAAGAGGGATCGCCCGAGCGATGCCGCCGGCTGGACCGCCCTGGGCCAGGAACTGGGCCGGATTGCAAAGCAGGTGCGCGACAAGGGGATGCGCCTGGCCTACCACAACCACGATTTCGAACTGGCCAACTTCGACGGCAGGACCGGACTGGAGCTGCTGTTCGCCGCCGCCGGTCCAGACCTGCAGACCGAGCTGGACCTGGCCTGGGTCGCGCGTGCAGGCCTGGACCCGGCGGTGATGCTGGGAAAATTCCGCGGCCACGTATTCGCGGTACACGCCAAGGACAATGCGCCCAAGGGGCAGGCCGAAGACGAAGGCGGATTCGCTGCCGTGGGCCAGGGCGTACTCGACTGGAACGCGATCCTGCCGGCTGCGGCAGCCGCCGGCGTGCACTGGTACATCATCGAGCACGACCAGCCACGCGATCCGGCCAAGGTCATCCAGACCGGTGCGGACTATCTGCGTGAACACCTGACCACGAATGCGCCTGCCCGTGCGCAGCGCTGACGCATCAAGGAGCCCCACATGAAAATGATCCTGGCAATGGCGGTGGCCCTGGGCGGCATGAGCGTTGCGACAGCCGCCTGGTGCAAGGACGACCCGGCTGCCGGTGCAAAGCTCTACACCGCGAACTGCGTGGCCTGCCATGGCGCCGATCGTGCAGGCATGCCGGGCGCGTTCCCGGCGCTCACCGACATCGGCAAGCGCATGGCACCCGCGCAGATCAAGGAAAAGATCAGCAAGGGCGGCGGATTGATGCCGCCCTTCTCCCAGCTGTCACAGCAGGAGATCGATGACATCGCCAGCTACCTGGCGAAGTAAGCGGCCGGCGACCACGCCGGCCACGTGCCGCTACAGCTCGCGCACCCAAATGTTGCGGTAGCTGACCCTGGAGTCATGTTCCTGCAGATAGAGCGGCGCGCACCCATGCGGCGCGTACGACGGTGCGCCGATGTACTCGGTCTTGCCCGCCAGCACAGTGTCATCCTGCACCAGCACGCCGTTGTGCAGCACCGTGATGCGTGCGGGCGACTCAAGCCCACCGCCCGCCGAGAAGCGCGGCGCCTTCCAGAGGATGTCGTAGGCCTGCCACTGACCCGGCGCGCGCGAGGCGTTCACCAACGGCATGGCCTGCTTGTAGATCGAGCCCGCCTGGCCATTGGCATAGGTCGGGTTGTTGTAGCTGTCGAGCACCTGCAGCTCGTACAGTTCCTGCAGGAAGATGCCGCTGTTGCCCCGGTTCTGGCCGTCGAAGCCCTTCGTGTCGGTGGGTGTGCGCCACTCGACATGCAGCTGGACGTCGCAGAAGCGTTGCTTGGTGCGGATGCCCTTGCTGCCGGGCACGACGGTCATCGCGCCATCGGCAACCTTCCAGGGCACGCGTCCGCCCTGCTCCGACTCCCACGCGGAGACATCCTTGCCATCGAACAGCACGATCGCGTCGGAGGGGGCCTTGCCTTGCGGCGTAGCCACGGTTACAGGCACCGGCGCCCACACCTCGGTCTTCTTCGGATCGCGCGCGGCATCGGCACCGCTCTGCGCGAACACGGGTGAGGTGGTGGCCAGCACGGTGGCCGCGATCAGCAACCGCTTGATCATCGTGTTGCGCTCCATCAGCTGGTGCCCCAGGCAGGCGTGCCGGGAACATAGGCGAGCTCGCCGTCGTAACGTCCCGGCACGGCGACGTACTGCAGCACCCCGGTCGCGCCGACCTTCGAGGTGAAGAAGCCGAAGATGGCCAGCTGCTTGAGCATCGTGAAGTAGTGCGGCATCGCCTCGCCCTCTTCAGGCGTACCGGTCTCGGTGACCTCGGCCGTGTGTGATTTTGCTTTTGCTTCCGCATCCAGCGTGCGCAGCAATTCGGTTCGGGCTTCCGGCGTGAGCGACACGAAGCGGCCGCCGGCGCGTCTGTCGATGTCGGCCAGCCCTGCGCGAAACGTCGCCTGCTGCCGGGCGGTGTAGCAGTCGCTGACGAAGGTCGCCATGAACAGACCAGCGCCCGCGTCTTTCGCCCCTGGTGTCCGGGTCCGCGGCAGGATGGTCTCGGCGATCTCGTCCAGCGCGCCGACATCGGCGTCGGAGAACGGGATCTTCGTACCGCCAGTAGGCGCCTGCCCTTGGACAAGCGCAGGCAGACCAACCATGGCGGCACCGGTGGCGGCGACGATCATCTTCAACAGTTCGCGGCGATCCATCAGAGGTTCCCCGCTTTCAGTTCGCGTACGGCATGGTCGGCCGCGCGCGCGGTCAGCGCCATGTAGGTCAGTGACGGATTCACGCAGGCGCTGGAGGTCATGCAGGCACCGTCGGTCACATAGACGTTGGGGGCATCCCAGACCTGGTTGTGCGCGTTCAGTACCGAGCTCTTCCGGTCACGTCCCATCCGCGCGGTCCCCATCTCGTGGATGCCCTTGCCCGGGGCATAGTCGTGGTCGTGCATCTTCACGTCCTTGACGCCAGCCGCCTCCAGCATCTCGGCGGCGTCGGCGGCCATGTCCTTGCGCATGGCCAGTTCGTTGGCACGCATGGCAACGTCCATCGCCAGCACCGGCAGCCCCCATTTGTCCTTGCGCTCCCGGTCCAGGCGGATCGTATTGTCGTGGTGCGGCAGCATTTCACCGAACCCGGTCATGCCGATGCGCCAGTCACCCGGCACGGTCAGTGCCTCCTTCAGGTCGGCACCGATGTTCAGCTCGGCGATCTCGCGCGACCAGCCGGTGCGGCTGGCACCGCCCTGGTAGCCGAACCCGCGCAGATAGCCGCGCTTGTCAGCCGCGACGTTGCGGAAACGCGGAATGTAGAAACCGCAGGGACGGCGGCCGAAGTAGTACTTGTCTTCGTAGCCCTCGACCCGGCCCGAGGCGCCCGCACCGAAGTGATGGTCCATCACGTTGTGCCCGAGCTCGCCCGACGAGGAGCCCAGCCCGCCTTCCCACACCTCGGTGGCCGAGTTCATCAGCAGCCAGGTCGAGTTGAACGACGATGCGTTGAGGAAGATGACCTTGGCGGTGTACTGGTAGGTCTGCCCGGTCTCCGCGTCGATCACCTCCACCCCGCGCGCACGCTTGCGGTCCTTGTCGTAGAGCACTTCCTTGACGATCGAGAACGGCCGCAGGGTCAGGTTGCCGGTCTTCATCGCCGCCGGCAATGTCGCCGCCTGGGTCGAGAAATAGGCACCGAAGGGGCAACCCAGGATGCATTTGTTGCGGTACTGGCAGTTGACGCGCCCCTGCTCGGGCATCGGCTTGGTGATGTTGGCGGTGCGCGAGTGGATCATATGGCGCGTCCCACCGAAGGCCTTCTTGATCCGCGCGGCCACATCCTTCTCGACGATGTTCAAGGGAATCGGCGGAAGGAACTCGCCGTCAGGCAGCACGTCCAGTCCTTCGCGCGTGCCGGCGATGCCGGCGAACCTTTCCACATGGTCGTACCACGGCGCGATGTCGGCGTAGCGGATCGGCCAGTCGGTGGCGATGCCGTCCTTGAGGTTGGCCTCGAAGTCCAGGTCGGAGAAGCGATAGCTCTGCCGCCCCCACAGCAACGAGCGGCCGCCGACGTGGTAGCCACGGAACCAGTCGAAGCGCTTGGTCTCGATGTAGGGCGAGTCCTGTTCGTTGGCCCACATTCCTTCCAGGTTCTCGGCCAGGCCATAGTCGCGCATCAGCACCGGGAAGTCGGCTTTCATCGCCTGCGTTGGCCGGTTGCGATGCGGGAAGTCCCACGCCTCCTTCATCGCGTTGACGTAGTCCTTGACGTGCTCGATGTTGCGTCCGCGTTCCAGCATCAGGACCTTCAGGCCCTTCTCGGTCAGCTCCTTCGCTGCCCAACCGCCACTGATTCCCGAGCCAACAACAATGGCGTCGTAGTGATTATCTGCCATGGGTTTCTCACCTGGGTGGATATCGTTTCAGACGTCGCAGAGGCGGATCGCCTCGCGCAATGAGGCAACGGGATCGGGCGCTGCAGGCATGAATTCCTGCGCCAGATACCCCTTGAAACCGGTGTCGCGGATCGCGCGACAGATGGCCGGATAGTGGAGCTCCTGCTGGTCTCCAATCTCGTTCCTGCCCGGCACGCCCGCGGTGTGGTAATGCTTGAAGCAGGCGTGATACTTGCCGATGGTGGCGATGATGTCGCCCTCCATGATCTGCATGTGGTAGATGTCGTAGAGCAGGCCGAAGTTGTCCGAGCCGAGCCGCTGGCACAGCTCCACACCCCATGCGGAGTGGTCGCACAGGTAGTCGCGATGATCGACCCTGGAGTTCAACAGCTCCATCACCAGCACCACACCGCGCTTTTCGGCATGCCCGAGGATGCGCTTGAGGCCGGCCTCGGCATTGGCCAGACCTTCCTTCGGGTCCATGCCGTTGCGATTGCCGGAGAAGCAGATGAGGTTGCGGTAACCGGCATCGGCGACCAGGTCGATGTGCCGCGTGTAGCGCTCCACCAGCTGGTCGTGGAATTCGCGGCCGGCAAAGCCCTTGGTCAGGCCCAGCTCCGCGCCATTGCACATCGAGCTGTAGACGCCATTGGCCTTCAGCGTCGGCCAGTCTTCCGGGCCGACCAGATCGATGGCGGCAAAACCGATGTCCTTCACCGTCGCGCAGAGCTGGGCGACCGACAGCTGCGGGAAGGTCCAGCGGGCCACGGAGTGCTTCAGGTTGCCCTTGAGTTGCGCCGTGGCGGCGAATGCGGGGAGCACGCCTGCCGCCCCCAGGCCAATGCCGCCAGCAACCGCAAGGCGCAACGCATCGCGCCGCGTGAGCCCTATCGCCGGGGCCGGTCTGATCGAATGGATGGACATCCACCTGCCGGCCTCCCAACCGGTATCAAACGCAACGATTCACAGCAATGCAATCGATTGCACCATAGGGGAGGAAATTGCCTGTTTGCAAGTTGCGGTGCACGAAAACTGATGCTGCGAAGCACAATGCCAACGACATCGCGCAGAAAGAAAAGCCCCGCATCGGCGGGGCTTCCTTTTCTAACCAAATCAGTGGCCTGAGATGAGATCTACTGGCTTTTTGCTCAAGCGAGCGAGCAGAATCAGTAGACCTTCGACGCCCGGAGCCAATGCGTTGGCCCTATTCTCAGAAGCATTGAATGATCACCAGGCGTTCGTAGGCTCACGAACCATATCAACCAGTTCCTGGATGCCTTCGTTCTGCATCCGGCTGAACCCCACCGCCGGGGTCCATCCTGCCTCGGAGCCAGCGAACTGCAGAACTGTATAGCTCGCGACGTCGAGCGATAGTAGTCGACCAAGCCAAGGCTTCGCGAATCGGGTATGCATCAGCTTTTTCCGACGACAGCCTCAGACACCGTCACAGTCACCACCTGCATTGGCTAGTAGGACAACTTCACGCAGGGAACCCTGGATGTCCGCCACTGAGCTGCAAATGTTCTCGGGCGCCACGTCGAACTTTGCAGGGCCGGCCCGACGCTTGAAAGCAGCAAATTCGGACATGCATTGCCCTGCCAGCTTCTTGGCATCCAGCTTCGACGCGGCCTGAACCACTGAATTGCCCTGCGCAGCGAGGTAGCACTTGTAGTCCTCTGAAAGCGCTCCATCCATACGGAATCGCGACAGCCCAACCAAGTGCCGAGGAGCGGCAGCGCTCCTGCTGCCCCCTATCAAGGCGAGACCAAGCTCAGCACCGTCTGCTCCAACACAAGCATATGGCGTCTGAGAGCACAGTGACTTGCTCTCGGAACTTTTGTGCACCACCAGCGAGGCAAGAATAGAGTGTTCGGCCATCTCAATGTCCGCCGCGAGTCTCTCTGACAGCGGACGGGCGGCTAGCGAGGACCCAAATTGAGCACAAAAGACGAAGCACGAAATCAGTGCGGTGGTTTTCATAGACTCACCAGAAATGTCGGAAAGCGCGCAAGCTGACACATATTAATTCTCCACGCCTGCTCGGGGGCGAATCAAGAACAGCACTCTCGCGCAAAAGCTTGAGAAACTCATCGAGGACAACGCTGCCAGCCAGGCACGGCTCGGAGAGCAACCTAACCAAGGCGTAGAGCTCGTGACGTCGAGCGAAAGTAATCGATCAATCCAAGGCTTCGCGATTAGCGAACGCTTCAGCTATTCGTCTTCGTCACCTGCAGCCTCAAGTCTATCGTTGATGAACTGAAGTGCTCTGCGATGTTCTTGCAGCACGGTATCGTGAGCAGGAGTTCCAGGAACGGCTGCATCCGAGAATGCGCGAATGACCTCCTTCGCCTCGCCATAGCGCTCCAGCTGAATCAAACAGTCCACCAACCCAGAAACAACGAACGCGTCACGCGTTCGGGTTTTTTCAAGCTGGCGCAAGGCTTGCAGCGATAGATTCGCGTCATTTGTTCGAAAACCGAGGCCGACCAACAATAGCCAAGCGCGCTCGGAAGAGGAATCACGTTCAACGATCTCCAACAGTTGCTGACGAGCACCATCCACGTCGCCCGACTCCAGCAGCAACTTGGCACTCCTAATATCGCTCTCCTTGATCAAGTCTTGACAGCGGTGCGGGACGCAGCCGGTCATGCAACGAAGAAGCCCCCCACACCCCAGGCTGTCTGAAGTCTCCACCAGCGCGCGTGCAGGTAGTCTTACAGCCTTGGATACGGCTTTGGCGGTCAGCAACGAAGTCGTCGTCATCCCCGTCGGCACACGCAGATTTGATCAATGCAACAGCCATCTGCGACGCTGGGCTATGCGGATTCAGAATACCGTTCGGCCCGACTCCCAACATCTCACCCGCCTTAAGGGCATTCCTAAGGCTATCGCTGTTGATCTTTGGACCAAAATCCCAGTTGCCGTTCGGATTGCTGAGGTCTGTCCCATTGTGCGCCCCAACGGCACCCGGGGCGCCCGTGACCACGGGGGGCGGGGGCAGCAAAGGAATGGCCTGCATCCCATCGGGGTCAACCGATGCGAGCGGGTTGCCCTTCACGTAGCCATAGGTGCTGATTCCCCCCTGCAATCCGAGCGGGTCTGACGTCACGAAGCGGCCACTGGCGGGATCGTATTCACGCTGAACGTTGTAGTGAAGGCCGCTTTCAGGGTCGTATCGCTGCCCAGGGAAGCGCATCGCGAACTCAAAAAGCGTGCCGTCCTGGTCCGGATCCTCGTTTGGTGCCGTCGCACCGACCACTTCCCCCTTCAGATCCCCACTCCAAACCGCCACGTCACGGGCTGAGTCAATGACAATACGAGCGGTACCCAGATGATCCGGCTGGACGTAGTAGAGGGCGCTACCCTTCAGCAATCCGACAGGCAATTTGTCCAACCAGATCACCTGCTGACGTGCAATACCCGCCTGGTCGTACTCCCCCAGCCATTGCCCGCGCTCATCGTAGAGACTCAGTGCTGAGGCACCTCCGGCCTTACGGGCTCTCTGCTGGCCAAGATCGTTGTAATGGTATTCCGCAGCAACCGTGCCGTTTCGCTTCACCGCACTCAGGCGCCCCATTGCGTTGTAAGCAAACTCGCGCTGTCACCCTCGGGCAATGTTCCAGGCGGTGGAACGAGCCTCCGGGCCTAATCGCTCAAGGGCCGAACCCCACGGCCATTGAAACGACTTTCTCATCTCGGGTGAAGAAACATATGTTAGATCCACCTTCCGAGAAGGCGCAGACGCGCTCAACGTCGAAGGAACCCAGCTTCGCTCGCGCAGTGTCCATCGAGCCGTATCTACGCGCAGCACTGACCGCCTTGGACGCCGGATCACCGATCGCAACCCCCTTCAGCCTCAGGCCCTTCAGACTCTCGACACGAGCCGAGGAAGGACGATCGGCCGCGATCGATGAGACGCGAATCTCATCGATTGTTCGGAACTTCGGCTCAACGTCAGGATTGGAGCTAACTATCACCTCCAGCTGTGTGGCTGGATCCCGGTATACACGCCGAATTAGACCCACGGCATCTACGACCTTGTCGCCCTCTCCATACCGGCGAAGGACCTCACGTTCGCTGTAGGCATGAGGAAGGTATGCGCCGTCGCGGAACACCTTTGATACGTAGTCTACTCCAGCCGTTCCCGCCGCAGAGTACGCGGCCGCGGCCAGCAATCCAAGTCCAACCAAGGCGACTTTGCTTGTCTTCATAATGATCTCTGAATGCTCAGAAGAATGGGATGATCACCGGGCGTTCGTAGTTCATCCGCTGATAGGAGATCGGTTTTGAAGGATTGCGAGCCTTTGCCTCGCGAACCATATCAACCAGTTCCTGGATGTCTTCGTTCTGCATCCTGGTGCACCCCACAGCCGGGGTCCAGCCCTGCCTCGGCGCCAGCGGATTGCGGAGCCTTGACCCACCACCATGGATCCACCTGCCACGCGGGTCATCGGTCTTCAGAATGTCGTTGGGGCCATAAGCCCTGTCGTTCATCTTGTAGGGCCCCCTTATGGGATAGACATTTGCAGACTGGTAGGGACCAGCCGCACCGGGAAGCGCATTGCCTGCGACGGCGCTTAGCGACTGCCAGGATCTAACAACATTGCCGCCATCATCATAGTATGTGGTAACACCAAGATTCTGATACGTCACGATAGAGTCCAGCCCATCGGGGTCAACACCCGACATGGGATTCCCATTGACGTAGGCGTACGTTGAAACCCCTGCCGCCAGTCCGATTGGATCGCTCTGCACATACCGTCCAGCAGCCGGATCATAATCACGATGCATGTTCTGACTCAGAGCAGAAATCGCATCGTACCTTTGACCAGGGAGGCGGAGACTGAACTCGAAGTTGGCCCCGTCCAGATCGGGATCTTCATTCGGCAAAGTTGAGCCAAACGCCTCGCTCTTCAAGTCCCAGGTCCAGACAACGGCGTCTCGCACAGGATCGATGATCACTCGAGGTGCCCCCAGATGATCCGCCTGAACATAGAAAAGGGCATCCCCCTTCATTACACCTACCGGCAGGTCATCGAGCCAAATCAGCTGCTGAACGCTACCGGTGTCCAAGCCGTAGTCACCAAGCCATCGCCCTTGTTCGTCATAGAGGGAATGGCTGACTTCCCCTCCCGCGACCCGGCGGCTTTGCTGCCCCAGCTCGTTGTAACGATACTCTGCAGCGGGCACTCCGTTCAGACGCACGATGCTCATGCGGTTCGCTGCGCTGTAGGAATAGTCTCTTCCATTTCCGGCATTCGACACCATGTTCCCCACAGAATCATAGCTCCGTGCCGCACCGGAAATGCTTTGCAGACGATGGCTCTCTGCCGGGTAAACGTAGGTCTGCTCCAAGCCATTGACCTTTGCCGAGAGGCGATTGCCCGTTGCGTCGTACGCATAGCTCTCGATAGTGACCCCTGTGGCCGCATCCGTGAACGCCGTGAGGCGTCCCAACGAGTCGTAAGCAAGCGCAATGGACGGCTCCCCGGTCGCAGAGCCGCTCAAGGCGATGAGATCTCCAGCGGTATTGAACGTATAGCCAACACTGAGTCCACCTACCCCGCTTCCGCGCAACCCAAGGGGACGATAGTCCTGGTCCAACTCTCGCAGCAAGGTGCGGCCATTGCCGTAGACCCAGCCAGCGGAGGGACCAAACGGATAGCGCTTCGCTCCAGAGACAAGGATCTGGCGCGAAGCTCCAGGGCGGGTAACCCCGACCTCAATGACAGAGCCTGTAGTGTCACGCACGTAGTCGACGCGACTTCCATCAGGATAAGTAAGCCCACTCAGACGGCCTGCTTTGGTGTAGCTGTATTGAACGGATAGCACCTTGCCTTCCAAAGCCTGGACCTTTCTGGTTACGTTACCCGCTTGGTCGTAGCAGTACTTCGTCATGCCGCTTTGGTCCTGACGTGCGGCCAAACGACCTGATGCGAAGCTCTCGTTCGCATTACATACACTGTCCGCGATGTCGTAGGAGTAAGTGGCCACAATCTCCTGGTCGCCATAGACCTTGCGTGTGACGCGCCCCAAGGCATCAAAGCCATAGGCGACCGTCTTCCCATTCGCATCGACACGACTGGCAGGCTGCCCTGCACTGTTGTACGTACCAAGGGTCAGTCCAGTGTCAGGACTTTGCTGGGAGATGAGATCACCGAGACCGGAGTAGTGATAGGTCGTCGCGAGCCCCTTTGGATCAATGACGCTGCTTGTCCGGCCTTCGGCGTCATACTCATATCGGGTCTGAACGGCCAATCCGCCGACATCCTGCAACGTCCGACTTAGCTGGCCAAGGGCATCGTACTCAAACTGCGTCTTGCGTTTCAGGGCATCGGTGATGAGCTGGACGTTGTTCGTCAGGTCATAAGTAAAGTCGGTTGAATTCCCCGCTGCCGTCTTCTGGGACACCAGTTGCCCCAACTTGTTGTAAACGCGAGAGAGCGAACGCTTCAGTACACCACCTGCGTCGAACACCTCCTCTTTGGTGCGATTGCCTGCCACATCGAGGGTGTAGCGAATGTTGTTCCCGGGCCCGTCATTGATCTGGACGAGACGGTGCGCATCATCGTAGGCGTAGCTGAGGGAGACTCCATCGGGGTCAACAATCGAGGCGACATTGCCTGTCGCATCATAGGAAAGGGAGGTCACGCGATCGTTGGTAGACGCAGCTCCGTCCATGCTGTTCCGCTCGGTTATCGAAGTGAGCTTGCCTCGAGTGGAATAGCCAAAATCATGGATCGTGCCGGTCGCGTCTCGAAGGCGCCTGACACGTCCATTTCGGTCGTAGGCCAGCCGTGTCGTCACTTGACCGAGAGCATTGGTCTCGGACTGAAGGTCACCAGCACGGTGGCAGGAGCCCCCGAGAACGCCGCAACCCGACTCATCCGCCGTGAGGTAGTAGCTGTACCTGGTAACGTCCTGAACATCGGACCGCGGCCCGTCTTCGGCAAGGACAAGACCGACTTGCGGGCATTGGGTGGCATCCACCGCCGAGCAGTAGGCGGTGGTCCATTGACGAACCCCAGCGGGTGCATTGGTTGCAGTTCCGCACGCATACCCGACCACAGCCGAATTGGCAGGATCCACCTCGCACCGCGCGACCTCCAGGCCCAACGCGTTGTACTTCCATGAACTGCTGGAAACGGCCACGCCCGCAGAGTTCTTTACCACCCGGCTCAGGGGCAAACGCAGTGCGCTATCCCACGTGGTCGTGGTGGTGCGCTGCTGCGGGGTGTCGACGGCGTCAACCTGTTCGGCCAGCAGCCCGTCAGCCGTGTAAGTGGTCCTTGTAGTGATTCCCTTGAAGTCCGTGACCGACGCCGGGTAGCCGTTCACGTCATAGGTCATGGCCTTGTAGGGTTGGTTGCATTGGTCACCACAGGCGGCCGAACCACCCGCGGGCATCAGACGCCCCTTTCCTGTATCCACGAAGCCCAACTTGGAAGTGGCTCCGAGTGGCCCCTTGACGGTTACCGGCAGCGTTCCCTTCCAGGTGGAAGCGGCGTAGTCCAGAGTTGTGGTATCAACTCCGCCAGCGAACTCAGCGTGATAAGCGCGATGAGCGTAGTCGAATTTAATGGTCTCGTAACGGATGCCTTTCTCATCCACAATCCCTGTGAGGAAAGACGTCCCTGCGACAGTGGGACTGTTTGCTGTTTCGTTGTAGATGTAGCCCTTGCTTGTGGTATCCGGATAGATCACCGATGCAAGCTGTCCTGCGGGGTTGTAGCCAAACGTTTGCGATGCACCGTCTGGCAACATCATCGTGGTCAATCGCGATGAGGCATCATACTTGAAGCTCAAGGTGCGCCCGCTGACGTCGCCAACGGTCAACAGGAGCCCAGCGACTGGCGCCACATCTGCCGGCGTGGTTGCGTCTGAATACTGCAAGGACAGAAGCTTCCTGCCTGCAGAGTCATAGACCTCCTTCAGCAAGCCTGTTGCATCGTAGACTTCGGTTTGGCGGTTGGCCGCCAACTGCAATGCATAGCCGGTGCCCGCCTCTCGATCGACGAGCACGTCTGCGACATCGGCATCGACGATCCAGCCGCTTGGGGTTCGAGTGAACAGCTCTGAACTGCCATCCGGCCGAATGGCACGAATGAACGTGCGGTCTCCGGCCGCTCCCGTGGTGGGCGCAAGCACTTCAAGTCGCCGATCAAAAAGATGGCGCCACTGACGACCCAAAGAAGAACCCGGGGCACGAGCAGAACTGTTGTAGAACCGCCGGAACATCAGGCCTGAAGGAGACTCGAAGTCCGTTTCCTGCCGATAGAAGTTACCAGTGGAGGTATTGATCGGGTCACCCTCAAACGGGCTTCCTGGATCACGGGCATTGGCCTTTGAAGCACTATCAGCAGCACCTCGAGCCCCAGTTCCATCGGTAGCGGAGCCGAGCCCGGCCGAACAACGCTTCTGGCAACCGCCGAAATTCTTCTGGGGCTGTCCAATCAATATCTCGGAAGCAAAAACGTTGTCACTAACACTTCCATTAACGTAGATCGTCGCAGCCCAGCCGTCGGTGCCGTATCGCACCGTGACAACGGGCGGCTTGGTGCACTTGGGGTCCTGTTGGCAAGGGGCTTGGATCTTCCCAACCAAGAAGTTGACCGCCGCACCTATGCTCTCAAACGAACCAACCCCGCGAAACGACTGGACCGTGTAGGGAGGGCCGTAGTAGGTGGCTGCACTTGCAGTCGATAGGCCGCCCAATGCCAAGCAGAAAGATAGGATCGCGGCAGCCTTGTAACTGCGCAGGGGCATTGCAAATGCCATTGGTACACGCTCCATGTGAAAGACAATTGGCAAGTCCGGCCAAAGGATTCCATCCGACATCAGTCCTTAATGCGCGGAACGAACATCTTTCCCCCGACCTCTCTGGGGATCGGCAAATCCTAGAGCAAGCTAATGACAGATTTTGTGCGGCAAGACAAGCTTTGGGGAAGCACATCGCAATTGAGCATAGGCCCGCGGTAACCGTGTTCGTAGGGTGTGCGACAGCCCCGCGCCAGCTCACTAGGCTTATGCCTGTCCTTCACGCCGTAATCAAGACCCGCCGAAACCATGCACCGGCGATGGGCTCGAGCAGACGGTTTTACCGGGTCGCTCTCCATTCTGATTCGCTCAGGTGTGTCGCCAGTCATCCATCAACACCTTGCTGTAGGTAGAAGGTTAGATCACGGCCGTATTCTGCCAAACAAAAAAGGCCCCCATCCATAAAGATGAGGGCCTCTATCAACACTAAAATCGTCAAGTAGGAATCAGAACGGAATATCGTCGTCAGCGAAGTCGTCCATCGGCGGCGCCTGCTGCGGCTGCGGGCGCTGGTTGCCACTCTGGTTGCCGTAACCGCCGCCCTGGTTGCCGCCCTGGTTGCCATAGCCACCACCCTGGCCGCCACGCTGGCCACCGCCGCCGCCGTACTCCTGGCGCGGCGCCTGCTGGCGCTGCGGACGATCGCCGCCGTAGTTGCCACCACCGCCGCCACCGCCGCCGCCTTCACCGCGGCCGCCCAGCATCTGCATTTCATCGGCAATGATGTCGGTGGAGTACTTCTCCACGCCGTCCTGGCCGGTGTACTTGTCGTAGCGCAGACTGCCTTCGACGTAGACCGAGCTGCCCTTGCGCAGGTACTCGCCGGCGATCTCGCCGAGCTTGCCGAAGAACACCACGCGGTGCCATTCGGTGCGCTCCTGCTGGTTGCCATCCTTGTCCTTGCGGACGCTGGTGGTGGCCAGGCTGATGCGGGTGATCGCCATGCCGCCCTGGGTGTACTTCACGTCCGGGTCGTTGCCGAGATTGCCGACCAGGATGACTTTGTTGATGCCGCGCGCCATAGGTACCTTCGTCCGTTGTCCAGGGGCAGACCGCCAGTGATAGCACAGCCCCGGCCGGGGGTGCAGTACGCTGGGCCGCCCCTGTTGAAATTTGGGGGAATGCGAGAACGACGCATCTTACCATTGCCGCCGCCATCCGCCCGGTCAGGAGACCCCGACCGCACCGAAGGATCACGCTGATTTCCTTGTCCGGCAATGACTTACCTGTGCCCAGGCCGACGTTAAGAGGGGCATTCGCGTCTGCGCATGGCATCATGCCCGGGCACCTCCCACCTGCCCGCTCCGCCCACACATGACGATCAAAGGCAAAGCCACCTCCCTGGACATCGCCCACCTGGCCGGGGTCTCCCAGCCGACCGTGTCGCGGGCCCTGCGTGGCAGCCCGATGGTCAACGCCGAGACCCGCGAGCGCATCCTGCGCATCGCCCGCGAGCTGAACTACAAGGTCGACAAGAACGCCTCCAGCCTGCGCCTGCGCAACGCCGGCACGCTGGCCCTGCTGTTCTTCGAGGACCCAACCAACGACGACTCGCTGATCAACCCGTTCTTCCACTCGATGCTGGGCTCGATCACCCGTGCCTGCGCCCTGCACGGGCAGGACCTGCTGGTCTCGTTCCAGCAGCTGTCCACCGACTGGCAGGCCGACTACGAGGACAGCAACAAGGCCGACGGCATCATCCTGCTCGGCTACGGTGACTACCACGAATCGCGCGACCGCCTGCAGCGGCTGGTCGAACAGGGCACACATTTCGTGCGCTGGGGCGCCGCCCTGCCCGGCCAGCCCGGCGTGTCGATCGGCAGCGACAACTTCCAGGGCGGGCACGACATCACCACCCACCTGCTGCAGCAGGGCTGCCGCCGCATCGCCTTCCTCGGCCATGCGTCCAGCCACTACCCCGAATTCCAGGAACGCTACCGCGGCCATGTGGCGGCCCTGCAGGAACACGGCCTGGCGGCGAAGCCGGCGCTGCAGCACGATGCGATCACCACTGAAGCCTCCGGCCAGGAGGCCTGCCAGGCGCTGCTGGCGCGCGGCGAACCGATCGATGCGATCTGCGCGGCCAGCGACCTGATTGCCATCGGCGCGATGCGCGCCCTGCGCGAGGCCGGGCTGCGGGTGCCGGAGGACGTGGCAGTAACCGGCTTCGACGACATCCCGCTGGCGGCTTCGGTGTCCCCGGCGCTGACCACCGTGCAGCAGGACACCAAGCAGGCCGGCCAACTGCTGGTGGAGCGCCTGCTGGCACTGATCGGGCGGCAGCCGGTGGACAGCCAGAGCATCCCGGTGAAGCTGGTGGTGCGGGAATCGTCGCTGCGCCGGTAGGTGCCGCCAGACCTCCGGCCACACCCCAACGCACGACGGCGGGATTCTCCCCCCATGACCAACGGCGGATGCGCACGGACGCGGTTGCGCGGATAACGCGCAGACATTGCCCAGGGAAAGGTGTACGTCGCATGCTGAAGATCGATTCGCTGTCCAAGACGTACGCCAACGGCGTGCATGCCCTCAACAACGTCACCCTGGACATCCCGCGCGGCATGTTCGGCCTGCTCGGCCCGAACGGCGCCGGCAAGTCCTCGTTGATGCGCACGCTGTCCACCCTGCAGGAGGCCGACAGTGGCACGGCCACCCTCAGCATTCCGGGTGAGGCGCCGATCGACGTGCTGCGCGACAAGGACGCCGTGCGCCGCCGGCTGGGCTACCTGCCGCAGGATTTCGGCGTGTACCCGAAAGTCAGCGCGCTGGACCTGCTGGAACACTTCGCGGTGCTCAAAGGCCTGACCCAGCGCGCCCAGCGCCGCGAGGTGGTCGATGGACTGCTGCAGCAGGTGAACCTGTGGGACGCGCGCAAGCGCAAGCTGGGCACCTACTCCGGCGGCATGCGCCAGCGCTTCGGCATTGCCCAGGCGCTGCTGGGTGACCCGCGGCTGGTGATCGTCGACGAACCCACCGCCGGCCTCGACCCGGAGGAACGCAACCGCTTCCTCAACCTGCTGGCGGCGATCGGCGAAAACGTGGCGGTGATCCTGTCCACCCACATCGTCGAGGACGTGACCGACCTGTGCCCGACGATGGCGATCATGAACAAGGGCCAGGTGCTGCTGACCGGCCGCCCTGCCGAGGCCATCGACGCGCTGCAGCACCAGGTCTGGCGCAAGCAGGTCGATCCTTCGGAACTGGCCGACCATGAAGCACGCTACGTGGTGCTGTCGACCCGCCTGGTCGGTGGCCGTCCGGTGATCCACGTGCACAGCGCCAACGCCCCCGGTGACGGCTTTGCGGCCGTGGCTCCCGACCTCGAGGACGTGTACTTCCAGCGCCTGCGCCTGCAGGCCCGTGCCCGCGCGGCAGCCTGAGCGGAGCACGCCATGATCCTCAACTTCTTCCGTTTCGAGCTGCGCGAGCAGCTGCGTTCCCCGCTGCTGTGGCTGCTGGCCGGGCTGTTCGCCCTGCTCGCCTTCGCCGCGGCCTCCAGCGACGCCGTGCAGATCGGTGGCGGCAGCGGCAACGTGCACAGCAACGCGCCCACCGTGATCGCGCAGATGCTGGGCATCTTCACCCTGCTCGGCATGCTGGTCACTGCCCTGTTCGTCAGCAATGCGCTGCTGCGTGACTTCGAACTGGGCACCGCCGAGCTGATCTTCGCCAGCCCGGTGAAACGCCGCGACTACCTGGCCGGGCGCATCGCGGCCGCCCTGGCGGCAGGCCTGCTGGTCTACGTCCTGATCGCGTTCGGGCTGTGGCTGGCGCCGTTCATGCCGTGGGTCGATCCCGAACGCATGGGCCCGATCAGCTGGCAGGGCTATGCGTGGACGTTCGCGGTCATCGTCATTCCGAACCTGTTGTTCACCACCGCGCTGCTCTCGCTGCTGGCGGCGCTGACCCGCTCGATCCTGTGGGTCTACATCGGCCTGGTGGCCTACCTGGTGCTGTACGGTGCCAGCGCGGCCCTGCTGCGCGACATCGACAACACGTGGATCGCGGTGTTGAGCGAACCGCTGGGGATGCGCGCGCTCGGCCGCACGATCCGCTACTGGTCCACCGCCGAACGCAACAGCGGGATTCCCGAGTTGGCCGGTTACCTGCTGGCCAATCGCGCACTGTGGTTGGGCGTGGCTGCCGCGCTGTTCGCCGCTACCTTCGCGCTGTTCCGCACCGAGCGCAGTGGCAGCGGCCGCCGTCGCTGGGGCCGCAGGCAGGCGCTGCCGGTTGCCGATGCCGCCGGCGCCCGCCCCACCCGCGCGACACTGCCGCGCGTGGTACCGGCATTCACCGCCACCACGGCGTGGCGGCAGTTCCTGCGACAGGTGCGCTTCGATACACGCGGCGTCCTGCGCAGCGTGCCGTTCATCGTGCTGCTGGTGCTGGGCCTAGCCAACTTCCTGCCCAGCGCGCTGTTCCGGCAGACCCTGTACGGCACCTCGATCTGGCCGGTCACGTCCCAGATGATCATGGGGCTGCAGGGCGCCTTCAGCTGGCTGCTGGTGATCATCGTGCTGTTCTTCGCTGGTGAGCTGGTCTGGAAGGAACGCAGCGCGCGCATCAATGAAGTGACCGATGCCATGCCGGTGCCGAACTGGGTGCCGCTGCTGGCCAAGTTCACCGCACTACTGGCGGTGATCGTCTGCTTCCAGGCGGCCGGTGCAGTGGCCGCGATGGGCGTACAGCTGGCCAAGGGCTACACGCATCTGGAGCCGCTGCTGTACCTGCGCAGCCTGGCGCTGGATTCGGTGGTCTACATCCTGATGGGTGGCCTGGCACTGGTGCTGCAGGTACTCACCAACAACAAGTTCGTCGGTTACGCACTGCTGATCGTGGTGATGATCGGCCAGGGTGTGCTGGGCCTGCTCGACTACACGCAGAACCTGTACAACTTCGGCAGCTGGCCCAACGCGCCCTATTCGGACATGAACGGCTACGGCCACTTCCTGACCGGGCAGCTGGCGTTCCAGGGTTACTGGGCGCTGTTCCTGCTGGCACTGATGTGCCTGGCATCGGCGTTCTGGGTACGGGGTGTCAGCCAGGGCCTGCGCCAGCGCCTGGCGCTGGCCGGTCGACGCCTGCGCGGCCCGACCGGTGCCTTCGCCGGGCTGGCGGCACTGGCCTTCATCGGCGTGGGTGGCTGGCTGTACTGGAGCACCAACATCCGCAACGAGTTCATCTCACCCGACCAGCAGCTGGATCTGCAGGCCCGCTACGAGCGCGAACTGTCGAAGTACCGCACCCTGCCGCAGCCCCGCATCGTGGCGGTGGACAATCGCGTGGATCTGTTCCCCGAATCGCAGTCGATGGTGATCGATGCGAACTGGACGGTGCGCAACACGCATGCCGTGCCGATCCAGGACGTGCACGTCTCGATGAGCGACGACAAACAGCTGGTCGCGGTCGACCTGGGCGGGCAGACCTTGTCGATGTACGACGCCGACCTTGGCTACCGCATCTACCGTCTGGCCACCCCACTGCAACCGGGTGAAAGCCGCAACGTGCATTTCCGGGTGGTGCAGAAACCCAACGGCCTCACCGCTGGCCAGGCACCGAGCAACATCGTGGACAACGGCACGTTCTTCAACAGCCGCGTACTGCCGTCCTTCGGCTACAACGAGGGCGCCGAGATCAGCGACCGCAACGAACGCCGCAAGCGCGACCTGGGTGAGCCTCGGCGCATGCCCAAGCTGGAAGACGAAGCCGCACGTGCCAACACCTACATCTCCAACGATGCCGACTGGCTCGACTTCCGCACCACGGTCTGCACGGCACCGGACCAGGTGGCGCTGGCCCCGGGCTACCTGCAGCAGGAGACCACGGTGAAAGGCCGACGCTGCTTCAGCTATGCCATGGACCGGCCGATGCTGAACTTCTATGCGTATCTGTCGGCACGCTGGGAGGTGCGCAGGGCGAAGTACAGGGACATCCCGATCGAGGTCTACTTCGATCCGGCGCACGGCTACAACGTGGACCGGATGATCGAAGCGGTGCAGAAGTCGCTGGCGTACTACGAGGCGAACTTCACGCCGTACCAGCACCGCCAGGTGCGCATCATCGAGTTCCCGGGCTATGCCCGCTTCGCACAGTCGTTCGCCAACACCATCCCCTACTCCGAGGCCATCGGCTTCATCGCTGACCTGCGTGACCCGGACAAGGTGGACTACGTGTTCTATGTGACCGCGCACGAGATCGCACACCAGTGGTGGGCGCACCAGGTGATTGGTGCCAACGTGCAGGGCGCGACGGTGCTGTCCGAATCGTTGTCGCAGTACTCGGCGCTGATGGTGATGGAGCAGGAGTACGGCCGCCAGCACATGCGCCAGTTCCTCAAGCGCGAGCTGGACGGCTACCTGTCCGGCCGCGGCGGCGAGGCCATCGAGGAGCAGCCGCTGGAGCGCGTGGAGAACCAGCAGTACATCCACTACCAGAAGGGTTCGCTGGTGTTCTATCGGCTGCGCGAGGAGATCGGCGAGCAGGCGCTGAACCGGGCATTGAAGCGCTTCCTGCAGGACAAGGGCTACCAGCAGCCGCCGTACACCACCTCACGCGAACTGCTGGGCTACATCCGCGCCGAGACCCCGGCCGATCGCCAGCAGCTGGTCACCGACCTGTTCGAGAAGATCAGCTTCTACGACAACCGCGTGATGGCCGCCAGCGCCCGCAAGCGCGATGACGGTCGCTACGACGTGACCCTGGACCTGCACGCGGCCAAGCAGTACGCCGATGGCAAGGGCAAGGAGAGCGACGCGAAGATGGATGACTGGGTCGAGGTCGGCGTGTTCGCCAACGGGCCGTCGGGCAAGGAGCGCGACCAGAAGGTGCTGTACCTGCAGCGCCATCACATCACCAGCGCCACGCCGAAGATCACGGTGACGGTGGATGAAAAGCCGGATGAAGCAGGCTTCGATCCGTACAACAAGCTGATCGACCGGGTGAGCGATGACAACCGGCGCAAGGTGACGATGTGAGGCAACGGAGCGCCGGCCGATGTGTCGGCGCTCCGCCTGAAACCTGCAGTGCCTAGCCATGCTCGGCACAGTGCCTTCAGCGACCACCAGGGTTCAGCGCGCTGCTGCTTTCGGCCCCAGCAACGCCAGCAGCACATAGACCACGATCGAGGCGACGGTGCCGAGCGCCGCCGGCAACCCGAATGCCCACGCCGGACGGCCCTGCTGGCGCGCCCACTGGCCCAGATGCCAGGCCGCGCCCAGGTTGATCAGCCAGGCAATGGCGAACACCGGCCACAGCACCATGCCTACCGCACGCAGCACGGGCATGGACACCAGCGCGACGACGATGGCCGCGATCAGGAAGATCAGCGCGGAGCGGGAATGGCGGGGTGCGAGCGTGTTCATGCGGAAATCCTGCGCACCATCACCAGTACGCGATGACTGCGGTTGTCGGCTTCCTGCAGCGGCTTCCAGCCCAGCCGGGCGTAAAGGCCACCATCCAGCGCTTCGGTCTGCAGGTACAGGTCGGAAACCTCCATCCGCGCCGCCTGCGCCGCCGCCTGTTCCACCAGCGTGCCAGCCAGCCCACGCCCGCGATGACTATCGGCCACGAACACGCTGCCCAGCCAATGTCCGTACTGTGGGAACGCCTGCATTTCCCGGCGCTTGAGCTGGACTGCGCCGACCACCTGACCGTCATCGAACGCGGCGATCAGGTGCGGAAAACCCTCGGCGTCCTGCGGCCGATTGAGCCGTTGCAGCTCCTGTTCCAGCGACAGGCCCGCGTCCTGGCCCCATTGCGCGTGGTACCACTGCGCCAGTTGCAGGCGTTCCGGTGCGTCCACTGTCAGCTCTCTGAATTCCACCATTGCCCGCTGTTCCACTCCGCTGCCAGTCCCATCCCCATGCGTTACGACCATGCCCGGATCAGCCCCACCAACCACCGTCATCGTGGCAGCCGCATGTACGCATGGGCGTTCTGCCAGAAGAAGCGCTCCCGGTGCTCCCGCCACTCCTCCTTTTCAAACAGCTTCAGGAACAGATCAAGGTAGCTACGGGCCGAGTTGACCATTGCCTGCATGTGCCAGTCGGAACCATAAGCGACCTTGCTCATGAACCCGTAATCCATCTGCGTATCCCGGGCGCGTCTCAGGTTCCGCTCGAAGTCCGACATGTCCCCGCCAAGCAGGCCTTCCAGATGCCCTATCTCGCAGTACACGTTGGGGTATCGGACACACAGGTCAACTACCTGCCATGCATAGTTGCCCTTCTTCCACTCGACCTCTTCGGCATCCCAGCCAGCCGAAACCGGCCTTTCCCTGGGAGCGCGCTGCCCGCCGGCGTGTCCCAGGCACAATCGCAGTTCTTTGCGGCTGCTCAGCACATCGGCCCAGTATTCCGGGTTCGCGAACGCTCCCTCCTTGCGCGGGGTCTGAAACCCCACCGGGGTGCAATGCGCGAAGATCGGCGTGTCATGCTCCAGGCAGAAGTCGTAGAACTCGTTGATCCGCCGGGCATGGACCGCGTCCCCATGGGGCTTGTAACCCATCGCCGGATAGAACTTGAAACCAATGAATCCATCCTTGAGTGCGGATTCAAGCAACCCTTTCCAGCCGCGCGGATTCGGATCATCGCGGCGCGGATCGAATGCGAAAAAGCCATGCAGCTCCGGGAACTTCTTCTGCAGTTTCACCATGTTCCCGGTGCGCTTGGGCAGGTGATAGTTGGCCATTGGCCCGCCCGGGTACGCCAGCTCCATGTCCATCATCAGATGGGCGTACTCCATGGAGGGCAGGGACTCACCGTACGCCACCTGCAAGCGCTGGAAAATCGTTTCCTCTGAACCCAGCAGAGTGAAGAAGAACTCGGCGTAGTTACCGATCGTACTCGTCGGATCACGCACCACCAGTGCCATGAAACGTTCCAGCGCGCGCTTCACGGTGCTGCGCGCCCAGTCGACCAGACCTGCCGGCGCCATCAATTCCTGCACGAGAGAATCGGTGGACGGCGCGGCGGCGGTGTCGGGCCCACCCGTTGCAGAAATGGCCTGCTCCAGCTCACGGAGAATCGCCATCAGGTCGGAGCCCCGCATGGCGTCTGCTTGCGGTGAGTCGGCGGTCAGCGCGGCCAGACCATCGGCATCCGGCAGCCCCGCCGCAATGCCCACCTGGAACTCATGGCTGGCGACGTTGCAGATCGACGCAATGTAGTCGATCTGTTCGTGCCCGCCATGGTCATGAAGACTATGCAGGTGCAACTGCTGTAGCCGAGAGAACTCCGCCTGCTCGCCCGTTGTTTCCGTCAGCAGGTACAACAGCTTCGCCAGAGGTCGGGCCAAGGGACTTGACCACGCACCCATCGCGCCGGCGATGATGCTTTCCAGCGGCAGATGCCGCGCATTGAACAGATGGGTGTGCAGATCGACGACACGTACGGGCTTATCCTGCGCTGCTGCCATGGCGCTGCTCCTTGCGTCCTGTCGGTCCGCGGACTCTAGCAAACGCCCCGCCCCCCGCAAGTGCATGCATCGGACACATTCGTCCGAAAGGACATTCAGCCCTGCGCGAAGTCCTTCAGGATCTCGCCAATGCCGCTGGGCGAGATCTCGAAGCCCAGCGGGGTGCCCGGGTTGATCACCACGCCGTATCCACCCGGCACGCGGCGCAGCACGTCCAGCATCAGCCAGCGGATCTGGTGCGCTGCCTGCTGGCTGTGGATGCCCACCCGCGACGGGTCGGTGAACACGGCCACGTGCAGGGTGCCCTGCTTGTCGAACAGCAGCGGGTCGAAGCCACTGCCATCGGGGGTCACCAGGCTGCCGGTCAGCAGCACCACCTCGGAGGCGACGAAGGCCTCCATGAAGGCGCGGATCGGCACCGCCCCGTCCATCGCCGCCTTCAGCAGGGTTTCGATCGGGGTCTGCGGGGCGAGGTCGGTCATGGCGGTACGGTGGGCTGCGGGGGGAGGCCATTGTAGAGTCGAGCTTGCTCGACTGCTCGAAAAGCGTGCCAACCAAGGTTGGCACCCACCAGAGCGGTAGGCAGGTGCCGGGAGTCCGAGGGTGCCGGCCAGCGGCCGGCACTACCGCCCCAGACGCAAGTCCCGCGCCTTCTGGTCGGCCATCGCCTTGTCCAGCTCGGCCTGCAGCACCGGCTGCTGTACGGCGGCGTCCAATACGTAGACCTTCACTCCGTGCGCGGGCACTTCAGCCTTCAGGGAGCCGTCCACCCGCAACGAACCTCCCTCCAGCGCATCGCGCCAACTGCCTGCCTGAAGATAGCGATTGACGTCGAATATCTTCGCCCTGTCGCCCTTGTTCAGCAGCACCAGCGCGGTCTGCGCCACGTCGCCCTGCTGCAGCACGCGGAAGAACACGGCCTCATCGCCCTTCAGGCGTTCGATCACCTGCAGGCCGCGCTGCAGCGCCGGGGTGGCTGCGCGCAGCCTGGCGATACGCTGCAGCGGCGCGAAGATCGGGCTCTGCGGGGCCGCATCCACACGCGGCTGGCCGAAGTAGGCGCGGTTGCCTGCGTGCTCGGCGCGGCCACGCATGAAACCGGTCTCCGAGCCGTAGTAAACCACCGGAATGCCGCGCGCAGTGAACAGCCAGTTGTGTGCATCGATGAAGCCACTGTCGCTGGCCTGCAGTCGTGGCATGTCATGGTTGTCGTAGAAGCTCATCAGCTCATACGGGTTGGCATACGGGCCACCGCTCAGGTGCAGTGGCTCGGCCAGGGTTTCAAAGCCCTTGCCGGCGGTGCCGAAGGTCTGCTCCAGCGCGCCGCGCAATGGGAAATCGAGCACGCTGACGTTGGCGTTGGCCGGCAAGGTGTGCTCGGCAATGCGTGCGGCATCGTAATCGAACGCTTCGCCGAACATGAACATGCCCGGGTGCTCGGCGCGGATGCGCTTCACGAAGGCATGCCACCATGGGTGCGGCAACCAGCCGATGGTGTCGATGCGCAAGGCATCCACGCCCTGCGCGGTCCACTGCAGGTAGGCACCCACCAGGTAGTCCATCACCGCCGGATTGTCCTGGTTGAAGTCGGACAGCTCGGCGAGGTTGCCGTCGAAGATCGAACCGTCCTTGCTGTCGACCGGGCCGATGTTGTTGTAGAACGCCTGCAACGGGTTGTGCTTCGGATCCAGCTTCTGCGGTGGCAGGTTCTGGTGGTCAGCGATCAGCGTTCCGTCCTTGTCGAAGATCTGCCCGAACTGCGGCTGCCGCGTCGGCATGGTCCAGGCCGGCGAACCGTGGTTGCCGACGATGTCCAGCACCACCTTCAGGCCAGCACCGTGCAGGCCCTTGGTCAGCCCGGCGAAGTCCAGGTCCTTGCTGGGCAGGTGCTCATCAAGTTTGTAGAAGTTGATGCCCCAGTAGCCGTGGTAGCCGGTCTTGCCGCGATCGGTCAGCGTGCTGGTGCAGCTGATCGGCTTGCTGCCGGTGAACGCCTCGTCCGGGTTGTCGACGATGGGGGTAATCCACACCGCACCGAAGCCGAGGTTGCGGATGTACTGCGCATTGTCGAGCACGCCGCGGAAGTCACCACCGAGATAGCCGATGTTGCCATCCACCTTGTCCGGGCATGGCACCGGGATGTCGAAGGTGCGGTGCGCGCCGCCCTGGTCACGATGGTCGTTGGACGGATCACCGTTGACGAAGCGGTCGGTGACCACGAAGTACACCGCATCGCTGGCGAACGGCTCGGTGGTGCCCACATAGTCCGGGCGCGGCGCAGCCGCCGCATGGCCGGCCATCAGTACCAGGGAAACAGCAACAGACAGCGCACCACGCATCACACCACCTCCGGACGGGACGGAACCCGCAGCACGCACAGGCCGGCGATGAACAGGCTGCAGCCGCCCAGCACCAGTACATGCATCGGCTGGCCACCCAGCAACGTACGCAGGGCGAAGCCGAGCGCGCTGGCCGCGACCAGCTGCGGGATCACGATGAAGAAATTGAAGATGCCCATGTACACGCCCATTTTCGACGCCGGCACGCTGTCGGACAGCAGTGCGTAGGGCAGCGAGAGGATGGATGCCCAGGCGAAGCCGACGCCGACCATCGACAGCAACAGCCAGTGTGGGTCGCGGATGAACATCAGCGAGACCAGCCCGGCACCGCCCAGCCACAGGTTGACCAGGTGGCTCCAGCGCAGGCCGATCGCACGCACCATCAGCGGAATCAGTACCGCTGCCAACGCGGCGAAGCCGTTGTAGGCGCCAAACAGCACACCCACCCAGTTGGCACCCTCGTTGTAGGCCGCCGACTCCGGTTCGGTCGAACCGAAGTGGGCGCCGGCCACTGCTGCGGTGGTGTAGATCCACATCGCAAACAGCGCGAACCACGAGAAGAACTGCACCCACGCCAGCCGCCGCATGGTGACCGGCATCGCGCGCAGGTCGCCGACGATGGCGGCCAGCATATGCGTGGCCGGCAACGTGCGCGCGAGCGCCAGCAGCAGGCCGTAGCCGGCACACAGGCCAGCCAGCACATACAGCATCCTGTCGCCCTGCCGCCACGCGATCAGCAGCGCCAGCAGCACGCCCAGCCCCAGCCATATGGCCACCTGCGCCCAGGGGGCCGGACCGCTGATCGTCGCCGCCGCGTGATGTGCCGGCGGCTCGGCATCGTCGAACCCGGCCAGCTCCGCCGGTGAATATTCGCGGGTGCTGACCACCGTCCAGGTAATCGCCGCCAGCAGCACCACCGCGCCGAAGTAGAACGCATAGCGCACGGTGTCCGGGACTTCACCTGCGGCGGCCGTATTGGCGACCCCGAAGTGGGCCAGGATGAACGGCAGGAAGCTGGCGACGATGGCACCCACGCCGATGAAGAAGCTCTGCATGGCATAGCCGGTCGGGCGCTGGCGTGGTGCCAGCTGGTCGCCGACGAAGGCGCGGAACGGCTCCATCGATACGTTGATCGAGGCATCCAGCACCCACAATGTGCCGGCGGCGATCCACAACGTCGGTGAATTCGGCATCACCAGCAGGGCCAGTGTGGTCAGCACCGCACCGATCATGAAGTATGGACGACGGCGCCCCCAGCGCGTCCAGGTGCGGTCGGACAGGTAACCGATCACCGGCTGCACCAGCAGGCCGGTCAGCGGCGCGGCGATCCACAGCCCCGGTACCGCGTCGATGTCCGCGCCCAGCGTCTCGAAGATGCGGCTGGCATTGGCGTTCTGCAGGGCGAATCCGAACTGGATACCGAGGAAGCCGAAGCACATGTTCCAGATCTGCCAGAACGACAGCTGCGGTTTTGCCGTGCGATTCATCGTGCGCCCTCTGCCACCGCCACGGGTGCCACCACCAGCGCCTGCACCTGGGCCTGGTTGAGCACGCCATCGCGCCCGCCCTTGCCCCCTGTGTAGTGCGCGAAGTGCTGCAGCGCGCTCATGTTGAAGCCCTCTTCAAGCATGACCGTGCACCGGCCCTTGGGCACCGTGAATGCCGCCGAGGTCGAGTCCTGCACGGCCACGCTGTGCGGCAGGGTGACGGTGTGCCGCTGCAACGGCTGGCCCGGGCACTGCAGCACCAGCTGCTTCACCGCGGCGGTGACGCCGGTGTTGATCGGCCCGTTCGGATTGCGGTACTGCAGGCGCAGGCGCACCTGCCCGGCCCTGGCCGAGCTGAACTGCCAGCGCTGCGTACCCTTCGACCGCTGCTGCGGACCGACGCAGACCATCGGGCTGTGCAGCGATTCCAATGCGCCATCGCGCCGGGTCAGGCTGAGGCAATGCTGCAGGCCATCGTCACCGATGCGTGCCAGACCATTGTTGATGGTGAGCGCCCGACCGTCCTGCCACAGCACCTGGTCGGCAGCGACCATGACATTCCAGCCCCTGCCCTTGCGCTGCACCTGCGGTGCGGCCGGCGTGGCCGGTGCGCGCGCATTGGCGTCAGCCGTCGTCGCTGCGCTGCGCGGCGGCGCTGCGGCGGGGACCAGCTGCACGGTTGTGGTGGCGCCACGCGTCTTCACCTTACCCGCTACCAGCAATCCATCGCCCAGCTGCTTCGGGCGTTCCAGCACGTAGCGCCTGCCCGCAGCGTCGAGGCGGATGCTGCGCTGGCTGCCGAACAGTTCGGGCACCAGCGCGGCCGGCAGCTTGGGCTGCACGCGGCCATCATCCTGCACGCCGAATACGCCTTCGACCACCATCGACAGATAGCCGGCCACCGACCACAACTGGCGTTCGGAGTTGACCACCGGGCCACTCAGTGCGCCTTCCTCGACATGCACGGCCTGGCTGACCAGCTCGTAGTTCTCCATGTTGGAACCGGCCAGCGCGGCGCCCTGCATCAGCGAGCGGATCTCGGCGGCGATGCGCGGTGCGTCGTCCAGCTGCCGCGCCGCACGCAGCGAGTAGGCGCTGACAAACGGCCAGATCGCGCGGTTGTGGTAGATCGGCTGCTGCGCTTCCTGCGGCCAGACCACCGGACTGCCGGCCGGCCCCATCGGGTAGGCAGCCAGTGCACGGCGCGCGCGCTCGGGCGGCAGCACCTCGGCGAGGATGCCCAGCGACAGGCCAAGCAGATCGACCTTGGCGTACGGCACCGGGTGTGCGGCTTCGCCGATGTAGCTCATGTACTGGCCGATATCCTCGCGCCAGAAGCGTGCATCGATCTGCTTCGCCAACGCATCGGCCCACGCCTTGTAGTCGGCCGCACGGGCGTCGCCGTGCTGGTCGGCCAGGCGTTCGGCCAGGCGCAGTGCCTGGTAGTGCAGCACGTTGGTGGACAGTGCGTAGGAATCACCGATGAAGCGCACGTCCTCGCGGGTCCAGTCCGGATAGGTCTGCTCCCGCCAGTCCAGGAACGAGGTCTCGCCACGGTACAGGCCCACCTGCGCGTCGAACACCATCGCGCGGTCCTGCGCCAGCGTGCCCTGCAGCGCCTGCCAGACCTGGTCGGCAAACGCGCGATCCTCCAGCAGATGACGTGCAGCCAGGAACCACACCACGCGGTCGCTGCTGATCGGCCAGCTGCCACCGGAACCGGTGTCCTGCGCCACGAACAGGCCGGGCGTGTGCCCGTCCCGGGCCGCCGACAGCTTGAACTGCAACGACTGCCGGGTGCGCTTCGGGTCCAGGCGTGCGAGCGCCAGATCGGCGGCAAAGCTGACATCACGCGTCCACACGTAGGGCCAGCGTGCACCGGTCTGGAAGCACTCGCACGGCACCGGCCGGCCTTCGTCGAAGGCGGGATCACGGATTGCATCCACGCGGTCCTGGTCCATTTCCTGCTGGGCCAGCGCGAACAGGGCATCGAACATCACGCTGCCGGTCTGGCTGCGCATCGGCATGGGCGCGATATGCACCTCACCTTTCGGCGCATGCAGCACGAAGCTGCCCTTGGCAGCGGCTTCGGCACGCGCATGGCGGCCGTCGAATTGCAGGTCGGCCGCCTGCGCGGTCGATCCCAGCGCTGCCCCCAGGGCAGCGGTCAGGCAAATGATCTTCAGCATCGAAGCGGCGGACCGGCTTGCGCCCGTCGGCCTCCCTCCCTCTCTGCACGCGTTGTAGGTCCGCACCACCATTGCCGGTGGACGGGCGCGGCCCCTCCCTCAAGGTGCCTTGGCCCCATGGTAGACGCGGGGCTGTCGGCTGCGTCCATCTGCATACGTATTCATGGCGCCACGCGGTAGCGCGCCTGCCGCACTGGCTTATGGTCCGGGTCTGCCAACGGCGCCTTGGGAGGGGAACTGCCGATGTCACCCACTGCTGTACGCGCGGCAATCGCGCACCTGCTCGGTCTGGCCCTGCTGGTCTGGGCCACGCTGGCACAGGCCACGCCACAGGTGGCCAGCGTCGAGTCACCGGGCAAGATACTCAAGGTCAGTCTCGTGCTGGACGGCGGCACAGCCCGCTATCGCGTCGAGCGTTTCGACGAGCCCGTGGTGGAGGATTCGAAGCTCGGCTTCGCCCTGCGTGACGGCCGCCTGGACCGCGATTTCGCCCTGCTTGGCCAGCAGCGGCGCAGCGTCGATGACCACTGGGAGCAGCCGTGGGGCGAGCGCCGGCTCACCCGCGACCACTTCAACGAGCTGACCGTACAGCTGGCCGAAACCACCGGCAGCAAGCGGCGGCTGGACGTGGTGTTCCGCGTCTACGACGATGGCGTTGGCTTCCGCTATGTGTTCCCCGAGCAGCCGAACCTGCACGAAGCGATCATCGATGACGAGCTGACCGAGTTCGCCATCGCGCAGGATTCCACCGCCTGGTGGATTCCCGCCGGCGAGCCGATCCACTACGAATACCTGTACCAGCGCACGCCACTGCGCGAGGTGCCGCTGGTGCATACGCCGATGACCCTGCGCAGCCGCGATGGCCTGCACGTGGCGATCCACGAGGCCGCGCTGGTGGACTATGCCGGCATGTGGCTGCGCCGCACAGAAGGACAACGCCTGCGCGCACAGCTGTCGCCCTCGGCCGAAGGTTGGAAGGTGCGCCGCACCCTGCCCTTCGCCACGCCGTGGCGCACGCTGCAGATCGCCGACCGTGCCGGTGGCCTGGTCGAATCGGACCTGATCCTCAACCTCAACGAACCCAATGCGCTGGGCGATGTGAGCTGGGTGAAGCCAGCCAAGTATCTCGGCGTGTGGTGGTCGATGCACCTGGACAACGAGAGCTGGGCGACCGGACCGAAGCACGCGGCCAGCACCGCCAAGACGAAGAAGGTGATCGACTTCGCCGCCGCGCACGGCTTCCGTGGTGTGCTGGTGGAAGGCTGGAATCCGGGCTGGGACGGCATGTGGGTGGGCAATGGCTACGACTTCGATTTCACCCGTGCCACGCCCGATTTCGACATTGAAGCGCTGTCGGCGTATGGCCTGAAGAAGGGCGTGCATCTGATCGGCCACCATGAAACCGGCTGCGCCATCGAGCACTACGAGGACCAGCTGGGCGCCGCGCTGGACCTGTACGCACGGCTGGGCGTGGACCAGTTCAAGACCGGCTACGTCTGCGACGACGGCCAGGTCGACCGCCGCAATCCCACGGGGGGCCCGCTGTGGCGCGAGTGGCACGACGGACAGTTCATGGCCCGCCACCACCTGAAGGTGGTGCAGGAAGCCGCGCGCCGGCACCTGTCGGTGAACCCTCATGAGCCGATCAAGGACACCGGCCTGCGCCGCACCTATCCCAACTGGATCTCGCGCGAAGGTGCGCGTGGCATGGAGTACAACGCCTGGGGCCAGCCACCGAACCCGCCGGAGCATGAGGTCAACCTGGTGTTCACCCGCATGCTGGCCGGGCCGATGGATTACACCCCCGGCATCCTCAGCCTGAAGGGCCGCCACGGCCAGGCCATCCCCAGCACGTTGGCCCGCCAACTGGCGCTGTACGTGGTGCTGTACAGCCCTATCCAGATGGCCGCCGACCTGCCCGAGCACTACCTGCAGCATCGCGAGGCGTTCCGTTTCATCGAAGACGTGGCGGTGGACTGGGAGCAGAGCCGCGTGCTCGATGGCGAAGTGGGCGACTACGTGACGATCGTGCGCCGCGACCGCAACAGCCGCGACTGGTTCCTCGGCAGCATCACGGATGAACACGGCCGCGTGCTGCCGGTGTCGCTGGGCTTCCTGGAGCCAGGCGTGCGCTATCGCGCCGAGATCTACCGCGATGGTGAAGGCGCTGATTTCCGCAGCAACCCGTTCGCGTTCGCACGCGAAACCCGCGAGGTGACCAGTGCCGACTCATTGATGCTGGTGCTGGCACCGGGCGGTGGGCAGGCCATTCGCTTCACGCCGCTGTGAATGCCCCGGTAGTGCCAGCCGCTGGCCGGCAACCCGGTGAACGCGATTGCCGGCCAGCAGCCGGCACTACCGCAAATGCTGCCTGAAAGCGATTACACCCCTGCAAACGCCATTGAATACGTATGCAGGGTGATTCCCGCGAAGAACGCGCTGCCTACCATAGCGGCGACGACAGCGGCCACCGCGTCGCACGTCCACGGTCACTCCGGGACGTCCACGAATCGATCTGCAACATTGCCTGGGAGGGGAAAATGTTGAACCACAAGCGCAGCGCGCTGAGCATCGCGCTGGCCGTTGTCCTGGCGCCGACGCTGGCGTCGGCACAGTCCACGCAGAGCACCACCACGCCGGCCGGCACCGCCGCCACCAACCTGGATACGGTGCAGGTCACCGGCATCCGCCGCGGCATCGAGAGCGCGATCGCGGTCAAGCAGGACGCCACCTCGGTGGTCGAAGCGATCTCTGCCGAAGACATCGGCAAGCTGCCAGACGTCAGCATCGCCGAATCCATCTCGCGCCTGCCCGGCCTGGCCGCCCAGCGCGTGGCGGGCCGTGCGCAGGTGATCAGCGTGCGCGGCCTGTCGCCGGACTTCGCCACCACCCTGCTCAATGGCCGGGAAGTGGTCAGCACCGGCGACAACCGCGGCGTTGAGTTCGACCAGTACCCGTCCGAGCTGGTCAACGGCGTGACCGTGTACAAGACCCCGGATGCCGCGCTGGTCGGCCAGGGCCTGTCCGGTACCATCGACATGCAGACCGCACGCCCGCTCAGCTTCGGCGAGCGCGTGATCGCCGTCAGCGGCCGTTACCAGAAGAGTTCGCTGGGCCGCGCTGCCAACGTCGATCCGTATGGCAACCGCTTCAGTGCAAGCTACATCGACCAGTTCCTGGACAAGACCCTGGGCATCGCCATCGGCTACGCGCACAGCGACATGCCGATCCAGGAGAACCAGGTCGGTTTGTACGAACCGTGGACCACCGAACACACCGACAAGGGCGACCGCCCGGGCGTGGGCGCCGGCACCTACTTCTCCGATGGCATCAAGGCACTGCGCCGCACCGGCAACAACAAGCGCGACGGCGTGATGGCCACAATCCAGTTCCGGCCGAACAACAGCTGGACCAGCACCTTCGATGCGTTCCACACCGAAGCCGAGCAGATCGACACCGCCAACCAGTTCGAGCTGAACCTCAGCAACTACAACGGCAACTACACCCCGGGCCTGCTGGTCAGCAACCCGCAGATCAACGCCAACGGCTCGTTCACCGGCGGCACCGCCAGCGGCGTGTATCCGCTGGTGCGCGGCATGTACAACAAGCGCAAGGACAAGATCGATGCGTTCGGCTGGAACAACGAGTTCAACTTCGGCGGCGTCAAGCTGGTCGCCGACCTGAACTACTCCAAGGCCACGCGCGATGAGCTGAACCTGGAAAACAACCTGCAGCTGACCCCGATGCCGCAGCTGGATACGATCGGCGTGACGATCCGCCAGGATGGTTTCTCGCAGATCAGCCCGGGGCTGAACTATTCCAACCCCGACGCCCTGTTCCTGACCAACACCATCTACGGTTCCGGCTACGGCAAGGTGCCGAAGGTGGAAGACCGCCTGAAGGGTGGCAAGCTGGCCGCCACCATCGCCCTGCCCGATGCCATCGCCTCGTGGGCGCCGGACATCGACATCGGCTTGAACTACGCCGACCGCCGCAAGGTGAAGACCCAGTCCGAAGGCAACATCCTGCTCGGCGCGCAGGGCGACGCCAACATCGCCTCGGACCTGCAGTACCGCCCGGTCGACCTGGGCTTTGCCGGCCTGGGCACCATCCCGGCCTGGAACGTACCGGCCGCAGTGGGCCGCTACATGACCTTCAATCCGGTCGACAACCTGGACTACCTGATTCCCAAGTCGTGGTCGGTGCAGGAGAAGATCACCACCGCCTGGGCGCGCCTGAACATCAACACCGACATCGGCGAGGTCGGCGTGCGCGGCAACATCGGCGTGCAGATGCAGCACACCGACCAGAGTTCGGATTCGCGCTACTGGGACAGCTCGCAGTCGGCCGGCAACAACGTGCAGCCGTATTCGAACGGCCGTACCTACAACGACTGGCTGCCGAGCTTGAACCTGGCCTTCATGTTCCCGCACCAGCAGACGCTGCGCTTCGCCGCCGCCAAGCAGGTCGCGCGCCCGCGCGTGGACCAGATGCGCGCCGGCCTGGAGTTCGGCGTGGACACCGGCACCGGCCGCCCCGGCGGCAGCGGCGGCAATCCGCTGCTGGACCCGTGGCGTGCCACCGCGCTGGACCTGTCCTATGAGAAGTACTTCGGCGAGAAGGCCTACGTGGCCGCCGCGATCTTCTACAAGGACCTGAAGAGCTACGTCTACACCCAGTCGGTCGACAACTACGACTTCACCTCGCTGCTGGGCAGCTACGTGCCGCCGCCGGGCATGACGGCACCGGTGCTGACCACCGGCACCTTCTCCGCCCCGCAGAACGGCAAGGGCGGCACGTTGAAGGGTCTGGAACTGACCGCATCGTTCCCGCTGGACATGCTGACCGACAGCCTGCGTGGCTTCGGCGTGCAGGCCAGCGCGACCTTCAACAAGAGCGACATCACCATCCTGGATCCGGAGAGCGCCTCCAGCGTGGGCAGTGACCCGATCAGCCTGCCGGGCCTGTCCAAGCGCGTGTACAACTTCACCGCCTATTACGAGCGCAGCGGCTTTGAAGCACGCGTCAGCCAGCGCCGGCGTTCGGACTTCATCGGTGAGATCGGCAACTTCAACGGCAACCGCAGCCTGCGCTATGTCGTCGGCGAAAACGTGACCGATGCGCAGGTCAGCTACACCTTCAGCGACAGCAGCGCCCTGCGTGGCCTGACCCTGCTGCTGCAGGGCAGCAACCTGACCAACGAGCCATACCGCACCTACGCCGGCAGCAAGGACCGCCCGCTGGAGTACATCGAGTGGGGCCGCACCTATATGCTGGGCGTGAACTACAAGTTCTGACCATGCCCGGGTAGTGCCGGCCGCTGGCCGGCAACAACTCATCGGAAACCCGCTGCGCAGGCAGCGGGTTTTCTTTTGCGCGGATGCCCATCCACGCATGGCGTGGATCTACCCAGCGCCGCCCCAACCCTTAGATCCACGCCATGCGTAGATGCCTTTCGCCGGAAGCCCACCCACAAAAAAGGGACGGGGCGCTTCGGCCCCGTCCCCGCAAGTACCGCCACCGGAGAAATCGGTCAGCTGCGTCGGGCGCAATACACCGCGCGCGGCGGCAGCTGGAGTTCATCACCCTGCACCGTGCCCGCATCCGGGCCCGGTACCGCCACCTGCTGCCAGTTGCCCGGCGGCAGCGAATGGGTCACCGCCTCGGCCGACAGGTTGAAGGCCAGCAGGAGGGTTTCATCTGCAAGCATACGCTCGAACAGCAGCACTGGCTCGGCGCTTTCGATGAATCTGATGCTGCCATGCAATAGGGCCGGCTGGGTATGCCGCCAGGCCAGGAAGGCCCGGAAAGCCGCCAGGACCGAAAGTGGATCGCGCTCCTGAACGGCCACGGCCGCCGCCCGGTGCTCGGCCGGAATCGGCAGCCACGGCTGGCCGGAAGTGAAACCGGCCAGCGGCGCATCGGTCCACGGCAGCGGGGTACGGCAACCGTCACGCCCCTTGAAGTTGGGCCAGAACGTGATGCCGTAGGGGTCCTGCAGGGCCTCGAACGGTACCTCGGCCTCGGCCAGGCCCAGCTCCTCGCCCTGGTACAGGCAGACCGAGCCACGCAGCGAACAGAGCATCGCCACCAGCATCCGCGCCAGGCGCGGGTCGGCCGGGTGGCCACCCCAGCGGCTGACCGCCCGCTCCACGTCGTGATTCGAAACCGCCCAGCACGGCCAGCCTTCGGTCATCACGGCTTCCAGGCGCGAGACCGTATCGCGGATGTAGGCCGCGCTGTAGTCGTCCACCAGCAGCTCGAAGCTGTAGCCCATGTGCAGGCGGCCATCGCGGGTGTACTCGGCGGTGGTCGCCAGCGAGTCCTCCGAGGAGATCTCGCCCAGGCTGACCGCCCCCGGATAGTGATCCAGCAGCGCGCGCAGGCGCTCCAGGAACGGCAGGTTCTCCGGCTGGGTGTTGTTGAAGTAGTGGTACTGGTAGGCGTACGGGTTGTCCGGGCTGAAACCGCGCCCCACCCGCTTGTCGGCGGGCTTGGCCGGGTTGTCGCGCAGCTGTGCGTCGTGGAAGCAGAAGTTGATCGCATCCAGGCGGAAGCCATCCACGCCGCGGTCCAGCCAGAAGCGCACGTTGTCCAGCGTGGCCTGCTGCACATCCGGGTGATGGAAGTTCAGGTCCGGCTGGTCGACCAGGAAGTTGTGCAGGTAGTACTGCTCACGGCGCGGCTCCCACTGCCAGGCGCAGCCGCCGAACAGCGACAGCCAGTTGTTGGGCGGGGTACCGTCCTCGCGCGGGTCGGCCCAGACATACCAGTCCGCCTTCGGATTGCTGCGGTCCTGGCGGCTCTCGCGGAACCAGGCATGCTCGATCGATGTATGGCTCAGCACCTGGTCGATCATCACCTTCAGGCCCAGGCCGTGGGCCTTGGCCAGCAGGCGGTCGAAGTCGTCCAGGCTGCCGAACAGCGGGTCGACGTCGCGGTAGTCGGCGATGTCGTAGCCGAAGTCGGCCATCGGCGACTTGAAGAACGGCGAGATCCAGATCGCATCCACGCCCAGGGCAGCGATGTGGTCCAGGCGCTGGATGATGCCCGGCAGGTCGCCTACTCCATCGCCGTTGGCATCGAGGTAGCTGCGCGGGTAGATCTGGTAGATGACGGCTCCGCGCCACCAAGGATAGTGCGACATCGACAGCCCCCCTCCGGGCATGCGGGACCCGCCGGCAGCGGGCTGAAAACCTGATCCGGCAAGCTTAGCGGCGGCCCCGCGGGCATGGCGCAACCTGCATACGTATTCACGCAGGCAGCAGCGTTTGCGGGGCCGGGAACGCCGGCCAGCCCGGTTTGCGCCCGAATTCACGGCCAGCGCCTATAATCGGCGGTGAGCCTGAAAGCCTGATCGCATGACCATCACCGAAGACACCCGTCCCGCCCTGGGCCTGCCCCAGATCCAGTCGCTTGCCGCGGCCGACATGGCCGCCGTCGACGCCCTGATCCGGCGTCGGCTGTCCTCGGACGTCGTGCTGATCAACCAGATCGCCGACCACATCATTTCCGCCGGCGGCAAACGCCTGCGCCCGATGCTGGTGATGCTGGCCGGCCATGCGGTCGGCCAGGCCGGCCCGGAGCACCACCAGCTGGCGGCGATCATCGAGTTCATCCACACCTCCACCCTGCTGCACGACGACGTGGTGGACGAATCCAGCCTGCGCCGTGGCCGCAGCACCGCCAACGCGCTGTGGGGCAACGCGCCCAGCGTGCTGGTCGGCGACTTCCTGTACTCGCGCAGCTTCCAGCTGATGGTCGAGCTGGAGCGCATGTCGGTGATGCAGATCCTGGCCGATGCCACCAACCGCATCGCCGAGGGTGAAGTGCTGCAGCTGCTGCACGTGCACAACCCGGATACCGACGAAGCCGCCTACCTGCGCGTGATCGAGCGCAAGACCGCGGTGCTGTTCGCCGCCGGCACCCGCCTGGGCGCACTGGCCAGCGGCGTGGACGAAGCCACCCAGCAGGCCCTGTTCGACTACGGCATGCATCTGGGCTACGCGTTCCAGATCGCCGACGACGTGCTGGACTACTCGGCCAATGCCGAGGAGCTGGGCAAGAACCTGGGCGACGACCTCGCCGAGGGCAAGGCCACGCTGCCGCTGATCCACGCCATGGCCCATTCCGACGACGCGACCCGCGAGCGCCTGCGTACCATCGTGCAGGACGGCGATGCCTCGGCGATGCCGGAAGTGCTGGCCGCGATCCGCGCCACCGGCGGCCTGGAGTACAGCCGCGCGCGTGCCGAGGAATATGCCGAAGCCGCCGAGCGCGCGCTGGACGGCCTGGGCGACAATGATGCCGTGGCGGCGCTGCGCGGCCTGGCCCGCTACGCGGTGCAGCGTTCGCATTGATGGATGCGTGCCGACCGTTGGTCGGCACTGAAACGATCGCATTGACCGCATCCGGTAGTGCCGGCCGCTGGCCGGCATTCCCGATGACATCGCCAGCATCATGAGGTTGCCGACCAGCGGCCGGCACTACCGCTGCACGGGTCAACGTTTCCCGAAGCGCTCCTCGAAGAACTCATCCAGCGCCTTCCACGCGCGCTTGGCTGCCCGCTCGTTGTACTGACAGCCCGGCGGGCTGTTGGCATCGCGCTCGGCAAAGCAGTGCACTGCGCCGCTGTAGTTGGTGAACTCCCAGTCCACCTTGGCCGCGTCCATTTCCTTCTGGAAGCTGCCGATGTCCTCGGCAGTCACGCTCTTGTCGTCGGCACCGTTGAGCACCAGCACCGAGGGATGGCTGCCACCGGCCTGCGCCGGCAATGGCGAACCCAGCCCACCGTGCAGGCTGACCACCCCGGCCAGCGGCGCACCGGCGCGGGCCAGTTCAAGCACGGTGGTACCACCGAAGCAGAAGCCCACCGCACCGATCCGGCTGGCATCGAGCGGCGCCTTGCCGGCCTGTGCCTTGAGCACGTTCACCGCCTCCAGCGCTCGTGCGCGAAGCAACGACCGGTCATTGCGCAACTTGGTCGCCACCGGCCCGGCCTCGGCGTCGGTCTTCGGCCGCACGCCCTTGCCGTACACGTCGGCCACCAGCACCACGTAATCATCGCCGGCCAGCTGCTTGGCCTTCTCGATGGCCGATGCGTTCACACCCTTCCAGTTCGGCACCATCACCAGGCCCGGGCGCTTGTCGTTGTCGCCGTCGTCATAGACCAGCACGCCACTGAAGTTCGTGCCCTGGTGTTTCCACTCCACCGGCTGCGTCTTCATCGCCGCCCACGCCGGCATCGCCGCCAGCCCCAGCATCACCGCCACACCGCATCGCCAACGATTCATGCGCCTGCTCCGCAAGAAAAAGGGGACGGAGGGGATTAAGCCGTATTCGCCCCTCCCGCGTCGCATTCTGCATTGGCGACGTGACGCAGGTGTGGTTGGATACGACTTAATCCCCTCCGTCCCCTTTTTGCCGCATGAACCTTGTTGATCGCTTTCTGTCTGGCCTGATCCCTCGCCTGCCTGCCGATGATGCCCCTCAGTGGGCCCATGTGCAGGGCGCCAGCGCCGAAGACCTGGAGCGCCTGCGCACGCAGTGGCCGCAGGTGCCGGACAGCCTGGTCGCGCTGCTGTCGCGCGTGGATGGCACCCATTTCCGCGAGTATCCCGGTGGTGAGGTCTGCGTGCTGATGCTGGGTTCAGATGTGGGCGATTACCCGTACTACCTGCGCTCGGTCGCGCAGATCTTCGAGGACCAGCAGCAGTGGGACGACAGCATTCGTTCCATCTACGAAGAGTGGCTGGATGACGAGCCGGAGATCCTGGGTGAAGGTATCGACGCGGATCTGCCGATGAACCGCCGCCTGTGCTTCTCGCACTGCATGAACAACGGCGGCACCTCGATGCTGTACCTGGATTTCGATCCGGCGCCGGGTGGCACGGTTGGACAGGTGGTGCGCTACCTGCACGATCCGGACAGCTACGTAGTCATCGCGCCCAGCTTCGATGCGTACCTGCAGCAGCTGATTGACGGCGACTACGCGTTCATCGACGAGGAACAGTAGATCCACGCCATGCGCGGATGAATTTCTCCGGAGGTTGCCGGCCAGCGGCCGGCACTACCTTCAAACGATGCCCAGGCCCGGAATCGCGCTGATGCTGTCCGGGTCAAACCCGGCCAGCTCGGCGAAATGACGGCCACGCGCCACGTAGTCACGGTAAGCGCCGAAGCTCGGCGCGCCCGGCGACAGCAGCACCACCCCACCCTGCGCGCCCAGCGCGACACGTGCCAGCGCCATCGCTTCGGGCAGGTCAGCGGCCGCATGCAGGCCGAAGCGGCCGCCATCAGCCAGCGGCTGCAGCATCGCGTGGATGCGCGGGCCGTTGCTGCCCATGGTCACGATCTCCACCGGAGGCACATCGTGCGCCATGTGCTGCATGAAATCGGTCCAGTCCAAGCCACGGTCATGCCCGCCGACCAGCAACGCGATGCGCTGTCCGGCGAAGCACTCCAGCGCCGCCAGGCTGGCATGCGGCGTGGTGCTGATCGAATCGTTGACGTAAGTCAGGCCATCGGCCACGCCGATGCGCTGCAGGCGGTTCGGCAGGGGTCGGAAATCCTGCACCGCCGGTGCCAGCGCCACCGCGTCCAGCCCCAGCGCTTCCAGCGCGGCCAGCACCGCGCACAGATTGCCGCGGTTGTGGCGACCGGGCAGCGGCGTGTTTCGGGTATCGAACACCGCCTGCTCGCCCCGGTGCACGACATCGTCGCGCATGTGCCAGCCCTGCGGCTGGTTGAACCAGATCACCTCGCTGTCGGGCAGCGACAGCGCGGCCAGGTGCGGATCGGCGGCATTGAGCACAGCGATGCGCGGCGCGGCTTCAGTCACCAGCCGCAGCTTGTCCTCGATATAGCGCTGTTCGCTGCCGTGCCAGTCCAGATGCTCCGGGAACAGGTTCAGCACCACCGCCACCTGCGGATGGGCGCCACTGCGCGCCACTTCGCCGGTCTGGTAACTGGACAGTTCCACCGCCCAGTACTCGGGTGCGGGTTGCGGGTCCAGCACTTCCAGCAGCGGCAGGCCGATATTGCCGACCAGGCCGGTGCGGTGGCCGGCCGCGCGTAGCAGGTGCGCGACCAGCGCGGTGGTGGTGCTCTTGCCCTTGGTGCCGGTCACGCACACGATGTCGTGCACGATGCCATCGTCGGTCGCGTGTTCGGCGAACCACAGCGCGGTGCCACCGATGAAGCTGGTGCCCTGCCCTGCAGCCGCCAGCGCGATCGGCTGGTAGGGACTGATGCCGGGCGATTTGATCACCACGTCAAACGCGGCCAGCGCTTCAGCGGAAGGCTCGCCACGCACGTCCAGCGCGCCCTGTGTTTCCACGCGTGCGGCCTCGACTTCGGCCGCCGGGCAGAACAGGCTCAGCGGCAGCGTGGGCAGGCGCTCACGCAGTACCGCAAACGCGGCGCGGCCCTCACGGCCCCAGCCCCACAGCGCAACGCGCTTTCCTTCAAGCTTCGAAATCTTCACGCACCCGTTCCCACAGCGCAGCCGGAACGCGGTGCTCGCCCTGCAGCTGCAGCAGCGGTGCCAGTTCCAGTTCGGCGGCATCCAGCTGCGGCTGGATCTCATTGCAGAAGCGCTTCACCAGCACGTCTTCCTTCCACTCCGGGCGCTGCGCCAGGGTCGCCATCGCCGCACGCGATTCGCGGCCTTCGCCCACGCACTCGAACGGCTTGTGGTCCTGGAATTCCAGCAGCGCATCGAAGCCACCGGCCTGCTCGGCATCGTCCAGCAGGTTGCGGCCGAAGATGCGCACCAGGCGCGTCTTGGGCATGAACGGGGCCAGCGCCAGGAACACGAAATGGCACTTCGGGCAGACGCCGCACCAGCGGTTCACAGGGCGCTCGCCGAGGATGTGGAAGTTGCGGTTGCAGCTGGAGAAGTGCGCGTCGTAGAAATCGGTCTTGGCGAACTGGCGGGCCACCGCCAGCTCGGACATCGGGCGCAGCAGCGAGTAGTACTGCAGGTCCGCCGCCACGTGCGTCTGCACATGGCTGCCGAACGCCTGCTCGAACGCCCAGCCCTTGGACCACTGGTGGTTCACTTCGCCGGTGCCCGGAATCTGGCTGCCGTAACTGGCCGAACGCTCATTGGAGAACACCACCTGGTCCACGCCCTGCAGCAGCGCGGCCAGCACCATGATCGCCGAGTTCACCGCGGTGACCGGGATATGGCCGTTCCAGGCGCCCTGGCGGTTGAGCTCGAACAGTTCCGGCGCCAGCGCGCGACCCAGGTTCAGCGTCGGCAGGGCGGTACGCTCGGCACAGGCGCGGATCAGCTGCGAACCGCCGATCCAGGTCACCGTCTCGTCCACGCCGGCACGGCGCAGCGCTTCGATGCTGACCAGCGAATCCTTGCCGCCGCCGATCGCCACCAGCGCGTGCGGCTGCAGGCCCAGCACCGGCGCCTGCACCGCTTCGCCCTGCACCGGCAGGCGGAAGCGCCCGCGCAGGTTCAGACCGTTGCGGTAGGCAAATTCGCCCAGGCCGTTGAGGTAGACCGTCTCCACCAACGCAGCGGTATCGGCATCGATGGCGTAGCTGTCTATGCTGACCGTCTCCGGCACGCCCGCCTTGTAGTAGCTGACACCGGCGATCAGGTGCAGCAGCTGCAGCGCGCGCTGCACGGCGGCGGTACGCGCCTCGTCCAGCACGAACGGGGCGCCCGGAACGGTGATGGTTTCCACCATCTCCGGGCCGTCATCAAAGGCATAGACCAGCTTGGCCACGCCGGTCTCCGCGGCGAATTCGCAGCGGACGAAGCGGAAGCGGGAAACCTGGTGTTTGTCGAAAGCAGTCATGGTGTATCCGGTCAGGCACGGGCCCGCGCGATGGCGCGGGGCGTGTCGGTGGGCGGGTGCAGGGCGCGCGCGGCGATCATTCGATCACGTCTTCGCGCGGCAGCATCCGCTGGTTGTAGGTGTTGGCCATCGAATAGCCGTAGGCGCCGGCATCGGCGATCAGCATCACGTCGTCCGGCGCGGTCGACACCGGCAGCTTGCGGCGCTTGCCGAACACATCGCTGGATTCGCAGATCGGGCCGACCACATCGAATGCCGCCTCGGCATACCCACCCTGGCGGCTGAGGTTCTCGATGTCGTGCCAGGCGTCGTACAGGGCCGGGCGCATCAGTGCGTTCATGCCGGCATCCAGGCCGACGCGGCGCACGCCCTCCTTTTCCACCACCTGGGTGACATGGGTCAGCAGCACGCCGGACTCGGCCACCAGGTAGCGGCCCGGCTCGATCGCCAGCCGGAACGCCGGGTGCAGTGCCTTGACCTCGGCCAGGCCCTCAGCCCAGGCATCCAGGTCGAACGGTTCGTCCTCGGCGGAATACGGAATCGGCAGGCCACCACCGATGTCGATGGTCTGCACGCTGCCGATGCGGCGGGCGAAACCGGCCAGTTCATCGCACATCAGGCGCCAGTGCTGCGCGGTCTCGACACCGCTGCCGAGGTGCGCATGCAGGCCGACCACGCGGCTGCCCAGATCGGTGGCCGCGCGCACGAACTCGTCGACGCGGGCGATCGGCAGGCCGAACTTGGAGTCCTTGCCGCCGGTACGGACCTTGGCATGGTGGCCTTCGCCACGGCCGAGATCGACGCGCAGCCACAGCTCGCGGTTGCGGAACAGGTCCGGCCAGCGTTGCAGTGCCTCGACGTTGTCGACCGTCACGGTCACGCCGAGCGCGAACGCCGCCTCGTACTCGCTGCGCGGGCAGAAGCTGGGGGTGAACAGCACGCGTTTGGGCGACAGTTCCGGCAGGTGCTGGAACACATGCTTCAGCTCGCCGTGCGACACGCATTCCAGGCCGAAGCCCTCGGCTTCCAGCAGCTGCAGGATGGCCGGGTGGCTGTTGGCCTTGATCGCGTAGTAGCGCTGGTCGATCGGCTTGATCGCGGCCAGCGCACGGGCGCGGGCGCGCACCGTCGGCAGGTGGTAGACGTAGCGCGGCGTACCGGCATCGGCCAGCTGCAGCAGGTGCGCACGCTGGCCCCGCCACCACGGCGTGCCACGCGGGCGCACGGTGCCGGCAATCTCGCGCCAGCGCGGGCCGAACACTTCCGTCTCTTCCACCGGCATCGCGCCGCTGTCGATCAGCTCGGCGTGCAGGATCGGCAGCAGGCCATCGGCATCGGCCTCGTCGATGACGAAGGTCAGGTTCAGGTCGTTGGACGACTGCGAGATCATGTGCACGCGCTCGCGGCCGAAGGTGGCCCACACGTCCGACAGCTTGTGCAGCAGCGAACGCATGCCACGACCAACCAGGGTGATCGCCGCGCACGGCACGATCACCTTCACCTTGCAGATCTGCGACAGGTCGGCCGACAGCGCGGCCAGCACATCGGTGTTGACCAGGTTCTCGGACGGGTCCAGCGACACGGTGACGTTGGTCTCGGCCGAACCGATCAGGTCCACCGACAGGCCATGCTTCTTGAACAGGTTGAACACATCGGCCAGGAAGCCGACCTGCTGCCACATGCCGATGCCTTCCATCGACACCAGCACGATGCCGTTGCGGCGGCTGATCGCCTTTACGCCCGGCACCAGCGCAGCGCTGCCATCGATGCTGGTGCCCGGCAGTTCAGGGCGCTCGGTATCGAGGATGGCCATCGGCACGCCGGCATCGCGGCACGGCTTGATCGAGCGCGGATGCAGCACCTTGGCGCCGGTGGTGGCGATTTCCTGCGCCTCGTAATAGTCCAGCCGGGTCAGCAGGCGCGCGTCGGGCACGTCGCGCGGATTCGCACTGAACATGCCCGGTACATCGGTCCAGATCTCCACGCGGCTGGCGCCCAGCAGCGCACCGAAGTACGCCGCCGAGGTATCCGAGCCACCACGGCCGAGGATGGCGGTACCGCCATCGGCATGCCGCGAAATGAAGCCCTGGGTGATCAGCAGGCGGGTCGGCTGCGCGCGGAAGCGCTGCATCCACTCCGCATCGGCACGCCACTGGCAGTTCACCGACAGGCGCTGCGACCAGTCGCTCTGGTTCGGCTGCGGCGGCATCGCGTCCAGCCACTGGCGCGCGTCCATCCAGCCCATGTCCAGGCCCGAAGCGTGCAGGTAGGCTGCGCCCAGGGTGGAGGACAGCAGCTCGCCCTGGCCCAGCACTTCGGCCTGCCAATCCAGCGGACGGGTGGCCGCCCGCGCATCATCGAGCAGGCCCTGCAGCGCCGCCAGGCGCTCGGCCAGCACCTCGCGGCCCAGGCCCAGCTCGGCCAGGAAGCCCTCGTGGCGCTCGACCAGCGCCGCCACGCGATCACGGCTGTCCGGCGCGCCATCGGCGATCGCGGTCAGTTCGTTGGTGACCCCGGACAGCGCCGACACCACCACCAGCACGCGCGAGCCGGTCTCTTCCGCGCGTTTTTTCGCCAGCTTCCCGATCGTGTCCCAGCGGTGACGACGCGACACCGAAGTGCCGCCGAACTTCAGTACGATCCAACGATCGACAAGGGGGGAAGCTGACATGGATTGGCTATGTAGAATGTGGGGAAGCCGCCCTCAGGGGCGGAACCTTTGATTCTAAGCGCAATATCCCCGTAGATGGCCGTCCTTCGTTACCTGCAGCTCGATGTCTTCGCCCCGCGCCCCGGCGCCGGCAATCCACTGGGCGCGATCCTGGACGCCGACACGCTCTCCAGCAGCCAGATGCAGGGCCTGGCCGCCTGGCTGAACCTGTCCGAGACGGTGTTCTTCCTGCGTCCCAGCGCACCCGGCGCCGACTACCACATCCGCATCTTCACCCCGACCCGCGAGCTGGCGTTTGCCGGCCACCCCAGCGTCGGCGCGGCCTGGGCGGCGGTGAGCTGCGGCCTGGCGCAACCGCGCGACGGCGCCCTGCTGCAGCAGTGCGCGGCGGGATTGCTGCCGGTGCGGGTCAGCGGCCCGGCCGAGGCACTGCAGATCCAGCTGGCCAGCCCACCGGCGCGGCAGCTGGCGACACCCGCGGACGCGGCGCCCGAAGCACTGCTGGCCCTGGCCGCCAGTGGGCAGCGCCCCGAACTGTGGGACAACGGCGCACGCTGGTGGCTGCTGCCGCTGCGCGATGCCGCCGCCGTGCGCAACCTGGCGCCGGACATGGCCGCGCTGGCTGACTGGAGCCTCGCCACCGATGCCACCGGCGTGGCGGTGTTCGCCGACGATGCCGGCACCGGCCACTCCCGCGTGGTACGTGCGTTCTGCCCCGCCGATGCGGCCAGCGTGCCGGAAGATCCGGTCACCGGCAGCGCCAATGCCCTGATCGGCGCCTGGCTGCGCCAGCGCAACGCCCTGCCCGGCCGCGAGGGCCACTACGTGGCCAGCCAGGGCCGCGAAGTCGGCCGCGATGGCCGCGTGCAGGTGCAGGTCGATGCGCAGGGCACGGTCTGGATCGGCGGCCAGGTGCAGCCGGTCATCGACGGCCACATCCGCTGGTAGCGCACGGAAAAAAGGGGACGGAGGGAATTAAGTCGCTTATGGCACATGGGGCAAAAGCGACTTAATTCCCTCCGTCCCCTTTTGGGTGCCCCGCGCTACGCTATGCCGCCTGTTTACTGGAGTTTCGCCCCGATGACCACCCGCCGTTTCCTGCAGCTGGATGTGTTCTCCCCGCGCGCCGGCGCTGGCAACCCGCTGGCCGTGGTACTGGATGCCGAGGGCCTGGACGACGCCAGCATGCAGGCCATCGCCCGCTGGACGCGCCTGCCCGAAACCACCTTTGTGTTCCCGCCGCAGGTCGCGGGTGCCAGCTACCGGCTGCGCATGTTCAGCCCGCAGAAGGAAGTTCCGTTCGCCGGCCACCCCAGCGTCGGCACCGCGCATGCGGTGCTGCAGGCCGGCCTGGCCACACCGATCGATGGCGTGCTGGTGCAGGACGGCATTGCCGGTGCCCTGCCGCTGCGCGTCAGTGGTGAGGGCGCGCAGCAGCGCATCGCCATCCGCACCCCGCGCGCGCAACTGGCCGAGATCGCTGAAGCCACCGATCCGCGCCTGCAGGCGGCGCTGAAGGACTGGCCGCTGGGCACGCTGCCGCCGGCGCGCATGCAGGGCGGACGCAGCTGGTGGGTGGTGCAGGTGGCCAATGAAGCGGCTCTGCGCGCCCTGCGCCCGGACTGGGATGCGGTGGCTGCGCTGGCCGAGTCCACCGACAGCATGGGCGTGTTCGCCTATGCCTTCAGCGATGGCCGCGAGGGATTCGATCTGGCCGTGCGCGCCTTCGTCGGCAATGGCCGGCGCTTCGAGGATGCCGCCTCCGGTGCCGCCAATGCGGTGCTGGCCGCGTGGCTGGACCTGCGCGATGCCCTGCCGCGTGGCCGTGCACCGTTCGAGGTCAGCCAGGGCCGCGAAGTCGGCCACGATGCGCGCCTGACCCTGCTGGTCGACGCCGATGGCGAGGTCTGGTCGGGAGGCCAGGTGCAGACGGTGATTACCGGCACCCTTGACTGGTGATTGCTGCTGGAAGGTAGAGCCGAAGGCAGCGGCAGGAGCCGCTGCCAACGTCGGACGCGACGGCCCGAAGGGGGGCGGCCAGGAAGGCCGCCATAACGCTGGCCGGCTGCTACATGGACCTCTGCATCATGCGTTTGCCGGCCAGTGGCCGGCACTACCGTTGCTCAGCCCAGCTCGGCTTCCAGGCTGATCGGCACCGCACTCAGCGCCTTGGACACCGGGCAGTTCTGCTTGGCGTCATCGGCAATGGCACGGAACTGCGTCGCATCGATGCCGGGCACCACTGCCTTCACCTTCAGCCGGATCTGCGACAGCTGCGGACCGCCTTCCAGCGACAGGTCGACCTTGGCTTCGGTATCCAGCGAGGTCGGGGTGAAGCCGGCCTCGCCGAGCTTGGCCGACAGCGCCATGGTGAAACAGCCGGCATGCGCGGCAGCAATCAGCTCTTCCGGATTGGTGCCCTTCTCGTCGCCGAAGCGGCTGTTGAAGCCGTAGCGGGTCTTGTCCAGCAGCCCACTCTGCGGCGTGCTCAACTGCCCCTTGCCCGACTTCAGATCGCCTTCCCAGTGCGCGGTGGCGTGTCGCGAGATTCCCATTGTGCTGCTCCTGCGTGGCGGTGATGAACGGTCACCCTCGCACGCCACGCGTTAGCCCTGCGTCGCTCCGCCGCACGCCCGACGTCGCCCCCGAACCCGGCGCGTGGACACTTCCTCGCCAGCCGGGAACGCATTTTCCTCTTGTTTTCAGTGGTTTCGCGCACTCCACCGATGGACAGGCACCGGCCATCGAACACGCTACCGCGGCCCCATCCCCCACCGCCGGCCATGTACTGAATCGGCCTGGATATGAAAAAACATGCACTTTCCACGCTTCGGGCTATTGGCGGCGCCCGAGAGTTGCCCTACATTGCGCTTGCCGACGGGGTTCGGCGCCGACCAAACAACCAACCGTTCACGGAACAGGAAACCATGGCAAAGACCGCTAAGAAGGCTGCCCCGAAGAAGGCAGTGAAGAAAGTCGCGACGAAGGCAGCCGCCAAGCCGGCCGCTCCGAAGCCGATCAAGGAAGTGCTGACCAAGTCCGGCCTGGTTGCACACATCGCTGAAGCCTCCGGCGTCATCGCCAAGGACGTCCGCGCTGTGCTGGCCTCGCTGGAAGGCGCCGTCGCCTCCTCGGTGCACAAGAAGGGCGCTGGCTCCTTCACCCTGCCGGGCCTGCTGAAGATCACCACCGTCAATGTGCCGGCCAAGCCGAAGCGCAAGGGCATCAACCCGTTCACCAAGGAAGAGCAGTGGTTCGCCGCCAAGCCGGCCACCACCAAGCTGAAGGTGCGTCCGCTGAAGAAGCTGAAGGACGCCGCGCTGTAAGCGCGCGCCCCAACGCGGATTCCGACGGGACGGCTCTGGCCGTCCCGTTTTTTTTGTCCGAACCACGCCCCGCAACACAGCGTTGCCGCGAACCCGGGAATCCCCGCACAGGCCCGCCGCCATTGGCTGCCGGCACACTGTATCGATCACGGAACGTACCGGGTGGAACACTGCGTGCAGCGCCGGCCGTCGCCGCCGGCCGTGGCCTTGCCTATGGTGGGCACATCCTCCACAGCTACGGCGAGCACACCCTCATGGCCAGCCCCTCCACCCGCTACCGGATCTCGGTGACCCCCATCGAAAAGGACGGGCTGCAGTGCACCGGGCGCTGCACCATCGAACTGGAACATCGCGCCAGCCGCGACCTGATGCGCCTGCTGGAGGCGGCCCCGCGTACGGCTGGCATCAGCGGTGACGAGCGCGCGACCCTGGTGATCGCTGCCCAGCTGCTGCGCGATATCGTGCAGCGCCACGCCGAGACCGACGGACATGCACTGGCGGCCATCGCCGGCCAGGTCCTGCCGGCCCTGGACGCGCTGGAGCAGCTGCCCTCCTCCCGCTGATCCCCGCGCAATCGCTACACTGCCGCCCTCCAGGTTGCCTCGGGGAGGAGGCAGACATGCGCAGGATCCTGTTCCTGATCGCGCCAATGGTGCTGCTGGGCTGTTCGCGCCCGGCAGCACAGGCGACCGCTGACATCGCGGCAGCGTCCGCTCCCGTCGCCGCAGCAGCGGACGCCAGCCCCGGCCCGGATCGCGCAGCACTGCAGGCAAGCGAAATGCCGCTGCTGTCCGCTGTCGCCGACGGTGCCGAGCCGCCATCAACGATGCTCAACCGCTACGTGGCGGCACTGCTCAACCGCGACCGCGCCGCCAGCGATGCCGCCTGGACGATCCCACCCGGCGACCCGCGGCATGCGGACGACGCCGCGCTGCGGCAGCTGCAGGACCTGCGCACCTTGCGCCTGCACAGCGATACCCCGATCGCCCGCGACGACCGGCAGCCACCGCAGCTGCTCGAAGTGCCGGTGCAGATCCGCGCGGTCACCGCCAACGGGACCTTCCGCTTCGGCGGCTGGTACCGCGTGCAACCCAGCAGCGATGGCAACGCGTGGCAGATCCAGTCGGCGCAACTGCGTCCAATGCTGGACTGAACCGTTGCAGCGGCATGCACGCGCGATTCAGCCTGCGCGGCTACTCTTTGATCCATCCATTCCCTACTCACCGGTCACCGCCATGCGCCTGCGTTCCCTGATGACCCGCCTCGCGGCCTCCACCGTACTGATCGCCGCTGCGATCGGTGCGCAGGCGGCTCCCTCCATTTCCGGCCGCGAACTGTCGGTGGGTGCCAGCGATGTGCAGCAGTACCTCGATGGCAGCTTCCCGCGCACCCAGGACGCCCTCGGCGGCCTGATCGCCCTGACCATGAGCCACCCGCAGCTGAGCCTTCCGGCCGGCGAGCGGTTGAACCTGGGCATGGACGTGGCGCTGGCCACCGCCGGCGGCAACCCGGCCAGACTGGGTACGGTGAAGCTCAGCAGCGGCCTGCGCTACGACGCGCAGACCCAGGGCTTCCACCTGCAGCAGCCCAGCGTGGATGACTTCACCCCGGCCAACCAGGGCGGCCGCCTCGACTCACGTACCCGTGGCCTGCTCAACGCCTGGCTGAGCGACTACGCCCAGCGCGAGCCGATCTACAAGCTGGACCCGGCCGTGGCCGGGGTGCTCGGCGCCCTGCAGGTGCAGTCGGCACAGGTGAAGAACGGCAAGCTGGTGGTCACCTTCAACCAGAACCTGGGCAACCTGGTGCCGGCAGGCGTGCTGGGTAAATAAGTTAGTGCCGGCCGCTGGCCGGCACGCTTTTCACATGTGTGCCGGCCAGCGGCCGGCACTACCCGCTGCGGATCAGCGCTTGGGCTGCAGCATCGTGCCGGTGCACTTGGGCGAGCCGCAACGGCACTCCCAGATCTTCTTCAGCTTGGCCGTGTGGCGCTCGGCCAGGGTGATGCCGTAGTTGTAGGTCAGCTCTTCGCCCGCCTTGATATCGCGCAGGGCCTCGATGAACACCTTGTCGCCACGGCTGTCGCCGTCTTCGTCTTCCTCGATCACCGCCTCGCAGTTGGGGTCGCAGCTGTGGTTGATCCAGCGCGCGTCGTTGCCCTTGTAGTTGGCATCAATCACCCAGTCGTCATTGAGGGTGAACAGGAAGGTATGGCCGCTTTCGACATCGCCGCTGTCATCGGCATCGACGTCGCCGTGGCTGCGCAGCAGGCCCTTGTACTGGATCACGCGCTCGCCCTGCTTGATCGGGGCCACGGCGAACACGCCGTTGCCATGGATGGCGGACTTGCGGGCTTGGATCTTCTTCGGCATCGGCACGGGCTGTTTGCAGCGAATGGAACGGGGATTCTCGCCCATTCCGGGTGATTGCGAAAATCACCCCGTTGGCGCAGCATTGCGCCCAGGCAACGGCCCGGTGCGTGTTCCCGGCCCGTCCCCAGCGCCGGCTGAATGCCCGGGTTGGATGGTGGCGAATAAAAGCGTACAATTTCAGTCCGCTTTAAGAACCACTCGCATCCCCATGTTGCGCGTCACCAAACTCACCGATTACGCCACCGTCGTGCTGACCGTGCTCGCCGCCCGTCCGGGCGAAGTGCTGAGCGCGACCGAGCTGGCCGAATTCACCGGTCTGGAGCCGCCCACCGTCAGCAAGGTGCTCAAGCCGCTGGCCCAGGCCGGCCTGGTCGAAGGCCTGCGTGGCGTCCGTGGCGGCTACCGGCTGACCCGCCCGGCCATCGAGATCTCGCTGTTCGAAGTGGTCGAAGCGATGGAAGGGCCACTGGCCCTGACCGAATGCAGCCACGACCACCACCAGTGCGGCATGGCGCCCAAGTGCGGCGCGCGCAGCAGCTGGCGGCTGATCAACGATGTGGTCTCCGAGGCCCTGCGCGATGTCACCCTCGCCCAGATTCTCCCCCCTCTCCCCCTTGCCGATGACGAACAGCGCCGCACCATCGCTGTCGACGTCGTCTCCTGATCCGTAGGCAGCCCCCCATGGCCACCGAAACCATCGAAAACGTCGCCCACGACGACACCCCCAACCGCGAGATCCATGAGCAGCTCGGCCGCAAGTATTCGGCCGGCTTCATCACCGAGATCGAATCGGACTCCCTGCCGCCGGGCCTGGACGAGGACACCATCCGTGCCCTGTCGGCCAAGAAGGACGAGCCGGAGTGGATGACGCAGTGGCGCCTGGATGCCTACCGCCACTTCCTGACCATGCCGATGCCCGACTGGGCCAAGCTGGAGATCGCCCCGATCGACCTGCAGGCGCTCAGCTACTACTCCGCGCCGAAGGGCCCGAAGTACGCCTCGCTGGATGACGTGCCGAAGGAACTGCTCGACACCTACGACAAGCTGGGCGTGCCGCTGCACGAGCGCGCCAAGCTGGCCGGCGTGGCGGTGGATGCGGTGTTCGACTCGGTGTCCGTCGGCACCACCTTCCGCAAGGAACTGGCCGAGAAGGGCGTGATCTTCTGCTCGATGTCCGAGGCCATCAAGGAACACCCGGAGCTGGTGCGCCAGTATCTGGGCACGGTGGTGCCGGTTGGTGACAACTACTTCGCCGCGCTCAACTCGGCGGTGTTCTCCGATGGCAGCTTCGTGTTCATTCCCAAGGGCGTGCGCTGCCCGATGGAGCTGAGCACCTATTTCCGCATCAACGCCGGCCACACCGGCCAGTTCGAGCGCACCCTGATCGTGTGCGAGGACAAGGCCTACGTCTCCTACCTGGAAGGCTGCACCGCGCCGATGCGCGATGAGAACCAGCTGCACGCCGCGGTGGTCGAGCTGGTCGCGCTGGAAGATGCCGAGATCAAGTACTCCACGGTGCAGAACTGGTACCCGGGCGACGAGAACGGCGTCGGCGGCATCTACAACTTCGTCACCAAGCGTGCCGAATGCCGTGGCGCGCGCAGCAAGGTCACCTGGACCCAGGTCGAGACCGGCTCGGCGATCACCTGGAAGTACCCGTCCTGCGTGCTGCTGGGCGACGACTCGGTGGGTGAATTCCACTCCGTCGCGCTGACCCATCACCGCCAGCAGGCCGACACCGGCACCAAGATGATCCACGTCGGCAAGCGCACCAAGAGCAAGATCGTCAGCAAGGGCATCAGCGCCGGCCGCGGCCAGAACACCTACCGCGGCCTGGTCAAGGTCGACCGCAACGCCGACGGCGCGCGCAACTACACCCAGTGCGATTCGCTGCTGATCGGCAAGCAGTGCGGCGCGCACACCTTCCCCTACATCGAGGTGAAGAACCCGGGCGCCACCGTCGAGCACGAGGCAACCACCTCCAAGATCTCCGATGACCAGCTGTTCTACTGCCGCGCCCGTGGCATCAGCCAGGAAGACGCGGTGTCGCTGATCGTCGACGGCTTCTGCAAGCAGGTGTTCCGCGAACTGCCGATGGAGTTCGCGGTGGAAGCCAAGAAGCTGCTGGAAGTCTCGCTGGAAGGTTCGGTGGGCTGACCGCCCGCCCCTGCCCCTCGCAAACGCATTCTCTTTACCGGCGGGCCGCGGCCCGCCCCACGGAAACCCCCACCATGCTGAAGATCGAAAACCTCCACGCCCGCATCGGCGACAAGGAAATCCTCAAGGGCCTGTCGCTGGATGTGAAGCCCGGCCAGGTGCACGCCATCATGGGCCCCAACGGCGCCGGCAAGTCCACCCTGGGCAATGTCCTGGCCGGCCGCGACGGCTACGAAGTGACCGAAGGCAGCGTGCAGTTCGACGGCCTCGACCTGCTGGAGCAGGACCCGGAAGCGCGCGCCGCTGCCGGCCTGTTCCTGGCGTTCCAGTACCCGGTGGAGATCCCGGGCGTGAACAACACCTACTTCCTGCGCGCGGCACTGAACGCCCAGCGCAAGGCACGCGGCGAGGAAGAACTCGATTCGATGCAGTTCCTCAAGCTGGTGCGCCAGAAGCTGGCCGTGCTGCACCTGAAGGACGAACTGCTGCACCGTGGCGTCAACGAAGGCTTCTCCGGTGGCGAGAAGAAGCGCAACGAGATCTTCCAGCTGGCCGTGCTGGAACCGAAGCTGGCGATCCTGGACGAGACCGACTCGGGCCTGGACATCGACGCGCTGAAGAGCGTTGCCGACGGCGTCAACGCGCTGCGCGGCGCCGACCGTTCGTTCCTGGTCATCACCCACTACCAGCGCCTGCTGGACTACATCAAGCCGGACGTGGTGCACGTGCTGGCCGATGGCCGCATCGTCAAGAGCGGCGGCCCGGAACTGGCACTGGAGCTGGAAGCGCACGGCTACGATTTCCTGAAGGACCGGGTCGTGCCCGAGGCGGCGGTCTGATGAGCGCCCTGCTCGACTCGATGGCCCAGGCCTTCTGCGGCAGCGATGCGCGCCGCGAAGTGCTGGATGCGGCCCTGCGCGACGGCCTGCCCGCCGCCCGCAACGAAGCCTGGAAGTACACCTCGCTGCGCCAGCTGGAACGCCGTGCGTTCGCTGCGGCACCGCTGCAGGGCCCGGCATTGGAGGCCGCGCTGCTGGACGACATCCCGGCGCCGCGCCTGGTGTTCGTCAACGGTCGCCTGGATGCCGCGCTGAGCGACGTGCAGGCCCTGCCGTCCGGCGTGCAGCTGCAGCCGCTGTCGGCCGCGCTGGCCGCCGGCGAAGACGCCGTGCGTTTCCTTGGCCGTCGCTACGAGCGCAGCGAAGAGATCTTCGCCCGCCTCAACGCTGCGCTGGCCGATGAGGGCGTGGTGCTGCGCGTGGATGAAGGCGTGCAGGTCGAAACGCCGCTGCAGCTGGTATTCACCAGCGTCGCCGGCGAAGCCGACCTGGCCTGGCACCACCGCCACCTGATCGAACTGCGTGCCGGCGCCAGCCTCGGCGTGGTCGAGCATCGCTTCAGCGTGGGTGACTCCGCCCATCTGGACAACACCGTGCTGCATGCCCACGTCGCCCGCGATGGCGTGCTCAAGCACGCCCGCGTCCAGGCCGGCAGCGCCCGCCAGACCAGCTTCCTGCGCACCGACGCGGTGCTGGCCCGCGACGCGCAGTACCACCGCGTCGACCTGGAACTGGGCGCCGCGCTCAGCCGCCATGAACTGAACGTGCGCCTGGAAGGCGACAATGCCCAGCTGACCGCCAACGGCGTGCTGCTTGGCAATGGCCGCCGCCACGTCGAAACCCGCTTGGGCATCGACCACATCGCACGCGATACCCGCTGCGAACTGCTGTGGCGTGGTGTCGCCGCCAACCGCAGCCGCGTGGTGTTCCATGGTGGCATCCAGATCCGCGAAGGCGCCGATGGCACCGACGCGAACCTGTCCAACAAGAACCTGCTGCTGTCGGCCGATGCCGAGATCGACACCCAGCCGACGCTGGTGATCGATGCCGATGAAGTGAAGGCCGCACACGGTGCGACCGTCGGCCAGCTCGACGCCAACGCGCTGTTCTACCTGCGCTCGCGTGGCCTGCCGCAGGCCCAGGCACAGGCGTTGCTGAGCGCCGCGTTCTGCCACGAGCCGCTGAAGATCCTGCCCGACGCGTTGCGTGCGCAGCTGGCACGTCGCCTGGACAAGGCCCTTGCCGAGGCGGGTGTGGCATGAACCTGTCCACGCCGCGCCCGATCGAAGAACGCACCGGCGCTCCCGACTGGGATCGCGTCCGCCTCGACTTCCCGCTGCTGATGCGTGAAGTGCACGGCAAGCCGCTGGTCTATTTCGACAATGCCAACACCGGCCAGAAGCCGGTGCAGGTGATCGGTGCGGTGGACGAGTTCTACCGCCGCTACAACGCCAACGTCAGCCGCGCGGTGCATGCACTGGGCAGCGAAGCCACCGACGCCTACGAAGGCGCACGCAACAAGCTGGCGCGCTTCCTCAACGTGCGCGCCAGCGACCTGGTGCTGTGCAGCGGCACCACCTTCGCCATCAACCTGGTGGCGTACTCGTGGGCGCTGCCGCGACTGAAAGCCGGCGACGTGATCCTGATCTCGCGCATGGAGCACCACGCCAACATCGTGCCGTGGCAGCTGGTGGCGCAACGTACCGGCGCCACCATCCGCGTGGCCGAGATCACCCCCGATGGTGCGCTGGACCTGGACGCGCTGCGCGCGGCGATGACCCCAGAGGTCAAGCTGCTGGCGGTCACCCATGTCTCCAACGTGCTGGGCACGGTCAATCCGGTGCGCGAGATCTGCCGTGAAGCGCGCAAGCGCGGCATCATCACCGTGGTCGATGGCTCGCAGGCAGTACCGCACCGCAAGGTCGACGTCGCCGCGATCGGCTGCGACTTCTACGCGATCACCGGCCACAAGATGTGTGGTCCGACCGGCACCGGCGCGCTGTGGGCGCGCCGCGAGCACCTGGACGCGATGCCGCCGTTCCTCGGCGGCGGCGAGATGATCAAGGAAGTCAGCTTCGACGGCACCGTGTTCAACGATGCTCCCCACAAGTTCGAAGCCGGTACCCCGAACATCGCCGGTTTCATCGGCCTGGGCGTGGCCGCCGACTACCTGCAGCAGCTTGGCCAGGAGAACGTGGAAGCCCGCGAAGCCGAACTGCTGGCGCATTTCACCGAGGAGCTGCGCCGCGTCGACGGCCTGCGCATCATCGGCGAAGCACCGGAGAAGGCGGCTGTGGTCTCGTTCCTGATCGACGGTGCGCATGCGCACGACCTGGCCACCCTGCTCGACCTGGAAGGCGTGGCCGTGCGATCGGGCCAGCACTGCGCACACCCGCTGCTGCAGTACTTCGGCGTCGCGGCCACCTGCCGTGCCTCGCTGGCGTTCTACAACACGCACGCCGAGATCGAGCGCTTCATGACCGCGCTGACCAAGGTGCGCAAGCTGCTGGGGTAAGACTCCCAGCGCAGCCGGAAGCAACGGAAACGCCGCGGGAAACCGCGGCGTTTTTCATGGCGTCGGCAAGGGCTGGATCGAAGACACGCAGAGCGCCGCAGGCCATTGCCCAAGGTGCCCCTTGCCATAAGGGAAAGCGGGCCGGCCCGCCGCTACGATTCCGGTGAGTTCAACCGCCTGCTCCGACGGCAGCGCCGTGACGGGAATTCCATTCACCCACACGCCCTCGGCCGCCCATGGGTCCTGCACCGGCGGCCCCGGGTGCAGCGCGGACATTTCAAAGCTCTCAACGTAGGCACCCCGTACGCGCACCAGTCTGCCGTGATAGCGCATGGGATCGGCCCGCAGCGCCTCCAGCGTCACTGGCAACGCACGGGACGCACTGAAACCCGGGCACCCCAAGCCGTTGGGCGCGATGCCACCGCCCTCCTCGCGCGCCGGCAGGCAAGCCAGAAGAGCCACAAGCAGGGCAGTTGCTGCCAGCGCGATTCCCTTCGATATGCCCACCCCTGCACTCCGCCTGGCATTTGATGAAGCGCGAGCATAGCGGTTGCCAGGACCGCCGAGGGCCCTCCCCCATTTGCGCCCGCCCACGCCCCACCTAGAATGGCCCCATGAGCACCCTGACCTTCCGCGCCGCGACGCCGGCCGACATCCCCGCCCTGATCGCCCTCGTCACCTCGGCCTACCGTGGCGACGCCAGCCGCGTCGGCTGGACCACCGAAGCCGACCTGCTGGATGGCGCCCGCATCGACGCCGAAGGCATCCAGGCCGACCTGGACCGCCCCCGCTCCACCATCCTGCTGGCCGAGCGCGAGGGCCTACTTGTGGCCTGCGCCCACGTTGCCGACGTTGAGGGCAAGGGCTACTTCGGCATGTTTTCGGTCGATCCGGCCCAGCAGGGCGGCGGCGTCGGCAAGCAGCTGATGGACGCCGCCGAAGCGCACGCCGCACGCGAATGGAACGTGCCGGTGATGCAGATGACGGTGATCGACGTGCGCGACGAACTGATCGCCTTCTACGAGCGTCGTGGCTACCAGCGCACCGGCATCAAGAAGCCGTTCCCGTATGGCGACGAACGTTTCGGCATCCCCAAGCGCGACGACCTGCGCTTCGAGGTCCTGGAAAAGCCGCTGGCCGGAGCCCCCGCGTGAGCGATACCTGGACCTTTGTCTGTGCCGGCACCGAGCTGCTGCCAGGTGAAATGAAGAGCGTGTTCGACGAAGTGACCGGCACGCCGATCGTGGTGTTCAACCTCGACGGCGAGCTGTACGCCCTGGAAGACCAGTGCACGCATGAAGAGTTCGAGCTGTCCTCGGGCGAGTTCAACACCACCGAGGGCAGCGTGGAGTGCGTGCTGCACGGCGCGCGCTTCGACGTGCGTGACGGCCGCGCCCTGTGCGCCCCGGCCTATACGCCGGTACCCAAGTTCCCGGTGAAGCGCGAACACGACGCCGTCTGGACCCGCGACGACCGCGATTGAGGCGGCGCTCGGCCTGCAGGGATCGCCCCAGGGCATCCCTGCCGAGGCGCATCCACCCAAAGGGTGGATCCACCAGAGCGTCCTGAGCGGCGCCCCAGGGCCCTTCCGGGCCATCCGGATCACCCGCCGGATTGCGCATATGCGAATCATTATCGTTGATGTTATTCTACGTAACATCTTCGTAACGATTCCGCCCCTGCGCCATGGCTTCGCCCGCGCCCACTGCCACGTTGTGCCAGCTCGCCCGCCAAGGGTGGCCGTTGGCCGTGGCCGTGCTGCTGACGCTGCTGCTGGGCTGGTCGGCCCTGCACGAAGGACGCGGCCACGGGCCTGCCACCCACGGCTGGCAGGCACACGCCGAAGATCTTCACCAGGCCATGCCGTTGCCGGCCCCGCCGGCGGACGAATGCCCGCAGCACGCCGCACCGGCACCGGAACCCCCGCTTGATGGCGAGGGCACCTCGCCCTGCACCGGCATGGCCCCCGCGCGCGCCACCCTTGTCGCGCATATCCCGCTGTGGCGCTCCGACGCGCTGCGCTGGCAGCTGCGCGATCCCGCACTGCGGTTGAACCCCGGCCACGCACCGCCCGCACCGCACGCCAGCTGAGGCGCCCTGCGGCCGTTGCCGTGTGCCTGATTGCGTTTCCTGCCAGCCGAGCATCGGCTCGGCTCTACAGAAGAAGCCCCCTACGTGTCGTCGCGCTGTCTGCGCTTCGGCCCTCGCCCTTTCCCGATCCCAGCCACTACCACCCAAGCCATGACCCACATCACGTCCCGCAAGCACGCCCCGCGCGTTTCCCTGCTCGCCACCGCCACCCTGGCCGCCGGCTTCGCGCCGCTGGCCGCGCAGGCTGCCGACAGCGCCGACGCTGCCTCCCGCAAGGCCACCGACCTGGACAAGGTCCAGGTACGCGGCAGCTGGTTCAATCCGTCCTCGCCGAAGTTCACCGCCGAGCTGCTGGACACCCCGAAGTCGGTGTCGATCGTCTCGGAGAAGCTGATCGCCGAAACCGGTGCGACCAACCTGCAGGATGCGCTGCGCATGGTGCCGGGCATCACCTTCGGTGCCGGCGAAGGCGGTAACCCGACCGGCGACCGCCCCTTCATCCGTGGCTTCGATTCGCAGAGCAACATCTTCGTCGACGGCCTGCGTGACGTCGGCTCGCAGACCCGCGAAATCTTCGACCTGGAACAGGTGGAAGTGGTCAAGGGCCCGAGCTCGGCCTACGGTGGCCGTGATTCCGGTGGTGGCAGCCTGAACCTGGTGAGCAAGACGCCGAAGCTGAAGAACGAGACCAGCGCCAGCATGGGCATCGGCACCGACAGCTACGCGCGCGGCACCGTGGATGCCAACTACGTGCTGGGCGATGGCATCGCCGCCCGCCTGAACCTGATGAAGCACGAGTCGGACATCCCCGGCCGTGACGCTGCCAATGTCAGCCGCTGGGGCATCGCACCGTCGATCGCGTTCGGCCTGAACGGCCCGGCGCAGCTGATCGCCAGCCACTACCACATGCAGAGCGATGACCTGCCGGACGCGGGTGGCTTCCCGTATGGCAACCCGAACGGTGCACCGGCTTCGAAGTGGGTAGACGGCCGCCCGATGGTGCCGGACCGCAACAACTACTACGGCCTGGTCGATCGTGACTTCCAGCGCACCCGTGCCGACATCAGCACCCTGGATGCCAGCTACGACTTCGGCGGCCACAAGCTGCGCAACATCGCGCGCCTGGGCAACACCAGCAATGATTACCTGTGGACCCAGCCGGATGACAGCCAGGGCAACCCGAACAACTACGGCACCTTGTGGCGCCGTACCAACGCCCGCGCCGTCGACGTCAAGAGCTTCGCCGACCAGCTGGGCCTGACCGGTGCCTTCCAGACCGGCGCGCTCAAGCACAGCTACAGCGCTGGCGTGGAATACAGCGACGAGAAGATGACCCGCGGCAGCTACCTGATCGCCCCGGGCACCAGCAACCCGCTGACCGGCAACAGCAAGTGCCCGACCACGGGCGCGGCCACCGGCTACAACTGCACCGACTTCGCCAACCCGAACCCGCGTGATCCGTGGGCGGCCACTCATTCGGTGTACCGCAGCGACAAGGCACTGGACGTCGAACAGCGCACCAAGACCAAGTCCGCTTATCTGTTCGACACCATCGAGCTCAACGCACAGTGGAGCTTCAACGTCGGCCTGCGCTACGACGACTACAGCACCACCCTGACCACTCCGGTGGCCGGTGCAGCCCCGACCCGCGTGCGCAATGACAACGACTTCCTGAACTACCAGGCTGGCGTCGTCTTCAAGCCGCTGGAGAACGGCAGCATCTACCTGTCGTGGGGCACCTCCTCGACCCCGCCGGGTATGGACGGTGGTGACGGTTCGGACGGCCTGAGCGCTGCCGTGGCCGACCTCAAGCCGCAGGACACCAAGAACCTCGAACTGGGCACCAAGTGGGACCTGTTCGACAAGCGCCTGAACCTGACCGCCGCGATCTTCCACACCGTGATGAACAACGCACGCGTGACCGTCGACAACGGCACCAGCCAGAACGCCGGCAAGAAGGAAATCAACGGTTTCGAGCTGGGCTTCACCGGCCAGCTGACCGACGCCTGGAGCCTGTACGGCGGCTACACCTACCTGGACTCGGAACTGAAGGACAACGGCTTTGTGTGCGCCGTGTCCGGCCGCACCTGCCCGTCCAACGTCTACGTGCCGTCGCCGTACAACGGCAACGTGTTCCCGAACACCGCCAAGCACAGCGCCAATCTGTGGACCACCTACCGCTTCCCGATCGGCCTGACCATCGGCGCCGGTGCGTTCTACTCGGACAAGCAGTACGGTGATGTCGCCAACACCAAGTGGATCCCGAGCTACACCCGCTTCGACGCGATGGCCAGCTACGCGATCCAGGACAACATCAGCCTGCAGCTCAACGTGCAGAACCTGACCGACAAGACCTACTTCACCAAGGCCTATGCCTCGCACTACGCGAGCATCGCCCCGGGTCGCTCGGCCACCCTGGCACTGAACGTGAAGTTCTGATGTAACTGCGCTCCACCACGGCGGCAGGCTCTCCTGCCGCCGTTTTTGTTTCCGGCGATACTCACCCCATGGTTACCCGCACTCCCATCGACAGCGACGCCCTGGCCGAGCTGCTGCAGCACGATCCGCAGGCCGCGTTCGCACGCGTGCGCGACGCCGCGCAGGCTGGACAGGTCGATGCACAACTGCTGCTCGCGCAGATGCACATGGAAGGCAAAGGCACCGCGCAGGACGCCTCGGCCGCGCTGCTCTGGTACGAAACCGCCGCCAACAACGGCGCGCCGATGGCGATGAACATGCTCGGCCGCTGCCATGAGCTGGGCCACGGCACCGCGGCCAACCCGACGCTGGCGGCCGTGTGGTACCGGCGCGCGGCCGACACCGGGCTGGACTGGGGCCTGTACAACCTGGCCAACCTGCTGGCCACCGGCCGCGGCGTGACACAGGACCGCGCGCAGGCACTGGCCCTGTACACCCGTGCCGCACACCTGGGCCATGCCAAATCGATGAACCTGCTGGCCCGCCACCTCGAAGACGGGCTGGATACCGCACCCGATCCGCAGGCAGCGCTGGTCTGGTACCAGCGCGCGGCCGAAGCCGGTGATTTCCGCGGCCAGGCCAACTACGCCTCGATCCTGCTGCAGGCCGGCCAGGTCGAGCAGGCCGTGCACTGGCTAAGGCTCGCACTGGCCCACGGCAGCCCGGCGTTCATGGCGCACATCGTGCCGGAACTGGCCGCGTCGCCGCATCCACAGGTGCGCGCCCTGGTCGCGCCGCCGTCCCTCTGAGGAGTCCCGCATGCTGCTGCACATCCCCGATATTCTCAGTGCCGACCAGGTGGCCGACTTCCGCCGCCGCCTCGACGCCGCCGACTGGACCGATGGCCGCGAAACCGTGGGGCATCTGGGCGCACAGGCCAAGCATAACCAGCAGCTGCCCGAGGCCTCGCCGCTGCGCCGCGAACTGGGCGAGATCATCCTCGTCGCGCTGGCCCGGCACCCGCTGTTCTTCAGCGCAGCGCTGCCGCTGAAGTACCTGCCGCCGCGCTTCAACCGCTACAGCGGGGGCGGCACCTATGGCTTCCACGTCGATGGTGCAGTGATGAACCTGGCCAACGGTGAGCAACTGCGCTCGGACATCTCCTGCACCCTGTTCCTGTCCGCGCCCGAGGAGTACGAAGGCGGCGAGCTGATCATCAGCGATACCTACGGCGAGCACGAGGTAAAGCTGCCGGCCGGCGACCTGATCGTGTATCCGTCCAGCAGCCTGCACCAGGTGCGGCCGGTCACCCGCGGCGCGCGCGTGGCTTCGTTCTTCTGGGTGCAGAGCATGATCCGCGACGATGTGCAGCGCCGCCTGCTGTGGGAAATGGATGGCTCGATCGAGCGCCTGCGGCAGACCGGCGGCGACGCCGAGGCGGTGCTGCAGCTGACCGGCGTGTACCACAACCTGCTGCGGCGCTGGAGCGAAGTCTGAACCCCGTCGGGTCGGCCTGCGACATTTTGGCAATCATTCTCATTTGCAACGGCTAACAGCTCTCATTACAATCACGCCCCGTTGATGCCGGCCGCTGCCGGCAGACCCTTGGGGACCCCCGCTTGCTGCGCCCGCTTCGCCCTCGTCCACTCATCCATCGCAAGATGGGCACCGCCATGCGCGGTCAGCGTCCTGCGCTGGCCAGCCTGCTGGCGTGGGTGGCGATGCTGGCCTTGCTGCTGGGCACCCTGCCGCTGCTGCCACAGGCCCACGCCGGAATGGCCGTGCAGATGCCACTGGAAGAACGTGGCGGCGAGGCGCCCCTGCAGGAAGAGGCACCAGCCAAGCTGCGCCGCTGCGCGTCCGCTCCGGTGAAGTCGGCCGAGAAGGCACGTCCGCCACTGCTGCTGGCCAGCCAATGGCTGCGCACTGAACTCGAACTCGTACCCGCCACGCCGGCCATGCCCGGCGTGCGCCCGGACTGGCCGCTGGCCGCTCCGGACACGCCCTGGGCCGATGCGCCCGGGCGTCGCCAGCAACGCGGCCAGGCGCCGCCGCTCGCCTGATCCACGGCCTGGCGTGACCGCCTGCGCGGTCGCGCCTGCGCGCCGCTGCCTGCTTCATCCCTGCCGCCCCTGACCGGGCCTTCCGTGCCTGCCGCGCCCTTCGCGCACGGCATCGCGCCACCCTGCATCCTTCGAGGTAACTGCCATGGCCCAGCGCCATCGTGTCCGTTCGTCCCTGTCCCGTACCCTGCTGACCAGCGCCGTGCTGGCGGCTTTCGCCAGCCCCGCCTTCGCCCACGGTGACGCCGCCGGCGCGCCGCAGACGCTGGACAAGGTGGTGGTCACTGCCTCCGGCTTCGAACAGAAGGTGATCGATGCCCCGGCCAGCATCAGCGTGGTCAGCCGCGAGGAACTGAGCAAGCGCCCGTATACCAGCCTGGTCGACGCGCTGCGCGACGTCGAAGGCATCGATGTCGGCCTGGAGGCCACCGACAAGAACGGCCGCGCCACCGTGTCGATGCGCGGCCTGCCATCCGAGTACACCCTGGTGCTGATCGACGGCCGTCGCCAGAGCAATGTCGGCCAGATCTACCCGAACAACTTCGGTGGCGGCCAGTTCGCCTATCTGCCGCCGCTGGAGGCGATCGAACGCATCGAAGTCGTGCGCGGGCCGATGTCCACACTGTACGGCTCGGACGCGATGGGCGGTGTCATCAACATCATCACCCGCCGCAACCAGGACAGCTGGCACGGCTCGGTCAGCCAGGGCTTCACCGTGCAGCAGGACGACCAGTTCGGCGATGCACGCACCACCGACCTCTACCTCAGCGGCCCACTGCTGAAGGACCGCCTCAGCCTGGCAGTACGCGGCAGTTACTATGACGCCAAGGCTTCCAACCCGGAATGGGATGCGTTGTCCCTGCCCGACGGCACCCTGTGGGAACGCAGCATCGGCTTCGGCGGTGGCGGCAAGTCGGTCGCCAACACCAACTGGAACAGCGGCGTACGGCTGGACTTCCGCATCAACGACGACCACGAACTGTGGCTGGACTATGACGTGTCGCGGCAGAAGTTCGACAACAGCGAAGGCCAGACCGGCACCCTCGACAGCCTGGCCAGCCTGTGGCGCGTCGGCAATGCGATCATTCCCAACCCTAACGGCAGCGGCACCGTCACCCGTCGCGTGGTGCAGCCGCGCGTGGGCTACACCGCCTACCAACGCTACGAGCGCGATCAGTTGTCGCTGACCCATCAGGGCCGCTACAGCTTCGGCACCTGGCAGACCTCGCTGACCCACAGCAAGAGCAGCAACCTCGGCCGCTCGCTGCCGCTGACCCTGGACGAGCGCGCCAACCTGCAGACACTGTGGAATGACGTCTGCCGCCGCACCGGTGCCGCCAACAACTGCGCGGCCGGCCGTGGCAATGCACTGACCGCCCTCAACCCGAGCGAGATGGCACGCCTGCAGGCATTCCTGCCGCGTCCGCTGCGCACCATGGAGCTGGAAGGCTACGTGCTCGACACCATGCTCGACCTGGACTTCGGCGCGCACAAGCTGACCGTGGGCGGCCAGTACAACGACACCGACATGGTCGACGGTGTGTTCGGCATGGACGGCGCCGGCTACCGCAGCAACGTCAAGCAGAAACACCGCATGTGGGCGCTGTTCGCCGAGGACAACTGGGCGCTGACCGATACCCTCACCGCCACCTTCGGCCTGCGCTACGACGACCACAACGTGTTCGGCAGCCATGTCAGTCCGCGTGGCTACCTGGTGTGGAACGCCAGCGACGCGTGGACCTTCAAGGGTGGCGTCAGCACCGGCTACAAGACCCCGCGACCGGACCAGCTGTTCCCGGGCATCACCGGCTTCGGTGGCCAGGGCGTGCTGCCACTGGTCGGTTCGCCGAACCTCAAGCCTGAAACCAGCACCAACTACGAGCTGGCTGCCTACTACGAAGGCCAGCGCTGGGGCTTCAACGTCACCGGCTTCTTCAACAAGTTCGAAGACAAGATCGCCAGCGGCGGCACCTTCCCGAACTGCGAAGTGGCCCGCGCCGGCAGCGGCTACTGCGTGGACATCGGCCCAGGCTGGGCGGCGCTGGGCTACAGCACCTTCACCCAGAGCGTGAACATCGACAAGGCCGAGACCCGCGGTGCCGAACTGGCCGCGCATGTCGACCTGCTCGACAGCCTGCAGCTGCGCGGCAACTACACCAGGACCAAGAGCGAGCAGACCAGCGGCGCGCAGAAGGGCCTGCCGATCAGCGGCACCATGCCGGCCAGGCACATGGCCAACGCCAGCCTCAACTGGCAGGTCAACGAAGCGATCAGCCTGTCGCTGATCGGCGAGGGCCGCTACGACCGCTACCGCGACACGCTGCTGGACGCCAACGGCGCCAGCCACACCCGCTACTACGAGGACTACACGATCTTCCATCTCGGTGGCAGCTGGAAGGCCACGCCATGGCTGACGGTGAACGCACGGGTCAACAACCTGTTCGACAAGGACTTCGTCTCGCAGTCGTGCCTGCTGATCAGCCAGAGCGAGTTCAACTGTGTGGACGACTATGCGACCAAGGACCAGCGCCGCAGCTACTGGATCTCGCTCAACGCGAAGTTCTGATCGCCGCGCACCGGCAGTGCCGGCCGCTGGCCGGCATTGCCCTGCCCCGACGGGTGCCGACCTTGGTCGGCACCGCTTCATCCACGCATGGCGTGGATCTACTGATCAGCGACGATGCCGGCCGCTGGGCAACGGCCGGCAATTCCCCCTCCAGGGATACAGAACGACACGCAATTGCGAGCTATTCTCATCAATGATGTAATGGGCAGTCTTCGTCCGCCTCGAACCGTGCCGTGAGCCGTCCTGCCTCCTCCACCGTGCAGCAGCAACAGAACCGTGGCTTCTGGCTGCGGACGCTGCACCAGTGGCACTGGATCAGCTCGGCGGTGTGCCTGATCGGCATGCTGCTGTTCGCGGTGACCGGCCTGACCCTCAACCATGCCGCGAAGATCGAGGCCAAGCCCGAGGTGCAGAACCAGCACCTGGAACTGCCGGCCGCGCTGCTGGGCCAACTGGGCACGCGCGAGGACGGCAACGCGCCGATTCCGCGCCCGGCCCGGCAATGGCTGGACACGCAGCTGGGCATCGCCATCGGCGGGCGCCCGGCCGAGTGGTCGGCCGAAGAGATCTACCTGTCGCTGCCGCGCCCCGGCGGCGACGCCTGGCTGAGCATCGATCGCGAGACCGGCGCGGTGGAGTACGAATCAACATCGCGCGGCGCGGTGTCCTACCTCAACGACCTGCACAAGGGCCGCAATGCCGGCCCGGCGTGGGGCTGGTTCCTGGACCTCTTCGCCGTGGCCTGCCTGGTGTTCTGCATCACCGGCCTGTTCCTGCTGCACCTGCATGCACGGCAGCGGCGCATGACCTGGCCGCTGGTCGGCCTCGGCCTGATGATTCCGCTGCTGATCGCCCTGCTGCTGATCCACTGACGTCCCCCATGAATTCCATCCGTTTCCCCGGAGCCGCCCCATGCGCGTCACCCTGACCATCGCCCTCAGCGGCCTGCTGGCCACCTCGCCGGCCTATGCCACCACCCTCGACATCAACGTCGAAGTGCCCAAGCTCAACGTGGCCGAGTACCACCGCCCGTACGTGGCAGTGTGGCTGGAAGGCGCCGACCAGAAGGTCGCGGCCAACCTGTCGGTCTGGTATCAGCAGACCAGCAACAGCGAAGGCCATGGCACCAAGTGGCTGCCCGACCTGCGCCAGTGGTGGCGCAAGAGCGGCCGCACCCTGCAAGTGCCGGTGGACGGCGTGACCGGCCCGACCCGCCCGGCCGGCAAGCACGCGCTGTCGTTCAACGACAAGCAGCCGGCACTGAAGCAGCTGGCCCCGGGCAACTACACCCTGGTGGTCGAAGCGGTGCGCGAAGTCGGTGGCCGTGAACTGCTGAAGATCCCCTTCACCTGGCCGGCCACCGCCGCGCAGAACGGCAAGGCGCAGGGCGCCACCGAACTCGGCCAGGTCACCCTCGCCGTCAAACCCTGAAAAGGGGACGGAGGGGATTAAGTCGTAATCCCCTTCTCCTTGCCGCATCACCCCGCATCCACTGGAGTCTTCCGCATGAAGCGCATGCTCGTCCTCGCCGCCGCCCTGGCCGCTGCCCTTCCCTTCTCCGCCCTGGCCCACAAGGCCTGGCTGCTGCCCTCGCAGACCGTGATCGCCGGCAACGCGCCGTGGATCACCGTCGACGGTGCGGTCTCCAACGACCTGTTCTACTTCAACCACGTGCCGCTGCGCCTGGAGTCGGTGGTGATCACCGCCCCGGATGGCAGCACCGTACAACCGCAGAACGCCGCCACCGGCAAGTACCGCAGCGTGTTCGACATCGAACTGAAGCAGCCCGGCACCTACCGCATTGCCTCGGTCAATGACGGCCTGTTCGCCACCTACGAGCAGAACGGCGAGCGCAAGCGCTGGCGCGGCAGCGTGGCTACCTTCGGTGAACTGCCGAAGGACGCGAAGAAGCTGGAAGTGAGCCAGTCGGTCGGCCGCGTGGAGACCTTCGTCACCAACGGTGCGCCGAACGACACCGCGCTGAAGCCGACCAACCGTGGCATCGAGCTGGTCGCCGTCGGCCACCCGAACGATCTGTTCGCCGGCGAGGAAGCCACCTTCCGCGTGCTGGTCGACGGCAAGCCGACCGCCGGGCTGGAGTTCGAGATCGTGCGTGGCGCCACCCGCTACCGCAACGCGCAGGACGAGCTGAAGGTCACCAGCGATGCCAAGGGTGAGATCAAGGTGACCTGGCCGGAAGCCGGCATGTACTGGCTGGAGACCGGCATCGAAGACAACAAGACCTCGGTGAAGCAGGCCGCGAAGCGCCGCCTGAGCTACGTCGCCACGCTGGAAGTGCTGCCGCAGTAATGTGGGCCGCGATGCCGGGCATTCCCCGGCATCGCCGCCGCAACGCATCACCATGACCGATTCCCTGCTCGACATCGCCCGCCTCGGTGGCACCACCATGGGCACCACCTGGAGCGTGTCGCTGGTCGCGCCACGCCAGCGCGACCTGCACCCGCTGCATGCCGGCATCCAGGCACGGCTGGACGACGTGGTCGCGCAGATGAGCACCTGGGAACCCGGCTCGGACCTGAGCCGCTACAACCGCGCTGACGCCGGCCAATGGTGCGTGCTGCCCGTCGAAACGCGCCGCGTCTTGGCCTGCGCACAGGCGATCGCCGCCGCCAGTGACGGCGCCTTCGACCCCACCCTCGGCCCCTTGGTGGCGCTGTGGGGTTTCGGAGCGCACGCCGGTGAGCGCCGCCAACCCGATGCCGACCTCCTGCAGGCCACGCGCGATCGCTGCGGCTGGCAGCGCCTGCAGTGGCAGGACGATGCGCTGCTGCAACCGGGCGGGCTGGAGCTGGACCTGTCGGCGATCGCCAAGGGCTTCGGTGTCGATCACGTGGCCGCCTGGTTGCGTGGTCAAGGCATTACTGCAGCGCTGATCGAAGTGGGTGGCGAACTGGCCGGCTACGGCCGCAAACCGGACGGCCAGCCGTGGCGCGTGCTGGTGGAGTCCGCACCGGAAGAGGATGCGCACACCGATACTCCGCCACGGGTGCTGGCACTGCAGGGCAAGGCGGTGGCCACCTCCGGCGATCGCTGGCACCAGTACCAGGCCGATGGCGAGGCCTACAGCCACAGTCTTGATCCACGTACGGGCAGCCCGGTGCGGCAGGTCGCCGCAGCGGTCACCGTGGTGGCCGACGATGCCATGCACGCCGATGCCTGGGCCACCGCACTGACCGTGCTGGGTCGCGAACAGGGCATGGCGCTGGCCGAACGCGAAAGCCTGGCTGCACGCTACCTGCAGCGTGCAGCAGACGGCCCGCGGGAATTCCTCAGTAGCGCCTTCCAGCGCCTGCTCGACGAGCAGGACGCATGAGCACTCGGCCGTCGCGCGCGTGGCTCGGCAACGCCCTGGTCCTGCTTCTGCTGGCGCTGATCAGCTGGGCGCTGCTGCGCTTGCACCTCGGTGAAGCCTGGTGGCAGGGCGCGCCACCGGCGCGGCAGTCGCAGATTGCGGGCATCGCCACGGCGCTGTACGCGCTGGCCTGTGCTGCACTGTGGTGGCGCGGGCGTCCGCGCGACGATGCCGCATCCGGTGACACCGCGCCAATCCTGCTGGTCTGGTCCAGCCAGACCGGCTTCGCCCGCGAACTCGCCGAGCGCAGCGCCGAGGCCCTGCGCGGCGCGGGCGTGCCAGTGCGCGTGCGTGGCCTGCATGAGGTGGATGGCGCGCTGCTGGCCGGCAGCCTGCGCGCACTGTTCATTGCCAGCACCACCGGCGAAGGCGATCCACCCGACCACGCCCTGCCGTTCCTGCGCGGCGTGATGGCCACGCCGCCTTCGCTGCAGCACCTGCACTACGGCGTGCTCGCACTGGGCGACCGCAGCTATGGCCACTTCTGCGGATTCGGCCACCAGCTTGACCAGTGGCTGCGCCAGCACGGTGCGCATCCGCTGTTCGATGCGATCGAGGTCGACAACGCCGATCCGGCAGCGCTGCGTCATTGGCAACAACTGCTGGGACAACTCGGCGGTGGCGCCAGTGAACTGCCTGACTGGAGCCCGGCCGAATACCAGCCGTGGACGCTGCTGCAACGCGAGCATCTGAACCCGGGCAGCCCTGGCGGCCCCGTGTATTGGTTGCGCCTGCAGCCACCGGCCGACGCAGATGCGCAGTGGCAGGCCGGCGACATCGCCGAGATCGGCCCGCAGCACGCATCGCACACCGTGCGTGCCTGGCTGGATGCACAACGCTTCGACGCGGATACCGTGCTGGATGACGGGCAGACGTTGCTGGCACGCGTCGCGCGCTCGCACCTGCCCTCATTGGTTCCCCCGGGTGATCTGCCTGCCTTGCTGGCGACCCTGCAACCGCTGCCGCATCGCGAGTATTCCATCGCCTCGGTCATGGCCGACGGTGCGGTTGAGCTGCTGCTGCGCCGCCAGCTGCGCGCTGACGGAACACCCGGCATCGGCAGCGGCTGGCTGTGCGACCACGCCGCACTTGGCGAACCGGTGCAGCTGCGCCTGCGCCGCAACGACAATTTCCACGGCGTCGCCGCCGATGTACCCCTGCTGCTGATCGGCAACGGCACCGGCATTGCCGGTCTGCGCGCGCACCTGCACGAACGTGCCCAGCGTGGCGCGCGTCGTACCTGGTTGCTGTTCGGTGAGCGCACCGCCGCGCACGACTTCCATTTCGGCGACGAGCTGCAGGCGATGCTGGAAGACGGCACGCTGGCACGGCTGGATGCAATATTCAGCCGCGATGGCGGTGCGCATCGCTATGTGCAGGACCGCCTGCTGGCCGAAGCGGCAACACTACGGCAATGGATCGATGAAGGCGCGACGATCCTGGTCTGCGGCAGCCTGCAGGGCATGGCCCCGGCGGTGGATGCAGTGATCGAGCAGGTGCTGGGTACTGCGGGCAAGGAAGCGCTGTTGCTGGCCGGTCGTTACCGGCGCGATGTGTATTGAGGTCGCCCCATCCACGCATGGCGTGGATCTACTGAACGGCGTGTCCAGGCAGGGTGGCAACCGCACTGCAAGTAGATCCACGCCATGCGTGGATAGTGCCGACCGGCGCCCAGGAATCATCCCGCCGCCGCACTCACCCGGATAGCCAACAACTCGCCCCCGCCCTGCAACGCGTGCCGCTGCCGTTCACCCGCTGACAGCCACGCGGTATCGCCGGCCTGCAGCGGCGGCAGGCCACTGTCGGCACCGAACTCGGCCTGACCGGCCAGCAGGTGCAACGCCCATGCAACGCCCGGCTCGCAGAAGAAGAACATCGCGCCCACCAGCGGCCGGTGCAGCAGTTCGGCCTGCAGCAGTTCGCGCTTCCACATCAGGTTGAAGTCGTGGGTGGTGCCATCGACCAGTTCGCCGTGCAGTGCTTCCTCACCCGCAAAGCGTACGCGTCCATGCGGCGGCAGGACTTCGGCCACGCGGCCATCGTCGAAGCGCAGGTGCACGCCATTGCCCTGCAGCAACACCAGTTCGCGCTCCACGCCGGGGAAGGCGGAGAACGCGGCGTCCTGTTCGATCTCGGCCACCGACAGGCGCAGCGCCCAGTCATCACCCTGTACGGGCAGGCGCAGGATCTCGCGGGTCCAGCCCAGGCCGTTGCGCCAGCGTTCGCGGCGATAGTCCAGGTGGGAGATCACCTGGCTCGGAGTGTGCAACAGAGAGTCGACGTTCATCGGCGCATTGCATCACGCCGCGCGCCGTCGTGCATCACCGCGTGGCGAGCGTACCCTGGCCACCACATTCGCCGCCCAGCAGCTGCGAGTGCTTCAGCCAGTCCTGGTCCGGGTAATAGGCGAACACCATCGTGCCGCCACGCAACGCATCGATCAGCGGCTTGGCCACCGACAGCCGCACCGCCGGGCAACCCAGGCTGCGGCCCAGCCGCCCCTGCAGCTGCGCGGTAGCCGGGTTCACGTACGGCGCACCGTGGATGACGATCGCGCGTTCGCGCGCACGGTCGTTGAAGCCGGGCTCCAGCCCGGCCAGGCGCAGCGAGTAACCGTTACCGCCCATGTAGGTCTCCTGCGCGGTGAACGCGCCGAGACTGGACATGAAACTGCCATCGCGATTGGAGAAGTGTTCGGTGCGGTTCTCGCCGCTGTTGCGGCCATGCGCCACCCATTCCTCGAACAGCAGGCGCTGGTGGGCCAGGTCGAACACCCAAAGACGCGGCTCGGTGGACGGCCGCGAATAATCGATCACGCTGAGCCGATCACCGTTGATGCCCAGCTCCGGCCGCTGCAGTGCACAGCGCATGGCGTGCGCCGCCAGCTGCAACACGTGGCGATCGGCCTTGGGCGCACTGCGCGACAGCAAGGCAGCCAGATCATCGGCGCTGGTGGCAAGGGCGGGCGTCTGTGCCAGCGCCGGGGCGCTGGCCGAGGTCGCCAGCAGGCCGAACGCGGCCAGCCGGCACAGGCGGGATGCAGTCATGGGCACAACAGGGGGACTCAGTTGCCCTTGAGGGTGGACCCTGGCGGCTCGGATTCCAAGACCGGTTGCATTCCGGATTCAGCCGGGCTTGGGCGGACCGCCGGCAACGAGGTCACCAGCAGGGTCGTGCCCGGCACCAGCACCTGGTACAGCTGGCGGGCGAAATCGGCCGGCAGCGCCATCGGCAGCGAAGGCGTGGCCAGCAGATCCGGCGTGGCCTGGGCACGGTCCTGGCCCAGCAGCGGATAGGCCGTCCACTGGTGCAGGCGCTGGTTCACGTCCAGCGGGCTGGGGGTATTGCTGTAACCCTGCCCCATCACGAACAGCGTGGTGCCCTGGAAGGCCGGCAGGGCGTCGGCCTTCAGCGGCGACTCGCCGATCATCACGCCATCGCGCAGCACGTACAGGCGCTGGTCGTGCAGGCTGACCAGGATGCCGACCTGCCCGGCCGGTGCCGCAGCGTCATCCCACCAGGCCTGTGCCGGGACTCCGCCCTCCGTCTCCGGCAGGGCCTGGCCGCGCGCGTTCACCGGCGCCAGCACCGACGGATAGGCCAGGGTCATCGGCGAGCTCTTGGCGTCGGCCACGACCACGGTATCGCCGCGCTGGGTTTCGCTGAACAGCTTCTGCGCGAAGGCCTGTGGCAGGCGCACGCAGCCATGCGAGGCCGGATGCCCGGGCAGGCTGCCGCCATGCAGGGCGATGCCGTCCCAGGTCAGCCGCTGCATGTACGGCATCGGCGCGCTGTTGTAGAGATTGGACTTGTGGTCCTTGTCCTTCTGCAGGATGGTGAAGACGCCAGTTGGTGTTTCGTGCCCGGCCTTGCCCGAGCTGATCGTGGTCAGGCCGATGGCAATGCCGTTGCGGTAGACATAGGCCCGCTGCTCATCGAGGCTGACCACCAGCACGATCGGGCCGGTCGGCGAAATTTCCGGATGCCACAGATATTCGCCAGGCTTGAGGTCGGTCGGCCCACGCACGTCGGCGGTGGTGGCAGCCGCAGCCGAGGGTTTGGCTGCCGTCGTCGGCGCAGCCGCATGGGCCATCAGCGGCAGCGCGAGTGCAAGGGCAAGGGCAAGGGCAAGCATCAGGGTCGTAGGGCGGTGCGGAAGCATCCAGCGGGGTCCTTTCCATGCGGAGCGGCCACCGTACACCATCGGCCCGTGGTGGCCGCGGCAAAACCAGGCGCCGGAAATGAAACTGCCCGGCGACACAGCCATGTGTCGTACCGGGCAATCGTTACGTCCTTGTCGGCCTGCTGCCGCCCCCTCGCATCCTGCGCTGTGGGGGTAGCGTTGCATCCTGCACGCGGCCGCGTCTGTCCTGTTTGTATCTCAGCCCCTTCCACAGGTCTGTGATGCCACCATCCTGGTGATTGGTGCCGCGTCCTGCGGCGGTCGGTGGTCACGGGCGTCCTGTCCGTGACCGGTGAACCAGCCTCCTGCCGGTTCCGACGATTCCTGCTGTCAGCGCCTTGGTACGGTTCGCACCGGTACCGATCCGGGTACCGGATCCGCTGGCAACAGCCTGTTGCCTACGGTGATCCGCTGTCGATTCCGTTCGACGATCGCTTTCCCTATTCCCTTCACCTGCGTCAGGTCCTCGACGCGGTGAAACGGGCCGTGTCTGCGCCGGTGCTCGACGATCGCCTCGGCCTTGGCGGCTCCGACCATCGTCAATCCCTGCTGCAGCGCCTGGGCATCGGCGCGGTTGATGTCGATCGGTTCGGCGGCATGCGCCCCAGCGATCCACACGACCAGCACCAGTGCCCTCAACACGACAAACCAAGGCACAACGTGTATCTCCCTGTGATTCTGGCCGTCCCGACCGGCAATCCCGTCGGTAGGAACAGTGTCCGTCACCACATGTGCACAGCCTATCGGTTTCCCGGATTTTCGTAAGCCAGCCAAATACCCGACGTGATGTAGGAAAAACCCTACCCACGGCACAGGCGTAGAATGGAAGGATCAGCCCATGCAACCGGAGTTTCAGATGGACAGCGCCAAGCTCGGCCAATTCGTCAATGACAAGTGGGACAGCGAAATCGTCCCGCAGTTGGTCGACTACATCCGCATTCCCAACAAGTCGCCGATGTTCGACGCCAATTGGGTGCAGAACGGCTACATGGAACAGGCGGTCACGCTGATGGAGAACTGGGCCAAGGCCCAGCAGCTGCCCGGCCTGAAGGTTGAAGTGGTGCGCCTGGAAGGCCGTACCCCGCTGATCTTCCTGGAAATTCCGGCTACCGGCGCCGAAACCGGCGACGACACCATCCTGCTCTACGGCCACCTGGACAAGCAGCCGGAAATGACCGGCTGGGATGACGACCTCGGCCCGTGGACCCCGGTCCTGCGCGGCGACAAGCTGTATGGCCGCGGCGGTGCGGACGACGGCTACGCCATCTTCGGCTCGCTGGCCGCGGTGCTGGCGCTGCAGGCCCAGGGCCTGCCGCACGCCCGCTGCGTGGTGCTGATCGAAGCCTGTGAAGAATCGGGCAGCTACGACCTGCCGGCCTACGTCGACCACCTGGCCGACCGCATCGGCAAGCCGTCGCTGGTGGTGTGCCTGGATTCGGGCTGCGCCAACTACGACCAGCTGTGGTGCACCACCTCGCTGCGCGGCCTGACCGGCGGCAACTTCACCGTGAAGGTGCTCAACGAAGGCGTGCACTCCGGCGATGCCTCCGGCGTGGTGCCGTCCAGCTTCCGCCTGCTGCGCCAGCTGCTGTCGCGCATCGAGGACCAGGACACCGGCCGCATCCTGATCGACGGCATGAACGTGGAAATCCCGGCCGAGCGCCAGGCGCAGGCCAAGCGTGCCGCCGAAGTGGTCGATACCGAGATCTTCGAGAAGTTCCCGATGGTCGACGGCCTGCGCCCGATGAACGAGGACCTGACCGAGCTGGTGCTCAACCGCACCTGGCGCCCGGCGCTGTCGGTCACCGGCGTCGGTGGCATGCCGGCGCTGGAATCGGCCGGCAACGTGCTGCGCCCGCAGACCTCGGTGAAGCTGTCGCTGCGCCTGCCGCCGACCGCCGATGGCAAGACCTGCGGCGAGCTGCTGAAGGAAGCGCTGCTGCGCGATCCGCCGAACGGCGCGCAGGTTACCCTGGACCTGGAAAAGGCCTCCACCGGCTGGAACGCCCCGGCGATGGCGCCGTGGCTGACCCAGGCCATCGACGATGCCAGCCAGGCCTTCTTCGGCAAGCCGGCGATGTACATGGGCGAAGGCGGCTCGATTCCGTTCATGGGCATGCTCGGTGAGAAATTCCCGGGTGCGCAGTTCATGATCACCGGCGTGCTCGGCCCGCACTCCAATGCGCACGGCCCGAACGAGTTCCTGCACATCCCGATGGGCAAGAAGGTCACTGCCTGCGTGTCCAAGGTGATCAGCGAGCACTACGCCGCCAGCCTGCGTGGCGAGACCAGCGGTTCGCCGGTGGCTGCCGACAGCGGCACCCGCCACGGCGACCACGGCTGCTGCTGATCCGGCACTCGTGACGGACGCAGCCTGGCCTTGCTAGGCTGCGTCCACACTCAAGCGGAATCCGCGCGCATGAATGGTCTGTTCGGCAGCAGCAGCTGGCTGTACATCCTGCTGGTCGGCTTCTTCGTCGGCCTGCTCGGGCGTTTCTTCATGCCCGGCAACAACCGCATGGGCTGCCTGCTGACCATCGTGCTGGGCGTCCTCGGTGCCTTGTTGGCCGGTTGGTTCGGCCAGTACATGGGCTGGTACGCGCCCGGCGAACCGGCCGGTTTCCTCGGTGCGGTGGTGGGCGCGGTGGCCGTGCTGGCCGTCCTGCGCCTGTTCAGCGGCCGCCGCTGACCTCGTCCCCCTTCCCTTCCTGTTCCCGACGTTGGCGCGCCCGGCGCGCCCGGATATGCCCGCATGACCGAACCCGCCTCCGATCCCCAGCGCAGCGCGCAGCGCCTGCAGTGGGCCCGTACCCAGCTCGATGATGCCAACGCGGTGGTCGAACGCGCTTCGGTTGACGCCGGCATGCGCAGCTACTGGCGCACCACCAGCACGCGCGGCAGCCACATCGTGATGGACGCCCCGCCGGGGCTGGAAGATCCGCGGCCGTGGCTGCGCATGCGCGGCCTGCTGCACGACAACGGCCTGCGCGTGCCCGCATTGCTGGCGCAGGACCTGAAGGCCGGCTTCCTGCTGCTGGAAGATCTCGGCGGCCCGACCCTGGCGAAGATCCTCGACGAGCGCAATGCCGATGAATGGTTCGGCCGTTCGATCGAGCAGCTGCTTCGCCTGCAGGCGATCCCGGTGCCGCCCGACTTCGGCCAGTTCGGTGAAGCGCTGCTGCAACGCGATGCCGGGCTGTTCGATGAGTGGTTCCTGCAGCGCCACCTGAACCTGGAACTGGACTGCGGCGAGATTGAAGGGCTGCAGCTGGTGCATCGCCGGTTGATGGACAACGCGCTGGGCCAGACTCAGCTGATGACCCACCGCGACTACATGCCGCGCAACCTGATGCCGGTCGACGACGGCCCCGCGGTGCTGGATTTCCAGGACCTGGTGCGTGGCCCGATCGCCTACGACGCGGTGAGCCTGTTCAAGGACGCCTTCCTGAGCTGGCCGCTGCAGCGCGTGGACGAGTGGCTGGCGCAGTACCACGAGCGTGCGCGCGATGCTGGCCTGCCGGTGCCCGACCGCGCCACCTTCCTGCGCGATGCCGACTGGATGGGCATCCAGCGCCACGTGAAGATCCTCGGCCTGTTCTGCCGCCTGCGCTACCGCGACAACAAGGGCCATTACCTGGACGACGCACCGCGCTTCATCAACTACCTGGATGAAGTACTGCCGCGCTACCGCGAACTGGCACCGCTGCAGCAGCTGCTGGACGACCGCATCAAACCGGCGCTGGCCGAACTGGCCGCACCGATGCGCGTGGCCCGATGAAGGCGCTGGTCTTTGCCGCTGGCCTGGGCGAGCGCATGCGCCCGCTGACCCTGCACACGCCCAAGCCGCTGCTGGAAGTGGCTGGCAAGCCACTGATTGTCTGGCATCTGGAGCGACTGTCCGCGCTCGGCGTGCGCGAGGTAGTGGTCAACACCGCGTGGCTGGCCGAACAGTTCCCGGCGACGCTGGGCGATGGCAGCCAGTGGGGCCTGCGCCTGCATTTCATGTACGAAGGACAGACCCCGCTGGAAACCGGCGGCGGCATCCTCAACGCACTGCCGGTGCTGGGTGACGCCCCGTTCCTGGTGGTAAACGGCGATATCTGGACCGATTTCGATTTCGCCACGCTGCCGCGCGAGCCGCAGGGCCAGGCACACCTGGTGCTGGTCGACAATCCGGTTCAGCACCCGAACGGTGACTACCGCCTGGATGCACAGGGCCTGCTGCACCACGACCGCGCAGGACCGTGCCTGACCTATGCCGGGATCGGCGTGTACCGTCCTTCGATCGTGGCCGACTGGCGCGCGGTGATTGGTGATGCGCCGGGCAGCGAGCGGCTGCCGCCGAAGTTCTCGGTGGTGCCGCTGCAGAAGCATTTCATGGCGCAGGGATTGATGACGGGGCAGCACCATCGGGGGCGCTGGACCGATGTCGGCACCGTGGATCGCCTGCGCGCGCTGGATGTTGAGTTGGCGGCGAACGGCTGAGCCCCTCGTGGCTGGTCGCGTAGAGCGAATCGCGCGTTTGGCCGGGCGGGTGGGCCATGCAGGGGACGCTGCAAGTACGTCCCTGTAAGCTCGATGGCGCCATCCATGGCGCCAACGCCCCTGCATGGCCCACCCGCCCGGCCTCTGACAGTTTCCGTGGGCGTCCAGCCACGGAAGAAAGAAAGAAAAGCAAAAGCGGGTTGCTTCGCTGCGCTTGCTCTGGTGACGACCAACGGTCGTCACCCACCACAAGCAAGACACGTGTCGACCAAGGTCGACACCCACCAGCAGCAGTGCAATACGCAGTTCCGGCAGATCGCGGGAACCTGTCGAAGGCGGGGTGGCTCAGGTTGCGGGGGCGTGAGCGCCATGGATGGCGCGACCGAGGCTACATGGACGTACTTGCGCCGTCCGCCGCAACCTGAGCCACCCCGCCTCCCCTCAGAAAGCCAGCTTCTGACGTTGACGTTGCTTCGGCTTCGGCGGGTGCAGGGCGCAGCCCTGCAAACAAACCCCACCCTCAGTAGCGGGGCCGGCCTTCTTCCAGCACCTGGCGCAGGAACGGCACGGTGATCCGCCGCTTCGCCGCCAGCGACTCGCGGTCCAGCCAGTCCAGCAGCGTGATCAATCCACCCAGCTCACGACCGGTGTGCGACAGCAGCCACTCGATGGCCGCCTCGTCGATGGCCAGCCCGCGTCGCAGTGCACGCTCGCGCAGCACCGCTGCTCGCCCTTCCTCATCCAGCGGCTGCAGCAGCACGCGCACGCACTGGCCCAGCCGCGAGCGCAGATCCGGCAGCACCAGGCCCAGCTCGCCCGGTGCCTTCTGCGCGGTGTAGAGCACGGTCACACCTGCAGCGCGCGCGCGATTGTGGAAATCAAACAGCGCGATCTCGTCCTCCCGGTTGCCGGCGACCTCGTCCAGGCCATCCAGCGCCACCAGTTCGCGGGCTTCCAGCCCATCGAGCGCTGCACGAACGCAGCCGGCGGCACTGGCCAGCGGCACGTACGTCGGCAGGCGTCCGGCCTGCTCGGCGCTGGAGCACATCGCCAGCGCCTGGTGGGTCTTGCCGGTTCCCGCCGCACCTTCCAGGTAGACCCAGTCGTGGCTGGCGCCAACCGCGATCGCGCGCAGCTGCGCCAGCGCGCCATCCGGCGCGCCGATGAAGGTCTCCAGGCGCTGGTCCCGCGGGTAATGCAGGGCCAGCGGCAGTTGCGGCACACCCATCACTTCAGGTCGGGGCCCTTGTCGTTCGGAACGATGATATGGGGGGCGTCGACCACGCCATCAAGCACGATCGCCGGCTTCTCGCCCACGTACAGCTCGCTCTGGCGGTAACGCTGGTGGGCATAACGCAGCAGCACGTTGGTCACCGCCGCCACTGGCAGCGCCAGCAGCATGCCGAGGAAGCCGAACAGCTGGCCGCCGGCCATCACCGCGAAGATCACCGCCACCGGGTGCAGGCCGATCTTGTCGCCGACGATGCGCGGGGTCAGCACGTAGCTTTCCAGCAGCTGGCCCACGGTGAACACCACGCCGACCAGGATCAGCAGCTTCAGGTCGAAACCCTGTGCCTGCACCAGCGCAGCCACGATGGCCATCAGGATGCCGGTGGTCGCGCCCAGGTACGGGATGAAGCTGATCAGGCCGGCAATCAGGCCGATCAGCAGCCCCAGCTTGAGGCCGACCAGCGACAGGCCGCCGGCGTAGATCACGCCCAGCGCCAGCATCACCAGGAACTGGCCGCGGATGAACGCCCCCAGCACCTCGTTGGACTCGCGGGCCAGCGCACTGATGGTGCCGATCTGGTTGCGCGGGATCACCGAGGCCACCCGCTCGACCAGCTTGTCCCAGTCGCGCAGGAAGTAGAACGCCAGGATCGGCAGCAGCAGGATGTTGACCACCCAGGTCACCATCGCAAAGCCCGAACGCGAGACGTAGCCCATGAACGTGGTGGCGAAGCCGCCGGCCTGCTGCCAATGGCTGCGCACCCATTCGATCAGGCGGTCCGGATCCATCCACTGCATCACTTCCAGGCCGGTCTTGTGCTCGAACCAGGGAATGCCCTTTTCCATCAGCCACGCCTGCGCCTGCGGTGCAACCGCGATCAGCGTGGTGATCTGGCGCTCGATCATCGGCACCAGCACCAGCAGCAGCGCCACGATCACCAGCACCATCGCTGCGAACACCAGCACCACGCCGGTCATGCGCGAGCGGCCGGTGGCCTCGATGCGGTCCACCAGCGGGTCACCCAGCCAGGCCAGCGCCAGTGCCAGCACGAACGGGGTCAGGATCGGCGCCAGCAGCCACACCACCCAGCCGATCAGGCCGGCGAACAGGATGTACTTCAGCCGGCGCAGGAACTGCGCGATTTCAGCTTCCGGGGTCAGGGTCATCGCAGCCGGTACTCGTTGCTGACCGGCGCGGCCACCGGGGCACCGGTGGTGTCATCGATCGGGGTCGGCAGGGCCGGCAGCGGCGCGCTGGGCACCAGCACGCCGTTGTCGCCGAGCATGCGGTTGAAGCCGGCCAGGCCGGTGGTCATCTCCACGCTCAACTCCAGCTGGCCAGCCGAGGCGTGCAGCGGGGTGACATTGCGCACCACCGGCACCTCGCGCAGGCCGGCGGCCAGGCGCAGGTAGTCATCAGCGCTGTTGATGCCGGTCACCACCACGCGGTAGGTGCCGGCCTGGCCGGTGGCAACGCCGGCCTTGGCGTATCGCTTGACCAGCGCATCGGCGGCGCCATCGGCACCGGCGGCCATCGCGCGCATGGCGTTGGCATCCTTGCTGGTCCACTTGTTCAGTTCACGGCCGTTGTCGACGAACACCCAGTCCGCCTGCCAGCCGCCATTGGCACGGTACAGCTTTCCGATCAGCTGCATCGGCGGCGAATAGCGCGAGGAGGCACGGGCCACGGCGGCGCTGTCCTGGCGCCAGATGGCACCGGCCAGGGCCTGTTCGGCAGCGCCGCCGCTGGGCAGGCCCAGCTTGTAACCCCGCTCGATGGCGCGGTTCAGCAGCGGGCGGGCGGCATTGGCCTGCTGCACGCTGACCAGGCGCGGGCCACTGCCGTCGTCGACGGCCAGCCACAGCACCGGCTTCGGTCGCGGCTGCGGCCACAGCGGCAGGCCCAGCGCCGAGACCAGCGAATCGACATCATCCTCGCGGAAGCGGGCCACCAGCAGGGTCCTGAAGCTCGGTGCGCCGCTGGCGCCCACGCTCTGGTCCTGCTTGTAGTCGTAGCTGGCCACGTAGTCCTTGGCATTGCGCAGCGCCTGCACCACGCCGGGGCGGGACATCACGTTGCGGTCGCCGGACAGTTTGCCCAGCACCACGCTCAGGGCACGGGCCAGGGCGCCGTTGCGATCAGCTTCGGCCTGGCTGTTGACGGGCACTTCGGCCTCGTACGCACCCGAGGCGGTGGCGACATCTCCCTCGGTGCGCAGGCCGCTCTGGGCCATCGTGGCCACCGGCAGGCTCAGTGCAAGGAGCAGGGTCAGAATCAGGCTGCGGCGCATCAGGACATCCATTGGCTCGACGAATCCGGGGGAATTGTTGCCCGAATACGGCCTTTGCGCCAATGCGGCCTGTTAAAATCGCTCGTTCAACCCCTGCCAGCGCCGACGCCCGTGACCAACACCCCGTCTTCCGCCCCCTCCCCCCTCACCTACCGTGACGCGGGTGTCGACATCGACGCCGGCAACGAGCTGGTCGAGCGGATCAAGCCCCTGGTCAAGCGCAGCTTCCGCCCGGAAGTGATGGGCGGACTCGGTGGCTTCGGCGCCCTGTTCGACCTGTCCAACAAGTACCGCGAGCCGGTGCTGGTGTCGGGTACCGACGGCGTGGGCACCAAGCTGAAGCTGGCCCACCAGCTGAACCGCCACGATACGATCGGCATCGACCTGGTCGCGATGTGCGTGAACGACGTGCTGGTGCAGGGCGCCGAACCGCTGTTCTTCCTGGACTACTTCGCCACCGGCAAGCTGGACATCGACACCGCCGCGGCGGTCGTGGGCGGCATTGCCAACGGCTGCACCGAGGCCGGCTGCGCGCTGATCGGCGGTGAAACCGCTGAAATGCCCGACATGTACGCCCCGGGCGAGTACGACCTGGCCGGCTTCACGGTCGCCGCGGTCGAGAAGAGCGAGCTGAAGGACGGCGCCAGCGTAGCCGCCGGCGACGTGCTGATCGGCATCGCCTCGTCCGGCCCGCATTCCAATGGCTACTCGCTGGTGCGCCGCATCTACGACCGCGCCGGCCGCCCGGCCGACCTGGAACTGGAAGGTGGCGTGAAGCTGGTCGATGCGCTGATGGCACCGACCCGCCTGTATGTGAAGCCGATCCTGTCGCTGCTGAAGTCGCACGGCGGCGCCATCCACGGCATGGCCCACATCACCGGTGGCGGCCTGACCGAGAACATCATCCGCGTGGTGCCCGACGGCCTCGGCCTGGACATCCAGGCCTCGTCCTGGGCCCTGCCGCCGGTGTTCCAGTGGCTGCAGAAGGAAGGCGCCGTGGCCGACAGCGAGATGTGGCGCACCTTCAACTGCGGCATCGGCTTCGTGCTGATCGTGGCAGCGGACCAGGTCACCGCCGTGTCCGAGGCAGTCAAGGCACAGGGCCTGGATCACTGGACCATCGGCCAGGTGGTCACCGCTGAAGGCGCCGAGCGCGTCCACATCGGCTGAACCCGACCCCGAGGAGCCCGCATGGACGCAACGCCCCCCCTGCCCCCCGTCCCCGTGCCGCCGCCAACGACCGCGGTACCGGCGTTCAGCCCCCAGGATGCTGACCACCTGCGCATGCTGTCCATCGCGCACTACGTGGTCGGTGGCCTGATCGCGCTGTTCTCGATGATCTTCATCGTCCACATCGTGCTGGGCATCACCGCCCTCACCGGCAATCTGCCGATGAACTCCGGCGATCAGCCCTCCTCGCCGGCCGAACAGCGCCTGTTCGGCTGGATGTTCACCCTCATCGGTTGCGTCGCCGTATTCGGTGGCGTCACCCTGGGCGCGTTCGTCGCCTATGCCGGCCGCTGCCTGGCCCAGAGACGCCGCTACCTGCTGTGCCTGATCATGGCCGGCCTGGCCTGCCTGTTCACGCCGATCGGTACCGTGCTGGGGGTGTTCAGCCTGATCACGCTGCTGCGTCCGCAGGTCAAGGCCGCGTTCGACACCGCGGGCACCGCTGCATGACGAGCCGGGGCGCACCTCCGCCGCTGCCGCGCCAGACCCTGGCGCACCTGCAGCTGGCCAGCCACCTGCAGACGCTGAAGGTGCTGTTCTACGCGCTGGCGGTTTTCCACTGGGTGGCCGCGTTGGCCTTCCTCGGTTTCATCGGTCTGGTCGCCAGCTCGCGCGGGCTGGACGATGGCGCGGTGCTGGCCACGGTGTATGGCGTCATTTCACTGCTGGCTGCCGCGCTTGGCTTCGTGCAGCTGCACACCGCGCGCCTGCTGTCACGTCGCACCGGGCTGGCCTGGTGCCAGCGCGCGGCCTGGCTGGCGGTGCTGGCCGGACCGCTGGGCATGGCCCTGACCGCCTATGCCTGGGTGTTCCTTTCCAAGCCTGACATGGCCGCACTGTTCGACCGCGGCGACCATCTCAGCGTCTGAGCTTGCCGGCAGACGCCCCGCCCTTCCCTGATCGACTCCCCATGTCCGCGCCTGCCTTCCCGACGACCGCCTCGCCCACCGCCTCCCGTTTCTCGGGCCCCAAGAAGCTGGCCTTCGCCGCCGTGCTGGCGGTGTTCGCGATCAGCTGGGTCCACCCGCTGTGGCCCACCGAGCAGGCCCTGCACAGCACCCTGACCGTGATCGGGCTGGCTGCCCTGCTGTGGGTCGACCGCCGGGGTGGCTGGCTGGGCAACAGTGCCTTCATCGCGATCTGCGGCTTCATCGCCCTGCACTGCGTGGCTGCGCGCTGGCTGTACTCGAACGTGCCCTACGATGCATGGGCGCAGGCGCTGACCGGCTGGTCGCCGAATGCGGCGTTCGGCTGGCAGCGCAATCATTTCGACCGCCTCATCCACTTCCTGTTCGGCGTCTGCTTCACTCCGGCGCTGCTGCAGCTGGCACGCCATGCCTGGCCGGCGCTGCGCCGTGGCCAGGCCTTCACCCTGGCGGTGATGACCGTAATGTGCGCCAGCCTGGTCTACGAGTGGTTCGAGTGGGCCATCGCGCTTGCCCTGTCGCCGGATGCCGCCGAAGCCTACAACGGGCAGCAGGGCGACATGTGGGACGCGCATGCCGACATGCTGATGGCTACCGTAGGCAGCCTGCTGACCTGGCCGTTGGTCCGCCGGAGCGTCCAGCAATGACCGCGCCCACCCGCATTGCCGTACTTGCTTCCGGGCGCGGCAGCAACCTGCAGGCCATCCTCGATGCCATCGCAGCGGGCCGCCTGCCCGCCACGGTGGTCGGCGTGTTTTCCGACCGCCCGACCGCCGCCGCGCTGCAGCGGGTCTCCGCTGGCCTGCGCTGGGCACACGCACCGAAGGAATTCGTCGACCGCGCCGCCTACGAGCAGGCACTGGGCGACGCGCTGGCCGCGGTCGCACCGGACTGGATCATCTGCGCCGGCTACATGCGCATCCTCGGCGCCGCCTTCGTGCAGCGCTTCGACGGCCGCCTGGTCAACATCCACCCGTCGCTGCTGCCGGCGCACAAGGGGCTGGACACGCATGCGCGGGCGCTGGACGCCGGCGATGCCGAGCACGGTGCCAGCGTGCACCTGGTCGTGCCCGAGCTGGACGCTGGCGCCGTGCTGGCCCAGGTGCGGGTGCCGGTGCTGCCCGGCGATGACGCGAACAGCCTGGCTGCACGCGTGCTGGCGGTGGAGCATCCGCTGCTGATCGCCACCCTGCAGTTGTTGTGCAGCGGCCGCCTGGCTGAACGGGACGGCCAGCCGCAACTGGACGGTCACCCCCTGTTTAGCCCGCTGGCTCTAGATTCCGCCGGGAACCTGAACCGGTAACCCCCTTGCACACGCCCCGCTGACTGCGGGGCTGGCATCCTGCCCCCTCCTGCGGTCCCTGTCCTTCATGAAGACCACGACCCTGCTGTCCACTTCACTGCTGTTGTCGCTGGCCGTGCTTCCCGGCGTGGGCTGGGGCCAGGCGCAAGCGCCTGCGGCCCCTGCGCAGCCGGTGCCCGTTGTACAGCCGCCCGCGGAACCGGCCGTGCCGATGCCTCCGGCGCTGGCCTGGGAGCCGCCGCCGCTGCAGCCGTTCACCGCCACCTACCAGGCCTTTTACAAGAGCAAGGAGGCCGGCGACGCCAGCATGCAGGTCACCCACACCGGCGGCAACCAATGGCGGGTGGACATGCAGGTGGTCGGCCGCCGCGGCTTCGCCAGCGTGCTGGGCCTGAACATCGAACAGAGCACGGTGTTCGAGGAGCGCAGCGGCGTCTATGCACCGCTCAGCCAGAGCACGGTGCGCAAGGGCCTGTTCCTGGGCAAGAAGGCGGTCGGCACCTACAACTGGCAGGCCGGCACCGCGCAGTGGAGTGGCGACGTCAAGAAGGACCGTGCGCAGCCGATCCCGCTGCAGCCGGGCGACCAGAGCGCCCTGCTGATCAATCTGGCGATCATGCGTGATGCCCGCCCGGGCGCCACCATGCACTACCGCTACGTGGACATGGGCAAGGTCCGCCAGCACGACTACCAGGCCGCGCCGCAGACCGAGAACGTCGAGGTCGGCGACCTGTCCTACAACGCGCTGCGGGTCTACCGGACCAACGGCGGCAACAACGAAACCATCCTCTGGATCGCCAACGGTGTCCCCACCCCGGTGCGCATCCTGCAACGCGAAGACGGCGAAGACCGCGTCGATCTGCGCCTGATCGAATACCAAGGAGTCTGAGCATGAGCACCCTGACCCGCCCCCTCACCTGGATCGCTGCAGCCGCGCTGTCGGTGGCCAGCCTGCCGGCCATGGCCCTGCAGCCGTTCAAGGCCGATTACCTGGCCAGCTACATGGGCATGCAGGCCAATGGCAGCATGACGCTGAGCAGCGAGGGCGCCAACAAGTGGCGCTACACGCTGCAGGTGAAGAACCAGCTGGCCGACCTGAGCCAGAGCACCGTGTTCGAAGAGGTGCGCGGCCAGCTGCGCCCGCTCAGCAGCCAGGACCGTTCGGCGCTGCTGGTGAAGAAGCGCAATGTGCAGGCCAACTACAACTGGTCCAGCAACCAGGCCACCTGGACCGGTGACATCAAGCCGGACCGCGCCGGCCCGATCGCACTGAAATCCGGTGACATGGATGCACTGCTGATCAACCTGGCGATCGCCCGCGACCTGGCCGCCGGCAAGCCGCTGACCTATCGCATGGTCGACGAAGGCCGCATCAAGAACATGACCTACCGCGTGATCGGCAAGGAGTCGATCACCGTGGGCGGCAAGAGCTACGAAGCCACCAAGGTCTCGCGTGCCGATGGCAACAAGGAACTGATCGCGTGGATCGTGCCGGAGTTCCCGGTGCCGGCACGCATGCTGCAGCGGGAAAACGACCGCGATGCGCTGGACCTGACCATCAAGGCGATGAACTGACCGGAGATCCACGTCATCCACGCATGGCGTGGATCTACTGGAAACCTGAAGTAGATCCACGCCATGCGTGGATGGGTGTACCCCAAAGAAAACGCCCGCTTGCGCGGGCGTTTTCCTATTTCTTCGCTTCGGCCGGTTTCTCTTCGGCCGCCTTGAACTCGGTGCGGCAGTCCACGCGGATCTGCTCGCCGGTGCTGCGCCAGACGAAGGTGCGGCAATGACGGTTGCCATCCTGGCTGTCATTCACCGCAACGGCATAGAACGACTCGATGATCTCGTCGCGCGAGACCGTGCCATCGCCGTTCCAGTCCATGTCCTTCTGCTCGATGCCCTGGGTGATGGCGATGTTGGCGTACCAGGCATAGCCCAGCCACGCCAGCACGATCAGCACCAGGGCCAGCAGCGCCTTGCGACGCGGGCTGAACTTGCCGCGCAGGATCATGGCACGCGCCGGATGGTGGCACCGAGCGAAGACAGCTTCTCTTCGATGTTCTCGTAGCCACGATCAAGGTGGTAGATGCGGTCGATGGTGGTCTCGCCGCTGGCCATCAGGCCGGCCAGGATCAGCGAGGCCGAGGCACGCAGGTCGGTGGCCATTACCGGCGCACCGCTCAGGTGCTCGCTGCCACGCACGATGGCGGTGTGGCCTTCGACCTGGATGTCCGCGCCCAGGCGCAGCAGTTCGTTGACGTGCATGAAACGGTTCTCGAAGATCGTTTCGTTGATCACGCCCACACCGTCGGCCACGCAGTTGAGCGCCATGAACTGCGCCTGCATGTCGGTCGGGAACGCCGGGTACGGCGCGGTGGTCAGGTTGACCGCCTTCGGCCGCTTGCCCTGCATGTCCAGGGTGATGGTGTCGTCGGTGGTCTCGATCTTCGCACCGGCTTCGACCAGCTTGGACAGCACCGCGTCCATGGTGTTCGGCCGCGCACGGTTGACCGTGACCTTGCCGCCGGTCATCGCCGCGGCGACCAGGAAGGTGCCGGTCTCGATGCGGTCGGGCAGCACTTCGTGGCGGCCACCGGACAGGCGCTCGACGCCTTCGATGACCAGGCGGGCGGTGCCCAGGCCTTCGATCTTCGCGCCCAGCGCGATCAGGCAATGCGCCAGATCGGTCACTTCCGGTTCCATCGCACAGTTGTCGAGGATGGTGGTGCCTTCGGCCAGCACCGCGCCCATCAGCACGTTCTCGGTGCCGGTGACGCTGACCATGTCGAAGGTGAAGTGACCGCCCTTCAGGCGCTTGGCGGTGGCCTTGATGAAGCCGTTCTCGACCACGATCTCGGCACCGAGCGCCTGCAGGCCCTTGATGTGCTGGTCGACCGGACGCGAACCGATCGCGCAGCCGCCGGGCAGCGACACTTCCGCCGCGCCGAAGCGGGCCAGCAGCGGGCCCAGCACCAGGATCGAGGCGCGCATGGTCTTGACCAGCTCGTACGGCGCCACGTGCTGGTTCACCGAACGCGGGTCGACCACGATTGCGCTGCCGCGTGACAGCGTGCCCTGGTCGATGGTGACCTTGGCGCCCAGCTCGCCCAGCAGCTTCACCGTGGTGACCACGTCATGCAGGTGCGGCACGTTGGTTATCTCCACCGGCGCATCGGCCAGCAGGGTCGCGCAGAGAATGGGGAGGACGGCGTTCTTGGCGCCGGAGATGCTCACTTCACCGTGCAGCGCAGCGCCGCCGGTCACAACGATCTTGGCCATGTATTCGGGATCTTCTGCGGTTCAGCCGGCTTCGGCCGGGGTCACGGTTTTCAGCGCCAGCGCGTGGATCGCGCCGCCCATCAGGTCGCCCAGGGTGGCATAGACCATCCGATGGCGGGCCAGCGGCATCTTGCCGGCAAAGGCCTCGCAGACCACGGTCGCTTCGAAATGCACGCCATCGTCGCCCTGCACGTCGGCGCGGGCGCCGGGCAGGCCGGTTTCGATCAGGTTGCGGATGGTGTCGGCGTCCAACGGGCTTTCCTAATAAAATGTGCCTCCATTCTACTTCCGCTGCGTGGCGTCCGCATGGCCGAATCCCTGTTGCCCCCCCGTTCCGTCGACCCTGCCGGCCTGGTCGCCAGCGGCCGCCGCGTCTTCGAGATCGAGCGGCAGGCGCTGGATGCCGTGGCCGATCGCCTCGGCGAGGCCTTCCAGCAGGCCTGCCAGGCGATCCTGGCCAGCCGCGGGCGGGTGGTCGCCACCGGCATGGGCAAGTCCGGGCATATCGCCCGCAAGATCGCCGCCACCCTGGCTTCCACCGGTACGCCGGCGTTCTACGTGCACCCCGGCGAAGCCGGCCACGGCGACCTGGGCATGATCACCGAGGACGACGTGGTGCTGGCCCTGTCCTATTCCGGTGAGTCCGACGAGGTGCTGATGCTGCTGCCGGTGCTCAAGCGCCAGGGCAACGTGCTGATCTCCATGACCGGCCGCCCGCAGTCGAGCCTGGCCACCGCCGCCGACATCCACCTGGACGTGAGCGTGCCGGCCGAGGCCTGCCCGCTGGCGCTGGCGCCGACCTCCAGCACCACCGCCTCGCTGGCGATGGGCGATGCGCTGGCCGTGGCCCTGCTTGACGCGCGCGGCTTCACCGCCGACGACTTCGCCCGCTCGCACCCGGCCGGCAGCCTCGGCCGCCGCCTGCTGCTGCACATCACCGACGTCATGCACACCGGCGAAGACCTGCCCAGCGTAGGTGCCGACGCCAGCCTCAGCGAAGCGCTGATGGAAATGAGCCGCAAACGGCTGGGCATGACCGCCGTGGTCGACGCCGACGGCGTGCTGATCGGCCTGTTCACCGACGGCGACCTGCGCCGCGCGCTGGACAGTGCGCTGGACGTACGGACTGCGAAGATCGCCGATGTGATGACCCGCAACCCGCGCACCATCGGTGCCGACCAGCTGGCCGTTGAGGCCGCCCGGCTGATGGAGACCCACAAGATCACCGGCCTGATCGTGGTCGACGGCCAGGGTCGTGCGGTCGGCGCCCTGAACATTCATGACCTGTTGCGGGCCCGGGTGGTTTAACCGACAGTCCGTAGACCCCATTCAGTCTGTACTGCCCACCCGAACCTATCGAGCCTGCCGCCCTGATGCCCTGGTCCCCCCTGCCCGCCTTTCCCGCCCACCTGCATGCCGCCGCGGCCCGCGTCCGCCTGGCCTGCTTTGACGTGGACGGCACCCTCACCGACGGTCGGCTGTACTACGACAAGGACGGCAACGAGAGCAAGGCATACTTCGTGCAGGACGGCCTGGGCCTGAAACTGCTGCAGCAGCACGGCATCCACCCCGTGCTGATCACCGCGCGCAACAGCCAGTCCGCGCTCAAGCGCGGCGCCGACCTCGGCATCGATACCCAGATCGCCGTGGGCGACAAGCTGGCCAGCGTGCAGGCGCTGTGTGCGCAGCACGGCATCGGCCTGGAGCAGGTGGCCTTCATGGGCGACGACCTGCCGGACCTGGCGCCGCTTGGCGCGGTCGGGCTGGCGGTGGCGCCGGCCAACGCCCACCCGTGGATCGCCGAGCGCGTGCACTGGCAGACCCGTGCCGATGGCGGACGTGGCGCAGCCCGTGAGCTGTGCGACATCCTGCTGGCCGCCCAGGGCCATGTGGATGCGGTGCTGGCGAGGTTCGGCGCATGAACCTGCCGACCCTGAACTGGCGCACCGTGCTCGGCATCGGCCTGCTGTTGGCGGCCCTCCTCAGCAGCTGGGCCGCCCTGCGCAACCGCGACAAGGGCCCGGCCACTGCCGGCCAGGAAGTCGGCGTGGACTACATCCTGCACGACTTCCAGATCGTCGCGCTGGATGAGCACGGCAAGGAATCGACGACCCTGCGCGCGCCGTTGCTGGAACGCCAGCGTGGCGACCAGACCATCAACATCGCCACCCCGCTGTTCGAGATGCCCGACAAGGATGGCAAGCACTGGACCCTGCGTGCCGAGACCGGCTGGCTCAGCGCCAAGGGCGACGAGATGAAGCTGCGCGGCAATGTCGCCGGCGACAGCCCGGCCGATCCGGGCGTGGTGCCGACCACCTTCCGCACCGACCACCTGGACGTGTTCCCGAAGGAGAACCGTGCCCGCACCGATGCGCTGGTCACGATGACCCGCCCCGGCATGGAACAGTCCGGCGTTGGCTTCGAGGTGGATTCGAAGAACAACACGTATCATTTCCTCAGCCAGTCCAAGGGCCGTTACACGCCCCGACGCTGATTCCGCCGCCCTCCTGCGACGTCCCCGGACAGGCGCAAGGCAGGCAGCCCACCCACCCGCCCCCGGTTTTCCGGGCGGCCCCACCGGTAGAACGGACCCCGATGAAGATTCCCTTTGCAGCCGTACTCGCGCTCGGTCTCCTTGTTCCCAGCGCTGCCTTTGCCAAGTCCACCGACCGCAACGAGAACATGAACATCGACTCCGGCGCCCAGTCCGGCGTGCTCACCGGCGATGGCAAGACCGTGCTCTCGCAGGGCGTGACCGTCACCCAGGGCTCGCTGGACATCCGCTCGTCCGAAGCCGAGATCTACCTGAAGGACGGCGAGGCCGTGCGTGCGGTGTTCACCGGCAAGCAGGCCACGATGAAGCAGCAGCTCGACGACGGTACCTGGATGGACGCGGTGGCCGATCGCATCGACTACGACATCAAGACCGAGATCATCACCCTGACCGGCAACTACAAGGTCACCAGCGCGCGCGGCACCAATGCCGGCCAGCGCATGGTCTACAACACCCGCAGCGGCGAGATGAACTCCGGCGGCGATGGCAGCCGCGTGCGCACCGTCATTCCGCCGAAGAACAAGAACCCGGCGGCACAGCCGGCGGCCGCGCCCAAGGCGACGGCTCCGGCCAGCACGCCGGCCAAGCCGGCCGGGAGCAAGAAGTAATGCTCGTCGCCAAGGGCCTGCGCAAGCGCTACAAGCAGCGCGAAGTCGTCAAGGACTTCGGGCTGACCCTCGACGCTGGTGAGGTGGTCGGCCTGCTCGGCCCCAACGGCGCCGGCAAGACCACCTGCTTCTACATGATCGTCGGCCTCGTCGCCGCCGATGCAGGCAGCATCGTGCTCGACGGCAAGGACATCACCAGCGACCCGATGTACACCCGTGCCAAGCAGGGCGTGGGCTACCTGCCGCAGGAACCGTCGGTGTTCCGCAAGCTGACCGTGGCCGACAACCTCCGCCTGGTGCTGGAACTGCGCGAAGACCTGGATTCGGCCGGCCGCGAACGCGAATTGAACAGCCTGCTCGACGAACTGCAGCTGGGCCATGTTGCCGACCAGCTCGGCGCCAGCCTGTCCGGTGGCGAGCGTCGTCGCTGCGAGATCGCCCGCGCACTGGCCGCGCAGCCGCGCCTGATCCTGCTCGACGAACCGTTTGCCGGTGTCGACCCGATCTCGGTGGGCGAAATCCAGCGCATCGTCACCCATCTCAAGCAACGTGGCATCGGCGTGCTGATCACCGACCACAACGTGCGCGAGACCTTGGGAATCTGCGACCGCGCGTATATCCTCGCCGAGGGCACCGTGCTGGCCCAGGGCTCGCCGGAGGCGATCCTGGACAACGCCGACGTACGTCGCGTCTACCTTGGGGATTCCTTCAAGCTGTGACCGCTGGCGCCGGGTCCCTTTCCTTCCGTTCGGCACAGGCATGAAGACTCGGCTGCAGACATCGTTGGGACAGCAGCTGGTGCTCACGCCCCAGCTGCAGCAGGCGATCAAGCTGCTGCAGATGTCCACGACCGAGCTGGAGCTTGAAATCGCCCAGGCCGTGGAAAGCAATCCACTGCTGGACTGGGCCGACAGCAACGACAGCAGTGCCGCCAATGAAGGCGTCGACAGCACGGATGCCGACGCCTCCGCCGAACGCACCGACAGCGGCGACGACTGGGCACCGGCCGAACTCGACTGGAGCGCCGCCGGCAGTGGCGGCAGCTTCGATGATGACGATGACACCGGCAGCGCCGCCGAGCGCGTGGCCGAAACCGAGACGCTGGCCGACCACCTGCTGTGGCAGCTGCACCTGTCGCATCTTTCCATGCATGACCGCAGCATCGGCGCTGCGCTGATCGATGCCTTGGACGACGACGGCTACCTGCGCGAACCGCTGGCCACCATCGCCGAAACCCTGCTGCCGTCGGTCCATGCCGATGAGGCTGAAATCCTTGCAGTGCTGCATCGCATCCAGCGCTTCGACCCGGTCGGCGTTGCCGCGCGCACGCTCGGCGAGTGCCTGCAGCTGCAGCTGGACGTGTTGCCTGCCGACACGCCGGGGCTGGCGCTGGCGCGACAGATTGCCGCAGGGCCGCTGGAACGGCTGCCGCGCAGTGGCGTCGCCGGGCTGGCCCATGAACTGAAACAGCCACTGGACGAGGTCGACACGGCGGTCGCCCTGCTGCGCTCGCTGGACCCGCGCCCGGGCACGCAGATCGCGCCGCTTTCGCAGGACACCTACGTGGTGCCCGACGTGGTGGTGTGGCGGCAGAACGGCATCTGGCGCGCGGCGCTGGCGGCCCACGCCGGGCCGAAGGTGGTGATCCACCGGGGCTACGAACAGCTGATCCGCCGCTGTGGCGAGGCCGACGCCGGCTACCTGCGCGGCCAGCTGCAGGAGGCGCGCTGGCTGCTGAAGGGCCTGCAGCAGCGCGGCGAAACCCTGCTGCGGGTGGTGCGCAGCCTGATCCTGCAACAGGCAGGCTTCCTCGAATTCGGCGAGCAGGCGCTGCGCCCGCTGACCCTGCGCGAGATCGCCGCCGAGCTGGGCCTGCACGAATCCACGGTGTCGCGCGCGATCGCCCGCAAGCACGTGCGTACGCCGCGCGGCACCCTGCCGCTGCGCGCCTTCTTCGCCTCGGGCATCGATACCGAGGGCGGTGGCGAGGCGTCCAGCACGGCCATCCAGGCGATGATCCGGCGCCTGATCGACGATGAGAACCCGCGCAAGCCGCTTTCTGACGCCAAGCTGGCTGACCTGCTCAAATCGTCGGGAATTCCAGTAGCGCGGCGCACCGTGGCGAAGTATCGTGAAGCCATGAACATCTCCGCCTCGCACGAAAGGGTCAGAATCGCTTGACGCGCCGCCGCGCCCGGCGGAGAGGTTCATTGGCACATCCGAACACAGGAGAAACCCGATGCGCATCGAAACGTTTGGCAAAGACGTCGAAGTCACCCCGGCCCTGCAGTCCTATGTAGAGGAGAAGCTGGCCCGGATCGGAAAACACTTCGACCAGCACTGCGAAGCGCGGGTGACCCTCAAGCTGCAGAAGACCGAACACCACGTCGACGCCAGCCTCAACATTCCGGGGCAGACCCTGCACGCCGAGGCCGGCGGCCAGACCATGTATGCCGCGATCGACCTGCTTGCGGACAAGCTTGACCGCCTGGTCATCAAGCACAAGGAGAAAAAACAGCAGCACGCACCGCTGCCGGTGGGCGACAATGGTGGCTGATCGCCACCGTTCCCCGCAGACATGCCCCTGACTGACCTCCTGGCGGCCGTGCAGACCCAGCTCTGCACGGCCACCGACCGTGACAGCGTCCTGCAGGCCGCCGCCGGGTTGCTGGCCTGCCGCCAGGCCAACGCCGAACAGATCTATCTGAACCTGTGCCAGCGCGAAGCCCTGGGCAGCACCGCGATCGGCCACGGTATTGCCATCCCCCACGGCCGCGCGCCGACCCTGGACCGCCCCCGTGGCGCCTTGCTGCGTCTGGCGACCCCGGTCGATTTCGGCGGCGATGAGCCGGTGGACCTGGTGTTCGCGATGGCCGTCCCCGCCCACTACACCCACCAGCACCTGATGCTGCTGTCCGAGCTGGCCGAGCTGTTCTCCGCGCCCGACATCCGCCAGGCCCTGCGCGAGGCGGGCGATGCCCGGGCCCTGCGCGAGGCGCTGGACATGACCCCACCTGCGAGTGCCGCATGAATACCAGCATCACCGCCCGTGAACTGTTCGAACAGCAGCGCGAGCGGCTGGGGCTGCGCTGGGCCGCCGGCAAATCCGGAGAGAAGCGCGAGCTGGAGGCCGGCAACACGGTCTCGCGGCGCCCCTCGCTGGCCGGCTACCTCAACGCCATCTATCCCAACAAGGTGCAGATCCTGGGCACCGAGGAACTGTCCTGGCTGGATGCACTGGAACCGCGCCAGCGTTGGGAGACCATCGAAAAGATCATGCAGTCGCATCCGCTGGCGCTGGTGCTGACCCGCAACCAGGCGTGCCCGGAAGACCTGCGCGCCGCCGCGGACGAATCCGGCACACCGCTGTGGCTGTCGCCCAAGCGCGGCCACGAACTGCTCAACCACCTGTCCTACCATCTGGCGCGTACGCTGGCGCCGCGGGTGATCCTGCACGGCGTGTTCATGGAGATCTATTCCATCGGCGTGCTGATCACCGGTGAGGCCGGGTCGGGCAAGAGCGAGCTGGCACTGGAACTGCTCAGCCGTGGTCACCGCCTGGTCGCCGACGACGCCCCCGAGTTCACCCAGATCGCCCCGGACGTGCTCGACGGCACCTGCCCCGAACTGCTGCAGGACCTGCTGGAAGTGCGCGGCCTGGGCGTGCTGAACGTGCGCGAGATGTTCGGCGACACGGCTGTAAAGAAGAACAAGTACCTTCGGCTGATCGTCCACCTGACCAAGCCGATGACCGAACCCACCCCGCATGGCTACGAGCGCCTGACCGGCGACTCGGGCACCCGCCATGTGCTGGACCTGGACGTTCCGCTGATCACCCTGCCGGTGATGCCTGGCCGCAACCTGGCCGTGCTGACCGAGGCCGCCACCCGCCTGCACATCCTGCGCACCAAGGGCATTGACCCGGCGGCCATGTTCATCGCCCGCCACAGCAATCTGCTGGAACGGCGAACACCCTGATTCCCCTGCCCCTCGAAGAGCCTGTCCATGAGCACCGCAACCCCCACCGCCCCGACCCTGATCATCGTCAGCGGCCTGTCCGGCTCGGGTAAATCCGTCGCCCTGAAGACCTTCGAGGACCAGGACTACTACTGCTCGGACAACCTGCCGATCCACCTGCTGCCGGACTTCGTGCGCAGCCTGCTGGCCAACCATGACGGCAGCGCGCCGCGCCGGCTGGCGGTGGGCATCGACGTGCGCGGCCAGGCCGACCTGAGCCAATTGGGCGACTGGCGGCAGCTGGCCGCCGATGCCGGCGTGGAAGTGAAAGTGCTGTTCTTCGAGGCCAGCGATGAAACGGTGCTCAAGCGCTACGCCGACACCCGTCGTCGCCATCCACTGAGCCAGCTGGGCCTGTCGTTGCCCGAAGCGATCGCCCGCGAGCGCGAGCTGACCGCGCCGTTGCGCCGAGAGGCCGATGCGGTGATCGATACCAGCAACCTCAACGTGCATCAGCTGCGGCGGCGGATCATCACCGAGTTCGCGATGGACCATGCCACCGGCCTGTCGCTGCTGTTCGAATCGTTCGCCTACAAGCGTGGCGTGCCCGCCGAGGCGGACTTCGTGTTCGACGCCCGCGTGCTGCCCAATCCACACTGGGACCCGGACCTGCGTGCGCTCAGCGGCCGCGAACCGGGCGTACGCGATTACCTGGAGGCGCAGCCGGACGTGCAGCGCTACCTGACCCAGCTGATGGATTTCCTCGATACCTGGCTGCCGAAACTGGGCGACGGCACCCGCAGCTACGTGACCGTGGCATTCGGCTGCACCGGCGGCAAGCATCGCTCGGTGTTCCTGGCCGAGCGCATGGCCCGGCATGCCCGCGAGATGGGCTGGGAAGACGTGGCGACCTACCACCGCGAACAGGATTGAAGGTGGTCGGCCGGGCTGCGCCCGGCACCCGCTGGTAGTGCCGGCCGCTGGCCGGCAACAGCAACAGCAAAAGCGGCATTCCGAGGGATGGCGAGGCGGTGTGGGTAGGCAGGACACGCCGTAAACCCCGCTCCGCGGTCCGGCCCAGCCGCTGGCGGCTGTGCGTTCGGGCGCTTGCGAAGCAGTGCTTCGCAAGCAAAGCGCCCTCACCCCTGGGGGCTCGATGGCGCCATCCATGGCGCCAACGGTCCTGCCCACCCACACCGCCCCGCCTCTGACAGATTCCGTGTGCTGTTGGTGGGTGTCGACCTTGGTCGACACAGTAGATCCACGCCATGCGTGGATGAATCCCGGTCAGGCATCGAAAAACGCATGGGGTCGGATCCCTTTTCCAGGGGAAAAGGGCCCTGACCCCGGTAACGCTGAATACGGGACACAGTACCCCTCATCTGCTGCTATCGCCGATTCACCTTGACCTGTTAACGTGCAGTAATGACCTGTGGCATTCTCCTCGTAACACATCCCGGGGTCGGGACCGCCCTGCTTGACGTGGCGACCCGGCTCCTGCGGCAATTGCCGCTGAAAACCGAAGCTTTCGAAGTACCGTTCGACGCAGACATGGACGCCCTGCTCCCGCTCGCCTCGGCCGCTCTGCGGCGGGTCGACAGTGGTGAGGGCGTGCTGATCCTGACCGACCTGTACGGCGCCAGCCCCGCCAACCTTGCCGGGCAGCTGGCCCGGCTGGGGACCCCGGTTCGCCGGGTGTCGGCGCTGAGCCTGCCGATGTTGCTGCGGGTGATGAATTATCCGGAACAGGGACTGGATCAACTGCCCGCCACAGCCGCGGCGGGTACCCGTAATGGAGCGATAGTCGACGATGCTTGAACGAGAACTCACCGTCAGCAACCGCCTGGGCCTGCATGCCCGGGCCACCGCCAAGCTGGTGCAGACCCTGGCGCCGTTCCGCTGCAACGTGACCATGGCCGCCAAGGGCCGTGAGATCAACGCCAAGAGCATCATGGGCGTGATGCTGCTGGCCGCCGGCCAGGGCACCCCGGTCACCGTGCGCATCAACGGCGAAGATGAAGCCGCTGCCATGGAGGCGGTAGTCGGCCTGTTCGAACGCCGCTTCGACGAGGACAGCTGAGCGTGCCACGCGCACGCGCCGGCCAGCTCCCCTCCGGCCAACGGCCGGTACAGCTGTTGGCCGGCCACGGCGCCGCGCGCGGAACGGCGATGGGCCGGGCACGCGTGCGACTGCCGCATGCACTGGAAGTGGCCGAGCAGCGCGTGGCCGCCCATCAGGTCGAGGCCGAACTGGCCCGCCTGCACCGTGCGCTGGATGCCGCGCGTACGGAAATGCACGAACTGCGTCAGCGCCTGCATGGCGCACTGAACCAGGAAGTGGGCGAGTTCCTCGACCTGCACGCGTTGCTGCTGGACGACCCCGAGCTGCTGTATGGCCTGGACGAACTGATCCGCAGCGGCCCGTACAGTGCCGGCTACGCGCTGCGCCTGCAGCGTGACCGCCTGGCCAAGGTCTTCGATGGCATGGACGATGCCTACCTGAAGAGCCGCATGGACGATCTCGACCATGTGATCGGGCGCATCCACGCCTTCCTGCAACCCGAACGCCCTCCAGTGATGAAGGGCCTGGCCGGCGAGATCCTGGTCTGCGACAACATCGCTCCATCCGAACTGGCACAGCTGCAGGCGCAGGGCGTGGTCGGCATCGTCACTGCCGCCGGCAGCGCGCTGTCGCACAGCGCGATTCTGGCGCGCAGCCTGCACCTGCCCCTGATCGTCAACGTGCCGCAGTTGCTCAGCCGCGTTGCCGACGGCGACGTGCTGATCATCGATGGTGCCGACGGCAGCATCACCGCCAACCCGCTGGCCGACAACCTGCGTGACTACCGCGCGCGCCTGAAAGAGCACGCGCGCGAGCAGCGCGAGCTTGGCCGCCTGCGCAGCAAGCCCAGCCGTACCCGCGACCAGGTCGACATCGCCCTGCTGGCCAACGCCGAATCGCTGGAGGACGTCACCCAGGCGCATGCGCTGGGTGCGCAGGGACTGGGCCTGTACCGCACCGAATTCCTGTTCCTGCAGCGCAACGAACTGCCGGACGAAGAAGAACAGTTCCAGACCTATCGCGATGCCGCGCTGGGCATGAGCGGTCGGCCGGTGACCATCCGCACGCTCGACCTGGGTGCCGACAAGGCCGATCGCACCGGCCTGACCCTGAGCAACGAAGAAAACCCGGCACTGGGCCTGCGCGGCGTGCGCCTGTCGCTGGCACGGCCCAAGGTGGCCGACACCCAGCTGCGCGCGATCCTGCGCGCCTCGGCCTACGGCAAGCTGCGCGTGCTGGTACCGATGGTCAGCACCCGCGAGGAACTGCTGGCGGTGCGCCGGCGCATGCTCAAGCTGGGTGAACAGCTGCGCGGCGAAGGCCACATGGTGTCCGAGCACGTGCCGCTGGGCGCGATGATCGAAGTCCCGGCGGCGGCACTGGCACTGGAAAGCTTCATCGACCTGGTCGACTTCCTGTCGATCGGCACCAATGACCTGGTGCAGTACCTGCTGGCCGCCGACCGCAACAACGAGGCGCTGGGGGAACTGTATTCGCCGTTGCACCCGGCGGTGCTGCGGCTGTTGCAGATGGTGATCGAGACCGGCGCACGCCACCGCATCCCGGTGGCGGTCTGCGGCGAGATGGCCGGTGATGCCCGGATGACCCCGCTGCTGCTGGCGCTTGGCCTGAGCGAGTTCAGCCTGCACCCCGGCACGTTGCTGGAGGTGCGCCGCGCGATCCGCGAAGCCGACCTGTCCGTGCTGCGTGCCCGCGCACCGAAGCTGCTGGCCGCGCGCGACCGCCGCGCCATCGAACGCTGGCTGGCGCTGGTGGCCGATACACCCTGAGCGCCCTGCTGATTCGCCGGGCATGCACGCGCGGGGCCAGATCCCTTTTCCTGTGGAAAAGGGATCTGGCCCCAGCCTCCCGTCGGGGTATGCGTTGCAACATCCCCTTGCGATAATGACGCGCTGAACACCCCTGTTGCCGCATCCTTGCCGGGATCGCGGCTTTTCTCATCCCGCGGGAGCTGCGATGGCTGAAGCTGTACGCCACGACAAGACTGCGCGCCAACTGCGGATGTTGTCCGATGCACTGGACAGCGGCCGGCTGGGCCCGGTGCGTCGCCTGGTCAATACCCTGGCCCCGGCCGAGATCGGCAACCTGCTTGAATCGCTGCCGCCGGGCAAGCGCGAGGTGGTGTGGGGCCTGGTTGATCCGGAAGATGACGGCGAGGTTCTGGTCCACGTCGGCGAAGACGTGCGCGAAAGCCTGCTCGCGGACATGGACCCGGACGAGATCATCGCCGCGGTCGAAGACCTGGACATCGACGATCTGGCAGATCTGGTCGAAGACCTGCCGGATACGGTCATCGACGAAGTCCTCAAGTCGATGGACCGCGAGAACCGCGAGCGCCTGGAACAGGTGCTGTCCTATCCCGAGGACAGCGCCGGCCGCCTGATGAACCCGGACGTGGTAACCGTGCGCGCCGACGTCAACGTCGACGTGGTGCTGCGCTACCTGCGCCTGCGCGGCGAACTGCCGGACCACACCGACCACCTGTTCGTGGTCAGCCGGCGCCATCAGTACCTCGGCCGGGTGTCGCTGGCGGCACTGGTGACCCACGAGGACACCACCCCGATCAACCGCCTGATCGACGACGAGCAGCCGGCCATCGACGTCGGCGAGAGCGACCAGGAAGTCGCCCGCCAGTTCTCCGACCATGACTGGATCTCCGCCCCGGTGGTGGATGAGAACAACATCCTGGTCGGTCGCATCACCATCGATGACGTGGTCGACATCATCCGTGGCCAGGCCGAGCACCAGGCGCTGGGCGCCGCCGGCCTGGACGAGGACGAGGACCTGTTCAGCCCGGTCTGGCGCGCCATGCGCCGCCGCCTGATGTGGCTGTCAGTGAACCTGTGCACGGCCTTCCTGGCCTCCAGCGTGGTCGGCCACTTCGAGGGCACGATCGACAAGCTGGTGGCGCTGGCGGTGCTGATGCCGATCGTGGCTGGCCTGGGTGGCAATGCCGGCACCCAGGTACTGGCGCTGATGGTGCGCGGCCTGGCACTGGGCCAGGTGGGTGCCTCCAACGCGCGCACGCTGCTGTGGAAGGAAGTGCGGGTGGCCGCGCTCAATGGCCTGCTGCTCGGCTCGATCCTGGGCCTGATCGTGCTGGCCTGGTTCCACTCGCCCGGGCTGTCGGCGGTGATCGCCATCGCACTGACCTGCAATCTGCTGTTTGCGGCACTGGCCGGCGTGCTGGTGCCACTGACCCTGAAACGCTTCGGCTTCGACCCGGCGCTGGCCAGCGGCATCTTCCTGACTGCCGTGACCGACTCGATGGGCTTCTTCACCTTCCTCGGCCTGGCCACCCTGGTGCTGCTGCACTGATCCCCGCAGGGTCGGATCCCCGCCACGCGGGGCTCTGATCCGCTTCCCTTGCTGGAACATCCCATGGCAACAACGATCGAAAACTACTTCCAGCCCGGCTGGCGCGACCAGCAGCACACCTGCCCGGCCTGCGAATGGAAGGGCTGCTCGCGCGCCATGGTGATGGAGCTGGACGAGGACGCCACCGAGTACGACTGCCCGGTCTGCGAAAACCCGTTGCTGGTGGTGCTGCACCCGGACATGGCACAGGTGCAGGCCGCGGCCGCCGAAGGCAATGCCGAAGCACAGGAGCAGCTGGACATCATTGCCAGTTTCCCGCGCCCGCAGTGATGCGGCGCATGATGCCGCGTTGACCTGCGGCGGACTAGGATGCAGCTGACCTCGCTGCCCTGGGACACGCCATGCTCCGTTCGATTTCGCGCTGGCTGCCCTTGCTGGCGGTCCTGATGATGACCGGCTGCGCCTCGATGCCGGACAGCGCACGTGGTCGCTTTGAAGGCCGTGCCGTGAAGGTGGACGGAGAGACCGCCTACTATCAGGTGTTCATTCCGGCCGGCGTGCAGGCCGGCGCTCCCACCAACCTCCCGGTCATCCTGTTCCTGCACGGCTCCGGTGAGCGCGGCGGCGATGGCGTCAAGCAGACGCACGCCGGGCTGGGCCCCTACCTGCGCGAGCATCCCAACTTCCCTGCCCTGGTGGTGTTCCCGCAGGCACCGCGCCATTCGGAATGGAGCGGCCGCAACAACCGCATGGCGGTGGCCGCGTTGGACGCGACCATTGCCGAGTTCGGTGCCGACCCGACGCGCCAGTACCTGACCGGCATGTCGATGGGCGGCTACGGCAGCTGGAACATTGCGCTGGATAACCCGCACCGCTTTGCCGCGCTCGTGCCGGTGTGCGGTGCCGTGTTCGCACCGCGCGCGAAGCGGCCGACCCTGTTCGTCGAACAGGTGGCCCAGGAATCCGATCCGTATGCCGTGATCGCCAAACGCCTTCAGCACACCCCCATCTGGATCTTCCACGGTGCGCTGGATGACGTGGTGCCGCCGGACGACGACCGCAGGCTGCATGCCGCATTCCAGAGCGCCAACGCGCGTGACGTGCGCTACACCGAGTTCCCGGAAGGCAACCACAATGCCTGGGATGCCACGTATGCGGACCCGGCGATGTGGGAATGGCTGTTCGCGCAGAAGCGCTGACCCTAGCGTCCGCTGGTTGCCCACCAAGGTTGGAGCCTGGTTTGGGTAGGTACCCACTAAGGTTGGAACCTGCTTTCGGTGAGTGCCAACCTTGGTTGGCATTGACTGCTCTGGTAGCTGCCAACCTTGGTTGGCACTGGCCTACCCGAATCCAGACCATTTCCTGATGTTCACGGCAAGAAGGCACGCACATGCTTGCTCCATGCAGAACACCAGACTCCTGATCGGTCGCCGCTCCAGCGTTGGGCTCAGCTACATCCTCACTACGGTGGTGACAGGCCGCGCGCCGCTGCTCGCCAGCGACGATGTCGCCGCCCTCGTAGCGCGGGAGTTCCAGCGACTTGATCAGGAAGGCTTCACCCGCTCGATTGCCTACGTGGTCATGCCAGACCACATCCACTGGCTGGCCGAACTGCGCGCCGGTCACGGGAAACCGTCATGAAGCGTTTCAAGTCGCGAACAGCCCAGCAGGCAAACCGGCTGCTGGGGCGAGCCGGGCGCTTCTGGCAGGCCTGCTATCACGATCATGCGATCCGCTCTGACGAATCGTTGCACCGGCATGCGATGTACCTGTTGGGAAATCCGATCAGGGCCGGGCTGACGACGCGGTTGGGGCAATTTCCCCATGCATGGTGCGAATGGGAGCTCGAAGCCTTGTGTGATCGGTTCGACGACATGGGCGCGGATGGATAGTGCCAACCAAGGTTGGCATCTACCAGAGCGGTGCGCGGACAAGCCGAGCGGTGAGCGTGTCACCCAAGATTTGCACCCACCAGGGCGGTCAGCCCAGCAGAGTTTCCAGTACAGCCATGCGCACGGCGACGCCGTTGGCGACCTGGCGCAGCACCCACGACTGCGGGCCGTCGGCCACGTCGTCGGTCACTTCCACGCCACGGTTGATCGGACCCGGGTGCAGCACCGCGGCATCCTTGCCGGCGCGGGCCAGGCGTTCGTTGGTCAGTCCGTACTGGGCGTGGTACTGCTCCAGCGACGGCACCAGGCCTTCTTCCATGCGCTCGCGCTGCAGGCGCAGCATCATCAGCGCGTCGACGCCTTCCAGCATCGCGTCGAAGTCATCGCCGACCACGCAGCCCTTCAGGGTCTCGTCGTCCGGCAGCAGCGACTGCGGGCCGCACACGCGGATCTCGCCCACGCCCAGCGTGCGCAGCGCATGCAGGTCGGTGCGGGCTACGCGCGAGTGCTTCACATCGCCGACGATCACCACCTTCAGCTTCGAGAAATCCGGGCCCTTGGCCTGGCGCAGGGTCAGCATGTCCAGCAGGCCCTGGGTCGGGTGCGAGCTGCGGCCGTCGCCGGCGTTGATCAGTGCGGTGCCCTCACCCGCGGCGTCGGCCAGCGCGGCCACGGCGCCATCATCCGGGTGGCGCACCACGAAGCCGCGCACGCCCATTGCTTCCAGGTTGCGCAGCGTGTCGCAGGCGGTTTCGCCCTTGCGCGTGGACGAGGTCGAGGCATCGAAGTTCAGCACGTCGGCGCCCAGGCGCTGCGCGGCCAACTGGAACGAACTGCGGGTGCGCGTGGACGGTTCGAAGAACAGCGTGCACACCGCCGAACCGGCCAGCACGTGGCGCTTGTTGCCAACGCGGCCGACCGCGGCATCGCGGATCTGCCCCGCCCGGTCAAGCAGCTGCAGCAGGGTTTCGCGTGGCAGGCCCTCCAGGGTCAGCAGGTGGCGCAGGCGTCCGGAGGCATCGATTTGCTGTGCAGTCATGGCGGGAGTCGGGCAGTCAGGGAATGGGGGTGGCGTCGTCCGGCGACGACAGCCAGCGGTCGATGATCACCGCCGCGGCCACGGCATCGAGGGCGGCCGCATCACGGCGGCGCTTGCGCCCTTCGGCGCGCTCGACAGCGAAGCGGCGGGCAGCCTCGACCGAGCTGGAACGCTCGTCGATCATCACCACCGGCAGCTTGAAGCGTTCCCGCAGCTGGCGGGCGAAGCCCTGCGCGCGCTTGCGGTTGGGCTGGTCCTGGCCGTCCAGGGTCAGCGGGTCGCCGACCACCAGACCGTCGGGCTTCCATTCCTTGAGCAGGCGTTCGATCGCGGTCCAGTCCGGGCCATTGCCGTGCACATCGACCACGGCCACCGCGCGCGCATGCGCGGCGAAGGCACTGCCGATGGCCACGCCGATCCGCCGCGAGCCGACATCGAAACCCAGGACCGTGCCGTCACGACGGATGGCCGGGGCAGCAGGATCCGGCGCGGGCGTGATGGGCTCAGACATGGCCGCTGTAGTCGGTCAGCCGGAACAGGTCCACGCCGATGCGCGAGGCCGCACCCTGCCAGCGTTGCTCCAGCGGCAGCTGGAACACCAGTTCGGCATCGGCCGGCACGGTCAGCCAGCTGTTCTCGGACAGCTCGCTTTCCAGCTGCCCTGCGCCCCACCCTGCACAGCCGAGGGTGACCACGGCATTGGCCGGGCCTTCGCCACGCGCCATCGCTTCGAGGATGTCGCGCGAGGTGGTCAGGTACAGGCCGTCGCCCACGGTCAGGCTGGAATCCCATGCGCGCGCGTCGTCATGGATGACGAAGCCGCGCTCGGGATGCACCGGGCCGCCATTGAGCACCATGCGCGCCTGCAGGTCGCCATCGCCGGTGGTGATGTCCATCTGCGCGAGCACTTCACCCAGCGTGTATTCGGAAGGCTGGTTGACCAGTACGCCCATCGCCCCGTTCTCGTCGTGCTGGCAGATCAGCGCGACGCTGCGGGCAAAAGTCGCGTCGAGCAGCGACGGCAGCGCGACGAGCAGGTGATCGGCAAGGGAGGTCGGCGTTACAGGCATGCGCCCATTCTACCTGCTGGGCGCGGGATGGTCGCGCGATGGCGCCGAACGGCGATGGGCTAGGATGGCGCTTTGCCATGGAAGGTCTTCGATGCAGTCTTCATCGCCCCTGACCCTGCCGGCACGCAGCGCCATCGTCCTGCTTGCCCTGCTGCAGGGTCTCATGCTGTATGCCGCGCAGGAGCTGTCCGACGCGTGGCCGTTCCGCGATATCGGCTGGCGCTACTGTTGGTATGCCTGGGCGCTGGCCATTCCGAGCGCGGTGGCGCTGAGCCTGGTCGAGCTGGGCCAGCGCCGACTGTGGCTGCAGGCCGTGCTCGGCTCGGCGGTGGTGCTGGCGCTGGCCGCCTGGATCGGCTGGAACCTCAATGGCGAGACCGCACTGGAATCGGGCGCGTTGCAGGTTCCGTTGACCCTGGGCATTGCCGTGGCGGTGTTCGTGGCCCTGCCCTGGTGGCAGTTCCAGCTGCAGCATGGGCACTGGCGCGCCAGCTATCCCGAGCTGTTCGAGCGCGCCTGGCAGAACGGCCTGACCCTGGCGCTGGCGACGCTGTTCACCGGGTTGACCTGGCTGCTGTTGTGGCTGTGGGCGGCACTGTTCCAACTGCTGGAAGTGAATGTCTTCCGCGATCTGTTCCGCCAGGATGCATTCATCGCGCTGGCCACCGGCAGCCTGGCCGGCTTCGGCGTGCTGATCGGGCGCACCCAGCACCGCGCGATCCAGATCACCCGCCAGGTGCTGTTCGCGATCTGCCGCGGGCTGCTGCCGCTGCTCTCGTTCATCGCCGTATTGTTCGTGCTGAGCCTGCCGCTTACCGGGCTGGAGCCGCTGTGGAAGACCCGTTCCGCCGCCAGCCTGCTGGTGGTGGTGTCGCTGCTGCTGGTGACGTTCACCAATGCGGTCTACCAGCAGGGGGAAGACAGTGCACCCTACCCTCTGGTACTGCGAAGGCTGGTCGAGGCCAGCCTGCTGACACTGCCGGTGTACGCCGCGTTGGCGCTGTATGCATTGGGCCTGCGCGTGACGCAGTACGGCTGGACCGTGGACCGGTTCTGGGCGGTACTCGTCGCATTGGCCGTGGCCGGCTATGCCGTGGGCTATGCGCTGGCGGTGCTGCGCCGGCAGAGCCGCTGGTTGCAGATGCTGGAGCCGGTCAACCGCTGGATGTGCTGGGCGGTGCTGGCACTGGCATTGCTGGGCAACTCGCCGCTGCTGGATCCGGTGCGGCTGACCCTGTCCAGCCAGCTGGCGCGCCTGCGTGCGGATCCGCCGGCGATCACCAGTAGCGACGTCAACGTGCTGCGCTTCGATCTTGGGCGCCGTGGCGTGCAGGCGCTGCGCGAGTTGCAGCGTGATCCAGCCATCACCACCGATGCCAACGCGCCACAGGTGATCGCTGCAGCACTGGCACGTACCTCACGCTGGGACGACGGCCACCGCCTCGACAAGGGGCCGCAGGATGTCGCTGCCCTGCAGCGCGCGCTGAAGCTGGCCAAGGGATCCAGCTCGCCACCGGACGACTGGTGGCAGGCATTGGCCACCCGCGCGATCAATGGCGAATCCTGCGCCCAGAGCGAGCGCGACTGCCTGATCGTGCACCGCGACCTGGACGGCGATGGCACCGGCGAAGTGCTGCTGTGCGAGCTGTACACCCACCGTGGGCCGGACTGCGTGCTGTATGCACGTGGCAGGGATGCCCACTGGCGCCGGGCCGGTTCGCTGTTCGGCACTGTCAGCGGCCAGGCCGAAGCCATCAACCAGGCCCTGTGTGATGGCGAGCTCACTCTCGAACCGCCGCGCTGGCCGATGCTGTCCATCGGCGGGCGCCCTGCGCTGGCCATCGATCCCGAACCCGAATCCAACGAGTCCTCCCCATGAGCGGTTACTGCCTCATCGCCCCGGGCCATCCGGTGCACGACTACTATCACGCCAACGAGTACGGCTTCCCGCAGCGTGACGAGCGCGAGTTGTTCGAGCGGCTGGTGCTGGAAATCAACCAGGCCGGCCTGAGCTGGGAAACGATCCTGAAGAAGCGCGAGGGCTTCCGCGCGGCCTATGACGGCTTCGATGTGGACCGCGTGGCAGCGTATGCCGAACAGGACATCGAACGCCTGCTGTCGGACGCGGGCATCATCCGCAACCGGCTGAAGGTGCTGGCGGCGATCCACAACGCGCAGGTGATCCAGCAGCTGCGGGCCAGCGATGGCAGCTTCGCGGCGTGGCTGGATGCGCATCACCCGCGCAGCAAGGCCGACTGGGTGAAGCTGTTCAAGAAGACGTTCCGCTTCACCGGCGGCGAGATCACCGGCGAGTTCCTGATGAGCCTGGGCTACCTGCCCGGCGCGCACGCCGAGGATTGCCCGGTGCATGCGCGGCTGCTGAAGCTGTCGCCACCGTGGATGCAGGCCGCCGGCGGTTGATGGATATCCGCCGGGCATGGCTCGGCGTTACCACGCGTGGGTTCCGGTAGTGCCGGCCGCTGGCCGGCAATCCCGTTGAACGGTCAAACGCCCATGTAGCGGCCGGGGCGGTGGTTGAACATCAGCACCAGGCTGAGCACCACCGCGCCGATGGCCGAGTACAGCACCTTCGACGGCGACAGCACGAAGAACGCGGCCACCATCAGGCAGGCGTCGTAGGACATCTGCACCTTGCCCGCGCTCCAGCCACGGGTGCGCTGCAGGTACACCGCCAGAATGCCGATGCCACCCAGGCTGGCGCGGTGGCGGATGAAGAACAGGATGCCCAGGCCGGACAACGCACCGCCGACGATCGCCGAATACAGCGGGTTGATGTGCGAGAAGTCGATCCAGCGCGGCAGCAGGTCGGTCAGCACGCCACAGGCGGTGACCGCGGCGAAGGTCTTCAGGGTGAATTCCCAGCCCATGCGCCGCAGCGCCACCCAGTAGAACGGCAGGTTGACCAGCACGAACACCAGGCCGAAGTTCCAGCCCATCGCGTAGTGCAGCAGGAACGCCATGCCCGCCATGCCGCCGATCATCAGCCCACCCTTGGCGAAGATGGCCAGGCCCAGCGAGGCCACCATCGTGGCCAGCACCATGCCCTGCACGTCTTCGGCAATCGAGTGGCGCAGCGCTTTTTCGTCAGCGGTGGTGCCGGCGCTGTCGGGCGGTGGGGTCAGCGGACCAGCGGTGACCAGGTGGCCGTCAGCGTCGTCGCACGGCGCGGAGCCATGGGCGGGAAGAGACATACGGGTGGGGGAACAGCAGGTGGGGAGCGATATTAGACACGATCTGCATGACAGTTGCAGATGAAATCGTTCAGCTGCGCTCGCCCATTCAGATTATTTCGGAGGCGTCACCGGCAGCACGGCCAGCATGTCCTCGCCATCGTCGTCCATGCCGGTCTCGACGAACCCGAAGCTGCCGTAGAAGGCGCCGGCCACCGGATTGCGGGGGTTGTAGCAGATCTCGATCTCGGCCAGCCCGGGCGTGGCCCGGATCTGCGCCAGCGCCAGTTCCAGCGCGCGGCGCCCGATGCCTCGCCCCTGCCAGCGCTGGTCGACCATGAAGCGCCAGATCGAGATGCGCTGCGGCGTCTCCGGCACCCACATGAAGAACCCGACCAGCTCGCCATTGGCCTGGATGGCACGGGTCTGGTAGCCGGGATGGAATGCGGCCTGCACCAGCGACCAGGTGTTGCCGGCGACGAAATCCTGCTGCGCCTCACTGACCTCGAGGTCGCACACGGCTTCGTAGTTGTCGACGGTGATCGCGTCCAACGTGACCTGCATATGGGCGTCCTGCCTCGGGATGAACGCCCAGTCTGCCTGACTCTGGATGCCGTGTGGCCAGGCCCCACACGACCGTTCAGCGCAGCGTTGCCTGCCTCATCCCTTCTCGGCCAGATGGTGCGCCACCAGCGCGTTGGCGTGGCCATGGCCCAGCCCATGCTCGCTTTTAGGGAAGCTGACCAGTTCCATGTGCTTCAGCCCAGGCTGCTTCGCCAGCAGGCCGAACCAGTGCGCCACCGGCTGACCGTAGGTCTTCTCGATGGAGGGGAAATACGAGGCCGGGCCTTTCGGCTTGGTGTCAGTGCTCATGCGGAAGCTCCTTGCGTTGGATGTACCGGTACGACGAACCGGGGAGCCGGAAATCGACAGATCCGTTCAATCCGGGAGCCGTATCATCCGGTCATGCCCCGTGAAAATCTCAACGACCTGCAGGCCTTCGTGCACGTTGCCCGCGAAGGCAGCTTCACCAAGGCCGCCGCCCAGCTGGGCGTGTCCCAGTCCGCGCTCAGCCATGCCATGCGCGGCCTGGAACAGCGCCTCGGCGTGCGCCTGCTGACCCGCACCACCCGCAGCGTGTCCACCACCGAAGCTGGCGCCCGCCTGCTCGAGACCCTCGCCCCACGCCTGGCCGAGATCGAGGACGAACTGGCCGCGCTGGCCGAGTACCGCGAGCGCCCGGCCGGCACCATCCGCATCAACGCCACCGGCCATGCTGCCGAGTACCTGGCCTGGCCGCGGCTGGCCCCACTGCTGCAACGCTATCCGGACCTGAAGGTGGAACTGACCACCGACTACGGCCTGGCCGACATCGTCGCCGAGCGCTACGACATCGGCATCCGCCTCGGCGAGCGCCTTGCGCGCGACATGGTCGCGGTGCCGATCAGCCCGCCGCTGCGCATGCGCGTGGTCGGCGCGCCCAGCTACTTCCGCCAGCACGTGGTGCCACGACATCCGGACGACCTGGCCGGGCACAACTGCGTGACCCTGCGCCTGCCCACGCATGGGGGACTGATGCCGTGGGATTTCGGCCAGGACGGCAACGAACTCAGTGTGCGCGTGTCCGGCCAGTGGACCTTCAACACCATGGGCATGACCCGCGCCGCTGCGCTGGCCGGCAGCGGACTGGCCTGGCTGCCGGAAGACCAGGTGCAGCCGATGCTGGACGATGGCCGCCTGCAGTCGGTGCTGGACGACTGGTGCCCGCACTTCGATGGCTACTACGCGTACTACCCGTCGCGCCGCCACGTCACCGTGGCGATGCGCACGGTGCTTGATGCGCTGCGCGAGCCGATGGGGTGAGGGTTAAGGAGTGCGGACCAACGGTCCGCACCCACCACCAACGTCCGCACCTACCGGCGGTCCGTACCCGCCTGATGGTCAGCCCTTGGCCTGCGCCGCACGCTGCGGGTTGTAGCGCTCGCCAACGATCGACACTTCGTCCAGCGCCTGCGCGATGCGCTGCAGTTCCTCCGGCGCCAACTGCAGGTCGGCCGCGCCCAGGTTTTCTTCCAGGCGATGGACCTTGGTGGTGCCCGGGATCGGCACGATCCAGGGCGCCTGTGCCAGCAGCCAGGCCAACGCCACCTGCGCCGGTGTCGCGCCACGTGCTGCGGCAATCGTGCCAATGCGATCCACCAGCACCTGGTTGGCGCGGCGCGCCTCCACTTCGAAACGCGGCACGGTATTGCGGAAGTCGTTGGCGTCGAAGGTGGTATCGGCGTTGATCGCGCCGGTCAGGAAGCCGCGGCCGAGCGGGCTGAACGGCACGAAGCCGATGCCCAGTTCCTGCAACGTCGGCAACAGTTCGCGCTCCGGCTCACGCCACCACAGCGAGTACTCGCTCTGCACGGCGGCAACCGGCTGCACCGCATGCGCACGGCGCACGGTGGCGGCACTGGCCTCGGACAGGCCGAAGTGGCCGACCTTGCCCTCAGCGATCAGGTCGCGCACGGTGCCGGCGACATCCTCGATCGGCACGTTCGGGTCGACGCGGTGCTGGTAGAACAGGTCGATATGATCGGTGCGCAGGCGCCTGAGGCTGGCTTCGGCCACCGCGCGGATGTTCTCCGGGCGGCTGTCCAGGCCGGTGTCGACGCGCGCGTCCTTGAAGCCGAACTTGGTGGCGATCACCAACGTGTCGCGATACGGCGCCAACGCTTCGCCAAGCAGGTCTTCGTTGGTGTACGGGCCATACACCTCGGCGGTATCGAAGAAGGTCACGCCACGCTCGACGGCGGCCTGCAGCAGGGCGATGCCCTGGCTGCGCTCCACCGGCTGGCCGTAGGCGTGGGTCAGGCCCATGCAGCCCAGGCCCAGGGCGGAAACCTTCAGGCCGCTGCGGCCGAGTTCACGTGTCTGCATCGTCGTGCTCCAGAGGGGGAGCGCTGACGATACGCCCGCTTGGGCGATGGATTGAACCGACTGGATGGCAGTCGGTCATGACTGGAATTCATCAATCCAGTCACGACCGATGCCGGCCGGGTCACCGGATCTCGGAGATCTCCACGCCGTCCAGCCCCTGCGACAGGGTACGCGCGTCGCCGCCCTGGCTGAGCTTGATGCGCAGGCGCACCTCGTTCTGCGAATCGGCGTAGCGCAGCGCGTCCTCATAGCTGATCTCGCCGGCCTGGTACAGCTCGAACAGGCTCTGGTCGAAGGTCTTCATGCCCAGCTGGACCGAGTCCTTCATCACTTCCTTCAGCTTGTGGATCTCGCCGTCGCGGATGTAGTCCTGCACCAGCGGCGTGCCCAGCAGGATCTCCATCGCCACCTTGCGCGAGCGGCCATCGGGCGACGGCACCAGCTGCTGCGCGACCACGCCCTTGAGGTTCAGCGACAGGTCCATCAGCAGCTGGTTGCGGCGATCTTCCGGGAAGAAGTTGACGATGCGGTCCATCGCCTGGTTGGCGTTGTTGGCATGCAGGGTGCACAGCACCAGGTGGCCGGTTTCGGCGAACGCGATGGCGTGGTCCATGCCTTCGCGGGTACGCACCTCGCCGATCATGATCACGTCCGGCGCCTGGCGCAGGGTGTTCTTCAGCGCGGCTTCCCAGCTGTCGGTATCGATGCCGACTTCGCGCTGGGTGATGATGCAGCCCTCGTGCTTGTGCACGAATTCGATCGGGTCTTCGATGGTGATGATGTGGCCGGTCGAGTTCTGGTTGCGGTAACCGATCATCGCCGCCAGCGACGTCGATTTACCGGTGCCGGTGGCGCCGACGAACAGGATGATGCCGCGCTTGGTCATTGCCAGCGTCTTGATGATCGGCGGCAGGCTCAGTTCTTCCACGGTCGGAATGCGCGTCTCGATGCGACGCAGCACCATGCCGACCTGGTTGCGCTGGTAGAAACAGCTGACACGGAAGCGGCCGACACCGGACAGGCCGATGGCGAAGTTGCATTCGTGGGTCTTCTCGAATTCCTCGCGCTGTGCCGGGGTCATCACGTTGAGGACCAGGTCGCGGCTCTGCTGCGGCGTGAGCGGGGTCTGCGTGATCGGCGAGATCTTGCCGTTGACCTTCATCGCCGGCGGCATGCCGGCGGTGATGAACAGGTCCGAGGCGCGCTGGTGCGCCATCAGCTTGAGGAACGAAGTGAAATCGATGGTGGTCGCGGTGGTGTTCACGGCGGGCTCCCAATGGGGCATGTACCAGGAAACGGTCGGTGGAGGAAACGGCGCGGGAACGGCGGCGCACTGGCGCACGCCGCCCCGCTGCTGCCCCGCCTTACTCGAACAGGCGCTTGTCCTTGGCGTACTCGCGGGCCTGGTTGCGGGTGATCAGGCTGCGCTTGACCAGGTCCTGCAGGTGCTGGTCCAGGGTCATCATGCCGTACTGCTGGCCGGTCTGGATGGCCGAGTACATCTGCGCCACCTTGTCCTCGCGGATCAGGTTGCGGATGGCCGGGGTGCCAACCATGATTTCCCACGCTGCGGTACGACCGCCACCGACCTTCTTCAACAGGGCCTGCGAGATCACCGCACGCAGCGATTCGGACAGCATCGAGCGCACCATCGGCTTTTCACCGGCCGGGAACACGTCGATGATGCGGTCGATGGTCTTGGCCGCCGAGCTGGTGTGCAGGGTGCCGAACACCAGGTGACCGGTCTCCGCGGCGGTCAGCGCCAGGCGGATGGTTTCCAGGTCGCGAAGTTCGCCGACCAGGATGATGTCCGGGTCCTCACGCAGAGCCGAGCGCAGCGCTTCATTGAAGCCATGCGTGTCACGGTGCACTTCGCGCTGGTTGATCAGGCACTTCTGCGAGGTGTGCACGAATTCGATCGGATCCTCGACGGTGAGGATGTGGCCGTATTCGTTCTTGTTGATGTAGTCGATCATCGCCGCCAGCGTGGTCGACTTGCCCGAGCCGGTCGGGCCGGTCACCAGGATCAGGCCCTGCGGCTGCTGGATCACCTCGCGGAACAACGGCGGGCAGGCCAGGTCCTCGAGGGTGAGCACCTCGGAGGGAATGGTACGGAACACCGCACCGGCGCCGCGGTTCTGGTTGAACGCGTTCACACGGAAGCGCGCCAGCGACGGGATCTCGAAGGAGAAGTCCACTTCGAGGAATTCCTCGTAATCGCGGCGCTGCTTGTCGGACATGATGTCGTACACCAGCGCATGGACCTGCTTGTGGTCCAGGGCTGGGATGTTGATCCGGCGAACATCGCCGTCCACGCGGATCATCGGCGGCAGGCCTGCGGACAGGTGCAGGTCGGACGCTTTGTTCTTTACGGAAAACGCCAGCAGTTCGGCGATATCCATGAGCGGCTACTCCCCAATAACGGCTTCGACTGGAAGGATCTTTCCCCGGGCGGCAGTATAGCCTCCTGATTCAACGGAACGCGTTACGTGGCCACTCCCCTGCCCCAGATCCTGAGCAACCTGCATGCCGCCGCCGAGGCCGTCGGCCGGCCCGATCCGCGCCTGCTGGCTGTTTCCAAGACCCAACCGGCCGAGGCCGTGGCCGCGCTGGCTGCACAGGGCCAGCATGCCTTCGGCGAGAACTATGTGCAGGAAGCGCTGGCCAAGATGCAGGCGCTGCAGCACCTGGCGCTGGAGTGGCACCTGATCGGCCACCTGCAGTCGAACAAGGCCGAGGCCGTGGCCACCCACTTCGATTGGGTGCAGAGCGTGGACCGGCCCAAGCTGGTGACGGCGCTGGCGCGCCATCGCCCGGCCACACGCGGCCCGCTGAATGTGCTGATCCAGGTCAACATCGACGATGAATCCAGCAAGCACGGCTGTGCTCCGGAAGAAGTGGACGCACTGGCCGCTGCGATTGCCGCCGAGCCTACCCTGCGCCTGCGTGGCCTGATGGCGATTCCCGCGCCGTGGCCCGAGGCCGAGCGCCGTCGGGATGCGTTCGTGCGCATGCGCACACTTTTCCAGTCGCTGGCCGCCCAGCACGCGCAGGTCGACACGCTGTCGATGGGCATGAGCAGCGACTACGCCGAAGCCATCGCCGAGGGCGCCACCCTGGTGCGCATCGGCACCGCCCTGTTCGGCGCGCGCCCGCGCCCGGCCTGATTTACCAAGGAGACTCCCATGGCAGCTGATTCCATCACCTTCATCGGCGGCGGCAACATGGCGCGCAGCCTGATCGCCGGCCTGATCCGCCAGGGCGTGCCCGCCACGCACATCCACGTGGCCGAACCGGTTGCAGCGTTGCGCGAGTCGCTGGCTGCCGACTTCGGCGTGCAGGTGCACGACAACGCAACCGATGCCGCCGCACAGGGCGGCACCTGGCTGCTCGCGGTGAAACCGCAGGTGCTGCGCGAGGTCTGCCAGTCGCTGCAGGCACTGGCCCAGGCAAACCGGCCGCTGGTGGTGTCGATCGCCGCCGGCATCACCAGTGCGCAGCTGGAACGCTGGCTGGGAGGCAACCTGCCGGTGGTGCGTGCAATGCCCAACACGCCGGCCCTGCTCGGCGCCGGCGTGACCGGCCTGTACGCCACGCCGTCGGTGGACGCGCAGCAGCACGCGCAGGCCGAACAGGTGCTGGCCAGCGCCGGGCGCACGGTGTGGATCGAACGCGAGGCACTGATGGATTCGGTCACCGCCGTGTCCGGCAGCGGGCCGGCCTACGTGTTCCTGCTGGCCGAAGCGATGGAAGCGGCGGGTATCGCCCAGGGCCTGCCGGCCGACGCCGCGCGCGCGCTGGTGGTGCAGACCCTGCTGGGTGCCTCGCGCATGCTGGATGAAGCCGGCGAAAGCCCGGCCGAACTGCGCCGTCGCGTGACCTCGCCGAACGGCACCACCCAGGCTGCGATCGAGAGCTTCCAGGCCGGTGGTTTCGAAGCACTGGTGGATACGGCACTGCGCGCCGCCCAGGTGCGTGGGCAGGAACTGTCTGCGGCGAATGATTGATCCCCTGGGGTCAGATCCCTTTGCCAAGGCAAAGGGATCTGCCCCCATCTACCCTGATGATCACCGCCCCAATGTGGCCATGACGAAATCCACGAAGCACTGCAAGCGCGGGCGCGGGCGTCGGTCGGGCAGGTAGATCAGGTGCATCGGTCGCGGTTCGGGCAGGTAGTCGCGCAGCAGCGGCTTCAAGCGCCCTGCTGCAATTTCCCCCGCCAACAGCGCGGTGGGCTGCAACACCAACCCGGCCCCGGCCACGGCGGCTTCGCGCAGCGCGACACCATCATTGCAGGTGAGCCGCGCCTCCCAGTCCACCTGCTGGCCATTGGCCAACTGCCAGCCATGCCCACCGCGCCAGGCCAGATGGCTCAGGCAGTCGTGCCCTTGCAGGTCATCCGGTGTTCGCGGCGTGCCGCGCCTGCGCAGGTAAGACGGCGCCGCGCACAGGCTCATCGCATACGGCGGCAGCGGCCGCGCCACCACCTCCTGCGATGGCAACGGCCCGACCCGGATCGCCACGTCGAAGCCATCTTCGATCAGGTCCACGCGGCGGTTGCTCAGGTCCAGCTCGATATTCAACTGCGGCTGCGCGCGCAGCAGGCCGGCCAGCTGCGGCGCCAGCACGCAGCTGCCCCAGGTGGTGGGCGCGCTGACCCGCAACAGGCCACGCGGCTGCACCTGCAAGCCAGCCACATCGGCCTCGGCCTGCTGCACCTGCTCCAGCACCTGCCGGCACCCGGCCAGGTAGGCGCTGCCGGCTTCGGTCAGGCGCTGGCGGCGGGTGTTCCGTTGCAGCAGCGCGGTGCCCAGGTGCGCCTCCAACTGCTGGATGTACTTGCCCACCATCACCGCCGACACCTGCAGCTGTTCGGCGGCGCCGGCGAAGCTGCCGCACTCAGCTACCGCCACGAAGGCCTGCATGCAGCGAAGGGTATCCATTGCTAATCCAGGGTTAGGAATCAGCGAAGCATACGCTGCTTACCTAACTCCACTGTGACGGCGCAGACTGCGCTCACTCCCACACGCAAGGAACGGCCATGAAGATCCTCCTCGTCGGTGCCAGCGGCACCCTCGGCCAGGCAGTTGCCCGCCAGCTCGGGCCTCAGCACCAGATCCTCGCGGCCGGCCGCCACAGCGGCGAGCTGCGCGTGGACCTGACCGACGACGCCAGCGTTGCCGAGCTGTTCGCGCGTACCGGCCAGGTCGATGCGGTGATCTCCACCACCGGCTCGGTGCATTTCGGCCCCCTGAAGGACATGACGCCGGCACAGTTCAACAGCGGCCTGCAGGACAAACTGCTGGGGCAGGTGCGATTGGCACTGGCCGCCCAGCACCACCTGAACGCTGGCGGCTCGATCACCCTGACCAGCGGCATCATCAGCGCGCAGCCGATCCGCGACGGCGTCAACGCCACCGCGGTGAACGCCGCACTGGAAGGCTTCGTGCGCGCCGCCGCACTGGAGCTGCTGCCGCGCGGCCTGCGCATCAACGTGGTCAGCCCGAACGTACTGATCGAATCGATGGCGGCCTACGGCCCCTACTTCCCGGGCTTTGAAGCGGTAAGCGCGCAACGCGCGGCGCTGGCCTTCCAGCGCGCGGTGGAAGGCATCCAGAGCGGCGAAACGATCACGGTCTGGTAAGAAAAAGGGGACGGAGGGGATTAAGTCGTTTGTGCACTTGCGACTTAATCCCCTCCGTCCCCTTTTTCATTCCCAGCGCATCGGGCCGTCGCCGCGTTCGCCGAGGACGTCGCCCGGGTTGGCCAGGCGACAATGCTGCAGCGACAGGCAGCCACAGCCGATGCAGCCGGTCAGTTCATCACGCAGCAACTGCAGCATGTGGATGCGCTCTTCCAGCTCGGTGCGCCAGCGCGCGGACAGCTTGGCCCAGTCGGCCTTGGTTGGGGCGCGGCCTTCGGGCAGGCTCTCGAAGGCGCGACCGACCGCCTCCAGCGGCATGCCCACCCGCTGCGCCACGCGGATCACCGCCAGCCGGCGCAGCACATCCCGGCTGTAACGGCGTTGGTTGCCTGAGGTACGCAGGCTGCTGATCAGCCCCTTGCGCTCGTAGAAATGCAGTGCGGAAACGGCCACGCCACTGCGCTGGGAAACCTCGCCAACGCTGAGTTCCTGGGATGCCATTGCTTGACCTCAACTACAGTTGAGGTGGCATGCTGCTATCTTCGCCGCCCGTTGACAAGCGCGGCCCGCATCTGACCCGTATGACCCCGACCCTCTCTCCCACCGATGCCCGCCTGCCGGCGGACACCTCGATCCTGTCCGCTCGCTACCGCGCCACCACCATCGGCATGGTCGCGCTGGTCGCGCTGCACGCCTTCGAAGCACTGGCCGTCGCGGCCGCCATGCCCACCGTGGCCGAAGCACTCGATGGCCTGCGCCTGTACGCGCTGGCCTTTGGCGGCACCCTGGCCACCAGTGTGATCGGCATGACCCTGGCGGGTCGCTGGGCCGATCGCCACGCCCCCGCGCGGCCACTCTGGTACGGCCTGGCCTGCTTCGTGCTGGGCCTGTTGCTGGCCGGCTTTGCGATGCGCATGGGCATGCTGGTGGCCGGGCGCCTGATGCAGGGCCTGGGCGCGGGTGCGATTTCGGTCTCGCTGTACGTGATGGTTGGCCGCAGTTACCCCGAGCATCTGCGACCGAAGGTGTTCGCCGCGTTCTCCGCAGGCTGGGTGGTGCCGTCGATGGTCGGCCCGGCATTGAGTGGCCTGATCGTGCAGCATCTCGGCTGGCGCTGGGTGTTCCTGGCGGTGCCGCTGCTGGCGATACCGGCGGCACTGCTGCTGCGCCCGGCACTGGCGCGCATGCAGTCCACCGTGACCGCCAGCGATGACAAAGGGCGCGGCAAGATCGTGCGCTGGGCCAGTGGTGCGTCGCTGGCGGCGTTACTGCTCTACGTCGGCGGGCAGCAGCAGGGCATTGCTGCCCTGCTCTGCATCGGCGTGGCGATGCTGGGGCTGCTGTTCTGCGTGCATCGGCTGCTGCCGGCCGGAACCCTGATCCTGCGCCGCGGCCTGCCCAGCGTGATCGCACTGCGCGGCGTTGCTGCGGCGGCGTTCTTCGCCTGCGAGGCCTATCTGCCCCTGCTGCTGCAGCGCGAACGCGGGCTCTCGCCCAGCTGGGCCGGCGCAGTGCTCAGCCTTGGTGCGCTGGGCTGGTTCGCCGGCTCCTGGCTGCAGGGCCACCAGCAGCGCGGCTGGTCACGCCAGCAGCTGCTGCGCGTTGGCACGGTGATGATGACGTTCGGCATCGCCGCAACGCTGGCCGTGCTGTTCAACCCGATGCCGCTGCCGGTCGCGCTGGTCGGCTGGGCCGTGACCGGCTTCGGCATGGGCATGATCTACGCGAGCCTGTCGGTGCTCACTCTGTCGCTGTCAGCGCCGCATGAGCAGGGCGCCAACACCTCGGCCCTGCAGCTGAGCGAGGCGTTGTCGGTGACCACCGCGCTGGCGGTCTCCGGTGCGTTGTTCGCCCTGTTCGTGGAAACCGCGCCGCACACCGGCTACCTGCTGTGCCTGGCGATCACTTTCGGCCTGGCGGTGCTGGCCGCGGTAATCGCGCGGCGGGTGTAGCCCGCCACATTACGGTGGTGCCGGCCGCTGGCCGGCAACCTCCACGCACGCAGGAATCCCGTGATGATGCCGGCCAGCGGCCGGCACTACCTGGCAGCGGCGCCCATGTCATCGATGTCCCGATGCAGGATGCGGCGCACTTCCAGCACGGCCTGCGGGGTCTCCTGCACGCTGTGGCCGGAAATGATCACCTTCTCCGACAGCGCACCCGGCAGGTGCGCGCTCCAGTACGGCACCAGCCCGTCATCGGACTTCTCCACCGGCAGTTCCGGTTTGCGCTGGGCGATGATCGAGTGGTACTTCAGGCCCGCTTCGATCGGCAGATGCGCGGCAGCCTTCACGAACGGATCGCTGGCCTTGAGGTTGTCGATGCTGTTCGGGATCTTCGGCTTGGCGGTGCCATCGACCTGCTGCTCGGCCTGTGCCAGCGCCATGAACACGTCCTCGAACTTGCCGAGGATGGTCAGCGGCAGGCGTACCAGGCGCCCGATCAGGCGGCCGACCTTGTTGCCGGCGATATCGGTGCCCTGGTGCGGCGCGGCGATGAAGATCGCGCGCTCCACGTTCGGCTGTGCCTTGAAATGCAGCAGTGGGCCCAGCTTGGTCTGCACCCGCTTCAGCCGCTCGCCCTTCAGGTCGTAGTTGGCCAGCAGGTCATCCCACAGCACATCACCGGAGTCGCTCACGAGGAGGCGCGCGAGCACGCCGCCCATGCTGTGACCGATATAGACCATGTCCTTCGATGCGCGCGTGGTGCCATTGGGATCGAAGTGCTTCAGCGTGTCGTTGAACGCGTTGGCGATCTCGTAGCGGTTCAGCGCGATCGGTGCATTGGTCGGGTAATAGACCTGCCACACCTGGAACTGCTGGCGCAGCTCAGGGTCGCCCATGATCTCGTTGGCCAGGTTCACCCAGGCTTCCGGGCTGCTGGCCAGGCCGTGCAGCATGAAGATGATGCGGCGGTTCGGGTCCCACGGCTGCATCAGGTAGATGTGCGGCTCGCCGATACCCTCACTCATGCCGAACAGGGTACGCAGCGACTGCCGGGCGAAGCCACTCTGCGCCAGCCACAGGCCATAGGCGGCGGTGAAATTGCCGGCCAGCGGCACCTGCTCGCCGTGCAGGGTGATGCGCTCGGTGGCTTCCGGCGAATAGGCATCCAGTTCAACCCGGCGCGTCCGCATCACATCGTCCAGGCTGCTGCCTTCGAAACGCAGCAACGCGGTGACGTTGATCGAGGACATCTCGCTGAACTCGGGCACTGAATCGTCATGCCGATGACGGCGGCCACGACGCTCGTCATCGTCATCATCCGCTGCCGTTTCGGCCTTCGGGCCATCCGGCGCGATCACCGGGGCGACCAGCTTGGGCGGATCCATCACCATCACCAGCTCGGCGCCGAAACCATCGCGACGATAGGTGCTGCGCAGGCCAACGAAGCTGACGGTGCCGGCCGGCACCAGCTGCGCAGGAATGCTCTTCAGGCCCAGCTGCTGGTAGTTCGACGCCAGCGACCAGCTGCCGACGGTCAGCGGCTTCGTGTAGTCCTCGCCGGCCAGCGCCGCCGCACGCGCACGCACGAACAGCACCACCGCCGCCTTCTCGGCGGCGTAGTTGTAGTAGTCGCGCACCTGTGTCTGCCGGTCCTCGAAGGCACGGTCGGACGGCGAGCGGCCGCTGTAGAACAGGTAGGCATAGGCGTAGCGCGCGGCTTCCAGCCAGGCGTCCAGCGCCGCATCGCTCATCGGCGGATCGCCGGCGGCGGTCTTTTTCGGCGTCAGCGCCAGCGCGGCCTTCACCCACAGTTCGGACAGCGCCGACAGCCGCTGCTCGACATTGAGATCGTCGGTCATCAGCAGCGTACTGCGGCAGACCAGGAAGTCCTTCTCGCACTGCGATTCATCCAGGCCCGCTGCGCTGAGTGTCTCGCGCGCGGCCGGGCTGAGCTTGCCGGTGTTGAGCACGTCGGCACGCTTGTTGACCAGCGAATCGCTGGACGTGACCTGCTTGACGGTCACCATCGCGCAGCCGCTGCTGCCCAGCAGCAGGAAGGCGGCGAACAACACCGGCAGCGCACGCTGCCAGCGGATCGGGGGGAGTCGAGTCATTACTGCGGGTCCTGCTCGGTACCAGGCACACCCTGGCGGATCACGGTGGAGAAGTGGTCGCCGCTGCCCAGGTCGAGCGCACGCTGGGTGATGCGGCCCTTGTCATGCAGTTCGGCATAAGGCACGCCCGGGGTGAGCGCACCGACCTCCTGCGCATACTCGGCCAGATACCCGGACAGCAGCAGGCGGTAGTCCAGCGGCAGGCGCGGCGCAATGTGGCGGGCCAGGTCGAAGACGATGGTGGTGCAGTTGCTGGTGAGCGTGTTGTAGAAGCCCGGCTTCGCATCCAGTTCGCGCGCCTGCGCGATGTACGCGGCAAACAGTTCCTTCAACTGCGCGTGATCCATGCCGTGCAGGCGGTACAGATAGACATCCTCGCCACGCGCGTTGGTGCGGGTACGGATGATGTCGGTCTCCTCCGAGGCCACCAGGGTCATCTCGAACTTGCGGAAGAAGCCGCCCAGCGCCGAGAACGATTCGCCGCGTTCCTTGCGGATCTCCAGCGAGAACACCACGTGGCGCCCATCCTCGAAGCCAAACGAGATGAGGGTGTGGGCGATCGCCGGGCCCATCCAGTACGACAGCACCAGGTCGGCCGAGCGCAGCTGGTCCAGGTCGTACTCGCGACGCACCCAGTGCGCGTCGTAGTCGGTCTCGCTGCGCCAGGTGAAATCACGCACATTGTCGAACACCACGTGGCGCCCGTCGAAGGACACCACATGCAGGCGCTGGGCCACGTCATCGGCCCATACGCGGTCCTGGCGTGGGGTCAGCAGCAGCCACCACAGGCCGGCCAGCGCCAGCGAAGCGCCGAACGCCATGCCGAGGCGACGGTTGCTGCGACCACGCGCAACCCGCCACGACGCCCACAGCGCAACCAGCAGCCACAGCACCGCAATGCCGTTCGCCAACCAGCCCGGCCCCGGCATCTGATAGGCCAACAGCCCGGTCACCCACAACGCTGCAAGCGCCATGGCACTTCCTGTCATCCAACGTCCTGCGGCTTTCACTGGCATCCTGTCGCGGTCCCGAAGCCGCATAGTTAGCCACAAGCGGGTTCACCGTGGCATCTACGGCCCGTTCAGGCACGCCAGCGCACCGTCTGCAGCGGCCCCCGCGGCCCGATGGATCACTCAGGAGCAATGATGGGCATCACTTCAGTGGCCGGCGTTCCGGTCCAACCCCAGCACCGCGCAACCTGCCACTGCGGCACGGTCGAGCTGCTGCTGGACCTGCCGGACGGCATCGTCGATCCCCGCCGCTGTGACTGCTCGATGTGCCGGCGCCGTGGCGCCATCGCCGCCAGCGTCACCCGCGGCGGCCTGCAGGTGGTGCGCGGGCAGCATCACCTGCAGAAGTACCAGTTCAACACCCATGTGGCCGAACACTATTTCTGCGGTGTGTGCGGCATCTACACCCATCACCGGCGCCGCTCCAACCCCGATCAGTACGGCTACAACGTGGCATGCCTGGAAGGCATCGACCCGTTTGCGCTGGGCATCATCCCGGTCAACGACGGCGTCAACCACCCGGCCGACCGAGGCGCCTAGTGGCGCGTGCGCCGCGGCGGCGTGGCGATCTTCTGCCAAGGCGCCATGCCGCTGCGCCCGGCCCGCACAGGGCGTTTCAGCCAGGGCCGGCGTGGCGGTGCCTGCGGCGCGTCCGCGACCGGGGGAAGAAGTGGTCTACGGCCGGGCCAGAGATGGTCGAGCAGCCACATGGCGGGTCTCCGTGGGGGACGGGGACGATCGAGACTAGGCCCGGATCGGCATAGGGCGCGTGACGCGGCGACGACCGCCGGATGACACGCCATTGAGAATCATTTGCATCAATCAAGAGCAATCCCGATAATCCGCGGCGATCTTCCATGGACCGACCGCCATGCCTGCCCGCCACACCCTGCTCTGCCTTGCCCTGGCGATGCCAGGCGTCCTCACCGCACCACTGGCTACGGCAGCGGAAACACCGGACGCCCGGACTCTGGACCGCGTCAGCGTCGTGGCCGACCGCGCCAGTACCGCGACCAAGACCGATACCGCACTGACCGCGACGCCACAGGCGATCAGCGTGGTCACCCAGCAGCTGTTCACCGATCGCGGCGCGCACAACCTGCAGGAGGTGCTGCGCTACAGCGCCGGCGTCACCGCCGACGCCTGGGGCCTGGATACCCGCAACGACGCTACGTCGGTACGCGGCCTGGACCCGGTGCAGTATGTGGATGGCCTGCGTCGCAGCTATGGCTTCAGCCCGCTCGCGCGACCGGAGATCTACGGCCTGGAGCGGGTGGAAGTGCTGCGCGGACCGTCTTCGGTGCTGTACGGCGCTGGCGCGACCGGCGGCATCATCAACGCCATCAGCAAGCGCCCCACTTTCGGTGCGGCACGCGGGGAGCTCGCCGTGCAGCTGGGCAGCTTCGATCGTAGGCAGCTGCAGGGTGACGTCGGTGGCGCACTGAACGAGGCAGGCTCCCTGGCCGGTCGCCTGGTCGGGCTGGTACGCGCCTCCAACATGCAGACCGACACGCTCAAGGATGACCGCGTCTACCTGGCACCGTCGATCAGCTGGCGCGGCGAACGCAGCACCTTGACCCTGCTGGCCAGCTACCAGCATGACAAGACTGGCTCCAGCCAGCAGTTCCTGCCGCTGGCCGCAACCCTGCTGGCGCCACCCGGGCGTCGCCTGGATCCCTCCACCTTCATCGGCGACCGCGACTTCGATCGCATCGATTCACGCGTCTACAGCCTGACCGCACTGTTCGACCACAGCTTCAACGACGTGCTCAGCCTGCGCTCGGCCGTGCGCTACATCGATGGCAGAACAACGCTGCAGCAGATGTATGTGGACAGCTACAGCAACCCGGCCGATCCGTTCATCGACGCCGCACGTCGCGTGGTCAATCGCACGGCCTATGGCACCCGCCCGGACGTGCAGATCCTCAGCGCCGACAACGCGCTGCAGTTCGATTTCGCCACCGGCGCCTTCCAGCACCTGCTGCTGGCCGGCGTCGACTACAGCCAGTACAAGGAGCAACTGCAGCGCCTGGATGCCACCGGCACGCCGATCGACATCTACGCGCCGGTCTCGGTGGCGCCGACCGTGCGTGGCTGGGAACGCCAACCCGACCAGACCTCCACCCAGCTGGGCCTGTACGTGCAGGATCAGATCCGCTGGGCCGACCGCGTGTCGCTGGTGCTCGGTGCGCGGCGTGACCATGCACGCTCGAAGACTGAGGGCCAGCCCAGCCAGACCGACAACGCCACCACCTATCGCGCCGGCCTGATCGGCGAACTGGGCGCCGGGGTGTCGCCCTACCTGAGCTACAGCGAATCGTTCCTGCCGGTTACCGGCCAGGACCTGTTCGGCCAGGCCTTCAAGCCGATGCGCGGCCGCCAGAGCGAGGCTGGCATCAAGTGGCAACCGGCACGCAACCTGCTGCTGACGATGGCGGCGTACCGCATCACCGAAACCAACCGGCAGACCAACGACCCGGACAACGTGTTGAACGTGGTGCAGACCGGGCAGATCCGCTCCAAGGGCATCGAGCTGGAAGGCCAGTTCCGGTTCGCCAACGACCTCACGGTGACGGCAGCGCTCGCCCGCAACGAGGCCGAAGTCAGTCGCAGCAACTTCGCGCTGGAAGTCGGCCAGCGCCTCAACGACACCCCGCAGGACCTGGCCTCGGCCTGGGTGTCCAAGGGCTTCCAGCTGGACGATGCCGCACGCCTGCGCCTGGGCCTGGGCGTGCGCCATGTCGGCAACACGGTCTCGCTGGGCAACGGCGGGCGCATCATCACCCCCAGCTACACGCTGGCCGATGCACTGCTGGAAGTACAGGTGACCGACTGGACGATGGCCCTGAACATCACCAACCTCACCGACAAGCGCTACTACGCACCGTGCCGTACCTTCGGCGACTGCTTCGCAGGTTATCCGCGCGTGGTGACCGGCACCATCAGCTACCGGTTCTGATCACCGTCAACGCTGGCCGCCGCAGCAGCAGGTGCAACAGCACCGCGCATGCGGCGGTCAGCAGCGCCAGTACACGCAGCAGCAGTGCCAGCGCCTCGGCGCTGACCTGCTGCAGCTGCTCGCCGCTCATCCCCGGCAGCAGCGCCGTAGCCTGCGCGAGGGACCCGCTCGCCAGATAAGCGCCGGCACGCGCCAACGACGCGGGCGAAGCCCCTTGCAGCTGCCGACCGATCAGCAGCGCGAGCAGTGCAGTCACCGCAGCCAACGCGATGCCTTCGCCGGCCACCCGCACGGTTCCGAAGATGCCTGCGGCCATGCCCGCACGTTGCACCGGTACCACGCTCACCGACAGCCCATCCATCAGCCCCCACGGCAACGCCGTTCCTGCGCCGACCAGCATCAGCAACGGTACCCACTGCGAGGGCGATGGGTGCGACGCCTCCCGCGACAGCAGGTACAGGCCGGAGGCACACACCAGCAGGCCCAGCATGCACAGCCGCGCATTTCCCACGCGCTCCGCCCAGCGCGCGGCAAGCAAGGGCAGCACAAGCATGGGTGCGGACAGGGCCAGCATCTGCAGCCCCACCTGTGTCGGGCTCTGTCCATGTACGCCGAGCAGCTGCAGGGGCAGTACGACCAGCAACACCACGTAGCCGAAGCAGGTCGCCACCGGCAGCAGCTGGACGCCGAGGAACGCCGGTTGCGAGAACAGTGAGAGGTCCAGCAACGGTGCTGGGTGCCGCCGTTCGATGCTGACGAACACCCCGCCCAACAACAGCGTCGCCAGCAGCGCCAGTTGCCCGCGCACGGCATGCAGGCCGAACTCGCCCAGCCACAGCAGGGCCAGGGTCAACGCCGCCAGCGTCAGGCTGAAACTGAGCATGCCGCCGATATCCAGCCGTCGGCGCTCGCCATGGCTTTCAGGCAACGCGCGCGCGCCCAGGCCGAAGGCCACCAACGTCAGCACACCGCCCGCGGCGAACACACTGCGCCATCCCAGTACCTGCAACAGCAGGCCCGCGAGCAGGGGCCCCAACGCCAGCCCCGTGCCGAACGTCGTGCCCAGCAGGGCGAAGACCCGGGCACGCGCCGGCCCCTGCCAGGCTTGTGCCAGCAGGGCCGTGCCGGATGCCAACGCCGCTGCAGCGGCAACACCCTGCAACCCGCGCGCCAGATCCAGCCACAGCAGCGAGGGTGCAAGGCAGACGACGGCGGTGGCGGTGGTGAAGCCCGCCGTGCCCAGCAGGAACAGCCGCCTACGGCCATATCGATCGGCCAAGCCGCCTGCAGCGAGCAACAGACTGCCGAAGGCAAGCATGAAGGCGTTGGTCACCCAGGCCAACGCGGTGGGCGATGCCGCTGCGGAACGGGCCAGCGCCGGCACCGCGACTGCACCGGCAGAAAAGGACAACGGCAACGCCAGCGCGGCAAGGCAGACCGCAAGCAGGGCCCAGCGCTGCTGCGCGCGGACAGGTACAGGGAGCATCGAATCCGGGGCCATACGGGCCTCCATCCATCAGGGGCATTGATGATGGACAGGCCGCTATTCCAGAAAAACAGGCTCGATGGACGTTGATTACGGCCAACCATTCCGCAATCATGCTCTCCATGGACTCCATCTCCGCCCTGCTCGCCTTTGTCCGCACCGCGGAGGCAGGCAGCATCGTCGGTGCGGCCCGCGTACTCGGCCTGTCAGCCTCGGCCGTCGGCAAGCGCATCGCCCGCCTTGAGCTCGACCTGGGCACGCGCCTGTTCCAGCGCACCACCCGCCGCGTGCACCTCACCGACGAAGGCGAACTGCTGCTGCAGCGCTGCCGGCGTGCGCTGGACGAACTTTCCGAAGCGCAGGCAGATCTGGCGCAGCGACAGCACGCCCCCAGCGGACTGCTGCGCATCGGCCTGCCCACCATCGGCTACCGCTTCCTGCTGCCGGTGCTGCCCGGCTTCCAGCAGCGCTACCCGCGGGTACAGCTGGAACTGGACTTCAACGACCGCATCGTCGATGTGGTCAGCGAAGGTCTCGACGCGGTGATACGCAGTGGTGAACTGGCCGATTCCAGCCTGACCGCACGGCGGCTGGGCGGTTTTCGTTTCATCCTCTGTGCCGCGCCGGGCTACCTGCAGGCGCACGGCACGCCCGGCGATGTGGACGACCTGCGCATGCATACCGCGCTGCGCTTCCGTTACCCCACCACCGGAAAGCTGCATCCGTGGCAGCTGCCGGGCATCGAAGGCGATGCCGGGGCGCGGCTTCCCACGGCGATGACCTGCAACAACATGGAAGCCGTGCTGGCCGCGGCGATCGGATGCATGGGCCTGGCCTGGATGCCTGACTTCCTCGCCGCTGACGCGCTGGCCGATGGCCGCCTGCAACGGGTATTGCCTGCGCTGCCCACGCACCAGGGGCAGTTTTCGTTGCTATGGCCCGGTGGGCGCCATCCCAGTGCACGCCTGCGGGTGTTCATCGACTATGCCGTTGCCAACCTGTTCCGCGGCGACGAGGCGTAGCGGATCCACCAGATCAGTTCGCACCCGCCGTCTGCAGGAAATTGTCCAGCACCGGCGACGGTGATTCCGGGCGCACGCAGAACTGCAGGGCGAAACGGGCGGCTTCGCTCTCCAGCACGCGATAGACGATCTCCTGCGGGCGGAAGCTCGCCATGCTGGCTGGAACGATTGCCACGCCAGCGTCCACCGCCACCAGCGACAACACCGCATGCATGCCCTGCGCTTCCTGCACCACGCGCGGGGTGAAGCCCGCAACGGTGCACAGACCCAGCACCTGCGCGTGGAAGCCGATGCCCTCGCCCGCCGGCCATGAAACGAACGGTTCGTTGGCCAGCATCGCCACACTGACCTCCGGCGCATCGGCCAACGCATGTGCACGCGGCAGCGCAATCGCCAGGCGATCGTGGTCGAAGTCGTGCAGCAGCAGCTCGGCGGCGGGAATCGGTGGAATCAGCACGCCGACGTCGATGCGCTGCTCACGCAGCCACAGTTGCTGCTGGCGCGACGTGGCTTCCTGCAGGTGCAGCTGTACCTGCGGGTACTGCTGGCGGAAGCGGCGGATCAGGCCAGGCAGGCGCCCATACAGTGCACTGCCTACATAACCCACGCGCAGGCTGCCGGACTGCCCCGCTGCAGCCTCGCGGGTGCGCTGCAGCGCCAGCTCGGCCTGCTGCAACGTTGCCCGCGCCTCCACCAGCAGCGTCTGCCCGGCCACGGTCAGGCCCAGGGTGCGGTTGCCGCGCACGATCAGTTCACTTCCGAGTTCGTCTTCCAGCCGTCGTATTGCTGCCGTCAGCGGTGGCTGCGACATGTGCAGGCGCGCTGCGGCGCGGTGGAAATGCAGCTCTTCGGCCACGGCCACGAACTGGCGAAGCAGGCGCAGGTCGATCATCTCGGTGCAGGCAGTGGGAACCTGCCTAGGGTACGCCGTCAGCTGCGCGCGTCCACACTGGCGCGGGCAATGGCCGGCCACTGCAGTGCGACCGATTCGATGCTGTCAGCAACCACCGCACGCAGATCGCGCGGGTACGCCACATGCTCGGCTTCCTGCAGGCGCAGTGCATGGAACTGCCCGTTGCTGGCACGCAGTGCCCACCCACCCTCCTGGCAGCGCGTGGATGCCAGATAGGCCACCCCTTGCGCAACAGCTTCCGGATGCAGTTCGTCGGGCTCGCCTTCGATGCCCCACATGCGGGTCTTCGCCACCGGCGAAACCGCGTTGACCACGATGCCATGCTCGGCGCCTTCCAGCGCCAGCACATTGACCAGGCCAAGCGCGGCCAGCTTGCCCATCGCATAGGCGGACAGTCCGCGCTGTGCGTACTGGGGATACAGCGCGCGATCGGACGTCGTGATGACGATGCGGCCACCGCCGGCCGCACGCATCGCGGGCCACGCCGCCTGCGCCAGCCACAACGGCGTCTTCGCCGCCAGGCACAGCATCTGCTCCAGCGCCTCGTCCTCGACCGCTTCCAGCGGCTGGTACTCGACCCAGCCCGCGTTGTGGATCAGGAAGTCGATGCGCCCGTGCGTCTGCAGCAGCTCCTGCACCAGCGCATGGCAACCGTCGCGATGGTCGATGGGACCGCTTGCGGCCTGCACCGGCAGACCCCGCGCCCGCAACACATCGACGCTGCGCAGGATGCGCTGCGGGTCAGCGCCTCGGCCATCGGTACCGGCACCGACGTCATGCATCAGCACCTGCGCACCGCGCTCGGCCAGCAGGCGGCTGTAGGCCAGGCCCAGTCCACCGGCGGCACCCGTCACCAGGCCAACCTGGCCTTCAAAGGAAATTCGGGAAATCGGCTGCATCTGCACAGCTTCGGCCAAGTACCCAGGTTGCGGCCAATACCATTGACCACAGCGCACGATACGCCCGCGCTATCACCGAAAAAGGGGACGGAGGGGATTAAGTCGTTTCAGGCACAGCAGGACGATTACGACTTAATCCCCTCCGTCCCCTTTTTCCTAGCGGCTGAAGCGGCGGGCGCCTGCCACGCAGATCACCGCGACCACGGTCACCAGCACCATGCTGAGGCTGACCGATTCGTGCAGCAGCAGCGCGGCCAGGGCCAGGCCGAAGAACGGCTGCAGCAACTGCAACTGGCCGACAGCGGCGATGCCGCCCTGCGCCAACCCGCGGTACCAGAACAGGAAGCCGATCAGCATGCTGAACACGGCCACGTAGCCCAGCGCCCACCACGCCGAGGCACCGACCGCAGTGAACGAAGCCGGGCGCATCAGCACTGCCAACGGCAGCATCACCGGCGATGCCAGCAGCAGCGCCCAGCTGATCACCTGCCAGCCGCCCAGATGACGGGCCAGCCGGCCGCCTTCGGCATAGCCCAGCCCGCACACCACGATGGCTGCCAGCATCAGCAGGTCAGCTTGCAATGACGCCTCGATGCCGTTGCGCACTGCATAGCCCACTACGCAGGCGCTGCCCAGCAACGAGAACAACCAGAACGCCGGGCGCGGCCGTTCGCCACCGCGCAGCACGCCGAACACGGCCGTACTCAGCGGCAGCAAGCCAAGGAACACGATGGTGTGCGCCGATGACGCATGGCGCAGCGCAAGCGCGGTCAGCAGCGGAAAGCCGACGACCACGCCGAGGCTGACCACCACCAGCCCAGGCAGGTCACCGCGCCGCGGCCACGGCTGGCGCAGCATCAGCAGCAGGCCCAGGCCGAGCACGGCGGCGATGGTGGCGCGTGCGGCAGTGACGAACCCCGCATCCAGCTGCAATACCGCCAGCCGGGTGGCCGGCAATGAGCCCGCGAAGATCACCACACCAATGAAGCCATTGATCCAACCACTCGCCGACCGTTCCACGCCTGTGATCCTGAAGTGCCAGGCGACGCCTGGCGGAGCCTGTATGGAAGCATCCAGAGCGGAACCGCCCCAGCTACAATCCAGTACAGTCGCAAAGAACTGTACTGCCCACACTTCCACTACAGTGCTGCCATGCCACGTCCGCTTACCCGCATCGAATCGGTCATCCAGGCCGTCCGCAACCGCATCACCGCGCGGGTGGATGGCCCCGGCTCCCGCCTGCCTTCGGTGCGCGCGCAGGCAGCAGCGATGGGGGTGTCGGTCTCCACGGTGGTCGAAGCCTACGAGCGCCTGGCGGCCGAAGGCCTGATCAGTGCGCGCGCAGGATCCGGCTTCTACGTCAGCGGGCCGGCCGCACCGCTGGCACTGGCCGAGATGGAACCCCGGCTGGACCGCGCGGTGGATCCGTTGTGGGTGTCGCGGCAATCGCTGGAAACCCCGCCGGGCCACCTCAAGCCGGGGTGCGGCTGGATGCCCAGCAACTGGCTGTATCACGATGGCATGCGCCGCGGCCTGCGTCGGCTGGCGCGTGCCGATGCAGTCCATCTGGTCGACTACGCCGGCCCACTCGGGCTGCCCGCGTTGCGCCAGCTGCTGCAGAGGCGCAGCGCGACGCTGGGCATCGATGCACCGATGGAGCAGATCCTGCTGACCGAATCCGGTACGCACGCGGTCGACCTGATCTGCCGTTTCCTGCTCAAGCCCGGCGACTGCGTACTGGTCGATGACCCGAGCTACTTCAACTACCACGCGCTGCTGAAGGCGCACCAGGTACAGGCAGTGGGTGTGCCGTACACGCCCACCGGCCCGGACCTTGAAGCGTTCGAACGTGCATTGCAGGACCATTCGCCGCGGCTGTACATCACCAATTCCGGATTGCACAACCCGACCGGTGCGGTACTTTCGGCCAGCACCGCGCACCGCCTGCTGGGCCTGGCCGAACGCAGCGAGTTGATCATCGTCGAGGACGACATCTTCGCCGACTTCGAACTGCAGCCGGCGCCGCGGCTGGCCGCGCTCGACGGGCTGTCACGTGTGATCCACGTCGGCAGTTTCTCCAAGACGCTGTCGGCAGCTTCGCGCTGCGGCTACATCGCTGCACGCCATGACTGGATCGAAGCGTTGACCGACCTGAAGCTGGCAACCAGCTTCGGCGGTGGCCATCTGGCCGCGCAACTGATGCACATCGCGCTGACCGACAGTGGCTACCGACGCCACATGCAATCGGTGCGTTCGCGCTTGGCCGATGCGCGCCGGCACACGCTGCGCAAGCTGCACACGCTGGGCATCACCCCGTGGCTGCAACCGGAAGCCGGCCTGTTCCTGTGGTGCCAGCTGCCGGATGGCCGCGATTCCGCCGCGCTGGCGCGGCAGTGCCTGCGCGAAGGCATCGTGCTGGCACCGGGCAACGCGTTCAGCCAGTCGCAGCGCGCGGCCGACTATCTGCGCTTCAACGTATCGCAGTGCCAGGACGCACGGATCTGGCAGGTGCTGGCGCGGGCGCTGCGTTGAGCTGGTAATGCGCGACCAGCGCATCCACCACCACGCGTACGCCCGGCAGCAGGCCGCGACGATGCGGCAGCAGCACGCTGGTGGTGACTTCGCCGGCATGCCATGCCGGAAGGACCTGCTGCAGGCGGCCGGCCGCAATCGCCGCAGCACACAGGCCGTGCGGCAACACGGTGATGCCGAGGCCCGCCTCGGCCGCCGCGATCAGCAGCTGCGACTCATTGCCGACCAGCGCCACCTGCGGCTCCACCTGCACGGTGCGGGCGTCGGCGCTGTGCAGCGTCCAGCGCGTTGCGTGGCGCGCGGTCAGCAGGCCGGCATGTGCGCGTAGCTGCTCGGGCGTATCCACTGCCGGCGCGGCCGCCAGATAGCCAGGGGACGCCACCAGCACGATGCGCTCGCTACCCAGCGAGCGTTGCACCAACCCGGAATCCGGCAGCGGACCGAAATGGCTGCGCAAGGCGATGTCGATGCCTTCCTGCGCCAGATCGATGAAACGATCACTCACTTCGACTTCGATGCGCAGCCGTGGATAGCGGCGGGCCAGTGCAGGCAGGCATGCGGCGAGCTCGCCCTGCACCACCGGAATCGAAGCACTGATGCGCACGGTGCCGCTGGGTTCGGCCTGGCGGTCGCGGACAATGGCCTCGGCCGCCTCTACCTCAGACAACGCCGCGCGTGCACGCTCGAAGAACTCCTGACCGACCTCAGTCAATGCGAAGCGGCGCGAACTGCGCTGCAGCAGCCGCACCTCGAGGTGTTCTTCCAGCAGCGCCACACGCTTGCTCAACGTCGAGCGCGGCAGGCCCAGATGGCGCCCGCCTGCAGCGAACCCGCCCTGCTCCACTGCGGTCACGAACAGGGCCAGATCGTTGAGGTTGAGCATGCGCAACGTCCACAAATGTGGACTTCAGGATGCCATTCGAACTACTTCCGTGGCAATGTCCACGCAGGCACGCTTTCCTCACCCGCCGCATCGCGGCTTGAACCGGAAACCTGCCATGACCCCGATCCTCTTCTACGGCGTGCCCTCGGGTTGCTCGTTCGGCTCCATCGTCGCCCTGGAATGGCTGCGCCAGCCGTATCACCTGTGCCGCATCGACATGCCCGGCCAGGTGCAGAGCGAAGACTACCGTCGCCTCAATCCACTGGGCGAAACACCGACCCTGCGCACTGCGCAGGGCGAACAGCTCAGCGAGAGCCTGGCCATCCTCAACCACCTGGCCGCGAAGGGCATCGCGCAGGGGCTGGGCTTCGCACAGGGCACGTCTGGCTTTGATCGTCTCAACCACCGGCTGGCCTATCTCAACACCAGCTTCTTCGGTGCCTACGCGCCACTCTGGCACGCACTGGAGCATGCGGAAGGCGATGAAGGCGAGGCGCTGCGTGCCTATGGCACGACCAAGGTGCGCCACGCCCATCAGGCGCTGGAGCAGATGATCGGCACAGGCCCCTGGCTGCTGGGCGAGCAGCGCAGCTTCGCCGACGCCTACTTCGCCGGCATCGCGCGCTGGAACGATTACCACCAAGTGGTCGACCGCCGCGAGTTCCCCAGGGTGCAGCAGCTGTTCGAGCGCCTGCAGGACGACGCAGGCGTGCAGTTCGCCCACGCCGTTGAAGCGCAGCGGCCGGCAACCAGCAGCGGCGGCTTCCTCGGCGAGGTGCAACTGCACGACGTGCTTGGGGCCGCGGCGGCCTGAGCCCTGCCCTGCCTGTGCGGCAGCGGCGCGCAATGCCCCTTGCGCGCCGCGCTACAGTGGTATGTCCCCCGCCGCAGGAATCCGCGCATGTCCACGTTCTCCGATCCGCAGGCGGTGGCCCGCTATTCCGAAGCACCGCTGCGCCAGGTGCCCGGTTTCCTCGCGTTGCAGCAGATGAGCCGCCTGCTGCTGGCCGAACGCGTTCCCGCACAGGGCCGCGTGCTGGTGCTGGGTGCCGGGGGCGGGCTGGAGCTGAAAGCCTTCGCCGAGGCGCAGCCGGGCTGGCAGTTGCTGGGCGTGGACCCGGCCGCGCCGATGCTGGCCCTGGCGGAGCAGACACTGGGCCCGTTGAACGCACGCGTCGAACTGCTGGAAGGCTACATCGACGATGCCCCGGACGTGCGCTTCGACGGTGCCAGCTGCCTGTTGACCCTGCACTTCCTTGACGCCGCGCAGCGCCTGCACACGCTCCGCGAGCTGCACCGGCGCCTGCAGCCCGGTGCGCCGCTGGTGGTGGCCCACCACAGCGTGCCGCAGGATCTGGCCGGCAAGCTGCGCTGGTTGCAGCGCTACGCAGCGTTCGCCGAAGCCTCGGGCGTTGCCCACGCCGATGCACAGCGCGCGATCGACGCCATTGCCGAGCGGCTGCCGCTGCTGGCCCCCGAACAGGAAGTGGCGCTGCTGCAGGAGGCCGGCTTCGACGGCGTGGAGCTGTTCTATGCAGGCTTCAGCTTCAAGGGTTGGGTCGCCTACGCCGGGTGATGCCTACGGCACCACGGTGATGCCGATGCGCTGCATCAACAGCGCCACCTGCTGCACGTCCAGCGTGGCGCCGCGCAGGTTGGTGCTGCGCAGGTCCAGCTCACCCAGCTCCGAGTTGGTCAGGTCGCAGTCGGTGAAGTTGGCGCTGTTCCAGTCGATGCCCTCGAACTGGCCGCCGGACAGGTCCGAGCCGGCGAAGCTGGCGCCGCTCACGTTCGCACCATCCCAGCGGTTTTCCCACAGTTCGCATTTCTCCAGCGTCACCCGCGAGAAATTGGCATAGCGCAGGTTCGACTTCTTGATGAAGGCGCTGCAGAACCAGCTGCGCGTGGTGATCTGGTTCATGAAGCTGGCGTTGCTGAAATCCGCGCCCTGCGCGCGGCACTCGCTGATCTCCAGGCCCAGCGCCTTGATGAAATTGAAGTGGCACATGCTGATGTCGCAGCTGCGGAAGCTGGCTTCCTTCAATGTGGCGCCGTTGAAGCGGCAGCCGGCGCGACTGTCGGCATCGTAGAAGCTGCAGTTGATGAACTCGGTGGCGGTCAGGTCCACGCCGGAAAAATCGCATTCGTGGAACTGCTGGTCGACCACCTTCTGGCCGGTGTACTGGTCCGCGCCGATGCGCAGCTTGCGGTGAACGGTGGGGGACATCAGGGATTCCATGCCAAGTGCCCCGCCATCATGCCGGGCCGCGAGGGCGATCCATAGACGTGGGCGCGGGCGAATTCACCAGCAGTCCAGCCGCAGTGTGTCCCCCAACCCCACATGCACGTTGTTGCACGTTAATGCACGAACGTGCAGACTTGCGACATGAGCTCCGATCCCAGCCCCCTCCCCGCCCAGCGCACCCGGCAGATCCTCGAGGAACTGCGCCAGCAGGGCCGCGTGGTCGCCGCCGAACTGGCGCGCCGCTATGCCGTCTCTGAAGATTCGATCCGCCGCGACCTGCGCGAACTGGCCGCCCAAGGCCTGTGCCAGCGCGTCTACGGCGGCGCCGTGCTGCCGCCCCCCAAGGAACGCCCGCTGCGCGAGCGCCTGACCCGCGATCGCGGCGACAAGGCCGAACTGGCCGCCCGCGTCTGCGCGCTGCTGCAACCCGGCCAGGTCGTGCTGCTCGATGCCGGTTCAACCAACCTTGCGATCGCCCAGCAGCTGCCGGCCGCCCTCGGCTTGACGGTGATCACCAACGCGCCACAGATCGCCACGGCCGCCAGCCTGCTTGAAGGCACCTCAGTGCAGTTGATCGGCGGGCGCCTGGCCCGTGGCGGTGGTGCGGTCGGCGCAGAAGCACTGGCCCAGGTGCAGCGCCTGCGTGCCGACGTGTACCTGCCCGGCCCCTGCGCGGTGGACGGCGACACCGGCGTGTGGGCGATGGATGCCGAAGAAGCCACGCTGAAGCGCGCGATGGTGGCCTGCAGCAGTCGTGTCATCGTCGCCGCCACCACCGAAAAGCTGGGTGCCCGCGGCAACTGGCAGATCGCCAGCCTGGACGAGATCGACGACCTGGTGCTGACCACCACCGCGCCCCCCGCATTGGCGGCACGCTTCCGCGCCGCAGGCATCGCGGTACACCCCACTCCCCCCTGACCGTACCGCTCATGTCCCTTGCCAACCGCGCGCGTGCCGAACAGCACGCGACCCGCGCTGCGTTCTTCATTCCCGGCTTCGCCACCGCGCTGTGGGCCACCCTGGTGCCGTTCGCAAAGGCACGCACCGAGATCAACGACGCCACGCTGGGGCTGGTGCTGCTCTGCCTCGGTGCCGGTTCGCTGCTGGCAATGCCCTTGTCCGGCGTTCTCGCCGCACGCCTCGGTTGCCGGCGGGTGATGGTGGCCAGCAGCCTGCTGATCTGCCTGACCGTGCCCGGCCTGGCGCTGGCCGGTTCGGCCTGGTCACTGGGGCTGGTGCTGTTCGTGTTCGGCGCCGCCGTGGGCGCGACGGACTGCACGATGAACGTGCAGGCCGTCATCGTCGAGCGCGAAGCACGGCGCGTGATGATGTCCGGCTTCCACGCCTTCTTCAGCATCGGCGGCTTCCTCGGCGCGGCCACCATGACCGTGCTGCTGTCCGCACAGCTGCCTCCCTTGGCATCCGTGCTGATCGGCGTCGGCGCCATGCTGCTGGTGATGCTGTTGTCGGCAGCGCACTGGCACAGCGAACGCATGCCACACGACACACCGATGCTGGCCCTGCCGCATGGCATCGTGCTGTTCATCGGCGTGCTGGCGTTCGTCGCCTTCCTCGGTGAAGGCGCGATGCTGGACTGGAGCGCGGTCTTCCTCAGCGATGTGCGTCGCGTCGATGCCAGCCTCGCCGGCATCGGCTATGTAACCTTCACCCTGACCATGACCGTGGCGCGCCTGTTCGGCGATGCACTGGTGGCGCGCGTAGGCCGTGAGCGCGCGATCGTGTTCGGCGCACTGCTCGCCGCCGCGGGCGTACTGGTACTGACCCTGGTCACGCCGTGGCAGGCGTCGCTGATCGGCTATGTGCTGGTCGGCCTCGGTTGCGCCAACATCGCACCCGCGCTGTTCTCGCTGGCCGGCCACCAGACCCGCATGCCTGGCGCGCTGGCCATCACCGCCGTTTCCACGCTGGGCTTTGCCGGCATCCTTGCCGGACCGGCGCTGATCGGATTTGCTGCCAACCACTTCGGCCTGATCGCCGCCTTCATCGGCGTGGCCACGGCCTTGTTGCTGGTGGCCGTGTCCACGCGTTGGCTGCGGGTGTAGTCCAGGGCATCAGCGCCGCCTGCGCCGCAGCTTCATCCGCAAACGCCGATAGCCGATCACCGTCGCCGTGGCACACAGCGCGGTGCCAGCAGCGCTCAGCAGCAGCAACACCGCCAGCCGGGCACCTTCCTGGCGCAGCATCGCCGGCAGGTCCCAGCTGTGCAGGAAGTAGAACAACCAGCGCCCGACCCGCTCGCGATGCCCCATCATCAACAACGGATCGCCGGTAGCCAGGTCGAGATAGACGCGCGTCGCCTCGGCATCGCCGAAGTCCACCACCGCCACCGGGAAGCGGCGAACCGCTGCGCCGTTCATGGCTTCCGGTGCACGCGGATAGAAGTAGGCATCCGCTGCCTGCTGCACCACGAAATCCTGCATTGGTGCATCGGACAGCGCACGCACCTTCTGCTGCAGCCACGCTGCCGGCAGCAACCGCGCAACCTGCAAGTGCCCATTGCCGCTGGACACGATGCAGGTCTCGCCCTGCCCATCCAGCAGCACCGCGAACAGCTCGCCACCGATCCGTCGCCACTGGATCTCCACCGGCCGGAAGCGCCCAGCATCGGCCACCGCCATAAGCTTCGCCGGCTCACCCAGTGCGCCATCCACCGTCACCGCGCCACCGCGATAGCGCCCGCTGTCGATCGCTTCACGCGTGCTGCTGAAGACCCCCAGCGGATTCATCGACATCAGCCCACTGAAGATCCAGGTGAACACGAAGGCCGCAGCCACCAGCCCGATCAGATGGTGCCAGCGCATCCACGGCTCGACGTACGGCGTCTTCGCACCGGAACGATAGTGCCCACGAAAACGCCAGCGCCACACGCCCACCACGATGCCGCTGACCGCCGCCAACGTGCACAGTGCGGACAGCACGATCACCCCCCACGTCCACACCGGGTCGACCGACTGCATACGCAGGAAGTACAGCCAGTGCAGCCAGGCGCCCACATAGTTCCAGCGCTGCTGCACATGCGGGGCGTCCAGCACGACTTCACCGGTACGCGATGACACATACAGGTCGCCCGGCTGTGCACCGCCCACCTCCACCCGATACAGCGGCCGATGCACATCCAGTGCACGCGAATGCGTCCAGCGGTCCTCGTCCACGCGCATCGCACCCACGAAGGCCTGGCCGCCGGCGAACTGTGCAGCGGACGCTTCGGCACGCTGTGCCGACACCGGCAGCAGGGCCTGGCCGGTGTACGCCGACCAGGCGCCCACGTTGCTGCCATTGCGCACCACATACGCCGGCTCGCCACGCAGCGTGGTCAGCGCCACGCTTTCCGGCTCGGCCTGCACGGCGGCAGGCAGTATCGACAGCCCCTGCAGATCGCGGGCCTCACCCAGCACCGGCAACGCCGCCAGCCGCTCACCGGGTGTCAGCTTCGGGTAACCAATGAACAGCATCACCATGCCGCTGACAAACCACAGCAGCATCAGCAGGCATCCGCCGATGCCCAGCCAGCGGTGCACCAGGTAGGTCCAGCGCTTGGCGGTGGATCGCAGCGACATGATGCGCGTCCTCAGAAGCGATGGTCGACGGTGAATTCGACGCGCCGGTCCGCACCCAGCAACCACTGCGTGCTGGTGTAGTACGCGGTGGCGTAGTACGTCTTGTCGAATACGTTGAACAATCGCGCGGACAGCCGCGTGCGCGGTGCCGCCTGCCAGGTCAGTGCCAGGTCGGTGGTGCTATAGCCGGGCAGTTCCAATGTGTTGGCGTTGTCGGCATAGCGCTTGCCGACGTAGCGAACGCCACCCGCCGCACTCCAGTCCGGTGCGAACTGCCAGCTCAACCACACACTGGCCAGGCGCTCGGCCACGTTCGGCGGCACGTTGCCATCACGCGACACCAGCATCGGCGGCGACCCGGTGGTTTCCAGGAAGTCCTCGAACTCGGCCTTCAGCACCGTCGCGTTGGCATCCAGCGACCAGCGCGGCGCGAAGTTCCAGTTCAAGGACGCTTCAATACCGCGCGAGGTCTGCGCGCCCACCTGCACCCGGCGATCCGGTACCAGCGGATCGCGGCTGAGCAGCCCGGTCTTGCGGATGCGGTACGCCGCCAGCGTCCACTCGCCGCCGTCGAAGGCCTGCTTCAGGCCCACCTCGATCTGCCGGCCCTTGGCAAGATCGAACGCGCCGTTGGCCGGGCTGATCATCAACAGGCCACTGACCGGGTCCGCCGCCTGTGAGTACTGCGCATACAGGCTCAGCGTCGGCTGCAGCGCGAATACCGTGCCTGCACGCCAGCCGGTGCTGCTGTAGGTCTTCGAGAACGCATTCTGGCCGCTGATCAGATCGGTGCGATCAATGCGCGCGCGGTCGTGGCGCAGGCCACCCAGCACCGACCAGCGCTCGCTCAGCGCCAGCCGGTCCTCCATGAACAACGCGTACTGCTCGGCACGGTTGCGGTAGCGCGGCAGGTTCGGCGCGTCGCTGGCGAACTGGCCCGGCACCGGATCGAACGGATCGACCGGGCCCGAGCTGCCGGCATAGGTGTTGTTGGTGTGCTTGAAGTGCGCGCGGTTGGCGTCCAGGCCCACCGCGAAGTTGTTCTGCAGGCCACCCGCCGTTCCCTGCACACGCAGCGTCGAGGTCAGTCCGGTCTGGTCCTGGTTGTGGGTGATCTCGGTATTGCCAGATCGATCGATCAAGCCGGTAGCGCGGTTGTAGACATAGGCCTCGGCATTGCGCCAGTCGCGCTGGCTGTCGATCTGGTAGAGGCGCGTGCGCCATTCCACGTTCGCGTTCGGTGTCCACAGCGCATCAAGCTGGGTCCAGCGGTCGCGATAGCGGATCTCGCTGTCGTCCACGTTGTAGTTGCGGTGGCGCAGCGCCTCCAGCTGGCGGCCCTCGACCAGCGGCGTGCCGAAGTAGCGCATCGGTTGCTGGTAGCCCTGCGCGTGGGTGAGGGTCAGCTGCAGGTCCGCACGCGGCTGCCACAGCAATGCACTGGAGAACGTCGCGTCACTGTTGCGCCCGCGGTCGACCCAGCCACCGCTGTAGTTGCCACTCACATCCAGCCGGTAGGCCAGCTCGGGCGTCAGCGCGCCACCGCTGCCGAAGCCCAGCCGCGCGGTGTCCTCGCTGCCCACAGTCAGGCTGATCTCGTTTTCGATGGCACCGCGCGAGGGCTTCTTCGGCACGATGTTGATCACGCCGCCGATCGCACCGTCGCCATGGATGACCGACGCCGGCCCGCGCAGCACTTCGATGCGCTCGATCGACCAGGTATCGAACGGGAAGGTGATGCCCACGCCGCCGTACTGACGCAGCCCGTCGTACAGCCGCATCACCGAGGCACCGTCGGTGAAGCCGCGGCTGGAGAGCGCGCTCAGGCCATTGCCCGGGTGCGGCATGGCACTGATCGCACCTGCCCGGCTGATCGCATCGTTGAGGTTGCTGTCGCCGCGCTGCTCCAGCTGCTCGCGCGAAATCACCGTCAGGCTGGCCGGTGTCTGCAGCACGCTCAGGCCCAACGCAGAGCCTGCGCTGGCGGTGGAAGACAGCTCGCCGCTGCGGGTATCGACCACCCGCACGGTATCCAGCGTGGTCGGGGGTGCCGCGTCGGCGGCAAGCAGGGGCGCGGCATGCAGGAGCAACGCGCACAGGACAGGCAGCGTCGCCCGGCGCAGGCGCGCGGAGTTGGGGTTCGTTTTCATTTATTCACGGCATGCAAGGCCACCCCGCAATGGCAGGGCAGCAATCAGAAAGGGACAAACACGCGCGTGCGGGCACCGGCCGTGGCCGGCAACCTCATGGAAAAACGATCAATGCAACGCGCGTGCGGCTCAGGCGGCCATCATGGCTGGCGGCCCACGCGCTCCCAATGTGCCGCTGATCCGTTGCGGCAACGTCTGCACCGCACCGCGCAGTGCGCGGCACACCGGTGCCATCGGCGCCAACAGCAGCACTGCCGCCACCAGCAGGGTGATCAGCCGTGCAGCGATCAGGCAGTAATCGCAGTCCACGCCCATCTCATGATCGGCGTGTGGATCGGCGGGCGGCTTCTTTGCGACCTCGCCGTGCGGCATCGCCATCGCGTGATGGTCGTGGTGCCCTTCCATCGCGTGCTGCGCATGCTCTGCGTGCATTGCGTGGTCCATCGCCGCCACCGGTACAGCGGCAGCCACGTGACCATGCGCCAGCCAGCGGCTCACCAGCGGGGCGAGCAGCACCAGCAGCATGGCAAGCCATGCCAGGGCCTGGAACCGGCGGTGGAGAGCAGAACGGCGCACGCCGCCATTCTACGGGCCCACGGTCAACCTTGGACCCCGTTCAGGGTTTACCCCCTGCGACACGGTGACGCAGGGGCTCGCCTCCGGCGGCGACATGTGAATGCACCGCACCGCGGTCCCGGCGCTTGCAGGCTCCGCCTCGCCAACGTTAGGGTTCAGATGGTCACGGCAAGGAGCCAGAGGGATCCGCATGACCACCCGCATCACACACCGGCTGCGCATCAGCCTCCTCGGCCTGACCGCGCTGCTTGCCGCCTGCGCCGACAAGGGGCCGCCCCTACCGCCAGAGCCACTGGAACTCTCACAGCCCATCGCCGTGGACGCGCCCGGCCAGCAGGTGCAGTTCGAGTTCGAAACCACGGCGCGCAATTTTGCCAGCTACCGTACATATGCGGTGGAGTTGGATCTGCAGCACGTTCCCCCATCACCAGACACTGCTTCTCCGCGCGACCTGCACATTCCTTTACGCGTAGGACTTCAGCAATGGTCAGGCGGCACTTGGCAGCCGCTGGCAAGCCCCGACGCGTATCAGATCGCACAGTCGCAATCTGGCCAGCCTCTGCCAGACTGGCACCGCGGTAAGGGTCTGAACTACGCCCAGACCCAGCGAGGCAGCGATGGGGCCTATCGACTCCATGTCGCGCTGCTGCCGTTGCAGGCGCAAAGTCGCTACCGCGTACAGATCAGCACGATTGAAGACATCGCACCACTTCGTGGCACAAGCGCCAAGATACTGATTCACGAATCGCGTCCGCTCGCCAAGTAGCGCAGCGCCTTCGTACACCTTCCAGGAGGATCACCACGCACATGGACAAGCCACGCTACATCGTCGATATCGTCATTGCGGCACCGGGAACACCGCTTCTCCACCCCGTTACGCAGCAACCGCTGCGCAATCCTGATGGCTCGGCGCAGACGTCCGGGCCGGGACACATGTTCTACGTCCTTCGAGCACCGGGAAAGGATCCGGCAAGCTACGGCTTTGCACCGATCGAGCACGGCAGCATGAACGGCCCAGGTGACATCGTGGACAACGATGCAAAGACCTATAAGAACCCGCATTACACGCGCTCTCTGGAAATCACCGAAGCACAGTACAACAAGCTCAAAGCGTTCGGCGACGATCCAGTAGCGCACGGCTTCAGCAAGCACTATGCCGACGTGCGTCACAACTGCGTGGACTTCACCTGGGGCGCATTGAATCATGCGGGTATCCAGCGCAAGCAGAGCCTGGACGTGAACAGCATCGGCGGCCCTGTTGGGCAATTGCTGCCCGATGTCCGCATTCCGCTGGGCGTCCAGTCACAGGGCAAGGACGGCTATCGTCCGCTGCGCAACATCCATGGCGTGGACAGCATTGAGCCCCCTTTCCCCAACAGCGAACTCAACCGCACCATCACTCATCCCCTGCCCGAGCGCAGCTTGAAGCAGCGTCTGCTCAGCGAAACCGATGGCATTGATGGCCCCTTGGGCGAGCGTCTGGCTGCGGACGCGCGCGCACCGGGGCACAGCCTTCATGCCTTGGACCAGAAGGTGCGCACCGCACTCGCCCAGGCCAGCGAACAGCAGGGACTGCCCCCCGGACAGGAGCATGAACGCCTGGCCGGCCATCTGACCCACGCGGCGGTGCAGGCCGGCTTCAGCGAAAAGGACACGCTGCACGTGGCATTCAGTTCAAACAGCACCGCCGAGGTACCCGGCTACGTATTCCTGCATCGCAACGGCGACACCGCCTCGCCGGACCCGGCCGCCAATCGCCAGCGTCTGTCCCTGCTCGATACGCAGCTGGGCGACGCCGATACGCTGTATCAGCAGGCCAACGTGCAGCAGCAATCCCGCGACGCAAGCCGGCTGGTGCAGGACGAGCAACAGGCACAACAGCAGGCATCGCCGCGCATGGCCTGACCAAACCGCGTCGGGCGCAGACACTGTTCCCGCATCAACTCACGTACTGCGCCTGACCGTTCCCGAAGGACCAGTTCTCCTTCTTCACTTCCACCAGATTGATGAACACGTCTTCGCGGCGGATACCCACCGCCGCGTGCAGTCCATCGGCGATGCCGGCGTACAACGCCTTCTTCTGCTCCAGCGTGCGCCCCTCGTTCCAGGTGATCTGGATGCAGATGAAGTCATCGGTGCGATCCACGCCCAGGTAGCCGGGGTCGTAGATCAGCGTGCCCGGCTCGTGTTGCTGGAAGATCTGGAAGCGATCATTCTCCGGCACGCCTACCGCGCGCATGGCCTGGTAGATGGTTTCGCCGACGCGTTGCAGGTAGTCGGCTGATTTACCTTTGCGAAGATCGATACGGGCGAGCGGCATGGTGGCACTCCAGAGTGGATGGGCACGGCAACGGGCTGAGACTACGCCTGCCCGGGGCGGCGGGACAGCGCAGGGATGGAACCCTCTGGCCCCATGCGTGGCATGGTCCCGCCTCCGCCGCGCGGGGTGACGCGATTGCCGTGGCAGTGGCCCTCCGGAGTCGTCATATGCACGGTCGGTAGGGGCGGCGATGTGCGCCATCAGTGATGGGCGGCACTACTCGCGGGTGTTGGACGACACACAACGGGAAACGCCTGGCCTGCCTAGGGACAGTTGAGAATTTTCCTTACAGACCGATGTGATTGCCCGGCTTGAAGATCGCCGCGCCGAGGCAAGACGCCTTGGCCGGGATTGGCGTCTCGAATAAACAAACAAGATTTAGGGGCTGCAAGAACAATCGCAGCAGAGAGAATGCACCGACTGCCCTCAATGGCGGCCGGTGCGTGGGGATCGCCAGATCCGCCAGGCATTCTTCTCCCCTGAAGCTTGTTTGCCTTGGTACGCCAACCCGCACCGTCCGCCACCTTCACTTTGGAAGGTGGCCCTACGCCAGTGAGGGTTTCGCCATGACCAACCGCACAGCCATCCATCCCCGCCTGCACGCGCTTATCGGCGACGTCGCAGCCGACGTGCCCGGGGACCTCGCACGCGAGATCGAGTGCGCCCTGAACGAACAGAACCTGCCGGCGCAGTCGGCCACCTTCTTCACTTGCCTCAATGCCATCAACCGTGCCGACGGTGATGACGGACAGCCGTGCAACAACCTCACCCTCGGTGCCGGCAATCACGCTTCATTGCGCCGCTCGCTGTCTGGGCTCGGGGCGTTGCTCGATCTGCTGCAGGCCGCCGACCGGGCGCGCAACGAAGGCGGTCCGAACGAGCAGTTGGGCGCCTTCCATATCGACGGACTGATCGTGGCCGCACGACAACTGGTGCGCGAGGCACACCATTGCCTCTCCGGCGGCGACGCCTGACCGGCCCGGATATGCTCCCTCTACAATCCCGCAGGGAGCGCAGGAGACCGCAGGAGACCGCAATGGACGCCGAACACCTGGAGTACTTCAAAGCCGCACTGGAAGGCCGCGCAGCCGTGGGCTGGAACGTCTGGTTCACCGCCAACCAGCAGGCGCTGGCACAACACCTGAGCCGCCCTGCACTGCTGCGCTTGAAGTTCAGCAAACTGGATGAAGCCGAACGCCTGCTGGCCGAGGCCGGCATCGTGCCCCGCAGCACAGCGGGCAAGCGCTACGAAATGTACTGCGCGCAGTTCTCGGCGGACGTGGTGGACGCGAACGGTCGCCCGCTGCCAGCCATCTGGCGCGCCGCGCACGGCGGTGCCATCGGCCTGCTTGCCGATGGTGAGCAGGAAGCCGGCCAGGCGAAGCTGCTCGCGGAGTTCCGCCGCGTCCGCAAGCGAGGCTTGCAACAGGCCCACGAGTGGTTGGCCGACCTGTGCTTTGAAGGCGAGATGGAGCTGACCAGCGGCAATGCCGAGGTGGGCCGTAGTCTGTTGGCGGTGGTGGTGCAGGCCGGCAGCGGCCACGACCTGCTGGATGCTACGTCGATGATTGCGCGCGAGCTGCTGGACGGACACGGCTGAAACGGTGTGCGCATCCAGCTGATCCTGCTGGATCACAGGCAACAAAAAAGCCCCCATTGCTGGAGGCTTTTTTCGTTCTGCAACATGGTGGGCGGTACAGGGATCGAACCTGTGACCCTTGCCGTGTGAAGGCAATGCTCTACCGCTGAGCTAACCGCCCGGTGTGTTGCTGAGCCGCTCATTATAGGGGCTTTTCAGAGGCCGTCAACAGTTTTTCACATTCGTGTTCACGGGCATTTCGGGGCATGCAGCCGAGCATGGCCCGGCGCTACAGAAAGGCCCCGCGCGCGCAGCCTCACATCGTATGCGTCGGCTTGTCCGAGCCGGTCAGGCCGGCCAGCAGGGTCTCGATCTTGTGGCGCACGCCCTCGCCTTCGGCGCCGTCGGCCAGCTGCACGCCGATGCCGGCGGTGCGGTTGCCCTGCGCACCAGCCGGGGTCACCCAGATCACCTTGCCGGCCACCGGCAGGCGCTCGCTGGAATCGGGCAGCGTCAGCAGCAGGAACACCTCGTCGCCCAGGAAGTAGCGCTTGGGCGTGGGCACGAAGATGCCGCCATTCTTCACGAACGGCATGTACGCGCTGTACAGCGCGGCTTTGTCCTTCACAGCCAGGGACAGGATGCCCTGGCGGGCGTTGCTGGCACTCATCGATTTCCCCTTGCGGCAGGCCGCTCGTTCACCTTGTTCCAGGCCAGCAGCAACTCGACCACCGCAAGGTCTGCACGCACCGTGGTGCGCAGCAGGTCGCGGGTGCGGTTGGCCGCATCGAACCAGGCTGCAAGCTTGTGCAATCGCTCCGGCGTGGTCAAGGCATCGGTGCTGGCCTGGGCCAGCGCCAGGTCGGCAGCGAAGCGCAGGCGCAGCGCCGCGTTGTCATCGGCGCACCACTTCTGCGCCAGCTCCACCGCGCCGGTCTTGCCGGCGGCAAGCTGTTCCAGCTCGCGGCCCACGTCGCGGCGCAGGCTCAGGCCATCTTCGCGCAGCCAGTTGTCTGCCTGGCCGGGATGGCCGCGCGCGGCGTCCAGCGCTTCGCGCGCCGATGCTTCGCTGTGGCCCTGCTGCTGCAGCCAGGCCAGCGCCTCGTGCTGCGGCGGCAGCTTGAATTCCAGGCGCTGGCAGCGGCTGCGGATGGTCTGCGGCAGGCGCGCCGGGTCGCTGCTGATCAGCCACAGGTAACGGCCGGGCTGCGGCTCTTCCAGCGTCTTCAGCAGCGCATTGGCCGCCGAGCGGTTGATCGCATCGGCCGGGTCGACGATCACCACCTGCGCCACGCCGTACTGCGGGGTCAGCGCCAGTTTGTTGGTGATCTCGCGCACCTGCTCGATCACGATCTCGGTGCGCAGCTTGTCGCCACTCTTGTTCGGAATGAAGCTGACCAGCTGCAGGTCCGGATGGGTACCGGCGGCGATCAGCTGGCGCGTGCGCGTGGCATGCGCGGCATCGCCGCGCGCCAGCACGTGGTCGGCCAGGGCCAACGCCACGTCGCGCTTGCCGAGCCCGGCCGGGCCGCAGATCAGCAGGCCGTGTCCGAGCCGATCGGCATCGAGCGCGGCAACCGTCTGATCGAACGCGCGCTGCTGCCAGGGCGAGAATGTGCTCATGCGCCCTCCCCATCCTGCAGCCAGCGCTCGACACGCGCGACCACATCGGCCGCCACGCGTTCCTGCACCTGGCCGGCGTCGATCAGCGCAAAGCGCTGCGGGTCCTGCTGCGCGCGGCTGCGGAACACGGCGCGCACGCGCTGGAAGAAATCGTCCTGTTCGCTTTCGATGCGATCCGGCCACAGATCGCGCCCGTTGGCGCGTGCGCGGCCGACGGCCACATCCACATCCAGCAGCAGGGTCAGGCCCGGCAGCAGACCGACGGCGCGGCGCTCCAGGTCGGCAATCCACTGCGGATCGAGGCCGCGGCCACCGCCCTGGTAGGCGTAACTGGAATCGGTGAAGCGATCGCTCAACACATAGGCACCGCGCTGCAGTGCCGGCTGGATCACCTGGCGCACATGCTGCGCACGTGCGGCGAACACCAGCAGCAGCTCGGCTTCGGCGCTGAGCGGTTCGGCAGCGATCTCGGCATCGGGCTTCAGCACCAGGCCGCGGATGCGCTCGGCCAGCGGCGTACCGCCCGGCTCGCGGGTCAGCACCACCTCGTGGCCGTGGCTGCGCAGGCAGTCACGGATGGCATTGATGGCGGTGGTCTTGCCTGCGCCCTCGCCGCCTTCCAGGCTGACGAAACGCGGGTGGCGAAGCAGCGCGGGACTCATTGCGCCGGGGTCTCCTTGGTACGTTGCTGACGCAGCTGCTGCAGGTAGCGGGCCACTGCGGCGTTGTGCTGGTCCAGGCTGGGCGAGAACACGTGCGCGCCACTGCCATCGCCGACGGCGACGAAGTACAGCGCGTCGCCCGACAGTGGCTGCGCGGCCGCCATCAGCGCATCGCGGCTGGGCATGGCGATCGGGGTCGGGGTCAGGCCGGCACGGGTGTAGGTGTTGTAGGGCGTATCGGTGGTCAGGTCGCGGCGGCGGATGTTGCCGTCATACGCGGCACCGATGCCGTAGATCACGGTCGGGTCGGTCTGCAGGCGCATGCCGATCTTCAGGCGGCGCATGAACACGCCGGCAATCTGCGGGCGCTCGCTGGCCAGCGCGGTTTCCTTCTCGATGATCGACGCCATCGTCAGCAGTTCGTAGGGCGTGTTGATCGGCAGGTCCGGCGCGCGGCTTTCCCAGGCTTCATCCAGCGCCTTTTCCATCGCGGCGTGGGCACGCTTGAGCACGTCCAGGTCGCTGTCGCCGCGCTGGTAGACGTAGGTCTCCGGCAGGAAGCGGCCTTCCGGATGCTGGCCACCGAAACCGAGGCGTTGCATCAGCGCCGCGTCATCAAGATTGTCGGTGGTGTGCAGCAGCGGCTCGGCGCGCTTGAGCGCGGCACGCAGCTGGCGGATGTTCCAGCCCTCGACGATCGTGACGCGGTGCTGCAGCACCTTGCCGGCGCGCATGCGCAGCAGCAGCTCGCGCGGGGTCAGGTCGGCGCTGAGCGCGTACTCGCCCACCTTCAGCTTGCCGGCCGCATCGAGCTGGCGCGCCAGCAGCTGCCACTGGGTGTCCTGGCCCTCGTCCACGCCGGCATCGCGCAGCTTGCGCAGCACGCTGTTCATGCCATCGCCACTGGCGATGACCATGCTCTCGGCGGTCGGGGTGATCGGGGCATCGGCGAACCGGGTCTGCTGGTAGAAGAACCACGCGCCCGCGCCGGCCACGACGGCGGCCAGCACCACCACCAGCGTTACCACGAACAGACACCCGCGCTTGGCTCCCGCCATGGACTACCTCTGAACTCGATTCCGTCGTGCAGGATACCGTGCCGGTGGATTGGGGTCATGACCGGGGTGGCGCCTCCATGCCGACCAACGGTCGACACCCACCAAGAGCCCTATCCGGCACGGCCATCAGTAGATCCACGCCATGCGTGGATGAACGGCCGTGGAGGACTCCGTGCCGACCAACGGTCGGCACCCACCCGAACAATGGCCCCACTGGTACCGGTAGTGCCGGCCGCTGGCCGGCAATCGCGCGGATCATGGGTGCATGAGGTTGCCGGCCGCTGGCCGGCACCACCGGAATACGCCTACCCCTGCTGGCCCAATGCGCGCAGCAGGCCGCGGGCCTTGGCGCGGGTCTCGTCCAGTTCCTTGTCCGGGTCCGAATCAACCACGATGCCGGCGCCGGTGCGGAAGCTCACCTCGTGGCCATCCACTTCGGCGGTGCGGATCAGGATGTTCAGGTCCAGGTCGCCATCGCGGTTCAGCCAGCCGAACGCGCCGGTGTAGGCACCGCGCGGCACCTGCTCCAGCTCGCTGATGATCTGCATGCAGCGCACCTTGGGGCAGCCGGTGATGGTGCCACCGGGGAACGTGGCGGCGATCACCTCGCCGGGTGTGACCTCCGGGCGCAGGTGGCCGCTGACGTTGCTGACGATGTGGTGCACATGGGCGTAGCTCTCCACCGTCATCAGCTCATCGACCACCACGGTGCCGGGCAGGCAGATGCGGCCCAGGTCGTTGCGTTCCAGGTCGATCAGCATCACGTGCTCGGCACGTTCCTTGGGGTGGCCGACCAGCTCCTGGATGCGCGCGGCATCATCGTCGCCCTCGAAGCGCGGACGCGTCCCAGCAATCGGGCGGGTCTGCGCGTAGCCGGCATGCACCGACACCAGCCGCTCCGGCGAGGAACTGACCACATGGCGGCCGTGCGCGCTGAACAGACCGGCGAACGGTGCCGGGTTGGCACGGCGCAGCTGCGCGTACAGCGCCTGCGGGCTGACCGGCGCAGCGAACTGTGCGCTCCAGCGCCGCGACAGGTTCACCTGGAACACATCGCCGGCGCGCAGGTATTCGATCACCCGGCGCACGCCGTCGGTGAAGCGCTGCGGCGCATCCTCGCCCACCGACTGCGGCGGCTGCCAGCCCTGCCCGGCTTCGGGCAGCGCGGCCGAGGCCAGTGCCACGAGCGCATCCAGCAACACCTGCTCGCCGGCTTCGGCGATGACGAAGCTGGCATCGTTGTGATGGTCGTGCAGCACTGCGGCCGGGCAGCGCAGCGCCAGCGCGGTCGGGCGGCCGTCCTCGCGCGCACGCGCCGGTAGCACCGGTTCGATCTGGCTGGCCACTTCGTAGTCCAGCATCAACGCCCAGCCGCCGCGGAACGGCAGGCTGTGGCTGCCGTCGTGCGGCAGGCGTTCGTGCTGCCAGGCGCGATCCAGCAACTGCAGGAAGCTGCCAGCGTGTACCGCGTCGTGCTGGTCGCGCACTTGGCCATCGGCATCCAGCCGCAGGCAATCGCCCTGCGCGGCCAGCAGCAGGCTCCAGCGGCCCTGGGCGGTGCCCGAGGCGGTGGATTCCATCAGCAGCGGAAAGCGCGCCGGGTCGTGCTGCTGCAGGACCAGCAGATCGATCGGGTGCGGCAGCGGGTGGATCAGAGGTGCGTGGGTCATGGCAGCCAGTTCGGGAGTTCAGATGCACGGAAGCCGCCTTGCGGCGGCTCCGTAGAACGCGGCGTCGAGCATGGCCCGACGCTACACCTCGGTCAGACGCGCTTGAAGATCAGCGTGCCGTTGGTGCCGCCGAAGCCGAAGCCATTGGACATCACCACGTCGACCTTGGCCTGGCGTGCTTCGTTGGGCACGTAGTCCAGGTCGCAGCCTTCGCCCGGCTGCTGCAGGTTGATGGTCGGCGGAATGACGTTGTCCTGCAGCGCCATCACCGAGAAGATTGCTTCCACGCCGCCGGCAGCGCCCAGCAGGTGGCCGGTCATCGACTTGGTGGAGCTGACCATCATCTTGTAGGCGTGGTCGCCGAAGGCGGTCTTCATCGCCATGGTCTCGCCCAGGTCACCCAGCGGCGTGGAGGTGCCGTGCGCGTTGAGGTAACCGACCTGTTCCGGGGTCACGCCGGCGTCCTTCATGGCCATGGCCATGCAGCGCGCGGCGCCTTCGCCGTTCTCGCTCGGTGCGGTCATGTGGTACGCGTCGGAGCTGGCGCCGAAGCCGGCCAGTTCACAGTAGATCTTCGCGCCACGCGCCTTGGCGTGCTCGTACTCTTCCAGGATCAGGATGCCGGCGCCGTCGCCCAGCACGAAGCCGTCACGGTCCTTGTCCCACGGGCGCGAGGCCTGTTCCGGAGCGTCATTGCGTGTGCTCATGGCCTTCATCGCGCAGAAGCCACCCAGCGCGGTCGGCGACGAGCCACGCTCGGCACCGCCAACCACCATCACGTCGGCATCGCCGTACTGGATCATGCGCATCGCGGTACCGATCGAATGGTTCGAGGTCGCGCACGCCGACACCGCCGAGAACGACGGGCCCTTCAGGCCGGTGATGATGCTCAGCTGGCCCGGCAGCATGTTGATGATGGTCTTGGGCACGTAGAAGGGCGAGATCTTCTTGCCCTCGTGGAACTCGATGGTCTGCTCTTCGATGCCGAGCAGGCCGCCGATGCCGGCGCCGACGATGGCGCCGATGCGCTCGGCATTGGCTTCGGTGATCTCAAGGCCCGAGTCGTGCAGGGCCATGAACGAGGCACCGAGGCCGTAATGGATGAACGGGTCCATCTTCTTGGCATCCTTGCCGCTGACCCGGAATTTGCCGAACAGTTCGTTGTCGGCGGTGATGTCGAATCCCTTGACCTCACCCGCAATCTTGGTGGTGAACCGATCCAGGTAGGCATCAGAAACGTTGGTCAGCGGACCGATGCCCGAACGACCATGGGTGATGCCTTCCCAGCTGCTGGCCAGATCATTGCCCAACGGCGAGACGATACCCAGGCCGGTTACGACGACGCGACGCTTCATTGCTGATTCTCCTGACCCGGATGATTTCAACGGGCAACTCGGTTTGCTTCGGTGTGATGCTCAAACACACGGGGCCGCAACAGCGGCCCCATGGGGTGCGGTGCGCGGCGAGCGTAGGCCCGCGCGCGCACTGCCGTCTGACATCAGGCCTTGACGTGGGCCTTGATGTAGTCGATGGCGGCCTGCACGGTGCTGATCTTCTCGGCTTCTTCGTCCGGGATCTCGCACTCGAATTCTTCTTCCAGGGCCATCACCAGCTCAACGGTGTCCAGCGAGTCAGCGCCCAGGTCATCGACGAACGATGCGCTGTTGGTGACTTCTTCTTCCTTGACGCCAAGCTGTTCGACGACGATTTTCTTGACGCGTTCTTCGATGGTGCTCATGGGATCTCGCTCCAGATGGAGTTGTGGTTCAAAAGTGGTCGCCATCAATGGCGATGGCCGTGGGATAGTGTAGTGGAAACCGGCGCGGCCTTGCATTGCAGCAAAAAGCTTCGCAGATCAACCACTTGCGGCGCAATCCCTGCGCCCCTTGCTTACGGCATGTACATGCCACCGTTCACATGGAGGGTTTCGCCGGTGATGTAACCGGCAGCCGGGCCGGCCAGGAAGGCCACCGCATGGGCGATGTCCTCCGGCGAACCCAGGCGTTCGAGGGCGATGTCGTTGATCAGCGCGGTACGCGCTTCTTCCGGCAACGCCTTGGTCATGTCGGTGTCGATGAAGCCAGGTGCGACAACATTGACGGTGACACCGCGCGAACCGATTTCCTTGGCCAGCGACTTGCTGAAGCCGATGATGCCGGCCTTGGCCGCGGCGTAGTTGGCCTGGCCGGCATTGCCGGTCACGCCCACCACCGATGCGATGTTGATGATGCGGCCCTTGCGCGCCTTCATCATGCCGCGCATCACCGCCTTGCTGGTGCGGAACACGCTGGTCAGGTTGGTGTCGATGATCGACGCCCAGTCTTCGTCCTTCATGCGCATCAGCAGGTTGTCGCGGGTGATGCCGGCGTTGTTGACAAGGATCGAGATCGGGCCGAATTCCTTGGCGATGTCCGCCAGCACGGCATCCAGCGCGGCAGCGTCGGTGACGTTCAGTGCGCGGCCATGGCCACCGTGGGCGGCCAGGCGCTCACCGATCGCGGCAGCGCCGGATTCGGTGGTGGCGGTGCCGATGACGGTGGCGCCCTGGGCGGCCAGCAGATCGGCGATGGCGGCACCAATGCCACGGCTGGCGCCGGTGACCAGTGCGATTTCACCCTGCAGGGGCTTGCTCATGATGTTTTCCTCAGGCTGGGACGGCCGCCGCACCCGTGCCGCTTGCAGCGGCCACCGGTACGGTCGGCAGGAACAGGGAAATCAGGCCGACCATGCCTCACGGGCGGCTTCGAAGTCGCCGGGCGTGGCCAACGAACGGCCGTCGATGGCCTTGTCGATGCGCTTGACCAGGCCGGTCAGCACCTTGCCCGGGCCGCACTCGGCGATCTGGGTGATGCCGCGCGCGGCCAGCGCCTGCACGCAACCGGTCCACTGCACCGGCTGGTACAGCTGCTGGACCAGCGCGGTACGGATCGCGTCGATGCCGCTGTGGATCTGGGCGTCGACGTTCTGCACCACCGGCAGCTGCGGCGCCTGCCAGGACAGGCCGGCCATCACTTCGGCCAGCCGGTTGGCGGCTTCGCGCATGAGCGGGGTGTGCGAGGGCACGCTGACGGCCAGCTTGACCGCCTTGCGCACGCCCTTCTCGGCCAACAGCGCCAGCGCACGGTCGACCGCGTCGGCGTCGCCACCGATCACGATCTGGCCCGGCGAATTGAAGTTGGCCGGCACCACCACCTGGCTGCCTGCGGCTTCGGCGCAAACGTCCAGCACCAGCTGGTCTTCGGCGCCGAGCACGGCGGCCATGGCACCGACGCCGGCCGGTGCGGCTTCCTGCATCAGCTGGCCGCGCAGGCGCACCAGGTGCGCACCGTCATGCAGGCTCAGCGCACCCGCGGCGACCAGGGCGGTGTACTCGCCCAGGCTGTGGCCGGCCAGCACCGACGGGCGCGGACCGCCCACGGCGTTCCAGGCGCGCCACACGCCGATGCTTGCGGCCAGCAGGGCCGGCTGGGTGTATTCGGTACGGTTGAGCATTTCCTCCGGGCCACCCTGGGACAGCGCCCACAGGTCGACGCCAGCACCATCGGATGCCTCGGTGAAGGCTTCACGCACCTGCGGATGCAGTTCAGCCAGCTCGGCCACCATGCCCACAGACTGCGAGCCCTGGCCGGGGAAGACAAAAGCGAGGGTGGATACGGTCACGCGGTCATCCGCTTGTTGCAATCGAAGCAGGCCATGATAAGGGCGAATCCGCTGTGTCGTCTGTACGTGCGCGTATGCAGGCGTATGGAGCGCGGCCGGGCAAGCGCGACGGGGTCAGATCCCTTTTCCACGGGAAAAGGGATCTGACCCCTGTCAGCCATCAGCAGAACAGCTGCAGGACGTCCAGATCGCCGTCGGCGAGGAAATCCACGCACAGGCCCACCAGCATCAACACGCCAGCGGTGCTGGCGCCGTGGGCAATGAAGATGGAATGGGCCAGCGCGCGCGCTGAGCGGCCCAGCTTCATGCAGACCCGGGCCAGGCTGCGCAGGCGGCCACTGACCGCGTGCACGTGCTCGCGCACCGGCGCCTGGGCCTCGCCCATCGCCTCGGCCATCATCGCCTGCAGGTGCTCGGGGCGGTCGGCGTAGTACTTGGCCACGCCATAACCGAACATCAGCCAGTCGCGGGCCTGCGCTTCGGACAGATCCATCACTTCCAGCGGGTCTTCCTCGAAATCGATGAAGCCGACCTGCTGTCCATCCCAGGTGAGATTGCGCGGCAATGGCTGGCCGAAATAGGCGCCGCGCGCATGCGCTTCGGCAATCGCCTGCATCGCCGCCATCACCAGCCGATCGCGACCGGCCTCGTCGGCTTCGCGCAGACAGGTACTGAACGAGCTGCCGTTGTCGCCGATTACCAGGGCGGCATGGCCGGTGCCCAGCACGTCAGGCACGTTCACACCCTGCGCCTGCAGTTCTGCAAGGCGGCGGGCTTCGGTTTCGCGTGCGGCGTCACCCCCGCGGTGCGGCGGCGGGCGCAGGGCATCGAGATGGAAACGGCGGGCAACAAAATTGAGCAGGCCCAGGGCCATTGCTCGGCTTCCCTTGCCGTACTGCTTCAGCCAGGCGCGCTGCCCTTCGATGACGATGGGCTCAACCATGACAGGTCCTCCTTAAACGCGTTACGGCCCCAGAGGGGCCGCAACGACAAAGCTTCACATTGTCGTAACTGGCACTATCAATAGCGCAGCAGGGCCGAACCCCAGGTGAAGCCGCCACCAAAGGCTTCCAGCAGCAGCAACTGGCCACGCTCGACCTTGCCCGAACGCACGGCAGCGTCCAGCGCCAGCGGCACCGAACCGGACGAGGTGTTGCCGTGCTTGTCGACGGTCACCACGACCTGGTCCATCGACATGTCCAGGCGCTTGGCAGTGGCTTCGATGATGCGCAGGTTGGCCTGGTGCGGAATCAGCCAATCCAGGTCGGACCTGTCCAGGCCGTTGGCAGCCAGGGTTTCGTCCACGACCGAGTCCAGCGCCTTGACGGCGTACTTGAACACGTCGTTGCCCTTCATGTTGATGGTGCCGCCACCGTTGGCGCCGTCCTTGAAGCCGGTCGAAACGCCGACCGGGTTCCACAGCAGTTCCTTCTTGCTGCCGTCGGCATGCAGGTGGGTGCTGAGGATGCCGGTGTCTTCGTCGGCCTTGAGCACGACAGCGCCGGCGCCATCGCCGAACAGCACGCAGGTGGTGCGATCGTTCCAGTCGACCATGCGGGTCAGCGTTTCGGTGCCGATCACCAGCACGTGCTTGCAGTCGCCGGAACGGATGAATTTGTCGGCCACGCCCAGCGCGAACACGAAGCCGGAACAGGCTGCGTTGACGTCGAAGGCGGGGCACCCGGCCACACCGAGCTTTGCCTGGATCAGGCACGCGGTGGACGGGAAAATGAGATCAGGGGTGGTCGTGCCGACCACGATCATGTCGAGCTGCGAGGCATCGATGCCTGCGGCTTCAAGCGCGCGCAGAGCGGCGTTGTAGCCAAGGTCGCTGGTGGTTTCGCCTTCGGCCGCGATGTGCCGTTCACGAATTCCGGTGCGCGACTGGATCCACTCATCCGAGGTTTCGACCATTTTTTCCAGGTCGGCGTTGGTCAGGACTTTTTCCGGCAAATAGCTACCGGTGCCCGCGATCCTCGAATAGATCCGCTTGCTCATCATGTTTCCTGTTGCGCGGGCCGCCGATCACCGGCACGCCCGGGAAAGAAGGCAAAGGCCGCTGCCCGGAGGCAGCGGCCTTCCCGGCACATCAATCTTCTTCGACGGCCGAGGTCTTGGTCTGGATGACCTTCTTGCCGCGGTAGAAACCGTCGGCAGTGATGTGGTGACGCAGGTGCACTTCGCCGGTGGTCGGGTCGGTCGACAGCTGCTTGGCGCTCAGGGCGTCATGGGCACGACGCATGCCGCGGCGGGACGGGGTGACACGGGATTTCTGCACAGCCATGGGATTGCTCCAAACTCGGTTCGATTTGCTTCGTCGTATCGTCGCGCAGGACGCCAGCGCCCAGCACACTTTCGCTTTCGCCGCAGCCGCCGACGACAATCCGGCTGCTATTGTTTCTTCAGTGCTGCCAACGCCGCAAACGGGTTGGCCTTCTTCGTTTCTTCTTCGCTCGGTGCCCAGTCCTTGTCGACTGCCTCACCGTCGGGCGACAGCGGCACCACAGGCACCGCCAGCACCAACTCGTCCTCGACCAGGTCCAGCGGGCGGAGCTGGCCGTCTTCCGGCACCAGCAACGCCTCGTATTCCTCCGGCAGGGACGATTCCTCGTCCTCGTCGCGGATCAGGCCAAGCCTCTGGGTCATCTTCACCGGCAACAGGAATCGCTGCATGCTGCGCTGACAGGTCAGCGGCAACGCGGTGTCGATGGTCAGTTCCACATAGGATACCCGCAAGACGTCGTCGCGACCGAATTCAAGCGAGTAGACACACTCGCCGTCGGTATCTGCGACCAACCCCTGCAGGCGGGTCAATTCAGCCAGGGAGACCTGGCCGTCGAAGCGCCTTCGCGCTACAACCATCCGCCAGGCATCCAGCGTTTCGGGCACGTTCGCGGACATAAGCCGCTGAATACTAAGGATCGCACCGCCCGCTGTCAAATGCCCGCCCTACAGGACTTGCTGCTGGCGCCATGGACGGGCCAGACTGCCGCGCCCTGCCCCGGTATTGTCACATGTCACTGGTCCTGGCCTCCACCTCCCGCTACCGCCGCGAACTGCTGGAACGGCTGGGCCTGCCCTTCGACTGCGCACGTCCGGACGTGGATGAGACTCCCTTGAACGGGGAGGCTCCGCTGGCCCTGGCCACCCGCCTGGCCGCCGCCAAGGCCGCCGACGTGGCCGCCCGCCATCCGGGCGCCTGGGTAATCGGCTCGGACCAGGTAGCCGACCTGAACGGCCAGCCGCTGGGCAAGCCCGGCACGGTCCAGGCGGCCTGCGCGCAGCTGGCGGCGATGTCCGGGCAGACGGTGCGCTTTCACACCGCGATCAGTCTCAGGCGGGATGGAGAATCCCTCGCCACCCTGGATCTGACCGAAGTGCGCTTCCGCGTGCTGGGCCCGCAGGAAATCGCCCGCTACGTCGCCGCCGAGCAGCCACTGGACTGCGCCGGCAGCTTCAAGTGCGAGGGCCTGGGCATCAGCCTGTTCGAGGCAATCGACAACCGCGACCCGACCGCGCTGGTCGGCCTGCCACTGATCGCGCTGTGCGGACTGCTGCGCCAGGCCGGGTACGCGGTGCCCTGAACTGTAGAGCCGAGCCCATGCTCGGCTGCCTTTTTTCGAGGCTGCCTGCCATCTGAATCAGAAGCAGTCGAGCATCGGCTCGGCTCTACAGGACCAGAGGGCCTCACCGAACCTCGAACGGCTGCTCCTGCCACGCCTCGACGCTGCCGTCGCGCCCGTGCAGGCGCAGGCCAAGCCAATGCCGCCCAGGCGCCAGCGTGGTGGTATCCAGCGATGCGTCGAAGCCCACCGCCGGATGCTGCGGGTCGGTACTGTCCGGCCAGGCCTGGCGGATGTCGAACACGCGCCCGTAACGGGCATCACCGATCGGACGGCCGTCGACCAGCACTTCGATGCGCGCCAACCCGACGCCATCCTTGAATGCCCAGCCCTTGATGGCGAGTGTTCCGGAGACCGTTTCACCGTTGGACGGCGCATCCAGCCAGGCCATCGCCGGCGTCACGCATGACCCCTGCGCGCGCTGCACCGGCAGCCGGAACAGCAGGAACCGCTGGAAACCATGATCGCTGCTGACCACGCGCGGCGCCGGCAGCGGCCCCACCTGCTCGCAGATGGCGTGATAGCGCGCCAGCAGATCGCGGTAGCGCTGGTCGCTGGGTGACAACACCAGCAGCATCGGCGCGCTGCGCGGGCCCTCGTGCAGCAGGCCCCACTGCGCCAGCTGAGCGGTCCGCCCATGCTTGTCGTTGAGCGGATGCGGCAACACCTCGATATCACCATTGCCCAGCTGGAAGCCCAGCTCGGCACCGACCTTGAAGTTGCCCGCCAGGACACGCGTGCCCGGCGGCATCTGCCGCAGTTCGTCGCGCACCGCTACGGCCAGTGGCTGCCAGCCGGCAAAGTTGCGCGGGTAATACTTGCTGCCAGCCATCTGCTCGCGCAGCGCCGGCGTGGACGCCATCAGGTAGTAGCCAAAGGCCAGCACGGTGCCTGCAGCCGCCAGCCACCAGCCGGTACGGCGCAGCCAGCGCGGCCAGCCGTTGAGGACCACCGGCACGGCCACCAGCAGCGCCAGGTAGCCCGGCAGCGGCCAATGGAAACTGATCCGCTCGACATCGGTGAAGAAGCCCAGCAGGAAGATGCCCAGCGTCGACACCCCGCCCACCAGGCCGAAATAGCGCCACTGCACCCGCGCACCACCGCCACTGCGGGTACCCGCCAGGGCGACCTTCCACATCGCGATGCACAGGATCGGGGTCACCAGCATCGGCTGGATCACCAGGAACCACAGCCCCTCCCACTCGAACGTCCACGGGTGGCGCTCGACCACCTGGAACTTCAGGCCGGCATCATGGTTGTCTGCATTCCACGCCAGCAACGGCAGCCAGGCCAATACACCCACCGCCAGCGCCACCCATACGCGCGGGTCGGCCAGCATGCGGCGACCCTGCGGCAACGCCAGCAGCGCAATGAAACCGACACCGATGACACCGATGAAACGGTAGTGGCTGAGCGCACCGATCAGCAGGCCCAGCGCCAGCTTCATCGCCGACGACGCATCCACGCTGTGCAGCAGGCGTGCGCCTGCATGCAGGCAGATCACCGCGGCCAGTGCCATCGGCACATCCGGCACCGCCAGCAGGCCCAGCGTGGCCGACAGTGGCATCAGCAGGGTCAGGCTGCCCGCCTGCCAACCGGCCACGTTGCCGAACCAGCGTGTGGCGATGCGCACCACCAGCAACGGCAGCAGCGCACCGATGGCCAGGAACGGCAGGCGCAATGCGAGTACGTGATGGCCACCGATCTCCACGCCCAGGCGTGCAAGCCACGCCGTCAGCCCCGGCAGGTCGGAATAGGCAGCGGCCAGGTGCTGGCCTTCCTGCCAATAGAACGCCTCATCGACGAACAGCGGCAGGCGCGCGGCCACCACCAGCTTGGCCGCTGTGATCAGCGTCCACAACCAGAGAAAAATTGTCCGCGCGCGCTGTTCGCCTTGCATTGCTCTATGGATAATCGAGTGGATTCCAGACCTGAGACGATCATGCCAGCCTCGTCCCCCAATCCCAGCATGCTAACCGATCAACTGCGCCAGGCCCTGCGGGAGGCACAGGATCAGGTGAACGCACTGGTGCTGGGCAAGGTGCCGGAAGTCAGGCTGGCCTTTGTCGCCCTGCTTTCCGGCGGCCACCTGCTCATCGAAGATCTGCCTGGCCTGGGAAAGACCACGCTGGCACATGCATTGGCCAGCAGCCTCGGCCTCAGCTTCCAGCGCGTGCAGTTCACCTCCGACCTGTTGCCGGCGGATGTACTGGGCGTTTCCGTGTACGAGGCCGGCAGCCGCCAGTTCCAGTTCCACCCGGGGCCGGTGTTCACCCACGTGCTGCTGGCCGATGAGATCAACCGCGCACCGCCGCGCACGCAGAGCGCGTTGCTGGAAGCGATGGCCGAGCAGCAGGTCACCCTGGATGGACAGACGCATCCGCTGCCCGACCCGTTCTTCGTGATCGCCACGCAGAACCCGGTCGATCTGTCCGGCACCTTCCCGTTGCCGGATTCGCAGCTGGATCGTTTCCTGCTGCGGCTGGCGATGGGCTACCCGAGCGCGCAGGCCGAGCGCGAGCTGCTGCGTGGCAGCGATCGCCGCGACCTGATCGCACGCGCCGTGCCGAAGCTGGACGACACCCAGGTGCGTGCGCTGCGTGAAGCGGTTGGCCAGGTGCATGCCAGCGACGCACTGATCGACTACGTGCAGGCACTGCTGACCCGCAGCCGCCAGCACGCCGGTGTACGCGTGGGCCTGTCACCGCGCGCCGGACTGGCCCTGCTGCGTGCCGCCAGGGCGCATGCACTGCTGCTCGGCCGCGGGCATGTGGTGCCCGAAGACGTGCAGACCCTGTTCGTGGCCGTGGCCGGCCACCGCCTGGTGGCCGAGGCCGAATCCAGCTCCGGGCCGGCACTGGCGCGGGCGATCCTGCAGACCGTCGCGGTGGACTGAAGGTGGCCACACGCTGGGCACGCATGCAGCTGCTGGCACGCCCACGCAGGCCCGAAGCCTTGCCGCAGCGACTGGATCGCCATCGCATCTATGTACTGCCGACCCGCTTCGGCCTGTTCGTCGCCACCCTGCTGTCGGCGATGCTGCTGGGCGCATTGAACTACAACAACAACCCGGCCCTGCTGCTGGCCCTGTTGCTGGCCGCCGCGGCGATCGCCAGCGCCATCGCCGCGCACCTGCAGCTGTCCGGCATACAGATCGATGCAATCTCCGCCGAACCGGTACCGGCCGGGCATCCCCTGCGCCTGCGCGTGGACCTTTCGCTGCGCGACCCGCGCGCGCGCCATGGGCTGCACCTCCAGTTGGGCGCAAGCGAGACCTGGGTGACACTGCCTGCACACGGTCGCGGCGAAGTGGAACTGGATGTCCCCAGCGAGCGCCGCGGCTGGCTGGAACTGCCCCGCATCCGCCTGTCGAGCACGCAGCCGCTGGGGCTGGTGCGGGCATGGTCGTGGGTGTGGCCGGAGCAGCCACTGCTGGTCTATCCACTTGCCGAGGCACTGGCACCGTCGCTTCCGGAAAGTGGCAGCGATCCACTGCACACCCGCGCCCATGCCAGTGGCGATGAGCTGCACCAGCTGCGCCCCTATCGTGCCGGCGACGCCCCGCGCAGCATTGCCTGGAAACACTCGGCACGCCGCGACAGCCTGCTGGTACGCGAGTACGAGAAGCCGATCGGCATCGAAGTGGTACTGGACTGGCGCACGCTGGCACCGTTGGGCCATGAAGCGCGCATCGCGCGGCTGGCACGCTGGGTCGACATGGCCGAACGCGAAGGCCGTCGCTACACGCTGCTGCTTCCGGCCCATCCACCGTTCGGCCCCGGCCAGGGCGCCAGCCACCACCATCTGTGCCTGCGCGCACTGGCGTTGATGCCCCATGACTGAGCCTGCCGTCCTGCTCGATCGCAACGCCCGAAGCTGGACCCTGGCCAGCGCAGCGCTGGCGCTGCTGCCACTGCTGCTGCAGCTGCCGCCGGTGCTGGCCATCGTGATCGCGATCGCCGCCGTGCTGACCGCTGCGCTTTCGTGGCGGCGGGTGCTGCCGATGCCGGTTCGCCTGCTGCTGGTGTTGGCCATGCTGGCCACCATCGTCTGGCAGATGGGCATGGTGCGGCCGGGCCGCGATACCGGCTGTGCCCTGCTGGCGGCGATGCTGGCGATCAAGTCCAGCGAACTGCGCAGCCTGCGCGATGCACGCAGCCTGCTGGGATTCGCGCTGTTCTCGCCGTTCGCGGCCTTCCTGCTCGACCAGGGACCGCTGACCACCGGACTGGCGGCGCTGGCCGCGGTTGCCGCACTGCTGGCGCTGCAACGCCTGGCCCAGGACGAGGGCCACAGCCCTCGCCTGCCGCTGCACGGGCAACTGCGTGGTGTCGGCCGATTGCTGGGCATCGGCCTGCCGCTGGCCCTGGCCTGCTTCTGGCTGTTCCCGCGCTTGTCCACGCCGTTGTGGGGCGTACCCGAGCGAGCGGTAGGTACACCGGGCCTGGCTGACAGCATGGCGCCGGACCAATGGCTGGACCTGATGGCCGACGACACCCCGGCGCTGCGCGTGCAGTTTTTCGGTGCGGTGCCCGAGCCCGCGCAGCGCTACTGGCGCGGCCCGGTGCTGACGTCGTTCGACGGCCACCGCTGGAGCCGCGATCGCGCGACGGCCCGGCGCCCCGCCCCGGTGGTCGAAGCTGCCGCACAGGGATGGGACTACCAGATCGACTACGAGCCCACCGACCGTCGCCTGCTGGTGGCGCTGGACCTGCCCAGCCGCGCACCGGAGGGCAGCAGCTTTGATGCGGACATGAGCCTGCGCAGCGACCGCACGCTGTCCGCGCTCAGCCGCTGGCGGTTGCATTCGGCACCTCCGCAACGGTTCGACACCGATCTGTCCCCCTACCTGCGCCGCGCCGCGCTGCAGATTCCGCCCGGCTTCAATCCGCGCACCGCCCAGCTCGCACAGCAATGGCGGCAGGAGGCTGGCGACGACGACGAGGCCATCGTCCGCCGTGCGCTGCAATGGATCACCCGCGACTTCTCCTACACGCTGGAAACGCCGGTGGCGGGACGGGATCCGGTCGACGATTTCCTGTTCAACTACAAGGCAGGCTTCTGCCAGCACTTCAGCTCGGCCTTCGTGGTGCTGATGCGCAACGCCGGCATTCCGGCCCGGGTGGTGACCGGCTTCGCGGGTGGCACCCGCAACCGCATCGGCGACTACTGGGTGGTGCGGCGCATGGATGCCCACGCCTGGGCCGAAGTCTGGCTGCCGCAGCGCGGCTGGGTCCGGGTCGACCCGACTGCGGCCGTGGCGCCGGAACGCATCCTGGACACGCTGGACGACCGCCTGCAGGCCGGCACGGAGACCCCGCTGCAGCAGCGCTGGCTGCAGCTGGGGCAGATGGGCGACTGGCTGCGCCGCGGCTGGAACGACCTGGTGCTGTCCTTCGACGCACGCCGCCAGCAGCAACTGCTGAAGCCGTTCGGGATGGATGATCTCGGGCCGGCGCAGCTGGTGACCGGCTTCGTGGCCGCCGCCCTGCTGGCACTGGCGTGGATGGCCTGGTTACTGGCCCGCGGCGAGCGCGAGCGCGACCCGCTGCTGCGCGCCTGGCACCGGCTCGGGCGGCGGTATGCGCGCCTTGGCCTGGCCCGCGCGCCCCACGAGACCGCACGCGACTGGTCTCGACGGGTACACGCCCAGCGCCCTGATCCAGCCCTGCTCGCACTCAGCCAGCGTTTCGCCGACGCGCGTTACGCTGGAACTTGCACCGACCTCGCTTCATTATTGCGGGACCTGCGCAGGCATCGCCCGACTTCCGGAGCCTCCCCATGAACACCAAGTTCCTCCTCACCGCTGTGGCCACGCTGGCCCTGTCGGCCTGCGCCACGGCCCCCAAGCCGCTGCAGGGACAGTTCAGCCTGGTTTCCCCGCGCGACTCGGTCGCCACCCAGCAGGTCGGCACGCCGGTCCGTTGGGGCGGTCGCATCATCGAAACCAAGCCCGGCCAGGGCGAGACCTGCTTCCAGATGATCTCGCGCCCGCTCAACGCCAGTGGCCGCCCGAACACCACCTCGTCCGACGCCAGCGACGGCCGCTTCATTGCCTGCCGCGCCGGTTTCTACGACCCGGCCGTGTTTGAAGCCGGCCGCGACGTGACCTTCATCGGCAAGATCGACGGCTACCAGAACACCCGCATCGGCGAGTACGACTATCGCCTGCCGAAGCTGTCGGCCGATGTGATCTACCTGTGGCCGGAACAGCGCCAGGTCGATGTGGTGCCCTACCCCTATGGCCCGTGGGGCCCGGGCCCGTACTGGGGTGGCTACGGCCGTTGGGGCTGGTGGTGATCGCCACCGCACAGGCATGACGGAAAAGGCCGCCCTCGGGCGGCCTTTTCTCATTTGGTGGATCCACACCGTACGCGGACGCCCAGCGCTCAACGCCCCGGGGTACCGAAATGCCCCAGCGGCGCACCCGCCAGCAGATGCATGTGGATGTGGAACACGGTCTGCCCGGCATGCTCGCGGCAGTTCATCACGATGCGGTAGCCGTCCTGCGCGAAACCCTCGCGGCGCGCGTATTCGGCAGCGGCCAGGGCCAGCTTGCCGATCAGGTGCGCCTGCGACGGCTGCAGGTCGTCCAGGGTCGGGATGATCTCGTTCTTCGGAATGAACAGCACGTGCACCGGCGCCTGCGGTGCGATGTCCTTGAAGCCCAGCACCTCGTCGTCCTCGTAGACGATGGTGGCCGGGATCTCGCGACGGATGATCTTGCTGAAGAGAGTTTCGTTGCTCATGGTCGGCCTCGGCGGGAGTGTCTTCCGCATTGTAGGCCGGCCGCGCCGGGCGATGCCCGGGTGGCGCTCAATCGCGGAATTCGCTGCGCGTTCCGAACGCGTGCGACAGCGTGCCGCGGTCAACGTATTCAAGCTCGCCGCCGAGCGGCAGGCCCTGCGCCAGCCGGCTGGGCTGCACCTTGCGCGCGCGTGCCAGCTGCGCGAGGTAATGCGCGGTGGCTTCGCCTTCGACGGTGGCACTGGTGGCGATGATCAGCTCCTGCACCTCGCCCTCGGCCAGCCGCTGCTCCAGCTGTTCCAGGCCCAGCTCACGCGGGCCGATGCCATCGAGCGGCGACAGCCGGCCCTGCAGCACGAAGTAGACACCGCGGAAGCCGGTGGCGTTCTCGATGGCCAGTCGGTCGGCCGGCGATTCGACCACGCACAGCTGGCTGCGCTCGCGGCTGCTGTTGGCACAGGTCGGGCACAGCTCGGTTTCGCTGAAGTCGCGGCATTGCGCACAGTGGCCGATGCGCTCCACCGCCAACGCCAGGGCTTCGGACAGTCGCTGGCCACCTTCGCGCTCGCGCTCGAGCAGGTGGTAGGCCATGCGCTGTGCGGTCTTCTGGCCGACGCCAGGCAGCACCCGCAGTGCGTCGATCAATTGTTCAAGCAGGGGTGCGGACACGGCTTCATGCTTTCATGGCGTCGAGCAGGCTCGACAGCTACGTATGGAGCCGAGCCATGCTCGACTGAGGGTTGCAGCGGGCGCCTGCAGCAACAGGCGCCCCGCCAGAAATCAGAACGGCAGCTTCATGCCCGGCGGCAGCTGCATGCCGGCGGTGGCCGAACCCATCTTCGACTTCGACTCGGCATCGATCTTGTTCGACGCATCGTTGAAGGCGGCGGCGATCAGGTCTTCCAACATCTCCGGGTCACTGGCCAGCGACGGGTCGATGCGCACCTTGCGGCATTCCTTGGCGCCGGTCAGGGTCACGCTGACCATGCCGCCACCGGCACTGCCGGTCACTTCGATCTTGGCGATTTCTTCCTGGGCCTTCTGCAGGTTTTCCTGCATCTTCTGGGCCTGCTGCATCAGTTGGGCGATATTGCCGCGCATAGTGTCTTACTCGTCAAAAGAACGGATGGAATCGGAAACAACCCGGGCACCGTGCTGTTGGATCAGCACCTGCACTTCCGGATCGTCCATGAAAACAGCCTCTGCCACCTGCTGCCGCTCGCCACGCTGGCGATCGGCACGTTGGTGCAGGGTCTCGGCCGGAACGTGCTCGGTTTCCACGGTCTCGACCACGATCTTCGGCGCCTGGCCAAGGGCCTTCTGCAGCATCTCGCCCAGGGCAGCCAATGCGCGCTCCGAACGCAGGTATTCAAATCCGGGCGAAAGGCCCAGTTTCAAGGTGCCGTGCTGGCAGCTGATGAAGGCGGCGTTGGCAGCCAGCTGCCGCGAGGGGCCGCTGAGACCACTGTTGGCGACCAGGTCCAGCCAGTCTTCGGCAGTGGCCAGCTCGCTGACACCTTCCTGAGGCGCCGCATCACGCGCCGGGGCCGGTTCAGCCGGTGCAATGGCAATGCCTTCGGCGCGGAACGGGCGCTCCGGCGGCACAGGCTCGCTGGGGACCGTGGCGGGCGCCGGCGGTTCATGCCAGGGCGCGACCATGGCGGCGTCCGGGCCAGCCATCTCGACCGCCAGGGCCTCATCACGCGCCTCGGCTTCCTCGGTGGCCCACGGCGGCAGGTCATCGCCTGACTCTGCAGCGATGGCGGACGCCGGGGCCTCCGCCTCTGCCTTCACCGGCGGCGGTGCCACGGGCTCTTCCACCGGAACCGGCTCGGGCTCAGGCGTCGGATCCGGTTCCGGTTGCGGGGCCGGCTCAGGTTCGGGTTCAGGTTCGCGCGGTGCTGCCTGTACCGGAGCGGCCACCTGCGCCTCCGCGGCCGGACTGGCCGAAGCGGCGGCCGCGGCCGGCGTCGCTTCGTGGCTACCGGCACCGGCGCCACCACCGGCAGCGTTACCGCCCGGCGTGCCACCCACCGCACCGTCGACGGCCTTCGGCACCGGCGGTACCGCTGCGGCCGGACGGAACGCCAACATGCGCAGCACCGCCATTTCAAAGCCCGCACGCGGGCTCGGCGCCAGCGGCAGGTCTCGGCGGCCATTCAAGGCCATCTGGTACCAGAGCTGCACCACTTCCGGGCGCAAGCGTTCGGCGAATGCCGCGACATCCAGGCCTTCCGCGGCAGCGGCACCCGGCACCAGCTGCTGCACCTGGATGCGGTGCAGGCCTTCGGCCAGTGCTTCCAGCACGCCACTCCAGTCCGGCGAGAATTCGGCCAGCGCGCCCACTACCTGCAGCAGGCGCGGGCCATCGCCCTCGGCCAGCGCATCGAGCATCGCCGCCACCTGGGTGCGGTCCACGGTGCCCAGCATGGTGCGCACCACGTCCTCGCGCAGCGCGCCGCCGGCATAGGCGATCGCCTGGTCCAGCAGTGACAGGCCATCGCGCAGGCTGCCATCGGCGGCCTTGGACAGCTGCACGATGGCGCTGCCGTCGGCCTCGATCTCTTCTGCCGCCAGGATGCGCGTCATCTGGCCCTGAATCTGATCTTCGTCCAGGCGCTTGAGGTTGAACTGCAGGCAGCGGCTGAGCACGGTGACCGGCAGCTTCTGCGGATCGGTGGTGGCCAGCAGGAACTTCACGTGCTCCGGCGGTTCTTCCAGCGTCTTCAGCAGCGCATTGAACGCCGCCTTGGACAGCATGTGCACTTCGTCGATCAGGTAGACCTTGTACTTGCCGCGCGAGGGCATGTACTGCGCGTTCTCGATCACCTCGCGCACGTCATCCACGCCGGTGTTGGACGCGGCGTCGATTTCCAGCAGGTCGATGTAGCGGCCGGCGTCGATGTCCAGGCAGGCCGCGCACTGGCCGCACGGGTCGGCGCTGGTGCCCTGCTCGCAGTTCAGCGACTTGGCGAAGATGCGCGCGATGGTGGTCTTGCCCACGCCACGTGTACCTGTGAACAGGAACGCATGGTGGACCCGGCCGCTGTCCAGCGCATTGCTGAGCGCACGGACCACATGCTCCTGGCCCACCAGCTCGGCAAAACGCTTCGGACGCCACTTGCGGGCAAGGACGAGATAGGACATCAGGCCACCGTTTTCCATCGGATGTTCCATTGTGCCACGCCTGTCCAGCCCCCTCGCCCCCCATGGCCATGGATACGCCGTTGATCGGGGTGCTTGTGTCCGGCCGCGCCGCCCGCTAGAATCTGCGCCCCTGCTGAGGCGTTTGCCGATGGCAGGGATCCGGAGAGGTGTCCGAGTGGTTGAAGGAGCACGCCTGGAAAGTGTGTAAGCGTCTAAACCGCGCTTCGGGGGTTCGAATCCCCCTCTCTCCGCCAGACAAATGAAGAAGCCGCCCTCTGGGCGGCTTTTTTATTTGGCTGGCTGGGGACGCGAAGTGCGCTGCGCGCGCTTCGCCCCAAACGTTGCTGAGCAACGTTCGGGCCCCTCCCCTTGCCGGCCTCTCCCCGCCCCTGTCGGGGCAGCCCCTCAACAGAGGGGCTTGTTGCTCCAGATCCATCAATGGATCTCCGCCATGCAGGGACGTCAGACCCATCAGTAGATCCACGCCATGCGTGGATGCCCGGCCGACCGCCCCGCTTCCACGTTCGACGGCCGTCCAACGCCAGGATCTGCTCCACGTCACGGCCGCCCACCCTCCTGTCCACGCCCTGACCACTGGCCGTGCCATGGTGATGCAACGACACGCTGGCACTCACTGCCTGTTGCTATGCTCGGGCCACAGGGGATTGATGCCCGCTAACGGGCCGGATGAGGAACATCAACATGCGGTATTTCATGACGAAGCTAGTGATCACCTCCGCCTTGCTGATCGGCAGCGGCACCGCAGTCGCACAAGGCGGCGGTGCGGCGCAGTTCGGCGCACTGGGAGGCACGCATGCAGGCAACGCCCTGGCGTGCGGTGCAACCCCGGAACAGGCCGCCAAGCTGCGCGCAAGCCATAAAGCGCAGGCAAAAACCGTATTCGGTGCCGAAGCAGGCTTCGACCAGGCGTATGACACGGCCGAAGCGCAGACGCAGAAGAAGATCACCGATGCCTGGAAGAAGGGCCAGTACAAGCCCACCAGCGAAGTCTGCAACGAATTGATGAAGCAGGTGCGTTCATGATGCAGAAGCATGGATCGACGATGTCCGCAGTGCGTGCGAGCCTGTTGGCCGCCAGCCTGGTGCTGGCACTGGGTGCCTGCAAGCGCGCTGGCGAAGCGCCCGCAGAAGGTGGCGCTTCCCCGGCCGCACCTTCCGGCGCCGCAGCCGAACCATCACCGCAGGCTGCCTCGGCCGCGGATGGAAGCCAGAAGGCCGCAGCCTTCAATATTGCCGAGCTGCCCGTATCGCAGGCAACCATCGGCAGCTTCCCCTATCTCGGTCTGCCACAGGGCTACACCAGCCAGGATGTCGTAGACAGCGAATTCGATCGTGTACCGTTCTGGACCGGTGATCGTGTGGAGTGGATTGAAGGCAAGGTTCATTCGTCGGTACTGCAGAGCAGCAGAGATCACCCGTATTCGCAGCTGGAACTCAGCCGCAATGTGCAGAGCCTGGTCGAGGCCCTGGGTGGCAAGCGTATTTTCTCCGGCACCATTCCTGCCGATGCATCGCGTGACATCGGCAACAGCAAGGCGGCGACCACCTATGTCGGTGGCATCGGCGACATCTACAACGAACCCGCAGAAACCTATGTCATCCATCGCGAAGATCGCGATATCTGGATTCACCTGGGCTCGGGTGGAAACTCCGGTGGCCTGCTCGTCGCAGAGACAAAGCCGGTGCAGATCACGGCCAAGGTCATTGAAGCGGACACCCTGAAACAGGCACTGGACAGCAGTGGAAAGGTGTCCATCCAGGTGAACTTCGCAACCGACGCCGCCGAGATCCTGCCCGATTCGGAACCACAGATCGCACAGGTCACCCAGCTGTTGAAGGCCGACCCACAGCTTCGTCTTTCCGTGGAAGGGCACACCGACAACAGTGGCAGCCAATCGCACAATCAAACGCTCTCGCAAGCGCGTGCGGAGTCGGTACGCACGCGTCTTGTCGGCAGCGGAGTCGCCACTGATCGCTTGACGGCCAAAGGCTATGGCCAGAGCCAGCCGGTCGCCGACAATTCAACCGAAGAAGGGCGTCGTGCCAATCGTCGCGTGGAGCTGGTCAAGCGCTGATATCACCACGACGTTACTGCGCTGAAGCACTCCGGAGAAAGCACATGCCCTGCATGTGCTTTTTTCTTTTCCGCGCCGCGCGGCCATTCGTTTCATTGCAGATCCGGCGAAGTAAATACATTCGAATCCATCGTTCGAATTCAATACGAACGGGGCTCTCCACGCGCCACCGGAACGCGCCAGAATTCCGACACGCCCGGCCACCCGCGTGACATAAATGTGTCAGTTGAATGTTAATTTCTTCACCGAAAATGGGTGCATCTAGCTCAAATTTGACGTGATTATGTGCAGGCAATTGTTAATCTGCAATGCACATCACATTTTCAAATATTTCATTGCATATCGGAAAAACCTGACTTGTATCGTCAATTTTCTGTCGATAGGCTTGGCCCCGTTCTCGAACAAGCGACAAATTTTCGACGAACCAGGGTGTGAGCTTCCTGTCTTTACCTCGCCCTGCCATTAATCAGGATCCCCCAGCGGACACGCCGAATATCCCGCACACCCGGGAGGATTCCTGCCATCAAGGAGGAAATACATGGAACGCAGCCGTCGTCACATCCGTTTTTCCCGTAAGCAGGCCGGTCAGGGCATGACCGAGTACATCATCATCACCGCGCTGATCGCCATTGCCGCGATCGGAGCCGTCACCTTCTTCGGAGGCACGGTTCGCAGCCAGGTGGCAGGCATGTCGAAAGAACTTTCCGGCCAGAGCGCGACGCAGTCGATCAACCGCGCCAAGAACCAGGCCAACAGCGCCCAGCAGGAAGCTGACAAGACCAAGGGCATGGACGCGTACAAGAACAAGTAATACCCCAGCCCTGGCGGCATGAAGCCGCCAGGGCCCTCCCAGCATAATCTCCCTGCGCGCACCGCACGCGGCGCGCGACGGGCAGCCATGGCCTCCGGCCCAGGAATTCGTTATGCGCAGCGCATTGGCTTTGGCACGAAGCCGTGCGGCCCGGGGCGTTTCCAGCCACCGAACGGTCGCCGGCCAAGCAATGGTTCTCGGGCTGGCACTCATTCTGGTTCTGTGCATCGGGATTGTCCTGCTGTTCAACACGGGGCAGGTGGTGAACAAGAAGGTGGAGCTGGTCAACGCGGCGGACGCAGCCGCCTACAGCGTTGCGATCCAGCAGGCACGCGCACTGAACTACGCGGCCTACATGAACCGTGCCCGGGTTGCCAACGAAGTGGCCGTGGCACAGACGATCAGCCTCTATTCGTGGCTGAACCAGATGCACACCACGTCGATCGTCATCCGCACCACGCTGGATGTGCTCTCCGCCATTCCCTACATCGGCGTGGTGTTCAAGGCACTGGCAACCGCCTTCAAGGTCGCCGAACGCATTCTCAAGGTCACCCGCCAGACGTTCCAGCCTGTCGCGCAGGCGGCCATCATCGCCATCGACAAGCTCAACATGATGTTCGCTGCCTCGGTGCAGCTCGTCATTGAAGGCGTATCGCGGCTGGACAGCTACACCATCGCCAAGGATGTGCTGCAGCGGAACTCACCGCAGGCACAGCTGGGCACCATCGGAACTGCGGTGCTCGGCACGCAGCTGGCCACGGCCGAGAACCGCCTGCTGCAGCGCTACAGCATTCCCCGCACCGCCAACGGTGGCTCGGCCACGCAGCGCCAGGGTGCCGATCGCTTCCGCAATGTGGTGATGCAATCGCGTGATGGCTTCAGCAAGAGCCGCAGCGATGATTTCCTCGGTTTCCTGGTACAGTCCGGCGGCACCGACATGGTCGACTACAACCGATGGGCAGCGCTGGACACCATGGCCGTCGAGCTCCCGCTGCCATGGCCGCTTCCCGATATCGATATTCCGGTCGGCTGGGGTGGCGCGCAGGCCGTGGAAAGCTATCGCAACCAGCGTTTCCTCAATGGCTTCGGCAACGGCAACGGCTGGTACTCGGACTGGGACCGCCGCCGCTACCGCCCGTATGGCGAAGCGGTGCGCCGCAATCGTGGCGCGGCGTGGATTGTCGACCGCAGCCAGGATGCCAATGTCCGCTTCGCCAATGGCCAGCATCGCAAGGCCTTCTTCACCGGCTACAACGGCCTGCGCGACTATCACGACGTCAAGGCCGGGCAGGCACTGCAGCCCTACGCCGACAATGACCGTGACCGCGACAAGGTCGGCCCGGTCTTCACCATCTATGCCGAGACCGCCGGCACCAGCGCGCGCACCACGTCAGGCGCCGGCATTGGCGCCCCGGCCGGCTCGCAGATGGAACTGCCGGACAAGATGGCCAACAACAAGATCGCGGCGCTCTCCTCCGCACAGGTGTTCTTCGACCGCCCGGTGCAGCTGCGCATGTTCAGCCGCGATGACCGCAAGCGTGAGACCGGAAATCTGTTCAGCCCTTACTGGCAGGCGCGACTGGTCAAGACCGATGCCACCACCAAGGCTGCCCTGGCGGCAGCCGGAGCCCTGATGCCATGACGTTTGCTGTATTCAATCGCCTGCACCTGTCGATCGCCACACTGCTGATCAGCGGCTGTGGCAGCGCGGCGGACAACGGTGAGCCGGCCGCTGCCAAAAACATGCCTGGCATCCATCTTGACCAGATCGCCGAGACCCTGGTGGATGGCCGCAATGCGGCACGCACCAGCTACCAGCAGGCACTGAGCGACTGCCAGGCGGCCGGGCTGCCGACCCGCGCACTGGAAGACGCCGATGTCGCCCGCCTGGGGACCGTCCGTTACGAAGCCTGGCTTTCCAGCAAAGAAGAAGTGTTCCGTACCCGCGAGTGGCGCCTGCTCAACGATGGCCCCTCGACCAGTTGCCAGTTCCGCCTGGAGACCACCGGCCTGCAGGAGACCCAGAGCGCCTCCGGCGTGGAGCAGGTCGATCTGGCAACCGGAGAGCGCAGCCAGTCGCCTGCCGACAGCGACGGACTCGCCCGCTTTGCCGCCGAGGCCGACGAAGGCACCGCCTCGCCGGGCTTCCAGCGCGCGGGCAACCGCAGGGTCGCCGGCCAACCGTGCAACGCGTGGAAGGATGAGAACGGACGGTTCAGCCAGTGCGTGTGGTCGGCCGGTGCCAGCTGGGGCTTCACTCCCGGTGCGCTGAACGACTACCGGCCAAGCCGCTACGCCATTGTCCTGGAACAGGAACCCCTGGACGGCAATGGCACCCGCCTGACCACGCAGCGCATGACGGTGGGCCAGCCCTTTGAACGCGGCGACCTCGAGGTACCGCGCGAACCGTCCTCCCAACGATGACCTGCTGAGGTAGCCATGGACAGGGAACGCCCATTCCGCGGCGCGCGTCGCCAGCGCGGCCAGAGTCTCACCGAAGTCGCAGTGCTCTGCGCCGTGCTGGTGCCGATCTTCCTGCTGATCCCGATCCTCGCCAAGTACATCCACGCCCGCCAGGCCACCCAGCAGGCCGCGCGCGCGATCGCCTGGGAAGCCACCGTATCACCGGACTACAAACTGCCGGCCAGCGGCCGCCAGCGCGATCTCGCCGTCGACCGCTACTTCGGGCGCGCCAACGACCCCATCGTCAGCCAGGCGCAGACCGGCGCACGCGATGCAGCCGTCGGCGATGTTCTGATGAACACCTTCTCCAACCAGCCGCTGGTACGGCGCGGTGACCTCGCCCTGGTCTCCTACACCAGCACGTCGGCAGGCGGCATGATGAAGAAGATCGGCGACGTGACCTCGATGTTCGGTTCGTTCCCGCCCAACCGCAACGGCCTGACCCAGGCCCAGCTGCGATTGGATGTGCAGGATCTGAAAAGTGCCAATGGCAGTGCTGCTGCCTACCTGGAACCCTTCGATTCGCTGGGCCTGAAGCTGCAGGCCACCCATGTGGTACTGGCCGACCCGTGGAATGCCGCCGGCTCCGGGCTCAAGGTCAACTCGTCACGCTCGGTGATCGCGCAGGTCAAGCCGCTGGTGCCGTCCCAGCACATGGCGGGCGTCGCCAAGGCCTTTGACGGCCTCTCCGGCATCCCGATGATCGGGACGCTGAGCAGGCTTGATCCCGGTTACATCGCGCCCGACGTGGTGCCTGTCGACAAGTTGCCTGCCTATGCGCCGTCGCGTTGACATCCTGGCGGCACTGGCCGCGCTGCTGTTCGCCTGGCCTGCGCTGGCCGCGTCCTGGCCCGACATTCCCGAGCCCGAGGGTGCGCAGAGCGAGTGGGTGGCCAAGGACATGCTCTACAACGGCCTGCCCATGCGCATCTCGCGCTTCACGTCCACATTGCCGGTGTCGTCCATCGTCAGCTACTACAACCGCGAATGGCCCGGGCAGACCGTGATCAACGAGGTCGGCGGCAAGACCGTGATCGGCCATGCACACGGCGAGCACTACGTGACCATCGAGGTATCGGCCAAGGGCAGTGGCAGCCAGTCACAGATCGGCATTACACGCCTGCTCAAGCGCAAGCCCGATGCGGCGGCCGGCGCCGATTTCCCGAAGCCGTCCGGAACGCAGGTGATCAATGACATCACCTACCTGGACACGCCCGGGCGCAGCCTGTCCATGGAAAGCACGCTGTCTCCCTTCCAGACCGATGCCTTCTACGCCAGCCGCCTCCCAGCGGATGGCTGGAGCCGCAGTTCCGGCCCAGCAGGGTGTTCGATGATCGCGCTGCAGTGCGTTGTCCGCTACAGCAAGGGCAGCCAGGAAATGACCATGACCTTCAACCGACACGAGCAGGGAACCTCGATTGTCGTCAACCAGTCGCAGCACTGAGACCACCGCCATGAGAAAACGCATTCCACCGTCCCTACGCCGCCAGCGCGGGGCCGCACTGATCGAGTACGCCGTGGTCGCTTCCGTCGGTGTCCTGGTCCTGGTCGCCGAGCCGAACATCGTGCTCGAGCTGATCGCTTCACTGCGCAAGGCGTACCAGGGGTTCACCTACATGCTGTCGATGGGAGTCGTATGAAGGCGCTCCCGCTGAAAGCCAACCGCAACGTCGTCTTCATCATCATCGCCCTCGCCCTTGGCCTGTTCGCGGCCCTGGTCGCCGTGCGCTACGTGCAGAAGGCGGTGAACGAGCGTGCCGCCCCGCCGGTGGAAATGGTGCCGGTGGCCGTGCCCAAGACCGACATGGAACCGGGCAGCATCGTCACCGTTGGCGACCTTGCAGTGCGCGAAGTCCCCGCCGACCTGCCGCCTGCCGATGCGATCACGCCGGACAATGTGTCCGAGTACAGCGGCCGCATGCTGCGCGCGCCGATCCGCGAAGGTGCACCGCTGGGTGCCAGTGCACTGGTACCGCTGTACGACCAGTTCTCACGCGTGATCGCCAAGGGCAACGTGGGCTACACCCTTCAGGTGGACGAGACGAACTCGATCTCCGGAATGATCGCCCCCGGTGACCATGTCGACATCCTGCTCACCGTCGAGCAGGAACAGACCGGCGCCCGGGTGCTGCCGCTGCTTGAGGACATCAACGTACTGGCAACCGGCAACCGCGTCGGCGAGACGCCGGCCTCGGAAGACCAGCAGGGCTATTCGAACATCACCCTGGAACTGACACCGGCGCAGGCGCAGCGACTCACGGTCGCCGCCAAGGCGGGTTCGATGCGGGTGATGCTTCGCCAGGTGGAGGATCGTGGTGCGTTCGGCCTCAGTGGCATGACGCAGAGGGAACTGCTCGGCAACGGCACGCAGGGTCGTGCTGGCGTGCAATTCATCATTGGGGGCAAAGGGTCGACGAATGCGCAGCAATAATGGAATCCGCAGCCTCATCGCCGCCACCGCGGCCATCGCTGTTGCCACCGCACCACTGCTGGCCGTGGCACAGACCACTGGCACCCAGCTGACCCCGGTGCCGATTACGGTCGCACCGCGCCCCGCCGTCCAGGCACAGCCCCAGGCAAGCACCAACCATGCACCGGTACCGGGCGGGCAGAGCGCCTTCCCGGCGCCGGTTGCCGATCCCGCCTATCGCACCAGCGCATCGGCCATGCCTGCGGTGCCGCTACCCACCCGCGCCCGCATCTATGCCGGCCAGGCTGCCGTCTACACGCTGCCCAGCGGACTCAAGCGCGTGGCCGTCGGTAGTGGCGAGATGCTCGAAGTCACCAACGTCGGCCCGCGTGACCTGATCATGATGGGCATGAAGCCCGGCTCCACCACGGTCCACCTGTGGCTGCAGAACGGCAAGCAGCTGCAGGTGCAGGTGGACATCTCCGAGAACGATGCCGTCAGCCTGGCCGAGACCATCCGTACCCTGCTGGCCGACGTGGAAAAGATCAATGTGCATGCGGTCGCCGACCGTGTGGTCATTACCGGCCAGGACATCAACCCAGGCATCGGCAGCCGCATCGATGCGATCCAGAAGATCTATCCGACGGTGCTGAACTTCACCACCGCCGACCCGGTCGGCATGCGCCCGATGGTGCAGATGGACGTGAAGATCATGGAGTTCGACAGCAATGCGCTGGAAGAACTCGGCATCCAGTGGGACAACGTCATCCGTGGCCCGATCGCCGGCATCGTCAAGGATTTCACCAACAACAACTACTACCGCATGACCCCTGAGCAGAGCCCGGCCAACGGCGTGCTGTTGCCGAACAAGCTGCAGGGAACCCAGGCCTTCTTTGGCATCGCCACACAGATCGGCTCGACGATCAACCTGATGATGAACAAGGGCAAGGCGTTCCTGCTTGCTTCGCCTCAGCTCAGTGCCCGCAGCGGCGGGCAGGCCAAGTTCCTGGCCGGCGGCGAAGTGCCGATCCCGGTTCCGCAGGGTTTCGGCCAGGTCACGGTCGACTACAAGGAATACGGCATCAAGCTCGACATCGAGCCTCTGGTCAACTTCAACCAGGACATCTCCACCCGCATCCTGGCCGAGGTCAGCCGTGTCGATCCGACGGTGACGGTACAGGGCGTGCCGGGCTTCACCACCCGCCGCACCGAGTCGGAAATCAATGTCCACGCGGGGGAAACTATCGTGATCTCCGGGCTGATCGACTCCAGCGCGCAGCAGGATGCCAAGCGCCTGCCGCTGCTGGGCGATATCCCGATCCTCGGCAAACTGTTCCGCTCCGATGGTTTTCGTGGCAATCGCACCGAGCTGGTGATGTTCGTTACCCCGCGCGTCGTGACACCGAGCTCGCAGGAAAACCTCGATGGCCTGGAGCGTGCGCGGCAGATCCAGGAGCGCGGCCAGCAGGCCATGCCGCGCCGGAACAAGAATTTCGTGCAGTAACCGGAGCCGGCGCATGTTCAACATCCTCATCGACACACCCAACCGCGACCAGCGCCGTGTCCGCTGCCTGCACCGTGAATGCGGGATCGGCCGCGGCGACGGCAACCTGGTGGTCCTGCAGGGTTGGAGCATCGCCCAACGCCATGCGGCGTTGAAGCGCGAGGATCAGGGCATCTTCATCGAAAGCCTGGGAGGCCGCTCGCCGGTACTGGTCAATGGCGAACAGGTCAAAGGCAGCCGTGGCCCGCTCACCAGCCGTGACCGCGTGCAGATCGGTGACTACCTGCTGCAGGTGGTGGACGATGACCCTCCGGCCGAACCCATCGCCGACGCTGGTAGTTTCAACGCAGGCGCGGCCAACGACGCGCCAGTGGAGTCCGCGCCGACGCCGGTACCGGCACCGGCGCAGCCATCCAACGAACGCCAGTTGGCACGACCGGAGCAGCTGCCGCCGGACATGGCCGTCTATCGTGCAAAGCTGCATGCCTCCCTGGTCAAGCAGATGGACCTGCGCCGGCTGGATGTGCGCAGCATGGACGATGAATCACTGCGCAACGCCACCATCAAGCTGATCGATGAAGTGATGCAACGGGAGTTTTCCGAGCTTCCCAAGACGATCAACCCGCGCAGGCTGGCCAAGGAAGTGCTCGATGAGGCCATCGGCCTGGGCCCGCTGGAAGACCTGATCGACGATGCGACGGTGACGGAAATCATGGTCAACGCGCACGACCAGATCTTCATTGAACGTGCCGGCAGGATCGAACGGTCCCCCATTGTTTTCACCAGTGACCGCGCGGTGCTCTCTGCCATCGAGCGCATCGTGACGCCCCTCGGCCGCCGTATCGACGAAAGCTCGCCGATGGTCGATGCGCGACTGAAGGATGGCTCCCGCGTCAACGCCATCATTCCGCCGGTGGCGCTGCGCGGCCCGAGCATCAGCATCCGAAAGTTCGCCAAGCGAAAGCTGGAAGGAAAGGACCTGCTCACGTTCGGCTCGCTCAGCCAGCCGATGCTGGAGTTCCTGATCGTTGCGGTGCGCGAACGGCGCAACATCGTCGTGACCGGCGGCACCGGCTCCGGCAAGACCACCCTGCTCAACATCCTTTCCAACTTCATTCCCGATACCGATCGCATCGTCACGATCGAGGATGCGGCCGAACTGAAGCTCGTGCAGCCCAACCTGGTCGCCCTGGAAGCGCGCCCTCCCAACATGGAGGGCAAGGGCCACATTTCCATCCGCGACCTGGTGCGCAACGCGCTGCGCATGCGCCCGGACCGCATCGTGGTCGGCGAGTGCCGCGGCGGCGAAGCACTGGACATGCTGCAGGCCATGAACACCGGCCACGAAGGATCGCTGACCACCGCCCATGCCAACAATCCACGCGAGGCGCTGTCGCGCCTGGAAGTGATGGTCATGATGTCCGGCATGGAACTGCCGATGACGGTGGTGCGCGAACAGATCTCGTCCGCGGTGGACCTGATCGTGCACCAGAAGCGCTTCCCCTGCGGTTCGCGCAAGGTCAGCCACATCACCGAACTGACCGGCATGGAAAGCGGAACCATCCAGCTGCAGGATGTCTTCCTGTTCAAGGCACGTTCCAGTGCCGGACGCGATGGCAAGGTGGTGGGCGAGTTCGTCGCGACCGGTGCGGTGCCGGAGTTCTATGAAGAGCTTGCCGAACGCGGCGTCTCGGTTGACCTGGACATCTTCCGCAGCGGGGGACGGCGGAATGAGTGACATCCTGCTGATCGCCCTGCTGTGTTTTGCCTGCGTGACAGGCTCGGTACTGCTGCTGGCGCGCGCCAGCACCGGCTTCATGGACCGGTACCGCGCCAACTTCATGGACCAGGCGCGGGTCAATCTGGCCGACATGTTCCTGTTCGTCGATCCGCGCGTGCTGTTCAGGACCAATGTCCTGATGCTGCTGGCGATTCCCGTGCTGCTGTGGATCGTCACCGGCGGCAACCTGCTGCTGCCGATCCTGGCCCTGATCCTGCTGGCCGTAGCGCCCCGCAAGATCTACCTGTGGCTGAAGCAGCGCCGCCTCGACCAGATCCAGCAGCAGTTGCCTGATGGCCTGCTGATGCTGGCCGGCAGCCTCAAGGCCGGCGTCGGCTTCAATCCCGCACTGGAAGCACTGGCCCACGATGGCCTGCCTCCGCTGGCCCAGGAACTGGCACTGGTGCTGCGCGAGCAGCACATGGGCGTGCGCACGGAGGAGGCGCTGGAGAACTTCGCCGCCCGCGTACCCATCGCCGACGTGAAGCTGTTCGTGGCTGCCGTGAGCATTTCGCGCGAGGTCGGTGGCAATCTCGCCGAGAGCCTCTCCACCCTTGCCGAGACGCTGCGGCGCAAGCTCATCATGGAGGGCAAGGTCAAGGCGCTCACCGCGCAGGGCCGCCTGCAGGGCATCGTCATGGCAATGCTCCCGGCCGGCCTTGTCGGCTTCCTCGTGCTGTTCTATCCGGAAACGATGAACCCCATGTTCCATACCTTCATCGGCTGGTGCGTCATGGGCCTGATCGGGGTACTGGAATACCTCGGCTACCGTATGTGCCGCAAAATCATGACGATCGACATATGAACGCCCTGCTCATCCTGGTCGCACTGCTTGCCGCTGCCGCTGTAGGGCTGCTTGCATTCGCGCTGCGCGGACTGGTGCAGTCGGTCGAGGTGGACCAGCGCAACTACCAGGATCCGCTGCCGCTGCTGCTGCGCATCCTGTGGCCATTGATCACGGTCGCTACGCGCCTGGCCGGGCCGCGCCTGTCCTCGGCGCAGCTGGAGCGCGCGCACCGCAGCCTGCAATCGGCCGGCCAGGACTTCGTGCTGTCGCCGGAAGAACTGTATGGCGCGCGCATCGTTTCCGCCGCCGTGGCCAGCTCATTCCTCTTGTTCACCATCATCCTGCTGGGCAAATTCGGATTCGGCTCCGTGCTGATGGCCCTGGCGTTCGGCGCGCCCTTCGGTTGGATGTATCCCACGTTGTGGCTGGGCGAACGGCGGAAGGCACGCTCCAAGCACGTGGTCCGCGACCTGCCCATCTTCCTCGACTTCATCACCATGGCCGTCGAGGCGGGCCTGAACATCACCGGTGCGATCGAGCAGTCCGTCGACAAGGGGCCGCCCGGACCACTGTCACAGGAGTTCTCGCGCATGCTGCGTGATCTGCGTGCGGGTCTTCCGCGCGCCGAAGCACTGCGACGCATGTCCGATCGCGCCGACATCTCCCAGTTGACCAGCTTCACCAGCGCCTTGATCCAGGCCGACCGGGTGGGTGCCAGCCTCAGCGACACACTGCGCTCGCAGGCCATGCAACGCCGCGAAGAGCGCTTCCTCCGCGCCGAGAAGCTGGCGCTGGAAGCACCGGTGAAGATGATGCTTCCGCTGGTGCTGTTCTTCTTCCCGCTGATCTTCGTCGTCCTGGCCTACTTCATCTTCCTGCAGATGAAGCAGCAGGGAATCCTGTGAGGCCCCGCGCATGAGAACCGGCGCCCTGATCCGCGACCACCAGCAACTGCTCAGCTGCGTCTGGCATGCCGATCGCTGGCACCAGCGGCTGCGCGGCCTGCTGCTGCGCGCGCCATTGCAGCCTGGGCAGGGCCTCTTGATAACGCCCTGCTCGAGCGTACACACGCTGGCGATGGGGTACCCGCTCGACCTGTTGTTCCTGGACCGCGACCAACGGGCCGTTGGCTGGCGCGAGGCCGTGCGTCCATGGCGCGGCGCCTGGTGCCGCGGTGCCTACTCCACGCTGGAGATGCCGGTGAACAGCCTCAGGCATATCGCTCCGGCGCTGGGCGAGGCGTTCCAATGGTGCCCTTCCCCGCCTGAGGCACCGCCATCCACGAGGGCGCTGCAATGAAGCACATCCGCACATCCATCGGCCGTCAGCGTGGCCAGTCGCTGCTTGAATTCTGCATCGTGGTTCCGGCCTTCATCTTCCTCATCCTGGTCATCTTCCAGTTCGTCCTGATCTATCGCGCCAAGTCGCTGCTGGATTTCGCCACGCTGCAGGCCGCGCGTGCCGGTGCGGTCAGTGGCGTCAATCATTCAGAGATGCGCAGCGCGCTGGAAATGGCGATGGCTCCCCTGTACGCGACCTCACCGGATGCCGCCGGTGCCGTCGCCGCCCGCGCCAAGGTCGCCCTGCTATGGAAGAACCCCTTGCTGTCGCCGAAGATCGAAGTCATCTCGCCCAACCGCGCGGCATACAACGAGTTCCGTGAGCGCCAGTTCGATGGGCGCTACGCATTGCCGAACGACAACCTTGCGTTCCGCGATGCACGCGTCGGCGGCAGCCGCGTCAGTGTGCAGGACGCCAACATCCTCAAGATCAAGGTCACCTATCCGATGCCCCTGATCGTCCCCTTCGCGGACCGGGTAATCGCCGGCCTCTCGGACCTGGTCAGCGGAGGCGACAGCTTCCGGCCCGTTTCGATGCTGATCGAGGACCCGATCACCGGCCACCGCCGCATGCCGATCGAGTCCTATGCCATCGTCCGCATGCAGAGCCCCGTGCATGACAGCAACAACCTGGCGCGCTGACATGCGGATGCTGCTGGCCAGCCTGTTGATGGCAGCAACCTGGACCACGGCCGCGCAGGCCACGGACGCAGCAGACAGCGAACCTCCGCAGGCGCGCCTGCTTGCGCGCGCCTACGGCCTGGGCCCGCTCGGTCCCAGCGCGCCTGGCGGTGAGGTCGAGGTCGAGATCCGCTTGCGCGGGCCGGCCATCCGCATCGACTTCCGCGGCAGCAATGCGCCTGATGCATGGCTGACCACTCAAGGCCAACGCGGCCGGGCATGGTTGGTAAGCGAACGTGGCAACTACACGCTGCCGGTCGCCGACGCCAGTGGGCCCTACTGGTACGACCCCGCCGCCCCATGCCAGACGATCGGCGGGCGCTGCTCACCGGCTCCGGGCGAGTTCATCCTGGGCCGCCTCGCTGCCGGCTGGCGCTATGACAACGCGCATGGCCCCGATGGCACCACCTCCGGCACGTTGTGGATCGATACGCGTACCGGCCTGCTGCTGGGCTACCGCGGACGCACCGGCAACCAGCGTACCGAGCGCGGCCTGCGTGTCACCGAGGTCGCTTTCGATGAAGTGCCCTCGAGCCTGTTCGACCCGCCCGCCGGGTTGCGTCGACGCAAGCAGGATGCGGCGAACTGAGTGGCCTGAGCGACGCGGCGGCACCGGCGCACCGCACCGGTAGATCCACGCAGCGCGTGGATCTACCGTTGGCCCGCTCCCCTTAGAAGCCTACCCGCAGGTTGATCTGCCCACCCACATCGCGGCGGCCATCACCGTGCTGGCCCTGCACGAACATCGACAGCTGGCTGTTGCGACCCAGGCCGACCGCCACACCCACCTGGCTGACCAGTGCGTTGCGTGCCATCACCGCGCTGTAGACATCGAAGGCATCGCCACCGACCGCGAAGCGGTTGCGGCTGGCCACATCGGTGTCACCCGATGCATGCTGCCAGCCCAGGCCGACGGTCAGCTGCGCCGGGAAGCGCTCGCCGCTGCCCACGTCCCAGCGGCCGCGCACGCCCACCGTGCTGACGTTGAGCGTGTCCTTGCCGCCTTCCAGCACCAGTGCGGCACTGCCGCCCTGCTCCACCGCACGATCACTGTCGACCCAGTGCTTCGTGAACTGCACGTACGGCTGCAGCTGGGTCCTGCCGTGGGTCCAGGTCCAGCTACCTTCGACCTGGGCAATGGTCACGTCCGAATCCTGGCGGCTGTACAGGGTCTGGCTCAGCAGCGGCACCTCACGCGTGGTGCGCGTGCGGTAGTCACCGCGCGACACGCTGCCACCGACCGCGAAGCCGTTGTTCCATTGTCCCTGTGCATACAGGCCGAACGTGTTGCCACGCAGGCGGGCCCGCGAACTGCGATCGTACAGGCGCGTATCCAGCCGTTCGTTGCCGGCCGCCGCACCCAGCACCACGTGTTCGCCCAGCCGCCAGTCCACACCCGCCATCACCGCATTGCGGTTGGAACGGATCTCATCACCGTTGCCATCGCCATCCTGCTTGAACACCTTGCCACTGCCGGCCAGCCAGGCCGAGGCGCGCTCGCCCCGCACGGTCGGCAGCTCACTGCCCAGGCGCTGGCGGATGCCCTCTTCCAGGTAGTTGTCGTACAGCAGCACCGCGCGGCTGGCCGCGTGCACTTCACCGGAGAGCTGGTCGAACGCGCTGCGCGCAGTGCCGGCGTCATACATCAGCACCGTGTTGTACAGGCCCAGCGCCGCACCACTCTGCGGCAGGCTGTCCAGCGCCGCAGCAGTGTTGTACTGGTTGCGCGTGTTGGCCACGGTGGTGAACGCTGCGGTCTGCGCCACGTCGATCTGCAGATTGGCCGTGTTGGCGGTGTAGACCGGAGTGATGGTCAGGAAGGCCGACGGCGAGGTTGCCGAGGCGAACTGCCCACTCACGCCACCGCCCGCGTTGACCACCGTGTACTGCTGGCCCTGCTGGTAGCTGGTGCTCGGCGAAATGGTATTCACCTGCACCGTGCTGCCGCCCACGTTGGCGCTGCCGCCCACCTGCACCGTGTCGCTGCCGGTGGCGCCCAGGTCGATACCCAGCGTGCTGCCCGGCGACAACGTCAGGTTGCCGCCCACCGTGATCGTGCCAGTGCCATTGCCTGCACCACTGCCGTTGCCCGGGCCATTGCCCGGCGACAGCACGCCGCCGCTGGACACCGTCACGCCACCGCCGGTACCACCGATGGTGCCCGTGCCGGACAGGGTCGTGCCGCTGCCAATGGTCCACTGGCCGCCGATCGCGCCGGTGACATTCAAGCCACCGCCGGTGACCTGGCCGGTGCCGTTGAAGCCACCACTGTTGCCGCCCAGGTTCAGCGTGCCCGGGCCGGCCTGCACGATGCTGCCACCACCGCTGATGCTGCCGCCGAGTGTGGTGGTGCCACCGGTGTTGATCACCAGGCCGCCGTTGTTGGTGATGTTGCCGGTGATCGAGCCGCTGGCTCCACCGTTGCCGACCTGCACGGTGCCGCCGGCATTGATGGTGGTGCCGCCGGTGTAGGTGTTGTTGCCGGTCAGGGTCACGGTGCCGGTACCGGCCTGGGTCAGGCCGCCGCTGCCGCTGATGGTGCCGCCGACGGTGGTGTTGCCGCCCACGTTGAACACCAGGTTGCCGTTGTTGCTGACGTTGCCGGTGATCGCACCACTCGCGCCACCATTGCCGACCTGCAGCGTGCCACCCGCGTTGATGGTGGTACCGCCGGTATAGGTGTTGTTGCCGGTCAGGGTCACGGTACCGGCGCCAGCCTGGGTCAGGCCGCCGCTGCCGCTGATGGCGCCGCCGACGGTGGTGTTGCCACCCACGTTGAACACCAGGCTGCCGTTGTTGGTGACGCTGCCGCCGATCGCACCGGTGGCGCCGCCATTGCCCACCTGCAGGGTGCCACCGGCGTTGATGGTGGTCGGGCCGGTATAGGTGTTGTTGCCGGTCAGGGTCAACGTACCGCTGCCGGCCTGGGTCAGGCCGCCACTGCCGCTGATGGTGCCGCCCAGCGTGGTGTTGCCGGCCACGTTGGACAGCAGCGTGCCGTTGTTGGTGACATCACCGATGATCGAGCCGGTCGCACCGCCATTGCCCAGCTGCAGCGTGCCACCGGCATTGATGGTGGTACCGCCGGTGTAGGTGTTGGTACCGGTCAGCAGCAGCGTACCGCTGCCGGCCTGGGTCAGGCCGCCACTACCGCTGATCGTGCCACCCAGCGCGGTGCTGCCGGCCACGTTGGAAATCAACGCACCGTTGTTGGTGATGTCGCCAGCGATGGAGCCGGTCGCACCGCCGTTGCCCACCTGCAGCGTGCCGCCGGCATTGATGGTGGTGCCGCCGGTGTAGCTGTTGTTGCCAACCAGGGTCAGCACGCCGCTGCCGGCCTGGGTCAGGCCACCACTGCCACTGATCGCGCCGCCGACGGTGGTGTTGCCCGCGACGTCGAAGACCAGGCTGCCGTTGTTGGCGACATTGCCGGTGATCGCGCCGGTCGCACCGCCATTGCCCACCTGCAGCGTGCCACCGGCATTGATGGTGGTCCCACCGGTATAGGTGTTGTTGCCGGTCAGGGTCAGCGTGCCACTGCCGGCCTGGGTCAGGCCACCACCGCCGCTGATGGTGCCGCCCAGCGTGGTGTTGCCGGCCACGTTGGACACCAGCGCGCCGTTGTTGGTGATGTCACCGATGATCGCGCCGGTCGCACCGCCATTGCCGATCTGCAATGTGCCGCCGGCATTGATGGTGGTGCCGCCGGTGTAGGTGTTGTTGCCAGTCAGCACCAGCGTGCCGCTACCGGCCTGGGTCAGGCCGCCGCTGCCGCTGACCACCGCGCCCACGGTTGCCGTCGTGCCCAGGTTGTAGACCAGGCTGCCGTTGTTGGTGATGTCGCCCAGCACCGAACCGGTGCTGCCGCCGTTGCCGATCTGCAGCGTGCTGCCACCGTTGATGGTGGTGCCGCCGGTATAGGTGTTGGCGCCGCTCAGGGTCAGCGTGCCGGTACCGCTCTGCACCAGGCCGCCGGTGCCACTGAGCACGCCGCCGAAGACGGTGTTGCCATTGTTGCCGCCGGTGGTAAGGGTTGCACCGCCCAGCACCACGCTGGATCCGGTCACACCGGCCAGGCCGCCGATGCTCTGGCTGCCACCTGCGCTGATATCCAGCGTACCGGCACCGGTCAGGTTGACCGTGCTGGCACCGGACAGGCTGCCACCGGCCGCCAGCGCCAATGTGCCGCTGTTGATGGTGGTGGTGCCGGTGTAGGTGCTGGCACCGCCCAGGGTGACCGTTGCTGCACCATCCTTGAGCAGGCCGCCGGCACCGCTGATTGCACCATTCAACGTCAGTGGATTGCTGCCCGCCAGGGTCAGCGTGCCGCCGCTCAACTGCACGGTGTTGGCCAGCGTCAGCGCGCTGGTGGCGTCCAGGCTGGCGTCGCCGCCCACGGTCAGCGTGCCGGTGCCCAGTGCAGCGTTGTCGCCCAGGGCAAGGCCACCGGCGTTGAGTGCCACGCCGCCGCTGAACGTATTGCTGCCGCTCAGGGTCTGCACACCTGCGCCGTTCTTCACCAGGCCACCGGTGCCACCAATGGTGCCCGCGAACGTCGTATTGCCGACGCCGCCGAGGGTGAGCGTGCTGGTGCCCAGCGCCACGGCCGAGCCAGCCACGCCGGCCAGTGAACCGATCGTCTGCGCGCCCCCTGCGCTGATGTCGAAGGCGGTACCGGCATTGGCCAGGTTCACCGCGCCGGTTGCGGCCAGGCTGCCGCCTGCACCGATCGCCAGCGTGCCGGCGTTGATCGTGGTCCCCCCGGTGAAGGTGTTGGTACCGGTCAGCGTCTGGGTCCCCGAACCTTCCTTGATCAGGCCGCCGGAGCCGGCCACCGAACCACTGAATGTACCGTTGCTGGCATCACCGATCGTCAGCGTGTTGGCGCCCAGGTTCACCGTACCGTTGCCGATCAGGGTGCCGAACTGCTGCGTGCCGCTGCCCGCCGACAGGTCGAAGGTCGCCCCCGAAGCCAGGTTGACGATGCCGCTGGCGTGCAGGCTCGCGCCCGCGCCCAATGCCAACGTACCGGCATTGATGTTGGTGCCACCGGTGTAGGTGTTGATGCCGTTCAAGGTCAGCGTTGCGGCACCCTCCTTGGTCAAGCTGCCGGTGCCACTCAGGCTGCCGTTGAGGGTGAGGTTGTTGCTGCCGAGCACGGTCAGCCCGGCGTTGAGGACGAAGTTGTTGGCCAGCGTCACCGCGGTGTTCGAATCGAGCGTGGCATTGCCACCCACCGTTACCGCGCCGGTGCCCAGCGCAGCATTGTTGCCGACCACCAGGCCACCGGCATTGAGTGTTACCCCACCGCTGAAGGTACTGGCGCCATTGAGCGTCTGCACGCCGGCACCGTTCTTGATCAGGCCACCGTTGCCGCTGATCGCGCCGTTGAAGGTGCTGTCCACCGTGCCGCCCAGGCTCAGCGTGCTGCCACCGAGTGCCACCGTGCTGCCGGCCACGCCGGCCAGCGAACCGATGGTCTGGTTGCCCGCGGAGATATCGAGGGTACCGGTACCTGCCAGGTTCACCGCACCGGTCGACGCCAGGCTGCCGCCGGCGCCGATCGCCAGCGTGCCGTTGTTGATGGTGGTACCACCGGTGTAGGTGTTGGCACCGTTCAGGGTCACGGTGGCCGCACCGTCCTTGACCAGGCCGCCGGTACCGGAAATCACACCGCCCAGCGTCAGCGCCTGGCTGCCAAGCAGGTCGAGGTTGGCGCCCGCTGCAAGCCCGATGTTGTTGGCCAGGTTGACGCCTGTCGATGCATCCAGCGTCGCGTTGCCGCCCACCGTCAGCGCACCGCTGCCGAGCGCAGCGTTGTTGCCGACCACCAGGCCACCGCCGTTGAGTGCAACGCCACCACTGAACAGATTGGCGCCACCCAGCGTGAGGACGCCGGCGCCATTCTTCACCAGGCCACCGGTACCGGAAATCGCGCCATCGAAGAGGCTGTTGCCCACACCACCAAGTGTCAGCGTCTGCGCCCCCAGGCTCACCGTCGAGCCGACCACGCCGTTCAACGACCCGATGGTCTGGTTGGCCCCTGCGGTGGAGATATCGAAGCCGGTGCCCGCAGCGCTCAGCGTCACCGCTCCGGAGGCTGCCAGGCTGCCGCCCGGACCAATCGCCAGCGTACCGGCATTGATGAAGGTACCGCCGGTGTAGGTGTTGGCACCGGTCAGCGTCTCGATGCCCGCACCGACCTTGGTCAAGCCACCCGTGCCAGCGATCGAGCCACTGAACGTGCCATTGGTGGCACCGCCGACTTCGATCGAATTGGCACCAAGGTTCACCGTACCGTTGCCGACCAGAGTGCCGAATACCTGCGTGCCGCTGCCTGCAGACAGATCCAGCGTGGCGCCGGTGGCGAGGTTCACGGTACCGCTCGCCGCCAGGCTGGCACCGGCCCCCAGCGCCAGCGTGCCGGCGTTGATGTTGGTACCACCGGTGTAGGTGTTGATCCCGTTCAAGGTCAGCGTTGCGCCGCCATTCTTGGTCAGGCTGCCAGCCCCGGAAAGGACGCCGTTGAGTGTCAGTGCGTTGCTGCCGAGCACGGTCAGCCCGGCATTGAGCGCGATGTTGTTGGCCAGCGTTGCCAGGCCGGTGGTATCCAGCGTGGCGGCACCGCCGACGGTCAAGGCACCCGTACCCAGCGCCGCGTCATTGCCGAGCACCAGCCCGCCTGCGTTGAGCGTCACGCCGCCGCCAAACGTGTTGGCACCGGACAACGTCTGCACGCCTGCGCCCACTTTCACCAGGCCCCCGCCACCACTGATCACGCCATCGAACGCGGCGTTGCTGGCGGTTCCGAACGTCAATGAATTTCCGCCCAGCGCCAGCGTGCTTCCGCCCACGCCATTGAGTGCACCGATGGTCTGGCTGCCACTGGCACCGGAGATATCGAAGCCAGCGCCTGCGCCCAGCGTGACATCACCCGCTGCGGCCAGGCTGCCGCCCGTGCCCAGCGCCAGCGTGCCGGCATTGATGGTGGTACCGCCGGTGTAGGTGTTGGCACCGGACAACGTCAGCGTGGTAGCGCCGTTCTTGATCAGGCTGCCGTTGCCACCGACCACGCCCGACAGCGTCAACGCATTGCTGCCCGGCAACGTCAGCGCAACGCCCGAGCCAAGCGTGACCGCATTGCCGAGCATCACTGCAGCGCCCGCATCCAGCGTGGTGCTGGCATTCACCGCCAGCGCGCCGGTACCGAGCGCACCATTCGCGCCGACCACCAGGCCACCACCGTTCAAGGTCAGGCCGCCGCCGAAGGTATTGGTGTTGTTGAGGGTCAGCAGGCCCGCACCATTCTTGATCAGGCTGCCGTTACCAGCGATCACCCCGCCCAGCGCGACGTCATTGCTGCCGCCCAGCGTCAGCTGCGTACCGGCACCGAAGTTCACTGCGTTGGCCAGGTTCAGCGCCACGGTGCTGTCCAGCGTGGTGGTGCCGCCGATGCCCAACGCACCGGTACCGAGGGCGCCTGCATTGCCCAGCACCAACCCACCCGCATTGAGCGCAAGGCCACCACTGAAGGTATTGGCTCCGGACAGCGTCTGTACGCCAGCACCGACCTTGATCAGCCCACCGCTGCCATCGATGACACCGGCGAAGCTGCCATTGCTGGCGCCACCGAAAGTGAGGGTCTGCGTGCCCAATTCCACATGGCTGCCGGCGATGCCGTTCAACGCGCCGATCGTCTGCCCGGCCCCGGCCGCGGAGAGGTCCAGCGTCGCTCCGGCACCGGCGAGGTCCACCGCACCGGCCGCGGCAAGGCTGCCACCGGCGCCAAGCGCGAGCGTGCCGGCATTGATCGTGGCACCGCCCAGGAAGGTATTCGCACCGGACAGCGTCAGCGTCGAGGTGCCGTTCTTGATCAGGCCACCGGCTCCTCCCACCACGCCGCTCAGGGTGAGGTTGTTGCTGCCCGGCAGGGTCAGCGTGTTGGCGCCCAGGTTCACCGCATTGGCCAGCGAAACCGCGGCGCCCGCATCCAGCGAAACATTGCCGCCGATGTTCAGTGCCCCCGTGCCGAGCGCACCGTTGGCGCCGACCGACACGCTGCCCGCGTTCAATGCAAGGCCACCACTGAAGGTATTGCTGTTGTTCAATGACAGAACGCCGCTACCGGTCTTGATCAGGCCGCCGGTGCCGGTGATCAGTCCGCCCAGCGCGACGTTCTGGTTGCTGACCAGGCTCAGCTGCGCACCGGTGTCGAGATCGATGGCGTTGCCCAGATTCAATGCCACCGAACTGTCGAGGGTGGCGTTTGCACCGACTGCGAGCAGTCCGGTTCCCAGCGCGCCGGCATTGCCCAGCGTCAGGCCGCCACCATTGAGCACCAGGCCGCCGGTGAATGCATTGGCACCGTTGAGCGTGAGCGTGCTGGCACCGTTCTTGACCAGGCCGCCCGCACCGGAAACCACCCCGCCGAGCGTGATCGCCTGCGAACCCGGCAGCGACAACACGGCCCCACTGCCCAGGGTCACATTGTTGGCCAGGCTCAGCGCCGCACTGCCATCAAGCGACGCACTGCCGCTCACGTTAAGCGCACCACTGCCAAGCGCGCCGCCATTGCCAAGCAGCACCCCGCCCGCGTTGAGATTCACTCCCCCGCTGAAGGTGTTGGTGCCATTCAGGGTCAGCAGCGAGGCACCGTTCTTGGTCAGGCTGCCGGTGCCGGTGATGTTGCCGCCCAGGGTGAGGTTCTGGGTGCCCGGCAAGGTCAACGCCGCCCCCAGATTGATGGCATTGGCCAGGTTCAATGCCGCGCTGCCATCGAGCGAACTGTTGCCGCTGACCGTCAACGCCCCGCTGCCGATTGCACTGTTGTTGCCCAGCAGCAGGCCGCCCGCCGTCAGATTCACGCCGCCGCTGAAGGTGTTGGTGCCGCTCAGGGTCTGGATGCCCGTCCCCTGCTTGACCAGGCCGCCGGTACCACCGATCACGCCCGCGAACGTCTGGTTGGTGGCATCACCGAAGGTGAGCGTGCTGCTGCCCAGCGTCACCGTGCTGCCGGCGATACCGGACAGCGCGCCGATGGTCTGGTTGCCGCCGAGCGAGATGTCCAGGTCCGCGCCAACGCCGGCCAGGCTGACCGTACCGCCGGCCGCCAGGCTTCCGCCGCTGCCCACCGCAACCTTGCCGGCATTGATCGCCAGGCCGCCGGTGAAGGTATTCGCACCCCCCAGCGTCAGCGTGGCGGCACCGTTCTTGACCAGGCTGCCGGTGCCACCGATGGCGCCGCCCAGCGTCAGCGCATTGCTGCCCAATACATTCAGCAGGCCACCCGCACCGAGGTTGATGCCATTGCCCACGCTCAGCGCCGCGCTGGCATCGAGCGTTGTCGCACCGCCGACATTCAGCGCGCCGGTTCCGAGCGCGCCGGCATTGCCCAGGACCAGGCCACCGGCATTGAGCGCCAGCCCACCACCAAAGGTATTTGCACCGTTGAGTGTCAGCGTGCTCGCACCATTCTTGACCAGGCTGCCGGTGCCACCGATCACACCGTTGAACGTCAGCGCCTGGTTGCCGAGCAGATTCAGACTGGCACCCGAACCGAGGTTGACTGTATTGGTCAGCGCCAGCGCCGTAGTGCCGTCGAGTGTCGTGCTGCCCCCAACGGAGAGCGTACCGCTGCCCAGCGCGCCCGCATTGCCCAGCAGCAGGCCGCCGCCGTTGAGCGCGACGCCACCGCTGAAGGTATTGGAGCCAGACAGGGTCTGTGTACCCGTACCGACCTTGACGAGCGCACCACCGACACCGCCGATGACGCCGGAGAAGCTGGTGCTGGTGTTCAGGCCACCCAACGTGAGGCTGCGCGCGCCGAGGTTGAGCGAACCGGACCCTGCGAGTGAGCCGATGGTCTGGCTGGCCGCAACCGAGAGATCGAGGTTGGTACCTGCGCTCAGCGAGATCGCACTTGTCGGCGACAGGCTGCCACCGACGCCCAATGCCAGCGCACCACCGGTGACCGCGAAGGAGCCCGTGAGCAGGTTGGCACCATTCAAGGTGAGAGTACCCGGACCCGCCTTGACCAGGTTGCCGGCACCGGAGATCGAGCCGTTCAATGACAACGCATTGCTGCCAAGCAGGTTCAGCGAGCCCCCGCCATTGATCACCAGATTGTTGCCCAGGCTGAAGCCCGCCGTCGTATCCAGCGAAGCGCTGCCACCGACGGTCAGGTTGCCGCTACCGAGTGCACCGGCATTACCCAGTACCAGGCCGCCGGCATTGAGGTTGACGCCGCCGGAGAACAGGTTTGCGCCGCCAAGAGTAACGATGCCGGTGTTGTTGACCGTCAACCCGCCGGTACCGGACAGCACGCCACCCAGGCCGAATGCATTGGTCCCTGCCAGGGACAGATTGCCACCGAGGTTGAAAGCGTTGGCCAGGTTCAGACCCGCCGTGGAGGAGGCAATGGCACCGCCGTTGGCGGTGAACAGCCCTGTACCGAAGGAGGCGGCATTGTTGAAGTTGATCAGACCATCGTTGAGCGTCGTCGGCCCGGTTCCGCCCCATGCGCCCTGCAGGTTCCACGTACCGCTGTTGACGGTCAGCCTCTGGAAGTTGATGTACTGGTTCCAGCCCAGCGTGGTCACCGCCCCACCGGTACCGCTGCCCGGGCCGGTGGGGCTGTTCTGCAGCACCAGGCTGTTGTTGGACGCCGAACCACCGTCGACGATGCCGGCCGCGGCCAGATTCACCGCAAGCGCGCCGACCTGCCCAGCCACGCCGATACCGGCGGTATTGACGCTGGAACCAGACACCGCGGTGAAGGTGTTGCCGGTGACCGAACTGCCCAGGTTCACACTGCCGTTGATGGTTCCCGCATTGAGGAAGGTATTGCCGGCCCCCGACGTGGCCGAACCCTGGAACCCTATGCGGCCGGTAATGGTGCCGGTGTTGTTGAGATTGGTCTGTGCACCACCGTAGCTGACGATCGATGCCGCATCGGCCGTGGTCAACAGGCCTGCGCCAAGGATCGACATGTCCACATTGCCGGCGTTGACGATGTTGCTGACACCGCCGGAAGCGTTCTGCACCACCAGCGCCTGTCCGCCGAAACCGAGGATGGAGCCGATATTGACCAGGCCTTTGATCGCCCCGCCCGCCTGGTTGTTGACGTTGATGGTGTTTCCACCGACGGTGTTGTTGCCCAGCACCATGCCCGACGCCGCCAGGCTCAGGCCACCGTTGAGGGTGGGATCGATCGTGCCCTGGTTGTTCACGGTGATGCCGTTACCGCTCAGATTCACTGCACTTCCGCCAACGATCGGCGGCACGCTGAGCACAGCGCCGGTCTGGATATCCAGCGTCACGCCATTGATGCTGTTGGCCAGCGAATTGGTATTGGAGCCGGTCGCGCAGGTCACCGTGGTGCCTGCGGTAGTGCACGCCGCGAATGCCGATCCACTGGCCAGCGTGACCGCCAGTGCGACCGCCAGCTGGTGCGCCCGCAATCGCGGCATCCGTACCGTGCAGACCGCACTTCCGCCGGCATTCTGGGCGACCTCCGATGCAACCTGCATTACGCCGAGGGCGCGATTGAAAACCAGACGGTAAATGCGGTTCATCGGTAAATCTCCCTGAAAAGACCGGATGGCACTGCGGGCAGTTTTTTTTAAGACGATGCGTCCCATCCCGGCTCCCGACACGGGAACAAGGCCTGGCGGCATTAACTTCTGGAAATCCTCACTTCTTCACGCGACCGCACCCGGAACAGGCACGCCAGCGTGTCCGTCAAGGCGAAAACTCCCCGGTTTCGCATGACGAATGGCCGCACTGTGCGACCGATGGCGCCAGCGGCATGTGAATCACGCTCGTTATTTTCATGACGTGCGTCAAATAAAGCGGGCGGACAAAATGGTTTTGCCGAAAATGCATATACCTGCAGAAAGCGGAGATTCCTTTCTCCGCCATAAGTAAATGCATTCAGCTGCTGGAGAGTTTCATCAGCACCAGGCCGGAAACGATCAATACCGCTGCACCGATCCGCATCGGGCTGACCTGCTCGCCAAGGAACACGATGCCGACCACGAACGCGCCGACCGCACCAATACCGGTCCAGATCGTATAGGCGGTTCCCAGCGGCAGGCTGCGCATGGCCACCGCCAGCAGCCAGAAGCTGGCGATCATGCCGATGATCGTGACCACGGTGGGGGTGAGCTTGGTGAAGCCTTCGGACTGCTTCATGGACACGGCCCACACGATTTCCAGCAGGCCGGCAAACAACAGATAGATCCAGGCCATGACGGCCCTCCTCTTGGTAGGGCCAGGCCGTCCTGGTCTTTGATTCCCGATGTGGGGGAGGTCGTTCCTCCTGGCCGGCATTCTAGCAACGGGGGCCGGCCCCGGCCGCCGTGGCCGGGAACGGGTTACAGCCGATTCAGTGCGTGAAGCTGGCGTCGATGGTCCCGCCTGCGCTAGAATGCGCGTCTGCCCTCGGACAACCGATGTGCAGTCCGGCTGTGGTCTCCGGCGCAACGCGCGCTGCTTCCCCTGATCCGTGAACTGGCCGCCCACTGGGCGGCCAACGTTTCTATGGTGGCCCCGTCGGCCCCTCGCGACGCTAGGTCGAAAACCCCGCCAGGGCCGGAAGGCAGCAACGGTATCGATCGACGCGGGCGCCGAGGTCAGCCGGCGGGGCCACCGCCTTTTTGGGCAATGCGTCGTCGCCTGGTAGATGCCAACCTTGGTTGGCGCTCCTCGCCCGGCATGGCCCCGCGCTACTGCGCTTCCGGCGTGCCCTGGTGGAACACCACGCGCCACCGTTGCCCATGCCGGCGCCACAGCGAGCTGCGCAGCACCCAGCGTTGCGCCTGGCCATCGACGTGATAGCGGCTGCGGTAGCGCACCTGGGCCCGCCCCTCGGCCAACAGCCACACCGCGTACTGTTCCGATTCGATCAGCACCTGCGCGCGCTCCAACGGGATTTTCTGCAACGCCGCATCACGGCCGTAGCATTGCCCTGAACTGCCGATCTCGCTGAAATCCTCGTCCAGCAATGCGGCCAAGCGCTCACGGTCGGCACGCACCTGCGGCGCATGCAGCGCGCGTTCCAGCGCCTCCAGCTCGGCGGCCAGCGCCGTGTCGGCGGGCTGGCCGGTTGCGCTCACGGAGGATCCTGCGCCAGTACGTGCGGCGCGGTCGGGTCGGCCAGCGGCACGCACTGCCCCGGCTGCGCCACGCGGTGCCCCCGCGCGGCCAGCGCCTGGCCATCGGCCACGCTGGCATAGTGGTAGAGCATCATCCGCGCCTGCAGTTCGGTGCTGTACTCACGTTCCAGGTCGTCCACGCCGGTGTGCGACGGGTTGCCGTGCAGGCCGCAGTCGTGGGCGATCAGTTCGTTGTCGTTGGCGTAGCGTGCCAGCATCTCCGGAATCGGCCGGGTATCGCCGCTCCAGGTCAGCGCACCCTGCAGGCGCAGGCCATAGGCAGTCTCCGGCCAGTGATGGCGCACCGGAAACACTTCCAGGCGCACGCCCTCATGCCAGAACGCCTCGCCCACCACGATCAGCTGGAACGCATCCCAGAAGTTCGCACCGCCCTCGGCCAGCACGTTCGGGTAATCCCCGATGCGCTTGTGCAGCAGCGGCACCACCGTGGCGGGCACGTACAGGCGCACCTTGCCGCGCCGGTGCGCATTGAAGAAGGTGTCCACGAACAGGCGCTCGAAGCCGGCCACGTGGTCCAGGTGCACATGGGTGACGAACAGCGCCTGCGGCATGTGCCCGTAATGCGCCTTGAACGCGGTCAGGCCTTCACCACCACAATCGATGGTCAGCCACGGACGCCCATCCCGCTCGATCACCGACATCGGTGATCCCAGCTCGACCGCCGACGCATTGCCGACGCCGAGGAAACGCAACGACCAGTCCATCAGGTGCCCCGGTTCCAGGCCATGTCATAGGCACGGCGCAGCCGCGCGTAGTCCTTCTGCACGTCCTCCACGCTGCGCTCGCCGCGCAGCTTGACCAGCGAGCGCAGCAGCCGCTTGAGGTTGCGTTCGCGCCAGCCGGTGGCCGGGATGCGGATCACCCCGCGGTCGAAGTCGATCAGCCAGCCATGGCCACTGCCATCGAAGAGGATGTTGTGCGCGTTGAGGTCGGCATGGTCGAGGCCGGCACGGTGGAAACGGGCGATCAGCCGCCCGGTCTCCTCCCAGGGGGCGCCCCGGCCGGTGACCAGTGCGCGGTCGGCCAGCGAGCGCACGCCCTCGAGCCGCTCCATCAGGATCGCCGCCCGGTAGCGCAGGCCCTCGCGCATGTAGAACGCAGCGATCGGCCGTGGCACCGGCAGCTTTTTCTCGCGCAGCGCGCGCATCAAGCGGAATTCAGCGAAGCTGCGGGTCCGGTCCGAGCCGCGCCAGAGGTACTGGTCGTGGCTGATACGGGCCGCCATGCCACCGCGCAGGTAGTGGCGCAGCACGCTGGCACCGAACGGCGCATCGACGAACCAGGCGCTGCCGCGGCCACCCTCGTCCACCGGCCGGGCCTTGCTGCCCCAGTGCTGGGGCGAGAACAGGCCGATCTCGGCTTGCCGCAGCCGCTCGCGGTCGAACAGAATGGCCCCGATGCCGCGACCCTCGCGGCATGGCGTCAGCGCTTCATTGGCGTCGAATGCGACCATTTCATTGAGTCTAACAACACATGGCATCAGCGTCCTCCTCCTTGTGCCTCCTGCGCCTGTCCGCACTTGGCGATGTCACCCACGTGGTGCCCCTCGTGCGCACCCTGCAGGCCGCGCGCCCGGACACGCCGATCCACTGGATCATCGACAAAGCCGGCCACAAGCTGCTCGATGGCCTGCCCGGCGTCACCTTCCATGCCTACGACAAGAAGAGCGGCATGGCCGGGGTCAAGGAACTGCGCACGCAGCTGCCGCCAGGGCGCTTCGAAGCGCTGCTGCAGATGCAGGTCGCCTTCCGCGCCAACCTGCTGTCGGCGTTCATTCCGGCCGAGCGCCGCATCGGCTATGACCGCAGCCGCTCCAAGGACCTGCATGGGCTCTTCATCAACGAGCGCATCCCCGACCGCCCCGGCATCCATGTACTGGATGCCATTGGCAGCTTCTGCGAACCGCTGGGCCTGCGCCAGACCGAGGTCAGCTGGGATCTGGCCGTACCGCCGTCCGCCTTCGAGTGGGCCGCCGCGCAGTGGCAGGACGATGGCCGCCCGGTGCTGATGATCTCGCCCTGTTCCAGCCACGTGCGCCGCAACTGGTACGCCGACCGCTACGCCGCCGTGGCCAACCATGCCGCGCAACGCGGCTGGCAGGTGGTGCTGTGCGGTGGCCGCAGCGAGCTGGAACGCAGCATGGCCGACGCCATCCAGGCGCAGCTGCACACGCCGGCACTGGACCTCGTTGGCAAGGACACGCTGAAGCAGCTGCCCGCCCTGCTGGCCCGCGCCAGCCTGGTGATGACGCCCGATTCCGGCCCGATGCACATCGCCAATGCGATGGGCACCAAGGTGCTGGGCCTGCATGCGGCCAGCAATCCGAACCGCAGTGGCCCGTACTCGGACCGCCGCTACTGCGTGGACCGCTACGACGATGCGGCACGCAAGTACCTGGCCAAGCAGGCCGCCGATCTGAAGTGGGGCACCAAGATCGAGTTCGACGATGTGATGGAACTGATCACCGTCGAAGACGGTATCGCCGCCTTCGAACGCTACGTCGCCGACCACCTGGGGTGAGCGGCAGGCTGCCCGGGATTACGCGCGCTGCGCGTAATCCTGATAGGACTTCTCTTCCACGTACGCCGAACCCAGCGCCAGGTTGATCGCCTTCTTGATGCGCGCGCGTTCGTCGTTGCGCAGGTAGACGCTGCGCGCCAGATCGATGAAGCCCTGGTCGAACGCCTGCGCCTTCTCCTTCAGCCGGATGTCGTCCTCGATATCCCACAGCTGCTCGTTGACCGCCTTCAGCTCGGCACGCAGCCTGGCGACATCCTTCACCGCCGCCGGGTGCGCCATCCAGGTCTGCTCCAGCGCCGAAAGCTCCTTGCGCACATTGGCCAGCTTGCCCTCGTCACTGATGCGCTCGGACTTGATCTGCAGGATCGAGATCTTGTCCAGCAGCTCGCCGAAAGAAACGGGGACGAGGATTTCAGCGGTCATGGGAAAAAGCTCCAACAGGTGATGCAGGCAGTTTAACCCGCAGCTCGCGATGGAATGGGTAGATCCACGCTATGCGTGGATGAGCCTGCCTGCAGGAAAAGCATCCACGCATGGCGTGGATCTACTGATGCACCTGCCCCGACAGGGGCGGGGAGAAGCCGGCAAAGGGAGGGGCCCACGCGTTGCGCAGCAACGCGTGGGGCGGCGCGCAACGCGCGTCGCGTCCCGCGCCAGATCAGGATATGGTCACTACGGCGTGATTCCCGCCGCGCATCCACACATGGTGTGGATCTACTGATGCATCTGGAGGAACAAGCCCCTCTGTTGAGGGGCTGCCCCGACAGGGGCGGGGAGAGGCCGGCAAAGGGAGGGGCCCACACGTTGCGCAGCAACGCGTGGGGCGACGCGCATAGCGCGTCGCGTCCCGCGCCAGATTAAAGAAAAAGGGCTGCCTTTCGGCAGCCCTTTTTCTTTAATCTGGCGGAGAGGGGGGGATTCGAACCCCCGAGGCGCTATAAACGCCTGCCTGATTTCGAGTCAGGTACATTCAACCACTCTGCCACCTCTCCGGGTGGTCCCCGGCGGACCGGGGACGCGCATCATACGAGGAAGTGAGGCCGACGACAAGTCATTCCGGTCAACGAAGTGAAAATTTCCTGAGTGCATGCCTTGCCGGATGCCTGCAGCCCCCCGATGATGCCTGTCTCCCCAGCAATACCCCGCCCCCGCACACCATGATCGAATTCGGACACCTCACCCACCCCGGCCTGCGCCGCGAGCTCAACGAAGACACCTATTACGGTGACAGCGAGCTGGCCCTGTGGCTGGTGGCCGATGGCATGGGCGGCCACGCCTGCGGCGAGGTGGCCAGCGCGCTGGCCCGCGAAACCATCGTGCGCGAGATCCGCCGTGGTGCGCCGCTGGCCCACGCCATCCGCACCGCCGACGAAGAGATCATCCGCGCCTCGCGCCGGCGCAACGACACCCTGCCGATGGGCACCACCGTGGTCGCCGCACGCGTGCAGGGCAATCGCTATGAAGTGGCATGGGTCGGCGACAGCCGTGCCTATCTGTGGCGTGATGGCCAGCTGGCGCAGCTCAGCCAGGACCACAGCGTGGTGCAGGAGCTGGTCGCGCAGGGCAACCTGACTGCCGAACAGGCGCGTGCGCATCCACATCGCAACGTGGTCACCCAGGCGCTGGGCGTGACCGATCCGGCGCATCTGAACGTGGCCACCACCAGCGGTGAACTGCGCCCGGGCATGCAGCTGCTGCTGTGCAGTGACGGCCTGACCGAGGAAGTGGACGACCGCGGTATCGCCCGCACCCTCGCCTTCGAGGACGCAAGTGCGCAGGAATGCGTGGACACGCTGGTCGCCGCTGCGCTCGACGGCGGTGGCCGCGACAACATCAGCGTGATCCTGGTGCGCTGCCATTAATCCGTAGATCCACGCCATGCGTGGATGCGGTAGTGCCGGCCACTGGCCGGCACTCCCCCGATACATCACGCGCTGGCGGCTTCTTCCACCTTCGGGCCATCCCACAGTGCGTGGCCGGCCTTCTTGCGCAGCCGCTCCAGCCGTGCGGCATGTGCTTCCAGCTCCGACGGCGTCGCCACCACGCGCGGGCGCGGCAGCAGCTTGCTGGTATCGAAGGCCTGCAGCGCTGCACCGGCGCCACCGCCATCGTCATCGCCCAGGCCGAAGCCGATTTCTTCCTGGCCCGAGGTCAGCGCGATATAGACGTCGCCCAGGATCTGCGCATCAAGCAGGCCGCCATGCAGCGCACGGTGCGAGTTGTCCACGCCCAGTCGCTTGCACAGCGCATCCAGCGAATTGCGCTGGCCCGGGAAGCGCTCGCGCGCCATCACCAGGGTATCGATCACCGTGCAGCGATCGGTGATCTTCCCGTACTGCGGGCCCAGCAGCGACAGTTCGTTGTCGAGGAAGCCCAGGTCGAACGCCGCGTTGTGGATGATCAGCTCGGCGCCATCGATGAAGGCCAGGAACTCATCGGCAATCTGCGCAAAATCCGGCTTGTCAGCCAGGAATTCCAGGGTCAGGCCGGTGACCTCCTGCGCGCCCTGTTCGAACTCGCAATCCGGCTTGATGTACTGGTGGTAGTTATTGCCGGTCGGGCGGCGCTTGAACAGCTCCACGCAGCCGATTTCAACTATGCGGTTGCCCTTCTTCCATTCCAGGCCGGTGGTTTCGGTATCGAGGATGATCTGACGCATGGGCTCAGTTTACCGGGCTGGAGTCGCGGATCTGGATGGCCGCGTTGCGCGCCAGGGTATCCACTCGTTCGTTGTCCGGGTCACCGGAGTGGCCCTTCACCCAGCGCCAGTCGATCTGGTGCCGCAGCGTGGCCGCCTGCAGGCGCTCCCACAGCTCGCGGTTCTTCACCGGGTCGCCGCCGGCAGTCTTCCAGTTCTTGCGGATCCAGCCGGGCAGCCACTGGGTCAGGCCCTGCCGCACATACTGCGAATCGGTGTAGAGCACGATGTTGCACGGCTCGGTCAGCGACTCCAGGCCAGAGATGGCCGCCATCAGCTCCATCCGGTTGTTGGTGGTGTGCGCTTCGCCACCGCTCAGTTCACGCTCGTGGCCCTTGTAGCGCAGCAGTGCAGCCCAGCCGCCGGGGCCGGGATTGCCAAGGCAGGAACCGTCGGTGTGGATTTCGATGGTTTTCAATACAACTCCAGATCAGGTAGCAACGGTGCCGTGCCAACGCACCGGCAGCGGTTTCGGCCCAGGCAGGGCCAGCGTGCGCTTTTCAGCATGGAACAGGCAGGCCGCGCGCAGCGGCGCCCAACCGCCCGGGCGACGGCTGCCGGCGCCGCGCCAGAGCGGGCCGAGGTAACGCATATCGTCGCACTCCAGCCCATGGCGGCCGAGCAGCAGGCGGATCCGCTGCGGCGTGCGCACCACCAGGCCGTGCTGGCGCCAATGCGTGCGGTAAGGGCTGAACGGGTTGAGGCTGCTCAGCCACAGGTGGCCACCCGGCATCAGCACGCGTTCGCACTCGTCCAGCAGCTGGTCGGCATCACCCGTGGTGACATGCTGCAGCACGACCGCGTTGACGCTTTCGTTGGCCAGCGGCAGCGGCAGCGCGCAGCGGGTATCACCAGCGTAGCCCTGCCCCTGCCGGAACAGGCGCAGACCGCGCCCGCCGAGCTGCGCATCATCCAGCCAGGCGGCACTTGGTGCGATCCACAGCCAGGGCTGCGTCGGCAGCACCGACAGCTGCGGCAGCAGCAACTGCCGCTCCAGCACGCGCAAGGACGCCGCCGGTTCAGTGTCGAACCACGGAGTCTGGCTCGCTTGACGGGTGCTCTGCAGCGCGGGCATGGTCCAATTCTATGCGACTGACTGCCCTGCCCGCATTTGCGGATAACTACATCTGGACGTTGATCGACGACGATGGCGCCGCCGTGGTCGTCGATCCCGGCGATGCCGCGCCGGTGCTTGCGCTGGCCGATCAGGGCCTGCGCGTGGACACGATCCTGCTCACCCATCATCACGATGACCACATCGGTGGCGTGCCCGCACTGCAGGCACGTTTTCCCGGTGTACGGGTGATCGCGCCAGTGGAGGAGCGCATCCCCACGGCCACCGAACGGGTCGGCGAAGGTGAACGCGTTCAGGCACTGGGCCGGACGTTCCACGTACTATCCGTGCCCGGGCATACCCGCAGCCACATCGCGTTTCACACTGCTGAACATCTTTTCAGCGGAGATTCGTTGTTCAGCCTGGGCTGTGGACGCCTGTTCGAAGGTACGCCGTCCCAGCTTCTGGCATCGATGCGCAAGCTGGGTACCTTGCCCGCGCAACTGCTGCTTTGTTGCGCCCACGAGTACACCGTGTCAAATGCCGTCTTCGCGCGGCATGTCGACCCCGCCAACGCTGCCTTGTGGCAGCGCCAAGAGGAGGCTTTGGCCATGCGCCGCGATGACCGTTCCACCCTGCCGGTAACCCTGGCCAACGAATTCGACTGCAATCCGTTCCTGCGTGTGCACACTGCGCCGATCCGCGCGGCAGTGTCGGCGCACCTGGGCCGCGACGTCGTTGACGACGTCGACGTCATGGCCGGCCTCCGGCACTGGAAAGACGGCTTCCGCGCATGATGCGCCGAAGTCTGCCGCTGGCCCTGGGCCTGGTCCTGGGGCTGGCCGGAACCGCCGGTGCCCAGTCGCTGGGCGCCGGCATCAGCCAGAACCTGACCGCCGCCGCGGCCCTGCCGCTGGATCCGGCCGCGTTGCCGGCCGCGTCGGTCCGCAATGGCCAGGAGATCTTCTCCAGCTTCCGCGACGGCCTGGCCGAGCCCACCTGCAACGCCGACGCCACCAGCCCGCGCTGGCAGAAGCAGTTCGCCCACGCCCCGTCGCGCCTGGCCAACCAGGATGACGATGCGCTGGTGCTGTTCGGCTACGTGGTCGAAGAGCTGCGCAAGGCCAACCTGCCTACCGAATTTGCACTGATTCCGTTCGTGGAAAGCGGCTATCGGCCCAACGCCCGCAACGGCAGCGGCCCGACCGGCCTGTGGCAGTTCATCGCCACCACTGCGCGCAACCACCGCGTGCCCATGGCCAACGGCTACGACGGCCGCCTGTCGGCGGTTGATTCCACCCAGGCCGCAGTGCGCTACCTGAAGACCCTGCACGGCATGTTCGGCGGCGACTGGCGCCTGGCCACCATGGCCTACAACGCCGGCGAGTACCGCGTGCTGCAGTCCATGCGCAAGGCCGGCATGAACGCGCAGAACGCCAAGCCATCGGCGTTGCCCGGCCTGTCGCCGGTCACCCATGCCTACGTCGAGAAGCTGCATGCCCTGGCCTGCGTGCTGGAAGACGTCGAAGACCAGCCGGGCGTGATGGCCTCGCTGGACCGCACCGTGCCGGTGCTGAAGGACCACACCCTGCCCGCCGGCACCAGCGTCCAGCAGTGGGCCGCACAGCGCGCCCTGGACCCGGCCAGGATCGCCCGCCTCAACCCCGCCCTGGCGGGCGGTGGCCGCGCCTCGTCGGGCACCACCCGCGTGCTGGCGCCGGTCTCGGCCGCCAATGCGGCCGTGGCGGACACCGCCACCGCGCTGGTGGCCAGTGCCGTACCGGCTGCCACCGCCGCGCCGACGCCGCAGGCCACCAAGACCGTCGCCGCGATCGCTGATCGTCCACGCAGCCGCCGCCACACCGTGCGTGATGGCGAGTCGGCCTGGACCATCGCCCGCCGCTACGGCATGCCGGTCAAGGCCCTGCTGTCGCTGAACGGCCTGAGCGGCAGCAGCGTGCTGAAGCCGGGCGCCGTACTGCGCGTGGAGGACTGAGTCCGGCGCGGCACCACCGCGCCCTGCCCTGTTTTCTATAGAGCCGAGCCCATGCTCGGCTTTTTCATGCCTGCGCCCAGCAGATGCAGTCGAGCATGCCTCGACGCCACGCGCCGGCAGGCATAAAAAAAGGCCCGGCATTGCCGGGCCTTTCTCATGAATGCAGCCGCAAGGCTTACAGGTTCGCTTCGGTGGTCTGGACCACGAACTTCTTGCGCATCGCCTCGATGTAGGCCTTGGCCGCGGCCATGCCGTCGATCTGGCTCAGCTGTTCCTTCAGCTGCTTCTGCTGCTCTGCAGTCACTTCCTTGATGTCGCCCGGATTGACCTTGTTCACCGCGAACAGCAGCGCGTGGCCATTGACGTCGACCTTGCCATAGCTCGGCTTGCCCTCGGCCGGCACCGGCGCACTGAAGATCGCGCGGTTGATTTCCGGGGTCGGCACCGGCTGGCTGCGCGGCAGGCCCGGCATCGGGCTCAGCTGCAGCTTCTCGCTGGCGGCCAGCGACTGCAGGGTGGCACCCGCCTTCAGCTTGGCCAGGATGGCATCGGCCGCCTTGTCGCTGGCCTGGCGCTGGCGATCGGCGCGGATCGCGGCGATGACCTGCTCACGGGCCTTGTCGAGCGGCAGGGCCTGTTCCGGGGTATGCGCGGCCACGCGGATGACCACGCTGTGGTTGGTCGCGCCGCCCAGGGCGATCGGATCACTGGCGGTACCGTCCTGCACCAGCACGTCGGAGAAGGCAGCACGCAGCACGGCCGGGTCAGCGGCGATACCACTGGCGGTCGCGCGGGTGATCGGGCCCAGCGTCTGCAGCGGCAGGTTCACTTCCTTGGCCGCAGCGGCCAGGTCGCTCGGGCTCTTGTTGATGGCATCGACCAGGCGACCGGCCAGCTCGTTGAAGCCGCGCTCGCCGTCGGCCTTCAGCTGTTCGGCAGCCAGCGTGTCACGCACTTCCTCGAACGACTTGCCCTGGCCACCGCGCACAGCGGCCACCTTGATGATGTGGTAACCGAACTCGGTCTTCACCGGGCCGATCACGTCACCGGCCTTGGCCGCAAACAGCGCGTCCTCGAACGGCTTCACCATCGCACCGCGCTCGACCCAACCCAGGTCACCGCCCTGGTCCTTGGAGCCCGGATCTTCCGAATTGGCCTTGGCCAGCGCGCCGAAATCGGCGCCGGCGGCCTTGGCTTCGGCAGCGATCTTGTTCGCCTTGGCTTCGGCACCGTCACCGGTGATCAGGATGTGCGAGGCCTGGCGCTGCTCCGGCGAGGTGAACTTCGCCTTCTCGTCTTCATAGCGCTTGCGCAGGGTGGCTTCATCGGCCGCAGTCGGTGCCGGCAGGTTCGCGCCGTTGATCTCGACGTATTCCAGCGACACGCTCTCGGCCTGGCGGAAATCCTTGCCGTGGCTGTCGTACCACTTCTTGATCTGCTCATCGGTGACCGGCGCGGTATCGGCCGGTACGGGCGGCAACGCGGCCAGCTCGACGTCGCGGGTTTCGCCCAGCAGCTTCAACAGGCGCTCAGTCTCGGCCTGGGTGACGAAGCCGGAGCTCTGCAGGCCCGACGGGATCACCGACTGCTGCAGGCTCTCGCGCACCAGCTCCTGGAACTGGGTCGGCGTACGCGGCGGGTTGCTGCCGGCCAGGGCCAGGCGATAGTTGTTCTCGTTGAACTTGCCGTTCGAATCGAGGAACGCCGGCATGGTCGCGATGTACTCGCGCACCGCGCCGTCGCCGATCACCACGCCGGCCTGCTCACCGACCAGGCGCACGACCTGCTCGTCGATCAGCTGATCGAGCACGGCCATCTTGTTCTCGGTGCTCTCGAACGCGCGCGGGTCGAAGTTGTCGCCCTGCTGCTGGCGCTCACGCATGCGCTCCTGCTCGAAACGCGTGCGGAAATCCTGCGAGCTGATCTCGTGGTGCTGCCACAGCATGCGCACCGGCCACCACGACGGCGCCGAACGCCACCAGGTCGGAGGCGCGGAAACCTTGGCCACGTTCTGTGCGCCAACGCCACCGAGGTAGCTGTTGTCGATCACGAACAGGAACGGAATCATCAGCAGCCCCAGGATCACAGTGACGATCCAGCCTGAGGTCTTGTCGCGGAGTTTCTGCAGCATGGTGAGGAATCACAAGGCCTGATTGGCGAGCCCGGCAGTGTAACCCGCTTCGCCGCAGGGACCAAAAGCAGCACCGGCGCGGCCTGCGCCCACTTCCGCAGGCATGCGCCATCCGTGCATCAGCAATCTCCACCAGCGCACAAAGAAAAAGCCCCCGGCTTGCGCCGAGGGCTTTTAAAGTTGGCGGAGCGGACGGGACTCGAACCCGCGACCTCCGGCGTGACAGGCCAGCATTCTAACCAGCTGAACTACCGCTCCGCGCTTGAACTTTGCAGGCGCCCAGTATATCCGAAGACTCTCTGGAAACCCAGCCCGATGAACACTTTTTTCAAAGTTTTTTCACGGGGACTTAAGAATTCTGCAATGGCGGAGCGGACGGGACTCGAACCCGCGACCTCCGGCGTGACAGGCCAGCATTCTAACCAGCTGAACTACCGCTCCGTTCTTGCAAAAACCTTTTCGTCTTCCTCCCGAACCTGTCGGTGAGAAGACAAGGCCCCCAGCTTTAGGCCGGGGGCCTCGATGTAATGGCGGAGCGGACGGGACTCGAACCCGCGACCTCCGGCGTGACAGGCCAGCATTCTAACCAGCTGAACTACCGCTCCGCGTTGTTACCTTTTTTGCTTTCTGCCGGCCTGGACCGGGGAGAAAACAAAGCCTCCAGCTTTTGGCCGGAGGCCTCGTTGAATGGCGGAGCGGACGGGACTCGAACCCGCGACCTCCGGCGTGACAGGCCAGCATTCTAACCAGCTGAACTACCGCTCCACACTCAAACTTTTACCGCGGTGCTGTGGTGGGTGCTGAGGGTTTCGAACCCCCGACCCTCTCCGTGTAAAGGAGACGCTCTACCGCTGAGCTAAGCACCCCAGCGAGCCGCTTAGTTTACAGCATCCTTCAGGGCCTTACCAGCCTTGAACGACGGATTCTTCGAAGCAGCGATCTTGATGGTGTCGCCGGTCTTCGGGTTGCGGCCGGTGCGGGCAGCACGGTCGCGGACCTGGAAGGTACCGAAGCCAACCAGGGTGACCGCATCGCCGTCCTTCAGCGCCTTGGTGACGGCAGCAACGACGGCATCGACAGCGCGGCTGGACTCGGCCTTGGTCAGGTCTGCAGCTTCAGCAACGGCATCGATCAATTCGGTCTTGTTCATTCTCTACAACTCCTTTGGCGGTGGGTTCCGCTTATTCGACAGGGAAGCAACCGCACGCGCTCTGCATGCGGCCGCCATGTGGAAACGGTTCGCCGAATTCAGCGATCGCCAGACTGCGATCACTCATTCGCGAGTGCTGCTTTTATACCAGCGGCCCTACCCCCACGCAAGCTGGAAAGCCAGCAACGACGCGGGTTTCGGGCCATTGGACAGCGCGCGTCAATGCTTGACGCGCGCGTTTCCACTCGGTTTGGCCTTGCTGCGCACCGTGACACGTTGCGCACTCTTGCGCGCCTTCTTCGGTGCCAACGGACGCTCCAGCGCCAGGTCCAGGACTTCTTCAATGTACTTCACCGGCACGATCTCAAGATCGCGGGTGACGTTGGCCGGGATGTCGGCCAGGTCCTTGCGGTTCTCTTCCGGGATGATGACCGTGCGGATGCCGCCACGCAGTGCGGCCAGCAGTTTCTCCTTCAGGCCACCAATGGCAGTGACGCGACCACGCAGGGTGATCTCACCGGTCATCGCCACATCGGCGCGCACCGGCACCTTGGTCAGCATCGATACCAGCGATGTGACCATCGCCGCACCGGCACTCGGGCCGTCCTTCGGCGTGGCGCCATCGGGCACGTGCAGATGCACGTCGTGCTTCTGCAGGAAGTCGCTGTCGATGCCGAAGCCGACTGCGCGCGAACGCACCACCGACAGCGCCGCCGAAGCCGATTCCTTCATCACGTTGCCGAGCTGGCCGGTCAGGATCAGCTGGCCCTTGCCCGGCACCAGCGTCGATTCGATCTGCAGCAGATCGCCACCGACTTCAGTCCAGGCCAGGCCGGTGACCAAGCCGATCTCGTTCTCTTCCTCGGCACGGCCGAAGTCGAAGCGACGCACGCCCAGGTACTTGTCCAGGTTCTTGCTGGACACGCTCACCAGCGCCTTGGACTTCTTCGCGCCCTTCTTCGCCTTCACCGGCTGCGGCCCGGCCAGCGCGATCTCCTTCACCACCTTGCGGCAGATCTTGGCGATCTCGCGTTCCAGGTTGCGCACGCCCGATTCGCGCGTGTAGTAGCGCACGATGTCCTGGATCGCATCGCTGCCGATCTCCAGCTCTTCCGGCTGCAGGCCGTTGGCCTTGATCTGCTTCGGCACCAGATAGCGGGTCGCGATGTTGAGCTTCTCGTCCTCGGTGTAGCCGGGGATGCGGATCACTTCCATGCGGTCCAGCAGCGGGCCGGGAATGTTGAGCGAGTTCGAGGTGGCCACGAACATCACTTCGGAAAGGTCCAGGTCCACTTCCAGGTAGTGGTCGTTGAACGCGTTGTTCTGCTCCGGGTCGAGCACTTCCAGCAGCGCCGAAGACGGATCGCCACGGAAGTCCATCGACATCTTGTCGATCTCGTCGAGCACGAACAGCGGGTTCTTGCTGCCGACCTTGTTGAGGTTCTGCACGATGCGGCCCGGCATCGAACCGACGTAGGTACGGCGGTGGCCACGGATCTCGGCCTCGTCACGCACGCCGCCCAGCGACATGCGCACGAACTTGCGGTTGGTGGCCTTGGCGATGGACTGGCCCAGCGAGGTCTTGCCCACGCCCGGCGGCCCGACCAGGCACAGGATCGGCCCCTTCATCTGCTTCACGCGCGACTGCACCGCCAGGTACTCAAGGATGCGCTCCTTGACCTTCTCCAGGCCGTAGTGATCAGCATCAAGGGTGTCCTGCGCGGCCTTCAGGTCCTTGCGCACCTTGCTGCGCTTCTTCCACGGCACGCCCAGCAACCACTCCAGGTAGTTGCGCACGACGGCGGCTTCGGCCGACATCGGCGACATCTGCTTGAGCTTGTTCAGTTCGTTGCGTGCCTTGGCTTCAACGGCCTTCGGCATGCCGGCTTCGGCGATCTTGCGGGCCAGCTCTTCCAGCTCGCCCGGTGCGTCGTCCAGGTCACCCAGTTCCTTCTGGATGGCCTTCATCTGTTCGTTGAGGTAGTACTCGCGCTGGCTCTTCTCCATCTGCGACTTCACGCGGCCGCGGATGCGCTTCTCCATCTGCTGCACGTCGATCTCGCCATCGACCAGGCCGACCAGCATCTCCAGGCGGTCACCCACGGCCAGCGTTTCCAGCAGGCGCTGCTTGTCGGCCAGGCGCACGCTGATATGCGCAGCGATGGTGTCGGCCAGGCGTGCCGGCTCATCGATGCCCGACAGCGTCTGCAGCAGCTCCGGCGGCAGCTTGCGGTTGGTCTTCACGTACTGCTCGAACAGCGACATCAGCGAGCGGGCGATCGCCTCGACCTCACGCGCTTCGCGCGCGTCGGTGGCGTCGATTTCCACAGCCTGCCCGTGCAGCGAGCCGTTGCGCTCGTCGACGTGGGTGACCTGCACGCGCGACAGGCCTTCGACCAGCACCTTGATGGTGCCGTCGGGCAGCTTCAGCAGCTGCAGCACCTGCGCCAGCGTGCCGACCTGGTAGAGGTCGGCCGCATGCGGGTCATCGGTCTCGGCCGACTTCTGCGCCAGCAGCAGGATGCGCTTGTCCGCCTCCATTGCCTGTTCGAGCGCGTGCATGGACTTGTCACGGCCGACGAACAGCGGGATGACCATGTGCGGAAACACCACTACGTCGCGCAGCGGCAGGACCGGCAGGTCGAGGGTTTCACTTGGGGAACGGGCCATGGGGGCTCCAGGGAAGGGGGAAAACCGCCTCCGGGAGGGCATCTTCCGGAGACAAAAAAAGCCGATGGCCCCGTTATGGGGCCATCGGCTTTCAGATGCAAGGCATTCCTTGAAAATCCTTTCCAATCAACAACCTGGAAGGATCACTCGGCGCCTGCGGCCTTCTGTTCAGGGGCCGCCGGGGTCTGGTAGATCAGGTACGGCTCGGACTTGTGCTCGATCACCGATTCGTCCACCACCACCTTGCTGACGTTTTCCTGCGACGGCAGGTCGTACATGGTGTCCAGCAGGACCGATTCGACGATGGTGCGCAGGCCACGGGCGCCGGTCTTGCGCTTGAGCGCCTTCCGGGCAATGGCCGACAACGCGTCCGGACGGAACTCCAGCTCGACGTTCTCCATCTCGAACAGCTTCTTGAACTGCTTGGTGATGGCGTTCTTCGGCTCGGTCAGGATCCTGATCAGGGCCGGCTCGTCCAGCTCCTCCAGGGTCGCCACCACCGGCAGGCGGCCGACGAACTCCGGAATCAGGCCGAACTTGATCAGGTCTTCCGGCTCGACTTCGGCCAGCACCTTGCCCACTTCCTGCTTGCGCTCGCTGCTCTTCACCTTGGCGCCGAAGCCGATGCTGCCGACGTCGGTGGAGCGGGCCTGGATCACCTTGTCCAGGCCAGCGAACGCGCCGCCGCAGATGAACAGGATGTTCTTGGTGTCCACCTGCAGGAATTCCTGCTGCGGGTGCTTGCGGCCGCCCTGCGGCGGAACGCTGGCCACGGTGCCTTCGATGAGCTTCAGCAGGGCCTGCTGCACGCCTTCGCCGGACACATCGCGGGTGATCGACGGGTTCTCGCTCTTGCGCGAGATCTTGTCGATTTCATCGATGTAGACGATGCCCTGCTGTGCCTTCTCGACGTCGTAGTCGCACTTCTGCAGCAGCTTCTGGATGATGTTCTCCACGTCCTCGCCCACGTAACCGGCTTCGGTCAGCGTGGTGGCGTCGGCCATGGTGAACGGCACGTTGAGCAGGCGGGCCAGGGTCTCGGCCAGCAGCGTCTTGCCCGAACCGGTCGGGCCGACCAGCAGGATGTTCGACTTCGCCAGTTCGACGTCGTCGTTCTTCTGCCGGCTCTCGATGCGCTTGTAGTGGTTGTACACGGCCACTGCCAGCGTGCGCTTGGCACGGTTCTGGCCGATCACGTACTGGTCGAGGACCTCGAGGATCTCGCGCGGCTTGGGCAGCGAACTGCGCGCCGACTGCGCCTTTTCCTCAAGTTCCTCACGGATGATGTCGTTGCACAGCTCCACGCACTCATCACAGATGAACACGCTCGGACCCGCAATCAGCTTGCGCACTTCATGCTGGCTCTTGCCGCAGAAAGAGCAGTAGAGGATCTTGCCGGTGTCCGTGGAACGACCTTGGCGGTCTTCGCTCATGCTTCGCTTACCCAGTTACCCCACCCGCTGAACGGGGGTTCGATTCGAGAATAGCACAGGGCCGAGGGGACACCAGTCCCACCCGACCCTGCAGGAACGGGGCCTCCCTGGCCCCGTGAAGGCCGGTCAGCCCGCCTGGATCGACTCATCCGGACGACGCTCCAGGACCTGGTCGACCAGACCATAGGCCTGCGCCTCGAAGGCACTCTTGAAGTTGTCGCGCTCGGTGTCGCGGGCGATCGTCTCCAGCGACTGGCCGGTGTGTTTGGCCAGCACCTCGTTCAGGCGCGAACGCAGGGTCAGGATCTCACGCGCGTGGATGTCGATGTCGGTGGCCTGGCCCTGGTAGCCGCCCAGCGGCTGGTGGATCATCACGCGCGAGTTCGGCAGCGCATAGCGCTTGCCGGCTTCGCCCGCGGCCAGCAGCAGGGCGCCCATCGAGGCGGCCTGGCCGATGCAGGTGGTGCTCACATTCGGCTTGATGTACTGCATGGTGTCGTAGATCGCCATGCCGGCGGTAACCACGCCACCCGGCGAGTTGATGTAGATGTTGATGTCCTTTTCCGGGTTTTCCGATTCCAGGAACAGCAACTGCGCCACCACCACGTTGGCCATGTGATCGTCGATCGGGCCCACGAGGAAGATCAGGCGCTCCTTCAACAGGCGCGAATAGATGTCGTAGGCACGCTCGCCGCGGCTGGTCTGCTCGACCACCATCGGAACCAGGTTCAGGGCTTTGGTTCGGTTGTCCATTACGTGAGGTACCTATCTTGGGGGGCTACAACCCCGCGCCGGCAAAGGCGCGGGGCATCCGGTGATCCGCCCGGGCTTACTGGCGGATCGCGTCCTGGAACGACAGCTTCTCTTCGGTGTGCTGGGCACGCTCGGCGATCCAGTCGATCACCTGCTCTTCCATCACACGGTTCTGCAGGCCAGACATCAGCTGGGGGTCGTTGCGGTACATCTCAATGACCTGTTCCGGCTCTTCGTAGGTCGAAGCGATCAGACGCATCGTTTCATTCAGGCGCTTGGCTTCCAGGCGCAGGTCGTTGATGCGGGCCACTTCACCGACCAGCAGGCCGACCAGCACGCGCTTGGCGGCGGCGTCCTTGAAGCCTTCATGGGCATCGGCCGGGATCTCACCGACGTTCTGGCCGTTGCGGCGGATCTGCTCGACCTGCTGGGCCAGCATGGCGCGGGCTTCGTTCTCGACCAGGCGCGGCGGCATTTCGACCGAGGCGTAGGCCGCGATCAGCTGCTCGCCCACTTCACGGCGCAGGCGGTTCATCAGGGCACCCTTCAGCTCGCGCTCCAGGTTGGCGCGGATGTCGCTGCGGAACTGCTCGACGTCGCCACCCTTCACGCCGAAGCTCTTGATGAACGCTTCGTCGACCGCCGGCACGACCGGCTCGGACACTTCGGCAACCTTGACGGTGACCTGCACGGTCTTGCCCGCCAGCACCGGCACGCGCCAGTCAGCCGGGAACTCGACGTCCAGGGTCTTCTCTTCGCCCTTGGCCAGGCCGACCAGGCCCTTTTCGATGGTGTCGAACATCATGCCCTGGCCGAGCACGATCGAACCCTTCTCGGTGCCCTCGGCCGGCAGGCGCTCTTCGCCGGCCTGCGACCAGGTTTCCACCGCGACCAGGTCACCGTCCTGCGCGCCACGGCTGACCGGGGCCCAGGTACGACGCTGGTTCTGCAGGTTTTCGATCATCTGGTCGATGTCGGCGTCGGTGATCTCGGCGCTGTGGCGCACGACGGTCAGCTTGCTGACGTCGATATCGCCGAAGTCCGGCACCACTTCCACGGTGGCCACGAAGGAGAACTCACCCTCGTCGCCCTTGTCGATGCGCGGGCTGCCGACGATGCGCAGGTCGTGCTCACGCACGGCGGCATCGAAGGTTTCGCGCAGCAGGCCGTCCAGCGCCTCACCACGGACCTGCGCGCCGAAGCGCTGCTCGATCACCTTGGCCGGCACCTTGCCCGGACGGAAACCCTTGATGCGGGTGGTACGGGCGATTTCGCCCAGGCGGCCGACGATGTGGCTCTGCAGACGCTCTTCCGGCAGCGAGAAGCTCAGGCGGCGTTCCAGGTTGCCGGTGGATTCGATCGAAGCTTGCATGTTGACTCCTGCCACCGGTGGCGCAGGCCCCCGGCTCGATGATTGGGATGAAACGGTTGTAAGGACACGACGTCTGGGACGCGCCTGCTTGCCGCAGCCCTTTAGTTTCGCCCAATTCGGCCTGCACTGCCAGCGCGTGCCGGTCAAGGGGGCGTCGATGGCCCGATCAGGGCGGGGACAGGCCGGCACTGGTGCGAAAGGGGGGACTCGAACCCCCACGCCTTGCGGCACTGGAACCTAAATCCAGGGCGTCTACCAATTCCGCCACTTTCGCGTGGCCGGCACAGGTGTTCATTGTCGCAGGCGATGACGGGAAGCGAAAGGCCTACACAAAGCTGAATCCACTTCGATCCGCGCCGTCGCTGCATCGCAGCCGCCCCGGCGGGCACCCGTCCGGCCAGGGCGACTGCAGCTTACTGCTGCGGTACAGCCCGGGCCGGCGCCACGCCTGCACCAGGGTCGACGGCCGCATCCAACTTCCGGACCTCCACGCCCCCATCGTCGGTACGACGCAGGGCCACCGACTCCGGCGCAGCCTTGCGCACATCCACCGAACCGTCCGCATTGCGCTGTACGTCCACCGCGTCGGGCAGGACCTCCCCCTCTGCGGGCTGAGCCGGCTGCATCTGCATGGCGTCGGCCGGGCGCGCTGGAAGGCTCTCCATGCCAGCATCGCGCTCGACGGTCGGCACGGGATCATTGCCCGGGGTGCAGGCCGCCAGTGCCATCAACGCGAAGGGAACCCACAGCGTGCGGTGCAATCGAGTGATATCAGCCATCAACATCTTCCTTCGTGCATGCGCCATCGGCGCGGAAGATCCATTGGGTGCGATGCAGGACGCGATGCGGTGAGAAGCAGCGCACAGCATTGAAAAAACTGATGACGCGTACGCCCCTGATTTCAGCATCGCTTCAGTAGACCCACGCCATGCACCGCTTCAGTAGATCCACGCCATGCGTGGATGAAGCGCAACCCGGCGCGCAGACAGGAAAAAAGCCACTTGGCGAACCAAGTGGGAAGCTGCCGCGCATTCGCGCCGCAGCCCCACGCTTTGCGCGGCAAAGCGCGGGCCCCACTTCATCAGCCCCCACATCCCGGCGGCTTCGCCGCGCCCCCTTGACTCAAGGGGGCTCCACACCAGCCAGCGCACTGACATCCGCAAGCGCAACCCGGCGCGCAGACAAGAAAAAAGCCACTTGGCGAACCAAGTGGCTTTCGTCTGGTGGGCTGTCAAGGATTCGAACCTTGGACCTATTGATTAAGAGTCAACTGCTCTACCAACTGAGCTAACAGCCCGAAATCGGGGCGCGAATTATGACCCGATCCGCTCGGTGGGTGCAAGCACTTTCTTCAACATCGTTGAAACCAGCACTGCGATCCCGCTGCGTTGCAGATCCACGCCAGGCGGGGCCCTGCAACGTGTGACCCATCGAAACGAAAGGGTCACACTTATATAAGAAAAAAGCCACCTGGCGTACCAGGTGGCTTCTGTCTTGGTGGGCCGTCAAGGATTCGAACCTTGGACCTATTGATTAAGAGTCAACTGCTCTACCAACTGAGCTAACGGCCCGTGAAACTCAGACGCACATTATAGCGTGCTTTCTGTTTATTGCAATACCGTTTCGACTGCGCCGACACGGTTGAATCAGTGGGGTGGCTGAGGGGATTCGAACCCCCGACCACCGGAATCACAATCCGGTACTCTAACCAACTGAGCTACAGCCACCACTGAAACTTTCGCTCCCCGCCGATACCGCCAGCGATGGAACCTTGTGCTTTGCGACCGGGCCGAACCAGAAGTCCGTCCCCCGAAGCGAGTCCGGCATTTTCCGGGAGTCGCGAAGGAATTGCAAGCATTTCTTCACATTGATGTGCAGGGCCGCGCTCCACCCCGCTCCGCCGCAGTCACACCACCAGTTCATGGTCGGTCAGCATCCAGCAGATCCTTGAACAGATCGCTCGAAGGCATCTGCGAAAGCGGGATCCCTGCCGCTCCGAACCACTCCGCCGAAGCTTCCGGATGCGGGCCGGACAGCACCACCACGCCCTTCCCATGACGATACGACGCAGCCGCGATGTCGCCATTGGCATAGCGCGAAATCACCCTGAATCCCTGATCACGCGGCACCGCGTGGAGATAGGGGCCGTCCTGGAAGTACACCGTCTGCCGCCCCCCGTTCCAGGTGACGGGAATCACCGCATCGTCCTCATCCTTCACCGGGAACCCCGGCCTTCCCGCCTCAGCGTCCAGGTCCTGCGCAAGCAGGCCGAAATGCGATACGCCCGCCAGATAGGCGCCCATGCACAGGCCGATGTAGGTTCCGCCGGCGTCGACGAAGCGGCGGATGGCCGCAGCTCCACCTTCTCCGACGGCCTCCATCGCGGCATCGATGTCCTGCCCGCCCCCCGGCTGCACATAGGCGCGGTAGCGCGACACGGCGAGCGAATCGACATCGGCGGCCTCGTCCGGGCCCAGAAAGACCACGCGATCGTCCGGATGCGAACGGTGGATGGCCTGCTCGACCGCCTCCGAACAGCCCGGACAACCCGCCTCGCCGCGATAGACCGCAATGACGGGCTCGGCGGCGGCCTGCGCGCACAGCGTCAGGCCCATCGCCAGCAGCAGCCAGCGTGATCGCACAACGTTCATGGAGGAAGGACTCATGGCGGGCACCCCTGCATGGGGCCAGGCCGACTATGCCTTGCCCGCGTTGGGCCAGATTGAATGCGCGCCAACGCAGCGCGAAGCCAGGCGGGGGCCGGCGGCGAATGAGGAATCGGGGGTTTCAGATGGCGCGCCCGACAGGAATCGAACCTGTAACCGCCGGCTTAGAAGGCCGGTGCTCTATCCAGTTGAGCTACGGGCGCCCGAACCGGAACGGTGTCCAATCCGACGTGATGTGGGATTGGTCGGGGTAGAGGGATTCGAACCCCCGACATCCTGCTCCCAAAGCAGGCGCGCTACCAGACTGCGCTATACCCCGGTCTTGCAATCCCCTCGGGTCAGGCCCGGGGAGTTGGTCATTGTCGCCAAGCCGGTCGCGAACTGTCAACGCGGAACGCTCGAACCTGACGTCTGCCACGGCGCCATGCGTGGTCATCGGCTATGCTCGCGGTCATCGGCCGGATGGCCGTCTCGACCCTCATTCGCACGGAGAACACGCATGCGCAGCGGCAACCCGGCTCTTTCCGAGTCGACCTTCCTCGACCTCGCCAGCGGTTCGGTGGTGACCAGCCCCGACCAGGCAATGACCCTCAACGGCACCGTCAACAAGACCGGTTTCCTGCTGCTGTTGACCGTGCTGACGGCCGCTTTCGCCTGGAACCAGACCATCGACGACTACGGCCAGGTCATGGCCGGAGCCAAGCTGTATGCCATGGGCGGCGCCATCGGCGGCCTGGTGCTGGCGCTGATCACCATCTTCAAGAAGGAATGGTCTCCGGTCACCGCGCCGATGTACGCGCTGGTGGAAGGCCTGTTCCTCGGCGCCATCTCGGCCGTGTTCAACGCCAAGTTCCCGGGCATCGTGTTCCAGGCAGTGCTGCTGACCTTCGGCACCCTGTTCGCCCTGCTGTTCGCATACCGCAGCGGCGTGATCAAGGCCACCGAGAACTTCAAGATGGGCGTGGTCGCCGCCACCGGCGGCATCGCCCTGCTCTACCTGGCCTCGTTCGTGCTGGGTTTCTTCAACATCAATGTGCCGGTGATCCACGACTCCAGCTGGCTGGGCATCGCCTTCAGCCTGTTCGTGGTGGTCGTGGCGGCGCTGAACCTGGTGCTGGACTTCGACTTCATCGAAACCGGCGTGGCCCAGCGCGCGCCGAAGTACATGGAGTGGTATGGCGCATTCGGCCTGATGGTGACCCTGGTCTGGCTGTACGTCGAATTCCTGCGCCTGCTGTCGAAGATCCAGCAGCGCTGAGTCCAGCCACGCCGAAAACGACAAGCCGCGATCCGCAAGGGTCGCGGCTTTTTTTGTGGGCCGCGCCTGCTCGGCTGTTTCAGGCGGTAGAGTCGAGCACGCTCGACGCTACGGAACACGCCCCCATGACCGACACCTTCCACAGCTACCGCCCGGCTGAAGGCCACCGCCTGCCGCATGACCCGTTCAACGCCATCATCGGCCCGCGCCCGATCGGCTGGATTTCCAGCTGCGACGCGCAAGGCACGTTGAACCTGGCGCCCTACAGCTTCTTCAACGCTTTCAACTACACCCCGCCGATCATCGGTTTCTCCAGCCAGGGCCGCAAAGACTCGTTGCGCAACATCGAAGCCACCGGCGAGTTCGTCTGGAACCTGGCCACCTTCGACCTGGCAGAGGCCATGAACGAAAGCTGCCGCGCGGTTGCAGCGGATGTCGACGAGTTCGCCCTCGCCGGCCTGACCCCGCTGGCATCCACGCAGGTGGCGCCACCGCGCGTGGCACAGAGCCCGGTGAGCATGGAATGCCGCTGCACCCAGATCGTGCGCCTGCGCGATGCCGGCGGACAGGACACCAACGGTTGGCTGGTGCTGGGCGAAGTGGTGGCGGTGCATATCGATGCACGGTTGCTGGTCGATGGCATCTACGACACCGCGGCGGCGGCACCGATCCTGCGCGGCGGCGGGCCTGCCGATTACTTCCGCATCGGCGCCGAACAGCGCTTCCGCATGTTCCGCCCGACCTGAATCTCAGCCCGTGACAGCGCGCGCCAGCAGCACCGGCAGCGACGACGCCAGCAGCGCGATGCCCGAGGCGGTCAACAGGCTCAGTACGATCTGCCGGAAGCGCGCCTCGCTGATGCCGATGTAGACACGCGCACCCAACAGGGTCGGCACCAGCATGGCCGGTGCCACGATGGCGAAGTACGGCAGCATCTGCCGGCTCACCAGGCCACTCCCGACATAGGTGGCCATGGTTACCGCCAGCATCGCCAGATTGAAGTTCTGGATGACCGCGCGCTGCTCGTCCTTGCCGAAGCCACGCAGCGTGCTCCACAGCGTCGGCACCGGTCCGGCGAAACCGCCAATGCCGCTGAGCACGCCACCGGCCATGCCGGCGATCGCATCGCCGACACGACCGCCGACGGTAACCGGCGGCAACGAGCGCGCCATCAGCATCACCGGGCACCACAGCGCGAGAAAGCCACCGAGCAGCGCCTTGAACCAGTCCATGTCCAGCTGCGGCAGTACCATCACGCCCAGCGGAATGCCCGCCAGGCCTCCCAGCACGAACGGCAGCAGCAGGCGCAGGTTGAACCCGCGGCGCACGGTGAACACCGCGACCAGCTGACCGACCAGCGCCCCGAACACCGACAGCGTGGCGGCCAGTCGCGGCTCCAGTCCCCATGCCCAGAACGACATCGCCACCATGCCGAAAGCGAAACCGGACAGGCCCTGCACGAATCCGGCGACGATCGCGCCCAGCGCGACCAACAGATAGACCGACTCCATCACCACCTCGGCTTCAGCCGCGCGACTAACCTGCCGCGCCCATCGGTGCAGCGTAGTGCGCCGCAAGGTGCTCGACCAGCGCACGCACCTTGGGCGCGAGCGCACGTGCATGCGGATACAACGCGAAGTAGCGTCGCTGGCCGGCATGCCAGGTCGGCAGCACGCGGATCAGACGACCGGCGCGCAGGTCCTCCTGCACGGTCAGCGCGGTGAACAGGCTGATGCCCATACCGGCCAGCACGGCGGCGTACAGCGCGGGCGTGGCATCCACGCGCAGGCGCTGCCCGGCTTCAACGCTCTCGCTTGCGCCGCGCGGCCCCTGCAACTGCCAGGGCGGCATGGATGGCGTGGGACTGAAACCCAGCAGCGTGTGCTGTTCGAGATCGGCGGCCTGTCGCGGCAGGCCATGGCGTGCCAGGTAGGCCGGTGCGGCGACCAGGATGCGCGGACAGCTGGCCAGCTCGCGTGCGACCAGCTGGCTGTCCGGCAATGCAGCCGCAATACGCAGCGCCAGGTCGAAACCACCGCCCACCACATCCACCAGCTGATCATCCGCCGACAAGTCCAGCGTGACCTGCGGGTAGCGCTGCAGGAACGAGGGCAGCCAGTGCGGCAGCTCCTGGCTGGCCACCACCTGCGGCACGCTGATCCGTACGCTGCCGCTGGGTTGCGCCTGCCCGGCACGGGCACGGTCGTCGGCTTCCTGCAGGCGGTCCAGCAGCGTTGCCGCCTCACGGTAGTAATCGCGCCCGGCCTCGGTCAACGACAGCCGACGGCTGTTGCGATCGAGCAGGCGCACCTGCAGGTGTTCTTCCAGCTGCCGCAGTTGCCGCGACATCGCCGAGTGGGTGCTCCCCAGGCGTTCGGCGGCCGCAGTGAAACTGCCCGCGTCGACGATGGCGCGCAGCGCACGCAGGGCGGCGAAGTGATCCATCGGCGGGCAGCTCCAGGTGGCGGGGCCCGCGGCATGCGGGCCCGGCCAGCTTATCAAGCGCCGTCGCCAGCCTTGCGCACCGGCAGTGCCAGGACCGCGTCAGTCGTCATGACATCGCCGAAGGTGTCCTCGATCTGGGCCAGAGAGGCTTCATGCAGCGCCCGATGGTCGATGCGCTGGCCGCCGGCCAGGTCCAGGTCACGGCTGGCGCTGGCATCGGACGAGACGATCACCCGGTAGCCACGTGGCGCGGCCGCCGCATCGCGCGCGGCACCGGCCACGCAGGCGTGGGTCTGCAGGCCGGTGACGATCAGGGTGTCGATGCCGGCGCTCTTCAGCACCTGGTCGAGCGCGGCGGCGGACGCGCCGGCGAACACACTGACGTTGTCCTTCTGCACCACGGTCTCGCCCTGGCGCGGCTGCAGGTCGCGATGGAAGGCAGCATTGACGCTGCCCTGCGCGAACAGGGGTGCGCCGGCCGGAAGCACGTGCTGCACATGGATCACGCGGATGCCGTGGGCGTCGGCAAATTCGACCACCCGCTTCGCCTGCCGCAGCGCGGCCACGCCATCGGGAATGACCATGCGGCCACCGGCAAAGCCCGGTGCGGCCTTGGCATCGAAGTACTCATTCTGGAAGTCGATCACGAGTACGGCGGTCTTCGCCGCATCCAGCGAGGTCGCGACAGGCGCGCCGGCCATGTGGCGGATGGTGGGATGGGCCGGCTCGGCAGCGGCAACGGAGGTAGCGGTGGCCATGCCGATCAGGCTGGCCAGACCAAAGGCGGTGAGGTTCATGTTCAAGCTCCTGTGCGGTGGAAAGTGGGCACAGGATGCCGAGCACATGACGCACGAACCAGCCACGTAGAGGCACATGATCTGTGCGATATACGCACAGAAAATCCCCTGCGGGGCTCCCTATGGGTAGCTGCGGACCCAAGGGCCCCGTCATCCACGCATGGCGTGGATCTACCGAGCCGGCCCACAACGCAACGGGGCGCCCGAAGGCGCCCCGCTGTGGATCCAACCGAGGTCGGCCGGCCGCTTACAGGCGGCTGGCGATGGCCTGGGCAAAGCTCATGGTGGTGCCGGTGCCGCCCAGGTCGCCGGTCAGCGAGTCCTTGGCTTCCATGGTCGCCACGATGGCCTTGCGCAGGCGCTCGGCGTTTTCCGGCTGGCCGACGTGGTCCAGCATCTGTGCGGCTGCCAGCAGCAGTGCGCACGGATTGGCCTTGCCCTGGCCGGCGATGTCCGGCGCGGTGCCGTGCACGGCTTCGAAGATCGCCGCGTCCTTGCCGATGTTGGCACCCGGGGCCAGGCCCAGGCCGCCGACCAGACCCGCGCACAGGTCGGAGATGATGTCACCGAACAGGTTGGTGGTGACGATCACGTCGAACTGCTCCGGACGCATCACCAGCTGCATGCAGCAGTTGTCGACGATCATTTCCTGGAACTCGATCTCCGGGTACTGCGCGGCGACTTCACGGGCGACATTCAGGAACAGGCCCGAGGTCGACTTGATGATGTTGGCCTTGTGCACGGCGGTGACCTTCTTGCGGCCGGTGCTCTTGGCCAGCTCGAAGGCGTAGCGCACGATGCGCTCGGAGCCCTTGCGGGTGATGCGGGTGCCGGAGAAGGCGGTCTCGCCGTCGGCCGACACTTCCTGGCCTTCGGCCAGGTAGGCACCTTCGGTGTTTTCACGAACGGTGATCAGGTCGACGTTGTCGAAACGCGACTTGGTGTTCGGGAAGGTGTGGGCCGGACGCACGTTGGCGTACAGGTCGAAGTGACGGCGCAGGCTGACGTTGATCGAGGTGAAGCCGCCACCGACCGGGGTGGTCAGCGGGCTCTTCAGCGCGACCTTGTTGCGCGCGATCGATTCCAGGGTCACCGCCGGCATCAGGTCGCCGTGCTTTTCCAGGGCCACCAGGCCGGCGTCGGCGTCTTCGTACTCCAGGCCAGTCTTGAGCTGGTCGAGCACGAACAGGGTGGCGTCCATGATTTCCGGGCCAATGCCGTCGCCGCGGATGACCGTAATTTTCTGCGTCATTGATCGATGTTCCGAACAGGGGGAAAAACGCCGTCCGGACGTGCCCGGAAACGCCGGCGCAAAGGAAGTTTCACCAGCAATTATGCCTGAGCCGGGGCCGAGGTCCCAAATAGACCATGGTCCCAGTGCCCGGCCCAGGCAGAATTGCCCGCGCATCCCACCTTATCCCCGCGCCTGTCGGCGCGCCCCCTTGAACAACAAGGGGGCTCCTGGGCTGTTGGATTGCGGGGAAAGCCCTCGCGGGCGCGGTAGTGCCGGCCGCTGGCCGGCAACCTCGGCCATGTCGGGTTCAGGGGATGCCGGCCAGCGGCCGGCACTACCCTCAATGCGCGTGCGCTTCCGGGGCGGCGGCGCCGCCTTCGAGCTGGTCGAGGAAGTCGACCGCGCGGCGCAGGTGCGGGATCACGATGGAACCGCCCACCACCAGGCCGACCGAGAAGGTCTCGAAGAACTCCTCGCGGGTCACGCCGGCGTCCTTGCACTGGGCCACGTGGTAGCTGATGCAGTCGTCGCAGCGCAGCACCATCGAGGCCACCAGGCCCAGCAGCTCCTTGGTCTTCACGTCCAGTGCGCCGGCCTGGTAGGTCTGCGTATCCAGCGCGAAGAAGCGGCGCACCACCTGGTTCGGTTCGCCCAGGATGCGCTCGTTCATGCGCTTGCGGAACTCGGTGAACTCGGCGATGCGGTCCTTGCTGCCGTCGTCGGCCGCGCTCATGCCTGGCCCTGCCCGGCCAGCAGCGGCTCGAGCTTGCCTTCACGGTGCAGGGCCATCATGTCGTCGTAGCCGCCGACATGGACGTCGCCGACGAAGATCTGCGGCACGCTGGTGCGGCGGGTCAGCGCCATCATCTTCTCGCGCTCGGCCGGGTCCAGGTCGATGCGGACCTCGGTCCACTGCTGGCCCTTGCTCTTCAGGAAGTTCTTGGCGGCCACGCAGTACGGGCAGACGGCGGTGGAATAGATGGTGATGGCGGGGGCACCGCCGGCGGTCTGGGCTGTCACGGGAAACTCCACGATGGATCGACGGTCTACATATGGTACCGGTGCGCTGGAATTTCCACGCCACGGCCGCAACACTGTGGATTAACGAATGGTTGCCCCCCGCCCTGCCACGCTTGGCGCGCCCCGCCCGAGGACCTTCTGCTTGCGAGCCCTGCTGCTGACTACCGCCGTCACCCTGGCCCTGGCCATGCCGCTGGCCCAGGCCCAGGAGAAGCTGCCCGACATCGGCTCCTCGGCCGGCGAGCTGCTGACCCCGGCCCGCCAGGCCGAGTACGGCGCGATGATGCTGCGCGAGCTGCGCAACTACGGCTACCTGCTGGAGGATCCGCTGGTCAACGACTGGCTGCAGACCATGGGCACCCGGCTCGGCTCCAACAGTGACCAGCCGCGGCAGCCGTACACCTTCTTCGTGATGAACGACCGCCAGATCAACGCCTTCGCCACGCTGGGCGGCTACATCGGGGTCAATGCCGGACTGGTGCTGACCGCCGAGCGCGAGGACGAGGTGGCTGCGGTGCTGTCCCACGAAATCGCCCACGTCACCCAGCAGCATGTGCTGCGCGGTGTCGAGCGCGCCCAGCGCGACCAGATCCCGATCCTGCTGGGCATGCTGGCGGCGGTGGTGGCCGCCCAGGCCAGCAACAGCACGTCGTCCGGCAACGCGACGATGGCCGCGATCAGCTCGGGCATGGGCCTGATGCAGCAGCGGCAGATCAACTACACCCGTTCCAACGAGTCCGAGGCCGACCGCCTCGGCATCCGCACCCTGTCGCGCAGCGGCTACGACGTGGATGCGATGGCCGGCTTCTTCGAGCGGATGTCGGCGGCCATGCGCGGCAACGAAGGGGGCTACAGCGTTCCCGAATTCCTGCGCACCCACCCGGTCAACATCACCCGCATCAGCGAGGCCAAGTCCCGCGCCGAGCAGATGAAGAAGGACACGGTGCTGCTGACCACCAGCACCCCCACCGGCGAGCGCAAGGAGCGGGTGGACCCGGCCGATCCCAGCCTGGGCGAGCCGCTGCTGCGCGGCAACAACCCGCTGCTGCCCAGCAGTGTGCTGCGCCTGCCGATCGGCCAGCTCAACCGTGGCGCCAGCGGTGACTTCGACTGGGCGCGTGAGCGCCTGCGCGTGCTCAGCGCGGACTCCACCCCCGAGCTGGAGCGCGAGTATGCCGACCTGGCCAAGCGGCAGAAGGACGGCCTCAACGATGCACAGCGCTATGGCCAGGCGCTGGCGGTGATGCGCGGCGGCCGCGCCGGTGCCGGCCAGGCCCGGCAGACCCTGGCCGGCCTGCTGCAGACCCACCCCGGCAACCTGTGGCTGGCGCTGGGCCTGGGCGAAGCGGAGTCGCGCGCAGGCCAGGCCGCGCAGGCCAACAGCCGCTTCGAGCAGCTGCTGCGCGAACACCCCAACAGCCGCCCGGTGGCACTGACCTATGCCGAGATCCTGAACGAACAGGGCAACCGCGAGGCCGGCCAGCGCGCGCAGGCGATGCTGCGCCCCCTGCTGTCGCAAAGTGGTAACGATCCGGTCTTCCAGCAGCGTTTCGCCCGCGCCAGCGAGCTCGCCGGCGACAGCGTCCGTGCCAGCGAGGCCTATGCCGAGGCGGCCTTCCTCAGCGGACGGCCGGAACAGGCGCTGATGCAGCTGCAGGCGCTCAAGCGCAATCCGGCACTGGATTACATCGGCCGCGCGCGGGTCGACGCCCGCATCGAATCGATCACCCCGACGGTGCTTGAGCTCCGCCGGCAGGGCGTACAGGACCCGGACCTGGACCGCCGCTGAGCGCCGCATGACCGGCCGATGGCAATCCAGGCCGGTTCCGGCCGGGTAGTCACAAACATGTCATCAAACCGTAGTCTACTGGCACCACTCCAGTAACCGAGCCCTACGGTGTCCTCGTGCAGAAACGCATCCTGATCGTCGATGACGAGCCCGCGATCCGTGAAATGGTCGCCTTCGCCCTTCGCAAGGGCGACTACGAACCGGTCCACGCCGGCGACGCCCGTGAGGCCCAGACCGCCATCGCCGACCGCGTTCCGGACCTGATCCTGCTGGACTGGATGCTGCCCGGCACCAGCGGCCTGGACCTGGCCCGCCGCTGGCGCAAGGAAACGCTGACCCGCGAGGTGCCGATCATCATGCTGACCGCCCGCGGCGAAGAGAACGATCGCGTCGGTGGCCTCGAAGCCGGTGTCGATGACTATGTGGTCAAGCCGTTCTCGGCGCGCGAACTGCTGGCCCGCATCCGTGCGGTCATGCGCCGCGCCCGCGAGGACGACGAGGACGGCAGCGTGGCCGTTGGCCCGATCCGCATCGACGGCGCCGCCCATCGCGTGTTCGCCAACGACCAGCCGGTGCCGATCGGCCCGACCGAATACCGCCTGCTGCACTTCTTCATGACCCACCCGGAGCGCGTCTATACCCGTGCCCAGCTGCTGGACCATGTGTGGGGCGGCAGCGTGTACGTGGAGGAGCGCACCATCGACGTGCATATCCGCCGCCTGCGCAAGACGCTGGAGCCGTTCAACGCCGAGAACATGGTGCAGACCGTGCGCGGCGCAGGCTACCGCTTCTCCACTGCCACCTGAGTCTCGTCGTGCCGGCACCGCGCACCTGCGGGTGCCGGTGCCGGCAACTCTGCTATAACCCTCGGTTCACCCCAGTGAACCGCCGCACCTCAACGACGAGATCGCAATGCCCCGCCACATCCGCTCTGCCTGGTTGAAGACCCTGGCCACCGTTGCCGCGGTACTGCTGTTCGCCGGACTGGTGGGGTGGTTCACGGGCCACCTGTGGTTGTGCATCGCACTGGGCGCGCTGGCCACCCTGGCCTGGCATTACTGGCGACTGCGCAGCGTGCTGCGCCGGCTGACCGCGCGCCAGCGCTGGGACACCGCAGAGGAAGGCACCGGCGTCTGGAACGAACTGGACCGCCTGCTGTACCGCAACCAGGTGGAAATGCGCGTGCGCAAGCGCCGCCTGCTGGACATGCTGCGCAGCTACCGCGCCGCCGCCGCCGCGCTGCCCGACGCCGTCGTGGTGCTGGACCGCAACAGCCAGCGCGTGCAGTGGTTCAACGAAGCGGCCACCGCCCTGCTCGGCCTGCACCATCCCGGCGACCTTGGCGAGGCCCTGGTCGAACGCCTGCAGCCAATGCCGCTGGCCCACTGGCTGGCCGGTGGCCGCAATGCCGAACCGATCCTGGACGTGCCCTCCCCGGTCGATCCGGCGATCCGCCTGAACCTGCGCCTGATTCCCTATTCGTCGGATTACTGGCTGCTGATCGCCCGTGACGTCAGCAAGCTGCTGCGCCTGGAACAGGTACGCCGCGACTTCGTCGCCAACGTTTCACACGAGCTGCGCACGCCACTCACCGTGGTCCACGGCTACCTGGACATGATGGACCCGGAAGATTTCCCGGGCACCGGACCGATGCTGGAAGAAATGCGCAAGCAGAGCCAGCGTATGGCCCAGCTGGTGGAAGACCTGCTGACCTTGTCGCGCCTCGAATCGCAGGAACACAGCGAGGAAGAGACCGTGGCCATGCAGCCGATGCTGGCGACGCTGCGCCGCGAAGCCGAGGCGCACAGCCAGGGCCGTCACCAGATCAGCATCGACGACCTCGCCGGTGTCGACCTGCAGGGTTCGACCAAGGAACTGCACAGCGCCTTCTCCAACCTGGTCACCAACGCCGTGCGCTACACCCCGGCCGGTGGCCGCATCGCGGTGGAGTTCCGCCGCGAAGGCGACGGCGCGGTGCTGTCGGTGCGCGATTCCGGCTACGGCATCCCGGCCACCCACCTGCCACGCCTGACTGAACGTTTCTACCGTGTGTCCAGCAGCCGCTCACGCGAGAGCGGCGGCACCGGGCTGGGCCTGTCCATCGTCAAGCACATCCTCGGCCTGCACCACGCACGGCTGGAGATTGAAAGCGAAGTCGGCAAGGGCTCGGTGTTCTCCTGCCATTTCGATGCCGACCACGTGCGCCCGCGCGAGTCCGCCCCCCTGACCTCCATCGAAGAATGACGCCATGAGCAGCCTCGGATCCCTCCCCCTCCCCGTGAGCCCGGACAACGATCCGTTGCGCGACCCGGCGCTGTACATCAACCGCGAGCTGTCGCAGCTGGATTTCAACTTCCGCGTGCTGGCGCAGGCGATGGACCCGCAGGTGCCGCTGCTGGAACGCCTGCGCTTCATGTGCATCTCCTGCACCAACCTCGACGAGTTCTTCGAGATCCGCGCCGCCGCCGTGCGCCACGCGCAGGAATTCGGCCTGCCGCCGGCCCCGGACGGGATGAGCCCGCAGACCATCCTCAACGCCATCCATGACCGCGCTGCGGAACTGGTGGACCAGCAGTACCGCTGCTGGAACGAGACACTGCGCCCGGCGCTGATGGACGCCGGCATCGGCGTGCTCGGCCGCCATTCCTGGACCGACCGCCAGAAACGCTGGCTGCGTGCGTACTTCCGCAACGAGATCATGCCGGTGCTGTCGCCGCTGGGCCTGGACCCGGTGCACCCGTTCCCGAAGATCCTCAACAAGTCGCTGAACATCGTGGTGGTGCTGAAGGGCACCGACGCGTTCGGCCGCGCCGGCCATCTGGCCATCGTGCGTGCACCGCGATCGCTGCCGCGCATCATCCAGCTGCCGGAAAAGCTCGGCGGGCCGCAGAACTTCGTGTTCCTGTCCTCGGTGCTGTCGACCTTCGTCGATGAGCTGTTCCCGGGCATGGAAGTCCAGGGCGCCTACCAGTTCCGCGTCACCCGCAACTCCGAGCTGGTGGTGGACGAGGAGGAAGTGGAAAACCTGGCGCTGGCATTGCGCGACGAACTGGTCGACCGCGGCTACCGGCCGGCGGTACGCCTGGAGATCGCCCACGACATGCCGCGCGAGATCGTGCGCACCCTGCTGCAGAATTTCGGCCTGACCGAGAACGCGGTGTATCGCATCGATGGCCCGGTCAACCTCAACCGCATCATCCAGCTGTACGACCTGATCGCGCAGCCGGACCTGAAGTACCCGCCGATGACGCCGCGCACGCTGCGCGACAGCGACGGCATCTTCGAGACGGCGGCACGCCAGGACCTGCTGCTGCACCATCCGTTCGATGCCTTCACCGCAGTGCTGGAGCTTATCCGGCAAGCGGCGATCGACCCCAACGTGCTGGCGATCAAGCAGACCCTGTACCGCACCGGCAAGGATTCGCTGATTGTCGATGCACTGATCCAGGCCGCGCGCAACGGCAAGGACGTGACCGTGGTGGTCGAGCTGCGCGCGCGCTTCGACGAAGAGGCCAACCTCGGCCTGGCCGATCGCCTGCAGGAAGCCGGCGTGCAGGTGGTGTACGGCGTAGTCGGCTACAAGACCCACGCCAAGATGCTGCTGATCGTGCGCCGCGAGGGCCGCAAGCTGCGCCGCTACGTGCACCTGGGCACCGGCAACTACCACAGCGGCACCGCCCGCGCGTACACCGACATCAGCCTGATCACCGCCGATGCGGACATCGGCAACGACGTGCACCTGCTGTTCCAGCAGCTGTCCGGGCTGGCGTCGAAGATGAAGCTCAAGCGCCTGCTGCAGTCGCCCTTCACCCTGCACACCGGCATCCTCGGCCGCATCGAGCGCGAAACGCGCGTCGCCGCCGCGGGCCGCCCGGCGCGGATCATCGCCAAGATGAACGCACTGAACGAACCGCAGGTGGTGCGCGCGCTGTATGCCGCCTCGCAGGCCGGCGTGCAGATCGACCTGATCATCCGCGGCGCCTGCACCCTGCGTCCGGGCGTGCCGGGCATCTCGGACAACATCCGCGTGCGCTCGATCGTCGGCCGCTTCCTGGAGCACAGCCGCGTCTACTGGTTCGGCAACGACGGCGCACCGGAGATGTACTGCGCCAGCGCCGACTGGCTGGAACGCAACCTGCTGCGCCGGGTCGAGACCTGCTTCCCGATCCTCGATCCGGAGCTGGCCAAGCGGGTCTACCGCGAGGTCCTGCAGAACTACCTGGACGACAATCTCAACGCCTGGGAACTGGATGCCGACGGCATCTACCACAAGCGCGCGCCGGCGCACGACGAAGCCCCGCATTCTGCGCAGATGGCATTGATGCAGGGGCTCTGACCCGGTAGGTGCCGACCTTGGTCGGCACGTTTGGATTCATCCACGCATGGCGTGGATCTACCGTGTCGACCAAGGTCGACACCCACCAACAGCCGCGCAGAACGCCGTCCCGGCAGATCGCAGAGAACTGTCGAAGGCGGGGTGGGTCCGGTTGCGGGGGCGTGAGCGCCATGGATGGCGCGACCGAGCTTACATGGACGTACTTGCAGCGTCCCCCGCAGCCGGACTCACCCTGCCTGCCCACAGGAAGCCAGCCTTTGCTTCGGCTGTTGCCGTTGCCGTTGATTCGGCAGGTGCAGGGCGCAGCCCTGCCGCACTCCCCTACAAAATGTGAAGGCCGTGCGGTGACGAGCACACCGCCCCTTCGGCTAACATTCGTCCATGCCGCATACCACCACGACTCCGCCCGCATTGCAGGATGGCGACCTGCTGGCCGCCATCGACCTTGGCTCCAATAGTTTCCACATGGTCATCGCGCGCTACACGCTCGGCCAGCTGCGGGTGATCGACCGCCTGCGCGAGACCGTGCGCATGGCCGATGGGCTGGATGGCAAGGGTGGCCTCTCCGCAGCGGCCCGCCAGCGCGCGCTGGAATGCCTGGCGCGCTTCGGCCAGCGCATCCGCAATGTGCCGCCGCACCGGGTACGCGCGCTGGCCACCAACACCGTCCGCCAGCTGCGCTCGCCGCAGTCGTTCCTGGTCCCGGCCGAAACCGCACTGGGGCATGCCATCGAAGTGGTCAGCGGGCGCGAAGAAGCCCGCCTGATCTACCTGGGCGTGGCCCACGCGCAACCGCCCAAACCCGGCCAGCGCCGGCTGGTGATCGACATCGGCGGCGGCTCCACCGAATTCATCATCGGCATGGGCATGCAGACCCTGGAGCGCGAGAGCCTGCAGGCCGGCTGCATTGCCAGTACCCGACGCTTCTTCCCCGGCGGCAAGCTGAGCAAGAAGCGCTGGAAGGACGCACTGGCCGAGATCGGCCGCGAGTTCCAACCCTTCGCCAGCAAGTATCGCGCGCTGGGCTGGCAGGAAGCGCTGGGTTCATCGGGCACGCACAAGGCGATCAGCGAGATCTGCGCGACGATGAAGCTGAGCAAGGGCGCGATCACCGCCGAGGCCCTGCCGCAGCTGCGCGATGAACTGCTGAAGGCCAAGAAGATCGACGACATCCAGTTGCCGGGCCTGTCCAGCGACCGCCGCCCGATCATCGCCGGCGGCATCCTGGTGCTGGAAGCGGCGTTCCAGGCGCTGGGCCTGCAGAAGCTGCTGGTGAGCAAGGCGGCGATGCGCGAAGGCATCCTGTATGACATCGTCGGCCGCGCCGGCGAGAACGACCTGCGCGATGAGTCGGTGGCCGCACTCAGCCAGCGCTACGGCATCGATACCGTACAGGCCGAGCGCGTGCAGGAGACCGCGCTGTCACTGCTGGAACAGGTGCAGGAACGCTGGAGGCTCGATGCCGACGATGCACGCATGCTCGGCTGGGCTGCGCGCCTGCACGAACTGGGCCTGATGATCGCGCACAGCGGCTACCACGTGCATGGCAGCTATGTGCTGGAACACTCGGATATCGCCGGCTTCTCGCGCCAGGAGCAGCAGATGCTGGCGGCCCTGGTGCGCAGTCACCGCCGCAGCGTGACCAAGACCGCCTTCGACGCCCTGCCCGAGCGACTGCTGCTGACCGCACGCCGGCTGGCGGCCCTGCTGCGCCTGGCGGTGCTGCTCAACCGCGCCCATGAAGACGACCCGCTGCCGGCGCTGGAACTGACCGCCGACGACAACCGGCTGTCGCTGATCGTGCCGCAGGCCTTCATCGACGCCCGTCCGCTGCTGCGCGCCGACCTGATCGGCGAGACCGATGGCATCGCCGGGCTGGGCATCCAGTTCCGTCCGTTCGTGGCCTGAATACGCTGTCCCCAGTTGTCCACAGGACAACTGGGGTGACGCACTTCCCGCTTCCACTTTGCGCAGTCTGGCGGTTTTTTGTGCTGCCTCGCAACACAACGGCGCGGTATGGGCGATCGCCCCCCTCACGTAAGCATCTGCTTTTGTTCACGTTTGGTGAAGGTTCGCGCGGTCTTGCGACATAAATGGATACGAACTCTTTACAGAGCATTAACTAACGAGACTACTATCGGGTCACCGGCTCGGTCATCGACCCTGCTGGCTCCTTCGACGCCCACTTTGGCGTCCTTTGCACGACCTGAGAGAGAGAGCTCGCCATGACTTCACGCACCACCGCACTGGGGCAGGCCATCCGCTACGCCCTGGCTACCACCGCAGCGCTGGCCGCCCTGCCCGCGTTTGCCCAGGACGGCAGCAGCGCCACTCCCACCAACCTCGATCGCATCGAGATCACCGGCTCGCGCATCCGCCAGGTGGACGTGGAAACCGCCCAGCCGGTGTTCGCGATCACCCGTACGGCCATCGAGCAGCAGGGCTTCAGCTCGGTCGCCGACATCCTGCAGAACGTCACCGCGATGGGCAGCCCGGCGATCAGCCGCGCCAACGCGCTGACTGCCGGTGAGAACGCAGGTGGTTCGTACATCGACATGCGCAACCTGGGCACCCAGCGCACGCTGGTGCTGATCAACGGCAAGCGCCTGGGCATCAGCACCTCGGGTTACCAGGACATCTCCACGATCCCGGTCTCGGCGGTGGAGCGCATCGAGGTGCTGAAGGATGGCGCGTCGGCCATCTACGGTTCCGATGCCATGTCCGGTGTGGTCAACATCATCACCCGCTCGAATGTCACCGGTGTGACCGCCAACGTCTACCACGGCCAGTTCAGCGAGGGCGACGGCGCACGCGACCGCTTCGACGTGGTGGCGGGCTGGAGCAATGACCGCATCTCGCTGACCGTCGCTGCCGAACATGCCGAAGAGAAGGCAGTGTGGGCCAAGGACCGCGGCTTCAGCGCCTACGGCCTGACCGACCGCCATGCCGACAACCTGACCAACTGGACCACCATCAGCCAGTACGGCCAGTTCACCGGCCTGAAGGGTCGCCCGGGCTGCACCAACGCGAAGGACGGCTGCAACTACTCGCTCAACCGTGGTGCCGACCCGACCAACCCGGCCAACTACCACATCACCGATCCGTCGGCGTTCACTGGCGATGTCAGCAACGCCAACGACCAGATGCACCTGAACTTCCCGCTCAAGCGTGATTCGGTGTACTTCGACGGCCGCTTCAAGATCACCGACAACGTCAACTTCCGCACCGAGCTGGGCTACAACAAGCGCAAGGCCGTGCGCCAGATCGCCGGCTACCCGCTGCAGTCCAGCACCGCTGGCGTGGGTTCGATGTCGATCGACAGCTACTTCAATCCGTTCGGCCGCCAGCACGGCTACGCCACCCCGACCGCCGTGGCCTGGAACCGCCGCACCTGGGAAGTGCCGCGCGTGACCACCAGCGAGCTGAAGACCTACCGTGCGGTGGCGTCGTTCGACGGTTCGTTCGAGATCGGCAGCCGCTTCTTCGACTGGGAAGCGGGCTATCAGTACAACCGCAACGAACTGGAAACCATCGCTACCGGCAACCTGCACAAGGCCCGCGTCGCCGGCGGCGTCGGCCCGTCGTTCTACAATGCCGCCACCGGCAAGGTCCAGTGCGGCACCGCTGCTGCGCCGATCTCCTATGACGTGTGCAAGCCGTGGAACCCGCTGGTGCCGTACGGCACGATCGATCCGAACGGCATCGATGGCAACGCCGACCTGCAGGCCTGGCTGTTCCCGCCGGAAGTCACCACCGGCAAGACCACCAGCAAGAACTTCTTCGCCAACATCGCCGGTTCCATCGTGACCCTGCCGGCTGGCGACCTGGGCTTCGCGTTCGGTGTGGAAAGCCGCAAGGAAACCGGTGAGTACCGTCCGGATCCGCTGGCGCAGGCCGGCGCCACCACCAACCTGGCCGCAGGCCCGACCGGTGGCGGCTACAAGGTCAACGAGGCGTACCTGGAAATCAACGTGCCGGTGCTGGCGGACCTGCCGGGCGCGAAGGAACTGACCTTCAACGGTGCCACCCGCTTCTCCGACTACGACACCTTCGGCAACACGCTCAACAGCAAGTTCGGCTTCAAGTGGAAGCCGTTCGACCAGCTGCTGGTCCGTGGTACCTGGGCCGAGGGCTTCCGCGCCCCGACCATCAGCGACCTGTACGGTGGTGGCTCGCAGACCTTCGCCCAGTTCAGCGATCCGTGCGACGTGCAGTTCGGCTCCTCGCGCACCAGCGCCGAGGTACGTGCCCGCTGCGCGCGTGACATCGCCAATGCCGCGACCTTCCGCCAGCTGCGCCAGGGCAACCAGCCGGTTGCCACCTCCGTCGACGCGACGCCGGTGCCGTTCGTGTCGGGCTCCAACCCGACCCTGACCCCGGAAACCTCGACCAGCAAGACGCTGGGCCTGGTCTGGAGCCCGAGCTTCATCAAGAACTTCAACGCCTCGCTGGACTGGTGGAAGATCCGCATCGACAACACCATCGTTGCCGACAGCCCGACCCAGATCCTGATCGACTGCTACGAGCAGGGCATTGACGCACGTTGCCAGCGCTTCACCCGTGACAAGTCGACCGGCCCGACCGCCGGCATCGTCGACACCCTGCAGTTCGGCAGCCGCAACGCCGGCTTCATGGAAACCGAAGGCTACGACCTGGACCTGAACTACCGCCTGGAAACCAGCGTCGGCAAGTTCAACGCCGGCTGGGCCACCACCTATGTCAGCAAGAGCGAGTTCCGCTCGACCAACGACAGCACGGTGGTGCCGACCGTCTCCAACGGCATCGGCAGCAACTTCCGCGTCCGTTCGAACCTGGTGCTGGGCTGGGACCTGGGCAACTTCGGCGTCAGCTGGACCGCGCGTTACTACTCCGGCGTGAAGGAGCAGTGCGTGGACATCCGCGCCTATCCGGATGAGTGCTCCGATCCGGGCGTGTACGCTCCGTGGTACAAGGGCGCCCGCAACTACAACGAGCGTGGTTCGGTCACCTTCCACGACGTGCAGTTCCGTTACTCGCTGCCGTGGGATGCCACCGTCTCGGTCGGTGCCAACAACGTGTTCGAGAAGACCGGCCCGATCATGTACACCAAGCCGAACTCGGCCTTCTCGTACTACGGTGGCTATGACATCGGCCGCTTCGTCTACATGAAGTACCAGCAGCGCTTCTGATCCATCGCGCTGTGATGTGAAGCACGACGACCACGGCCCTTCGGGGCCGTGGTTTTTTGTTGGCCGGGGCGCCCATACGGTGGCCGGCGCCACCGTCATCTGACGGTCGCAAAGCGGTCATGTCGGCTACATCGCCAGGCCCGAGCATGCCGGAAACCGGGAGGCCCGCCATGCGCTATGCCATCGTCACCGAGACCTATCCGCCGGAAGTGAACGGCGTCGCCCTCACCGTACAGGGCCTGGAGCAGGGTCTGCGTGCTGCCGGACACGAGATCGACCTCGTCCGCCCCCGCCAGTCCACCGAAGCGCTGGATTCGGCACCCGGCACCTTGCTGGTTCCCGGCGCCGGCCTGCCCCGCTACCCCGGCTTGCGCTTCGGACTGCCGGCTCCGATCCGGCTGGGCCGCCACTGGCAGAAACAGCGCCCGGATGCGGTCTACATCGCCACCGAAGGTCCGCTCGGCTGGTCCGCACTGCGTACCGCGCGCCGCCTCGGCATTCCGGTCGCCAGCGGCTTCCACACCCGCTTCGACGAATACCTGCCCGACTATGGCGTGGCGTGGCTGCAGGCCGCCGCCATGCGCTGGATGCGCCGTTTCCACAACCAGGCGGACGCTACCCTGGTGCCGACCCGCGAACTGCAGCAGTTCCTCGGCGAACAGGGCTTCGAGCGCGTGCGCCTGCTGGCCCGCGCGGTGGACAGCCAGCAGTTCGATCCGGGCCGGCGCGATCCCGCGCTGCGCGAGGAATGGGGCGTGGATGGCAACGGCCTGGTGGCGATCTATGTCGGCCGCATTGCCGCCGAAAAGAACCTCGGCCTGGCAGTGAAGGCATTCCGCCGGCTGCAGCAGATCCGGCCCAAGGCACGCTTCGTGTGGGTGGGAGATGGCCCGGCCCGCGAAAAGCTGGCACATGAAAATCCCGACTTCATCTTCTGTGGCATCCAGCGCGGCGATGCGCTGGCGCGGCACTTCGCCAGCGGCGATCTGTTCCTGTTCCCCAGCCGCAGCGAGACCTTCGGCAACGTGACTCTGGAAAGCATGGCCAGCGGCGTGGCCACCGTGGCCTTCGATTACGGCGCCGCACGCGAGTACCTGCGCAACGGCGAGAACGGCGCGGCGGTGGACAGCGACGAGCAGTTCATCGAGGCCGCCTTGCAACTGGCCACCGATGACGCGCAACGCCGCGAACTGGGCGGCAATGCCGCGCGCGCGATGAAGCGACTGCATCCACAGCAGGTGGTGGCCGAGTTCGATGCGTTGCTGGCCGAGCTTTCGCAGTTGCGGAGGAGCGGTCATGCGCACCACGCCGCTTGAACTGCTGGCAGGGCGCGAAGCACGGTTGTGCCGGCGGGCGAACCATTACTGCCGGCGCCGCCGCGTGCGCCGCCTGTTCTCGGTCATCAGCCGGCTCGGCGATGGCGTGTTCTGGTATGTGCTGATGGGCGCGCTGGTGGTGCTGGACGGCTTCGATGGCCTGCGCGCCTCGGTGCACATGGCCGCTACCGGCCTGGCCGCACTGCTGCTGTACAAAGGCCTCAAGCGCTGGACCCGGCGCCCTCGGCCCTACGCGGCCGATCTGCGCATCCGCGCCTGGGTGGCGCCGCTGGACGAATTCAGCTTCCCCTCCGGGCACACCCTGCACGCGGTGTCGTTCACCATCGTCGCGCTGGCCTACTACCCGTGGCTGGCACCGCTGCTGGTGCCGTTCACGCTCGGCGTCGCACTGTCACGGGTGGTGCTCGGCCTGCACTATCCCTCCGACGTGCTTGCCGCCACGGGCATCGCCGTCCTGCTGGCTTCGGCCAGCCTGACCTGGCTGCCGCTGCCGGTGTGACGACCGCTGCCGGGCAAGGCCCGGCGCTACCGTCATCGTTGATGGCCTAGAATGCAGGCATGACCACGCTGTTCATTTCCGACCTGCACCTGGACCCCAGCCGTCCGGAGATCACCAACCTGTTCCTGCGCTTCCTGCGCGAACAGGCGCCCGGCGCTGATGCGCTGTACATCCTCGGCGACCTGTTCGAGGCCTGGATCGGCGACGACACCCCCTCGCCTGCCGCCGATGCGGTCGCCGATGCATTGAAGGTGTTGTCCGACAGCGGCGTGCCGGTGTACTTCATCCGCGGCAACCGCGACTTCCTGCTCGGCGAGGATTACGCGCGCCGTGCCGGCCTGCGCATCCTGCCCGACCCGTGCGTGATCGAGCTGTACGGCCGCCCGGTGCTGCTGCAGCACGGTGACCTGCTGTGCACTGATGACATCCCCTACCAGCAGTTCCGTGCACAGACGCGCGACCCGGTATTCCAGGCGCAGTTCCTGTCGCAGCCGCTGGCCGCACGCATCGCCTTCGCGCAGAAGGCGCGCGAGGCCAGCCAGGCCCGCCAGTCGGAAATGAAGCAGGGCGATCGCGCGCAGTTCGAGACCGTCACCGACGTAGCCCCGTCCGAAGTCGATGCCACCTTCGTGCGCCACGGCGTGGACACCATGATCCATGGCCATACGCACCGCCCGGCCATCCACACGCTGCTGGCCGGTGGGCGCGACCGCACCCGCATCGTGCTCGGCGACTGGTACGAACAGGGTTCGGTGCTGCGCGTGGATGCCAGCGGCTGGTCGCTGGATACCCTGGCCCGCGGGTAATTCCCGCCGGCAGGACATCCGCGGCCGCGCAAGGCGGCCGCGGACCGTACGGACTCAGCGGAAGGCCGCGATGGTGGCCTTGGTGTTGACCAGCACGCGCTGGTTGTCAGCGGTACTGGCATTGCCCATCGGGATGCCGTTGTAGCTGATGTTCGGGTTGGACCAGTAGTTCAGGCGCGGGCAGCTGCGGGTGCAGTTGTAGGCCATGATCGTGCGCCAGCCGGTGCCGGTGGCCGGCTCGTAGCGATAGCCATGGCCGTAGGCGTAAGGCGAGGTGCTCGAGTCGGTGGCGATGTCATGCCGTGCGCTCTGCAGATGCCCGATCTCGTGCGCGAACGAGTAGTAGCCGGTCGCGCAATCCCAGTACACCGCAGCGAACGCCGTCGACGCGGTCGAGCCGATCCCCGAGGCCAGGCCACAGTAGGCGGTGTTGTTGATCAGCAGCACGCCCACGTCCGCCGCGTAGGTGTTCCGGCTGGTGTGGATGCTGTCCATGTAGCCGTCGCTGGTGCCACGGAAGCGCGCCAGGTCAGTATCGAAGCTGCCCGATTCGGTGTAGTTGGTGGTCTCGTAGCGGGCCAGTTCCATGGTGATGCCGACGTTGCTGTTGACATAACCCTGGTTGGACTCGGCCACCGCCAGCTGCACCAGCGACTGCATGTTGCCACCATAGGCGGTGACGGCGGCATTGGTCGCCACCACCAGCACGCGGATGGTGGCCGGCGTGCCGGACGAAGCCTGTGCGATGCCGATGCGGTCATTGTTGCCCATCGGGATTTTCGGCAGCTGGTTGTAGTCGGCCGGATGATCGGCTGGCATCCGCGATTCATCCACTTCCACCAGCACGTGGCGGTTGCCCAGCGGGCGCAGGCGGTACAGCTTTCCATCCTTGCGGATCGAGCCGGTGATGGTGTTGCCCGAGCGCACCAGGATCAGCGAATTGCCCGGGTCGTCCTGGCCGTTGGAGGTGGCCGCGGTCAGCTTGTCCGAGGGCGAACGGAACTGGCCGTACCAGATGCTGCCGCCATCGGGCAGCGCTTCAACCTTGCTGCGCACCGCCTGCACGCGCTGGCCGAGCAGTTCGAATTCCAGCTGCGGCTGTGCGGTGGCAGCTGCATCGACACGCACTTCCTGTACCGTCGCCGTGGACGGGGTGGCCAGCAGCTTGCCCAGCGCGGGCTCACTGTTTGCCGATGCGCGGCTGATGACTGTCACCGGCTCGAACAACGGTGCCGCATGCGCGGCCGCCGCCACCGACAAACCCAACACCAGGCCACCTGCCGCTTTACCAATCGATCTGGACAACATTGCGTCGCTCCTTGAATGATGTGAACAGCGTTGATGCAGCACGACCCGGTTTGCCGGGTTTGGCCATATGGCCTGCGCGGGTCGTGTGAATTCAATAGGCGAGAGGAATGAAAGTCAGGATTTGTGATCGACCGCATCTGCGTTCAGTCAGGTCAAAAGCGTCACTACACTTCGCCAATACACCGCTTTCGCGCTACCGTGACGCAGCCACGACGGGGAATGCACATGGCACCACCGCTGGACACGGACGAAGATGTCGGCTTGCTGCGGATAGGCCTGTTCTTCGATGGCACTCGCAACAACGCACACAACCTGGCGCGTGGTCGACCCCAGCTGCCGCAACCACGCCCGGCGCAGCTGCGTGCGGATGACGATTCGACCTACCAGAGCCGGCTGACCAGCAGCTACGACAACGGCCTGACCAACATCGCCCGCCTGCAGCAGCTGTACCCGGACAGCCGCACCGGCACATCGGCCACCCCCTCGCTGTCGATCTACGTGGAAGGTGTCGGTACCCGCGATGACGCCGACGACGACCTGATCGGACTGGCGTTCGGTATCGGTGCCAGCGGTGTGCGCGCCAAAGTGCAGCGTGCGCTGCAGGTATTGCTGCCGGCTGCATTGAGCGCGCTTGCTACGCGCTGGCGGCAACCCCTGCGACGCGTGCAACTGGATCTGTTCGGCTTTTCACGGGGTGCAGCCGCCGCGCGCGATGTCGCCCACCAGTTGCAGGCCTGGGATGGCACGCACTGGCGACAGTTGTTGCAGGCCGCCGGCCTGTCCTGCGCAACGGACCTCGCCCCTGCAGAACCGGTGCTGCGCTTCATCGGCTTGTTCGACACCGTGGTTGCGGTCAACGGTGGCCGCGCCGACGAACAACCCCATCTCGCACTGCAGGCCGGCGTTGCCAGGCAGGTGCTGCAGCTGAGCGCACGCGACGAGCATCGCCAGCACTACCCGCTCACCAGTGTGTCGCCTCCCTTCCCCGAGATCGCGCTGCCCGGCGTGCACGCCAACATCGGCGGCGGCTACAACCAGCTCGAAGAAGGGCCCAAGCTGCTCAGTCGTCCACGCAGGCAGTTGCTGCGCCGCTCGACCGTGGCTGACTACCAGACGCCACCGTTGGCGGTCCTGCAGGCCACCACGGCCTATGCCGAAGCACAGGCCGACGCCGAGCGCTGGCGGCAACAGCTGGGTGTTGACGAGAAAGAGGTCTGGGTCGATGTCTGGCACCAGTGGCAGCAGCAGCGTCGCGCCGGCAGCCGCAGCGTGCTGCTCTCCCCGATGCTGTATGTCACCGCCGCCGTGGTGCTGCGCCGGCGCATCGATTGGCGCTACCAGTTGATCGCGCTACAGGTGATGCAGCAGCACGCCATCGATGCCGGCGTGCAATGGCACGCCAACGCCGCCGAGGTTCCCGGCTGGGAACTACCCGCCGCCCTGCAGCCGATCGCTCGGCGGCTGGTGGCAGGACAGGCGCTGACCCAGACCCAGGAGGCGTTGTTGCGGCGGCGCTACCTGATGCAGTCGGCGCACTGGAATTTCGACGCGCTGGGCGACACCGCGCTGACCTATGCCGCCGACGCCGGCGTCAGCGAGCTGCCGTATCGACCGGGCCCCGGCTTGTTCTACATCAACCGGCCAACGGTGGATGGCAAGCGCGTGGTGCTGCCGAACGCATGAAAAAAGGGGACGGAGGGAATTAAGTCGTTTATGCATAAACGACTTAATTCCCTCCGTCCCCTTTTTTTGTCAGCCGGCCTGTTCGACCAGGTTGGCGAGTTCGTCGGCATCGAAGCCGGCCAGCAGGCGCGCTTCCATGTTGAACGGCCCATGCAGGTAGCCGCCGGCGTATTCCACCAGCAGCTCCTTGAACCGCGCGCGCGGTTCGACGCCGGCGCGGTCGCAGTACCAGCGGTACCAGCGCGAACCGGCGGCAACATGCGCCACTTCCTCGCGCAGGATCACTTCCAGCACGTCGGCGGTTTCGCCATCACCGACGTTGCGCAGCTTCTCGATCATGCCCGGGGTGACGTCCAGGCCGCGCGCTTCAAGCACGCGCGGCACCAGCGCCATGCGCGCCAGGCCATCATGCGCGGTCTTTTCGCACATTTCCCACAGGCCGTTGTGCGCGGGGAAATCGGCGTAATCGTGGCCATGCGCCTGCAGGCGCTCGCGCAGCAGCATGAAGTGCCGCGATTCGTCGTCGGCACAGCTGACCCAGTCGGCATGGAACGCCGGCGGCAGGCCGCGGAAGCGGTACACCGCATCCCAGGCCAGGTCGATCGCGTTGAGTTCGATGTGGGCGATGGCGTGGATGAAGGCCGCTCGCCCTTCCACGCCGCCCAGTCCACGCCGCGGTACTTCGCGCGGATGCACCAGCACCAGCTGCGCCGGCCGGCCGGGCATGCGGATCGGTTCCGGCGGCGGCGCATCGGCGGCCACCTTCAGGCGACCGGCACGGAACGCGGCGGCATACACCTGGGTCAGCGCGACCTTGCGCAGCGGGTCGGCTTCGGCCAGGCACTGCTGCGCCGCGCGCAGCAGGTCACCTCCAACGTCGGGCACCTCAACCACGCCTGGACCTCAGGCGCGGCGCTTGTGCTTGGCGTCGTCCGAGCGCAGCTGCTGGATGCGCTCGAAGTAGCCCGGCTCGATACCCGTCGGGTAGTGGCCGTTGAAGCAGGACGAATCGAAGTTGCGCAGCGCCGGGTTGCCCTCGCTCACCGCCGCTTCCATGTCTTCCAGGTCCTGGTAGATCAGCCAGTCGCAGCCCAGGTGGGCCTCGATCTCTTCCACCGTGCGGTTGTGCGCGACCAGCTCTTCGGCCGCCGGCATGTCGATGCCGTAGATGTTCGGGTAGCGCACCGGCGGTGCGGCGCTGGCCAGGTAGACCTTGCGCGCGCCCGCATCACGGGCCATCTGCACGATCTGCTGGCTGGTGGTGCCACGCACGATCGAATCGTCCACCAGCAGCACCACGCGGTTGCGGAACTCCAGGTGGATCGGGTTGAGCTTGCGACGCACCGACTTCACGCGCTCACCCTGCCCCGGCATGATGAAGGTGCGGCCGATGTAGCGGTTCTTGATGAAGCCTTCGCGGTACTTCACCCCGAGCACGTTGGAGATCTCCAGCGCGGCATCGCGCGAGGTATCCGGAATCGGGATGATGGTGTCGATGTCGTGGTCCGGGCGCAGGCGCAGGATCTTCTCGCCCAGCTTGATGCCCATGCGCATGCGCGCCTTGTGCACCGAGACGTTGTCGATCATCGAATCCGGGCGCGCGAAGTACACGTACTCGAAGATGCACGGAGTGTGCTCGGCCGGCTCGGCGCAGATTTCCGAGAACAGCTCGCCGCGCGCGGTGATCACCAGCGCTTCGCCGGGTTGCACGTCACGCACGCGCTGGAAGCCCAGCACGTCCAGCGCGGCCGATTCGGAGGCGACGATGTACTCATCGCCCTCGGCGTGGCTGCGCTTGCCCAGCACCAGCGGGCGGATGCCATGCGGGTCGCGGAAGGCGACCAGGCCCAGGCCCAGCACCACGCTGACCACCGCATAGCCGCCCTTGCAGCGGCGGTGCACGCCGGCCACCGCGCGGATCGCAGCTTCCGGGCTGAGCTGGCGCTGCTGCTCCAGTTCGTAGGCGAACACGTTCAGCAGCACCTCGCTGTCCGAATCGGTGTTGACGTTGCGGCGGTCCTGTTCGAACACCTGCTGGCGCAGCGCCTCGGTGTTGATCAGGTTGCCGTTGTGGGCCAACGCGATGCCGTACGGCGAGTTCACATAGAACGGCTGTGCCTCGTCCATGCCTTCCGAACCCGCGGTCGGGTAACGTACGTGGGCGATGCCGACGCTGCCTTCCAGAGTGGACATGGTGCGGGCATCGAACACATCGCGGACCAGGCCGGTGGCCTTCTGCACGCGCAGGCGGCTGCCACTGGCGGTGGCGATGCCCGCCGCGTCCTGGCCACGGTGCTGGAGAACGGTCAAGCCGTCATACAACTGCCCGGCGACGTTCTGGTTGCCGACGATTCCGACGATGCCACACATGGTGCGAGGTCTCCGCTGGGCTGTGCCCAGTTACAAGGAAGGTGGCCGTACCTGGCCGCGGTGGTCGCCGCGCCTGCGGTCGACATTGGCCGGATCGCCCGGCTCGATACTGTCTGGCAGTGCTGGGGCGTCCGGGCGCACTTCGGCCGGATCGTATGCGTCGCCCTGTTCCGCTTTCGCGGGCCGCAGCCATCCGCTGCCCGCCACTACCTGGTTGAGGATGCCATTATCGCCTGCCGCGCCCGGCTTTCCCAAATCGGCGCCTGCGCTCTTTCCCAACTCCATCAATGCAGATGGGGACAGCATGTCGGTCGGCAAGGTCTTGGGCAGCAGATCGGCGCCGGGCACCTGCCAGTGCGGCAGCTTCCCGTTCATCCAGGCCACGGCCGGGTTCAGCACCGGGCGGACCGCCGAGCGCTTCCAGGAGGGTTCGGCGGTCAGCGGGGTGAAGCCAGCCAGCAGCACCAGGATCGCCGCGATCAGGCCGCCGCGCACGGCTCCCAGTACACCGCCCAGCAACCGGTCCAGGCTGGTCAGCATGCTGCGGTGGATCATCGCCTTGATGACCATGCCGATCACCGCAACCACGATCATCACGCCAATGCCCACGCCCAGGTAGCCGCCGACGAAATGCTCGCCGCCGGGGGCGGCCGGGGCCGCCCACCAGCGCGCCGCATCGTTGCCGAAGGCGAAGGCCGCCCACGCGGCCAGCAGCCACGACAACGTGCCGATGACGATTCCCACGAAGCCACGCAGCATCCCGAGCAGGGTCGAGGCGGCGATCACGATCAGCAGCACCACGTCGATCATGGCGCCCCGCTCCTTCGGCGGCGCTGGCAACGGGCCTGCGCGTGGGTCATGGGTGCGGTCGGACCATGCCGGCGACGCCAACCTTGGCGGCGACCTGCGCCTTCAGCTGCTCGGCGTCGGCCCGGTTGGCCACCGGTCCGACGCGGACGCGATGCAGGGTGCCCTTTTCGGTGCGCACCTGCTCGACGAAGGCGCTGAAGCCGGCGGCACGGACCTTGTCACGCAGCGCATTGGCATCGTTGGCCTGGCCGAACGCACCCAGCTGCACGGCGAAGCCGACGCCGCTGGCAGCCGGTGCTGCCGGTGTGGTCGGCGCCGTCGCCGGCTTGCTGGCGGTGGCCTCCGGCTTCGGCTCAGGCTTGGCTTCCGGCTTCGGGGTCTCGGGCTTCGGCGCCGGCTTGGGCGGCTCCGGCTTGGCAGCCGGCGTGGTGGTCGCGGTCGGCGGGCTCGGCGGCAGGCTTTCGCTGCGCACCGGGTTGCTGGTGGCCGACGGCGTGGTGGCCGCCACCGGGGTGCTGGCCGTCGGCGCCGGCGCGGCGGCGACCGCCGCAGCATCCAGGGTAATGACTTCGGCCTTCACATCGGCGCGGATCTTCACAGCCTGCAGACGGGCAGCCTCGGCCTGGGCACGATCGGCATACGGTCCGACGCGCACACGCCACGCCTGACGCCCGCTGATGGTGGTCGTTTCGGCGAAGCCCGGCATCTGCGAGCGTTTCAGGTAGGCGATCACCGCATCGGCGTCGGCCTTGCTGCCGTACGCACCAAAAGTGACCGCGTAGTTGCCGGCGGCAACCGCCGGGGACGTGTCCACGGTCGGCGGCGTGGCCGGCGCGGCGGCCTCCTGCAGCGGCTTGGCCTGTCCGGTCTGCAGGCCGGTTGCTCCACCGGCCGGAGCAACCAGAGGCAGTTCACGGGTTTCGAACTGGCCATCGGCGGGGGCATCCGGCGCGGCGATCGGCACCGAGGCCACACCGCTGTCCGGTGCAGGCCCCTTGACCAGCATCGGCAGGAAAATCACGGCCAGTGCGACCAGCACGATGGCACCAATCAGACGCTGTTTCAGAGGCGTATCCACGTGAGGCGGCAACTGTCCGGAGGTTGCGGTCGATTATACGGGTGCCGGACCGGACGGCGTCGGCATTGGCTGAACGCGGATCAGGCGCCGCCCTGCAACCATTGCAACGCGGCAGCCGCCGTATGGAAGGAGCCGAACACCAGTACGCGGTCGCCGCGCCCGGCCCGGGCCAGTACCTGCGCCAGTGCCTGTTCGACGGAATCGGCCAGTTGCGCGCTGGCGGCGGTGGTCCCGGCCAGGCGCGCCTGCAACTGGGCGGCGCTCTGCCCGCGCGGGCCGTCCAGGCCGGCGAGGGTCCACTCGCCGACCACGTCCTGCAATGCCTGCACCACGCCCACCGCGTCCTTGTCCTGCAGCGCGGCGTACACCGCCAGGGTACGCCCGGCAGACGTTTCGGCCTTCAGTGCGCGCGCCAGCTGGCCCGCGGCCTGCGGGTTGTGCCCGACGTCGACGCGGATCTGCACACCGTCACGCTCGAACGCCTGCAGGCGGCCAGAGATGCGCGCCGCCGCGATACCGGCAGCCCACGCCGCACGCGGCACCGGCTTGTCCAGCGCGCGCAGCGCAGCGATGGCGGCACCGGCATTGGCCAGCTGGATCGGGCCGGCCAGCGCCGGTGTCGGCAGTTCCATGCGCAGGCCGACGTCGCGCCAGCGCCAGCGCTGGGCATCGATCGGCTCGTAGAAATAGTCGCTGCCGCCACGGATCGCATTGGCGCCGACCAGATAGGCACGTGCCAGCACGCTCGACGGCGGATCGGTCTCGCCCAGGATCACCGGCTTCCAGCCACGGATGATGCCGGCCTTCTCGGTGCCGATCGCTTCACGGTCCTCGCCCAGCCATTCGGCATGGTCGATGTCCACGGTAGTGATCACCGCCACGTCGGCATCGACGATGTTGACCGCATCCAGTCGACCGCCCAGGCCCACTTCCAGTACCGCCAGGTCCAGCCCGGCGTCGGCGAACAACTGCAGCGCGGCCAGCGTGCCGTACTCGAAATAGGTCAGCGTGGTCTCGCCACGCGCGGCTTCGACCGCATTGAACGCAGCGACCAGCGCCGCATCGTCCACGTCCTGCCCGTCGATGCGCACGCGCTCGTTGTAGCGCAGCAGGTGCGGCGAGGTGTACGCGCCAACCTTCCAACCGGCAGCACGGCCGATGGCCTCGATGAAGGCCACGGTCGAGCCCTTGCCGTTGGTACCACCGACCACGATGGTGCGCTGGGCCGGCGTACCCAGGCCCATCGCCGTGGCCACGGCGCGCACGCGCTCCAGGCCCATGTCGATGGTCGCAGGGTGCTGGCGTTCAATGTAGTCCAGCCAGTCGGCCAGGGTGGTCGGGGTGTTCGTCACGGCAGTGCTTCCAGCAGGTACAGGTGGTTCGGTGTGGCGGGTCAGAGTGCGCGGTGCTTGGCTTCGCCGAAGAACGGCGTGTGGTGGGCACAGTCGTTCAGGCGCACCACTTCCAGGCTGTCAAGGTCGGCGCCTTCGAGCAGGTTGAGCGTGGTCGGCGCCTGGCGGAAGGTCCACAGGCGGGAAATCGGCAGGCCCAGCACCTTGCACAGGATCACGCGGTTCACCGCGTCATGGGCCACCACCAGAAGGGTGTCGTGCTCACCGAGGCCTTCGGTGGCACGGGCCAGGCCGCGCCAGCTGCGCTCCAGCACCAGGCGCAGCGATTCGCCGCCGGGCATCAGCACGGTATCCGGCTCCTCGCGCCAGGCCTGCAGGCGCGACGGATCCTTCTCGTTGATTTCGCTGGCCAGCAGTCCTTCCCACTCACCGTGGGCAATTTCCTGCAGCTCCGGCTCGGTCAGCAGCATGTCGGCACGGGCGGCGCCAAGCGCCAGCTGCGCTGTGCGCTGCGCGCGCGACAGCGGCGAGGCGACGGCACGGGTGATGTCGACCGAGGCCAGGCGGGCACCCAGTGCCTGGGCCTGGGCTTCACCGATCGGTGAAAGCGGAATATCGATCTGGCCCTGGTAGCGGCCTTCGGCGTTCCACGGCGTTTCGCCGTGGCGGGCAAGCAGGATGCGCATGCGTGCAAGGGGTCCTGGGGGGAGGAGGTTTCCGCGTTTCGTTCACATCCTGTGAAGTACGCGGAACAGGGATGATACCTGTTCGGCGCACCCGGCCGGGTCGGGCATGAAAAAACCCCGCGACCTGCGTCGCGGGGTTTCGGTACTCCCGGCCCTCGGGTCGGGTTTGCCGGCCAGCGGCCGGCACTACCGTCCGGTACAAGCAGTAGATCCACGCCATGCGTGGATGAACCGCCAGGGACCGCGAACCTTACTTGGCCAGGTTCAGTTCCTTCAGCAGCTGCGGCGCCGGCGCCACTTCCTGCATGATCCACTGCATGTAGCGGCTATCGACGGCGATCATGCGGGTCATCACCGGGTCGAACACCCAGTTGGAACTGACCGATTCCCAGTTGCCATCGAATGCCAGGCCGACCAGCTTGCCGTTGGCGTCCAGCACCGGCGAACCCGAGTTGCCGCCGGTGATGTCCAGGTTGGACAGGAAGTTGACCGGCACCGAACCAATGCGCTTGTCTTCCAGGCCGCCGTAACGCTTGGCCTTGACCGCGTCGAGCAGCGCCTTCGGCGAATCGAACGGATCTTCACCGGTTTCCTTCGCCGCCACGCCTTCCAGGGTGGTGAACGGGGTGTACTTCACGCCGTCCTTGCCATAGCCCATGACGTTGCCGAAGGTGATGCGCAGCGACAGGTTGGCGTCCGGGTAGACGAACTCACCCTGGCTCTTCTTGTAGTCGGCCACGGCCTGCAGGTACAGCGGACGCGCGGTCAGCGATTCGCCTTCGCGGATCTTCTTCTGCTCTTCCTGCTTCAGCAGTGCCGGCATGACGGCCACGGCGTACTGGATGGCCGGATCGCTGCTGGCTTCAAACGCGGCACGGTCGGCCTTGAACCACTTCAGGCGGGTGTCCAGGCTGCCCAGTTCGGTGCCGCCCAGCTTGGCCACCAGCGACTTCACCGCAGCGGCATCGCTGCCGGCCAGCCACTTGTTCAGCACTTCGTTGTCACGCTGCGCGGCCGGCAGGGCCACGTACTGGTCCAGCCAGTAGGTCTGCAGCTGCTGGTCCATCTTCGCCACGTAGCGGCGGTCCATCTGCTTCAGGCCACCTTCGATGGTGGTCAGGTCGCGTTCCTGGTAACCCGCTTCGCGTTCGGCATCCGGCTTGCTGCGCTCGATCGACAGGCGGTACAGGGTGATCGCCGCGCCAACGGCCGAGGTGTTGTTGAACTGGCCGACGAACAGGTCACGCTCGCGGGTCGACTTGCTGGTATCCAGATGCTTGAGCAGCTGCGCGTGTGCCGCCAGGGCCGGCTTGCCGGCAGCGCCCTGCTTCTTCAGCCAGGCCAGTACGGCGGCTTCCTCGGCCTGCTTCTGGCCGGCTGCGTCGATGCGCTTGAAACCTTCCAGCTGGCCCAGGTAGTTCTTGGCCACGTTGTTCATGCTGGCGGCGGTGGCGGCGTACTTCACCTTGACGTCGGCGTCGGCCTTGCCGGCGTCGGCGATCATCTTCAGCACCGCGTTGTAGTGCTTGGCGATGGTCGGGTAGGTGAAGCTGGCGGTTTCGTTGAATTCACCGGCCAGGGCGTAGCGGTTGGTGCGGCCCGGGTAGCCGGCCACCATCACGAAGTCGTCGGCGCCCAGCGGCTGGTCGGCGAACTTCAGGAAGTGCTTGGGCTGGTACGGCACGTTGTCGGCGGCGAAGGCGGCCGGCTTGCCGTCCTTGCCGACGTAGGCGCGGTAGAACGAGAAATCGCCGGTGTGGCGCGGCCACATCCAGTTGTCGACGTCGCCACCGAACTTGCCTACGCTGCCCGGGGGCGCGTAGACCAGGCGCACGTCCTTGATTTCCATGTTGCGGAACAGGCGATAGGTGTTGCCGCCGGAGAAGCTGTACAGGCGGCAGCGGAAGCCGGCATCGGCTTCACAGGCGGCGACCTGGGCCTTGTCGAAGGCGTCCAGTGCGCGGCTGCGGGCCAGCGGGTCGTTGCCGGCGCCGGCAATGGCGGCCTTGGCCTGGGCGGTGACGTCGGTGATCTGGTCGAGCACGAACACGCGGGCGTTCGGGCCGGCGCTCAGTTCGTCCTTCAGGGTCGGCGCGTTGAAGCCGTCCTTGATCAGGTTCTTCTGCGCGGTCGAATTCAGCTGGATGGCGCCATAAGCGCAGTGGTGGTTGGTGACCACCAGGCCCTGCGGCGAGACGAAGCTGGCGGTGCAGCCACCCAGCGCAACCACCGCGCCCATCGGGTCGCCGGTCAGGTTGGCCAGCTGTTCCGGGGACAGCTTCAGGCCGGCCTTCTGCAGCGGGCCGGCGATTTCCGGCAGCTGCTGCGGCACCCACATGCCTTCTGCGGCATGGGCGACCTGGACCAGCCCAAGGCTGGCGACGATGGAGAATGCAAGCAGGTTCGAGCGCATGGAGCGGCCCCTGGTAGTGGAACCCTCGATTGTAGCCCGCTGCCCTGCCCCGGCCCGAACCCCGGAAGTCATGCAATCAGGTGCTTCCACCGTTCAGCGTCTCCATTGCGATCGGTCAGAGGCGAGAGGCCAGGCCGATGCAGGACACGCCGTAAACCCATCCATGGGGGCTCGGTCGCGCCATCCATGGCGCTCACGGTCCTGCATCGGCCTGGCCTCTCGCCTCCCCACAGTCCCCTGGCCTCGGACGGTAGCGCCGAGCCATGCCCGGCGAGCGAAGCGACGCCCCTGTTCGCAGTACGTTCGAAACGCCCGCCGGCGCACGCCTTTCGTTCCGCCACTGCACCCGCAGCGCAACATGGGAAATCCGCGCGGCACCCTATAATCCGCGCTTTCCCCCTGATGAGTTCCACCCCGATGGCGCAGCAAACGATGAAGGCCCTGGTCAAGCGCGAAGCGGCCAAGGGCATCTGGCTGGAAGAAGTTCCGGTTCCGACCCCGGGCCCGAACGAGGTCCTGATCAAGCTCGAGAAGACCGCGATCTGCGGCACCGACCTGCACATCTACCTGTGGGACGAGTGGAGCCAGCGCACGATCAAGCCGGGCCTGACCATCGGCCACGAGTTCGTCGGTCGCGTCGCCGCACTCGGCTCAGCAGTGACCGGCTATGAGATCGGCCAGCGCGTCTCGGCCGAAGGCCACATCGTCTGCGGCCACTGCCGCAACTGCCGTGGCGGCCGCCCGCACCTGTGCCCGAACACCGTCGGCATCGGCGTCAACGTCAACGGCGCCTTCGCCGAATACATGGTGATGCCGGCCAGCAACCTGTGGCCGATCCCGGACCAGATCCCGTCGGAGCTGGCTGCGTTCTTCGACCCGTACGGCAACGCCGCGCACTGTGCGCTGGAGTTCAACGTGATCGGTGAAGACGTGCTGATCACCGGCGCGGGCCCGATCGGCATCATCGCCGCCGGCATCTGCAAGCACATCGGTGCGCGCAACGTGGTGGTGACCGACGTCAACGACTTCCGCCTGAAGCTGGCCGCCGACATGGGCGCCACCCGCGTGGTCAACGTCGCCAACCAGTCGCTGAAGGACGTGATGAAGGAACTGCACATGGAGGGCTTCGACGTGGGCCTGGAAATGAGCGGCAACCCGCGCGCGTTCAACGACATGCTCGACTGCATGTACCACGGCGGCAAGATCGCCATGCTCGGCATCATGCCCAAGGGCGCCGGCTGCGACTGGGACAAGATCATCTTCAAGGGCCTGACCGTGCAGGGCATCTACGGCCGCAAGATGTACGAGACCTGGTACAAGATGACCCAACTGGTGCTGTCCGGCTTCCCGCTCGGCAAGGTGATGACCCACCAGCTGCCGATCGACGACTTCCAGAAGGGCTTCGACCTGATGGAAGAAGGCAAGGCCGGCAAGGTTGTATTGAGCTGGAATTGACCCGGCACACGGCGACGCCGGGCATGGCCCGGCGCTACCGAAATGAAAAAGGCGCCCGATGGGCGCCTTTTTCGTAAAGCGTGCCAGGCAAGCCTGGCACCTACCGAAGCGCGGGTTATTTGCCGATCGCCACGGTCAGCAGCACGCGGCTGTGTGCCAGCTTGCCCGAGTTCTCGCGGCCGTTGCTGTCGGTACCGTAGTAGCCCAGGCCCACGTTGAACATGCCGAACTGGCGTGCGACGCCGACGTTCCAGTCGGTGTAGTTCTTGGCCAGGCCCTTCTCGAAGCGGCTGCGGCCGACATTGGCGTTGAGGGTGAATTCCTGCGGCAGGCCCCACTGGCCGCCGACACCGTAGTACCAGCCGTCGGTACCGCTGTTCCACTGGTCGTTGGTGTAGGCCACGGTCAGCTTGTAGGTCTCATCCAGCGTGGTGGTGGTGACCAGCTCGTTGTAGTTCTGGTCACTGCCACCGATGTAGGTATAGCGGTTCAGCAGCACATCGAAGTTGACGCGCGGGGTGACGTCCACGCCGTAGCCGATCTGGTAATCGATCTCGGTGTTCGGGTCGCCCGGACCGAAGTCCACGCCCGAACCCCAGACACCGGCGTACAGGCCCACCGGCGAGGTGTAGGTGAAGCCTGCCTGCAGGGTCGGCTTCTCGTCGGTCTGCGACACGCCACGGAACAGGTAATCGGAAACGGCGGTCACGTTCCAGCTGTACGGCGATTCGTTTTCCTGGGCGCTGGCCGCGAACGGTGCGAGGGTCAGGGCAGCGGCAATGGCGAGGCAGGCACGGGCGTGCTTCATGAGCGTCTCCGGTGGGGGCGGTGGCGTGGAAGGCGGGGAGCGGGCGTTTCAGCCGGAACGGGACAGCTCCGGTTCACGAATTTTTAACCAGTTTGCTATTGCGATGCAACATGTGCCGGCCGTGGCGATGCCCCATCCGGGCCGGTTGGCACGCGGCGATGCCCGGTAGAATCAGCGGTTTCCCGTTCAGAGCCGTGCCCACGCCATGACCGACGCCTCCTCCGCCCTGACCCGCCACTACGCCGAGGAACTGGACGCCATCCGCGCCCAGGGCCTGTTCAAGTCCGAGCGGATCATCACCAGCCCGCAGTCGGCCGAGATCACCCTCGACGACGGCCGCAAGGTGCTGAACTTCTGTGCCAACAACTACCTGGGCCTGGCCGACCATCCGGACCTGATCCAGGCCGCCAAGGACGCACTGGATACCCACGGCTTCGGCATGGCCTCGGTGCGCTTCATCTGCGGTACCCAGGACCTGCACAAGCAGCTGGAGAAGCAGATCGCCGACTTCTTCGGCAAGCAGGACACCATCCTGTACGCGGCCTGCTTCGACGCCAACGGCGGCCTGTTCGAGCCGCTGCTCGGCGAGAACGACGCGATCATTTCCGACGCGCTGAACCACGCTTCGATCATCGACGGCGTGCGCCTGTGCAAGGCCAAGCGCTTCCGCTACGCCAACTGCGACATGGCCGACCTGGAAGCCCAGCTGCAGGCTGCCGATGCCGCCGGCTGCAAGACCAAGCTGATCACCACCGACGGCGTGTTCTCGATGGACGGCTTCATCGCGCCGCTGGACGAGATAACCGCGCTGGCAAAGAAGTACAACGCGCTGGTGCACATCGATGAGTGCCACGCCACCGGCTTCCTCGGTGCCACCGGCCGCGGCTCGGCCGAGGTCAAGGGCGTGCTGGAGAAGATCGACATCATCACCGGCACCCTGGGCAAGGCCATGGGCGGCGCACTGGGCGGCTTCACCTGCGCCAGCGCCGAAGTGATCGAACTGCTGCGCCAGCGCTCGCGCCCGTACCTGTTCTCCAACTCGCTGCCGCCGCACGTCGTGGCCGCCGGCATCAAGGCATTCGAAATGCTGGCTGCCGCCGACGACCTGCGCAGCACCCTGGCCGAGAACACCGCCTACTTCCGCGAAAAGATGACCGCCGCCGGTTTCGACGTGAAGCCGGGCGTGCATCCGATCAGCCCGGTGATGCTGTATGACGCACCGCTGGCGCAGAAGTTCGCCGAGCGCCTGCTCGAAGAAGGCATCTACGCCATCGGCTTCTTCTTCCCGGTCGTGCCCAAGGGCCAGGCCCGCATCCGCACCCAGATCAGCGCCGCGCACAGCCGCGAGCACCTGGACCGCGCGATCGATGCCTTCACCCGCATCGGCATCGAACTGGGCGTGGTCAAGGGCTGATCATGGCCGGGGTCGGATCCCTTTCCACAGGAAAGGGTTCTGACCCCATCACCCAAAGCGTGCCGACCCAGGTCGGCACCTCCCGGCGTCACTTCTTTTTCTTCTTGCCCTTCGGCTCTTCCTTGCTGGCCACCACCACCGGCTTGGCGGCAGCGTCCTGGCCGTTGCCCTTGGCAACGCGGATGCCGTTGGCCTTCATCCAGGCATCGAACTCATCGGCGGTCATCTTCTTGTCGCCGTTGCTCATCAGGAAGCGGTAGCTGCCGCGACCATCCAGCTCCGGGGTCTTCACTTCCACCACCGGGGTCTCGGCAGGCGTTTCCGCCTTGGCCACCTTCTTGTGGCCGCCACAGGCGGTCAGCAGCACCATCGGCAGCAGCAGGCCTGCACAGCGCAGGGTTTGATTGAGGGTCGGGTGGTACATGGCAGGCTCCGTTCGGGAATTTCGACAGCCAGACGCCCCCTACGCCTGGAACGGTGGCCGGCAACTGCCGGCCGCGGGCGGTGATCAGCCCGGTGCAGCGGCCCCCAGCCGCTGCTGGTCGCTGACCTCCAGAACCCGCCACTGGCCCTTGCCGAGATCGCCGAGCACCAGCCCACCGATCGCGACCCGGACCAGGCGCAGCACCTGCAGGTCGAAGGCCGCCAACAGGCGGCGGATATGACGGTTGCGGCCCTCGTCGAGGACCACCTCCAGCCATGCGGTCTTGTCGCCACTGCGCAGCACGCGCACGGCCTGGGCGGCGAGGAACTCGCCCTCGTCCTCCACGCCGGCCTGCAGTGCCGCCAGGGTGGCGTCATCGGGCAGGCCATCAACCTGCACGTGGTAGGTCTTGTCCGGCCCGGTCTGCGGATCGGTCAGGCGCGCGGCCCACTGCGGATCGTTGCTGAACAGCAACAGCCCTTCACTGGCCTTGTCCAGGCGCCCAACCGGCGCGATCCACGGCAGGCCAGCGCCGTCAAAGCAGCGGTACACGGTGTCGCGGCCACGCTCGTCCTGCGCGGTGGTCACCACCCCGCGCGGCTTGTTGAGCATCAGGTACAGGCGCTGCGGCGCGCCCATCGGCTGGCCATCGACCTCGATCGGCGGGTGCGGACTGGCAATCGGGAACTCGGGATCACGAACGATGCGGCCGGACACGCGTACGCGACCCTCGGCGATCCAGCGCGCGGCCTCGGTGCGCGAGCACACGCCGGCTTTGGACAGCACGCGCGCCAAGCCGTGGCGCACGCCACTGGAGACATTCGGAGCCGCACGCCCACGCGATGCGTGGGAGCGGGCGGCGGGGGCGGCAGGTGGGCGGCGCGTACGCAAGCCTCTGCTCCCCGCGGCGCTTACTTCTTGTCGACCGGCTTGGTCTCAGCCGGTGCTTCGGCCGGGGCCGGAGTGGCGGCCGGGGCCGGACGCGCCTTGACCACGCGCACACCGCGCGCCTTCATCCAGGCATCGAATTCTTCGGCGGTCATGCGCTTGCCGTTCTGGCTCATGTCGAACCGCCACGGCGTGTTGTCGAACTCGGTCTGCGGCTTGTAGGCCGCCGGATCGTTCGGCTTCACTGCCGGCGCGCTCGGGATGGCCTTGGCGATGCTCTGGCAGCCATCGATGCGCAGGCGCTGCAACACCTGGTCCAGCGACTGCGACGGATCGTAGTTGCCGCTCAGCACGCCGGCCGGCATGCCCAGCTGATTGCCGCGGATGTACAGCTCGTCGGCCACCGGCGCGATGGTCGTGGCCGGCAACGGCAGCGGCGATGCGCTGGTGTTGACCGAGCAATCGACCGCAGCGTGGGCGGCGGGAACCAGGGCCAGCGCCAGGACGGCGGCCGATGCAGAGCGCAGCATGAGGGACATCCACGGAAGGAAGTGACGCGGCGAGTTTAGCAATGCCGCGTCAGCTTTCAAGCGCCACTTTCAATGAATACGGCAACTCATTGGTTTTACGGACAAAATACCGACGAACGGTTGCCCTCACGCATGAAAATCCAGATTCCCGGCCGCAGAAACAACAAGACCCGGCCGAAGCCGGGTCCTGCTGTGTCCTACTGGCAGAGCGTCAGAACTTAGTTCTGGACGTTCAGCTCGGTACGACGGTTCTTGGCGCGACCTTCCGGGTTGTCCGAACCATCCGGGTTGGTGTTCGGAGCAATCGGACGGCTCTCGCCGTAGCCGATCGGGCCGACCAGGCGACCGGCGTCAACGCCGTTCTTGGTCAGGTAGTTGTACACGGCGGTAGCACGACGCTCCGACAGCTTCTGGTTGTAAGCGTCGGTACCCTTCGAGTCGGTGTGACCGGCAACTTCAACGCGCAGATCCGGGTAACGCTTCAGGATCTCGGTGGCTTCGCTCAGGATCGCCACGGCGTCCGGACGCAGGTTCGACTTGTCGAAGTCGAAGTTGACGCCCTTCAGGTCGATGGAGACCGGAACCGGGCAACCGTCCGGACCGATGGTCTGACCCGGCTGCGAGTTCGGGCACTTGTCGTCGCAGTTGTTGACGCCGTCACCGTCGTCATCCAGGTCGGCGCAGCTCGGGGCAACCGGAGCCGGAGCCGGAGCAGCCGCGACCGGAGCCGGGCCCAGCGGGATCACGACGCCGACCGAAGCCAGCACGTCGCCGAACCAGCTTTCGTCCTTGGCGGCGATGCTCTGGTCGTCGAAGTCAGCGCGGTAGGCCACTTCGGCGCGGACAGCAACACGCTTCTCGAAGGTGGTCTGCAGGCCGACGCCCAGCTTGGCGGCAACGTTGCCGTCCTTACGCTTGCGCGGACCGTTGTTGTCCAGGGCAGCGTACTGCTCTTCCGACTTCTGGTAGCCCAGGCCACCGACGATGTACGGGTTCCAGCCGCGGCCTTCCTTGATGAAGTGGCGACGCAGGTCCAGCGAGACGCCGTACTGCGACCAGTTCAGGTCCTGGTTGCTGTCGAAGTTCGGGTTCTGGTAGTTCAGCTCACCGTCCAGCGACCAGTTCGGGCTGATGAACTTACCCAGGCCCAGGGTCACGAACGGAGCGTCATTGGTCAGACGGTCGCTGTCCTGGAAGTTGAAGCCGGCCGAACCGGTCAGGTACCAGCGGTCATCGAACTCCTGCGCCGAAGCTGCCTGGGCAAAAGCCAGGCCGCCCAGCAGCGCGGCAGTAAGGATCTTCTTGTTCATTGAGTACAGCTCCTATTTCGGGGGTATGAAACCGGTAGAGGCATGGGCCAGCACTAGTGCGTCGATGTACGACAGCCGATTCAGCACGCCACCGCCGCGAACATTATGCTCAGGCGGGTGAAGGCCATGTTAACAGTCCCGTAACATGTGAAGTGTTGCGCCCGACCGTCCACCGGTCCGACGTTGAAACCCTATACAGGATGATGAAAATCCGCAAGACCCACACGCTGCAAGGGTTTGACGGGGTTTAAGCGCAAAAAACGACATATTGCGCAACGCGCTGCATCACACGGTTCAGCGCGTTTGCGGAAACGTGAGGAACCTTATGATGGGATCACGAACCCAGCCGGAGCCGTGATGAAAGCCGTCGCCCTGAGTCGTGAATACGCGCCTGCCCTGCGTGATGTCCAGTTGCCGCCGCCACTGCCTCCTCGCGGCCGCGACCTGCTGGTGCGGATCGAAGCGGTATCGGTCAACCCTGTCGATGGCAAGCAGCGGGCCGCCACCGATCCGGCCACCCTCGAGGTCCCCCGGGTGCTCGGCTGGGACGCAGCCGGCGTGGTCGAAGCCATTGGTGACGAGGCCATCCTGTTCGCCTCCGGTGACGAGGTGTACTTCGCCGGCGACGTCACCCGGCCGGGCTGCAACGCCCAGTACCAGTGGGTGGACGAGCGCCTGGTCGCGCGCAAGCCGACCACGCTCGACTTCGCTGAAGCGGCCGCGCTGCCGCTGACCACCCTCACAGCCTGGGAACTGCTGTTCCAGCGCATGCCGCTGCAGCTGGATGACCGCCGCCATGTCGGCCAGCACCTGCTGGTGATCGGTGGCGCCGGCGGCGTCGGCTCGATGGCGATCCAGCTGGCGCGCCATGCCGGTTTCGAGGTGATCGCCACCGCCTCGCGCGAGGCCTCGATCGACTGGTGCCGGCAGATGGGGGCCACGCACGTGATCGACCATCGGCAGCCACTGCAGCCCCAGTTGCAGGCGCTGGGCATCGCTGCGGTGCAGGTGGCGCTCAATCTGGCCGACACCGACCACTACTGGGACGAGCTGGGCCAGCTGCTGGCACCGCAGGGCCATGTCGGCCTGATCGTCGAGCCGCGTGGCGCGCTGCACATCGGCGATCCCTACAAGGCCAAATGCATCGGCATCCACTGGGAATTCATGTTCGCGCGGTCGCGCTTCGCCACCGCCGACCGCATCGAGCAGCACCGCATCCTCAGCCGCGCCGCCAGCATGATCGATGCCGGCCAGCTGCGCGGCACGCTCAGCGAGACGCTGGGCACGATCAATGCGGCCAACCTGGACATCGCGCATCAGCGCCTGGCCAGCGGACGCACGGTGGGCAAGCTGGCGCTGGCGGGCTGGGACGACTGAGCCCGTCGCGTGGCGTGGATCCTGCTTTCGGCCGGGCTCGAGCGCTACAGCAGAGCCGAGCGTGGGCTCGGCTCTGCTGTAGCGGCGGATTGGCCGGCATCTGTATCTATGGATGCTGAAGAAACAGGGATACAGTGGAAACAGATCCCGTTCCCCCGAGACTGCCATGCCCACCGCCCTGCCCCTGCGCCTGCTGCAACTGATCACCGGCCTGTTCCTGTACGGCTTCGGCGCCTCGCTGATGATCCGTGCCGCCATCGGTGTAGCGCCGTGGGATGTGCTGTCGCAGGGCATCGCCGCGCAGACGCCGCTGTCGTTCGGCCTGGCGACCAATGTCATCGGCGCACTGGTGCTGTTGCTGTGGTGGCCGCTGCGCCAGAAGCCAGGCGTCGGCACCGTGCTCAACGTGATGCTGATCGGCCCTTCCGCACAGTTCGGGCTGTGGCTGCTGCCGCCGGCCGTCGGCCTTGGCTGGCAGCTGGCGATGTTCTGCGCGGGCATGCTGCTGGTCGCGCTGGCCACCGGCCTGTACATCGGCGCCCGCCTCGGTCCCGGCCCACGCGATGGCCTGATGACCGGCCTGCATGCCCGCACCGGCTGGCCGATCTGGAAGGTGCGCAGCCTGATCGAAGGCAGCGTATTGCTGCTGGGCTGGTGGTTGGGCGGCAATGTCGGCCTCGGCACCCTCGCCTTCGCCCTGCTGATCGGTCCGCTGTGCGGGATCACGCTGGGCTGGTTCGGGATCGGTCGGCCCGCGCCGGTAGTGCCGGCCGCTGGCCGGCAACCGCAATCACCCTGAGCTGCCCCGTATGCCGGCCAGCGGCCGGCACTACCGCCCCCGGAGTTCGGGGGCAGCGCCGCAGGCGCGGGGGTTGGAGGCCGATAAGTGAGGCCCGCGGTTCGCGCAGCGAAATGCGGGAGCGACAGCACGCATGTGCCGAGCGTACCCGGCCAGCGGCCGGCACTACCGCCCCCGGAGTTCGGGGGCAGCGCCGCAGGCGCGGGGGTTGGAGGCCGATAAGTGGGGCCCGCGGTTCGCGCAGCGAAATGCGGGAGCGACAGCACGCATGTGCCGAGCGTACCCGGCCAGCGGCCGGCACTACCGCCCCGGAGTTCGGGGGCAGCGCCGCAGGCGCGGGGGTTGGAGGCCGATAAGTGGGGCCCGCGGTTCGCGCAGCGAAATGCGGGAGCGACAGCACGCATGTGCCGAGCGTACCCGGCCAGCGGCCGGCACTACCGCCCCCGGAGTTCGGGGGCAGCGCCGCAGGCGCGATCCAGCAACCCTTGCCCCGGCCGCCGTTTCGCGGCACGCTTCGCGCTTCCGTACGCAAGCGTATCGACCATGTCGCCAGCCAACGAAAGCGCCTATCCCCACCTGTTCGCCCCGCTGGACCTGGGCTTCACCCAGCTGCGCAACCGCGTATTGATGGGCTCGATGCATACCGGCCTGGAAGATCGCGCCCGCGACTTCCCGCGGCTGGCGGCCTACTTCGCCGAGCGCGCCGAGGGCGGCGTTGGCCTGATCGTCACCGGCGGCTTCGCGCCTAATGTGGTCGGTTGGCTGAAGCCATTCGGCGGCAAGCTGTCCTGGCCCTGGGAAGTGCGGCCGCACCGCCAGCTCACCGCCGCCGCGCACCAGCACGGGGCGAAGATCTGCCTGCAGCTGCTGCACGCCGGCCGCTATGCCTACCACCCCTTGTCGGTGGCACCGTCGAAGCTGAAGGCACCGATCAACCCATTCACCCCTCGCGCGCTGTCGGCCAGCGGCGTCGAGCGCCATATCGCCGACTACGCACGCAGCGCGAAGCTGGCCCGCGAGGCCGGCTACGACGGCGTCGAAGTGATGGGCTCGGAGGGCTACCTCATCAATGAGTTCATCGCCCCGCGCACCAACAAGCGCACTGATGCCTGGGGCGGCGACGCGCGCCAGCGCATGCGCTTCGCGGTCGAGATCGTTCGCCGCATCCGCGAGGCCTGCGGCCCGGACTTCATCATCATCTACCGCCTGTCGCTGGTGGATCTGGTCGACGACGGCAGCAACTGGGAAGAGATCGTGCAGCAGGCGCAGGCGATCGAGGCGGCCGGCGCGACGATCATCAATTCCGGCATCGGCTGGCACGAAGCGCGCATTCCGACCATCGCCACCTCGGTGCCCCGGGCTGCCTTCGCCGGCGTCACCGCCAAGCTCAAGCCGCATGTGAAGGTGCCGCTGGTGGCGACCAACCGCATCAACATGCCCGATGTCGCCGAACGCATCCTCGCCGATGGCGGTGCCGACATGGTGTCGCTGGCACGCCCGCTGCTGGCCGACCCGCAGTGGCCGAACAAGGCCCGTGCCGGCCGCGCGGAGGCGATCAACACCTGCATCGCCTGCAACCAGGCCTGCCTGGACCACGTGTTCGAGAACAAGCTGGCCAGCTGCCTGGTCAACCCGCGCGCCGCACACGAGACCGAGCTGGTCTATCGTCCCACCGCCACGCCGAAGAAGGTTGCCGTGGTCGGTGCCGGCCCCGCCGGCCTGGCCTGTGCCACCGTCGCTGCCCAGCGCGGCCACCAGGTCACCCTGTTCGATGCCAACGAGGAGATCGGCGGCCAGTTCAACGTGGCCAAGCGCATCCCCGGCAAGGAAGAGTTCCACGAGACCCTGCGCTACTTCCGCCACACGCTGCAGGAAACCGGCGTGCAGCTGCGCCTCGGCACCCGTGCCGACGCCTCCCAACTGGCCGGGTTCGACGAGGTGGTGCTGGCCACCGGCATCACCCCGCGCAAGGTCGACTTCCCCGGTGCCGACCACGCCAAGGTGGTCAGCTATCTGGACGTACTGCTGGGCCGGGTCGAAGTGGGCGCCAATGCGGCGATCATCGGCGCCGGCGGCATCGGCTTCGATGTCGGCGAATTCCTCAGCCACGCCGGTGAGTCCCCCTCCCTTGACCCGCAGCGCTGGATGGCCGAGTGGGGCGTGGACAGCAGCTTCGAGGCCCGTGGCTCGCTGGCCAGGCCCGAGGTCGAGGCGTCACCACGGCGGCTGTGGCTGCTGCAGCGCAGCCCGGGCAAGCCAGGCGCGCGGCTGGGCAAGACCACCGGCTGGATCCATCGCGCCACGCTGAAGGCCAAGGGCGTGCGCATGCTCGGTGGTGTCGAGTACCTCGGTGTGGACGACGAAGGCCTGCGCATCCGCGTGGACGGCAGCGAACAGCTGCTGCCGGTCGACCATGTGGTGGTCTGCGCCGGGCAGGAACCCAACCGTTTGCTGCAGGCTGAACTGCAGGCCGCCGGCATCAACGCGCAGCTGATCGGTGGTGCCGATGTGGCCGCCGAACTCGATGCGAAACGCGCCATCGACCAGGGCAGTCGCGTCGCTGCCGCGCTCTGATGAGCGCCTGAATGGGGGGCGGAATGTGATTTCCGTCACCCCCGTTGAACCTGAATGTCAAGCCGAGCGGTTCACGATGCGTTCGGCTATGCCCCCCTACCTTGCGCCATCTTTCCGCTCACCAGCCAGTTTCCGGTGAGCCGGCGCAGCCCCCACGATCGGTACTGATCGTTTCTTTTGGGGCTGCCCACGGGGCGGCCCCGATGGCCGCCTCCCCATGACGCCAAGTCGTCCCCCGCCTCCTGTCGCCCCGCGGCCGGAACCGGAGAGTGCGGCCCATACGGAGCAAGGAGTTATATGAAACTGGCCTGGATTCTCTGGCTGTCGCAGTTGTTGCCGCAGCCGGCCGCTGATTCACTGTGTCTGAGCACCACCGTTTACCTGGAAGCCCGCGACCAGACCCTGCGCGGCCAGCAAGCCGTCGCCGAGGTCGCCCTGCGCCGTCTCGACAGTGGCCTGTGGGGCGACTCGATGTGCCAGGTGGTCACCGCACGCAAGCAGTTCGCGCCGACCATCGTCTCTCCCGGCACCCAGCTGGGCAACGACGCCGCCTGGAGCGAAGCGATGAACGTCGCCTTCGACGCCGAGCGCAACTGGGCGCTGCCCGCAGGCGAGCGCCGCGAGATCGTGCCCGGTGCCAGCCACTTTGCTGCGCTGTCCATCGCCAGCCCAAACTGGCGCAATGCCTACCAGGTGGCCACCATCGGCGATCACACCTTCTATAAGGTGCAGAACCTCAAGCCGCGGCAGTCGTAACGATCCGTGCTGGCGGCAGCGTTGCCGCCCGCCGGCAGGCTCTGGGATAGTGGGTGTTTCCCGCCCGCCTCACCTGGAGTTCCCATGAAGCTGTACAGCAAGCCCGGTGCCTGTTCCACCGCCGACCACATCGCCCTGCAGTGGACCGGCCAGCCGTTCGAGGTTGAACTGCTGAACAAGGACACCCTGAAGGGTCCGGAATTCCTCAAGATCAATCCGGCCGGCGCCGTTCCCGCGCTGGTCGACGGCGACTTCGTGCTGCTGCAGAACGCCGCGATCATGGGCTACATCGCCGACAGCTTCCCGCAGGCCGGCCTCGGCGGCGATGGCAACCCGCGCCAGCGCGCCGAAGCCACCCGCTGGTTGGCCTTCGTCAATTCCGACGTGCATCCGGCCTTCTCGCCGCTGTTCTCGCCGGGCAAGTTCATTGCCGACGAAGGCCAGTACGACGCGATCCGCGCCGCCGCACACAAGCGCCTGCGTGGCCTGTTCGAGACCGCCGACAAGCAGCTGGCCGACAAGCCCTGGCTGGCCGGCTTCCGCAGCTTCGCCGACCCGTACTTCTACATCACCCTGCGCTGGGCCGCCGGCACCAAGGTCGACCTGTCCGGCCTGGACAACCTGGCCGCCTACAAGGCGCGCATGGATGCCGATGCCGGCGTGCAGGCCGCACTGAAGGCTGAAGGCCTGGCCTGACGCCACTGGCTACCAAGCGGGGTCGGATCCGTCTGCGCAGCAGGCGGCTCTGACCCCCTCGGCTCCAACGGGGTGATCAACCGATCTGGCGGATCACTTCACCCTTGGCATCGCGCAGGTAGGTCGGCACCACTTCGATGCGCAGCGCCCCGGCCACCGGGTAGATCCCGCGCTCGGCACGCACGCCTGCCAAGGCCTGCAGGCCCGTCTCGTCCAATGCCCAGCGCGCGCTGTCGGCCGATACCTCGCCGGTTTCACCGCGCGCGGCCGGAATGAATTCCCACTGCCGCTCGCGGCTGACCAGTTCCAGCGATTTGCCGTGGCGCAGGCGCAGCGGCAGCAGCTCGCACACGCTGGCCACCTGGCCGGCGCCGAGCACCAGCGTGGTGACGCCCGCCTCCTGCCGCCAGTCCAGCGTCTCGATGAACAGCATGCCGGTGCTGGAGCCCTCGTGCTCGCTGCCGGCCCTCACCTGTGCGGACAGTGCCGGATCCTCCAGCAGGTTGCCGCGGTGCAGGTCGCTGATCCACAGCGGCATGGCCGGCTGCAATGCCTGCAGCACGCCGCGCGTCGACCAGCGCTTGACCGCCTCCATCTCCTCATCGGTCAATCCGACCAGCTGCAGGAACTGCAGGCTGCCATTGGCGGTGTCGCGTGCCGGCAACTGCGGGTCGGCAATGAAGGCCAGGTGGCACAGCCGCGTGTCGGTCTCCAGCGCGATCGGGCCGTTGGCGTTGAGGTGGTGGCCATCCTCGAACACATTGCCGCTGCCAAACACATAGCGCGCCAGGTTCTGCAGCAGGTTCATCGGCCACACTGGCGGCGTGCTGTCGGCGTTCTCACCGGCTTCGGCGGCGAGGCGGAAGGTCAGCTCGAAACCATAGCCGCTGGCGGTCGCATCACTGCTCTCCTTGGCGTACAGCTCGGAGAAACCGTAGGTGATGTAGTGCCAATGCGGTACCGGCGCATCTGCCCAGTACACGCTGATGCCATCCAGCGGATCCTGGCCACCCAGCGTGTACGGCAACGCCGTACCGTAGTGACGGGGTTCCTGGCCGGCATACAGCGGCGCCAACGCCGCATTGATCGCGTCCCAGCCAGGGGTGTCGGTGTCGTCGTGGTCGTCCTGCACGCGGGACTCCTTGTGGGGAAGTGAACCGATCACTTTACGCCGTGGCTCAGGCCTGCACGACCTCATGGCCAGCGTTCAGCACGGCCGACTGGGTTTCCTGCCACCAGCGCTGGGCCAACGCCGGGCTGCGCGCCTTGCCCACCGCCGCCAACAGTTCCGGGCACAGGCGTTCCAGCGCCAGCGCATCGGTGCAACGCTCGATCTTCAACTGCATGAAGTAGCCCTTCAACCCCAGATGGCGCCGCACCGCCTCGCTCATCGCGTCGTACAACTGCTGGTACAGCGCCGGGTCCTGTTCGCGCCCGGTGCTGATGCCGCGCGCCGGTGCCGCCTCTGCGCTTCCGCCGATCACTTCGATCAGGCCCTGCGTGACCAGCTGCTCCAGTGCATCGGGTGGTGCGCGCAAGCCATCGAACAGGCCGCGCAGTTCGGTGTCATCGCGATGGCCATCGACCATCAGCAGGATTGAACGCAGTGCCGCCGGCAGGCGCCGGCCACGGTCTTCGATTTCCTGACGGCCAGCAGCCGTCTTGGCGTGCAGCAATGCCATTGCATCCCCCTCCCTTGATGCGCCATGCCGACGCGCCCTCGCGGGCACGCCCCCCTGTGTGCCATCCGCGAACGACGCGCGCCTTCCCCGGCGCGCGCCGCGTATTGCAGGTCGATGACAGGCCGAGCTTAGCGCAAGTGCTGGACGCGGAGGGTAGTGCCGGCCGCTGGCCGGCATTACCGGGTCAGCGGCCCAGCGCCCGGCGGATCTCCTCCAGCGCGCTGGGGTCGTCCAGCGTCGACAGGTCACCCGGGTCGCGCTGCTCCGCCAGCGCCTGCAACGATCGCCGCAGCAGCTTGCCCGAACGGGTCTTGGGCAGTGCATTGACCACGTGCACGTGCGCCGGGCGCGCCACCGCGCCGAGCGAGGTGGTCACCGTGGCCATCATCTCGGCCACCACCGGCGCCGGATCCTCGCCATCCAGACCCTGCTTGAGGGTGACAAACACCAGCGGCACCTGCCCCTTCAGCTCATCCTTGACCCCGATCACGGCGGCCTCGGCCACGCGCGGGTGACTGGAAATGGCCTCCTCGATCTCGCGCGTGCCCAGGCGGTGCCCGGCCACGTTGATCACATCATCGGTGCGGCCGAGGATGAAGGTGTAGCCATCATCATCGCGGATCGCCCAGTCCAGCGAGCTGTACAGCAGTTCCTTGAAGTGGCTGAAGTAACTCTGCAGGAAACGGCTGTCGTCGTTCCACACCGTGCTCATGCAGCCCGGCGGCAACGGCGGCGACACCACCAGCACGCCCTTCTGCCCCGGGGCGACTTCCTCGCCGGTGTTCTCATCGATCACCTTCATCCGGTAGCCGAGGTTGGGGAAGCCCGGCGAACCGAAGCGCACCGGCTTCATCTCCAGGCCCGGCAGCAGGGTCAGTGCCGGCCAGCCGGTTTCGGTCTGCCAGTAGTTGTCGATGATCGGCTTGCCAAGCGCTTCGCTGATCCAGTGCGCGGTGGGTTCGTCCAGCGGCTCGCCGGCCAGGAACAGATACTTCAGCGCGCGCAGATCGTGGCGATGGATGAAGTCCGCGTCGTGCTTTTTCAGCACGCGGATGGCGGTGGGCGAAGAGAACATGGTGCGCACGTTGTACTGCTCGCACAGTGCCCACCAGATGCCCGGGTCCGGATTCGTCGGCAGCCCTTCATACAACAGGGAGGTGCAGCCGCCGATCAGCGGGCCGTACACGTTGTAGGAATGGCCCACCGCCCAGCCGACATCGGAGGTGGAGAACATCACCTGCCCCGGCTTGCAGTCGAACACGGTCTCCATCGACTGCGCCATCGCCACCGCGTAGCCCCCCACGTCGCGCTGCACGCCCTTCGGCTTGCCGGTGGTGCCGGAGGTGTACAGCAGGTAGCTCGGCTCACTTGCTTCCAGCCACTGCACCGGCACATCGACTTCACCCACCTGCGCACGCAGCGCGGCGTATTCCACATCGCGGCCCGACACGCGAGGCTCGGCTGCATCCAGTCCGCGCGACACGATCAGCACGTGCGGCGGCGGCGACGTGGCTTCGGCGCAGGCGGCGTCGACCATCGGCTTGTACGGAATCAACTTGCCACCGCGCATGCCGGCATCGGCGGCGATCAGCAGCCTGGGCTTCGCATCGTCGATGCGCAGCGCCAGGTTGTGCGCGGCGAAGCCACCAAACACCACCGAGTGCACCGCACCGATGCGCGCGCAGGCCAGCATCGCGAACACGGCTTCGGCCATGTTCGGCATGTAGATCACCACGCGGTCGCCGTGGCCAACGCCGAGATGCTTGAGCACCGCGGCGAAGTCGTTCACTTCGCGATACAGCTGGCGATAGGTGATCTCGCGGGTGCTGTTGGTCTCGGTGGAAATGGCAACCAGCGCGAGCTGGTCGGCGCGCTCGGCCAGGTGGCGATCGACGGCGTTGTAGCAGAGATTGGTTTCACCACCGACGAACCAGCGCCGGAACGGCGGGTTGCTGTAATCGAGCACCTGCTGCGGCGGTTTGTGCCAATGGATGCGCTTGGCTTCCTCGCCCCAGAAGGCCTCCGGCTCGTCGATCGAGCGACGGTAGGTTTCCTCGTAGTTCATGACGCAGCCCTCCCAGACAAAGTCATGGGTTCGAGGATAGTCCGGCGCTGCCGCGCGGGCCGCCCTACCTTGGTAGGGGGTGGGATTTTCATGCAGGGCTGCGCCCTGCACCTGCAGAAGCCGAAGCAACAGCAGAAGCTGGCTTACTGGGGGATGGCGGGGTGGGTCCGGTTGCGGGGGACGCCGTGAATCCGTCCATGGAGGCTCGGTCGCCGCATCCATGCGGCTCACGCCCCCTCAACCGGACCCACCCCGCCTTCGGCAGACTGCCGCGATCTGTCGGAACGGCGTTCTGCCTTGGCGGGTGTCGACCTTGGTCGACTGCTCTGGTAGGTGTCGACCTTGGTCGACACGGTAGATCCACGCCATGCGTGGATGATTCATTCGATATCTGAAAGAAAAATCGTGTCGACCAAGGTCGACACCTACCAACAGCGGCGCAGAACGACGGCCGCAGTTACCAACAGCCGCGGAAATCTGTCAGAGGTGGGGCGGTGTGGGTGGGCAGGACCGTGGGCGCCATGGATGGCGCCATCGAGCCCCCATGGACGGGTTTACGGCGTGTCCTGCCCACCCACACCGCCCCGCCCAACCCGCAGAATGCACGCTGTTGCTGTTGCTATTGCTGTTGCCGGCCAGCGGCCGGCACTACCGCAGGTGCAGGGCTGCAAGCCCTGCCGAACCCCTAGAACGGAGTCGCGGACTCGAACGCGAGCGCCACGCCCGTCACCGGGTGGGTGAAGCTCAGGTTGCGCGCATGCAGATGCACACGCTGCGCCGGCGCGGCGTCATACAGCACGTCACCGACGATGGGATGGCCCAGGCTGGCCATGTGCAGGCGCAGCTGATGGCTGCGGCCCGTGATCGGTTCCAACTCCACGCGGGTGCGCTGCGCTTCGACATCACGCGCCATTACGCGCCAGCGCGTCAGTGCCGGCTTACCGCGTTCGTGATCGATCATCTGCTTCGGCCGGTTCAGCCAGTCGACGATCAACGGCAGGTCCACTTCGCCGGCATCGCCCGCGAGCAGCCCCTGCACCACCGCTTCATACCGCTTGCCGACCTGGCGCTGCTCGAACTGCATCGACAACGCCGCCTGCATGTCCTTGCCACGCGCATGCAGCAGCAGCCCGGAGGTCACCTGATCCAGGCGGTGCACGGTCAACGCATCCGGGTAAAGCGCCTGCAGGCGCGCGACCACGCAGTCCTGGTTCTCGGCGCTGCGGCCGGGCACGGACAGCAGGCCGGCGGGCTTCTCGGCCACCAGCAGCGCGTCGTCGATGTAGTGCAGATGGATCATGCGGTTCCGTATCCGTCCAAACAAAAACGGGGAAGCCGAAGCTTCCCCGTTTTCTGCGTACCGACCAACGGTCGGCACCTACCTTGATGGGAGACGTACCGGCCGGAGCCGGTACCGCCTGCATCAGCCCAGCAGGTGGGCGACGCCGGCGCGCTCTTCTTCCAGCTCGGCCAGGGTCTTGTCGATGTACTTCTGGCTGAAGTCGTCGATCGGCAGGTCCTTCACCAGGGTGTACTTGCCGTTCTCGGTGGTCACCGCGAAACCGAAGATCACGCCTTCCGGAATGCCGTAGGAACCGTCGGACGGCACGCCCATGGTGACCCACTTGCCGTTGCTGCCCAGCACCCAGTCACGCACGTGGTCGATGGCAGCGTTGGCGGCCGAAGCAGCCGAGGACGAGCCGCGGGCTTCGATGATCGCTGCGCCGCGCTTGCCCACGGTCGGGATGAAGGTGTTGGCGTTCCACTCCTGGTCGTTGATCGCATCGGCGATCGACGCACCGTCGGCGGTGGCGAAACGGTAGTCCGGGTACATGGTCGGGCTGTGGTTGCCCCACACGACCAGCTTCTCCATGCCACCGACCGGCTTGCCGAGCTTGGTCGACAGCTGGCTCAGCGCGCGGTTGTGGTCCAGGCGCAGCATGGCGGTGAAGTTTTCCGGCTTCAGGTCCGGAGCCGACTTCATGGCGATGTAGGCATTGGTGTTGGCCGGGTTGCCGACCACCAGCACCTTCACGTCACGGCTGGCGACCTTGTTCAGCGCCGCGCCCTGGGCGGTGAAGATCTTGGCGTTTTCCAGCAGCAGGTCCTTGCGCTCCATGCCCGGGCCGCGCGGACGCGCGCCGACCAGCAGGGCGATGTCGGCGTCCTTGAACGCGACTTCGGCGTCATCGGTGCCGACCATGCCGGCCAGCAGCGGGAAGGCGCAGTCTTCCAGCTCCATCATCACGCCCTTCAGGGCGGCCTGGGCCTTGTCGACCGGCAGTTCCAGCAGCTGCAGGATGACCGGCTGGTCCTTGCCCAGCATTTCGCCGGAGGCGATGCGGAACAGCAGGGCATAACCGATCTGGCCGGCGGCGCCGGTCACGGCAACACGAACGGGTGCTTTCATGGGGGTTTCCTCTTGCTTGCAAGCGTTTGATGGGACGCCGCGGGCATGGCCACGCAGGCCTGGCGAGCGGCGGGGAACAGGGAAACGGCCACCCGAGGGTGGCCGTTTCGAAGGGGAATCAGGCGGCGAGGTGCTTGTTCCACTCCGCGACGCGCTCGGCCTGGGCAGCCAGCACGGCGTCGACGTCGCCTTCCAGGGTGATCGAATGGATCACATCGCCCTGCTTGACCGAATCGACGATGGCCTGGCCTTCCAGGACCTTGCCGAAGACGGTGTGGCGGCCGTCCAGCCAATCGGTCTTGATGTGGGTGATGAAGAACTGGCTGCCGTTGGTGTTCGGGCCGGCGTTGGCCATCGACAGCGAGCCGACCTCGTGCTTCACGCCATTCTTCTCGTCTTCGAACTTGTAGCCCGGGCCGCCGGTGCCACGACCCTGCGGGCAGCCGCCCTGGATCATGAAGTCGGCGATCACGCGGTGGAAGATCAGGCCGTCATAGAAGCCGTGCTTGACCAGGTTCACGAAGTTGGCCACGGTCAGCGGCGCCTTGTCAGCGAACAGCTCGACCTTGATCGGGCCCTGGGTGGTGTCGAAAGTGGCGATGAGGGACATGAAGATCCTTGATGCAAAGGGGAATGCGTCTAGCCACCTAGTTTACACCTGCCTCGTGGCGCCGGAGCCTTCGACCATCGGTGGAGACCCCGGCTTCAGTCACCGGAAGGGGAGCTCCGGCCGGGCGGCAGGCAGTCAGCTGAATGGGGCCCCTGACCGGCGTGAAATCCACCTTTTCGCGAATCGTCAAGTTCGACGTATAATGTTGGACTTCTTTTTCCAAATCCGGCGCCGACTGGCCCCCTTTCGTATGTCCATCGAAAATCTTCGCAACATCGCCATCGTCGCCCACGTCGACCATGGCAAGACCACCCTGGTCGACCAGCTGCTGAAGCAGTCCGGCACCCTGTCCGAGCGTACCGTCCTCGCCGAGCGCGTGATGGACAGCAACGACCAGGAAAAGGAACGCGGCATCACCATCCTGGCCAAGAACACCGCCATCACCTGGGAAGACAAGAAGACCGGTATCAAGAACCGGATCAACATCGTCGACACCCCCGGCCACGCCGACTTCGGCGGTGAGGTCGAGCGCGTGCTGTCGATGGTCGACACCGTGCTGATCCTGGTCGACGCGATGGACGGCCCGATGCCGCAGACCCGCTTCGTGACCCAGAAGGCCTTCGCGATGGGCTTCAAGCCGATCGTCGTGGTCAACAAGGTCGACCGCCCGGGCTCGCGTCCGGAGTGGGTGATCGACCAGGTCTTCGACCTGTTCGACAAGCTCGGCGCCACCAATGAGCAGCTGGACTTCCCGATCGTCTACGCCTCGGCCCTGAACGGCTACGCCGGCCTGGAAGACACCGTGCGCGACGGCGACATGACCCCGCTGTACGAAGCGATCATGCAGCACGCCCCGCGTCCGGAAGTGGATCCGGAAGGCCCGTTCCAGATGCGCATCAGCCAGCTGGACTACAACAACTTCGTGGGCGTGATCGGTATCGGCCGCATCCAGCGCGGCACCCTGAAGAAGAACATGCAGGTCGCTGTCATCGACCGTGAAGGCAAGAAGCGCAACGGCAAGGTCGCCCAGGTGCTGGGCTTCCTGGGCCTGGAGCGCATCGAGCAGGACTCTGCCGAAGCCGGTGACATCGTGGCCATTTCCGGTATTCCGGAACTGACCATCTCCGACACCCTGTGCCACCCGGAAAACCCGGAAGCCCTGCCGGCGCTGACCGTCGACGAGCCGACCATCTCGATGACCTTCCAGGTCAACAACTCGCCGTTCGCCGGCAACAAGGACCTGTCCGGTGGCAAGTTCCTGACCAGCCGCCAGATCAAGGACCGTCTGGACCGCGAACAGGTCCACAACGTGGCCCTGAAGGTCGAACAGCTGGAAGACGCCGACAAGTTCCTGGTCTCCGGCCGTGGCGAACTGCACCTGTCGGTGCTGATCGAGAACATGCGTCGTGAAGGCTACGAGCTGGCCGTGTCGCGCCCGGAAGTGATCATCAAGGAAATCGACGGCCAGATGATGGAGCCGATCGAGCAGCTGGTGGTGGACATCGAAGAAGTGCACCAGGGCGGCGTGATGGAAAAGCTCGGTACCCGCAAGGGCCAGCTGAAGAACATGGAACCGGACGGCAAGGGCCGTGTGCGCCTGGAGTACCAGATCCCGGCCCGTGGCCTGATCGGTTTCCAGAACGAGTTCAAGACCCTGACCCAGGGTTCGGGCCTGCTGTTCCACGTGTTCGACCATTACGGCCCGAAGGAACAGGGCGCCATCGCCAAGCGCATCAACGGTGTGATGATCGCGAATGCCCCGGGTACCACCCCGGCGTACTCGCTGGGCCCGCTGCAGGAGCGCGGCAAGCTCTTCGCTGCTGAAGGCGACAACGTGTATGAAGGTCAGCTGGTCGGCATCCACTCCAAGGACAATGACCTGACCGTCAACGCGATCAAGACCAAGCCGCTGACCAACATGCGCGCTTCGGGCAAGGACGATGCGATCCAGCTGACCCCGGCGATCAAGTACTCGCTGGAACAGGCCCTGGACTTCATCGAAGACGACGAGCTGGTCGAGATCACCCCGAAGGAGATCCGTCTGCGCAAGAAGTTCCTGACCGAAAGCGATCGCAAGAAGGCTTCGCGCGGCGGCTGAGCCAGCACCTCGTGAACCAGAGCGGCTACAACCCGGATCCGCACCGGCATCCGGGTCTCCATGTCATCGCCCTGCTCGAAGCGAGCAAGGCGATGCTGGCGTTGTTGGCCGCCACCGGGCTGGAAGTGCTCGGACCGCAGCCGCTGCGGCACGGCATCATGGTCCTGATCCGGCGTTTCAGCCTGGATCCGGACCACGGCACCCTGCCCTCGCTGCTGCACATGATCAGCCCCGACGCGGTCCACCTGGCCGCGGCGGGGATGATCGGCTACGGCCTGCTGCACCTGGTCGAAGCCTGGGGCCTTTGGCGGGCCAAGGCCTGGGCCTCCTGGCTGGGCTGCCTGACCGCCTCTCTGTACCTGCCCTTCGACATCTTCGCGATCATCCGCCACCCCGGCTGGCCGTCGTGGACGATCCTGGCGATCAACTTGATCGTGGTCTACGTCCTCGCCCGCGACCTGCGCAAGCGCCATCGCTGAGCACCGGCTACACTGGGGATTGGAGCCGACCAAGCCGCCCCATGCGCCCGTCCTTGCCGCCTCTGCTGACCTGCCTGCTTGCCGCGCTGCCTGCGCTGCTTTCGGCTGGCTGCAGCCCGGCCACGTCCAGCGCGCATGCAGCCGAACCCGCGAGCCGCAACGTGCCGTTCCCGTACGCCGAAACCGATGTCGTTGACCTGCAGGCGCGGATGAGCGCCGGCGAGCTGGACAGCGCCAGCCTGGTCCAGGCCTACCTGCAGCGCATCGCCGCCCTGGATCGCGCCGGGCCACGCCTGCGCGCGGTGATCGAGCTCAACCCCGATGCCCTGAAGGAAGCCGCCGAACGCGACCGCGAGCGCCGTGATGGACGCCTGCGCGGCCCGCTGCACGGCATCCCGGTGCTGCTGAAGGACAACATCAACGCCGCCCCGATGGCCACCAGCGCTGGCTCGCTGGCACTGCAGGGGTTCCGCCCGGACGACGCGTATCTGGTGCGGCGGCTGCGCGAAGCCGGCGCCGTGGTGCTGGGCAAGACCAATCTCAGCGAATGGGCCAATTTCCGCGGCAACGATTCGGTGTCCGGCTGGAGCGCGCGCGGCGGCCAGACCCGCAATCCCTATCGCCTCAGCCACTCACCCTGCGGCTCCAGCAGCGGCAGTGCGGTGGCAGTCGCCGCCAACCTTGGCAGCGTGGCGATCGGCACCGAAACCGACGGCAGCATCGTCTGTCCTGCGGCGATCAATGGCATCGTCGGTCTCAAGCCGACCGTCGGCCTGGTCAGCCGCGACGGCATCATCCCGATTTCCTTCAGCCAGGACACGGCGGGGCCGATGACCCGCAGCGTCGCCGACGCCGCGGCCGTACTGACCGCGATCGCCGGGCGCGACGATGCCGACCCGGCCACGGCGACCATGCCCGGTCGCGCGGTGTACGACTACACCGCGCGGTTGGATCCTCAGGGCCTGCGTGGCAAGCGCATCGGCCTGCTGCAGACGCCGCTGCTGAAGTACCGCGGCATGCCACCGCTGATTGAGCAGGCCGCCACCGAGCTGCGTCGGGCGGGTGCCATCGTGGTGCCAGTGGAACTGCCCAACCAGGGCGCCTGGGCCGAGGCCGAACGCACGGTACTGCTGTACGAGTTCAAGGCCGGGCTGGAGCGTTACTTCAACGCCCATCGCGCGCCCCTGCGCAGCCTGGCCGAACTGATCGCCTTCAACCAGGCGCACAGCAAGCAGGAACTGGGCCTGTTCGGCCAGGAACTGCTGGTGGAGGCCGACGCTACCGCCGGCCTGGCCGACCCCGCCTACATCCGCGCACGCAGCGATGCGCGCCGGCTGGCTGGCCCGGAAGGCATCGACGCCGCCCTCGCCGCCCACCAGCTCGACGCGCTGGTCGCACCCACCACCGGCGTGGCGTGGCCGATCCGCAGCGAAGGCGACGACTTCCCCGGCGAGAGCTACAGCGCCGCCGCCGTGGCCGGCTATCCCAGCCTCAGCGTGCCGATGGGCCAGATCAATGGCCTACCGGTCGGCCTGCTGTTCATGGGCACCGCCTGGAGCGAACCGAAGCTGATCGAAATGGCCTACGCCTACGAGCAGCGCACCCGCGCGCGGCGACCACCGCGCTTCGACACCGACACCCTGATCGACGCCGGCGAGCCGTGAGCTCCGGTGACGCCGCAAAATCTTGACTTCCGGTAGTGCCGGCCGCTGGCCGGCAGCTCGATCGCTCCGGCGTTGCCGGCCAGCGGCCGGCACTACCGATCCTGTGGCTCCATCGGCAAGATTGCCGCCTCCCCATCTTCAGCCCCCGGCGATCGCACATCCACGGTGCGTGCACGTGGACCGCGCGGCATGTCCAGCTCGTCTGCATGCTGCAGCCGCGCACGCACCTGCGGCAGCGACTGCGGATGCTCACGCGCCAGGAAATCAAGCATGCGTTCGCGCACCAGGCAGCGCAGATCGAAGGCATCGCCCGAGCTGCGCGCACTGACCAGCAGGCGCACCTGGATCGCACGCTCGCTGGTCTCGGTCACCTGGGTCACGCAGACCCGGCCATCCCACAGCGCTTCACCCCGGCAGATGCGCTCCAGCTCGGCGCGAATTGCCGCGATCGGGGCACGATAGTCCAGCCACAGAAACGCCGTGCCAAGCAGGTCGGCGCTGCGTCGCGTCCAGTTCTGGAAGGGGTTCTCGATGAACCAGGTCAGCGGCACCACCATCCGCCGCTCATCCCAGATGCGCACCACCACATAGCTGCTGCCGATCTCCTCGACACGCCCCCACTCGCCCTCCACGATCACCACGTCATCCAGCCGGATCGGCTGCGTCACCGCGATCTGCAGACCGGCGATCAGGTTGCCGAACACCGGCTTGGCGGCGATACCGGCCACCAGGCCGATCAGGCCGGCCGAGGCCAGCAGGGCGGTACCGATCTTCTGCACCATCGGGAAGGTCAGCAGCACCAGCGACGCGCCCAGCACGATGATGCCGCCCATCAGCACGCGGCTGAGCACCCGCGTCTGGGTCTGGATGCGGCGCGCCTCCAGGTTGTCGGAGACATCGATGGGATGGCTGCGCAGGATTGCCCGCTCACCGGCCGCCACCGCCCGCACCAGCAACCAGATGAAGCAGGCAGTCAGCGCGATGTGCAGCACATGCTGCAGGTTGGCCAGCAACGGATCCCGCAGTGGCGTGGCCTGCAATGCGGGGATCAACAGCAGCAGCGGCCATGCAGTGGCCATCGGAAGCCCGAGCACACGCCCGATGCGCGCGCGCCGACGATCACGCCCCTTCAGCCGATGGTAGATCCACAGGATCAGCCACGCGCCGATGCCACCCACCAGCACCGCCCCCCCCAGCGGCCATGCATACGCCTGTGCGCTTTGCCAGTGCACCGTTGCCACCTCCACTCGAACAGCAAGCGGACAGCCTCGCGCATGATGCATGAGCGTCACGTCAGTCGTTCGTAAGGAGGGTGTTGCTCGGCAGGGCTTGCAGCCCTGCACCTGCTGCGAGCTGGAGCAACAGCAACAGCCGAAGCAGAAGCGGGTTTCCTGTGGGATGGCGGGGTGGGCCCGGTTGCGGGGGACGGCGTAAATACGTCCATGTAGCCTCGGTCGCGCCATTCATGGCGCTCACGCCCCCGCAACCGGACCCACCCCGCCTTCGACAGTTTTCCGCAATCTGTCGTAGATCCACGCCATGCGTGGATGAATCTCCATCGAAATCGAATATTTCGAATTGGAAACGATAAGCGTCCACGCATGGCGTGGATCTACCGTGTCGACCAAGGTCGACACCTACCAACAGCAGCAGGAATCTGTCAGAGGCGGGGCGGTGTGGGCAGGCAGGACCGTTGGCGCCATGGATGGCGCCATCGAGCCCCCATGGATGGGTTTACGGCGTGTCCTGCCTGCCCACACCGCCCCGCCATCCCACGGAATGCATGCTGTTGCCGTTGCTTCGGCCGTTGCTTCGGCCGTTGCCGTTGCCGTTGCCGTTGCCATCGCGTCCGCAGGTGCAGGGCTGCAAGCCCTGCCGAAAACCCCTTACCGCACCTGTTCCTGCTTGCGCACGATCGCCATCGCAATCTCCAGCGACTGCTCGTAGTTCAATCGTGGGTCCACCGTCGAACGATACGCGCGCTCCAGGTCACGCTCGGTCAGTTCGCGCGCGCCACCGGTGCACTCGGTCACGTCTTCGCCGGTCAGTTCCAGGTGCACACCGCCCAGGCGCGTGCCTGCGGCCGCATGCAGATCGAACGACATCTCCACTTCACCGCGCACGTTGTCAAAGCGACGGGTCTTGAAACCGTTGGCAGTGCTTTCGGTATTGCCATGCATCGCATCGCACACCCACAGCACGCGACGGCCATCGCGCTTGACCGCGTCCAGCAGCGGCGGCAACTTCTCGGCAATCTGCGCGGCACCCATGCGGTGGATGAAGCTCAGTCGACCCGGCTCGTCATGCGGGTTGAGCACATCGATCAGGCGCAGCAGCTGGTCCGGCGTCACCGACGGGCCCACCTTGATCGCAATCGGATTGCGCACGCCACGCAGGTACTCCACGTGCGCGCCATCGAGCGCGGCCGTGCGCATGCCGATCCATGGGTAATGCGTGCTCAGGTTCAACCAGCCCTGCTGGCGTGGCACCTGCCGGGTCAACGCCTGCTCGTAGGGCAGCAGCAGCGCTTCGTGCGACGTGTAGAAATCGATGCGGTTGAGGTTGTGCACGCGGGCCCCGGCGAGGGTTTCCATGAAGTGCACCGCATCACCGATCGACGCCACCATCTTCTGGTACTCGGCGGCCAGCGGTGAATGCCGCACCCATTCCAGGTTCCAGTATTCGGGGTGGTGCAGGTCGGCGAAGCCGCCATCGATCAGCGCACGCACGAAGTTCATGGTCATCGCCGAATGCGCATGCGCCTGCAGCATCCGCTTCGGGTCCGGCAGGCGTGCCGCCTCGGTGAACGCCGGCGCATTGATCACGTCACCACGGTAGCTGGGCAGGGTCACGCCGTCGCGGGTCTCGGTATCGGCCGAGCGCGGCTTGGCGTACTGGCCGGCAAAGCGCCCAACGCGGATCACCGGCTGGCGCAGGCCGTGCACCAGCACCAGGCTCATCTGCAGCAGCACCTTCAACCGGTTGGAAATGGTGCCCGATTCGCAGTCGCTGAAGTTCTCGGCGCAATCGCCGCCCTGCAGCAGGAAGCGCTTGCCTTCCTGCGCATCGGCCAGCTGCTGCTTCAGCGCCAGGATCTCCCACGAGGTGACCAGCGGCGGCAGCCGCTTCAGCTCGTGCAGAGCGGCGTCCAGCGCCACCGGGTCGGGATAGGTCGGCATCTGCAGCGCGGTCTTGCCACGCCAGCTCTCCGGCGACCAGGCAGCGCCAGCAGCGGTCGCGGCAGGATCGGGGACAGGCGAAACGGCGGACAGGCTCATTGCAGACTTCCGGAGGTGGGGGACGTTCATGGTCGCAGAGCCGACCGCTGTCGCAAAGGGCCGAACGCCGTCTGCACATGACTGAACGCCGGGGAAAGGGCATCGCGATCGGCCAAAAACCGCATGCCCACACCCGCCCGGACAGGCGCATGATTCGCCACGCACTGTTACGAAGTAACACTCAATCCCCATTGGCCCCTTCCACAGCCTATCCGCCATGAAGCCCTCCCTGCTTGCTACCGGCATCACCTTCGCCCTGACCCTGGCCAGCCTGCCTTCCCTCGCTGTGGCCGCCGATGCCACCGCTCCGGTGAAGGACCTCGACACGGTCACCGTCAGCGCCCAGCTCGACCAGGCCCGCAATGCGCTGTCGCCGGACATCGGCAGCAGCCAGTACCAGATCACCGCCGAGGACATCCAGAAACAGCCGCTGGGTGCCTCCGCGCCGCTCAGCCAGGTGCTGCTGCAGGCCCCGGGCGTGGTCCAGGATTCCTACGGCGGCGTGCACGTGCGCGGCGACCACGCCAATCTGCAGTACCGCATCAACGGCGTGCTGCTGCCCGAATCGATCTCGGGCTTCGGCCAGACGCTGGATGCACGCACCATCAAGAGCATCCGCCTGATGGATGGCGCGCTGCCGGCGCAGTTCGGCGAGCGCACCGCTGCAGTGGTCGACATCACCACCCGCAGTGGCGCCGAGCTCGGCAATGGCGGCAGCGCCGGTCTGACCGCAGGCTCGTTCGGCAAGATCAATCCGAATGCCTCGTGGTGGGGCAACCAGGGGCGCTGGAGCTGGTTCCTGACTGGCAACTACGACCAGAACGAGGTCGGCCTGGAGAACCCGACCTCCTCGCGCAAGCCGCTGCACGACGACACCCACCAGGGCAAAGCGTTCGCCGACCTCACTTACCTGGTCAACGAGAACACCCGCCTGAGCGTGTTCGCCGGCTTCGCCAACAATCGCTTCCAGATCCCGGTCAACCCCGGGCAGACCCCGCAGTTCGGTTACCTGGACACCACCACCTTCGACTCCAGCCAGCTGGATGAAACCCAGCGCGAGACCACGCGCTTCGGCATGCTGGTGCTGCAGGGCACGTTGGGCAGCACCGCCTACCAGCTGTCAGCCGGGCAGCGCTACAGCGATGTGGCGTTCAACCCGGATGTCATCGGCGATCTGGTGTTCAGTGGCGTCGCCTCGCAGGTGCAGCGCAGCAACCGCGCCAACACCCTGCAGGCCGATTTCTCCACCCCATTGGGCAACGACCACACGTTGCGCTATGGCCTGTACGGCAACTACGAGAACGCACGGGCCAGCAACAGCAGCTGGGTGTTCCCGGTCGATGACGCCGGCCAGCAGTCCAGCACCACGCCGCTGCTGATTCCTGACCGCGGCGCCTTCCATGCCAGCACGCTGGCGTTGTACCTGCAGGATGAATGGAAGCTCGGCGACGACTGGACCGTCAACTACGGCCTGCGCGGAGATCGCTACAAGGCCTTCGGCCACACCGAGGGCCAGCTCAGCCCCCGCGTGGGGGTGGTCTGGAATGCGAGCGACAGCACCACGGTGCATGCCGGCTATTCGCGCTACTTCACGCCTCCGGCCAGTGAGCTGATCGCCAGCAGTGATATCGCCCTGTACGACGGCACCACCAACCAGCAGCCGAGCGGCGGCAACAACACGCCACTGGCCGAACGCAGCGACTACTACGACATCGGCGTCTCGCAGCAGCTGGGCGAACACCTGACCCTGGGCCTGGACGCCTACGACCGCCGTGTCGCGCGCCTGCAGGACGAAGGCCAGTTCGGCGCCGCCTACATCTACTCGACGTTCAACTACCGCCGCGGCCATATCCGTGGCCTGGAGTTCAGTGCCGACTACAGCAACGGTCCGTTCAGCGCCTACTTCAACGCGGCGTACAACAAGGCCATCGGCACCCAGGTCATCACCGGCCAGTACAACCTCGATCCGGACGCGCTGGCCTATGTGGCCAACCACTGGATCCACCTCGACCACGACCAGAAGCTGACCTCATCGGGCGGCTTCAGCTACGCCTTCGCCGGCCACAACCGGGTCGGCGCCAACTACGTGTTCGGTAGCGGCCTGCGTTCGGACATCGAGGGCGTGCCCAACGGCGGCGAGCTGCCGTCCTACCTGCAGGTGAACCTCAGCGCCGGGCATGACTTCAATGCCGACAGCGGCCATCCGCTGCATGTGCAGCTGGCCGTGATCAATGCATTGGATCGCAGCTACCAGTTGCGCGATGGCGGCGGCGTCGGTGTATTCGCCCCGCAGTGGGGACCGCGCCGCGGCGCCTACCTGAGCCTGCAGCAGGAGTTCTGAGATAGTGCCGGCCGCTGGCCGGCATTCCCACGGTATGCCGGCCAGCGGCCGGCACTACCCTGCTTCAGCGCTTGACCTTGCGCAGCGACACCACCAGCGCCCACAGCGCCAGCAGCACGAACCATACGCCCGACCACATCGGCATGGTCAGGCCCAGGAACGTCCAGTCGATGTTGCCGCAGTTGCCGGTACCGGTCAGCACCGTGCGGAACACTTCCAGCGGCCCCATGGTCTCGCGCAGGAAGCTCAGCGGCGGGCCGCAGGTCGCACCCATCTCCGGCGGCAGCATCTGCACGTACACGTGGCGCGCTGCGATGCCGACGCCCACTGCGGCGGCAATGAAGGCGAGCACGCCGTAGGTTGCCCGGCCGGGACGGTTGGAGGGTCCGTGCAGTGCGCCGATCAGGAACAGCAGGCCCAGCGCGGCAAATGCCAGGCGCTGGAAGATGCACAGCGGACACGGCTCCAGGCCCATCTTCAGCTGCAGGAAGATCGCGTAGCCGAGCAGGCCCGCGCAGATCAGGAAGCCCAGGAAGAACTGGGCGCGGAAGGGCCAGCGCAGTGGATTCATCGTCAACGCTCGAATGGATCAATGCGCCAAGCGTAACCGAGAGTGCGCGCCATTCGAACCGCCACAGGTGACGCCTGTCGGAACGGTGCGGGTCAGATCCCTGAAAACGCAAAAGCCCGGCAGAGGCCGGGCTTTCGCTGTGTCGCGTTGAAGCGGTCCGATTACTCGGCCACTTCCTCGGCCACGACCGGACGGTCAACCAGCTCGACATAGGCCATCGGCGCGTTGTCGCCGGCGCGGAAGCCGCACTTCAGCAGACGCAGGTAGCCGCCCGGACGGTTCGCGTAGCGCGGGCCCAGGATGGTGAACAGGTTGCCCACGGCTTCGTTGTCGCGCAGGCGGGCGAAGGCCAGACGGCGGTTGGCGACGGAGTCGACCTTGGCCAGGGTGATCAGCGGCTCGGCAACGCGGCGCAGTTCCTTGGCCTTCGGCAGGGTGGTCTTGATCAGTTCGTGCTTGAACAGCGAGGCGGCCATGTTCTTGAACATCGCTTCGCGGTGGGCGCTGGTACGGCTGAACTTACGGCCAGACTTCTGGTGACGCATGGTGATATTCCTTGGTTAATGATGAGGCTGTGCGGATCGTTGTCGCCATCCTGGCGTTGCTGCGCGGACTGCGGTTGGTCCTGGTCGCCCGTCCTGGACGACCTGCCCCGCGAACCTGCGGTTCGTCGTGGCATGTTGTGTTGCGTTGAAGGCCCCACCGCGAACGGTGGAGCCTTCAGGCATTACCGATATCAGCCCAGCATGCCGTGGCTGGCGACGCCGGCCGGCGGCCAGTTCTCCAGCTTCATGCCGAGCGACAGGCCGCGCTGAGCCAGCACTTCCTTGATCTCGGTGAGCGACTTCTTGCCCAGGTTCGGGGTCTTCAGCAGCTCCACTTCGGTCTTCTGGATCAGATCGCCGATGTAGTAGATGCTTTCAGCCTTCAGGCAGTTGGCCGAACGCACGGTCAGCTCCAGATCGTCGATCGGGCGCAGCAGCACCGGATCCACGCCGTTGTTGGCCGGCTTGGCCGCACCGCGGTCGCGGTGGGTGAAGTCACCGAACACCGACAGCTGGTCGCTGAGGATGTCGGCGGCGGTGCGCACGGCTTCCTCGGCGTCGATGGTGCCGTTGGTCTCGATATCGATGACCAGCTTGTCCAGGTCGGTGCGCTGTTCGACACGTGCCGCTTCCACGGCATAGGCGACACGGCGGACCGGCGAGAACGAGGCATCCAGGACCAGGCGGCCGATGGCACGGGTTTCTTCGTCCGGACGACGACGCGCGGCAGCCGGCTGGTAGCCGAAACCACGTTCGATCTTCAGACGCATGTTGATCGCCGTATCCTTGGTCAGGTGGCAGATCACATGGTCGCCGTTCAGGATCTCCACATTGTGGTCGACCTTGATATCGGCAGCGGTGACAACGCCCGGGCCCTGCTTGGACAGGGACAGGGTGGCGCTGTCGCCGGAGTGCATACGGATGGCCACGTCCTTCAGGTTCAGCAGGACTTCGAGCACGTCCTCCTGCAGACCTTCGACCGTGGTGTACTCATGCAACACGCCGTCGATTTCGACTTCCGTGATGGCGAAGCCCGGGATGGACGACAGCAGCACGCGACGCAGGGCGTTGCCCAGCGTATGCCCGTAACCCCGCTCCAAAGGTTCGATAACGACCTTTGCACGGGTGTCGGTAAGGCGTTCGATCTGCGGACCGCGAGGACGCAGAACCTGGTTGGCGGTAACCGTCATGTTGCGGGTTCTCCTAGTGAACCCCCGGCCGTCGCCGGGGGCTCTCCAATGTGAATTACTTCGAATACAGCTCGACGATCAGCGCTTCGTTGATGTCCGCAGGCAGATCCGAACGATCCGGAACAGCCTTGAAGATGCCGGTGAACTTGCCGGAATCCACTTCAACCCACGACGGGCTCAGGTCATGCTGGGCGGCGACGGTCAGGGCTTCCTGGACGCGCAGCTGCTTGGCAGCCTTTTCAGACAGGGCGATGGCGTCGCCAGCCTTGACCTGGTACGAAGCCAGGTTGACCGACTTGCCATTCACGGTGACGCCGCGGTGCGACACCAGCTGACGGGCAGCCGGACGGGTCACGGCGAAGCCCATGCGGTAGACGACGTTGTCCAGACGGGTTTCCAGCAGCTGCAGCAGGTTCTCGCCGGTGTTGCCCTTCTTGGTCGAGGCCTTCTTGTAGTAGTTGCGGAACTGACGCTCCAGCAGGCCGTAGATACGCTTGACCTTCTGCTTTTCACGCAGCTGGGTGGCGTAGTCGGACAGCTTGCCCTTGCGGGCAGTGGCGCCGTGCTGGCCGGGCTTCTGCTCCAGCTTGCACTTCGAGTCCAGCGCACGCGCCGGGCTCTTCAGGGACAGGTCGGCGCCTTCGCGACGGGCGAGCTTACAGGTAGGACCGATATAACGAGCCATTTCTTATCGCTCCCTTTAGACGCGACGCTTCTTCGGCGGACGGCACCCGTTGTGCGGGATAGGCGTCACGTCGATGATGTTGGTGATCTTGTAGCCGACGTTGTTCAACGAACGCACGGCCGACTCACGGCCCGGACCCGGGCCCTTGATGCGGACTTCCAGCGACTTCACGCCGTAGTCCAGCGCAGCACGACCGGCCTTTTCAGCAGCCACCTGGGCAGCGAACGGGGTCGACTTGCGCGAACCGCGGAAGCCAGCGCCACCGGAGGTTGCCCACGACAGAGCGTTGCCCTGGCGGTCGGTGATGGTGACGATGGTGTTGTTGAACGAAGCGTGGACGTGGGCAACGCCGTCGGTGACGACGCGCTTGATCTTCTTCTTGGTCTTAGCAGCGGGCTTAGCCATTTATAGGTCCCTTACTTCCTGATCGCCTTGCGCGGGCCCTTGCGGGTGCGGGCGTTGGTACGGGTGCGCTGGCCACGCAGCGGCAGACCGCGACGGTGACGCAGGCCGCGGTAGCAGCCCAGGTCCATCAGGCGCTTGATCGCGATGCCGATTTCACGGCGCAGATCGCCTTCCACGATGTACTTGCCGACTTCGGCGCGCAGGCGCTCGATTTCCGGCTCCGACAGATCGCGGATCTTGGTGGTCGAAGCAACGCCTGCGACTTCGCAGACCTTCTTCGAACGGGTACGGCCGATGCCGTAAATGCTTTGCAACCCGACCCAGACGTGCTTCTGGGCTGGCAGGTTGACGCCTGCAATACGCGCCATGACGCGGTTCTCCAGCTGAGTGATGGCCGACAGCGCGCCTCGGGCACGCCAATCCGGCAGGATGGATCAAAAAAGTGAACTAGCGATACTAACAAGGTTCCGGTTTACATGGAAGCCCGTGAAACCATTGGTTTCATGAACCCGGCCTGGGGAGTGTGCCCAGGCTCCGGCGCCGGATGGGGTTGGACCTGGGGTTTCCCCCGGAGCCGCCCGCGCTACTCCAGCGCGGGACCACCTCATCACACCCCCACCCGGAACCGCTGCGGGGGCCGCCCTTCGTTTGTGTGGCCGGAGTCCGCGAAGCGGAGGGACCATCACGTCAGGAAGACGAAAGTATAACAGGCCTATCAGCCGCGGGCAAAACCGCCGCGGTTGCCACCCTTCAGGTTGGCCTTCTTCAGCAGGCTCTCGTACTGATGGGACATCAGGTGCGCCTGCACCTGGGCGATGAAGTCCATCACCACCACCACCACGATCAGCAGCGAAGTACCACCGAAGTAGAACGAAGCATTCAGCTGCGTGCGCATCAGTTCCGGCAGCAAGCAGACGATCACCAGGTACGCCGAGCCGGCCGCGGTCAGGCGGGTCAGCACGCCGTCGATGTAGTCGGCGGTGGCCTTGCCCGGACGGATGCCCGGAATCAGCGCGCCCGACTTCTTCAGGTTGTCAGCGGTTTCCTGCGAGTTGAACACCAGCGCGGTATAGAAGAACGCGAAACCGGTGATCAGCGCGGCGAACACGATCATGTGCAGCGGCTCGCCCGGACCCAGGGCATTGGCGACCTTCTGCAGGACCTGACCGAAGCTGCTCTGGTTGGCGGCCTGGCCGGACCACATGGCCAGGGTGGCCGGGAAGGCCAGCAGGCTCGAGGCGAAGATCGCCGGGATGACGCCAGCCATGTTGAGCTTCAGCGGCAGGAACGAGGTCTGGTTCATGTACGCGTTGCGACCGCCCTGGCGGCGCGCGTAATTGACCGTGATCCGGCGCTGGCCACGCTCGACGAACACCACGAAGAAGGTGAAGGCGAGCACCACGATGGCGATCAGCAGCAGCTGGATGAACTGGATGTTGCCGTCGCGGTAGGCGTCGAAGGTGTGGATGACCGCACCCGGCAGGCCCGCCACGATACCGGCGAAGATGATCAGCGACACGCCGTTGCCGATGCCGCGCTCGGTGACCTGCTCACCGACCCACATCAGGAACATGGTGCCAGCGGTCAGTGCGACCACGGCAGTGAGCACGAAGCCCATGCCCGGCGCATACACGACCGGAGCGCCCGACGGCGAGACCTGGCCCTGCAGGGCCAGCGCGATCGAGCCGCCCTGCACCACTGCCAGCAGCACGGCGCCGATGCGCGAATACTGGGTGATCTTGCGGCGACCGGACTCACCTTCCTTCTGCATCGCCTTCAGGGCGGGGAAGATGTGCACGGCCAGCTGCATCACGATCGATGCCGAGATGTACGGCATCACGTTCAGCGCGAAGATGCTGAAACGGTGCAGGGCGCCGCCCGAGAACATGTTGAACATGTCCACGATGCCGCCGCCCTGCGTTTGCATCATGGCAAGCATGGCATCGGGATTGACGCCCGGCACCGGCACGTAGCAGCCGATGCGATAGACGATCAAAGCCCCGACGACGAACAGCAAACGTTGGCGAAGTTCAGTGAACTTGCCCATTCCGCCCGCGAGGTTACCGATGCCAGCTTGCGCCATGATTTTCTTACTCCGTTACGCTGCCGCCGGCAGCTTCGATCGCGGCCTTGGCACCAGCCGTGGCAGCAATACCCTTCAGGGTGAACGCCTTGGTCACTTCGCCCTTGACGACGACCTTGGCCTTCTTTGCGGTGCTCGGGACCAGCTTGGCAGCACGCAGGGCGGCGAAGTCGATCTCACCGGCCGGCAGCTTGTCCAGCGCGTACAGCAGCACTTCAGCGGTGTCCTTGGCGATCGGCGAACGGAAGCCGATCTTCGGCAGACGACGCTGCATGGGGGTCTGGCCGCCTTCGAAGCCAGCCTTGATCTTGCCGCCACCCTTACGGGCGAACGAACCCTTGTGGCCGCGGCCGGCAGTCTTGCCCAGGCCCGAGCCGATACCGCGACCGACGCGGGTGCGCTCGGTGCGGGCGCCCGGTGCCGGGCTCAGTTCATTGAGACGCAGAGTCATGATCGATTACTCCTCAACCTTGACGAGGTAGTGAACGGTGTTGATCAGGCCGCGAACCTGCGGGCTGTCCTTCAGTTCACGCACATCGTTGAGCTTGTTCAGGCCCAGAGCACGCACCGACAGGCGGTGACGCGACTGAGTACCACGCAGGCCGCGCACCAGGCGCACCTTCACAGTCTTGTTGGACTCATTAGCCATGGTTGAGTTCCTCCACCTTCTTGCCGCGCTTGGCCGCGATGCGAGCCGGCGACTGCGCAGCAGTCAGGCCCTTCACGGTGGCACGCACCAGATTGATCGGGTTGCGCGAACCGGTGGCCTTGGCCAGCACGTTCTTCACGCCAACGGCTTCCAGCACGGCGCGCATGGCACCACCGGCGATGACGCCAGTACCTTCCGAAGCCGGCTGCATGAACACGCGGGCTGCGCCGTGACCATCCTTGATGGTGTGCCACAGGGTGCCGTTGTTCAGGTCAACGCTGACCAGGTTCTTGCGAGCCTGTTCCATCGACTTCTGGATGGCGACCGGCACTTCGCGGGCCTTGCCATAACCGAAACCGACCTTGCCTTCGCCGTCGCCGACAACGGTCAGGGCGGTGAAGGTGAACTGGCGGCCACCCTTGACGGTCTTGCTGACGCGGTTGACCGCGACCAGCTTTTCGATCATGCCGTCGTCGATCTTCTCTTCGCGGTTACGGTCGCGATCGCGACCCCGCTGCTGACGCTCTTCTGCCATGTTGATTCCTTGGTTGTTTGGGTATGTACGGCTCAGGGCCGCTTATGGTTGTGAAGTGACGCGTCGTTCCGGTGGGCCACTGCAGAAGAGCGGCGCCGTCCAGCCTCACTCAGGCTGGCGAGCAGGCGGGCAGGAGGCCATCGGCCCCCTGCCCTGATCCCTTAGAACTGCAGGCCAGCTTCGCGCGCGGCTTCTGCCAGGGCCTTGATGCGGCCGTGGTAGCGGTAGCCCGAACGATCGAAGGCAACCTTCTCGACGCCGGCGGCCTTGGCGCGCTCAGCGACGATGCGGCCAACCTTGGCAGCGGCATCGGCGTTCTTGCCGTTCTTCAGGCCTTCCATGACGTCGGTCTGGGTGGTGTTGGCGGCAGCCAGCACCTTGGAACCGTCGGCGGTGAAGACCTGGGCGTACAGGTGCTGGCCGGTGCGCAGCACCGACAGGCGGGCGACGCCGAGCTCACGGATGTGGGCGCGGGTCGACTTGGCGCGACGCAGGCGGGCGATGTTCTTGTTCATGATGTTTTTCCCTTGAAAGCGGAAGCGCCTAATTAGGCCTTCTTGGCTTCCTTACGGATGATGACTTCGTCGGAGTACTTCACGCCCTTGCCCTTGTACGGCTCCGGCTTGCGGAACGCACGGATCTTGGCGGCGACTTCACCGACGACCTGCTTGTCAGCGCCCTGGACCAGGATCTCGGTCTGGGTCGGGGTGGTGATGGTGATGCCTTCCGGCGCCACGAACACGACCGGGTGCGAGAAACCGAGCGACAGGCTCAGATCCTTGCCCTGCATGGCAGCGCGGTAACCCACGCCGACCAGCTCCAGCTTGCGCTCGAAGCCTTCGGACACGCCCTTGACCATGTTGGCCAGGATCGCACGCACGGTACCGGTCAGCGCGACCAGGTCGGCGTTCTCGGTGCTCAGGGTGGCAACGCCGCTGTCGACATTGATGGCAATACCGGCCGGCTTGACCAGCGACAGGGTGCCCTTCGGGCCCTTGACGGTGATGCTTTCCGACTGGACGTTCAGTTCAACCTTACCCAGGGTGACGGGCTTCTTGGCTACGCGGGACATAGTTCTACTCCTTTCGCCTTAGGCCACGAAGCACAGGACTTCGCCGCCGACGCCCAGCTGGCGCGCCTGCGCATCAGTCATGATGCCCTTGGAGGTGGAAATGATGGAGATACCCAGGCCATTCATGACCTTCGGCAGCTCGCTCTTGCCGCGGTACTGGCGCAGGCCCGAACGCGAGAAGCGCTTCAGGGTCGCGATGACCGGCTTGCCTTCGAAATACTTCAGCACGATTTCCAGCTCGGACTTGTTGTTTTCCAGCTGGGTCACGCGCAGGTCGGTGATGTAACCCTCGTCCTTCAGGACCTGGGCGATCGCAACCTTGATCTTGGACGACGGGGCTTTCACCGTCTGCTTGCCAACCGCGGCCGCATTCTTGATGCGGACCAGCAGGTCGGCGATGGGATCAGTCATGCTCATATGAGTACCTTTGAGTGCACCGATATCCGCTTTCGCGAAAATCTGTTGTCTCCTGGAAACGGGCCAGGTCCCTTGATGCAGCGGGCCGAAAGCCCACTCCTACAACCCCGTTTGCGCAGGGCAAGACGCGGGAGTATACGCCAAAAGAGCCCGATTTGCGTCGGGCTCTTCGGGTTTTTTCGCAGAAAGGAAGCTGAACGCCTCCCCTCCCCGGTTCAGCAGCCCCCGAAGGGGCTCCTGATCGCAGGGCCGGCTGGGATTACCAGCTGGCCTTGCGCAGACCCGGGACGTCGCCACGCATGGTGGCTTCGCGCAGCTTGTTACGGCCGAGGCCGAACTTGCTGTAGACGCCACGCGGACGACCCGACAGCTCGCAACGGTTGCGCTGGCGGCTCGGCGACGAATCGCGCGGCAGCTTGGCCAGCTTGGTTGCGGCGTCGATCTTCTCTTCGTAGGTCGCGTCCACGGAGGACACGATCTTCTTCAGAGCCGCACGCTTTTCAGCGTACTTCTTTGCCAGCTTTTCCCGCTTGATGTCGCGGTTGACCATGGAGGTCTTTGCCATTTCGGTTTCCTCGACAGATCAGTTACGGAACGGGAACTTGAACGCTGCCAGCAGCGCCTTCGCTTCCGCGTCGGTCTTCGCAGTGGTGGTGATGGCGATATCCATGCCGCGGATCGCGTCGACAGCGTCGAAGTCGATTTCCGGGAAGATGATCTGTTCCTTCACACCCATGTTGAAGTTGCCGCGACCGTCGAAGGAACGACCAGAAACACCACGGAAGTCGCGCACGCGCGGCAGCGAGATGTTGATCAGGCGATCCAGGAACTCGTACATCTTGTGGCGACGCAGCGTGGTCTTGCAGCCGATCGGCCAACCATCGCGGATCTTGAACGACGCAACCGACACACGCGACTTGGTGACAACCGGCTTCTGGCCGGAAATCTTGGTCATGTCGCCGACGGCGTTTTCCAGGATCTTCTTGTTGGTGGCCGCTTCGCCGACACCCATGTTCAGGGTGACCTTGACCAGCTTCGGCACTTCCATCGGATTGGTGTAGCCGAACTGCTTCATCAGCGCCGGCACCACTTCGTCCTTGTAGAACTTTTCGAGACGGGAACTCATCTTCTCATTCCTCAGGCGTCGAGCGCCTCACCGCTGGAGCGGAACACACGCAGTTTGCGTCCATCCTCCAGCACCTTGAAGCCAACGCGTTCGCCCTTGCCCGAAGCCGGGTTCAGAACATTCACGTTGGAGATATGGATCGAAGCTTCGCGCTCGACCACGCCGCCGGCAACACCTGCCTGCGGGTTCGGCTTGGTGTGGCGCTTGACGATGTTCACGTTGGCGACGACCACACGGTCGCCGTCGACGCGGACGACTTCGCCCTGCTTGCCCTTGTCCTTGCCAGCGTTGACGACAACCTGGTCGCCCTTCTTGATACGGTTAGCCATGATTATCTCCTGTCGCTCACAGCACTTCGGGAGCGAGCGAGACGATCTTCATGAACTTCTCCGAACGAAGTTCACGGGTCACCGGCCCGAAGATACGGGTACCGATCGGCTCCTGCTTGTTGTTCAGCAGGACGGCAGCGTTGCCGTCGAAGCGGATCAGCGAACCGTCGGCGCGACGCACACCCTTGCGGGTACGCACCACGACGGCGTCATACACTTCACCCTTCTTGACCTTGCCGCGCGGAATTGCATCCTTCACGGTGACCTTGATGATGTCGCCGATACCGGCGTAACGGCGCTTGGAACCACCCAGCACCTTGAAGCACATCACCTGCTTGGCACCCGAATTGTCCGCGACGTCAAGGTAGCTCTGCATCTGGATCATGATTCAGACTCCTTATTCAGCCGCACGCGTGATGACTTCCACCACGCGCCAGTTCTTGGTCTTGGACATCGGAGCAATCTCGGTCACGCGGACGACATCGCCTTCCTTGCAGGCGTTGTCGGCATCGTGGGCGTGCAGCTTGGTCGAGCGCTTGATGTACTTGCCGTACAGCGCGTGCTTGACCTGACGCTCAACCAGGACGGTAACCGTCTTGTCCATCTTGTTGCTGACGACACGGCCTTCGACCGTGCGCAGCGTCTTGTTTTCAGTATTGTCGCTCATAGCGGCCATCCTTACTTCGTGCTGCCGAGCAGGGTCTTGACGCGAGCAATCTCGCGACGGACCCGGCGGATGTCGTGGGTCTTCGGCAGCTGGCCGGTGACCTGCTGCATACGGACAGAGAACTGTTCCTTACGCAGGTCGATCAGGTGGGCCTTGAGTTCGTCAGCCGACTTTTCACGGAGAGTTTTGATATCCATCAGCGCACCGTCCGGGTCACGAAAGTGGTGGTGACCGAGAGCTTCGCGGCGGCCAGGCGGAACGCCTCGCGTGCCACTTCCTCGGAAACACCCTCGATTTCATAGATCATGCGGCCGGGCTGGATCTGGGCCACCCAGTATTCCACGTTGCCCTTACCCGAACCCATTCGAACTTCGATGGGCTTCTTGGTGATGGGCTTGTCGGGGAACACGCGGATCCACATCTTGCCACCGCGCTTGACGTAGCGGCTGATCGAGCGGCGGGCCGCTTCGATCTGACGCGCGGTCAGCTGACCGTGGGCGGTTGCCTTCAGGCCGTACTCGCCGAAGCTGACAGCGTTGGCGCTCCAGCTCAGGCCATCGTTACGGCCTTTGTGTACCTTGCGGTACTTGGTTCGCTTGGGTTGCAACATTGTCGTTACCTCGCTTCACGGGCCGGGCGCTGACGGTCACCGCGGTCGCCGCGATCATGACGATCGTTGCGCGACGGGGTGTCGTCCTGCTTTTCCTGGCCAACCTGGGAGAAATCGAAGACTTCGCCCTTGTAGATCCAGACCTTGATGCCGATGATGCCGTAGGTCGTCTTGGCTTCAGCGAAGCCATAGTCGATGTCGGCACGCAGGGTGTGCAGCGGCACGCGGCCTTCGCGGTACCACTCCGAACGGGCGATTTCTGCACCGTTGAGGCGGCCACCCACGTTGACCTTGATGCCCAGGGCACCCAGGCGCATCGCGTTGCCGACCGAGCGCTTCATTGCGCGGCGGAACATGATGCGACGCTCCAGCTGCTGGGCGATCGACTCGGCAACGAGCTGCGCGTCCAGTTCCGGCTTGCGCACTTCGGTGACGTTGATGTGCGCCGGGACGCCCATCATCTCGCTCACTTCCTTGCGCAGCTTCTCGATGTCCTCACCGCGCTTGCCGATCACCACGCCCGGACGGGCGGTGTGGATCGTCACGCGAGCGGTCTTGGCCGGACGCTCGATCAGGATCTTGCTGATGCCGGCCTGAGCCAGCTTCTTGCGCAGCATTTCGCGCACTTTCAGGTCGGCTGCCAGGTAACCAGCGAACTCGGCCTTGTTGGCGTACCACTTGGAGTTCCAGTCCTTGGAAATGCCGAGGCGGATACCAATCGGATGAACTTTATGACCCATGGTCTTTTCCTTATCCGCTTACTTGGCGGCGCCCACAACCACAGTGATGTGGCTGGTGCGCTTGAGGATGCGGGTACCGCGGCCTTTCGCCCGCGCCATGAAACGCTTCAGGGTCGGACCTTCATCAACCATGATGGTCTGAACCTTCAGCTCGTCGACGTCGGCGCCCTGGTTGTTCTCGGCGTTGGCAATTGCCGACTCCACCACCTTCTTGATCAGGTGGGCAGCCTTCTTGTCCGAGAACTTCAGCAGGTTGACCGCACGCTCGGCCGGCAGACCGCGCACCTGGTCAGCGACCAGACGAGCCTTCTGCGGGGAGATGCGCGCAGTGCGCAGGATGGCTTTCGCTTCCATTGTCATCTCTCCTTACTTGCCCGACTTCTTGTCACCACCGTGACCCTTGAAGGTCCGGGTGATGGCAAATTCGCCGAGCTTGTGGCCGACCATGTTCTCGTTGACGAGAACCGGGATGTGGTTCTTGCCGTTATGCACGGCAATGGTGACGCCTACCATGTCAGGCAGGATCATCGAACGGCGCGACCAGGTCTTGATCGGCTTCTTGCTGCCCGCAGCGGCCTCCACCTTCTTGACGAGGTGGTGATCGACGAACGGGCCCTTCTTGAGTGAACGTGCCATGGTCGATTAGCCCCTACGATCGCGGACGATGAACTGCTGAGTGCGCTTGTTATGGCGCGTCTTGTAACCCTTGGTCGGGACACCCCACGGGGTGACCGGATGCGGATTACCCTGGCCGGCCTTCGCCTCACCACCACCGTGCGGGTGGTCAACCGGGTTCATGGCAGCACCACGAACGGTCGGGCGGACGCCGCGCCAACGCTTGGCACCGGCCTTGCCCAGCTTTTCCAGGCTGTGCTCGTCGTTGCCGACTTCGCCGATGGTGGCGCAGCACTCGACCGGAACCTTACGCATTTCACCCGAGCGCAGGCGCAGGGTGGCGTAGATGCCTTCACGAGCCACCAGCTGCACGGCCGCACCAGCGGCGCGAGCGATCTGAGCGCCCTTGCCCGGCTTCAGTTCGATGCAGTGGATGGTGGTACCGACCGGGATGTTGCGCAGCGGCAGGGTGTTGCCAGCCTTGATCGGGGCGTCCGAACCAGCGATCACCTGATCACCAGCCTTCAGGCCCTTCGGGGCAATGATGTAGCGACGCTCACCGTCGACGTAGCACAGCAGAGCGATGTGGGCGGTGCGGTTCGGATCGTATTCGATGCGTTCCACGCGCGCCGGGATGCCCAGCTTGTTGCGCTTGAAGTCGATGATGCGGTAGTGCTGCTTGGCACCACCACCGACGTGACGCACGGTGATGCGGCCATGGTGGTTACGACCACCCGAGCGGCTCTGCGACTCGACCAGTGCGGCGTGCGGAGCACCCTTGTGCAGGTCGGGGGTGACCACGCGCACGGCCGAACGGCGGCCGGGGGAGGTGGGCTTGAATTTCATCAATGGCATGGGATGTACCTCAGGCCTTGGCCGTTACATCGATCGACTGGCCGTCGGCCAGACGAACGTACGCCTTGCGCCAATCGCCGCGGCGGCCAGCACGGTTACGGAAGGACTTGTTCTTGCCCTTGACGTTGACCACGTTGACGGCTTCGACCTTGACGTCGAACAGCTGCTCAACCGCGGCCTTTACATCGGCCTTGGTGGCTTCGTTCGAAACTTCGAAGACATACTGATTGGAGAGTTCCTGCAGGCGCGCGGTCTTTTCGGAGACACGCGGGGCACGCAGCACGCTGAAGATTTTTTCGTTGCTGTTCATGCCAGCCACTCCTCGACCTTCTTGACCGCGTCAGCGGTGATGACGACCGTGTCGGCACCAACCAGCGAGACCGGATCCAGACCCTGGACGTCACGCACCTGCACGTACGGCAGATTGCGGGCGGACAGGTACAGGTGCTCGGACGCTTCTTCAGTGACGATCAGCGGGCGCTTGCCCACTTCCAGGCCGGCCAGCTTGGCGATCAGACCCTTCGTGTTGGTCACTTCGACATCGAAGGACTCCACGATGGTCAGACGGCCCTGACGGTTCAGCTCGGACAGGATCGCGCACATGGCGGCACGGTACTGCTTACGATTGACCTTCTGCTCGAAGCTGCGCGGCTTGGCCGCGAAGGTGACACCGCCGCCGACGAAGATCGGAGCCGTCAGTGCGCCATGACGCGCGCCGCCGCCCTTCTGCTTCTTCGACTTCTTGGTGGTACCAGCCACTTCAGAGCGAGTCTTCTGTGCCTTGGTGCCGGCGCGACCGGCGTTGCGGTAAGCAACGACGACCTGGTGGACCAGATCTTCGCTGAAATCGCGACCGAACACGGCGTCGGAGACCGAGACCTTGTTGTTGCTACCCGTGATAACGAGTTCCATCGTCATCTCTCCTTATGCCTTGCTCGCCGGACGGACGATCACGTCGCCACCCGCCGCGCCCGGAACGGCGCCGCGAACGGCGATCAGACCGCGCTCGACGTCGACCTTGACCACTTCCAGGTTCTGGGTGCTCTGCTGCACCGCGCCCATGTGGCCCGACATCTTCTTGCCCGGGAAAACGCGACCCGGGGTCTGGCGCTGACCCAGCGAACCCGGCGCGCGATGCGACAGCGAGTTACCGTGGGTTGCATCGCCCATACGGAAGTTGTGGCGCTTGATGGTGCCCTGGAAGCCCTTACCCTTGGTGACACCCTGGACGTCGACGATCTGGCCGACTTCGAAGATGTCCGCCTTGACTTCGCCGCCAACGGCGAAATCGCCGAGCTGCGCGTCTTCAACGCGGAATTCCCACAGGCCACGACCCGCTTCCACCTTCGCCTTGGCGAAGTGGCCGGCTTCCGGCTTGTTGACCAGGGCAGCGCGACGCGCGCCGACGGTCACCTGCACGGCGCTGTAGCCGTCGGTTTCGACGGTCTTGATCTGCGCGATGCGGTTCGGGGTTGCTTCGATCAGGGTCACCGGGATGGAGCGGCCATCTTCAGTGAACACGCGGCTCATGCCAGCCTTGCGGCCCACGAAGCCCAACGAATACTTCTTCGTCATGGTCGTAGTCCTCAGGTCAGCTTGATCTGAACGTCGACGCCGGCAGCCAGTTCGAGCTTCATCAGCGCGTCCACGGTCTTGTCATTCGGGTCAACGATATCGAGCACGCGCTTGTGCGTGCGGGTCTCGTACTGGTCACGCGCGTCCTTGTCGACGTGCGGGGAAACGAGAACGGTGTAACGCTCGATCTTGGTCGGCAGCGGGATCGGGCCACGCACTTGCGCGCCGGTCCGCTTTGCCGTTTCAACGATCTCGCTGGCCGAACGGTCGATCAGACGATGATCGAACGCTTTCAGCCGGATCCGGATCTTTTGGTCCGCCATGGCGGTAGGTTCCTTCGTTAAAAGAGCGACAGACAAAGCCTCTGGGTTGCTTTGCCCCATGAAATTCCTGAATACAGACGGCCCGCACTCCTGCAGGCCGCCAAGGTCAATCCCTAGACCTCAAAAACGTAGGCAGACCAGTCACCCGGCCTGCCCAGACGTAGAAGCATAATGGCACGCAAGGCAGCTGTCAACAGTCGCCTGTTGACGCCGCCTGAATGGCATTGACCCTTCCTGGTCCGGGGAACACAAGGCACATCCTGTGCCTGCTTTCCCATTTGATACGCCCCGATGCCCTACCCAGGCAACATCGGGGCGCAGATACTACCAGATTACTCGATGATCTTCGAGACCACGCCGGCGCCGACGGTACGGCCACCTTCGCGGATGGCGAAGCGCAGGCCTTCGTCCATTGCCACCGGGTTGATCAGGGTGACGACCATCTTGACGTTGTCACCCGGCATCACCATTTCGACGCCTTCCGGCAGAGCAGCTGCGCCGGTGATGTCGGTGGTGCGGAAGTAGAACTGCGGACGGTAGCCGTTGAAGAACGGGGTGTGGCGGCCGCCTTCGTCCTTCGACAGGACGTACACTTCGCCTTCGAACTTGGTGTGCGGCTTGATCGAACCCGGCTTGGCCAGGACCTGGCCACGCTCGACGTCGTCACGCTTGGTGCCGCGCAGCAGCAGGCCAGCGTTGTCGCCTGCCTGACCCTGGTCCAGCAGCTTGCGGAACATTTCAACGCCGGTCACGGTGGTCTTCTGCACCGGACGGATGCCGACGATTTCGATTTCGTCGCCAACCTTGATCACGCCGCGCTCGATACGACCGGTCACCACGGTGCCGCGGCCCGAGATCGAGAACACGTCTTCCACCGGCATCAGGAACGGCTTGTCGATCGCGCGCTCCGGCTCCGGAATCCAGCTGTCCAGGGCGTCGACCAGCTTCAGGATGGCCGGCACGCCGATGTCGCTCTGGTCGCCTTCCAGCGCCAGACGGGCCGAACCGGCGATGATCGGGGTGTCGTCGCCCGGGAAGTCGTACTTGCTCAGCAGTTCACGCACTTCCATCTCGACCAGCTCGAGCAGCTCGGCGTCGTCAACCATGTCGGCCTTGTTCAGGAACACGACGATGTACGGCACGCCGACCTGACGCGACAGCAGGATGTGCTCGCGGGTCTGCGGCATCGGGCCGTCAGCGGCCGAGCACACCAGGATCGCGCCGTCCATCTGGGCGGCACCGGTGATCATGTTCTTGACGTAGTCAGCATGGCCCGGGCAATCGACGTGGGCGTAGTGACGGACCGGGGATTCGTATTCGACGTGCGCGGTCGAGATCGTGATACCACGAGCCTTTTCTTCCGGCGCGGCGTCGATCGAGGAGTAATCCTTGAACTCGCCACCGAAGCGCTCGGCACCGATCTTGGTCAGTGCAGCGGTCAGCGTGGTCTTGCCATGATCGACGTGACCGATGGTGCCGACGTTGACGTGCGGCTTGGTGCGCTCGAACTTACCCTTTGCCATTGTTCTATACCTTGATTATGTAAGTAGTTTTCAGGAGAGGCTGAGCGGAGCTCAGCCCTTCTTCATGACGGCTTCGGCGATGTTGTTCGGCGCCGGCTCGTAATGGTCGAATTCCATGGTGAAGGTGGCGCGACCCTGGGTCTGCGAACGCAGAGCCGTGGCGTAGCCGAACATTTCACCCAGCGGGATCATCGCGTTGATGATGCTGGCCGAACCGTCACCGGTGGTGTCGGAACCCTGCAGCACGCCGCGACGACGGCTCACGTCGCCCATCACGTCACCCTGGTAGTCCTCCGGGGTCACGATCTCGACCTTCATGATCGGCTCCAGCAGCACCGGCTTCGCCTTGGCGAAGCCCTGCTTGAAGGCCATCGACGAAGCCAGCTTGAACGCCATTTCCGAGGAGTCGACGTCGTGGTACGAACCGAACACCAGCTTCACCTTGACGTCCACGACCGGGAAGCCAGCCAGCGGACCGCTGGTGATGGTTTCGCGCAGGCCCTTTTCGATCGACGGGATGAATTCCTTCGGAATCACACCACCGGTGATGTCGTTGACGAACAGGAAGTCGTCCTTGATCGCCGGAGCAAGCTTGGCGTCGGCACGGTCTTCAGCGGTCAGCGGCGACAGCTCGATCACGACGTGACCGTACTGACCCTTACCACCGGACTGCTTGGCGTGCTTGTAGTCCGACTTGACGTCAGCCAGGGTGATGGTTTCGCGGTAGGCCACCTGCGGTGCGCCGACGTTGGCTTCAACGTTGAACTCGCGCTTCAGGCGGTCAACGATGATGTCCAGGTGCAGCTCGCCCATGCCCGAGATGATGGTCTGGCCGGATTCTTCGTCGGTCTTGACGCGGAACGACGGATCTTCCTGCGCCAGGCGACCCAGCGCCAGACCCATCTTTTCCTGGTCCGACTTGGTCTTCGGCTCGACGGCCATCGAGATCACCGGCTCCGGGAACGTCATGCGCTCCAGGATGATCGGCTTGTCGACCGCACACAGGGTGTCACCGGTGGTGGTGTCCTTCAGGCCCACGGCAGCAGCGATGTCACCCGCCAGAACTTCCTTGATTTCCTCGCGGTTGTTCGAGTGCATCTGCAGGATGCGGCCGATGCGCTCCTTCTTGCCCTTCACCGAGTTCAGCACGGTGTCGCCACCGTTCAGGGTGCCCGAGTAGACACGGAAGAAGGTCAGCGCGCCGACGAACGGGTCGGTGATGATCTTGAAGGCCAGCGACGAGAACGGAGCCTTGTCGTCGGACTTGCGGGTCATGGCGATGTTTTCATCGTCCACGTCGGTACCGGTCACGTCCGGAACGTCGACCGGCGACGGCAGCAGCTGGATCACGCCGTCCAGCATAGCCTGCACGCCCTTGTTCTTGAACGCCGAGCCGCAGTACATCGGCACGATCTCGGTGGCCAGGGTGCGGGTACGCAGCGCGTTGATGATTTCAGCCTCGGCCAGCTCTTCGCCGCCCAGGTACTTTTCCATCAGCTCTTCGCTGGCTTCAGCCGCGGCTTCGATCATGAAGGTACGGGCTTCTTCAGCCTTTTCCTGCAGGTCGGCCGGGATGTCGCCGTACTCGAACTTCATGCCCTGCGAGGCTTCATCCCAGTGGATGGCCTTCATCTTCAGCAGGTCGACGACGCCCTTGAAGCCTTCTTCAGCGCCGATCGGCAGCTGCATCGGTACGGCGACGGCGCCGAGCTTGGCCTTCAGCTGGTCACGGACCTTGTAGAAGTTGGCGCCGGTGCGGTCCATCTTGTTGACGAACGCAATGCGCGGCACCTTGTACCGGTTGGCCTGGCGCCACACGGTTTCCGACTGCGGCTGCACGCCACCAACGGCACACAGCACGAACACCGCACCGTCGAGCACGCGCAGCGAGCGCTCCACTTCGATGGTGAAGTCGACGTGCCCGGGGGTGTCGATGATGTTGAAGCGATGCTCCGGCAGGGACTTGTCCATGCCCTTCCAGAACGCGGTGGTGGCAGCGGACTGGATCGTGATGCCACGCTCCTGCTCCTGCTCCATCCAGTCCATGGTGGCGGCGCCGTCGTGCACTTCACCGATCTTGTGGCTCTTGCCGGTGTAGAACAGGATGCGCTCGGACGTGGTGGTCTTGCCGGCATCAATGTGAGCCATGATGCCGAAGTTACGGTAACGCTCGATGGGAGTGGAACGGGCCACGGGAGCCTCTCAGATTTCTTGGATTTCGGATGGCCGAACGCCGCCTTTCGGCGGCCTTCGGATTGGCGCAGTCCTTCCGGGACCGCGAGGCAGCACGCACCGAAGTGGTGCTGCCCTGCCTGTTTTACAAGGCCGTCAAACTCACCAGCGGTAGTGGGCGAATGCCTTGTTGGCTTCGGCCATGCGGTGGGTTTCTTCGCGCTTTTTGATGGCGCCGCCACGGTTTTCCGAGGCGTCGATCAGTTCAGCAGCCAGCTTCTTCGGCATGGTGTTCTCACCACGCTTGCGCGCGGAGTCGATCAGCCAGCGCATGGCCAGGGCCATCTTGCGCGACGAACGCACTTCGACCGGCACCTGGTAGGTGGCACCACCGACGCGGCGCGACTTGACTTCGACCGCCGGAGCGACGTTGTCCAGAGCCTTCTGCACCAGTTCAATGGCGTTGGCGCTGCTGTTCTTCTCGGTGATCACGTCCATGGCGCCGTACACGATCTTTTCGGCGACGGACTTCTTGCCGCTCTGCATGACCATGTTGATGAAGCGGGCGATGGTTTCGCTTCCGTGCTTCGGATCGGGCAGGACGGAACGCTGCGGAGTATTACCCTTACGCGACATAGTGCTCTCTCCTTATGCCTTCGGACGCTTGGCGCCGTACTTGGAACGGGCCTGGCGACGCTTGGCAACGCCGGCGGCGTCGAGCGAGCCACGAACGGTGTGGTAACGCACACCCGGCAGGTCCTTGACGCGACCGCCCCGGATCAGGACCACGGAGTGCTCCTGCAGGTTGTGGCCTTCACCACCGATGTAGGAAATCACTTCTTCCTGGTTGGTCAGGCGGACCTTGGCAACCTTGCGCAGAGCCGAGTTCGGCTTCTTCGGAGTGGTGGTGTAGACACGGGTGCAGACGCCACGGCGCTGCGGGCACTTGTCGAGCGCCGGCGAGGCACTCTTGTAGGTGGTCGCTTGCCGCGGCTTGCGGACCAGCTGGTTGATCGTCGCCATCAGTAGGTTCTTCTGATTGGTGGCCGGAAAATCCGACCAGAGATGCGGAAATGTTAAAGCAGGCCGAAATTTTGGCCTGCTGAGACAGACGATTGTAGCAACCCGCCAGGAAAGCAGTCAAACGCCTCCTGTCAAGCCCGTCCCTGATCCCGGGACGTTACTGGGGGGCCTCCATGTACCCCGTTCAGGTTGGCGGGGAGGATCGCGAACGATCCCCCTGCCCTATCCCAATCCCATCAATGGATCGATGGGGGTGGTCCGGCCTCGCGGCCGGACCGGTGTATCAGTCTTCCGAAGCCTGTTCAGTCTCGGCTTCAACAGCCGGCGCTTCGACAACAGCCGGGGTGCCGGCCAGGGTCTGCATCTCGGACTCGGTGAGACCGGTAGCGCCGCGGCGGCGGTTGCTGTGGTACGACAGGCCGGTACCGGCCGGAATCAGGCGGCCGACGATGACGTTTTCCTTCAGGCCACGCAGGTTGTCCTTGGTGCCGCGGACGGCAGCTTCGGTCAGCACGCGGGTGGTTTCCTGGAAGGATGCCGCCGAGATGAACGACTCGGTCGCCAGCGATGCCTTGGTGATACCCAGCAGCACCGGATCGAAACGGGCGATCAGCTCGTTGCGGGTCGACAGGCGCGCATTCTCCTCGATTACGCGCTGACGCTCCACCTGCTCGCCGTTCAGGAACTTGCTGCTGCCCTGGTCGGTGATCTCGACCTTGCGCAGCATCTGGCGGGTGATCACCTCGATGTGCTTGTCGTTGATCTTCACGCCCTGCAGGCGGTACACGTCCTGGATTTCCTTCACCAGGTAGGCGGCCAGCGGTTCGACACCCAGCAGACGCAGGATGTCCTGCGGGCTCGGCTCGCCGTCCACGATGGTTTCACCCTTGGTGACGTGCTCGCCTTCGAACACGATGACCTGGCGGTACTTCGGGATCAGCTCTTCGTGCTCCGAACCATCGGTGTCCTTGATGATCAGGCGCTGCTTGCCCTTGGTGTCCTTGCCGAAGCTGATGATGCCCGAACGCTCGGCCAGCACCGCCGGATCCTTCGGCTTGCGCGCTTCGAACAGATCGGCCACGCGCGGCAGACCACCGGTGATGTCGCGGGTCTTCGACGCTTCCTGCGGGATCTTGGCGACCACGTCACCCACGCCGACGGCAGCGCCGTCCTGCAGGTTGACGATCGAGCGCGGCGGCAGCAGGTACTGCGCCGGCAGATCGGTGCCCGGGATCGACAGGTCGTTGCCCTTGGCGTCGACGATGCGCACGATCGGGCGCAGGTCCTTGGCCTGGGTACCACGACGCTTCGGATCGGTGATTTCGCGCGACGCCAGGCCGGTCAGCTCGTCGGTCTTCTCGATGACGGTGATGCCGTCGACGAAGTCGATGAAGCGGATGAAGCCGGCCACTTCCGACACGATCGGGTGGTTATGCGGATCCCAGTTGGCCACAGTCTGGCCAGCCTTGATCGCATCACCGTCCTTGGACGTGATGGTCGCGCCGTACGGCAGCTTGTAACGCTCACGCTCACGACCGTGGGCATCGAGCACCGAGATTTCGCCCGAGCGCGACACTGCCACCAGCGAGCCGTTGGCGTGCTCGACGGACTTGAGGTTGCTGAACTTGACCGAGCCGGTGGTCTTGACGGTGATGTTGTCGACCGCAGCAGCTCGCGACGCCGCACCACCGATGTGGAACGTACGCATGGTCAGCTGGGTACCCGGCTCACCGATGGACTGGGCGGCGATGACGCCGACCGCTTCACCGATGTTGACCAGGTGGCCACGGGCCAGATCGCGGCCGTAGCAGCGACCGCAGACACCGAAGGCCGATTCGCACGAGATCGTCGAACGCACCTTGATGCTCTGCACGCCGGCGTCTTCCAGCTTGGCGACCCAGGCTTCGTCCAGCAGGGTGTTACGGGTGACGATCGGATCTTCGTCGTTGCCCGGCAGGAACACGTCCTCGGCAACCACGCGACCCAGCACGCGATCCTTCAGCGGCTCGACCACGTCGCCGCCTTCCACGATCGGGGTCATGATCAGGCCTTCGGTGGTACCGCAATCCACCTCGGTGATCACCACGTCCTGCGCGACGTCGACCAGACGACGGGTCAGGTAACCCGAGTTCGCGGTCTTCAGCGCGGTATCGGCCAGACCCTTACGGGCACCGTGAGTGGAGTTGAAGTACTCCTGCACGTTCAGGCCTTCGCGGAAGTTCGCCTTGATGGGCGTCTCGATGATCGAGCCGTCCGGGCGGGCCATCAGGCCACGCATGCCGGCCAGCTGACGGATCTGCGCCTGCGAACCACGCGCACCGGAGTCGGCCATGATGTACAGCGAGTTCATCGACTTCTGGTCGATGGTCTCACCCTTGGCATTGACCACCTTCTCGGTACCGATGGTGTCCATCATCGCCTTGGCGATGCGCTCGTTGGTGCGCGACCAGATGTCGACCACCTTGTTGTAGCGCTCGCCGGCGGTGACCAGACCCGACTGGTACTGCTCCTGGATTTCCAGCACTTCGGCTTCGGCCTCGGTGAGGATGCCCTTCTTCTCGTCCGGGATCAGCATGTCGTCGATGCCGATCGAGACGCCGGCACGGGTCGCGTAGGCGAAGCCGGTGTACATCAGCTTGTCGGCGAACACGACCGTGTCCTTCAGACCCAGCTGGCGGTAGCTGGAGTTGATCAGGCGGCTGATGTTCTTCTTGGTCAGCTCGGTGTTGGCCAGCGCGAACGGCAGGCCTTCGGGCAGGATTTCAGCCAGCAGGGCGCGACCGATCGTGGTGTCCACGATCGAGGTCTTCGGCTGCTTGTTGCCGTCTTCGTCGGTCACCACTTCGGTGATGCGGACCTTGACGCGCGCGTGCAGTTCCACCACGCGGTTGTCGTAGGCACGCTTCACTTCGGCGATGTTGGCGAAGGCCATGCCCTCGCCCTTCTTGTTTTCCAGCGAGCGGGTCATGTAGTACAGACCCAGCACGACGTCCTGCGACGGCACGATGATCGGCTCGCCGTTGGCCGGCGACAGGATGTTGTTGGTCGACATCATCAGCGCACGCGCTTCCAGCTGGGCTTCCAGCGAGAGCGGCACGTGGACAGCCATCTGGTCACCGTCGAAGTCGGCGTTGAACGCGGTGCAGACCAGCGGATGCAGCTGGATGGCCTTGCCTTCGATCAGCACCGGCTCGAACGCCTGGATGCCCAGACGGTGCAGGGTCGGCGCACGGTTCAGCATGACCGGGTGTTCGCGGATGACCTCTTCCAGGATGTCCCAGACTTCGGCTTCTTCGCGCTCGACCAGCTTCTTGGCGGCCTTGATGGTGGTGGCCAGGCCACGACGCTGCAGCTTGGCGAAGACGAACGGCTTGAACAGCTCAAGCGCCATCTTCTTCGGCAGACCGCACTGGTGCAGGCGCAGGTATGGACCGACCACGATGACCGAACGGCCCGAGTAGTCGACGCGCTTGCCAAGCAGGTTCTGGCGGAAGCGACCCTGCTTGCCCTTGATCATGTCGGCCAGCGACTTCAGCGGGCGCTTGTTGGTGCCGGTGATGGCACGACCACGACGGCCGTTGTCCAGCAGCGCATCGACCGATTCCTGCAGCATGCGCTTTTCATTGCGCACGATGATGTCCGGCGCGCTCAGTTCGAGCAGGCGGCGCAGGCGGTTGTTGCGGTTGATGACGCGGCGGTACAGGTCGTTCAGGTCGGAGGTCGCGAAGCGGCCACCATCCAGCGGGACCAGCGGACGCAGGTCCGGCGGCAGCACCGGCAGCACGGTCATGACCATCCATTCCGGACGGTTGCCCGATTCCAGGAAGGCTTCGATCAGCTTGATGCGCTTGGTGAGGCGCTTGAGCTTGGTTTCCGAACCGGTAGCAGCGATTTCCTCGCGCAGGCGGGTCATTTCCGACTGCAGGTCGATCGTGCGCAGCAGTTCGTAGACGGCCTCGGCGCCCATGGCGGCGTCGAAGTCGTCACCGTGCTCCTGGCGCGCCTGCAGGTACTGCTCTTCGGTCAGCAGCTGGCGGCGCTCCAGGGCGGTCAGGCCCGGCTCGGTCACCACGTACGCTTCGAAGTACAGCACGCGCTCGATGTCGCGCAGGGTCATGTCCAGCATCAGGCCGATGCGCGACGGCAGCGACTTGAGGAACCAGATGTGCGCGACCGGCGAAGCCAGGTCGATGTGGCCCATGCGCTCACGGCGCACCTTGGCCAGGGTCACTTCGGTGCCGCACTTTTCGCAGACCACGCCGCGGTGCTTCATGCGCTTGTACTTGCCGCACAGGCACTCGTAGTCCTTCACCGGGCCGAAGATGGCGGCGCAGAACAGGCCGTCGCGTTCCGGCTTGAAGGTACGGTAGTTGATGGTTTCCGGCTTCTTCACTTCGCCGAAGGACCACGAACGGATCAGGTCCGGCGAGGCCAGCGCGATCTTGATCGCGTCGAAGTCCAGCGTCTGGCGCTGCTGGTTGAAGAGGTTGAGCAGGTCTTTCATGGTGTTCTCCAGAAGGAGGAATGCTGTGTCGATGGGCTTTCAGTTGACTGCCAGCGGCGCGGCGGTGGAGGCCGCCGCGCCGGCATGGATCAGTTGTCTTCCAGTTCCATGTTGATGGCCAGCGAGCGGATTTCCTTCACGAGCACGTTGAAGGATTCCGGCATGCCCGCGACCATCTCGTGCTCACCGTCGACGATGTTCTTGTACATCTGGTTGCGGCCCTGCACGTCATCGGACTTCACCGTCAGCATTTCCTGCAGGGTGTAGGCCGCGCCGTAGGCTTCCAGCGCCCAGACTTCCATTTCACCGAAGCGCTGGCCGCCGAACTGCGCCTTGCCGCCCAGCGGCTGCTGGGTGACGAGCGAGTACGGACCGGTCGAACGGGCGTGCATCTTGTCGTCGACCAGGTGGTTCAGCTTCAGGTAGTGCATGTAACCGACGGTGGTGTGGCGATCGAACGCTTCACCGGTGCGGCCGTCGTACAGCTGGGTCTGGCCACTGCTCGGCAGGTCGGCCAGTTCCAGCATGCGCTTGATTTCCGCTTCGGTGGCACCGTCGAACACCGGGGTAGCCATCGGCACGCCGTCGGTCAGGTTGCGGGCCAGACGCAGCAGTTCCTCGTCGCTGAACTGCGACAGGTCGACACGGTTGGCCACGTTGGTGTCGTCGTGGTTGTAGATGTCGTCCAGGAACTTGCGCAGGTCGGCGACCGCCGCCTGGGCTTCCATCATCGCCTGGATCTTGCGGCCCAGGCCCTTGGCGGCCCAGCCCAGATGCACTTCCAGGATCTGGCCGATGTTCATACGCGACGGCACGCCCAGCGGGTTCAGCACGATGTCCACGGTTTCGCCCGAGGCCATGTACGGCATGTCCTCGACCGGCACCACGTTGGAGACCACACCCTTGTTGCCGTGGCGGCCTGCCATCTTGTCACCCGGCTGGATGCGGCGCTTCACGGCCAGGAACACCTTGACCATCTTCAGCACGCCCGGGGCGAGGTCGTCGCCGGCGGTGATCTTGCCGCGCTTGTCGGCGAAGCGACGCTCGAATTCCTTCTCGTGCGCCTGGATCTGCTTCTGCGCGCGCTCGATGGCTTCCGAAGCGTCTTCGTCCTTCATGCGCAGGGCGAACCAGTCAGCCTTCTTCAGGCCGTCCAGGAAGGCGTCGCTGATGACGTCGCCCTTCTTCAGGCCAGCGCCACCGTTGACCACCTTGCCCACGATCTGCGAACGCAGACGCATGTAGATGGCGGCTTCCAGGATGCGGAACTGGTCGTCGAAGTCCTTCTTGACGCGCTTGATTTCAGATTCTTCGATCTGGCGGGCGCGCTTGTCCTTCTCGATGCCGTCGCGGGTGAAGACCTGCACGTCGATGACGGTGCCGTCCATGCCCGGCGGAACGCGCAGCGAGCTGTCCTTAACGTCCGAAGCCTTCTCGCCGAAGATCGCGCGCAGCAGCTTCTCTTCCGGGGTCAGCTGGCTTTCGCCCTTCGGGGTGACCTTGCCGACCATGATGTCGCCGGCGCGGACTTCCGCACCGATGTACACCACGCCGCTCTCGTCCAGACGGTTCAGCGCCTGCTCGGAGACGTTCGGGATGTCGGCGGAGATTTCCTCCGGCCCCAGCTTGGTGTCACGCGCGACGCAGGTCAGCTCTTCGATGTGGATCGTGGTGTAGCGATCCTCTTCCACCACGCGCTCGGAGAGCAGGATGGAGTCTTCGAAGTTGTAGCCGTTCCACGGCATGAACGCGATCAGCATGTTCTGGCCCAGGGCCAGTTCGCCGATGTCGGTGGACGGACCGTCGGCCAGCACGTCGCCGCGGGCGATGACGTCACCCACCTGGACCAGCGGACGCTGGTTGATGCAGGTGTTCTGGTTCGAACGGGTGTACTTGACCAGGTTGTAGATGTCGACGCCGGCGTCGGTGGCACCGACGATCTCTTCCTCGACCACCTTGACCACGATGCGAGCGGCGTCGATCTGCACGATCTCACCACCACGACGGGCGTTCACGGTCACACCCGAGTCACGCGCCACGGCGCGCTCGATGCCGGTACCGACCAGCGGCTTCTGCGAGCGCAGGGTCGGCACGGCCTGACGCTGCATGTTCGCGCCCATCAGTGCGCGGTTCGCGTCATCGTGCTCCAGGAATGGAACCAGCGCGGCCGCGATCGACACGGTCTGCATCGGCGAGACGTCCATGAAGTGGACTTCCGCCGGCGGCTTCAGCAGCGATTCGCCCTGGAAGCGGCACGGAACGAACTGCTCGGTCAGCACGCTGTCGGCATTGGTCAGGGCGTTGGCCTGTGCAATGACGTACTCGTTCTCTTCGATGGCCGACAGGAACTCGACTTCGTCGAAGACCTTGCCGTCCACGACCTTGCGGTACGGGGTCTCGAGGAAACCGTACTTGTTGGTGCGGGCGTACACCGCCAGCGAGTTGATCAGGCCGATGTTCGGGCCTTCCGGGGTTTCGATGGTGCAGACGCGGCCGTAATGGGTCGGGTGCACGTCGCGCACTTCGAAGCCGGCGCGCTCACGGGTCAGACCGCCCGGGCCCAGGGCCGAGACGCGACGCTTGTGGGTCACTTCCGACAGCGGGTTGTTCTGGTCCATGAACTGCGACAGCTGCGAGGAGCCGAAGAACTCCTTGATGGCAGCGGCGACCGGCTTGGCGTTGATCAGCTCCTGCGGGGTCAGGCCTTCCGACTCGGCCATCGACAGGCGCTCCTTGACCGCGCGCTCGACGCGGACCAGGCCGACGCGGAACACGTTCTCGGCCATTTCGCCGACCGAACGCACGCGACGGTTGCCCAGGTGATCGATGTCATCGACCACGCCGCGACCGTTGCGGATCTCGGTCAGGACCTTGATCACGTCCAGGATGTCGGAGCTGTCGCCGTGGGCAGCGACCAGGCGCTTGGACTCTTCGTCGTTGCGCTCACCAAAGTACTTGCTGTCGTACAGCACGGCTTCGCCGGTGGTTTCCTTGCGGCCCACGCGACGGTTGAACTTCATGCGACCGACCGCGGACAGGTCGTAGCGCTCGAAGGTGAAGAACAGGTTGTGGAACAGGTTCTGCGCAGCATCCTTGGTCGGCGGCTCGCCCGGACGCATCATGCGGTAGATTTCGACCAGGGCTTCCAGCTGGGTCTTGGTCGGATCGATGCGCAGGGTGTTGGACAGGTACGGGCCACGATCCAGGTCGTTCACCCACAGGGTGCCCACCGCATCGACGCCGGCCTTGCGGAAGTTCTGCAGCTGCTCGTCGCTGATCTCGTCGTTGGCCTGGGCCAGCAGTTCGCCGGTCGAGGCATCGACCACGTCGTGCGACAGGATGCGGCCGACGATGTAATCGTCCGGCACGGCCAGGGCGGCAATGCCCGAGGCTTCCAGCTGCTTGATGTGACGTGCGGTGATGCGCTTGCCGGCTTCCACGATGACCTTGTCGCCATCGGCGAGGTCGAAGCCCAGGGTTTCGCCGCGCAGGCGCTCCGGCACCAGCTCCAGCTGGACGCCTTCATCCGGGTTGATGTGGAAGGTGTTGATCTCGAAGAACTCGGCCAGCATCTCTTCGTTGCTGTAGCCGAGCGCGCGCAGCAGGATCGACACCGGCAGCTTGCGGCGACGGTCGATACGGGTGAACAGCGCATCCTTCGGGTCGAACTCGAAGTCCAGCCAGGAGCCGCGGTAAGGAATGATGCGGGCGCTGTACAGCAGCTTGCCCGAGCTGTGGGTCTTGCCACGGTCGTGGTCGAAGAACACGCCCGGCGAGCGGTGCAGCTGGGAGACGATGACGCGCTCGGTGCCGTTGACGATGAAGGTGCCGTTCTCGGTCATCAGCGGGATTTCGCCCAGATAGACCTCCTGCTCCTTCACGTACTTGATGGCCTTGGTCGACGACTCGCGGTCGTAGATCACCAGGCGCACGGTCACGCGCAGCGGGGCGCCGTAGCTCATGCCGCGCTGGCGGCACTCACGCTCGTCGAAGACCGGTTCGCCCAGCTTGTAGCCGACGTATTCCAGGGCAGCGTTGCCGCTGTAGCTGGCGATCGGGAAGACCGACTTCAGCGCAGCGTGCAGGCCGTGGTCCGTGCGCTTGGCCGGATCGACGTTTTCCTGCAGGAATTCACGATAGGAATCCACCTGGATGGCGAGCAGGAACGGCACTTCGAGAATCGAGCGCTGCTTGCCGAAATCCTTGCGGATACGCTTTTTTTCGGTGAACGAATAGGACGTCATGAGGTCTTCCACCTTGTTGTGCGGATCGTGCGCCCACGATCCGAAGGGAACTTGAAATTGTCAGTTGGAAGTCGCTGGTATTGCCGGCACCAGCACGCCTTCTCCCGCTACTTCCAACTGCCAACTCGTCTGCTACCACTCCCCCGCTGCCGCGCTCTGCGCTGGCCTGCCGGGGTTTGACTGCAGCCCGTGTTGGGCTTTTTCCTGCTTTTGAAACAGTCGACTAACAGTCGACCCTACCGGTACTGCAACAACGACCAAAGGCCGGGGGCTTACGCCCCCAGCCTTGGCTGCATCGCCGTGAATCGGTGACGATGCAAGGTAACTGCTTACTTGACTTCGACAGTCGCGCCAGCAGCTTCCAGGTCCTTCTTCATCTTCTCGGCTTCGTCCTTCGAAGCGTTGTCCTTCAGGACGCCGCCGGCTTCGGCCAGGTCCTTCGCTTCCTTCAGGCCCAGGCCGGTGATGGCGCGGACGGCCTTGATGACTTCGACCTTCTTCTCGCCGGCAGTCTTCAGGGTGACGACGAATTCGGTCTGCTCTTCAACAGCAGCAGCCGGGCCAGCGGCAGCAGCCACGGCAACCGGAGCAGCGGCGGAGACGCCGAACTTCTCTTCGATGGCCTTGACCAGCTCCATCACTTCCATCAGGGACTTCTCGGCGATGGCGTCGACGATCTGTTCGTTGGTAAGGGACATGATTAATACCTTTGGATGATTTTCTGGGTTGAGGTTCCGTCAGGAACCACGGTAAGTCGAAACTCAGGCGGTCTCGGCGGCCGGCTCGGCAGCGTCAGCGGCGACATCGCCACCACCCTGCTTCTCGCCAACGGCCTTGATGGCGCGGGCAAACATCGTGACCGGCTCGGTCAGGACGCGGGCCAGCATGGCCAGGGCCTGGTCGCGGGTCGGCAGCGATGCCAGCACGTCGACGTGGCTCGCCGGGAACACTTCACCACCGATGGCGACGACCTTAGCCTTCAGCTTGTCGTTGCCCTTGGCGGCTTCCTTGATCAGGCGACCGGCAGCGCCGGGCTCCTCGAGCGAGAACGCGTACAGCAGCGGACCAACCATCTGGTCCTGTGCGACTGCGAACTCGGTGCCTTCGACGGCGCGCGAAGCCAGGGTGTTCTTGACAACCTTCAAGAAAACACCGGTTTCACGAGCCTGCTTGCGCATCGCGGTCATCTGGGCGACCGTGGTGCCAGCGTATTCGGCTGCGATCAAGGAGTGGGCCTTGGCGGCGACGTCTGCCAGCTCGGCGACTACTTCTTGCTTCTGGGACAGATTGAGAGCCATTGCACTCCTCCTATTGAACTCCGCTTACGGCTCCTGCCGTGTGCGGTCCTGTGCGGCATCCGTCCTGGACGCCGGGAACATCGGGATGATGTTCCGGGGGTGGGCCGTTCTAGACCTGGAGTGGGCCAACCTGGGAAACCCAGACGTGCGTGAACCAGAAAAACTCCAGAAGGGCACCATCTACGCAGGGTGATTCCGGGGAATCGATTAAGCGCTCCTGACTGCTCCGGCGGCGACTCCTTGCCAGATCGAGCTTCCGTGCCCGTCGCCGGTATTGCCACGACCGCGCCTGCGGTCTTTGACGGCTACCGCGGGCGATGCACTGCCAGCGATGCCTTCAAATGTCACGGCCACGGCACCCGAGGCACCGTGACCGCTTGAAACAATTACTTCAGGGTCAGCGACGACTGGTCGACGGTGACGCCCGGGCCCATCGTCGAGCTGACCGAAACCTTCTGCAGGTAGGTGCCCTTCGAGGTGGCCGGCTTGGCCTTGATCAGGTCCAGCAGCAGCGCGGTCAGGTTCGACTTCAGCGCGTCTTCGGCGAAGTCGGCCTTGCCGATGGTGCAGTGGATGATGCCAGCCTTGTCGGTGCGGTAACGGACCTGACCCGACTTGGCGTTCTTCACGGCTTCACCCGGGTTCGGGGAAACGGTGCCGACCTTCGGGTTCGGCATCAGGCCGCGCGGGCCCAGCACGGTGCCCAGCTTACCGACGACGCGCATGGCGTCCGGGGTCGCGATGACGACGTCGTAGTTCAGATCGCCGGCCTGCATCTTCTCGGCCAGGTCATCCATACCGACGGCTTCGGCGCCAGCGGCCAGGGCTTCATCAGCCTTGGCACCGGCCGGAGCGAACACGGCGACGCGGACCGACTTGCCGGTACCGGCCGGCAGCACGGTGGAGCCACGGACCTGCTGGTCGGACTTCTTCGCATCGACGCCCAGGCGCACGGCAACGTCGATCGACTCGACGAACTTGGCCTTGGTGGCGCTCTTCAGGATGTTGATCGCGTCCTCGAAGGCGTACGCCTTGCCCGGAACGACGGCGGCCTTGATGGCCTTCTCACGCTTGGTCTGTGCCATCTTATTAACCCTCCACCACGAGGCCCATGGAACGGGCAGAGCCAGCGATGGTACGCACGGCGGCGTCCAGGTCGGCGGCAGTCAGATCCGGTTCCTTCGCCTTGGCGATCTCTTCCAGCTGCTTACGGGTGACCTTGCCGACCTTCTCGGTGTTCGGGCGCTTGGAGCCCGACGAGATGCCAGCGGCCTTCTTCAGCAGGGTGGTAGCCGGGGTGCTCTTGGTGATGAAGGTGAACGTACGGTCCGAGTAGGCCGTGATGATCACCGGAACCGGCAGACCCGGCTCGAGCTTCTGCGTGGCAGCGTTGAACGCCTTGCAGAATTCCATGATGTTCAGACCGCGCTGACCCAGCGCAGGACCGACCGGCGGCGAGGGGTTGGCCTGACCGGCCTTCACCTGCAGCTTGATGTAACCGACAACTTTCTTTGCCATGTGAGTGCTCTCCGGGTGCTAGCGCCTTTCGACAACAGGCTCCCCATCGGACCGGGAATCACGCGTCCCGGCATCGCGTTTTGAAATCATGCTGAAGGCCACCTTGCGGCGGCCTCGTCCTGCTGGCTTTCCCAGCGGGGAGCCGCGCACTATAACAGGTTTTTTCTTCACATGCCTGAAGCGGCAGGTAAACGAACGAAACCGGGCCAGGCCCGGTTTCTGGTCCGGAGCCGAGCATCGCTCGACTCTACAGACGGGTCAGACGGCCTTTTCGACCTGGCCGAACTCGAGCTCGACCGGAGTGGCACGACCGAAGATCAGTACCGAGACGCGCAGACGGCTCTTCTCGTAGTTGACTTCTTCGACGACGCCATTGAAATCGTTGAACGGGCCGTCGGTGACGCGGACCATCTGACCCGGCTCGAACAGCACCTTCGGACGCGGCTTCTCGACACCTTCCTGAACGCGGTTCAGGATGGCTTCGGCCTCGGAATCGGCGATCGGCAACGGACGATCGGCAGTACCGCCGATGAAGCCCATCACGCGCGGGGTTTCCTTGACCAGGTGCCAGCTTTCGTTGTCGATGCGCGGAATACCGGCTTCTTCGTGGGTCTCGATCTGGACCAGCACGTAACCCGGGAAGAACTTGCGCTCGGAGCGGCGCTTCTGACCAGCGCGCATCTCGACCACTTCTTCGGTCGGGACCAGGACGTCGCCGAAGCGCTCTTCCATGCCGTCACGGACGATGCGATCGCGCAGAGCCTGCGCCACCGACTTCTCGAAGCCCGAATAGGCGTGAACGACGTACCAACGCTTCATGCAATTCTCCTTAGCGGCTCAGGAACCACTGAGTCAGTTTCTGGATCAGGAAGTCGAAGCCACCCAGCAGCAGGCTGAGGATGAGCACCACGACGATCACGACCCACGTCATGCGGATGGCTTCCTGGCGCGTCGGCCAGACCACCTTGCGCAGTTCGAAGCGCGACTCGGAGAGGAATTCGCGGGTGTCGCGCCCCTTGCCGGTCAGCATGAACACGCCGATACCGCCAACCAGACCGACCACGACCGCCAACGCACGCAACTGACCCGCCCACGCGCCCAGCTGGGCGGCGCGACCGGAGTCGGCGGAGAACCAGAACCAGACGAACAGACCGGCCAGCACCAGCAGCGATGCGGCGACATACTTGACGATATCTCCACCGTGGGCGGAGTTGTCCTTGGAGTGTTCGATCTTGCTATTCATCCGGCTGTGTCTGCTTTAGCGGCCCAGGCCGCTGGATAAGGTGGGCAGATGGCACGCCAGGAGGGACTCGAACCCCCAACCTGCGGTTTTGGAGACCGCTGCTCTGCCAATTGAGCTACTGGCGTACGTTGAAAACTTGCCTTCCCTTAGACGGCGAAGGCGGACCGAGGTTCCCGGCCCGCCATTCGCGTAACCGGCGGCGCTATGCAACCACCGGCACTGCAGGCTTACTCGATGATCTTCGAGACCACGCCGGCGCCGACGGTACGGCCACCTTCGCGGATGGCGAAGCGCAGGCCTTCGTCCATTGCCACCGGGTTGATCAGGGTGACGACCATCTTGACGTTGTCACCCGGCATCACCATTTCGACGCCTTCCGGCAGAGCAGCTGCGCCGGTGATGTCGGTGGTGCGGAAGTAGAACTGCGGACGGTAGCCGTTGAAGAACGGGGTGTGGCGGCCGCCTTCGTCCTTCGACAGGACGTACACTTCGCCTTCGAACTTGGTGTGCGGCTTGATCGAACCCGGCTTGGCCAGGACCTGGCCACGCTCGACGTCGTCACGCTTGGTGCCGCGCAGCAGCAGGCCAGCGTTGTCGCCTGCCTGACCCTGGTCCAGCAGCTTGCGGAACATTTCAACGCCGGTCACGGTGGTCTTCTGCACCGGACGGATGCCGACGATTTCGATTTCGTCGCCAACCTTGATCACGCCGCGCTCGATACGACCGGTCACCACGGTGCCGCGGCCCGAGATCGAGAACACGTCTTCCACCGGCATCAGGAACGGCTTGTCGATCGCGCGCTCCGGCTCCGGAATCCAGCTGTCCAGGGCGTCGACCAGCTTCAGGATGGCCGGCACGCCGATGTCGCTCTGGTCGCCTTCCAGCGCCAGACGGGCCGAACCGGCGATGATCGGGGTGTCGTCGCCCGGGAAGTCGTACTTGCTCAGCAGTTCACGCACTTCCATCTCGACCAGCTCGAGCAGCTCGGCGTCGTCAACCATGTCGGCCTTGTTCAGGAACACGACGATGTACGGCACGCCGACCTGACGCGACAGCAGGATGTGCTCGCGGGTCTGCGGCATCGGGCCGTCAGCGGCCGAGCACACCAGGATCGCGCCGTCCATCTGGGCGGCACCGGTGATCATGTTCTTGACGTAGTCAGCATGACCCGGGCAATCGACGTGGGCGTAGTGACGGACCGGGGATTCGTATTCGACGTGCGCGGTCGAAATCGTGATACCACGAGCCTTTTCTTCCGGCGCGGCGTCGATCGAGGAGTAGTCCTTGAACTCGCCACCGAAGCGCTCGGCACCGATCTTGGTCAGTGCGGCGGTCAGCGTGGTCTTGCCGTGGTCGACGTGACCGATGGTGCCGACATTGACGTGCGGCTTGGTGCGCTCGAACTTACCCTTGGCCATGGCTGCTTATCTCGAATTCGTCTGAGAGGTGATGCTTAAGATGGTGCTCACGAAAGGAATCGAACCTTCGACCTCTTCCTTACCAAGGAAGTGCTCTACCGACTGAGCTACGTGAGCCGAGTTTTGCATTATGACATGAACTCGATAAGATTCAAAGTTCATTCAATGGAGCGGGAGACGGGAATCGAACCCGCACCATCAGCTTGGAAGGCTGAGGTTCTACCATTGAACTACTCCCGCGCCGGGAATGTCACAACGTGAAACTGGTGGAGGGAGGTGGATTCGAACCACCGAAGGCGTAAGCCAGCAGATTTACAGTCTGCCCCCGTTGGCCGCTTGGGTATCCCTCCTTACCACCCCATTCCGTTGCCGCCGAAGCGTTGCGGTGCGTGGTGGTGAGCCGCTTATTCTGCTGATGGGACGGGGGCCTGTCAACGCTTTTTTCCATCTTTTTCACACGTTGTCGCAAACCCATTGATACGCAAGGTTATTGACCGGGGACCGGCAGGGTCTCGCTGGCGAAAATTGCGACATGGGGGACTCCGTCGGCGCCAATCCAGCCCCGATACATGCCCTGGGTGTTGAACGGCGTGGCCATTTTGCCGTCTGCGGCGAGCACGATCGCACCGCCGTCGCCGCCCATCTGCGGAATCGTCTCGTTGATGACGCCCTTGCCGGCCTGCTCCGGGGTCTGCCCCTGGTAGCGCATGCGTGCACAGATCTCGTGCGCGGCCGCGGTGCGGATGTAGTACTCGCCCCAACCGGTGCCCGATACCGCACAGCGCGCATCGGCCCAGGTGCCGGCGCCGATGATCGGCGAGTCACCCACCCGGCCATAGCGCTTGTTGGTCATGCCGCCCGTGGAAGTACCGGCGGCCAGCTGCCCCTGCGCATCCAGCGCGACGGCACCGACGGTACCGAAGTGCTTTGCGGTCTCCAGGTCTGCATGCGCCTGGCCATTGGCCTCTTCCTTCAACGCACGCTGCAGCTGCTGCCAGCGCTTCTCCGTGCGGAAGTACGACGGATCCACCAGGGTGATGCCCTGCTCCACCGCAAATGCCTCGGCGCCCTGCCCGACCATCATCACGTGCCTGGACTTCTGCATCACGGTCTGTGCCAGCTGGATCGGGTTGCGCACCCGCTGCACGCCGGCCACCGCACCTGCAGCCTGGGTGGCACCGTCCATCACGGCGGCGTCCAGCTCGTTGTGGCCGTCATGGGTGAACACCGCGCCCTTGCCGGCATTGAAGGTCGGATCGTCCTCCAGCACGGTGATTGCCGCAGTGACCGCGGCAAGCGCCGGGCGACCGGCCGCCAGTTCGGCATGCCCCTTCAGCAGCGCCGCGCGCAATGCATCGCGCGCAGCCTTCTCTTCGGCCGGCGACAGGTCCTTGCGCTCGACGCCGGCGCCGCCATGGATGACCAGCAGTGGCGACGTAGCCGGGGCGGCCTGGGCAAGCAACGGCAGGGACAGCAGCGCGGACAGCGCCAGGCGCAGTTTCATCGGGTACGTCTCCAGCAGGACGAGGGAATGGATTGCAGGGTAGTGCCGGCCGCTGGCCAGCAAGGGGCGCATCAGGGAAGGTGCGTTGCCGGCCAGCGGCCGGCACTTTCGGGAAGATCATTGACGGACGACTTCGATCTCGCCGTCGCTGATGTCGGCCATCGCCTGGTAATCGGCGTCGGCCTGGAAGTCGTCCAAGCGCATGCGGCTGCCGCTGGCGACCACGGTCACCGGGACGGCATGGAAGCGCAGCGGCTCGCCCTCCACCAGGCGGTCGGCATCACGACCGGGGCTGACCACCCAGACCTTGCCTTCGCCATCGGCGCTGTAGACCTGGGCCTGGCCATCGGGCTCGACGCACAGGGCAGTGTCCTCATCGACGCCGATACCGACGATGTCGGGGTCGCCGCTGTCCTGCGCGGCGCGTGCCACGAACACGATCAGGCGACCGAGCCGGTCACGCTTGTCGAAATGGGTGTCGGTGACCACGCGCTGCAGGTAGGGCATCTGCAGGAAGCCGCTGTCCATGGTCACCGCACTGCCCATCGGGTCGGCCAGCGCACCGGCGGAGGTGATGCTGCCGCCATCCATGGCGCCATAGGCATAGCCGCCGAGGATGGCCAGGCCTGCGCTGGTACCGGCGATCGGCTTGCCGGCGCGCACATGGGCGTTGAGCGCGCGGTTGAGTGCGGTGCCCTTCCAGAAGCGGATGTAGCGCGACTGGTCGCCGCCGGCAATGAAGATGGCATCAGCGGCGGCGACCACCCGCAGCACCGCCGGATCGTCGGCACCGCGACGGCTGTCGAAGACCAGGGTCTGTACTGCGGTGGTGCCGCCGATCTCGCGGTACAGGCGGTCCTGCAGTTCGTCACTGCCGGAGGCACGCAGGATCAGCACACGGCCATTGCCGGCCTGCTTCAGCCACCACTGGAAGGCGTCCGGCACCCACTCGCCACCGCCCATCAGCATCATCGCGGGCGCGCGCGGCCCGGGGCGCGGGGCCTCCAGATCGCCGACTTCGTAGTAGGCAAAGCCCGGGCCCTGCAGGTCCTGCGCGGGCGTGGCCAATGGCCAGGCCAGCACCAGCAGCGCCAGCCAGGCGAAGGGGCTACGCAGAGTCCGGTCGAGGCGTCGCATCTTGATCTCCCTGAACAAAATCGACTTGCAAGCGTTTTCACTCTTTGCCAGATAGGGACCCAGTAGTCAAGGACATAAAAAAGGCGTTAAATGCGCGCGCCCATTCCGGAAATCTGAATGGGGGACAGGGCCCCTCCTCTGCGGGCCGGCATCATTTTTGAGAATTCCTCATGCGTAGACAGGCGATGGCGTGGTCGATCCAGCTGGCGTTGATGGGCGTGGCTGCTTCCGCGGCGGCCCAGGCACCGGCTTCCTCTTCGGTTCAACAGCTGGACGCGGTGCAGGTCACCGGCTCGCGCATTCCGCGCGCCCAGGTGGAAGGCCCCGCTCCGATCACGGTGATCAATGCCGAGCAGATCCGCTCCAGTGGTTTCACCAGCGTGCCGGACGTACTGCGTGCGATGACCCAGAACGGCGGTGAGACGCAGAGCCAGCAGTCTTCCAGTGGCGCCGACTTCTCGCCGGGCGCCCAGCAGGTGGACCTACGAGGGCTGGGCCCGAACCACACGCTGGTGCTGGTCAATGGCCGCCGCATCGCCGACTTCCCGATGCCGTTCAAGGGCCGCAGCAACTTCACCGATGTCTCCAACATCCCGCTGGGGATGATCGAGCGCATCGAAGTGCTGACCGGCAGCGCCTCGGCCATCTACGGTTCGGACGCGATCGCCGGCGTGGTCAACTTCATCCTGAAGAAGAAGGCCGACGGCACCACCATCGACATGCGCATGGGCACCACCACCGAAGGCGGTGGCGAGTCCTTCGACATGAGCCTGGCCAGCGGTTTCAGCCGTGGCAACTTCAACGCCGTATACAGCGTCGAGCTGCAGTCGCAGACCCCGCTGTGGGCCTATGAGCGCGACATCCAGGACTCGACCCAGGATGGCCCCACCGAGGGTTCGCGCATCGCGCGCCGGGCCTATCTGCGCACCGATTACAACGATGACTACCTGGACCCGGGCGCCGCCACCTGCGAAGCGCTGTCCGGCCAGAACCAGGGCAGCACCTATCGCGCCTACCGCCCGAAGTACGGCTACTACTGTGGCAGCGACAGCTCGATCGGCTACGGCACCATCCTCAGCAAGCGCCGCGGCGCCAACGGCTACGCGTCGCTGAGCTACGACTTCGACAATGGCCAGCAGTGGTTCGCCGACGTGCAGCTGGGCTACCACACGATGTCGCTGATGCGCGACGTCACCAAGTGGGGCCGCATGGACGCCAACGGCGATGAGTCGGGTTACTTCAACAACGAAGCCACCGGCGAGATCGAGTTCTGGCAGCGCCAGTTCTCGCCCGAGGAAATGGGTGGCCTGCGCAATGCCACGGTGCGCAGCACGCAGAAGACCCTCAGCGTGACCACCGGCTTCAAGGGCAACCTGACCGGCAACTGGGATTACGAAGCGGCATTGAGCCATTCGCAGTACCAGTCGCGGATCAGCTGGGCACAGATCATTGCCGCCAAGGCCAACGACCTGTTCCTCGGCCCGCAGCTGGGCGTGGATGACGACGGCTTCCCGATCTACAACGCCGATCCGTCACGCCTGTACCGGCCACTGACCCGCGCCGAGTACGACTCGATCGCTGCGCGTACCACCTACACCCCGAAGTCGCGCACGGAGACCGCCGCCTTCACCCTGACCAATTCGGCCCTGTTCGCCCTGCCCGGTGGCGACGCCGGGTTTGCCGCGACCGTGGAAGTGGGCCAGCAGGCCTACTCGCTGAATCCCGATCCGCTGGCGACCGAGTACTACTACTACAGCTGGAAGGATTCGGACGGCAAGGGTTCGCGCAATCGCTGGGCGACCGCTGCGGAGCTGCGCATGCCGCTGCACGAGACGGTCAACCTGAGCGTGGCGGGCCGCTACGACCAGTACCGCTATTCCGGCCACACCATCGGCAAGGCGACCTGGAGCGGCGGCCTGGAATGGCGCCCGATCGACACGCTGCTGGTGCGCGGTTCGTATGGCACCGCGTTCCGTGCGCCGGACCTGCACTATGTGTTCGCCGGTCCGGGCAATGACGAGACCACCGCCGAAGACCTGTACAGCTGCCGCGCCGACGGTGCCACCGACTGCGCCGACTACGAACGCAACCTGATCCGCAGCCGCACCGGCAACCGCCAGCTCGACCCGGAAACCAGCACGTCGTGGAGTGCCGGCTTGGTCTGGTCGCCGGCCATCGGCCTGGACCTGTCGGTGGACTGGTTCGACATCGACATGCGCAACCAGGTGCAGGACATGGACGTGCGCACGATCCTGGCCAACGAAGCAAACTGCCGCCTGGGCAGCGCCGACATCACCTCGCCGACCTGCGTGGATGCACTCGCCCGCATCACCCGCAGCAACGATGGGCGCCTGTATGGCGTGCGCGTGGAGCCGATCAACGTCGCCCGCGAATCCACCTCCGGCATCGACGTCGGCCTGCGCTACCGCCTGCAGACGGGCATCGGCGACTTCATCTTCAACGGCACCCACACCTGGGTGAAGAAGCATGATTTCCAGCGCTATCCGGGCGACCGCACCGAAGACCAGTTCGCGGTCAACAGTGGCTTCGACATTCCGCGCACCAAGACCAGCCTGAGCGTGACCTGGGAGAAGGACGCGTGGTCGGCAACGGTGTACGGCTCGCGCCTGGGCAAGCTGCCGACCTCGGACAGCTACGACCAGGTGTTCGACTGGGACAGCGGCGACAGCCCGTACGTGAAGGCGACCTATCGCTACAACGCCTCGCTGCAGTACCGCTTCGACGACCACTCGCGCCTGTCGCTGTCGGTGGTCAATGTGTTCAACAAGATGCCGCCGAAGGACCGCACCTACACTGCCTACCCGTACTACGACGTGTCCTGGTTCGACAGCGTCGGCCGCACGATCAACCTGCAGTACACCCACAAGTTCGGTGGCAGCGCACTGTAAGTGCCTGGCCAATGCCGCTACAGGAGACCCCCGCTTCGGCGGGGGTTCTTTTTTCCGCCGCCTGAACGGTACCCACGCGCAGGCTCCGGCCCGACCGGCCAGCGGGGGATTTTAGGAAACAGCTGATTCCGCGCCATCCGCGCCGCTCCCTAGCATCGTTGCATGTTCCGCTTCCCCCGCCCTTCGCTACAGCAGACCGTGCCATCGACCACCGCCTCGGTGTTGCTGCGCTGCCTGACCGTGTGCGTCTTCATCTGCCTGGCCGCCGCGGCCGGGTTCTACCTGCTCACGGCATTCACCGAGGACATCTCGACCCATCGCCGCGAGATGAATGCAGCGGCCTACAGGGCCCAAATCTATTTCGACCAGCGCGAAGCCCTGCTGCGCTATCTGGGCGATTCGGTGCTGGCCGGCAACCCGGATGCACCTGCTGCGGACAGCGAAGGCATGCGCCAGGTGCCGCTGGATGGTCCCGGGGGCCAGCCGGGCCAACGGCTGCTGCTGTCAGCGCGCGCCGAACACACGCTGCAGGCACTGCAGACGCATCTGCTGCTGGTCGATGCGCACGGCGCGCACTGGCTGGCCGGCGGCGAGGTCGACGTGGACCTGGCCCACCTGCCATCGCTGCGTGCGCTGCAGGCACGCAGCGGCAGCCTCGACGGGGCCGATCCGGTGTACTGGCTGCGTCCGGGCGACAGGGGCGTTGCACTGGCGCAGCCGGTACAGGCAGGCCCCCATCCGACACAGTGGCTGGTGCTGCTGCTCGATGGCGCGGCAGCGGCGAACATGATCGACGGCCAGGGCATTGGCGGTTATGCGCTGCTCGACCGTGCCGGGCAGCCCGCATTGTCCAGCCAGGCCCCGCGGCTGGATGGTGCGGGCTGGAAGACCCTGCGGGAGCGCCAGGACGACAGCTTCGGCATGTTGTGGAGCGGCGGGCTGCCGCGTGGGGTGGCGCTGGTGAAAAGTGTCGGCACTGATGGCTGGCGGCTGGTCTACCACCTGCCACCGCAGCTTCTGCTGGGCGACCTGGCGGTGTCCCTGCTGGCCTGCATGTTGTCGCTGCTGCTCGCTGCCATCGCACTGCGCCTGCTGCGGCATCGCGTGGACCTCCAGCTGATCCAGCCGGCCCTGCAGCAACACCGCCGCCTGCTGGAGAATCTGGATTTCAGCTCGACGGTGATCGACATGGCGCCGGTCGGCATCTGCGTCCTGCGCCGCAGCGACCGCGCGCTGCTGCTCTCCAACCAGTTGCTTCGCGACTGGCTTGGCGAAGAAGGCGAACACAGCGACTGGCAGGCGCCATGGCGCGGACATGCCGGCGAGCGCGGGCGTGGACTGGAATTCACCACCCGCGACGGGCGCCAGCTGCAGGTGCTGCACGCAGCCTGCCGCTATCAGGGCGACGACGTCCTGCTATGCGTCTTCCATGACATTTCCCGGCACCGCCAGGCACAGGCCGCACTGTCGTCGGCACGCCAGGCCGCCGATGCGGCCAACCAGGCCAAGAGTGCATTCCTGGCCACCATGAGCCATGAAATCCGCACCCCGCTGTACGGTGTGCTCGGCACGCTGGAGCTTCTGGGCCACACCTCGCTGGATGCCCGGCAGTCGCAGTACCTGCGCACGATCGAGAGTTCCTCGTCGGTCCTGCTGCAGTTGATCAGCGATGTGCTGGATGTTTCCAAGATCGAATCAGGGCAGCTCAGCCTGGAGCCGGCGGCGTTCTCGCCGCGCGAGCTGACCGAGAGCGTGCTGCGCAGCTTCGCTGCGTCGGCCACCTGCAAGGGCCTGCAGATCCTGGTCTGTACCGATCCGCGCCTGCCCACGCGCGTGCTCGGTGATGCCGACCGCATCCGCCAGGTGCTGGGCAACCTGCTCAGCAACGCGATCAAGTTCACCGAGCATGGCCGGGTGGTGCTGCGCGTGCGCCAGGTGCAGCGCGAAGGTGAATCGAGCGTGCTGGCCTGGCAGGTGACCGATACCGGCGTAGGCATCGCTGCGGAGGAACAGGCACGGTTGTTCGAACCGTTCCGCCAGGTCCGCGGCGCGGCCAGTGCGCAGGGCACCGGACTGGGCCTGTCCATCAGCGATCGCCTGGTGCGCCTGATGAGCGGCGAGTTGCAGGTGGTGAGCGAGCCCGGCCTGGGCAGCAGCTTCAGCGTCCGCCTGCCCTTGCCGGTGCTGGCCGCTGCCGAGGATGGTCCCGCGCTGCTGCCGGAGCCGCCGATCCTGGTGCGTGGCCGCGACCGCGAGCTGGTCGACAGCGCCTGTGGCTGGCTGTGTCGATGGGGTGCCAATGCGCAGCCCTTGCTGGGCGACCCGACGCTGCTGGACCATGACGGCGCGATCCTGATGGATGGCGAAGCCGGAATGCCGCTGGCCTGGGCGGGCCCGCGCGTGGTGGCATCGATCGAGGGCGGAGACCAGCCCATCCTCGCCGCCGATGGCAGCCTGGTGGTGACCCTGCATGGCATGACTGCGATCGGCAATGCACTGGCCAACGTGCAGCAGCAACGCGCGGCGCAGCCGGAGACCACCCGCGTGGCAGCGCCGATGCCTCTGGGCCTGCGCGTGCTGGCCGTTGAAGACAATCCGATCAACCGGGTGATCCTGGCCGAGCAGCTGCGCACCCTCGGCTGCGACGTGGAGCTGGCACAGGACGGCGTGGAAGCCCTGCAGCGGTGCCGCGAGCAATCCTTCGATCTGGTGGTGACCGACATCAACATGCCGCGCATGGACGGCCACGCGCTGGCCCGCCAGCTGCGCGATGACGGCAACCCGGTGCCGGTGATCGGCGCCACCGCCAATGCCACCGCCGAGGAGCGCGAGCGCTGCCTGGCCAGCGGCATGCAGGGCTACCTGAGCAAACCCATCGACATCGCCCGCCTGCGCAAGGCGCTCACCGCTTTGCGCCAAGGAGACCCCGCATGACCCTGCGTGTCCTGATCCTGGAAGACCAGCCCTTCCAGCGCGGCTTCCTGGCCAATCTGTTCGGCAGCCACGCCGGCGTCCAGGTCGATGCCTGCGAAGACGTGGATGCCGCCATCGCACTGTGTGCCTGCCAACCCTACGACCTGGTGGTCAGTGACCTGCTGATGCCCGGGCAGGACGGCATCCAGTTCATCCAGGCGCTGGCGGCACAGCCACGCCCGCCCCGCCTCGCCGTGGTCAGCGCGGCGTCGCGGCGGATGATGACCTCGGCGAGGCTGATGGCCGAATCGCTGGGACTGGATGTGGTCGGCCTGCTGCCCAAGCCGGTGGCGGCCGCCGACGTGGATGCGCTGTTCGAGGCCCTGGCGCAGGCGCGCCCGGCCACCGAGCCAGCCACCTCACGTGCGGCAGCAGCCCCCGAACCGGATGCATCGCAGCTGCGCCAGGCCATGGCCGATGGCAGCCTGACGGCCTGGTTCCAACCGAAGAAGTCCCTGCAGTCCGGGCGGGTGGTGGCGGCCGAAGCACTGGTGCGGTGGCGCCACCCGCAGCTGGGTACGCTGGCCGCAGGCAGCTTCCTGCCGGCGATCTGCCGCTACGGGCTGGAAGGCGACCTGCTGCGGATGATGCTCAAGGCCAGCATCAGCGCACAGGCCCGTTGGCGCAAGCAAGGCTTCCGGGTACCGGTATCGATCAACCTGCCGCCTCATCTTCTGGAGCAGTCGGACCTGCCCGATGAGCTGCTGGCGCTGACCCTGGCCCACGGCGGTACGCCCGGCGAGTTGTGCTTCGAACTGATGGAAAACAGCACCACGCGGCACGTCAGCGACTTCTATGCCGGTGCCTGCCGGCTGCGCATGAAGGGCTTCGGCCTGGCCCAGGATGATTTCGGGCAGGGCCTGAGTTCGGTCCACAATCTGGTCAATACCCCCTTCACCGAGGTCAAGATCGACCGTGCGCTGGTCAGCGGCTGCGCCCGTGACCCGGCCCTGCACCTGACCCTGTCGACGGTGATCGCACTGGCCAACCAGCTGGGCCTGACCATCGTGGCCGAAGGCGTGGAAAGCGATGCCGATCTGGCCGCACTGCGGCATCTGGGGTGCAGCCAGGTGCAGGGGTTCCTGATTTCGCAGGCGCTGCCGTCGGACGAGTTCACCCGTTTGCTGGACGAAGAAGCACCGCAACTGGACGAAAGACCGCGGGCCGCCCGGCGCTGACACGGATTCCACGGCGGCTTCACAAAATCATCAAGCGGCATTGACGATCCTGTCTGTGCAGTGACGGCGGACTTTGCGCTGCCGCCACCGGCGCCGCTGCCCGCCCCCTGCTCTGAGACCTGCCATGCCGGCCGAGGCCGCCCCTGTACGCCGACTCGCTCGCCGCTCGCTGCGTGTCCACGCCCTGCTGATCGGCGTGGTGGTGCTGGCGACCCTGCAGGCCGGCCTGCTGCTGTCTGCCGGCTCGCAGCTGTTGAACGAAGAGCGCAGCAAGATCGAGTACCACTTCCGCCGCCTGGATGGCACGCTGCGCGAACAGGAGCGTTTCCTGCGCCAGTGGCGGCTGCATGATGTCGGCGCGCGTGGGCAGCCGGTTGCCGATGCCAGCGTGGAGCTGCAACGCGGGCCGTTGTTCGCCAACTTCGCGGTGATCGGAAGCGAGGGCGCCAGCCTTTCGCCACCGACCGAGCTGGGCGACCGTTTCCTGCGCTTCTACGGCACGTTCTGGTCGGCCTCGCGCTACCCACCACCGCAATGCCTGCTGGTCGATGGCCAGGGCACGCGCGGGCTGCTGGCTCCGGTACAGATCGCGGGTACCGAAGCGAGCCAGAACAGCCCGCACCACCTGCGCCCGGCGATCGCCGACATCCACCGGGTCCTGGGTACGCAGCCCGCGCTGCAGCGCGGCGGCATCGTCTGGGTGAGCGTGCCGTGGCGCGACCGGCAGACCTGGCTGCTCGCCATCGCCCACGCCCCGCAGGATGCACGCCTGTGGGGTGAGGACGGCAAGGACTCCCAGGCCGCGCTGGCGTGCCTGCTCGATCCGGCACGTGTCGATGACTACCGGCAGGTGCTGGGTGTTCCGGTGTTCCAGCGGTTGTCGCTGTTCGATGCCAACGGCCAGCGCCTGCTGGGCGATGCTGCAGACGCCAACGGCGCCAGCGGCGCGGGCACCTCCTGGCGGGCTGGCCTGGAAGGCCTGCAGTTCCGCATGCGCAGCGAGCGCGGCTGGCTGGCGGTCTACCACGTCAGCTGGCGGCAGGTGTTCCAGCATCCCCAGGGGCCCTTGCTCGGCGCGACCGTGGTGGCCCTGCTGCTGGCGTTGGGTGGCACGCTGGTGCTGCGCGCGTATCGGCGTTCGGTCATCGAGCCGCTGCGCAGCAATCACGCGCGCCTGCTGGAAAGCGAAGCCTTCAGCCGCACCATCCTGGACAACGCACCGATCGGGCTGTGCCTGCTGCGCCGTACCGATGGCAATGTGCTGCTGGACAACGCCCTCGCCCGCCGCTGGCTGGGCGAAGACCATCACAGCGGAGGTTGGCATGGCCCCTGGCGGCGCAGCGTGCTGGCCGCCGGGGGAACCACGCTCGGCGATGGGCTGGCCTACACCACGCCCGAGGACCGCCACCTGCTGGTGACGGCGACGCCGGCGCGCTATCGCGGTGAGCCGGCGGTGCTGTGCCTGTTCATCGACCTCAGCAGCCAGCACGAAGCCGAACAGGTACTGCAACAGGCGCGCCGTGCCGCCGACCAGGCCAACCGGGCCAAGAGCCAGTTCCTGGCCACCATGAGCCATGAAATCCGCACGCCGCTGTACGGCGTGCTCGGCACCCTCGAGCTGCTGGGACTGACCCCGCTGGATGCGCGGCAGCAGGACTACCTGGCGACGATCCAGCGGTCGTCCTCGACCCTGATGCAGCTGATCAGCGACATCCTCGACGTCAGCAAGGCCGAGGCCGGGCAACTGAGCCTGGAGCCCAGCCCGTTCGACCCGGTGCGACTGACCGAGGATGCGCTCGACTCGTATGCTGCAGCGGCCGCCAACAAGGGGCTGCAGTTCTACGCCTGCATCGATGCCGACGTGCCGCACATGGTGTGTGGAGATGCCGCACGGATCCGCCAGGTGCTCAACAACCTGATCAGCAACGCACTGAAGTTCACCGACAGCGGGCGCGTGGTGGTGCGCGTTTCGGCACGCTGGCAGGAGCAGCACTGCTGGCTGCAGTGGCAGGTCGCCGATACGGGTATCGGCATTGCCAGCGAACACCAGGCGCACCTGTTCGAGCCGTTCTTCCAGGCCAACCCGGGCACCGATGCGATGCGCGGCACCGGCCTGGGCCTGGCCATCTGCGCGCATCTTGTGGCGTTGATGGAAGGCCAGCTGCGCGTGGTCAGCGAGAGCGGCCTGGGCAGCAGCTTCAGCGTCGAACTGCCGCTGCCACCGGCACCGGCGGATCCGCAGCAATCCCCTGCGCCGCAGCTGCCTGCGGGCCTGCAGGTCCAGGTGCGGGGCAGCGTGCGCGAGCTGGTGCAATCGCTGTGCGAACGCCTGCAGCAGCGCGGTGCACAGGCCAGCGTGTACCGGAAGGACGGCGCAGCAGGCCTGCCATCGTCCGACGTGCTGCTCGAGCTGGTCCTGGACGACTCGCTGCCCGCATGGGCGGGTGGACCGCGCGTGGTCGCCTGCCGCGAAGGCGGCGTGCGGCCCCGGCACATTGATGGCTTCTGGCAGGTTGGCCTGCACCGGTTCGACGCGATCGTGCTCGCGTTGGCTGCGGCCAGTGGCCAGCCGCTGGCGGCAACCGCCGAAGGGCGCCTGCCGGCGACGCGCCGTTTCGGCCTGCAGGTGCTGGTGGCAGAGGACAACCCGATCAACCAGGCGATCCTGCGCGACCAGCTGGAACAGCTCGGCTGCCGCGCCGTGGTGGCCAGCGATGGCAATGAAGCGCTGGGCTACTGGCAACAAGGAGCGTTCGCGCTGGTGCTGACCGACCTGAACATGCCCGGGCTGGATGGCTACGGCCTGGCTCGTGCCTTGCGGGCACGTGGGGTCAGCGTGCCGATCCACGGCGCCACCGCCAATGCCGACCCGGCCGAACGCCAACGTTGCCAGGAATCGGGCATGCAGGGCGTGCTGGTCAAGCCGATCACGCTGGAAGCCCTGCAGCGCCTGCTGACTCGGATCACCGACGGCGATGCGCCGGCCCCTGCGATGCAGGAGCACCCTTCATCCACCGCGTCGCACGACAAGGATCCCCCACTGCAGGTTCCGGCGAAGATGCAGTCGCTGTTCGTACACACCATGCAGGTCGACCTGGACAGCCTGCGCCAGGCGATCGCCGCTGCCGATCCCACCCGCGTGGCGCAGGTTCTGCACCGCATCCGCGGCGCGCTGGTGATCGTCGGTGCACCCGCGCTGGTGGACAGCGGCCTGCAGATCGAACAGTGCCTTGCCGGCGGCGATGACCTGGCCACCCAGGTGGCCGCTCTTGCTGGGTTCCAGCGACGCCTCGAACAGCTGCTGCATCCGCTGCTCGACACTGCATCCCCCTCCCTTCCTGACGACCCGACCCTGCCATGACCACACGGATCCTCATCGCCGACGACCACCCGATCGTGCTTGCCGGCATCCGCGACGTACTGGCCGGGGAGCTGGACCTGGACGTCGTGGGTGAAGCCGCCGACCCGGCCACGCTGATCGAGCTGATGACCCGGACCCGGCCACAGGCGGTGATCACCGACTACAGCATGCCCGGCGGTGACCGCTTCGGGGACGGTATCAAGCTGATCTCGTTCCTGCGCCGCAGCTTCCCGGAGACGCGCCTGCTGGTGCTCACGATGGTGTCCAATCCATCGCTGGTCGCGGCAATGTATGCCGCTGGCGCGCGGGGCGTGGTGCTCAAGAGCCATGGCTTGGGCAGCCTGGTACAGGCCCTGCGGGTGGTGCTGGCCGACCGCGTTTACCGCCCTCCAGGACTGCTGCCAGTGGCCGCGAGCGAACCCGCTGATGCCGATGCGGTGCGCGCTCGCCTGTCGCCGCGTGAACTGGAAGTCATCCGGCTGTTCACCGGCGGCATGAGCGTGGGCGACATCGCGCGCCAGCTGCAACGCAGCGCCAAGACGGTCAGCACGCAGAAGATCAGCGCGATGCGCAAGCTCGGCGTGGACAGTGACCAGGCGCTGGTCGAGTACTGCCTGCAGGCCTCGTTGTTCGCCTGAGGCCCACTGCTGGCTGAATCCTGCCGGCCCTGCAAGAGGGCCTGCAACGGCTTTAGGAAACGCCTGATTCCATAGGATGCTGCCTATTTCTAGGCTGGACGCATCCCGCCATGGCGCGCTTGCCGGCCGTTGCTGCGTCGCCGTGGGGGACGGAAGTCCGATGGCGCCTGCAGCCGCCATTGCGAGTGGCTTCCGCAGCGACGCGGCCCTGCCGCGTCAGTCCGCGCAGCCTCTCTGCGCCCTGCCACAGGAAGTCCATCAGCATGAACGCCTCCCCCACACGGCACCGCCGTGCGTACGGGCGCGCGCGCGCCACGCGTGTGCCCCTCATTCCCAGCCTGCTGGCCACTGCCCTGTGGGCAGCCCTGCCGGTGCATGCCGCAGACCTCACCGGCCCGCTGCTGGTCAACGACGGCAACAGCCTGCAGCTCGGTGCCGACGATGTTCTCAACCACAACGCGGGCAGCTTCGCACTTACGGTCACCGGTAACGGCAGCAATGCGCTGATCGACGGCAGCCGCATCCACGTGACCGGCAATGGCAGCGGCGTGTCTGCCGCCAATGGCGGCCAGGTACAGCTGCGCGGGGCGACGCTGTCGATCGCACCGGCGACCGGCACGGGCTTCTATGCGCTGTATGCCAATGGTGCCGGCAGCGTGATCGACGCACGCGATGTCGACATCGATACCACCCGCAACGGCAGCGGCTATGCCAGCGTGCAGGCATCCAACGGTGGGGTGATCCGCTACACCGGAGGCCGCATTGCGATGACCGGCGGCGTCGGCACCCTGGCCGGCGCCTCCGGCAAGGGCAGTGAGGTGCATCTGGATACCCTGCAGATGAACGCCGACAGTGGCGCACGCCTGCGCGCCGAAAGCGCCGGCCTGCTGACGATCCGCAACAGCCGGATCACCCTGGCTCCCGGCGGCATCCTCGCCGGCATCGCCGTCGATGGCGCGGGCAGCCGCGCCGAGTTGTACGACACCTACCTGGACGGCGGCTGGTTCGATATCGGCAGCGGCGGCAGCGTGCTGCTGGAGAACGTGGAAGCGCGCTCCGTGGGCGGCAGCATGCGCCTGCTCGGCAGCAGCATCAGCAAGACCTATTCCAGCGCGGTGATCAACGGCGGCAGCTTCTACACCGTTGGCGGCTATGGCGTGAACATCAACAACTGGGGCCAGCTGACCGCCCGTGATGCAGCGTTCGATGTGCGCGAAGGCTTTTCCGGATTCTGGCTGGCCAGCGACGAGTCGCGCCTGCAGCTGACCAACGGCACCATTGATACCTGGACCGACACCTATGGCTACGGCGTGGAGATCGCCGGCGGCGTCGCCACCGTGCAGGGTGGCCGGATCACCACGCATGGTGATGCGACCTACGGCGTGCGCGTGACCGGCTCCACCGGCAGCACCGCCAGCCGCATCGAAGCCAACGGCAGCGTGATCGACGTGCGCGGCAACGGCGGCGGCGGCGTGTTCATCGGCGGCTCCACCGCCACCGCACTGCTCGACACCGTTGCGATCCGCAGCGACGGCGAGAGCGTGTTCGGCATCGTGCACATGAACACGGCGCGGCTGACCCAGGCCGATCGCCTGGACATCCGCATGACCGGCAGCAACAGCGGCGGCTACCGCTCCTACCTGACCGCGTTCGGCCCGTACTGGAACCGTGCCACCTTCAATGACAGCCACATCGAGACCGCCAGCGGCGCCGCGTTCTGGCTGCAGGGCAGCAACCATGCGTTGGCCGTCAATGGCAGCGATGTGACTGCGGGCGACGGCAGTGGCCGCCTGCTGCGGGTCAGCGACACGGTATTCACCGATGGCAGCAGCGTGGCGACCAGCCGCATCGACTTCAGCGCGGACGCCAGCACGCTGCGCGGTGACGTGGTGGTCGACAGCGCAACGGCTGACGTGCACATGCTGCTGGGCAACGGCACCACGTTCAGCGGTGCCCTGCGCAACGACTCGGGCTACCAGGTCGCACAGCTGGCGCTGGATGGCAGCAGCCAGTGGAACGTGCGTGCCAGTTCCAGCGTCGGCGCGCTCGAACACGCCGGCACCATCGCCTTCGATGCGCCGGCGGCGGGCGGCTTCAAGACCGTCACCGTCAGCGGCGACTATGTGGGCAACGGTGGCCAGTGGATCTTCAACCGCGCGCTGGGCGACGACACTTCGCTGGGCGACCAGCTGGTGATCAACGGCAACAGCAGCGGCACTGCCAACGTGAGCGTGCGCAATGCCGGCGGCGCCGGTGCGCTGACGCAGGAAGGCATCCGCCTGATCACCGTGGCCGGCCAGTCGGATGCACAGTTCAGCCTGCAGGGCCGCGCGGTCGCCGGTGCCTACGACTACTTCCTGTTCAAGGGCGGTATGTCGACCCCGGATGATGGCAACTGGTACCTGCGCTCGGAATACGTGCCGCCGGTCGATCCGCCGCAGCCGCCGGATCCCCCGATCGATCCGCCGCAGCCGCCGGAACCGCCGGTCGACCCGCCGTCGCCGCCGGGACCGCCGATCGATCCGCCGTTGCCGCCGGAGCCGCCGATCGATCCGCCGCGGCCGCAGGTGGAACGCCCGGAACCGGCGGCCTACCTGGCCAACCGCAGCGCGGCGCTGGGCATGTTCCGGCACAGCCTGCACGACCGCGCCGGTGATCCCGCCGCCCTGGCCGGCGCCAGCAGTGACGCCGTGGCCTGGATGCACCTTCGCAGCGCGCAGCCCGACAGTCATGACCGCAACCGCCAGGTGCAGGTCGATGGCCAGATCAGCAGCGTGCTGGTCGGCGCCGGACGCCGCTTCGAGGTGGGTGGCACCGGCGAATTGCAGGCCGGTGCGATGCTCGGCCATGGCCGCGCGCGCAATGACAGCCGCTCGCAGGTGACCGGCTACACCGCGCGTGGCGTGGTCACCGGCACCAGCGTGGGCGCCTATGCCACCTGGCTGCAGGATGCGCACATGGAAGGCGGTGCCTATGTGGATGGTTGGCTGCAGTACGGCCGCTTCCGCAACAGCGTGCAGGGCGAAGGATTGCAGAAGGAGCGCTATGACGCCCGCAACTGGAGTGCGTCGGCCGAGGCCGGCTATGTGCTGCCCCTGCGGCACACCGCGCAGCGCGGCATCTACCTGGAACCGCAGCTGCAGGTGGTGCACAGCCGTTATGACAGCGACCGCGTGGTCGAGGCCAACGGCACGGTGGTCGAAGACCGCGGTGGCAGCGAGACCAGCACCCGCCTCGGACTGCGCCTGTACAGCCGCGGGTTGAGCGCGGCGCAGGGCCAGGTGCACCCGTACGTGGCGGTGAACTGGTGGTCCGGCGGCAATGGCGCGGGCCTGGCAATGGACGGCGAGCGGCTGCAGCGGCAGCTGCCGCGCGACATCTACGAAGCCAAGGCCGGCGTGCAGGTGGATCTGTCCGGCGGCTGGCGCGGCTGGGGTGAACTGAGCCGGCAGAGCGGTGGCATGGGCTTCCGCGATATCGGTGCGCAGATGGGCGTGTCGTACAGCTGGTAGCTGGTGGCGGGCGCTTGCTGGCGCCTCATGACCACTGCGGCACAGCGCAATACAGGGCACGGATGCGCAACCTTCAGCTCGAATTGGCGCAGGGTAATACCTGCGCCATACAATTCCGCAGATGGCCGGTCAACGTCCGGCCATCCACCCGCACGCCGCCCCCAGGAGCAGTACATGCAAGGACCGCACAGCAGATTCATCGCCGGGCTAGTTGCCCGCGCCACCGTTCTCGTTGCTGTTCTGGAAGGCGGGGCACCGCGCGACCGGATGTCCCGATGAAAGCACTGACCCTGTTCGCATTGTCACTTTCACTCTGCCTCCCCCTTGTCGGTTGCATCGCCCCATTTCGCGTAAAGGCCCGCGCCGACGTGGCAGCCAACATCATCCCCCCCGAAACGCCGGGGGCTCCCATACGCCCTTCGATGAGCGGGCGACACGCACCGTGACGCGCCTCCTCCATCGACGCGGGACCGTTCCGATGGCCATCGCACGCCTCACACTGCCGGGGATCATGTTGCTGGCTTCCGCCCATGCATCCGCAGCCGGCCAGGAAGCGATCTACTTCGCCGCCTCGAACATCCGCGTGCCCGACACTGGGACCGATGCATTCGAAGATCGGTCGTTCACCGCCATCCGGATGGACGGCGTGGTCGGCGGCGAGCGCCGACTGCGGACGCGCGTGATCTGGAGCGAGCAGCGCGGCACGGGATTCTCGGCCAACTCATTGCGGCTCGACCCGAACGCTGCTGACGAAGGTTCTATCATGGCGCTGCTCGACAAGGGCTTTGAAATGACGCTCACTGCCGATGGCACAGTGCGTGATGTGCGCGCGGTCGATCCATCGGCCTGGCAGCACGCCGTGAAGCACACCCCGCAACTGGCGGCCCAGCTGGCGTCGCAACGCCGCGTTGGCGGGCTCACGCCAACGGATCTGCCGGCCCGTCTGCAGATCGGCCAGAAGATCGTCCATCGCGACGCGTCCACCGACATCGGCGACGTCACTGTCGACCAGGAGGTGCTCGCGCTAACAGACCACATGGTACTTCTGGATGTTGCTGTTTCCGGCCCGAGGGTCAGCGGCAAGGGACGTCAGGTCCTGCAGCGCGCTGATGGCATGCCCGTTGAAGCACGCTATGCGCTTTCGGTGCATGAGCAGGGCGACACCCCGGCCCTGGAGATGGACCTGTACGTCGCGAGGATGAGCACCGACCCGATGTTCGATGCCGACGAGCGCGAGTCCAGGCAACACTACGACGCGATGCTGCGTGAGCAGATCGGACGTCCGCCCTTCTCTTTGCCCAGCAACGACCCTGATGCCTATTCGCAGACGGCAGCGGACCTGATCCCTGCCGGAATGTTTGATCGGACCGCCCTGGCAGAATTCGAGGCGGGCCTGCGGTTCTCGGCCGAAGACGACCACCATGCGGCACGCCCGCTGATCCGGTTGAGCATGCCGCTGCCGGAGCATGAACGCCGCGCTGCAACGGACAGTGAGTGGTTCCCGATGATGGCCTGGTTGCGCCGCGTCGAGCTGCTGGATGCCAAGGGTCGGCCAATAAGCGGACTACAGCCGGTGCCTGTCGTGCAGCGCTGGTTGATCGCAGGGGTATCGCGTACCGATGAAAACGACGTCGGCTTCCCGTTCCGGCTGCCCATCAATACGCGCGCCGGGCAATTGGACAGATTGTCGGCGATCCGGCTCGCGGTCGACCTGGAGCGCTACACCAAGGATGCGGAGGAGCGCGTAGCGCGCGGCCAGCAGTCAAGAACGAATGCGCGCATGCGTATCACATGGGGTTCGGACCAGCGCGCCACGCTCGTACAAGCACCCATGGACAAGGCAGAGCGCGAGGGTGTGTGGACCACCGCCATCGCACTGGATGCCCAGGGAAAGAGCATACCCATCGCCATGCTGCCGGCACCGCGGGATGCCACGATTGCCTACGCCGCATCCCATCCGGGCGCTGCTCTGGAATGGGAGCGTGACCGTGAACCGGAACGCCTGGAGATCGCAGCCGCTGCCCCAATCCATGCACTTCAGCTGCAGCACTATCGCTGGAAGCGGATTCCGCGTGACTGGATGATCCGCAAGGTGCAGACGCTGGAAGATACCAGGTAGGATGAATTGTCGCAGGGCGTCGGACAGCGGTCCTGCGCCCGTGCCTCGTACGATCTATGCCAGATCGCCACGATGGACGACATGGCATTTGTTGCCGTCGGGATCGCGCAGATAGGCACCGTAGTAGCCTGGCCCATAGTGCGGCCGTGGTCCGGGTGCACCATCGTCGGTTCCACCTGCGGCAAGACCTGCCGCATGGGACGCATCCACCGCCTCCTGGGAAGGCGCGAGGAAGGCCACCATGCTGCCGTTTCCGTGGCCTGCAGGCTTCCGGTCGTAGGGCGAGTAGACGTAGAAGCGCGGCAGTGCCGCGTTCGCCGTCACCCAGCACGCGGCGGCAGGCCCGCCATCGGGCGAGACCAGACGGCGACGCATGCCGAGCGGCATCAGCAGGGCATCGTAGAAGCTGGACGCCTTGTCCAGATCATTGGTACCCACGGTGATGTGGCTGAACATGAGGAACTCCGTCGAATGTTCTTGCAGGGAACCTGCGGGCAGGCTGCATGGCGATACGGCACCATCGTACGACACGATCGTGTGCGTGCAGGCCATTGAGCCGACTGTACATCGATGGTGGCCGCAGCATCAGACAACAGATCGGTCACCCGACCACCGCTTCAGAGTATTTTCGCTGCCATGACGCAGACTCCATTTCTTCTTCTCGGCCTGTCGCTTGCGGGCTTCGCGGCCGCTTCGAAGCCGATCGCCACATTCGAAGAACTGGCGATGCTCCGCAGCGCGCCCATCCGCATCACCGCGTCCAGCGAAGACGGCCATGCCATCGCAGGTGTCGGCAGTAATGGATGCTGTACCAGCCAGGCATTCCGCTGGGACGGAACTGGTCCCGTACAGCGGCTTGTCCCACCTCCTGGTCAGGCCGATTCCTTCGCACGCGCCATCAGTGCAGATGGTCAAGTGGTGCTGGTAGAGACACGAGGGCAGGACCCAGGACGCGTCTATCGCTGGTTGCCAGATGGCAGCCTGTTTGCACTCACCTCACCGGATGCAGCTCACTCTGCTTCGGCAATCAACAGTGACGGCAGCCTGGTGGCCGGAACGGAGTTCAGGCCGGACGAACCTGACGCGGAGCACGCGTTCCTATGGAGCGTGAAGGATGGCTACCGGCCTCTCCCTGTTCCCGGAGGAGTTCGAAGCGCGGATCCCGCGTTCTTCAGCCCGGATGCACGGACGCTGCATGGGGTGGGATATGCCGTCGGCGCCGAAACCGGGGACGTCAACGTGGCAGTAGCTGTGTCGTGGCGCGACGGCAGGGCCCAGGTACATCCGCCCGTCCTGCTGCAGGCAGCGGCCTCCAGCGGCGACGCACTTCTTTCCCGGGAGGACGTCGAACGCATGAACCTGAACATGCCATTTGCCCATGCAGCAGACGGCGTGCCCATGCAGAATGAGTGGATCGGCGCGAATGCCGACCTTGTTCTTGGCAAGGATGCTGCTAGCGAAGTGCGCCTGATCTGGACACGCGCCAACGGTATCTGCCGCCTCACGGATTGGCTCGACGCGCTGGGCGTTGCCTATCCGCGCGATGCCACCCTCGAAGCACACCTGACGAGCCGCGATGGAAGCACCCTGTTCGGCCATAGCTACCGCGCAGCCGATAGCGAGCCGGTGACGCCATCGCGTCTGGTGTCCCAGCAGCCTCTCGGTCAGATCCGCGCCTCCACGAGCCCGTACTGCGGCGCCCCCCCGCCGTGAGCGGCGGCGTACCCGGCCATTTTTCTATCGATTACTCCACTCTGGAATTTCTGATGAAGCCTGTTCTGACCAAGGTGTTGCTGACAATCTTCTGCCTGACCGCTGCGGGATGCTCTCTCTCGGGCCCCTCCATTGCCCATCCTTCTGCAAGCTATGCGAGCCAGCATCAGGTCACTGTCGACGCGGTGCACTAGACCGCTTCGCGGTCCCCAGCTCCAGCAGCTGCTCCGCGTTGACGGGAATTTCCTCACACTGGCGCCCCTGCGCCCGATGTCTCCTGCTGTGCCTGCCGGTTCCCACACAGGCAGGTGGCTGCCCACATCCATCGTGGAAAGCGATGGAAACCTGGATCTGGTAGCGGCCCACCTTGGTGGGCAAGATCGTCCCCGAGCCCACCAAGGTGGGTGCCTACCAGAACTGGAACGCCACGGTTTTCCACACCGCGCGTGGAAAGCGATGGGGGTTTGGTGTGGACAAGTGCCCACGAAGCACGCACAGCAAGGGTTTCAGGACATGGCTGTTTTTTGTCCACGTGGATCGATGGTTTTCCACACGGCCCGTGGAGGGTGGTTGGGATTTCATGTGGACAAGTGACTGCGAGCCCTGTGTCACAGGCGATTCGACATGTGTCGCTTTTTTGTCCACGCTTGGCCCGGCCAGGCAATGACACTGGACCCTCCATCGATCACGCTGGGCATCTCCCATGCGCCTGCTCACCGTGCCCAGGACCTCCCCCCATCTGATCGTCGTCGGTGCCGGCATGCTCGGCGCATCGATTGCCTGGCACCTGGCGAGAGGTGGCGCCCGTGTAACGGTGCTGGAGCGCGACGAGGGCGTCGCCCGTGGCGTTACTCACGGTTCGTATGGCTGGGTTGGCAGCAGCAGCATGCTGCCGTCGGAGGATCCCGCGCGCTTCAGGCGGGTGGTGGATGCGCTGCCCGCGTTCGATCAGTTGCAGGTCCAGCTGGGTGCGCTGCCGATGGCTGCCCGCGGCGCATTGCTATGGGCAGCCGATGAGGACGAAACGCTGCGCTGGCACGATGAACTTCGAGCGGCGGATCAGTCGGTTGAACTACTGGGTCAGGCGCAGGTGGGAGCCGTTCAACCCGGCTTGCGTGCGCCCTCGGCTGCCATCTGGTCGCCACGGGATTTCGCGGTGGAGCCTGCATGGCTGGTCCGGCAGTTGCTGAAGGACGCGGCCGAGCACGGTGCGCAGGTGCGCTGCAGTCAACAGGTTCTTTCACTGATGCAGCGCGGATCGCGGATCACCGGAGTGCGCACCACCTGCGGAGACGTCATTGCTGACGGGGTCGTGCTGGCAGCGGCGATGGACGCTGCCGTCCTGTGCGCGCCATTGGGCATCACCCTGCCGCTTCGGCAGGCTCCGGCCGTACTGATGGATTTCGACGCCCCTGCAGCGATCCTGCAGCGCCTGTTGTGCGCCGCAGACCTCGAAGTGCGGCCTGGCCTGCAGGGTGGCCTGCGGGTTGCGGCCGATGCGCCTGCCAACGGTGAGGCCGGCCTGCCCGCGCTGGTCCACACAACCCAGGCCGCGATCCGCGCACTGTTCGTGCAGGAGGTACCCGTAGTCGCTCGCTCGGCTGCGATGTTCAATCGCCCGACCACGCGCGATGGCGAGCCGGTATGCGGTTTCCTGCCGGGCGTTGACGGCCTGTACGTTGCCGTGGCCCATCCGGGCATCATCCTGGCGCCGCAGCTGGGCCAGCGCGCCGCGAAGGTGCTCTTGCAGCGCTGAGCTGCGGCGGTGTGTCGATCGCGCCGGGTTTTCCACACCGCGCGTGGAAAGCGATGGGAACTAGGTGTGGACAAGTAGGCGGGAGTATTGCCGCGCAAGCGTTTCGGAATGTGGTGAAGATTTGTCCACGCGGCACGGGCCCGCCTCCACCGGGGGCTGCGTGGTTTTCCACACCCGACGTGGAAAGCGATGGGAGTTTGCTGTGGACAAGTGCCCGCGAACATCACACCGCAAGCGTTTCGCAACGTGGTGTTTTTTTGTCCACCCGCGGAAACGCGAACGCCCCGCGCAAGGCGGGGCGTCCAGGGTCGATCCGCTGCCGCAGGATCAGACGTTGAAGCGGAAGTGCAGGATGTCGCCTTCCTGCACGCGGTATTCCTTGCCTTCCAGGCGCAGGCGACCGGCTTCCTTGGCGCCGGCTTCGCCCTTGTACTTGATGAAGTCGTCATACGCGATGGTCTCGGCGCGGATGAAGCCCTTCTCGAAGTCGGTGTGGATGACCGCGGCGGCCTGCGGGGCGGTAGCGCCCTTGCGCACGGTCCACGCGCGGACTTCCTTCACGCCAGCGGTGAAGTAGGTCTGCAGGCCGAGCAGGCTGTAGGCCGCGTTGATCACGCGATTCAGGCCCGGCTCGCTCAGGCCCAGGTCGGCCAGGAAGGTATCGCGGTCTTCGTCGTCCAGCTGCGACAGCTCTTCTTCGATCGCGGCCGACACCGGCACCACCTGCGCGCCTTCGGCGGCGGCGTGCGCGCGCACGGCGTCCAGGTGCGGGTTGTTCTCGAAACCGTCTTCCAGCACGTTGGCGATGTACATCACCGGCTTCAGAGTCAGCAGGAACAGATCGCGTACCAGCGCCTTCTCTTCCTCGTCCAGGCCCGCCGAGCGACCGGCCTTGCCATCCGACAGCGCGGCCTGCAGCTTGGCCAGCACCGGCTTGCGCGCCGCGGCGTCCTTGTCACCGCCCTTGGCGGCGCGCTCGGCACGGTTCAGCGCCTTCTCGACGCTGTCCAGGTCGGCCAGCGCCAGCTCGGTATCGATGGTTTCGATGTCCGAGATCGGGTCGACCTTGTTGTTGACGTGGATGACGTCGGCATTCTCGAAGCAGCGCACCACGTGGGTAATCGCATCGACTTCGCGGATGTGCGCCAGGAACTTGTTGCCCAGGCCTTCACCGCTGGCGGCACCGGCGACCAGGCCGGCGATGTCGACGAACTCGACCGCGGTCGGGATGACCTTCTGCGGATTGATGATCGCTGCCAGCTCGTTCAGGCGCGGATCCGGCACCGGCACGATGCCGACGTTCGGCTCGATGGTGCAGAACGGGAAGTTCGCCGCGGCGATACCCGCCTTGGTCAGCGCATTGAACAGGGTCGACTTGCCGACGTTGGGCAGGCCGACGATGCCGCATTTGATACCCATGGGTGACAGCTCTCTGGGGTGAAAGTGATTGGTGAAACAGCGCGCGCGTTGCTTGGCCAATCCATCTCGGTGTCGATCATTGTGTGCCAACCAAGGTTGGCACCTACCCGAAGCGGGTTATTTCGGGGTATGCAGCCGCTTCATCGCTTCGTTGAAATCGCCCTGCACTGCCAGCGGAAGCACGTCGATCGCATCGTCGATGGCGCGCGCGATCAGCACGTCGTCGTCCTTCGACGGGCGGCCGAGCACCCACCCCACCACGCGGTCCTTGTGGCCGGGATGGCCGATGCCCACGCGCAGGCGGTGGAACTTGCCGTGGCCGAGCAGGCGCATGGTGTCGCGCAGGCCGTTCTGGCCGCCATGGCCACCATCGAACTTCAGCCGCACCGCACCGGGCGGGAGGTCCAGCTCGTCGTGGGCCAGCAGGGTTTCTTCCGGCTCGATCTTCCAGAACCGCTGTGCGGCGGTGACCGACTTGCCGCTGAGGTTCATGAACGTGGCGGGCTTGAGCAGCCACACCGTCTGTCCGGCAATCTCGACCTTGGCGGTCTCGCCGAACAGCTTGCTGTCCACATTCCATCGCGCACCGGCTTTTTCGGCCAGGGCCTCAACGAAATGAAACCCGGCATTGTGCCGGGTCCGGGCGTGTTCCGATCCGGGGTTGCCCAGACCGACGATCAGTCGCAATCCTGCCATGGTTCCTTCCAGCACGGCGCCTGCCCGGAGGCAGGCGCCGCTTGGTATTACTCGGCAGCCGCTTCTTCGTCGGCCGCGTCAGCCTTGCCGGCCTTGGCGGTGACGATGGCGTCGTCGTGGTCCTTGCCCAGCGCCAGGGCCGGGATTTCCACGCCCTTCGGCAGCTTGATGTTGGACAGGTACACCACGTCACCGGCCTTCAGCTCGCCCAGGTCGACTTCGATCGACTCCGGCAGGTCCTTCGGCAGGCAGGTGATGGTCACTTCCTTCAGTTCGTGGGTGACCACGACGTCGGCAGCCTTGCCGGCCGGCGAGGTGTCTTCGTTGATGAAGTGCAGCGGGACCGAAGCGGTCAGGGCTTCGTTCTCGTTCACGCGCTGGAAGTCCAGGTGCATGATCAGCTGCTTGTACGGGTGGCGCTGCATGTCACGCAGCAGGACCTTCTGCACCTGGCCGTCCAGGTTCAGGTCCAGGATCGAGGCATAGAACCACTCGTTCTGCTGGGCCAGCCAGATTTCGTTGTGGTCCAGGCTGATGGCGACCGGCTCGGCGTTGCCGCCGTACACGATGGCCGGGATCACACCAGCGTGACGCAGGCGGCGGCTCGCACCCTTACGCTGCAGTTCACGCTTGGTGACCTTGATTTCATGGGTCTTCGACATTTTCGACTACTCAGGTTGTTGCCTCGCCTTGCGGCTTGGCGGTTGAAGATGCTTCCGCGACCAGAAGCACCCGGGGCATGTCCCCGCCGTTGCCGGCAGGGACGAAAAACTCAGTCGACGTACAGCGAGCTGACCGACTCACCGAAGGCGATGCGGCGCATCGTTTCGGCCAGCATTTCCGCCACGCTCAGCTGGCGGATCTTGCTGCACACCCGCGCGGCGTCCTTCAGCGGAATGGTGTCGGTCACCACCAGCTCGTCGAGCTGGGAATTGGTGATGTTGTCCACCGCCGGGCCCGACAGCACCGCGTGGGTGCAGTAGGCGGCGACCTTGAGCGCACCGCGCGCCTTCAGGGCAGCGGCAGCGGCGCACAGGGTGCCGGCGGTATCGACGATGTCATCGACCATGACGCAGGTCTTGCCTTCGACGTCACCGATGATGTTCATCACGGTGGAGACGTTGGCGCGCGGGCGGCGCTTGTCGATGATCGCCAGGTCAGCGTCATCCAGGCGCTTGGCCACCGCACGGGCGCGGACCACGCCGCCCACGTCCGGCGACACGACGATCAGGTTCTCGGTGCCGTAGGCGCGCCAGATGTCGGCCAGCAGCAGCGGGGACGCATACACGTTGTCCACCGGAATATCGAAGAAGCCCTGGATCTGGTCGGCGTGCAGGTCGACGGTCAGCACGCGATCAGCGCCAGCGGTGCTGAACATCTTCGCCGCCAGCTTGGCGGTGATCGGCACGCGCGAGGAACGCATGCGGCGATCCTGGCGCGAGTAGCCGAAGTACGGCACCACGGCGGTCACGCTGGCCACCGATGCGCGCTTGAGCGCGTCGATCAGCACCAGCAGTTCCATCAGGTTTTCCGCGCTCGGCGCACAGGTCGGCTGGATCACGAACACGTCCTGCTTGCGGACGTTCTCTTCGATTTCCACCTGCACTTCACCATCGGAGAAGTGCGAGACCAGCGCCTTGCCCGGGCGAACCCCCAGTTCCTTGCAGATGTTCTGCGCCAGACGTTTGTTGGCGTTGCCGGAAAAGACCAGCAGGTTCGGGGACTCTTGCATCATGATTGTCTCGGGCGGGGACGAGTGGCGGGGATCCGGGGTCGGCAAGGACCCGATGGACCCTTGCTGCTGACAACACCGCGGTTGTTTCCACGTCCCGCGCAGGTGATGCGCTGGAAGGCGCGGACACAACCGCTATTGGCAGGGGCGGTAGGATTCGAACCTACGAATGCCAGGATCAAAACCTGGTGCCTTGGGCCTCTTGGCGACGCCCCTGCATTGATAAATCTAGTGTTGCTCGAGTGCATCCAGCAGTGGCGAACGCGCAACGCCCGCTGCCACCCTTGCCCGCAACTCCTTCGGCAATTTCGACCGTCCCTGCTCTGCAGCAGACTGCGACGCGAACTCGACGAAACAACCACTTCCCGACCCGGTCAGCCGCGCCGCGCCGATGTCGCTCAACGCGGCGAGCGCTGCCTCGACGGCAGGCTCACGGCGGCGCAGCACCGGTTCGAACGCGTTCCCGACCAGGGTCCCGGAAGCGAAGTCCTCTATTTTCGCCACTGGGCTGTCGCGCGTCAAATCCGGGTCTGCAAAGAGGACCGGCGTGGGAACATGAACGCCCGGTTCAACCACCACATACCAGGCCGGGGCCAGCGTGATCGGCTGCAGGCGCTCGCCCACCCCTTCGGCCCAGGCATTGCGGCCACGTACGAACACCGGCACGTCGGCACCCAGGCGCAGGCCCAGCGCGGCCAGGGCCTCCTCGTCCAGGCCCGCCCGCCAGAGCCGGTTCAGCACCACCAGCACGGTGGCGGCATCGGACGAACCGCCGCCAAAGCCACCACCCGCAGAAACATGCTTTTCGACGACGATGTCCGCACCTTGCTCGACATTCGCCACGTCCTTAAGCAGGCGCGCGGCGCGCACCGCCAGATCATCGGCCTCGGCCACACCGGCCAGGCCCTCGCCCTGCCGACGCACCTGGCCGTCTTCACGCAGGCGCAGACCAATGCGGTCGCCCCAGTCCAGCAGGCGGAACACGGTCTGCAGCTCGTGGTAGCCATCGGCACGGCGGCCGGTGATGTGCAGGAACAGGTTCAGCTTGGCCGGGGCCGGCCACCAGGACCAGCCCGCGTCCTCAGCGGCGCCACTCATGGGGTGCCCTGCCCCCACTGGTCCACCAGCAGGCGCACCTTGGCATCGCCATTGCTGGCCTCGATCCGGCGCGGCACGGCCGGGCGCCCGGCCTCGGCCGGGTACCAGTCCAGGTACTGCACCTGCCAGCCCATCTGCTGCATGCGGCGCGGCCGGCCTTCACCGTCGCGCTCGACCTTCTCCGGACCGGCAGCATCGCCGGCCACCAGGCCGCGGATCCACTCCGGCAGCTGGTTGACCGGAATGTCCCAGCCGGTCGCCTCCAGCAGCAGCTGCTGGGCATCCTCACCGTCACGGGTGCCACCGGCCAGCCCTTCCAGGCGGCCGGCTTCGGAATGGGTATCGCCAGTCAGCTTCCAGCTCTGCCGGGTCACCGGCGCGCTCAGCTCGACCACATAACGGCGCCCGTCCTGCTTCCAGTCGATGCGACCGCTGCCACCGTCCTTGCCCTTGCTGACCGCGACCCGGCCCTGGAAGGCCCAGTCCGGCTGTGCCTGCAGCGCGGCCACGCGCGCTGCCTCGGCCTGCGCCGCTTCAGCCGAAACAATCTCGACCACCGCTGGCGCCGGGGTTTTCTGCGTGCCGACGCTGGTACAGGCGCTCACCGCCAGGGTCGTGGCCGCCAACAGCAGCGGCCGGATCAGGGAACCACTCATGGATTGAATTTCTCGCGGGCGCGCAGCAGCGCGCGGTTTTCAGGGTCGAGCTTGGCCGCTTCGTCGAAGAAGTGGCGGGCCTCATCATGCTTGCCCAGCACCCACAGCACTTCGCCGACGTGGGCGGCGATCTCCGGGTCCTTGGCCAGGGTCCAGGCCCGGCGCAGCTGCACCAGCGCTTCTTCCTTGCGGCCCAGGCGATACAGCACCCAGCCATAGCTGTCGACGATGGCGGCGTTGTCCGGCTCGGCCACGCGGGCGCGGTCGATCAGCTCCAGCGCCTCCTGCAGGCGACCGGTACGGTCGGCCAGGGTGTAGCCCAGCGCGTTCAGCGCCGGCACGTTTTCCGGGTCGGTCACCAGGATCTTGCGCAGATCGGCCTCGGCGCGCGGGATGTCGTCGCGGCGCTCCCAGGTGAGCGCTCGGGCGTACAGCAGGCCGTTGTCGTCCGGGTAGGCGGCCAGGCCGCGGGCCAATGCATCCAGTTCGCCGGCACTGTCGTCGCCGCGCTGGCGCAGCTCGGCCTCCAGCAGGTACGCGTCGCGGCGTACATCGTCATCGACCACCGCATCGGACTGGATCGCGTGCACTTCGTCCAGCGCGAGCGGCAGGCGCCCGGCCAGCGCCTGGGCATTGGCCGCGCGCAGGCGCGCTTCGCTCAGTTCATCGCCACCGGGCACGCTGTGGTACCACTGCACCGCCTCGGGGTAACGCTTCAGGTATTCGGCGATCTTGCCCAGCAGCAGGCGCTGTGCCGGATCCGGCTTGGCCGCCTGCCGCGACAGCTCGTTGTAGAGATTGGACAGCGCTGCCTTGTCGCCCTGCTTGGCCAGCAGCGAAGCGCGCATGCCCCAGGTCTGTACGTCCTGCGGGCCGAATGCCAATACACGCTCGGCCGCAGCCGGCTGTCCCAGGCTGTCGTAGGCGATGGCCACCGCATTGCGCAGCTCGGGGTCCTGGCGGGTATTCGGCTCGACGTCGTGCAGCAACGACAATGCCTTGTCGGTCTCGCCCGCCTGTTGCAGCTGGCTGGCACGCAGCAGCGCCACGCGCGGCTCTTCCGGGAAGCGCTTGACCACTTCATCGATCATGCGCCGCGCCAGCTCGGGCTTGTCCATGCGCAGGGCCAGGCGACCGAACTCCTGCCAGGCCTCGATCTTCGGCGGAATCGCATTGGCATCGACCAGCTCGCCGAGCACCTGCGCCGGCACCGCCGGGTCGCGGCCACCGCCGATCAGCGCGGCCAGGGCGAACTTCCAGCCGCGCTCGTCGGGGTCGGCCAGCAGCGCCTGCAGCTCGGTGCGGGCGGCCTTCACATCGCCCTGGCGCATGGCCAGCGCACCGGCCGCACTGCGCAGGGTCAGCGAGCGTGGGGCGCGCTGCTGCCACAGGGCCAGGCCCTTGGCCGCGCTGGCATCATCGTTGGCGAGCATGGAAATACGGGTCGCGCGCTCGGCCAGGCCGGCATCGCCGTCGGTCTGCTGGGCGGCCTGCAGGTACCAGCGTGCGGCCTCGGCCAGCTTGCCGGCCTGCAGGGCGAACTCACCGGCCATCACCGGTTCCAGCGCCAGTTCCTCAGTGGCCGGGCCCCGTACGGGAGCCTTGGCCGGCACCGCCGCCAGGGCCTGGCCGCAGGCCAGGGACAGCAGCAGAACACTGGGGATGCGAATCAATGCGGGCATCGTCGGCATCGGGGCCTTAAAATGTCGTCCAATGGCCAGCAGCTTATCGCAAGCAACTGAACAATGACCCTGTGGGTGCTCGGACTGAATCACCAGACCGCACCGGTGGAGCTGCGCGAGCGCGCGGCCTTCGCCGGTGAGGCGTTGCCGCGCGCGCTCGGTTCGCTGCGCGATACCCCGCAGATCGCCGAGGCGGTGCTGCTGTCCACCTGCAACCGCACCGAGTTGTACGCCGTGGCCGAGTCGGCACAGGCGCTGGACCAGTGGCTGCACGGCCAGGCCGGCGACCTGCAGGGCTATCTGTACCAGCATGCCGATGCCGAGGCCGTGCGCCACCTGTTCCGGGTCGCCACCGGGCTGGACTCGATGGTGCTGGGCGAACCGCAGATCCTCGGCCAGGTGAAGGACGCCTGGTCGACCGCACGCGACCACGGCCTGCTCGGCCAGCGCCTGGACCGCCTCTTCCAGCAGACCTTCTCGGTAGCCAAGCGTGCGCGTACCGATACCCAGGTCGGCGCCAACCCGGTGTCGGTGGCCTCGGCGGCGGTGCGCCTGGCGCAGAACGCGTTCGCGCGCCTGGACGACTCCACCGTGCTGCTGGTCGGCGCCGGCGAGACCATCGAGCTGGCTGCGCGCCACCTGAGCGAAGGCAAGGTGCGGCGGCTGCTGATCGCCAATCGCACTCTCGCCCACGCACAGGAACTGGCGAGCCGTCATGGTGGCGTGGCACTGCCGCTGACCGAACTGGACCGCCACCTCGGCGAGGCCGACGTGGTGTTCTCGGCCACCGCCGCGCGCGAGCCGGTGATCCACCGCGAGATGGTGGCCAAGGCCCTGCGCGCGCGCCGGCACAAGCCGATGCTGCTGTTTGACCTGGCCGTACCGCGCGACATCGAAGCCGAGGTCGGCACGCTCAACGATGCCTTCCTCTACACCGTCGATGACCTTGAACGCGCGGTGGAGGACAACCGCCGTGGCCGCCGCGAGGCCGCCGCCGAGGCCGAGGCGATCATCGACCTGCAGGTATCGCGCTTCGTCGAGACCCAGCAGGCCAGTGCCCATCAGGCACCGTTGCGGCAGCTGCGTGCGTTCGGCGAGGCCACCCGCGCCGAGTTGCTGGAGCGCGCACGACAGCAGCTGGCCAACGGCAAGCCCGCCGACGAAGTGCTGGAACTGCTGGCCCACGGCCTGACCAACCGCCTGCTGCATCCGCCGACCGCCGCCCTGCGCGCTGCCGCGCTGAGTGGCGATGCCGATCTGACCCGCGCCGCCGAGCGCCTGTTCCCGGCCACGCCGGGTTACCGCCACCCACCCGTGAGACCCGATGACGCCGACCCTGCGCCGTAAGCTGGAAGCGCTGGCCGAGCGCCGCGAAGAACTGGAACGCCTGCTCGCCGAACCCGATGTGGTCGCCGACAACACCCGTTTCCGCGACCTTTCGCGCGAATTCGCCCAACTTGAACCGGTCGCTGCCGCACTCGCCGATGAAGCCCGTGCCAAGGCCGACCTGGCCGCCGCCGAAGGCATGCGCGCCGACCCCGACCTGCGCGAACTGGCCGACGAGGAAATCGCCGCGGCGCAGGCGCGCCTGCAGGAACTGGAAGAAGAACTGGCCCTGCTGCTGGTACCGCGCGATCCGCGCGACGAAGGCAACCTGTTCCTGGAAGTACGCGCCGGCACCGGTGGCGACGAAGCCGCGATCTTCGCCGGCGATCTGTTCCGCATGTACGCCCGCTATGCCGAGCGCCAGGGCTGGAAGGTCGAGATCGAATCGGACAACCCAGGTGAGCATGGCGGCTACAAGGAAGTGGTGGCGCGCGTGGTCGGCCGTGGTGCGTTCTCGCGCCTGAAGTTCGAATCGGGCACGCATCGCGTGCAGCGTGTGCCCGCCACCGAATCGCAGGGCCGCATCCACACCTCGGCGGCCACCGTGGCAATCATTCCCGAGGCCGACGAAGTCGATGACATCGTCATCAACCCGGCCGACCTGAGGGTGGATACGTTCCGCTCGTCCGGTGCCGGAGGCCAGCACGTCAACAAGACCGAGTCGGCGATCCGCATCACCCACGTGCCGACCGGCGTGGTGGTGGAGTGCCAGACCGAGCGCAGCCAGCACGCCAACCGCGACAAGGCGATGAAGCGGCTGAAGGCGCAGCTGCTGGACGCCGAACGCCAGCGCCAGGATGCCGCCCAGGCTGAATCGCGCCGCCTGCAGGTCGGCAGCGGCGACCGCAGCCAGCGCATCCGCACCTACAACTTCCCGCAGGGCCGGATCACCGACCACCGCGTGGAAGGCCTGACCCTGTACGACCTGCCCAACATCCTGGCCGGTGACCTCGACCCGCTGCTGCAGCGGCTCAGCCACGAACACCAGGTCGACGCCCTGGCCCAGCTGTCGGCGGGCTGAGCACAATGTCGGCCTGGCAGCAGCGGCAGCACCTGCAGCAGGCGATCGCACGCCAGCCCGGCGACTTCGTCGCCTGGGTGATGCTGGCCGACCTGGAACTGGAAGCAGGCGACATCGCCGCCGGCGAGCAGGCCGCACGACGTGCGCTGCAGTTGCGCCCGAACCACCCCGAGGCGCTGGCACGGCTGGGTCGCGTGGCCTGGATGGCCGGCGCGCATGCCGACGCAGCGAAGCTGCTCGGCCAGGCCTCGGCACTGGCCCCGCAGCACCCGGGCATCGCGCTGTGGCTGGGCCACGCGCTGGAAGATGCCGATGATGCCGAAGGCGCAGCAGCGGCCTATCGCCGCGCACATACGCTGATGCCGGACGAACCCTACATCGCCGCCCAGCGCCTGGCCTGGCAGCGCCGCCTGTGCGACTGGCAGGACGTGGACGCGCTGGCCACGCAGGTACGTGCCGCGCTCGCTTCTGGCCAGGGCGCGGTGGAGCCGTTCGCCTTCCTCAGCGAAGACGCCAGCGCTGCCGAGCAGTTGGCCTGCGCGCGCGCGCGTGCCGCAGTCGTGGCGTCGGCAGTGCGCCCCCTTCCTGCAGTGAAGGTTCGCGCACACGGCCCGTTGCGCGTCGGCTTCCTGTCCAATGGCTTCGGTGCCCATCCCACCGGGTTGCTGACCGTGGCCCTGTTCGAACACCTGCGTCATGACCCTGCGCTGCAGCTGCACCTGTTTGCGCTGAACCGCGCCGATGGCAGCCGCATCCGCGAACGCCTGCAGGCCGCGACCCGCCTGCATGACGTGGCCGCACTGCGGCATGCCGACATCGCGGCCCGCATCCGCGCACAGGGCATCGACCTGCTGTTCGACCTGCGCGGCTGGGGCGGCGGCGGCACGCCCGAAGTGCTGGCGATGCGCCCGGCCCCGCTGCAGCTGAACTGGCTGGCCTACCCCGGCACATCAGGCGCGCGCTGGCTGGATGCGGTGGTCGCCGACGGATTCGTGCTGCCGGCACCGCTGGAATCGCACTTCAGCGAACGCGTCCTGCGCCTGCCACGTGCCTTCCAGCCCTCGGACAACACCCGCGTACTGGAGCCGGCACCGTCCCGCGCCGAGTGCGGCCTGCCCGAGCACGGCGTGGTGTTCTGCTGCTTCAACAACAGCTACAAGCTCAACCCGCGCAGCATGGGCCGCGCCTTCGCAGTGCTGCAGGCCGTGCCCGGCAGCGTGCTGTGGCTGCTGTCCGGCCCCGGCCAGGCCGATGCCCGCCTGCGCACTGCCGCGCAGGCCGCCGGCCTGGACCCGGCGCGGCTGGTGTTCATGGCCAAGCTGCCGCATCCGCAGTACCTGGCCCGGTATCAGCGGGCCGACCTGTTCCTCGACACGCATCCGTACAACGCGCACACCACCGCCTCCGATGCGCTGTGGGCCGGCTGCCCGGTGCTGACCTGCCCCGGCGACACCTTTGCTGCGCGCGTGGCCGGCAGCCTCAATCACCATCTGGGGCTGGCGCGGATGAATGCCGCCGACGATGCAGCGTTCATCGCCATCGCCAGTGCGCTGGGCAATGACCCTGCGGCACTGGCCGCGCTGCGCGCCGAGCTGGCGCAGGCGCGCGACCGCAGTGGCCTGTTCGACATGGCGGGTTTCGCCCGCGACCTGTCGGCGCTGCTGCAGCGGCTTGCCGGTGAACACGGCTGGCAGGGTGTCGACAACACCTGAGCGACCCCTGCGTTACGCTCGGGCTTCCTCCCCGCGTGGTGTGACGATGGCAAAGCTCAAGCGCAAGGACTACGACGAACTGCTGCTGCCGCTGCAGCTGGAACTGACCGCGATGGCGCGCTGGGTACAGCACAGCGGGCAGCGCCTGCTGGTGCTGTTCGAGGGTCGGGATACCGCCGGCAAGGGCGGCGCGATCCAGGCCATCAGCCAGCACCTCAACCCGCGCCAGTGCCGGGTGGTGGCACTGCCCAAGCCAACTGACCGTGAAGCCACGCAGTGGTATTTCCAGCGCTACGCCTCGCATCTTCCGGCCGCTGGCGAAATCGTGCTGATGGACCGCAGCTGGTACAACCGCGCCGGTGTCGAACGAGTGATGGGCTATTGCAGCGAGACCGAGTACCAGCAGTTCCTGCGCCAGGCGCCGGTGTTCGAACAGCTGCTGGTGGATGACGGCATCCTGCTGTTCAAGTACTGGTTGTGCGTGGACCAGGAGCAGCAGGAAAAGCGCTTCGCCGAACGCCACCTCGATCCACTGAAAGGCTGGAAGCTCTCCCCGGTCGACCTGAAATCGCGCAGCAAGTACAGCGCCTACACCGAGGCCCGCGAGGCGATGCTGCGCGCGACGCATCGCGAGGCCGCACCGTGGACGCTGGTGGATTTCAACGACCAGCGGCTGGGCCGGCTGACGCTGGTGCGCAACCTGCTGGACCGGTTGCCGGACACGCGGGTGGATGCGCCACTGCCGGAGCTGCCGAAGCTGAAGGGCAAGCTGCATCGCGAGCACTACGATGTGCTGAAGCCGATCGAGGCGTTCCCGGTCGAGGATTAGGGTGGGTCGGCAGGGTTGCACCCTGCACCTGCTCAACGCAACGGCAACGGCAACAGCAACGGCAACAGCGGGCTATCCGCGGGATGGCGGGGCGGTGTGGGTGGGCAGGACACGCCGTAGACCCGTCCATGGGGGCTCGATGGCGCCATCCATGGCGCCAACGGTCCTGCCCACCCACACCGCCCCACCTCTGGCAGATTCCTGCGGCTGTTGGTGGGTGTCGACCTTGGTCGACACATCTGTCAGATATCGAGATTCATTTGGGGTCAGATCCGTTTTCCTTCGGAAAACGGATCTGACCCCATGCCGTCCCGACAGATCGCGGAAATCTGTCGAAGGCGGGGTGGGTCCGGTTGCGGGGGCGTGAGCCGCATGGATGCGGCGACCGAGCTTACATGGACGTACTTGCAGCGCCCCCCGCAACCGGACCCAGCCCGCCATCCCTCAGGAGACCCGCCTTTGCTTCGGCTGTTGCCGTTGCCGTTGCTCTGGCCTCCACGGGTGCAGGGCCGCAGGCCCTGCCGACCAACCCACTACTTGGCAGCCGCGATCTGCTTTTCGATGTCGGCGGCGGTCACCGGGCCGAGGAAGGTGTGGGCCAGCTTGCCCTGCGGATCCAGCAGGTGCGTCAGCGGCAGGCCACGCGGTGTGGCGAAGTCCGCCGGTGGATCGAACGGGTCCACGATCACGATCGGATAGGTCACCGGATGCTTGGTCAGGAACGACTGCATCTCCGGCACTTCGATGTCCTCATAGGCCAGGCCGACCACCTCAATGTTGCTGCGCATCGCATGCAGCGCCGACAGCTCAGGCATCTCCTTGCGGCACGGTGCGCACCAGGTAGCCCAGAAGTTCACCACCACCCACTTGCCACGATGCGCGGCCAGGTCGTAGTCGCTGCCATCCACCGCCTTCATCTTCAGCGTCGGGAACTCGGCGGTGGTGCGCTCGGCCGGGGTCTCCTCGACCGGTGCCGGTGCACTCGGCGTCGGTGCCTGCGCCGGCGGCTGGCTGCTGGCCGGAGTCGGTTCCTGTGCCGGTTTGCAGGCGGCCAGGGCCAGCAGCAGGGTCAATGGAAGCAGCAGCGGCAACGGGGTCTTGCGGGTCATGGCGTGTCTCCAGATTCGGTATAGATATCACTGACCTTGCGCTTCAGGCGTTCACGCAGGGGCAGTCGCAGATCGTCCAGCGCCGCCAATGCGGCACGGCCCAGGCTGTCATCGCGGTACGGCAGGTGCTGCTCGGCAACCGGGATGCGCAGCTGGGTGCATTCGTACAGATCGGCCAGGCTGACCTGGTCCAGGTCTCGCGACAGCAGCCACTCGCCACGTTCATCGCGGCGCAGCAGGCCGATCTCCTGCAGGTTGCAGGCCAGATCCTGCAGCAGGGAGTCGGTCAGCAGCGGTTCCAGCCGCAGGATTTCATCGTCGGCCAGGCCCTTACCCTTGGCACGGGCATGGTGGAAGCGACCGAGCAGGCGCAGCAGGCCGTAGAACTCGTAACCCTGCGGCAGGCGCAGTTCAACCGGCTGGTAGCGGAAGGCCGCCATCGATGAGGCCAGCGACGCGCCGAGCAGCACGGCCACCCAGCACAGGTAGATCCACAGCAGCAGGATCGGCACGAAAGCCACCGTGCCATACAGCTTCTGGTAGGACTGGAAGCTGCCCAGGTAGGCGCCGATGCCCCACTTCACCAGTTCAAGGATGACCGCCGCCAGGATCGCGCCGGGCACGGCGTGCCGCCATTTCACGGTGTGGTGCGGCACCACCCGGAACATCAGCGTGATGCAGACGAACTCGATCAGGATCGGCGCCAGGCGCAGCGCAAACTCGGCCAGCCAACGGCCCTCCTGGGTACCGAACAACGGCATCGCGAACACCCTCGCCGATACCGCCAGCGATGCGGCGGCCAGCATGGCGCCCAGGGTCAGTACGGTCCAGTAGACCAGGAAGCGGGTCAGCTTGGGCCGGGTCGAGCCGACCCGCCAGATCTGGTTGAAGGTCTCTTCCACGCTGTTGAGCGTGATCAGCAGTGAGGCCACCAGTGCGATGAAGCCGGCCGCCGTCAGCTGGCCGGCACTGGCCGAGAACTGCCGCAGGTAGCCCTCGGCCGCGCGCGCCGCAGAGGGCACGAAGTTGGAAAACACGTAGTCGCTGAGCTGATCGCTCCAGCGGTCGAAGACAGGGAAGGCCGACAGCACACCGAATACCACGATGGCCAGCGGCACCAGCGCGAACACCGTGGTGTACGCCAGCGCCGCCGCTGCCTGGAACAGGCGGTCGTCGAGGAAGCGATGCCACAGGAAGCGGCCGAAACTGATGGCCCGTGCGCGATCCCGCGCGCGCTCCATCCACAGGTTGAGCGTATCCAAAGGTTCCATCGGCGAAAGGGTACCCGATGCGGAATGCTCGCAGGATAGCCATACTGGTGGCCACACGACGAGGAGAAGCGGGCACGATGGGCGAGATTCTGGTGCTGTACTACAGCCGGGGCGGTTCGGTGGCACGGCTGGCGCGCCAGATCGCGCGGGGCATCGGCGAGGTGCCGGGCATGACCGCGCGCCTGCGCACGGTGCCGCCGGTGGCCGCAGTGACCCAGACCGCGCAGCCGCCAGTCCCCGACGATGGCGCCCCCTACGTAAGCGTGCAGGACCTGGTCGAATGCCAGGGCCTGCTGCTCGGCAGCCCGACCCGCTTCGGCAACATGGCCGCGCCGGTGAAGCACTTCCTGGATGGGCTGGGCGCCGAATGGGTCAACGGCACCCTGTCCGGCAAGCCGGCCGGCGTGTTCACGTCCACCGCATCCATGCATGGCGGGCAGGAATCGACCCTGCTGTCGATGCAGGTGCCGCTGCTGCACCATGGCTGCGTGATCGTCGGCATACCATTCACCGAGCCGGCGCTGAGCCATACCACCAGTGGCGGTACACCCTACGGCGCCAGCCACGTGGCCGGTGCCGCCGACGACCCGCAGCCGACCGACGACGAAGCAGTGCTGGCGCGAGCGCTGGGGCGCCGGGTGGCCGACATCGCGCAGCGGTTGGCCCGATGAACCGCGCCCCGCGCACGGTCCTGCTGCTGGCCCTGATGGGGCTGGCCGCCCTGTTCGCGGGTTGGTTCATCAATGACAAGCACTGGCTGGCAACCCAGCTGGTGTTCACCGCACCACCGCTGGCGCTGGCCATCGCCGTGCGCCTGGGCTGGCGCAAGGCCGGATTCTGGGCCTCGGTGCTGGCGCTGGGCTGGTTCAGCCACGGCGTGATGAGTGCCTGGAGCCACCCGGAAACGCGCTGGCTGGCGCTGATCGAGATCGCGCTGGCGCTGCTGGTGATCTTCAGCGCCAGCCTGCCCGGCCTGCGCGCCCGCTTCGGCAAGCGACGCTGACGCTGCGCCCGCAGGGCCGTATCATCTGCATTCCTGGCCCCGCGCCGCAGTACCTGTCCTGGTTTCGCGCATGCACATGATGGAAGAGCTCCTGGTCGTCACCACCGGTGGCACGATCGACAAGATCTACTTCGACGACAAGTCGGACTACCAGATCGGCGATCCGCAGATCGGCATGATCCTGCGCGAGCTGGGCGTGACGTTCCGCTTCAACGTGATTCCGATCCTGCGCAAGGATTCTCTGCACATCAACGATGAGGACCGCGAGCTGATCCGCGCCACCATCGCCGCGCAGCCGACCCGGCACGTGCTGGTGACCCACGGCACCGATTCGATGGTGCAGACCGGCAAGGTGCTGGCGACGATCCCGGACAAGACCATCGTGATGACCGGCGCGCTGAGCCCGGCACGCTTCCGCGGCTCGGATGCCGAGTTCAACATCGGCTGTGCGATCGGTGCGGTGCAGTCGCTGCCGACCGGCGTGTACATCGCGATGAACGGGCGCATTTTCGACCCGCAGCACGTGCGCAAGAACGTCGCTGCGAACCGCTTCGAGTCGGTCTGAGGAACAGCGTGCCGACCAAGGTCGGCACCTACCCAAAGAGAAGACGCCCCGGAAGGTCGGCACCTACCCAAAGAAAAACGCCCCGGCCGGAACCGGGGCGTGCCCTTGGAGAGGGACTTGGGCTCAGTACTGGGCGTTGAGGGTCAGGCCCGAGAAGGTGCTGTAGGCCTTCACCCGCACATACCAGGTGCCGGCGGCAGGGCTGTTGATGGTGCAGGTCTCGCTGTTGCCGCTCAGGTACGGACGGCAGGTATAGGTGGTATCGGTCGGGGCACTGCCCTGGCGCACGTACAGGTCGGCATCACCGCTGCCGCCACTGATCGCCACGCGCAGCTGGGTGCTGCCGGCCGGAACGGCGACGGTGTAGTTCAGCTCGGCACCGGTTGCAGCACCCAGGCCGGTCACCGGCACGTTGTTCTGCAGCACATTGCCGCCCGGGTTCGGGCCACCGCCATTGATCGCCGCATCCACGGCCGCATTGGCGTCGACGATGCCGGCGCCGCAGCCACCCGAGCAGGCGCCCGGCAGCGGGCGTGCGGTGCTCTTGATGATGCTCTCGACCTGTGCCGGACTCAGCGCGGTCGGCGCCACCGACTGCATCAGTGCAACCACGCCGGCCACATGCGGCGCCGCCATCGAGGTGCCGTTGTAGGACGCATAGGTAGCGCTGCCCGGCGTGGTGGTGCCGGTGTTGAGGGTGGACAGGATGCTCTGGCCCGGGCCGGAAATGTCGATGCCGGCACCGTAGTTGGAGAAGCTGGCACGCGCACCGGCCGAGGTCGTGGCCGCCACCGCGATCACGTTCGCGCAGTTGGCCGGCACCGACGAGGACACGTTGGTGTTGCTGTTGCCAGCGGCGACCACCACGGTGGTACCACGGCTGACCGCGCCGTTGATCGCATTCTGGTAGGTGGCCGAGCAGGTACCGCCGCCACCCAGCGACATGTTGATGACTTCGGCCGGGTTGGCATTGGCCGGCACGCCACTGACGGTGCCGCCAGAAGCCCACACGATCGCGTCGGCGATGTCGGAGGTGTAACCGCCGCACTTGCCGAGCACGCGCACCGGCACGACCTTGGCATTGAACGCAGTACCAGCCACGCCGGTGCTGTTGTTGGTCACCGCCGCCACGGTGCCGGCGACGTGGGTACCGTGCCAGCTGGAGTTGGAGGCCGGGATGCCCGAGCCGCACTCGTTGGCGCCGTACCAGTCGCCTTCGTCGTTCGGATTGTTGTCGCGGCCACCGCCATCGCGTGCCATCGCGGCGTCGCTGATGAAGTCATAGCCCGGCAGGATGTTGGCGTTGAGATCGGGATGGTTGGTGATGCCGGTATCGATCACGGCCACCACCACGCCGGTGCCGGTGGCCTTGTCCCAGGCCGGCCGCACGTTGATCGACGCGTTGGAGGTACCGAAGCCCCACTGTTCGCTGAAGCGGGTGTCGTTCGGGGTCAGCGTCGCACGCATGATCTGGTCGACTTCGACGTATTCCACGTTCGGGTCGGCGGCGAGCTTGCGCATCAGCAGCTCGGATTCGGCCTGGTCGAGCGGGCGATCGGTCCTGACCAGGGTCGGGCCGACGGCCAGCTTGCGGACCTCCTGCAGGCCCAGCGCGCGGCCCTGGCTGCTGGCCAGGCCGGCAGCGGCACTCTTCAGCGAAGAAGCCAGTGCGGTGGTGTTGGCCACCGGCGCACTGCCGTCGCGGTACTTCACGATGAAGCGCTGGTGCGTCGGCGCGGACTGCAGGCCGCTGAGCTGGACGTCACCGGCCAGCGCAGGCGTGGCCAGCAGCAGCGATGACAGAACGGACGCACCAAGAACCACCCACACTCGACGCACACGCGGTTGCGTTACCTGGGACATCGTATTTCCCTTTCTAGTGGTGTGAATGCCGGAATCGGCAGAAGCACCGGCCCGAACCCTGGGCTGGCTTGCGTTGGCGAGGTTCGAAGACCGGTGAGTCAGCGGATCCCCCTAACGATCCGCCGTGCAGATGACGCTAAAGACCAAAACCGGACACCACAAGATTTTCAGCGTCTTTTCAGCAAGATGAAATGTTCGTTCTGAGACTTCTCGGGTCGAAGGTTTGTGAAGGTGAAGGAACTTTCTCGTGCCCTGCACGCACCTGACTGGGTCATCACGTGTCCTGCGATGACTTTGCCGACATCGGCGTCCACTGTCGGCGGGGTCAGATCCCTTTTTCCACGGAAAGGGATCTGACCCCACCCACCTGTCCAAAACGCAGAAAGCCCGTCACAGGGACGGGCTTTCCAGAAGCGCAGCCGAGCGTGGGCTCGGCTCTACAGTTCAGCGTGGGCGATCAGCCCAGCTTGACCAGCCAGTTGTGGCGGTCCGGCAGGCGGCCGTACTGGATGTCGGTCAGTTCCTTGCGCAGCGACATGGTCACTTCGCCGGCCGGCGCGTTGATGTCACCCACCGAGAAGCCCTCGCCCTTCAGCTGGCCGATCGGGGTGACCACCGCGGCGGTGCCACAGGCAAACACTTCGCTGATCGCACCGGAGGCAACGCCGTCCTTCCATTCGTCAATGCTGACCTTGCGCTCTTCGACCTTCATGCCACGGTCGCGGGCCAGCTGCAGGATGCTCTCGCGGGTGATGCCCTCGAGGATGCTGCCGGACAGTTCCGGGGTGACCAGCGTGCCGTCCTTGTAGACCAGGAACACGTTCATGCCACCGAGTTCTTCCAGGTACTTGCCTTCGACCGGGTCGAGGAACAGCACCTGCGAGCAGCCCTGCGCCTGCGCCTTCTGCTGCGGCAGCAGCGAGGCGGCGTAGTTGCCGCCGCACTTGGCGGCACCGGTGCCACCCTTGGCCGCACGTGCGTACTCGGTCGACAGCCAGATCGACACCGGAGCGACGCCCTTGGCGAAGTACGGGCCAGCCGGGCTGGCAATGACGTAGTAGCCGGCCTTGTGCGCGCCGCGCACGCCGAGGAAGGCTTCGTCGCCGATCATGAACGGACGGAAGTACAGGCTCGACTCATCGGCCGACGGCACCCAGTCACTGTCAACCGCGATCAGCTGCTTCAGCGATTCGACGAAGATCTCCACCGGCAGTTCCGGCAGCGCCAGGCGCTGCGCCGAACGCTGCAGGCGACGGCCGTTGGCATCCGGGCGGAAGGTCCAGATCGAGCCGTCGGCATGGCGGTAGGCCTTGATGCCTTCGAAGATTTCCTGGCCGTAGTGCAGCACGGCCGCGGCCGGGTCCAGCTGCAGCGGGCCGTAGGCACGTACGTTGGCGTTGTGCCAGCCGGTGTCCTTGTCCCAGCGCACTTCCACCATGTGATCGGTGAAGTGCAGGCCGAAGCCCGGCTTCTCCAGGATCTTGGCGCGCTCTTCAGCGCTGCGCGGGTGGTCCGAACGGGTGACGGCGAAGCTGGGGATGGACTGGGACACCGGAGGATTCCTGTTCTGGTTGCGGGTAGTGCCGGGCCCGCGTCACTGCGGGCCCTGGGTCAAAGCATGCCGGTCTCGAGCCGCGCCGCCTCGGACATCATGTGCTGGTTCCACGGCGGGTCGAACACCAGGTCGACGTCGGCCTCGGCCACCGTCGGGATCATTTCAAGCTTGCTGCGCACGTCGTCGACCAGGATCTCGCCCATGCCGCAGCCCGGTGCAGTCAGGGTCATCTTCACGTCGATCTCGCGCTTGCCTTCGTCCAGGTGCTTGATCTCGACTTCATAGACCAGGCCCAGTTCGACGATGTTGACCGGAATTTCCGGGTCGAAGCAGGTACGCAGCTGCTGCCACACCAGCTGTTCCACCTGCTCATCGGTGGCGTCGGCCGGCAGCTCGAGCGGTGCCGGCGCCTCCTTGCCGATGGCATCGCCGTCCTTGCCGGCGATGCGGAACAGGTTGCCCTCGACGAACACCGAATAACTGCCACCCAGCGCCTGGGTGATGTACCCATAGCTGCCGGCAGGCAGGGTCACGGTGTCGCCCTGCGGGACCATCACGGCCTCGCAATCGCGTTCGAAGTGGACAGGTTCGCTGCTACGGGAATACATGGGGACCGATATGGGGCCGTGGCCGCGGCCACGCAAGACGGCATTCTAGCCCAGCCGCCCCGGCACCGCCGGTGCACTGCGGCAAACCACAGTATCCTGTGGGCGATCTTCAGGGAGCTTCGATGTCCTCCAATGCCGCGCGTGCCAGGACCGTGACCTGGCTCTGGCCCCTCATGCTGTTGCTGGGTCTGCTTGTTGCTCCCCTCGCCTGGATGGTGCTGGCGCTGATGACCGGCCGGCAGGTCGGCTGGATGGCGGTACTGGCCGCCCTGGAACTGGTGTTCATGCTGCGCCTGGGCACGCTGGGCCCGGGCCGGCTGCGCGTCGCCCTGGTCGTGCTCGGCACGTTGCTGGTGGCCGCCGTGGCCAACTGGGCTATCGCCAGCGCCTGGATGGGCGGTTCGATCGGGCTGGATCTGTGGGACGCCACGATGCGGATGGGTCCGCACCTGGCCTGGACGCTGATTACCCTGGCCAACGGCGCGGTGGAATGGCTGTGGCTGGCCGTGGCCGTGGCCGTAGGCGCCTGGCTGGCGCGCTGAGCACGTGGATCCACGCCATGCGTGGATTCGGTAGTGCCGGCCGCTGGCCGGCAAACGCGTGCGGACCAGGGTCCGCACCTACCCGATGCAGCCGCCACACGTGGATTCGGTAGTGCCGGCCGCTGGCCGGCAAACGCGTGCGGACCAAGGTCCGCACCTACCCGATGCAGCCGCCACACGTGGATTCGGTAGTGCCGGCCGCTGGCCGGCAAACGCGTGCGGACCAAGGTTCGCACCTACCCGATGCAGCCGCCACACGTGGATTCGGTAGTGCCGCCCGCTGGCCGGCAAACGCGTGCGGACCAGGGTCCGCACCTACCCAATGCAGCCGCCACACGTGGATTCGATAGTGCCGGCCGCTGGCCGGCAAAGGGGTCAGAGCCCATTCCTGCGGAAAGGGATCCGACCCCGGCCCTCAATGCCCGCCGTCGAGCGCCTTCAGCTCGCTCACCAGCGATGCGGCCGCTTCAGCGCCGTCGCCGTACAGCATGCGGGTGTTGTCAGCGTAGAACAGCGCATTCTCGATGCCGGCAAAGCCAGTGCCCTTGCCGCGCTTGATCACCACCACGTTGCGCGCATTGACCACATCCAGCACCGGCATGCCGTAAATCGGGCTGGCCGGGTCCGTGCGTGCCACCGGATTGACCACGTCGTTGGCACCGATCACCAGCACCACGTCGGTGTTGGCAAATTCCGGATTGATGTCGTCCATGTCGGCGATCAGGTCGTAGGGCACGCCGGCTTCGGCCAGCAGCACGTTCATGTGCCCTGGCATGCGCCCGGCGACCGGGTGGATCGCGAACTTCACCTTCACCCCGCGCTGGCCCAACCGCTGCGCCAGCTCCCAGATCTTGTGCTGCGCCTGTGCCACGGCCATGCCGTAACCCGGCACGATCACCACGCGTTCGGCATAGGCCATCATCGCCGCGACATCCGACGCTTCGATCGGCTTCTGCGCGCCGGTGATCGCCTGCGCTTCGCCCCCGGCGCCGGCGCCGAAGTTGGAGAACAGCACATTGCGGATCGGCCGGTTCATCGCCTTGGCCATCAGCCGGGTCAGCAGGATGCCCGCCGCGCCGACCATCATGCCGGCGATGATCAACGCCTCGTTGCCCAGCACGTAGCCCTCGAACGACACCGCCAGGCCGGTGAACGCGTTGTACAGCGAGATCACCACCGGCATGTCGGCGCCGCCGATCGGCAACGTCATCAGCACGCCCAGTGCCAGTGCAAGCACGAAGAAGGCGACGATCGCCCAGGTATTGAGCGTGCTGGCCGCGATGATCGCCAGCACCACCACTACCAGCGCCACCAGCAGGTTCATCACCTGCTGGCCGGGCCAGGTCACGCGCTTGTCCAGGCGCCCATCCAGCTTGGCCCAGGCGATCACCGAACCGGACAGCGACACCGCACCGATCGCCGCGCCGACCACCGCCAGCAGCAGCACCATGCCCGACGGCTGGCGCGCGGCCAGGTCGGCCAGCGCCTGTGCACTCCAGTGGCTGGTATCGCGGTTGGCAAGGAAGGCGTAGCGCAGCAGCTCCACTGCACCGATCGCCGCCGCCGAGCCACCGCCCATGCCGTTGTACAGCGCCACCATCTGCGGCATGTCGGTGATGGCAACCTTGCCGGCCGACCACCAGGCCAGGCCGGCGCCCAGCAGCAGCGCCACCAGGATCAGCGGCACGTTATGCAGTTCAGGCAGGAAGAAAGTCGCCACCGTGGCCAGCAGCATGCCCAGCCCGGCCCAGCGGATGCCGCTGCGCGCAGTCAGCGGCGAGGCCATGCGCTGCAGGCCCAGCAGGAACAGCGTGGCGGCGACGAGGTAGCTGGCCTTGACCAGCCAATCGAGCAGTTCGACGGTGCTGATGTTCAAGCCTGCGGCTCCTTCGGCTCGTCCTTGCCGCCCTTGGGCGCGCTCGGCTTGAACATTTCCAGCATGCGCGCAGTGACCACGTAGCCACCGGCGGCGTTGCCGGCACCGAGCACCACGGCAAGGAAGCCCAGCGCCTTCTCCAGCGGCGTCTGCGCATGCCCCAGCACCACCATCGCACCGATCAGCACGATGCCGTGGATGAAGTTGGAGCCCGACATCAGCGGGGTGTGCAGGATCACCGGCACCCGCGAAATGATCACGTGGCCGGCGATGGCCGCCAGCATGAAGATGTACAGCGCCACGAACCCGTCACTCACTGGCAACGCTCCCGCTCTGTCTTCGTCGCCCCATCATAACCACGGGCTGAACCCGCGCGCACCCGGTGTCAACCGCGGCGGCGCTCACGCGTTGTCGATGGTGACCCCGAGCGAGGAACCGTACCCTGTGCTGGTGAGCAGCCCCGTCCCCCCGAGCGCCGAGACCGATGCCCTGCCGGCATCGCTGGAGGCGTTCCTGGCCAGCGTTGGCCCGCGTGCGTTCCGCTTCGCCGAGGCCGGCCTGCGCCAGCGCGAAGATGCCATGGACGCCGTGCAGGATGCGCTGCTGCGCATGCTGGACTACGCCGACAAGCCGGCGGCCGAATGGGCGCCGCTGTTCTGGAGCATCCTGCGCCGGCGGGTGATCGACATGCAGCGCCGGCGCCGCTTCCGCCTGCCGTTCTGGCGCGACAACCAGGACGCGGAAGGCAGCGGGATCGACTGGGCCGACCCCGGCCCGGACCCAGCGCAGGCGCATGAACAGCGCCAGCAGTACCAGCAGCTGGTGGACGCGTTGCGCCGCCTGCCCGCCCGCCAGCGCGAGGCCTTCACCCTGCGCGTGCTGCAGGACCTGGACGGGGCCACCACCGCCCGTGCCATGGGCTGCAGCGAAGGCGCGGTAAAAACCCATCTGGCACGCGCCCGGCAGGCGCTGCAGGACTACCTGGAGACCCACCCGTGAACCGCTCCCTGCCTTCCGATGACACCCTGCGCAGCCTGCATGCGCAGTCGCTGCAGGCGCTGTCGCCGGCCACGCTGGCACGGCTGCGCCAGGCTCGCCACGGCGCCACGGCCGCTCATCGCGGGCGCTGGCGCTGGTGGCTGGCCAGCACCTGTTCGCTGGTGGTGGCCCTGGGCATCGGCCTGCAGTTCATCGGCCACGGCACGCTTGCCGGCCCGGCGCCGGCCCCCGTGCTGGCCTCGGTGGAAGACAACAGCGCGCTGTACGACGAGAATCCCGATCTGTACCTGTGGCTGGGCGATACCGACCTGGCGATGGAGTGAACCATGTTCCGACTGCCTACCCTGCCGCTGCTGTTGACCCTGTCGCTGCTGCCGGCCGTCCCGGCGCTGGCGCAAAGCACCGCGCCCGCCCCTGCCACACGCCCCGCACCGACCGCACCCTTGCCGGCGTGGGAGCAGCTGAGCGAATCCCAGCGCGAGTCCCTGCTGGCGCCGCTGCGCGACCGCTGGAACAGTGCCGATGCCGGCCAGCGCCAGCGCATGCTCTCGCATGGCCAGCGCTGGCAATTGATGAGCCCAGAGGAGCGCGACAAGGCCCGCCGCGGCCTGCGCCGCTTCGAGCACATGAGCCCGGAACAGCGCGAGCAGGCACGGGCCCTGTTCGGGCAGATGCGCAACATGCCGCCGGCACAGCGTGACGCACTGCGCGAGCGCTGGTCGCAGATGACGCCGGAACAGCGACGGGACTGGGTGCGCGACAATCCACCGCCGGCAAAGCCGAGGTAACGCCACGGGGAACGGGGTCAGATCCCTTTGCCTCTGGCAAAGGGATCTGACCCCATGTCATTCACGCCTGCCAGCGCGTCTTCGCCAGCAGCTCGTCGTCCCAGTCGAAATCGAGCTGCCCTTCGCGCACGAACAGCGCAACGAAGTTGAGCAGATTGCGCGCATACATCTCGCTGGCCTGGGTCGCGCCGCGACTGGCCAGGCCCAGCGGGCCATCGATGGTCACGCCCTGGTGCTCGATGCACTGCCCCGGCTGGGTCAATGCACAGTTGCCGCCGCTCTCGGCCGCCAGATCGACAATGACGCTGCCGGTGGCCATGCCCTCCACCATCGCGGCGGTCACGATGGTCGGCGCCGGGCGCCCGGGCACCGCGGCCGTGCAGATCACCACGTCCACGCCACGCAGGTGGTCGGCCAGCCGACGCTGCTGCTCGGCGCGCTCCTCGTCGGTCAGCGCCCGCGCATAGCCACCCTCGCCCGCCGCGCTGACCCCGAGGTCGAGGAAGCGCGCGCCCAGTGACTGGATCTGCTCACGGGTTTCCGGGCGCACGTCGAAACCTTCCACCTGCGCACCGAGACGCCGCGCGGTGGCGATGGCCTGCAGGCCCGCCACGCCGGCGCCGATCACCAGCACCTTGGCTGGCCGCACGGTGCCGGCGGCGGTGGTCAGCATCGGGAAGAAGCGCGGCGCGCGTTCGGCGGCGATCAGCGCCGCCTTGTAACCGGCCATGCCAGCCTGCGAACTGAGTACATCCATCGCCTGCGCACGGGTGGTGCGCGGTAGCTGCTGCAGCGGGAACAGCTGCAGGCGATCATCGGCCGCCAATGCGGCCAGCGCCGGATCGGTGGCCGGGGCCAGCAGGCCAACCACGCTGGCACCGGGCTTGAGCTGCTCCAGCACCGTCGCAGCGGGCGCCTGCACGCACAGCAGGATATCGATCTCGGCCCAGCGGCCCGCGTCGAAGACGCGTGCGCCGGCATCGTCATAGGCGGCATCGGTGAAGCCGGCGGCCAGGCCAGCGCCGGCCTCGTACCAGACGGTAATACCCAAGGCACCGAGCTTGCGCGCGGTTTCCGGCGTCAACGCCACGCGCCGTTCACCCGGCGCGGTCTCCTTGATCCCCAGCAACGCCACGGCCATGCAGGTCCCCGCTGATCGGTGAGTTTCCCCGATCCTAGCAGGCAGCCAGCGCTCAGTGCAGGGTGGCGCTGCCCGGGTCGAGGCGGTCGATCACGCCCTGCATGGCGCTGTCGAAGGCGCCATCGTCAACGTGGGCACGCAGGCGGCCCAGCCGCACCATCACCGCCAGCTCCTCCGGCGAGGCCACGCAGAAGCGCACGCCGCGACGGTTGACGAACAGCAGGCGCGAGGAAATCGGGCTGACCCAGGACAGCTTGCCGGCCTGCACCTTGCCGTCCTTGTCGACGAAGTCCAGCCAGTTGCCGATTTCCATGCGGCGGAAGCGGTCGGCATCGGCATTGTCGAAATCATCGGCGTCGATCTGCCCGCCGAGCTCCACCGCTGGCGATTCAGCCACTGGCGGCGCCGGCAGCGCGACCTGCGGCAGCTCGGGCAGCGCGCGCTGCAGTTCGGGCCGCGACTCGGCGATGCCCTGCAGCGTGTCATGCAAGGCGTCGATCGCCCCGGTGGCCGCATCGCCGTGCACGCCGACGCTGGCAAACACCTTGGCCAGCACCGGCTGCCAGGCCTGCAGCCACGGTTTGCCGACGATCTGGCGGCGGGCCTCGGCCACTTCCTCCAGCAGGCCATCGCCAAGGCTCAATGCCTCGGCCACCGACGCGCCTTCTTCGCCCTCGCGCAGCAGTGCCAGGGTCAGATGGTGCTGCCATGGCTGGCGCAGGAACTCGGCAATGGCCGGCGGCAGGGTGGCATCGCCGATGCGGCGGTCCAGTTCCGTACTGGCCCGGCTGCGGGCCATTTCCAGCTTTTCCTGCCCGCGCTGCGTTTCCGCGGCACGGCGCTCGGCGATTTCCACGCGGCGGCGATGCTGCACCAGGAACTCGCGGAATTCTTCTTCCAGGGTCAGGAAGATCGCGAGGTTCTCGTTGAACTCGGCCACCAGGCGCTCGATGATCTCCTCGACCTTGGCCATCAGCATGCGCTCGGCCTGGCTCTCGCCGGTGTTGCCCTCGCAGGCCTCGGCCAGCGAGTTGAGCAGCTTGCGCGCCGGATGGGTCTTCTGCACGAACATGCGGCGGTCGAGCATGGCGACCTTGACGAAAGGCACCACCAGGCGGCCGATGAGTTCGCGCGAGCGGCCTTCCAGCTCACGCTCATCCAGCATCACGTCGAACAGCATGCCGACCAGGTCGATCGCATCCTCGTCCTGCGGGTCCAGGCGGGTCTGGCCAGGGTCCACGCCAAGCTGGGTGGCGCTGGACAGCACTTCGCTCTTCAGCCGCTGCGCCAGCGATTCGCCGTCCTCGCCGATGGCTGCACGCAGCGTCGCGCTGGGCGTGGCCTGCAGCAGCGACAGCACCGACATCATTTCGCGCTGGCTGAGCGGACGCTGCTGGCCGATCGCCACCTGCGCGGCCGACGTCGCGTCCTCACGCACGTGGCGGGTCTGCTGCAGCAGTTCGTGCAGCGCTTCCAGCAGCATGCCCTGCTGGCCTGCGTAGGCCTCGCCGGTGCCGCCGTCTTCGCCGCCCAGATGCTGCTGCATGTGGCCGCGGCGCTCGGACCAGCGCGCGGCAAAGCGCTGCGCCCAGGCCGGTGCGGCCTGCTCGTCATCGCTGAATCCAGGGTCGAAGCCCGCACTCTGGCGCTGCTCGACCAGATCATCCAGCATCCCGGCCATGCGCGGATCCGGCGCCGCCGACAGCGGACGCTGCGGCGCACCCATCTGCGACATCACGCCGGCCGCGGCCAGCTGTTCGTCCAGCTTCTCGTAGATGCGGCCGACCGGTGCGCGCAGGTCGCGCTCGCACAGCTTGATCAGCACCAGATGTACTTCCGGGGCCAGTTCGCAGCCAGCAAAGGCCTCGTGGATGGCCACGCCCAGATGTTCGGGGCTGATCGGATTGTGGTCGGCGTCCAGTTCCGCGCCGCCGATCAACCGGCCCAGGCGGCGATCCAGCCGCGCCAGCACCGGCTTGAAGTCGCGCAGCAGCACGGTGGCAAAGTTGCGCACCGCCAACCGCGATTCCAGTACGTGTTCGGCCAGCAGGCTCAGGCCATCCTCGGCCGGCCCGGACAGGGTCGCCTCGGCTGACAGCGGCTCACCGGCCGCCAATGCGGCCCAGGCCTGCTGCAGGTGGCCGGCGAAGGCGGCAGCGATGTCCTCACGGCGGCGGCGCAGTTCGCGCATCGCGTCCAGGAACAGCAACTGCGACGAGCCGGCATTGCCGGCGCGGTCGAACAGGGCATCGTCGAAACGCGCCAGTGCCGCCCCGAAGGCCTGGCACAGCGCGGGCAGGACCATGTCCCGGGCAAGCTGGAGCTGGGCCGGGTCACGGCCCGGCGATCCCATCGGTGTGGGCACGCTCATCATTCGGGAAGGCTCCCCACCTTCTCTGGTACGACAGACAGCACGGACTTCGCGACGACCGGCACACCCCATGTACCGGAACGTCGATGGTAGGCCGGCCAGCCCGTCACGGACAGTGAAACAGTCCTCACTTCAAACCTCATGACCGGCGGCCCGGCAAGACAGATATCGTAAGCCGTGCAAGGCCCACGAGGCGAGGGGAAGCGGCTGTCCGTTTCCCGCCAGTGGCATGATGTTCATCACAGTTTGGTATTCAGGGGCCGGACGCGACACAGACGGCGTCATTGACCACCCCGACTATAATCAAACACCCGTGATGACCGGTTCAGACTCCATGCCCGACCCCGCTGCCCTGCTCGCCCTGGATGCCCGCCGCTCGGTGCCCTCGCGGCAACTGGGCGAGCCCGGACCGGACCCGGCCACCCTGCAGCGGATGCTGGCCTCGGCGGTGCGCGTGCCCGACCACGGCAAGCGCGTGCCGTTCCGCTTCCTGAAAATCGCCGGCGATGCACGTCACACTCTGGGTGACTTCCTGGCCGAACGCAGCCGCCAGCGCGACCCGCATGCGGGCGAGGCCGTGTTCGAGAAGGACCGCCAGCGTTTCAGCCATGCACCGCTGGTGATCGTGGTGGTGGCCAGCCCGCGCCCGGACCCGAAGGTGCCCGAACAGGAACAGCTGATGACCGCCGGCTGCGTCTGCTTCGCCCTGCTGCAGGCCGCGCAGGCGCTGGGCTTCGGCGCGCAGTGGCTGACCGCCTGGATGGCCTTCGATCCGGTCGTGCAGGCCGAGCTGGGCCTGGTCGAAGGCGAACGCATCGCCGGCTTCATCCACATCGGCACAGCCAGGGCCGATGTGCCCGAGCGCGAGCGCCCCGACCCGGCGGCCCTGCTGCGCGACTGGACGCCGCCGGCATGACCCTGCCGGCGCCACCGCCGTCGCTGTACCTGGTCGACGCCAGCATCTACGTGTTCCGTGCCTGGCACTCGCTGCCGGATCAGTTCCAGGACGCGCAGGGCTGGCCCACCAATGCGGTGCACGGCTTCGCCCGCTTCCTGCTGGACCTGCTTGAGCGCGAGCGCCCGCGGCACATCGCCATCGCCTTCGACGAAGCGCTAGACAGCGGCTTCCGCCACCGGCTGTATCCGGCCTACAAGGCCAACCGTGATCCGGCACCGGAGGCGCTCAAGCGCCAGTTCGTGCACTGCAAGGCGCTGTGCGCGGCGTTGGGCCTTGCCGTCCTGGCCCACCACGAATACGAGGCCGACGACCTGATCGGCAGCGCCCTGCACGTGCACCGTGGCAGCCATCGCGGGGTGATCATCTCCGCCGACAAGGACCTGTCGCAGCTGCTGGTCGACCACGACGAGCAGTGGGACTACGCCCGCAACCAGCGCTGGGACGTGGCCGGAGTGAAGGCGCGGCACGGCGTGCACGCCCACCAGATCGCCGACTACCTGGCGCTGTGCGGCGATGCGGTGGACAACATTCCAGGTGTCAGTGGCGTCGGCAGCAAGTCCGCCGCCGTGCTGCTGGCCCACTTCGGCAGCATGGATGCGCTGTACGAGCGGCTGGACGAAGTGCCGTTCCTGCGCCTGCGTGGCGCTGCACAGATGGCCGTGCGCCTGCGCGAGCAGCGCGAGCACGCCCAGCTGTGGCGCCAGCTGACCACCATCGCGCTGGACGCGCCACTGGAAGGCAGCCAACCCGGGCTGCTGCGCCAATCCGCCGATCCGGAGCTGCTCGGCGGCCTGTGCCAGACCCTGCGCTTCGGCCCGATGACCCGCCGCCGGCTGTTCGATGCCGCCGGAGTGGCCGACCCTCTTCCCACCCACAGCGAGCCCGCATGAGCCAGCGCAATACCGAAGCCCCGCGCGTCGTCTACGAAGGCAAGTACCAGCGCATGCTGGTGCGCGGTACCTGGGAATACAGCGAACGCACCCATGCTGGTGGCCTTGCCGCGATCATCATCGCCGTCACCCCGGAGGACAAGGTGCTGTTCGTCGAACAGTTCCGCGTACCGCTGCAGGCACCCACCATCGAGATGCCGGCCGGCCTGGTCGGCGACATCGACGCCGGCGAATCGATTGAAGTTTCGGCCGTTCGCGAGCTGGAAGAAGAAACCGGCTGGACCGCCGATCACGCCGAAGTGTTGATGATCGGCCCGACCTCCTCCGGTGCCAGCAGCGAAAAGATCGCCTTCGTACGCGCCACCGGCCTGCGCCGGATCGGCGAAGGTGGCGGTGATGACAGCGAGGACATCACCGTGCACGAGATTCCACGCAGCGAGGCTGCGGCCTGGCTGGTGCAGAAGATGGGCGAAGGCTACGAGCTGGACGCCAAGCTGTGGGCCGGGCTGTGGATGATCGAGCACCATCTGGATGGACGCCCGCGTGGCTGACGCCGACCTGCATGCGCTGCCAGCACTGCTCGGCGCCGACGACCCGGCGATCTACACCCTCCACCGGCCGCAGGGCGCTTCGCCGTACCTGCTGCTGGCCGATCACGCCGGCCAGCAGGTGCCGCGCGCGCTGACCGGGCTCGGCCTGGCCCAGGCCGAGCTGGACCGCCACATCGGCTGGGACATCGGCATTGCCGGCACCACCCGTGCACTGGCCGAACGGCTGGACGCCTGGGCGATCGAACAGACCTATTCGCGGCTGCTGATCGACTGCAACCGCCCACTGGCCTCGCCGACGCTGATTCCGGAAGTGAGCGACCACACCGTGGTCCCGGGCAATGCCGGGCTATCGGTGGCACAGCGGCAGCAGCGCATCGATGCGATCCACGCGCCCTACCACGCGCGCATCGACGCGGAACTGGATGCACGCCGCGATGCCGGCCGCCCCACCCTGCTGGTGATGATGCACAGCTTCACCCCAGTGATGAACGGCACGCAGCGGCCGTGGCATGCCGGCGTGCTTTACCACCAGGACACGCGCTTTGCGCATGCGCTGCTGCAGGCACTGCGCGATGAAGGCGACCTGGTGGTGGGTGACAACGAACCGTATTCGGTCAGCAGTACCAGCGACTACGCGGTGCCGGTGCATGGCGAAGGCCGTGGGCTGGTGCACGTGGAACTGGAGATCCGCCAGGACCTGATCGCCAATGCCGCCGGACAGCAGGCGTGGGCGGAGCGGCTGGCGCGGATCTTCAGCGTGTTGCAGCCACAGTTGCTGGCGGCCGGGTGAGGGTCATCCACGCATGGCGTGGATGGTGTTGTTCAACGCAATACGGGAGCCGCCATCCACGGGAACGGCTTGTAGCCGCGCACCTGCAGCGTTGCGCCGATGGCGGTGAAGTCATCCTTGATCACCTGCGCGCGGCGACGATCCAGCGCTTCACCCAGCACTAATGGCAACGCACGGCAGCGTGCCAACGCCTCGCCCACCGGAATCTCCAGCAGGCGTGCTACGCGCTGGGCTGCTGCCTTGACCTGCAGCTCCGGACAGGCGCCCAGCACCAGATCGAAGGACGCGAAGATACCTGCGCCCACACCCACCTCCCGCGCAGCCGCCTGGTCTTCGACCGTCGCCTCACCCAGGGCTACGTCGATGCCATCGACCTGCTGGAACGCATCGAATTCAGCGTAGTACGCCAACGCCTGCGCGTAGTCCTGCACGGATGACAGCGGGCGCTGCCGCTTCTGCACGTCGAGCACGTCGGCGAACGTGGCCGGTTCCAGGTACGGGAACAGCCCCATCGCTGCCGAAGCGGCCGATCGCTCGCCGTCGTCATCCAGTGCTTCATCGCTGGACGAAGGCAGCCACAGCCGTGCCTCCAGCAGGTTCTCGTCGCTGGCCATTACCCAGCCGAAGGTGTCCCACACCTCATCGTCATCGTTGCAGGCCGCGAAGGCTTGCAGGGTCTGTTGCAGGTCCAGCAGTTCGTTCATGCGTCGTTGGCCAGGCAGGCGCTCGCCGCCGAGTCTACCGGGCGCAGGCCCAGCGCGATGACCACGCCGAACAGGGCAAACAACGCGGCGCCGTATTCGGCGCGCACCAGACCGGCCAGTGCATTCGGCGAACCGGCGGCACCCGCATCGGCATTGGCCACCATCACCAGCACCGCCAGGCCCAGCGCACCGCCGATCTGCTGCGCGGTGGCCGCCATGCCCGACGCCACGCCCTGCTGTGCAGACGGCACGCCCTGCCCGGCCACGATCCACATGGAGGTCCAGGTCATGCCCTGGCCGATGCTCAGCACCACCACGCCGGGCAGCAGCGGCCAGAAGCTCGCGCCGTGCGGCAGTGTCGCGGCCACCCAGGCGATACCGATGGCACCGGCCAGCTGCCCGACCACCAGCACCTTGCGCGCGCTCCAGCGCTGCAGCGTCCACTCGGCCAGCTGGATGCCGACCGTGCACACCGCGGTGGCCGGCAGGAACGCCAGGCCGGCCTGCAGCGGGCTCCAGCCGTAGCCGTCCTGGAAGTACAGCGCCATGAAGTAGTACTGCACCCCGTAGCTGCTCATGAAGGCGAAGGTCAGGCCCAGCGCGGCGCGCAGTCCGGGCAGGCGCAGCAATGCGAACTGCATCAGCGGATCGCGGCTGCGCTGCTCGATCTGCACGAACACCACCAGCAGCAGCACCGACAGCAGCAGGCAGCCCAGCGTGGCCGGTGCGGTCCAGCCCCATTCCGGGCCCTGCACCAGGGTGGTCACCAGCAGGCTGCCGCCGAGGGTGACGGTGATGCAGCCGGCCAGATCGAACGAGCGGCCCTGCGCACGCGGGCCATCGGCCGGCAACCACGCGCCTGCGGCGACCGCACAGGCGGTGGCCAGCGGCACGATCACCGCCAGCACCGCCGGCCAGCCGAATGCCTGGGTCAGCACGCCACCCAGCAGCGTGCCCAGCGCCAGGCCCACCGCGCTGGCCATGCTCCAGATCGCCAGCGCGCGGTTGCGCACCGGACCTTCCGCGTACAGCGTGTTGATCAGTGCCAGCGTGGCCGGGAACAGTAGTGCCGCGCCGATACCCTGTGCCGCGCGCGCGATGATCAGCAGAGTGGCATTCGGCGCCAGCGCACCGAGCAGCGACGCCAGTGCGAACAGCAGCATACCCAGCCGATAGAAGCGGCGGCGGCCGATCAGGTCGGCGGCACGCCCCCCAAGCAGCAGGCTGCCGCCGAAGGCGACGGTGTAGGCACTGACCACCCACTGCAGCTGCTGCGCGTTGATCTGCAGCGCGCGCCCCATGTCATGCAAGGCGACGAAGATGATGGTGGCGTCCAGGGCGATGATCAGCTGGGCGGTGGCCAGCAGGGTCAGCGCCCAGCGCGGGTACTTGAGGGGAGGCATCGGCGGTCGGGTGCGTTGGGGGGAGCGCAGTCTCATTGATGCAGAGCGATCAATAAACCCCTTTCCAGCCATATCTGTCATGATTTTCAGCATGAATGGACTGTCGATGGACCTCAATGCGGTGCGCATGCTGGTGCAGGTGGCCGAAGCCCGCAGTTTCACCGTCGCCGCCGGGCAGCTGGGCCTGAGCCAGTCAGGCCTGTCGCGCGCGATCGGTCGGCTGGAGGCCACGCTGGGGGTGAAGCTGCTGCAGCGGAACACCCGCAACGTGGCGCTGACCCCGGATGGCCGCCAGTTCGTCGATCAGGTCGCGCCCCTGCTGTGTGGTTTCGAGGATGCCGAACGCCTGTTGGCCGACCGTCCGTGCACGCCCGCGGGCACCCTGAAGATCAGCGCGCCATCGATGTTCGGGCGCAAGGTGCTGGTGCCGCTGCTGGTGCCGTTGCTGCAACAGCACCCGCAGCTGCAGGTGGAAGCCGTGCTCAGCGACCGCCTGGTCGATCTGGTCGAGGAAGGTTTCGACGCCGCGCTGCGCACCGGCGTCATCGCCGACCAGCGCATCGTCGCGCGTCCGTTGCGCCCTCTGCGCTGGGTGACGGTGGCCAGCCCGGACTACCTGGCCCGCTGTGGTGCACCGGACGATGTGGCGGCGTTGCAGGGCCACGCATGCCTGGCGGTGCGCAACCTGCGCAGTGGCCGGCTGGTGGACTGGCAGTTCCTGCAGGACGGGCAACTGCGCGAGTTCACCCCGCCAACGCGGATGGTGTTCGACAGCGGTGATCCGCTGGTGGAAGCGGCCATCGCCGGTATCGGCATCGTGCAGGTGATGGATTTCGCGGTGGCCGATGCGCTGGCCGACGGCCGCCTGCAGCGCGTGCTGCAGCCGTTTGAAGGGCGCAGCCGCGCGCTGTCGCTGATCTACCCACCGTCGCGCCAGCATTCGCCGAAGCTGCAGGTGCTGGCCGACGCGTTGCTGGCCGGGGATTGGTAGCGCCGGCCGCTGGCCGGCGCCTGCAGGAATCCAAACGTCTCAGGTTTGCTGGCCAGCGGCCGGCACTACCGGGCTGTGGTAGATCCACGCCATGCGTGGATGAGGGTTGGTAGCGCCGGGCATGGCCCGGCGTTACCGATCAGGCAAAGCTATCGGTGGCGCGCACCAGCGCGTCCACGTTCTCGGCCTCGAACGCCGAATGGCCCGAGGCCGGGGTGATCTCCAGCTTCGCCTTCGGCCACACCTTGGTCAGGTCCCAGGCGTTGGCCAGCGGGCAGACCACGTCGTAGCGGCCATGCACGATCACGCCAGGAATGTCGGCGATGCGGTGGGCGTCGCGCAGCAGCTGGTCTTCCACTTCGAAGAAGCCGCCGTTGACGAAGTAGTGGTTCTCGATGCGGGCGAAGGCCAGTGCGAAGTGCGGGTCTTCGTGGCTGTTGATGAAGTCATCATCGACGTGCAGGAAGCTGGTCGCGCCTTCCCATACCGCCCACGCCTTGGCCGCTTCCAGGCGAGTGGTTTCGTCTTCGCTGGTCAGGCGGCGGTGGAAGGCCGAGATCAGGTCATGGCGTTCCACCGACGGAATCGGCTTGAGGTAATGCTCCCACGCATCCGGGAACAGGCGGTTGGCGCCTTCCTGGTAGAACCATTCCAGCTCCCAGCGGCGCAGCATGAAGATGCCGCGCAGGACCAGCTCGGTCACGCGCTGCGGGTGGGTTTCGGCGTAGGCCAGGGCCAGGGTCGAGCCCCAGCTGCCGCCGAACACCTGCCAGCGATCGACCTTCAGGTGCTCGCGCAGCTTCTCGATGTCGGCAACGAGGTCCCAGGTGGTGTTGTCCACCAGGTCGGCGTGCGGAGTGGAACGGCCGGCACCGCGCTGGTCGAACAGGATGATGCGGTACTTGGACGGGTCGTGGAACTGGCGCATCTTGTCGCTGCAGCCACCGCCCGGGCCACCGTGCAGCATCACCACCGGCTTGCCGTCCGGATTGCCGCACTGTTCGAAGTACAGCGTGTGGCGGTCGTCGACCTTCAGGGTACCGACGTCGTAGGGGGTGATGGCGGGGTACAGCGTACGCATGCTTGCAGCTCCAGGGTGATGCCCTGCCGGGGCAGGAGAACCTCCATTCTAGGCCGGACGCCGACCCAGGGTGATGCGGTCACGCTGCTCCAGGTCCTGCACGGTCTGCACCTCGGCAAACCCCGCCGACTCGAACAGCGCGCGGATCGCCGCGCCCTGGTCCCATCCGTGTTCGATCAGCAGCCAGCCGCCGGGCAGCAGGTGGGCCTGGCCACCGTCGACGATACGGCGGATGTCATCCAGGCCATCGACGCCGGAGGCCAGCGCGGTAGTCGGTTCGAAGCGCAGGTCGCCCTGTTCCAGGTGCGGGTCGTCGCTGGCGATATAGGGCGGGTTGCTGGCAATCAGGTCGAAGCGCAGGCCCTGCAGCGGCGCATACCAGTCGTGCCCGCCCTCGGCGAAGCGGACGTTGCCCAGTTCATGGCGGGCGGCATTGCGCGCAGCCACGGCCAGCGCGCCCGCGCTGGCATCGGTGGCCAGCACCCGTGCCTGCGGCCGTTCGCTGGCCAGTGCCAAGGCGATCGCGCCGCTACCGGTGCCCAGGTCGGCCAGCTGCAACGCCTGGTCTGACGGCAGCCGCTCCAGCGCCAGCTCGACCAGCAGCTCGGTTTCCGGACGCGGGATCAGCGTGGCCGGGTCGACCTCCAGATCCAGTGTCCAGAATCCGCGTCGACCGGTCAGATAGGCGACCGGCTCACCGGCCACGCGACGGGCCAGCAACGCTTCGAAGGCGGCCTGGTCGGCAGCGGCCAGCGGATCGGTGGCATGTGCGAACAGCCAGCTGCGCGGGCGGTCCAGCACGTGCAGCAGCAGCAGCTCCGCCTCGTGGCGGGCTTCGACGCCGCCCAGGCGGGCACTGGCGTCGGCCACGATCTGGCGCAGGGTGGGTTCGGTTTGGAAAGACATTCCGCAATTGTAGGGCCGAGCCCATGCTCGGCCGCTCCACCCGCAGCCGAGCATGGGCACGGCTCTACAAAAGCTGGAATTCGTTCAGGTCCTACGGGAGGGAATAAGGAGGGGCTATCGGCCCCATTCCGTGCCTCCGGGAGATTTTCCTTGTCACACAGGCAGTTGCAGGATGGAAGCAGCAGGGTTCAGTGCCTGCTCATGACCTTCTGATAGACTCCATCTATCAAATAGATGCAATCAATGGATTGTTCTTATCGCTAGCGAGTCGGTAACCTAGCTCCTGTCGATTCACCCACTCCCCTTCACCCAGAGGAAAAACGATGTCCCTGATCAACACCCAGATCCAGCCGTTCGAAGCCAATGCTTACCTGAATGGCGAGTTCATCAAGGTTTCCGACAGCACCCTGAAGGGCCAGTGGTCGGTCCTGATCTTCATGCCGGCCGCCTTCACCTTCAACTGCCCGACCGAGATCGAGGACGCGGCTGACCATTACGCCGAGTTCAAGAAGGCTGGCGCCGAGGTCTACATCGTCACCACCGATACCCACTTCTCGCACAAGGTGTGGCACGAAACCTCGCCGGCCGTCGGCAAGGCCCAGTTCCCGCTGGTCGGCGATCCGACCCACCAGCTGACCCGCGCCTTCGGCGTGCACATTGAAGAAGAAGGCCTGGCCCTGCGCGGCACCTTCATCATCAACCCGGAAGGCGTGATCAAGACCCTGGAGATCCACTCCAACGAGATCGCCCGTGACGTGTCCGAGACCCTGCGCAAGCTGAAGGCTGCCCAGTTCACCGCCGCCAACCCGAACCAGGTCTGCCCGGCCAAGTGGAAGGAAGGCGAGAAGACCCTGACCCCGTCGCTGGACCTGGTCGGCAAGATCTAAGGCAGTACCGGCCTGCCGTGGCCCCACGCCACGGCGCGCCCTTCATCCCCGTGCCGGTCCCCCCGCCGGCGTGGGGGTGAACCCAAGACAGCCAACGCACGCCAGCCTTGGCCAGCCAGCCCCTTCCACGGTCGCTGTCTTGGGTTCACCCCTACCCCCTGCTGGTCCGCTACCTTCTACAGCGGTGCCACGCCCCCTGTTTGCCTGAAGCCAGGAGATGACCCGATGTTGGACGCCAACCTGCAGTCGCAGCTGAAGACCTATCTGGAGCGCGTGACCCGCCCGATCCAGATCACCGCGCACGCCGACGACGGCGCCAAGTCGCAGGAAATGCTGGAGCTGCTGCAGACCCTGGAAACCCTGTCGGACAAGATCTCGCTGCAGGTGCTGCGCGATGGTCAGGGCCGCGTGCCGTCCTTCGACCTGGGCACCCCGGGCCAGGACATCCACCTGACCTTCGCCGGCCTGCCGATGGGCCACGAGTTCACCTCGCTGGTGCTGGCGCTGCTGCAGGTTGGCGGTCATCCGTCCAAGGCCACCGCCGAGCTGATCGAGCAGGTGCAGAACCTGGAAGGTGAATACAAGTTCGAAACCTACTTCTCGCTGTCCTGCCAGAACTGCCCGGACGTGGTGCAGGCGCTGAACCTGGCCGCGGTGCTCAACCCGCGCATCCAGCATGTGTCCATCGACGGCGCCCTGTTCCAGGATGAAGTCGAGAAGCGCGAGATCATGTCGGTGCCGACCGTGTACCTCAACGGTGAAGTGTTCGACCAGGGCCGCATGACCCTCGAACAGATCGTGGCCAAGCTGGATACCAACGCCAGCAAGCGCGATGCCGAGAAGATCGCCGCCAAGGACGCCTTCGACGTGCTGGTGGTCGGCGGTGGCCCGGCCGGTGCTGCAGCGGCGATCTATGCCGCACGCAAGGGCATCCGCACCGGCATCGCCGCCGAGCGTTTCGGTGGCCAGGTGCTGGATACCATGGCGATCGAGAACTTCATTTCGGTGAAAGAGACCGAGGGCCCGAAGCTGGCTGCGGCGCTGGAACAGCACGTGCGCGAGTACGAGGTGGACATCATGAACCTGCAGCGCGCCAGTGCGCTGGTGCCGGCCGGCGAAGACGGCCTGGTGCAGGTGCAGCTGGAGAACGGCGCGGTGCTGAAGTCGCGTTCGGTGATCCTGTCCACCGGCGCGCGCTGGCGGCAGATGAACGTGCCGGGCGAAGACCAGTACCGCAACAAGGGCGTGGCCTACTGCCCGCACTGCGATGGCCCGCTGTTCAAGGGCAAGCGCGTGGCGGTGATCGGCGGCGGCAACTCCGGCGTGGAAGCGGCCATCGACCTGGCCGGCATCGTGTCGCATGTAACCCTGCTGGAGTTCGATTCCAGCCTGCGCGCCGATGAAGTGCTGCAGAAGAAGCTGCGCAGCCTGGCCAACGTCACCGTGCTGACCAGTGCGCAGACCACCGAAGTGCTGGGCGACGGCAGCCGCGTCACCGGCCTGGTCTACAAGGACCGCGTCGGCGGCGATGCCCACCGCGTCGAGCTGGAAGGCATCTTCGTGCAGATCGGCCTGCTGCCCAACACCGAGTGGCTGAAGGACGTGGTGGCGCTGTCGCCGCGTGGCGAGGTCGTCATCGACGACCGCGGCCAGACCAACCTGCCGGGTGTGTTCGCCGCTGGCGATTGCACGACGGTGCCCTACAAGCAGATCATCATCGCCATGGGCGCCGGCTCGACCGCCGCACTGAGCGCGTTCGACCACCTGATCCGCTCGTCGGTAAGCAACAGCAGCGGTGCCGTTGCTGAAGCTGCCTGATCCACCGTTCCCAGATCACCGGGAACATTGTCTGCCTGTCGGGTAACCACGCCGTCAGCCGGTCCGTTACCCCTGGGGTGTAAGGATGAACCTACGTGATCTGAAGTACCTGGTAGCCCTGGCCGACCACAAGCATTTCGGCCGGGCCGCCGCTTCCTGCTTTGTCAGCCAGCCCACGCTGTCCACGCAGATCCGCAAGCTGGAAGAAGAGCTGGGCCTGCCGCTGGTGGAACGCGCACCGCGCAAGGTGATGCTGACCCCGGCCGGCCAGGAAGCGGCGGCACGGGCACGGGTGATCGTGTCCGAAGTGGAGCAGCTGAAGGAAGCGGCGCGACGCAGCCGCGATCCGGAAGCCGGCACGGTGCGCCTGGGGATCTTCCCGACCCTCGGCCCGTACCTGCTGCCGCATGTGATCCCGCGCATCCGCGATCGCTTCCCGGAGCTGGAACTGCTGCTGGTCGAGGAAAAGAGCGATGTACTGCTGGACCGCCTGCGCGAAGGCAAGCTCGACGCTGCACTGCTGGCCCTGCCGGTGATCGACGACCAGCTGCATGCCGAGTTCCTGTTCGAGGAACCGTTCCTGCTGGCCGTCTCCGGGCGCCATCCGCTGGCCCGCCGCGAACACCTGGACGTGCAGGAACTGGCCACGCAGAAGCTGCTGCTGCTGGAAGACGGCCATTGCCTGCGTGATCAGGCGCTGGAAGTCTGCCGCCTGTTCGGCGCGAACGAGAAGTCCGAGTTCCGCGCCACCAGCCTGGAAACGCTGCGGCAGATGGTCGCCGCCGACGTCGGCATCACCCTGCTGCCGAGCCTGTCGGTGCAGCCGCCGGTGCCGCGCTCGAACAACATCCGCCTGCTCGACTTCACCGGCGAAGGCCGTCCCAGCCGCCGCATCGCCATGATCTGGCGCCGCAGCTCGGCCATGAACGACTTCCTGATGGAGCTGGCTGACCAGTTCAAGCGTCTGCCGCAGGCGCTGTTCTCCCTGGAAGCGCTGAATGCCGCCAGCGATGCACCGGCCCTGCCCGGCCCCGCGCTGAACGGCTGAGCCCCCGCAGTACCGGCCTGGAATCGGCAGGAGTCGATTCCGGCCGCATTTGTCCCCACAATACAGACAGGCGGCGCCAGCAGGTGCCGCCTTTTGCATGGCTTTCAACCAAGGAGCTTCACCATGAACACCGCCAGCGGCCTGCCGCCGTCGATCACCGTTTCCACCTTCGACATGGACCGCCTGGACGCCATGCTCGAATCCCCTGCGCTGAGCCAGACGCCTGCCGCGCTCGCGCTTGCTGAAGAACTCAACCGGGCCACCGTGCTGGCACCGGACCAGATTCCCGAAGGCATCGTCATGATGCATTCGCGCGTGGAGTGCGAAGATGAGGTGTCGGGCGAAAAGCACGTCCTGACCCTGGTCTTCCCCCGCGAAGCCAACGTCGATGAAGGCAAGGTTTCCGTGCTGGCCCCGGTCGGCAGTGCCCTGCTCGGCCTGGCCATCGGCCAGAGCATCGACTGGAACGCGCCCGGCGGCCGCAAGCTGCGCCTGCGCGTGACCGCGGTCCACAACGACCGCCCCTGATTACCGCTGCGCACCGCGCGATTCGATCCCCCTGCACCAGGAGCCGTAATGAGTACCCCGTCCAAACTGTCCCAGCTGCGCGAACTGTCCGTGGTCGTTGCCGATACCGGTGACTACGAGGCGATCAAGCGCCTGCAGCCGGTGGACTGCACCACCAACCCGACCCTGGTGAAAAAGGCGCTGGACCTGCCGGTCTACGCCGAGCTGATCGAACGCGAACTGGCCTGGGGCCGCCAGCAGGGTGGCGACCGCGAGACCGTGGTGCACGCCGTGGCAGACCGCCTGACCATCGGCGTCGGCGCACTGCTGAGCACGCTGGTGCCGGGCCGCGTGTCCACCGAAGTGGATGCCGACCAGGCCCACGACACCGCTGCCACCGTGGCCAAGGCCCGCCAGTTCATCCAGATGTACGCCGACGCCGGCGTGCCGCGCGAGAAGATCCTGATCAAGATCGCCGCCACCTGGGAAGGCGTGGAAGCCGCGCGCATCCTGCAGGCCGAAGGCATCGACTGCAACCTGACCCTGATCTTCAACCCGACCCAGGCGCTGGCCTGCAGCGAAGCCGGCGCGTTCCTGATCTCGCCGTTCGTCGGCCGTATCCTCGATTGGTACGTGGCCAACGGCCAGGCCCCGGCCAACATCGACGAAGACCCGGGCGTGAAGTTCGTGCGCGGCGTGTACGCCGAATTCAAGCGCCGCGGTTCGCCGACGGTGGTGATGGGCGCCTCGTTCCGTTCGACCGCGCAGATCGAAGCGCTGGCCGGCTGCGACCGCCTGACGATTTCGCCGGACCTGCTGGAGAAGCTGGACGCCGACCACGGCGAGCTGCCGCGCAAGCTGGTGGCCGGTGCCGCCGACGGCGTGGCGGTGACCCCGATCGATGCGGCGAAGTTTGCAGCGGATCTGGCGGCCGATCCGATGGCCACCGAGAAACTGGCGACCGGTATCGATGCGTTTGCCAAGGATCTGCAGGCGCTGCGCGAGCGCATTCGTTCGGAACTGTGAGGATTCCGGCCAACGGCTGAGCCCCTCGTGGCGGGGGCTCAGAGCAAAAGCCGCGCCGGGTCGGGCGGGTTGGGTTCGCGGGAGACGCCGTGAACCCACCCCTGGAGGCTTGGCCGCCGCATCCATGCGGCGGACACTCCCGCGAACCCAACCCGCCCGCCCTCTGACAGTTTCCGGTGGCCGCCCGCCACGGAAGAAAGAAAGAAGAGCAACAGCGGGTCGCGCGCTTCGCTTGCTTGGAGCGGAGCATGGCTCCGCTCTACAGAAAGCACTGCATACAAACAAAAAGGACGCGGCGAAAGCCGCGTCCTTTTTGTTTTCTTTCAGTTCGTCAGTAACCCATGCTCTTGCCCACCGTCACCGGGAAATGATCGGAGGCGGGACGGGTGCAGATGGCGGGACCGTCCACGGCATGGATGCCGTGGCCGAGCCCCCAGGGACGGGTTCACGGCGTGTCCCGTCATCTGTACCCGTCCCGCCAAACCATCAGCAACCCAGAGCCGCTTTGGCTTTGGCTTTGGCAGTTGCTTTCAGCTTCTGCCCGCCGCAGGCGGACCACCGCGCGTCAGCGCGGCGCCTCCACATCCAACCCGATTGGGCAGCTCACCCCGGTGCCGCCGATGCCGCAGTAACCGTTCGGATTCTTCGCCAGGTACTGCTGGTGATAGTCCTCGGCGTAGTAGTACTCCGGCGCCGGGTACACGATCTCGGTGGTGATCGGGCCGTAGCCGGCTGCATCCAGCTGCGCCTGGTAAGCCTCGCGGCTGGCCAGCGCGGCGGCGTACTGCGCCTCGTCGGTGGCGTGGATCGCCGAGCGGTACTGGGTGCCGGTGTCGTTGCCCTGGCGCATGCCCTGGGTCGGGTCGTGGCTTTCCCAGAACAGCTGCAGCAGCCGCTCCAGGCTTACCACCGCCGGGTCGAACACCACCTGCACCACTTCGGTGTGGCCGGTCAGCCCCGAGCAGACCTCTTCATAGGTCGGGTTCGGGGTGATGCCGCCGGCATAGCCGACCGAGGTGCTGTACACGCCCGGTTCGGTCCAGAACTTGCGCTCGGCGCCCCAGAAGCAGCCCAGCGCGAAGCGGATCTGCTGCAGGCCGGCGAAACGGTCCTTCAGCGGATGGCTGTTCACGAAGTGCTGGTTGCTGTGCAGCGGCAGCGGTTGCTCGCGCCCCGGCAGTGCTTCTTCCGGGCGCGGCAGGCGCTGCTTGAAGGCGCCGATGCCGAGGATCCCCTGGCCAATTCCCAACATGATGCGCTCCTACGCCGGAAGTCCGGCTATGTCGTCTGCATCGGAAATGGGGGCGTCCGGCGCGTGGCCCAAGTCCAGTGCTGCCACGATGTCCTCCGCCTGTGGCCGCGCCGCATCGGGGATGCCCACACGCAGCACTCCAAACAGCGGCAATTCCCCCATGCCACCCAGCAACGACTCGCCGAACACGAAGGCGGGAATGCCGGCATCTTCCAGCGCGTGCTTGACCAGATGGGCGTCGAACAGGTTGTCGGCCTTGTACACGATGTGCATGCGGCGGCTCCTCGGGGCAGGGGTCCAGCATACGCCCGAGGGCTGAATGGTGGTGGTGACGGCGCATGACCGTTCTGCCGGCCAGCGGCCGGCACTACCCATCTGCACGTCGATCCACGTTCCGCCGGCCGGCGCTACCGGAAAGTGGGCTGGTAGTGCCGGCCGCTGGCCGGCATGCCCACACCCCCACCGGGCAGCCCTGCCCCGTACGCGCTAGACTGTTGGTCTTTCTGCCTTTCTTTTCGCCGACTCATGTCCGAGCACACCCCCGCCAGCCCCGAGACCCCCGCCGACAGCCACGAAAAGCGCGATTTCATCCGCCAGATCGTGCGCGAGGACCTGGCCAGCGGAAAGCACCAGGCGATCAAGACCCGCTTCCCGCCGGAGCCGAACGGCTATCTGCACATCGGTCATGCCAAGTCGATCTGCCTGAACTTCGGCATCGCCGGTGAGTTCAGCGGTGTCTGCAACCTGCGCTTCGACGACACCAACCCGGCCAAGGAAGATCCGGAGTACGTGGCCGCGATCCAGGACGACGTGCGCTGGCTGGGCTTCAGCTGGAACGAGCTGCGCCACGCCTCGGACTACTTCCAGACCTATTACCTGGCCGCCGAGAAGCTGATCGAACAGGGCAAGGCCTACGTCTGCGACCTGTCGGCCGAGGAAGTGCGCGCCTACCGCGGCACCCTGACCGAACCGGGCCGTCCGTCGCCGTGGCGCGACCGCAGCGTCGAGGAGAACCTCGACCTGTTCCGCCGCATGCGCGCCGGTGAATTCCCGGATGGCGCGCGCACCCTGCGTGCGAAGATCGACATGGCCAGCGGCAACATCAACCTGCGCGATCCGGCCCTGTACCGCATCAAGCACGTCGAACACCAGAACACCGGCAACGCGTGGCCGATCTACCCGATGTACGACTTCGCCCATGCACTGGGTGATTCGATCGAGGGCATCACCCACTCGCTGTGCACGCTGGAATTCGAAGACCACCGCCCGCTGTACGACTGGTGCGTGGACAACGTCGATTTCGCCCATGACGACGCGCTGACCCAGCCGCTGGTCGATGCCGGCCTGCCGCGCGAAGCGGCCAAGCCGCGCCAGATCGAGTTCTCGCGCCTGAACATCAACTACACGGTGATGAGCAAGCGCAAGCTGATGGCGCTGGTCACCGAACAGCTGGTGGACGGCTGGGAAGACCCGCGCATGCCGACCCTGCAGGGCCTGCGCCGCCGTGGCTACACCCCGGCCGCGATGCGCCTGTTCGCCGAGCGCGTGGGCATCAGCAAGCAGAATTCGCTGATCGACTTCAGCGTGCTGGAAGGCGCGCTGCGCGAAGACCTGGACAGCGCCGCACCGCGCCGCATGGCGGTGGTCGATCCGGTCAAGCTGGTACTGACCAACCTGCCGGAAGGCCACGAAGAACAGCTGACCTTCAGCAACCACCCGAAGGACGAGAGCTTCGGCAGCCGCGAAGTGCCGTTCGCACGTGAAGTGTGGATCGACCGCGAGGACTTCGCCGAAGTGCCGCCGAAGGGCTGGAAGCGCCTGGTCCCGGGTGGCGAAGTGCGCCTGCGCGGCGCCGGCATCATCCGCTGCGACGAAGTGATCAAGGATGCCGACGGCACCATCACCGAGCTGCGCGGCTGGCTGGATCCGGAATCGCGTCCGGGCATGGAAGGCGCCAACCGCAAGGTCAAGGGCACCATCCACTGGGTCAGCGCCGTGCACGGCGTGCCGGCCGAGATCCGCCTGTACGACCGCCTGTTCTCGGTACCGAACCCGGACGACGAGTCGGAAGGCAAGACCTACCGCGATTACCTCAACCCGGAATCGCGCCGCACCGTCACCGGCTATGTCGAGCCGGCCGCGGCCAGCGCGGCGCCGGAGCAGTCGTTCCAGTTCGAGCGTACCGGCTACTTCGTCGCCGACCGCCGCGACCACACCGAAGCCAAGCCGGTGTTCAACCGCAGCGTGACCCTGCGCGACACCTGGTCGGCCTGAGGACCTGCGCGGGCGCCGGGACGGCGCCCGCATGACCACGACGATGATCACCGCCCTCTCCGCCCTGCTCTGGTTCATCTCGCAGCATCCGCTGCTGACGTTCTTTGCGGCGATGGTGCTGGCCGGGCTGGTCTCGTGGTGGCGGCGCTTTCCGGGCTACGCCATCGTGGTGTTCCCGCTGGCGATGCTCAATATCTTCCTCGGCCACTTCCTCAACGCCGCCTTCCTCAACGTGGTGGGCGAGCGTGGCGAAGCGGTGATCGTCAAGGCCGAGGAAACCAACTCCACGCTCAACGAGCAGTACATCTGGCGCTACGAAGCGGTGCTGCGCACTGCCGAAGGGCGCGATGTGGAGGTGGTGTTCCACACCAATACCGCTTCGCTGTGGCCACTGGAAAACGCCATCCGCATCCCGGCGCAGGACCAGCCATTCGTGGTGAAGTACACGCCGGGCTTCCCGCGCAACTTCGTCATCCTCACCAACGAATCACCGCATGGCATCGCCCAGGCCCGGGCCAGCGCACGCGAGCGCGTGGAGGTGGCGGCACGCAAGCTGCACTTCAGCCCGGGCAATGCCGATTTCCGCGCGGACTATCGCCGCGAGCTGGAAACCTGGCTGCGCGACCACGGCAACGATCCGCAGCAGCAGCCCGACGCGCTGCGATATCGCGCCGAACTCGACGCACTCGACCGCTAGCCCCAGGCCCTGCCTGGATGCTCCGCCCCATCCATCCACAGGCCTGACATGACCACGAGCGCCACCGCCCTCCTCCCACTGCTGCACCAGGCCCTGCAGGATGCCGGCACCGCCAGCCGCATCGACGGCAGCGCGCTGTTGCTGGACAGCGGCCTGCGCCTGACTCCGCATGCGATGGCCGCGCACGCGCGCGACAACGGCGGCTGGCAGACCTCCACAGTCATCGAGGCCCAGCATCCGGTGTTGTTCGCCGACGGCCTGTTCGAGTACCAGCACGCCAACGGTGCCGATGAGCAGGCATCGCTGCTGTCCGGCTTCCAGGCCTGGGCCCGGGTGGACCTGGTGACCCTGCAGACTGCGATCGGCGCCGAAGGCGCTCAGGGCCTGCCGATGATGGGCCTGACCTATCCGGCCGGCGACGATGGCGAGGAACACCAGCGCACCGTGGTGCTGGGGCCGTTGGCACACTACCGCGCGCAGGAAGTGGATGCGTCCACCTGCAGCGAGGACGACCATGGTTCCTGCCCCTGCTGCCTGTTCACCCGCAGCATGGAGGCCTTCGATGAGCTGCTTAAAGCCCGCCACTTCCTCGCCATCCGCCTGTTCGCCTCGCGCGATGCCGATGGACTGTGCGAGGCCGATTGCCGGGTCAATGGCCACGACTTCGCTGCCGCCCTGCCCCTGCTGCGCGCCTATGCCGCCAGCTGGCCGCAGGCCGGGCTGGAATTCCGCAAGCAGTACGTGGTGATCCGTACCGGCGCGCCGGGCTGATCCGCCGCCACACCCGATACAGGCCGGTGCGGCTACACTGCGCGCCGGTTTCCCAAGCAACCGCACCTTCTTCCATTCCACTACGAGGCACCCCCGCGATGCTGTACGCGCAAGTCCACCTGACCCTTCCCGCCTGGATCCACGACCAGATCGACCTGGATCGTCGATATCCGGGCGACGAGGCCAAGGTCGCGCTGGCGATCGAGCTGTCGCGGCTGAACGTCGAACACGCCAGTGGCGGCCCGTTCGGCGCCGTGGTGTTCGGCCCGGACGACAAGGTCATCGCCGCCGGCGTGAACCGGGTGATGCCGCACGCGACCTCGCTGGCGCACGCCGAGAACATGGCCTACATGCTGGCCCAGCAGCGCCTGCAGACCCCGCGCCTGAACGCGGTGCTGTCGCCGGTCACCCTGGCCACCAGCTCGCAACCGTGCTGCCAGTGCTACGGCGCCACCGTGTGGGCCGGCATCGACCGCCTGCTGATCGGTGCCAACTCGGCCGACGTAGAAGAGCTGACCCCGTTCGATGAAGGCCCGCTGCCGGCCGACTGGGTGGGCGAGCTCAGCAAGCGTGGCATCGAGGTGGTGCAGGGCCTGAACCGCGACGCCGCGCGCAGCGTGCTGCGTGCCTATGGGGAAAGCGATGGCGCACGTTACTGAAACCGGCATCGGCCTGCTGTGCCTGTGCCGGCAGGGCTTCGAGCCCGAGCTGGCCGGCGAGCTGCAGTTCCGCGCCGGCGAAGCCGGTTTCGCCGGTTATGCGCGCACCCAGCGCAATGATGGCTACGTGCTTTTCATGTGCGACGAGGCCGCTGCGCTGGCGCCGCGCCTGCGCTGGCGCGAGCTGATCTTCGCGCGGCAGAAGCTGGTGGTGCTGGCCGAGCTGCCGCAGCTGGATCCGAGCGACCGCATCACCCCGATGCTGGAGGTGTTGGCCGATGCGCCGCGCTTCGGCGACCTGTGGGTGGAACATCCCGATTCGGACGCCGGCAAGCCGCTGTCCGGGCTGGCCCGCGCCTTCGGCAATGCGCTGCGCCCGGCGCTGCGCAAGGCCGGCAAGCTCAGCGACAAGCCAAACAACCGCCTGCCGCGCCTGCACGTCGTGTTCGTCGACGGCACCCACGCCTTCGTCTGCGTGGCCGATCCGGCCGACAGCGCACCGTGGGCACTGGGCATCCCGCGCCTGAAGCTGCTGCCCGAGGCCCCCTCGCGTTCGGCACTGAAGCTGGACGAGGCGCTGTTGACCCTGCTGACGCCGGAAGAACGCGAGGCGCTGGCCAAGCCCGGCATGCGCGCGGCTGACCTCGGCGCCGCACCCGGTGGCTGGACCTGGGTACTGACCCGCCAGCACATGCACGTGCTGAGCATCGACAATGGTCCGCTGCGCCAGCACGTGCTGGACACCGGGCTGGTCGAGCACCTGCGCGCCGATGGCTTCCACTGGCACCCGGAACAGCCGCTGGACTGGATGGTCTGCGACATGGTCGAGCAGCCGCGCCGCGTGGCCGAACGCATGGCCACCTGGTTCCGCGAAGGCTGGTGCAGGCACGCGATCTTCAATCTGAAGCTGCCGATGAAGAAGCGCTGGGACGAGACCCGGCTGTGCCTGGACCTGTTCCAGGACCAGGCCGGCAAGCCGCTGGTGGTGCGCGCCAAACAGCTCTATCACGACCGTGAAGAGATCACTGTGCTGGCCTCGCCGCTGCGCTGATCCGTCATCGGCGGCACAGGTTGCCGGGAGTACGCTCCCGGTACCCTCTGGCAAGGAGCCTGTCATGAACATTCCACGCTCCGCCGTGCTGTTGGCCATCCTGCTGGCTTCGGTACCGGCCATGGCCCAGCACGGCCCGTCCATGCCGGCGCAGAGCCAGCCACTGGGCCCGACCGGCGGCGCGATCCGCCAGCAACCACTGGATGCCGGACGGGTCAGCGGCAGCGTCGAGATTCCGCAGCCGGCCGGCGAGGCACAGGTGACCGTGCGTTCGCTGGAACCCAGCAGCGTGGTCGGTCAGTACCGCATCCACTTCAGCGACCTCGACGTGAACAACGATGGCTTCATCAGCCGCGAGGAAGCACAGGCCAACCCGGCGCTGGCCGATGAATTCAATTCGCTGGACCGCAGGCATCGCGGCAAGCTGGACCGCGCCGACCTGGTTGGATGGCTGGTTGATTGAAAAAGGGGACGGAGGGGATTAAGTCGTATGTGCACATACGACTTAATCCCCTCCGTCCCCTTTTTGAGTTAGACGCCGGCGGCGCGCTTCCAGAACGCCTGCACCAGCGGCGGCCATTTGCCGACACAGCCCAGCGCGCGTCCACGGGCCAGGGTCAGGTGCATTTCGTCGTTGGAGAACAGGCGGTTGATCGCATCGAAGCTGTAAGCGGCGATGTGGTTGTCGCTGCGCCGTTCGCGTGCCCAGCGCTGCAGGCGCTGCGGCGACAGCCGCGGCTGGCCACGGCGCTCCGCCGATGGCGCCAGCCACTGCTGCAGGGCGGCGACATCACGTAGCCCCAGGTTCACGCCCTGCCCGGCCAGCGGATGCACCACGTGCGCGGCATCGCCCAACGCCAGCACGCGTCCGGCCACGTAGTGGCGGGCCAGCTGGCGGCGCAGTGGGAATGCCGCACGCGGTGATGCCAGCCGCAGTTCACCCAGGCGTGCAGCGAAGGCGCGGGTCAGTTCACGGTTGAAGCTGTCCTCGTCCAGCGCGAGCACACGTGCCGCCTCGTCCTCGGGCAGGGTCCAGACGATCGAACTGCGGCGCTCGGCCACCGGCAGCAGCGCCAGTGGCCCGCTCGGCAGGAAGCGCTGCCAGGCCGTGGCCTGGTTGGGAAGATCGCTGTCCACGTAGGCCACCACGCCACGCTGGTGGTAGTCGTGGCGCTCGACCTCGATCCCGGCCAGCTGGCGCAGGGTCGATTCGGCGCCGTCGGCGGCCACCGCCAACGCCGCTTCCAGGCGGCGCCCGTCATCCAGGCGCAGGCGCACGCCTTCCTCGTCCTGCTCCAGCGCGTCCACCCGTGCCGGGCAGTGCAGCTGCACACCCGCCGCCGGCAGTGCCGACCACAGGCGGTCCTGCAGCAGGCCGTTCTCGACGATGTAGCCCAGCTCGCGCCGACCGAAGCGATCGGCGTCGAACAGCAGATCCTCACCACCCGCCGCATCCCACACCTGCATGCGCCGGTAGGGCCAGGCGCGGGCCTGCGCGATCGCCGGCCACACGCCGAGGCGGTTCAACAGCTGCACGTTGTCAGCGGCGAAGGCGAATACGCGCAGGTCGGGCTGTGCGGCCTGCCACGGCGCCGGCTCGCGGCCCTCCACCAGCGCAACCGACAGACCGGCATCGGCCAGCGCCAGCGCACAGGCGGCACCGACCACGCCGCCCCCGACGATGGCCACGTCCAGGCGCGCACGCCGGCTCATGCGGCTTCTCCACGGCACAGCCGCGGCACTTCGCCACGGAAGCCCATTGCGCCACCGACCAGCATCGATTGCACCGACGCGCGCTGCGCGGCCACCAGGCCGAGACTGCGCAGCGGCCGCATCAGCGGCGCCGGGTTGCTGGTCAGGCGCGCCAGCCCACCGGAGAACGCCACCGTCTGCCGGCGGTCCTCTTCGCGGCGCGCGACATAGGCCTGCAGCAGCGCATCGCTGCCGGCATCCTCATGCGCATCCTCCAACAGTTCGGCCAGGGTCAGCGCATCGCGCAGGCCCAGGTTGAAGCCCTGTGCGCCCAGCGGATGGATGGTCTGCGCGGCATTGCCAAGCAGCACCGTGCGTTCACCGGCCAACGCGCGCGCCAGCACCTGGATGAGCGGGTACGCGCTGCGCGGACCGGATTCGAGCAGGCGACCGGCACGCCAGCCGATCGCATCCTGCAGGCGCTGCAACCAGGCCACATCGTCCAGCGCCATCACCGCATCAGCCTGGTCCCGCGCCACGCCATGCACGGTTCCGAAGTGGCGATCGCCACGCGGTAGCAGGGCGGTCGGGCCGGTATCGGTGAAACGCTCCCAGGCGGTGCCATCCGGCGCACGCTGGCTGCGCACGCGGGCTACGAACAGGGTCTGCTGGAAATCATGGCGGTCGACCTCGATGCCCAACGCGCCGCGCACGCCGCTGGTTGTGCCATCGGCACCCACCACCAGCCGTGCCAGCAGCACGCGCTCGCCGGTCTCGTCGGCCACGCGCACCTGGCGGTAGCCGCCGACCACCTCGCCCAGGCCCAGGAACCGCATCGGCCGGTAGCGCCGCAGCCGCGGCAGCTCCTGCAGCCGCGCTTCCAGCGCCTGGCCGAAGTCCCGCGCCACCACCACCTGGCCGAACCACGGCCGGTCGTAGTCGGAAGCCTCCAGCTGCACGCGGCCGAAATCGCCGGCACGGCTGACGTGGATGCGGCGGATCGGGCCCGGCGCCATCGACAGCTTCTGCATGACCCCCAGCGCGGTCAGCGCGTTGACGGTGGCAGCGGCGAAACTGAGGTTGCGCTGGTCGAACACCGCCGGCAGCTCGCCGGCCGGGCTGGCCTCGAGCAGGCCCACATCGCGGCCCAACCGGTCCAGGGCGATGGCCAGACTGGCACCGACCAGGCCACCACCGACGATCAGCACGTCATGTCGTTCACTCATGGTGTTCATGATACGCGCTCGCCCCACCCGCAGACCCAACAGCGCCCCACCTGCGCCAACCGGCGCGCCGGGCTAGAATGAAACCTGAATCCGCTCCGGGCCCGCTGCCATGTCCGCCACCGCCAACCGTGCCTTCGTCCTGTCCGTACTCGTGCTGTTGCTGGCGGCGACCCGGGTCAACCACTTCGCGGCGATCCCCGATGCCTCCTGGGCGGTGTTCTTCATCGGCGGCTTCTACCTGGCCGCCTGGACACGCTGGGCGTTTCCGCTACTGATGGTGTTCGCGGTGCTGGTGGACTGGATCGTGATCCGCAGCAGCGGCCTGGATTTCTGGCAGCACTACTGCGTGTCACCGGGGTACTGGCTGCTGCTGCCGGCGTATTTCTCGCTGTGGGCCGGCGGCATGCTGCTGGGCCGCAACTACCAGACTGCGCGTTGGCCGGTGCTGGCCAAGGGTGCGCTGCTGCTGGTGGCCTCGGTGGCGGTCTGCCACCTGCTGGCGCAGGGCGGCTTCTACTGGACCAGCCGCAACGTAGCCGAACCAACGCTGGCCGGCTGGGCACAGAACTACACCCAGTGGTTCGGGCCGTACCTGCGCACCACCGCGATCTACGTGGCGCTGGCAGCGGCGCTGCAGCTGGCGGTGGAGCAGGTGCTGAAGCTCCAGCAGGCCCGCCGCGACATCCGCCACTGAGCCGCGCCATGGGTCATCGCCTCTCGCGCATCTATACCCGCACCGGCGACGACGGCACTACCGGCCTTGGCGACGGCCAGCGCGTCGCCAAGGACGACGCCCGCGTGGCGTCCTACGGCACCGTCGATGAAGCCAATGCCGCGCTCGGCCTGCTGCTGGCCACGGCGCTGCCGGAGGATGTCCGCGCGCTGGTGGTGCATCTGCAGCACCAGCTGTTCGACTTGGGCGCCGAACTGTGCATCCCCGGCCACGCCGCGATCCACGCCGCCGATATCTCGGCACTGGAACAGCAGCTGGACCACTACAACGCCAGCCTGCCGATGTTGAAGGAGTTCATCCTGCCGGCCGGTGGCGAGGCCGCCGCACGCTGCCATCTGGCCCGCACCATCGTCCGCCGCGCCGAGCGCGAGACGGTCACCCTGGCCCGACACGACGCCGTGCGCAGCGAGGCGCTGCAGTACCTCAACCGGCTGTCGGACCTGTTGTTCGTGTTGGCCCGGGTACTGGCCCGCGCCGATGGCCATGGCGAAGCGCTGTGGCAGCCACAGCAGCGCCAGCGCTGAGTCGGCACGATGCTGGTCTTCACCCATCCGTCCTGCCTGCTGCATGACCCCGGCCCTGGCCATCCGGAGTGCCCGCAACGCCTGCAGCATGTGCTCGACGCCCTGCACGCCGCCTTCCCCGGCCAGCTGGACTGGCGCGAGGCGCCGCCGGCCAAGTTCGGCGAACTGACCCGGGTCCACGACAGCGCCCTGCTCGACTTCGTGCTGCAGCCGCAGACCGCGCCGCTGCGCCAGCTGGACATGGACACCTGGACCTCGCCGGGCTCGGCCAGCGCCGCCGTGCATGCCGCCGGTGCCGGCGTGGCCGCTGTAGACGCGGTGATGCTGGGCGAGGACCCGCTGGCGTTCTGCGCGGTGCGGCCACCGGGCCACCACGCCACCAGCAGCACCGCGATGGGCTTCTGCCTGCTCAACAACATCGCCATTGCGGCAGCCTATGCCCGCGACCGCCATGGGCTGGAGCGGATCGCGGTGGTCGATTTCGATGTCCACCATGGCAACGGCACCCAGGACATCTTCCAGCACGACGCCCGGGTCTCCTACTACAGCACCCACCAGGCCGGCCTGTTCCCCAATTCGGGCCTGCGCCGCGACCGCGGTGCGGGCAACCTGATGAACATCCTGCTGCCACCCGGCAGTGGCGGTTTCCGCTTCCGCAATGTGTGGGCCGACGAGATGCTGCCGGCCATCGACGACTTCCGGCCGCAGCTGCTGCTGATCTCGGCCGGCTTCGATGCCCACCTGCGCGACCCGCAGGCCGACCTGATGCTGGAAACCGACGATTTCGCCTGGATCACCCGCGAACTGCATGCGCTGGCGCGCCGCCATGCGGCCGGCCGGGTGGTCTCGATGCTGGAAGGCGGCTATGACCTGCAGGCCCTTGCTGAGTGCAGTGTGGCCCATGTCCGGGCCCTGATGCCGCCCCCTCGGGATACTGTGTCCGGATGAACCCGAACCGGCAGGATCCGACGCCCTTCATTGCCCCTATGCAAGGGATGGGGCAAGCTACCGTCCGTTTTCGCCCGAATCCGAACCGCGTGCGCCGAGCCCTCCGCCTGCTTCCCCTGCCTCTGAGCATCGCCATCTGCCTGCCGGCAATGGCCGATGAAAAGCCGCTCAACTGGGGCCTGTGCCCGGCTACCGACGTGATTCCCGCGTTTACCGATGCCCCGGTCCCGGTCCCGGGCCAGGACAAGGCCGCCGCCAGCGCCGCGCGCGAGCAGCAGCCGACCGACATCGAGGGTGACCAGCTGCTGGGCACCACCACCGTGCCGCAGTACGAGGGCAACGTGGCCCTGCGCCGGGGCGACCAGTTCGTCGGCACCGACAAGCTCAGCTTCGATACCGAGAGCGGCAACTACATTGCCGACGGCAATGTCCGCTACCAGGACTCCTCGATCCGCATGGTCGCCAAGCGCGCCGAGGGCAACCAGGAAAGCGACACCCACAAGATCACCGACATCCAGTACCAGCTGGTGTCGCGCCGCGGCAACGGCGATGCCGAGTCGGTCGACCTGCAGGGTGCGGTCGGCCAGATGCACCGCTCCACCTACACCACCTGCGACCCGTCGCAGCCGGTGTGGAAGCTGTCGGCGCCGCAGATCGAAGTGGACAACGACGAAGGCTTCGGCACGGCCCGCAACGCCGTGCTGCGCATCGGCAAGGTGCCGGTACTGTGGGCGCCGTACTTCAAGTTCCCGATCGATGACCGGCGCAAGACCGGCCTGCTGTTCCCGCAGCTGGGCATGTCCGGGCGCAACGGTTTCGATTACGCACAGCCGATCTACTTCAACCTGGCGCCGAACTACGACGACACGTTGACCCCGCGCTACATGAGCCGGCGCGGCCTGATGCTCGACAACGAGTTCCGCTACCTCTACAACGGCGGCCGCGGCGAACTGCTGACCGCGTTCATGCCCAACGACAAGCTGCGCGACCGCGACCGCGGCCGGGTGATGTTCGGCGGCTACCACAACCTCGACGACCACTGGCAGGCCCGTGCCAATCTGGCCTGGGTCAGCGACGAGCGCTATGTGGAAGACTTCGCCAACCGCCTGGTGGGGGTCACCGCGTCGAACCTGCAGAGCACCATCGGTCTGTACGGCACCGGCAAGAACTGGACGGCTGGCATCATGGCCGACCGCTGGCAGCTGACCGACTACACGCTCAATGAAAGCGCGCTGCCCTACAACCGCCAGCCGCGCCTGTACTTCAACTGGGACAAGCCGGTCCTGCCGTGGCTGGAAACCGGCATCTACGCCGAAGCCGTGCGCTTCACCCACGACGACATCAACTACAAGTACGACGCCAGCGCTGGAACGGACCTGCAGTACACGCGCAATGGTGTCCAACAGCGATCCGGCATTGGCGTGAGCGGTGGCTCACGCCTTGACGTGAAGCCCTACGTGTCGTTCCCGATCAGCGGCGCGGCCTGGTACATCACGCCGACCCTGGCCTACCGATACACGGCCTACCAGCTGGATCGCGGCCTGGCTGACGGCGTCAACGGCATCCGCGGCCAGATCCTGCGTTCGCAGGGTATCGACCCGACCACCGCCACACCGGAACAGCTGCGCGGCAACACCTCGCCCAGCCGCAGCCTGCCGATCGGCAGCATCGATGCCGGCCTGTTCTTCGATCGCGAGACCCGCATCGGTGGCAAGTCCTTCCTGCAGACCCTGGAACCGCGCCTGTTCTACCTGCGCACGCCGTACCGCGACCAGGACGAGCTGCCGATCTTCGACACCCGCGACTTCACCTTCAGCTGGGGCCAGCTGTTCCGCGATTCGCGCTATACCGGCGCCGATCGCCAGAACGATGCCAACCAGCTGACCCTGGCACTGGGTACCCGCTTCATCGACCAGACCACCGGCAAGGAACGGTTCTCGGCCTCCATCGGCCAGATCCAGTACTTCGACGAGTCGCGGGTGACACTCCCGGGCGGCGCGCCGGTGGAGAAGGGCAAGTCGGCCTGGATCGCCGACGGCAACTACATGATCAACGACCGCTGGACCCTGGGCGCCACCTACCAGTGGGACCCGAAGTACAAGCGCGAGGATCTGGCCAGCGTCCGTGCCCGCTACCTGATGCCCAACGATGGCGTGATCAACCTCAGCTACCGCTACCGCATCAACTCCGGCGCTCCGGCCACCGCCAACAAGCATGACCGGACGCTGCTGGAACAGGCCGACCTGTCGTTCCTGTATCCGCTGAATGCGCGCTGGAGCCTGGTTGGCCGCTACTACTACTCGCTGCAGGACAAGGAACCGCTGGAAATCATCGCCGGCGTCCAGTGGGACAGCTGCTGCCTGGCCGTGCGTGTGGTCGGCCGCCGCTACGTCCGCAACCGCGAAGGCGAGATGAACAATGCCATCCAGCTGGAGTTCGTGCTCAAGGGCCTGAGCTCCCTGGGGCAGGACACGGACCGCACCCTGCGCCGTGCTATCCTCGGCTACAACCGCGACGACCTCTATCTCGTGCCGCCGAGCAACACCGGGGCGACCCGGGATGACTACGATCCGAACCTGATCCCATGACCAAGCGCTTCCCCGTTCTTCTCGCCTCGCTGCTGGCGGTGTCCAGCGTGTCCGCCCCCCTGCAGGTGCTTGCCCAGGAGGCGCAGCCGCTTGACCGCATCGCCGCCGTCGTCGATGAGGACGTGATCCTGCAGAGCGAGCTCCAGCGTGCGATCGCCAACATCAAGGCGCAGTACGCCGGCCGTGAAAACCAGCTGCCGCCGGAAGATGTGCTCAGCCGCCAGGTGCTCGAGCGCCTCGTGCTGGTCAAGCTGCAGGTGGCCCGCGCCCAGGGCAGCGGCATCCGTGTCAGCGACCAGGAGCTGAACCAGGCGATGAATTCCATCGCCCAGCAGAATGGTTCGAACCTGGATGCCCTGCGCCAGCGCCTGGCCCATGACGGCATCGACTTCAACGATTTCCGTGCCTCGGTGCGTGACGAGATCACCGTGCAGCGCCTGCGCCAGAGCTTCGCGCAGAGCCGCATCAGCGTCAGCGAGGGTGAAGTCGACGCCGCGCTGAAGCAGCAGGCCACGGTGGGTAACCAGTATCACCTGGCGCACATCCTGATCGCCCTGCCCGACGGTGCCAGCGCCGACCAGATCGCCACCGGCCAGAAGAAGGCCGATGGCGTGAAGACCCTGCTCGACAAGGGCGAGCTGGACTTCAACGCTGCAGCCGTGCGCTATTCGGACAGCCCGAACGCACTGGAAGGCGGCGACCTGGGCTGGCGCAGCCTGGATGAAATCCCGCAGGCCTTTGCCCAGATGATGGAAAAGATGAAGCCGGGCGAAGTGGTCGGCCCGATCCGTGGCCCGAGCGGCTTCCAGCTGCTGAAGCTGGTGGAAGTACGTGATTCCAGCTCCGCCGCCGCCGGTGAGCACACGGTCACCGAGTTCCACGGCCGCCATATCCTGGTGCGCGTGGACGACCACCAGACCGACGCCGCGGCCAAGGCCAAGATCGACACCCTGCGCGCCCGCATTGCCGGTGGTGCCGAGTTCCAGACCGTTGCCAAGGAGTCCTCCGAGGACAACAACAGCAAGGGCCAGGGCGGTGATCTGGGCTGGTTCCCGGCCGACGCGTTCGGTCCGGCCTTCGGCCAGCAGGTGAGTGGCCTCCAGGACGGTGGCGTCAGCCAGCCGTTCCGCACCGACGCCGGTTGGCACATCGTGCAGCGCGTGGCGACCCGCCAGACCGACGTGACCACCGACAACCAGCGTGCCCAGGTCCGCGAGACCATCGGCCGTCGCAAGCTGGAAGACGAGTACAACCGCTTCCTGCAGGAACTGCGTGGCGAAGCCTACGTCAGCTTCCGCAGCGGCGACCGCGCGGAAAACACCGCCACCCCGCCGCAGTCCTGACCGATGCGCCCCGAGCTCGCTCTGGTACCGGGCGAGCCCGCCGGGATCGGCCCGGAGCTGTGTGTCCGACTCGTCCAGCAGCCGCGTGAAGATTGCCGGCTGCTGGCCTTTGCCGACCCGGACACCCTGTGCGCGGCCGCAGCCGCGCTGAATCTGCCCCTGCAACTGCTGCCCGAGGACGCCGAAGCACGCGTCCCCGGCGATCTGCGCCTGCGCGCCGTACGTAACACTGCACCCAGCCACTTCGGCCAGGCCGATCCAGCCAATGCCGGCGCGGTCATTGGCGCCCTGCTCGGCGCCGGCCAGGCCTGCCTGTCCGGCGAACTGCACGGCGTGGTGACCGGCCCGGTGCACAAGGCGGTCATCAACGAAGGCGGCATTGCCTACAGCGGCACCACTGAACTGCTGGCCGACCAGGCCGGGGTGAAGGTGGTGATGATGCTGGCCAACCACATCGTGCGCGTGGCCCTGGCCACCACCCACCTGCCGCTGCGCGAGGTGGCCGATGCGATCACCGCCCCGGGCCTGGAGCACACGCTGCGCACCGTGCATGCGGCATTGCGCCGCGAATTCGGCCTGCCCGCACCGCGCATCGCCGTGCTCGGCCTGAACCCGCACGCCGGCGAAGACGGCCACCTGGGCCGCGAGGAACTGGACCTGGTCATCCCCCTGCTGCAGCGCCTGCGCGCGGAGGGCATGGACCTGGTCGGGCCGCTGCCGGCCGACACCGCCTTCCTGCCGGCCAAGCTGGCCGGCTTCGACACCGTATTGGCGATGTACCACGACCAGGGCCTGCCGGTACTGAAGTATTCCGGCTTCGAGCAGGCGGTGAATCTGACCCTGGGCCTGCCCTACCCGCGCGTGGCGGTGGACCATGGCACCGCACTGGACCTGGCCGGCCGCGGCATCGCCGATCCCTCCAGCCTGCAGGCGGCAACGACGCTGTGTGCGCAGCTTGCGCGGCAACGTACACTGGGCGCATGAATTCCCCGCATTCCCCCTCCGGCCCGGTGTTCACCGCACCAGCCAAGAAGCAGCTTGGCCAGCATTTCCTGGCCGACCGCCACTACATCGACAAGATCGTGATGGCGGTCAACCCGAAAGACGGTGACCGCCTGGTCGAGATCGGTCCCGGCCAGGGCGCGATCACCCTGCCGCTGCTGCGCGTGCACCCCACGCTGACGGTGATCGAGTTCGACCGCGACCTGATCGCGCCACTGACCGCCGCCGCCGAGCCGCTGGGCGAGCTGACCATCGTCCATCGCGACGTGCTGCGCGTGGACTTCACCGAACTGGCCGACGGCCAGCCGATCCGCCTGGTCGGCAACCTGCCCTACAACATCTCCTCGCCGATCCTGTTCCACGCGCTGGAGCACGCCGCGGTCATCCGCGACATGCACTTCATGCTGCAGAAGGAAGTGGTCGACCGCATGGCAGCCGGCCCCGGCAGCAAGGTCTATGGCCGCCTCAGCGTGATGCTGCAGGCCTACTGCCAGGTGACGTCGCTGTTCGTGGTGCCGCCGGGCGCGTTCCGGCCGCCGCCGAAGGTCGATTCGGCCGTGGTGCGGCTGGTGCCGCGTGACCCGGCCACGATCAACATCAACGACCACAAGCGCTTCGCCGACGTGGTCAAGGCCGCCTTCGGGCAGCGCCGCAAGACCCTGCGCAATGCCCTGAACAACGTGGTGTCCGCCGAGCAGTTCATCGCCGCCGGCGTGCGTCCCGATGCCCGCGCCGAACAGCTGGACGTGGCCGAATTCATCGCTTTGGCCAATGCCTCCTGATTACACTGCCGGTATGGAAGACGCTGACGTTTATGCCATCTCCGTCGAAGTCGCGCCGCGCTTCCTCGACGATCAATCCGCGCCGGAAGACGGTCGCTTTGCGTTCGCCTACACGATCCGCATCCACAACCAGGGGCGGGTCGCTGCACGCCTGGTCGCACGCCACTGGCGCATCACCGATGCCAATGGCCGTGTCGAGCATGTCGATGGCGACGGAGTGATCGGCGAGCAGCCGCGGCTGCGCCCCGGTGAAGACTTCCGTTACACGTCCGGTGTCATGCTGGGGACCGATCACGGGACCATGCAGGGGCACTACGACATGGTCGCCGACGATGGCACCGAATTTGCCGCGCCGGTCGCACCGTTCGTGCTGGCCGTCCCGCGTACCCTGCACTGACACGGAGGCCGAACGATGAGTGTGTGGGCGATCGGCGACCTGCAGGGCTGCTATGACGTCACCCAGCGATTGCTGGAGAAAATCCGCTTCGACCCGGCGCAGGACACCCTGTGGTTCTGCGGCGACCTGGTCAACCGTGGCGGCCAGTCGCTGGAAACGCTGCGGCTGGTGCATTCGCTGCGCGAGCACAGCGTGGTGGTGCTGGGCAACCATGATCTTTCGCTGTTGGCCGTCGGTGCACGCACCGAAGAGGAACAGCGCAAGGTCAACCCGGACCTGCTGCGCATCGTGCAGGCCGAGGACCGCGACGAACTGCTGGACTGGCTGCGCCTGCAGAAGCTGGTGCATGTGGACCGTGAACTGGGCTGGATGATGGTGCATGCCGGCCTGGCGCCGAAGTGGACCACGCAGATGGCCGAGAAGCATGCCGCCGAGGTCGAGGTGCAGCTGCATGGCGCCGGCTACCGCAAGCTGTTCCGCAACATGTACGGAGACAAGCCGAGCTGGGCCCCGAACCTGTCCGGCTACGACCGTTCGCGCGCGATCATCAACGTGCTCACCCGCATGCGCTACTGCACCCCGCGTGGGCGCATCGGCATCGAGGACAAGGGCACGCCGGGCACGCAGGAGCAGGGGCTGTATCCCTGGTTCGAAGTGCCGGGCCGGGTCGAGCGCGACCTCAAGGTCGTCTGCGGCCATTGGTCGGCGCTGGGCCTGACCATCACCCAGGGCGTGCATGCCATCGACACCGGCGCGGTGTGGGGCGGCAAGCTGACCGCGATCCAGCTCGATACCGACGAACTGCGCGTGGTGCAGGTGCCGGGCCGCGATGTACCGGCACCGGTGCCCAACGCCCGCCCGCCGGCGCGACCGGCGCACGAGCGCCCCGCCACTGCGGCGCAGGGCAAGGAACAGGGCGGCGGCAACGCCGCCGCTGCCAACCCGGGCAACCGTGGTCCCCGCCGCCGTCGTCGCCGTGGTGGTGGTGGCTCTGCGGGCCCCGGCAGCAACAGTCCCCCGCCGCAGGCATGACGCGGCGCGGCCGGGCACCATGGACGGTGCTGCTGACGCTGGCCCTGGCCAGCGGCTGCCAGCCCACTTCGGCCCCGGCCCCCACCGGCGCCGGAAACGCCGGCCACGCGCCATCGCAACCGCAGGCGCCTTCGCCGCCACTGGTGGCCGCGGCGCGCGCGCAGATCGGCGTCACCACCCGCTACGACCCTGCCTATCAGGTGCTGGCCTATCCCGGTGGAGACGTCCCGCTCGATCGCGGCGTGTGCACCGATGTGGTGGTGCGCGCGCTGCGCAGCCAGGGCCTGGACCTGCAGGCGCGCGTGCATGAAGACATGCGCGGCAGCTTCAGTGCCTATCCCGCGATCTGGGGCCTGTCACGGCCGGATCGCAACATCGATCATCGTCGCGTACCGAACCTGATGCGCTGGTTCGAACGGCAGGGTTGGCAGCAACCGATCACGGCCGTCGCCGCCGACTACGCGGCCGGCGACATCGTTGCCTGGAAGCTCAATGGCAACGGCCTGCTGCACGTGGGCATCGTCTCTGACCGGCGCCTGGCCAATGGCACACCGCTGGTGCTGCACAACATCGCGCGCGGCACGCGCGAAGAAAACCTGCTGTTCCAGCACGCGATCATCGGGCATTACCGGGCGCCGTAGCGACAGTCCCGGTAGAGTCGACTGTTAGTCGACTGCTCCTGACGCCCCCTGAAAACCCCGCGCTGCGCGCGATAATCAACTAACAGTCGACTCTAGCCCGTCGGTGTTTTCGTCAGTGTTTTCGTCGGTGTTTTCGTTGGTATTTCCGCGATCAGCGGCGCACGTAGTGCACGAAGCGGAACGCGTAGGCGTGTCGTTCGTCGGCCGGGTGCGGCTCGCTGCTCACTTCCCGCCAGTCCTGCACGTCCACTTCGGGGAAATGGGTATCGGCGGGGACTTCGGCATCGACCCAGGTCAGGTACAGGTCACTGGCCTGGTCCAGCATCTGGTGGAAGATCTCGCCGCCGCCGATGATGCACAGCTCGCTGGCCCCCTCGCCTTCGGCAATCGCCTTCGCCTCGTCCAGCGACGCCACCGCACGCATGCCCTCGAACGGCACCTGGCCGCTGCGGGTCAGCACCAGATTGGTCCGCCCCGGCAGCACGCGGCCGATCGACTCGGCGGTCTTGCGCCCCATCAGGATCGGCTTGCCCAGGGTGAGCGCCTTGAAGTGCTTGAAATCATCCGGCAGGTGCCAGGGCATGGCATTGCCCTGACCGATGCCACGGTTGCGGTCCAGTGCCACGATCATCGAGAGCTTCATTGCTGCCACCTCCTCAGCTGGCGTCGATCTGCAGGCGTTCGCAGGCAGCGTTCGCGGCACTGGCAGCCTGCAACGCCGCAGCCAGCGCAGGGTTGGACGTGGACCGCTCATCCAGGCCACCGAGGATCTTCTGCTTCTGCGCCTCTTCGATATCCTTCAGGCCCGGTCCTGACAGGATGTCTGCCGACAACGCAGCGGTGTCGGTGCTGGCACGACGTGCCAGAAATGCCTTCAACTGGTCGCTGGAATAGACGTTGGCCAGCTGCTGCTCGAGCGTGCGCTGGTAGACCGGATCCTCGATACCGGCCTTCAGATGCTCGGTCATCGCCGTGTACATCCCGGTTACCGCCTCATGCATCTGCGCCCGGCACCCTTCCGGCACATCCTGGGGCAACATCGTGCTGCCGTTGAATGCCCCGGCGAACGCCTGCACTTCCTCGCGCATGTGCTTGTGCACGATCTGCTCATTGACCTGCCGGGCCAACGACAACGCATCGGCGGGTCCGGCCTGCACCATGGCCAACGGCAGCATGCCGCACAGCGCCAGCAGGCCCCTGGAACGCAGGCGGGTACTCATACCGCCACCGGCGCCTTGATCGCCGGATGCGGGTCATAACCATCGATGCGGATGTCGTCGAACTGGAAGCCGAACAGGTCGGTCACCTCCGGGTTCAACCACAGCTTCGGCAGCGAGCGCGGTTCACGCGACAGCTGCTCGCGCGCCTGCTCGAAGTGGTTCGAATACAGGTGCGCATCGCCCAGCGTATGTACGAAGTCACCCACGCCCAGGCCGGTGGCCTGCGCCACCATGTGGGTCAGCAGCGCATAGCTGGCGATGTTGAACGGCACGCCGAGGAAGATGTCGCCGCTGCGCTGGTACAGCTGGCAGCTGAGCTTGCCGTCCACCACGTAGAACTGGAACAGGTTGTGGCACGGCATCAGCGCCATCTGCGAAAGCTCGCCCACGTTCCAGGCGCTGACCACCAGCCGGCGCGAATCAGGGTTGCGCTTGATCTCGTCCACCAGCCACTGCATCTGGTCGATCTCGCCGCCATCGGCGGTGGCCCAGCTACGCCACTGCTTGCCGTAGACCGGGCCGAGGTCACCGTTCTCGTCGGCCCACTCGTCCCAGATCCGCACCTGGTTGTCCTTCAGGTAGCCGATGTTGGTGTCGCCCTTCAGGAACCACAGCAGCTCGTGGATGATCGAGCGCAGGTGCAGTTTCTTGGTGGTGACCAGCGGGAAGCCTTCGTTGAGGTCGAAGCGCATCTGCCAGCCGAACACGCTGCGGGTGCCGGTACCGGTGCGATCACTCTTCTCGGCGCCGTGTTCGAGCACGTGCGACAGCAGGTCCAGATAGGCCTTCATGCCTTGCCCTCGGTGGCCACCGGCAGCTGCGGCTGCAGTACCGGTGCGCGGCGCGACATCACCAGCAGCACCAGGCCGAAGGCGATCAGCGGCAGGCTGAGGATCTGGCCGCGGGTCAGCCAGTCGAAGGCCACGTAGACGCCGTTGTCGGGCATGCGCACGAACTCGACGGCGAAGCGGAACAGGCCGTACAGCAGCGCGAACAGGCCACCGACCAGATAGCGATGACGCGGCTTGGCCGACACCGTCCACAGCACCACGAACATCACCAGGCCCTCCAGCAACGCTTCATACAGTTGCGAGGGATGGCGGGCGAACTGGTTCAGCGCGCCGGTCGCGAACTGCGCCTGCAGCGTCGCGTGGTCGAGCTGGTTCAGCGGAGCCGGCAGGCCGGACGGGAACACCACGCCCCAGGTACCGTCGGTGTACTTGCCCCACAGCTCGGCACCGATGAAGTTGCCGATGCGGCCGAAGCCCAGGCCCAGCGGCACCAGCGGCGCCATGAAATCCATGGTGTCGAAGAAATGCAGCCTGTGCTTGCGCGACCACCACCAGCAGGCGGCGATCACGCCCAGCAGGCCACCGTGGAAGCTCATGCCACCGTCCCACACCTTGAACAGCAGCAGCGGGTTGTGCAGGAAATCGCCCAGCGCGTAGAACAGCATGTAGCCGATGCGTCCGCCCAGCACCACGCCGAGCATGGCGTAGAACAGCAGGTCGGAGAAGCCGTTGGCATCGACCCCCGGCAGGCGCCCGTCGGCGATGCGCTTGCGGCCCAGCAGCCAGGCCGCAGTGAAGCCGAGCAGGTACATGATGCCGTACCAATGCACCTTGATCGGCCCCAGCGAGAGGGCGATGGGGTCGATGTCGTGGAAATAGATCATGGAAGGTGCCTTGCGGTTGAACGCCTATTCTCGGGCCAGTGCCGCCCCGGCTCAACCAAGGAGCTGGGGTGTGTTGGGCAGGCCGTCATCGTCTGACCGCATCGAGGCCGGAAAGTGCCCCTCCACCAGGGTCGAGACCTCTTCGATGGCGCCGCGCAGCGCCTCGACCGGGTTCGGGCCCCGCAACCCCTCGCGCAGGTGCGTGCAGACCCGCTGCCACTGCGCCGGGCTGACCCGGCCATGCAGGCCACGGTCGGCGACGATCTCGATGGCGTGGTCGGCCAGCAGCAGATAGATCAGTACGCCGTTGTTATGGGTGGTATCCCAGGTGCGCAGGCGGGCGAAGGCATGCTCGGCGGCCTGGCGCGGGGTGACCTTGTGCCACAGCGCGGCCAGCGGCAGGTCCGCTTCCACCGCGAACATCACCTGCCCGCCGTGGCGCTGCTCACCGGCCGCAATGGCCTCGGTGATCGCCTGCAATGTGGCGGGTGGGAACGCGCGCCGTACCGACGGCGAAAACACATGGCGACATAGACGTTGGATCATCACCAGCCTCCCGAAGCGCCGCCGCCGCCGGAACGGCCGCCGCCACCGCCCCAGCCGCCGCCACCACCGAATCCACCGCCTCCTCCGAAGCCACCTCCGCCTCCCCAGCTGCCGCCGCCCCAGCCACCGCCGCCGGCAAAGCGGCCCGGGTGGCCGGAGAGCATCGCCACGATCAGGCCCACGATGCCGGCCACACCGCTGGCCAGCACGGTGGAGGTGAACACGAAGGCCAGCAGCGCTGCACCCGCGCCGCCGAGCAGGCCACGCAGCGGACGCGGCACGCGCGAGAACACACCGCGCAGGATGCTGCCGGCGAACACACCGATGAACAACGCCAGGAACCAGCTGTCGCCGCCACCGCCAGGCTCCCGCCCGCGATGGCCACTGACCGGTGCAGGCAGCGTTTCGCCGTCGATCAGCTTGACCAGTACCGCCGTGGCATCGGTGATGCCACCGGCGTAGTCGCCGCTGCGGAAGCGTGGGACCAGGTATTCCTGGATGACCCGGTTGGCGATGGCATCGGGGATGGCGCCTTCAAGACCGTAGCCCGGCTCGATGCGCACGCGCCGGTCGTCCTTGGCCACCACCAGCAGCACGCCGTCATCCACGCCCTTGCGGCCGATCTGCCATTGGTCGAAGACCCGCGTGGTGTACTGCGCGATGTCCTCCGGCTGGGTGGTGGGCACCACCAGCACCTGCAGCTGGCTGCCCTTGCGCTGCTGCAGTTCAAGCGCCTGCTGCACCAGCGCCTGCTTCTGCATGGCGTCCAGCGTGCCGGTGGTATCGACCACCGGTGAATCCAGCGCAGGAATCGACGCCAGCTGCTGCGCCTGCGCTGCCAGCGGCAGCCACAGCAGCAGTGCCAGCAGCGCAGTGGCCAGGCGCATCGGTCAGTGGCCCGGCTGCGGTGCCGGCTGCTGCGGCGCGTTGCCGAAATCGACCGCCGGCGCGTTGGAGATCTGCGCTTCGTTGTCCACGGTGAAGTTCGGCTTGGTCTTGTAGCCGAAGATCTTGGCGGTGATCACCTGCGGGAACGAGCGGATGTAGGTGTTGTAGTCCTGCACCTGCTGGATGTAGCGGCCGCGCGCGACGGTGACCCGGTTCTCGGTGCCTTCCAGCTGCGCCTGCAGGTCGCGGAAGTTCTGGTCGGACTTCAGCTGCGGATAGTTCTCGGTGACCACCAGCAGCCGCGACAGCGCACTGCCGAGTTCGCCCTGGGCCTGTTGGAACTGCTTGAGCGAGGCTTCGTCATCGGCGTTGACGTTGATCTGGCCGACACGCGAACGGGCGTTGGTCACTTCGGTCAGCACGCGCTCTTCCTGGCTGGCGAAGCCCTTCACGGTCTGCACCAGGTTGGGCACCAGGTCGGCGCGGCGCTTGTACTGGTTGATGACCTCCGACCAGCTGGCCTTGACCGCTTCATCCTTCTGCTGGATGGCGTTGTAGCCGCAGCCGGACAGCAGGGAGGCCAACAGCATCAGGGGCAGGACGCGGGTGAACAGGCGCATGGCGGAGGTTCCGGGTGGGCTTGGCGCCGAGCATGCCATGGTTCGGGTGAAAGACCGGCCATCGGGCGCCGCCCCCTCCGCGGTGGGTTGTTTGCTGGTTCTCTGGGGTTGGCCGGGAGGGTGGGTTGGCTGGGGGACGCCGTGAATACGTCCTTGTAGGCTCGGTCGCGCCATCCATGGCGCTCACGCCCCCAGCCAACCCACCCTCCCGGCCACGGACAATTTCCTGCGCACCGCGGGAAGATCAAAAGAAAAAATCAAAAGCAAAAGCCGGTTCTTCAGACATTCGTGTCGACCAAGGTCGACACCTACCAGAGCGGAACGCCGTTGCGACCGATCGCGGAAAACTGTCGAAGGCGGGGTGGGTCCGGTGGCGGGGGTGTCCGCGGCATGGATGCCGCGGCCAAGCCCCCATGGACGGGTTTACGGCGTCCCCCGCCACCGGACCCACCCCGCCATCCCACGGAATGCACGCTGTTGCTGTTGCTGTTGATGTTGCAGTGGCCTCGGCGGGTGCAGGGCTGCAAGCCCTGCCGGAATCCAACACTCCTCAGCAGGCCTCGGCCACCGCAGTGCGCGTCCGCCCCAGCCATGCCAGCAGCAGGCCCGATGCCGCCAGCAGGCCACCGGCCACCGGAATCGCGGCATAGCCCAGGCCCGAGCTGATCACCGCACCGCCCAGCGCCGCACCCACGGCATTGCCCAGGTTGAACGCACCGACGTTGATCGACGATGCCAGGCCCGGCGCCTCGCTGGCCGCCTGCATCACCCGGATCTGCAGCGGCGGCACGAGCGCGAAGGTCGCCGCACCGAACAGCAGCACACCGAGGGCAGCGGTGGCGTGGCTCATGAAGGCCAGCGGCAGCACGAACATCAGCACCGCCAGGACGGCCAGCAGGATCCGTGTGGCGCCATCCAGCGACCAGTCGGCCATGCGCCCGCCGATGCCGTTGCCGAGGGTGAAGCCGATACCGATCAGCGCCAGCGACATCGCGATGAAGCCGTTGGAGGCACCGGTCAGTTCGGTCAGCACCGGCGCTACGTAGGTGTAGAGGGTGAACATGGCACCGGCGCCGAGCACGGTGGTGGCCATCGCCAGCAGCACCTGCGGTTGCAGGATCGCCTTCAGTTCACGGCGCACGTCCGGGCGCGGTCCCGGCGCGGACGCCGGCAGCGCGAAGCCCAGCGCGGTGATCGCGACCAGGCCCAGCACCGCAGTACCGGCGAAGGACAGGCGCCAGCCCAGCTGCTGGCCGACCCAGGTCGCCAGCGGCACGCCGCCGATGTTGGCGATGGTCAGGCCCATGAACATGGTGGCCACGGCTGCGGCCTGCTTTTCCTTCGGTACCAGGCTGGCGGCGACCACCGCACCGATGCCGAAGAAGGCACCGTGGTTGAGGCTGGTGACCAGGCGCGACAACAACAGCAGCCCGTAGTTCGGGGCCAGCGCCGACAACAGGTTGCCGACCACGAAGATCGACATCAGCAGCATCAGCGCGGTGCGCTTGCCGAAACGGCCCATCAGCAGGGTCATCACCGGTGCGCCCAGCATCACGCCCACGGCGTAGGCGGTGATCAGCATGCCGGCGGTGGGAATGCCGACACCCACGCCGTCGGCGATGACCGGCAGCAGGCCCATCGGGGCAAACTCGGTGGTTCCGATGGCGAAGGCGCCGACGGCAAGCGCCAGCAAGGCGGCTCTGGAATTCATGGGGGTTTCCTGGGGGGCGGAATCGGGAGTGCGTAGCCTGCGCGCTTTGCTGTACCGGATTAAGCCTCGCCCCGGGAAAACACTGTTGATCCTGGTTCACAAGTGGGGGCTAGAATCCCGCTGCAGGTGCAAAAGCCGCAGCGCCGCTGCAGGGCCGGCCTCGCCCCCACAACGCAGAACCCCCGGCATGCCGGGGGTTCCGAGGGACGCACACGCCAGTGGCGCGATTACCAGTTGCCGGCGCCCGGCACGTTGTGTTCGCGGGCGCGGCGGCGCATCAGCAGGTTCAGCCACTCCACCAGCACCGAGAAGCCCATCGCGGCATAGATGTAGGGCTTCGGCACGTGCACGTCCAGGCCGTCCAGGATCAGCACCGCGCCGATCAGCAGGATGAAGGCCAGGGCCAGCATCTTCACGGTCGGGTTGGCATCGATGAAGCGGCCCAGCGGGTTGGCGGCCAGCAGCATCACCAGGACCGACAGCAGGATGGCGGCCACCATCACCGGGATGTGGTCGGCGATGCCGACGGCGGTGATCACCGAGTCCAGCGAGAACACGATGTCGATCACCGCGATCTGGGCGATCACGTAGCCGAACACGGCCGACGCCTTGGTCGTGCTGGGATCTTCATCCTCGCCGCCGCTGATCAGTTCCTTGATCTCCATGAAGCCCTTGATGATCAGGAACAGGCCACCGACGATCAGCACCAGGTCGCGGATGGAGATGCCCATGCCGGCCACGGTGAACAGGTTGGCCGCCATGTGCGCCAGGTAGGCCAGCGACACCAGCAGCGCGATACGCGTGATGCACGCCACGGCGATGCCGAGCTTGCGCGCGAACGGGCGACGCTCTTCCGGCAGCTTGCTGACGGCGATGGAAATGAACACCAGGTTGTCGATGCCGAGCACGATTTCCAGCGCACTGAGGGTGAACAGGGTCACCCAGGCATTGGGGTCGGCGAGGAACTCAAAGGACATGGAAACTCTTCAAGGCAGTGGGGGAATGGGGGTTTCAGCCGTAATTGCCGGCCAGCGCGTGCGGAACCACGACCAGCGCCCAGCACAGCAGCACGTTCATCATCAGCACGAACACCGCGGCCGAGCCCATGTCCTTGGCGCGGCCGGCCAGCTCATGGATCTCGCTGCCGTAGCGTTCGATCACCGCTTCGATGGCCGAGTTGGCCAGTTCCATCGCCAGCACCAGTAGCATCGAGCCGATCAGCAGCGCGCGTTCGACCGGGGTCTGGCCCAGCCAGATCGCGACCGGAGTCAGCATCACCAGCAGGTACACCTCCAGCCGGAACGAGGACTCGTGCAGCCAGGCGGCGCGTAGGCCCTGCCAGGACCAGCGGGCAGCCTGGAAGATGCGGCGCGGACCGCGGGGCATGTGGCCGAACTGATCAGCCACGGGTGGAACATCCAGCAACAGGGACGCGGCGCAGCGACCGCTCAGACGCACGGCAGGGAATCATGGGTGCACAGGAATAGGCAGATGGCCGCCATTTTGCCACAAGGCCGCCAACCGCACCCCGCGCCGGCCCGCTGAACGGCCTGCCAGGGGCAAGCACCGGGCCGGGCCGTGCTCCTATGATGGATGCCCCCTTGCCTGCTGGAGCGCCTGATGTCCCGTCGCCGTACCTGCCTGCTGATGCTGGGCCTGCTGACCGCCGCACCGCTTGCCCAGGCCCTGGGCCCGGCCAAGCCGCCGCAGGTGCCCGAACAGGTCTCCAACGTGGCCTGGGCCGGCGACATGGCCCGCTTCGCCAGCGCCGACCAGTCCAACCCGCCGCCGCGCGGTGGCATTGAATTCATCGGCAGTTCCTCGATCCGCATGTGGGCGAGCCTGGCGGCGGACTTCCCGGGCCAGCCGGTGTTCAACCGCGGCTTTGGTGGTTCGGAAGTGCGAGACAGCACCTGGTACGCCGACCGCATCGTGGTGCCGTATGCGCCCTGCAAGGTGTTCTTCTACGCGGGCGACAACGACCTCAACAGTGGCCGCAGCGCCGTGCAGGTGCGCGACGATGTGGTTGCCTTCGTGCAGCGCGTGCACCGCGACCTGCCGAAGACCAGGGTGGAGTACCTGTCGATCAAGCCGAGCCCGTCCCGTGCGCATCTGCTGCCGGCGATCAACGAAGCCAACACGCTGATCAAGGCCGCGCTGGCCAAGCTGCCCAACACCGGCTTCACCGACGTCTACACGCCGATGCTCGGTGCCGATGGCCAGCCGGATGCGACGCTGTTCCGCGAGGACATGCTGCACATGACCCCGGCCGGCTACGCGATCTGGACCAAGGCGCTGGCGCCGAAGGTCAACTGCAACTGAGGCGGACGTGCGCCGGGCATGGCCCGGCGCTGCCGCAACACTATCCACGCATGGCGTGGATCTACTGAATTCATCCACGCATGGCGTGGATCCACTGCGGATCGCGGGGAACTGTCGAAGGCGGGGCGGTGTGGGTGTGCAGGACCGTTGGCGCCATGGATGGCGCCATCGAGCCCCCATGGATGGGTTTACGGCGTGTCCTGCACACCCACGCCGCCCCGCCACTCCTCGGAATGCCCGCTTTTGATGTTGATGTTGCCTCGGCGGGTGCCGGGCGCAGCCCGGCCAAAGCCCACTACCGGAAGATCACCGTGGCTTCGGTGCCCTTGCCCGGCTCGCTGGCCAGGCTGACCTTCCAGCCGAAGCGGTCGCACAACCGGCGCACGATCGACAGGCCCAGGCCGGTGCCCTGCGGGCGGCTTGGCTCAGCGCGGTAGAACGGCTCGAACGCGCGCGACAGCGCCTCGGCGGACATGCCGATGCCGGTATCGCGCACCACCACGCGGTCATTGAGCACGTGCACGTCGATACGCCCTTCGTCGGTGTAACTGCAGGCGTTGCGTACCAGGTTGCTGACCACGACCTGCAGCACCCGCGGCGGCGCGTGCAGCTGCACCGGGCCTTCGCTGTGCAGGTGCACCGACACCGGCCGGTTGCCCAGCAGCTCGTTGGCGTTGTCCACCTCGTAGCGGACGATGTCGTTGACGTCGAACAGCTCGATCTGCGGTTCGACGTCGGCCTCGCGGGCCAGGATCAGGAACGCATCGATCACCGCTTCCATGTCACGGCCGGCGCGCTGGATGCGCTGCAGGCTGCGGCGCAGGCGCGGCTGCAGGGTTTCATCGCCCAGGGCCATGTCGCTGGCCACGCGGATGACGGTCAACGGCGTGCGCAGCTCGTGGCTGGCATCACGGGTGAAGTTGCGCTCGCGGGCCACATGCGCGCTGACCCGGTTGGCCAGCGAATGCAGCGCGGCGGCCAGCTGCCGGGTCTCGCCCTGCATGTCCGCGGGCAGCTTGTTCGGCTCCAGGTCGGCCGCTTCGGGATGGCCCGGGTCCCAGCGCGACACACGCCGTGCCAGCCAGTTCACCGGCGACACCAGGCGCTTGGAGGCACGGTAGGTGACCCAGCTGGCGCCATACACCGCCAGCAAGGTCAGCAGCACGGGCACGATACCGAACCAGAACGCCAGCATCTCCGCTCGCGAACGCAGGAATACCAGGTACAGGCGACCAGCCGGGCGCACGTCGACCAGCACCAGCTGGTCGTCCTTGGGCAGCTCGTGGAAGCCGGGCTCCAGGGTGCGCAGGTTGGCCGGCAATGACAGCGCCGACTGCCCGCTTTCCAGCAGGTAGCCGCGGATGTTCTGGGTATTGGGTGGCGGCTGCACCGGCGAGGCCTCGTGCAGCGTCCAGTAGTACGCCGCTTCCTCGCGCAGGGCCGCGCCGACCAGGCTGTGCTTGATCACCAGCGAGACCAGCCAGGCACCGAGCAGGATGCCCAGGCTGGCCAGAACTGCCTGCAGGATGAAGGCGATACGGATCTTGCGCGGCAGGCCGTGCGGCATTGCGGGGTCCCGGTCAGAGCGCTGCGATTATAGGCAGCGCACCGCGCCGTAGTCGTGCACGGACGATGACCGGCGGCAACGCCGGCCGGTCATCCCCTGCCACGTGCGAGGCCGTTGCCCGGCCGGGCCTGCTGCTGCACCGGCGCGGGCCCCGATCAGGCCATCGGCTGGGCGATATCGGCAATGCGATAGCCGGCGCTCTGCACCGTGTGCAGCAGCGGACGGTCGAACGGCTTGTCGATGATCTTGCGCAGGTTGTACAGATGGCTGCGCAGGGTGTCCGAATCCGGCAGGCCGTTGCCCCAGATCTCGCGTTCGATCTCCTGGCGGGTGACCACGCGCGGCGATTCGCGCATCAGGATGGTCAGCAGGCGCAGGCCGATCGGCGACAGCTGCAGCTCGGTGCCGGCACGGGTAGCACGCATGCTGACCGGATCGAGCACCAGGTCGGCGACCTTCAGCACCTCCGAACCGACCTGGCGACGTTCGCGACGGATCAGCGCGCGCAGGCGGGCTTCCAGCTCCTGGATCGCGAACGGCTTGGTCAGGTAGTCATCGGCGCCGAAACCCAGGCCGGTGAGCTTGTCGTCCAGGGTGTCGCGTGCCGTGAGCATCAGCACCGGTGTGGACTTGCGCGCATCGTTGCGCAGGCGACGGCATACTTCGATGCCATCCAGGCGCGGCAACATGAGATCGAGCACCACGACGTCATAGCTGTTTTCCGCCGCGAGGCGGTAGCCATCCAGGCCGTCCTGTGCATAGTCGACTTCGAAGCCGCGACCTTCCAGGTATTCCCCGATCATCTCGGAGATGTTGCGGTTGTCTTCGACCACCAGCACCAAGCCGGAAGTCTCCTTCGTCTGACGCATGTGATTCCCTCTAACTTCAGCTTTGTGAAACATGCCGGATCGACGGTGGACGTGATGTGAAGTTCCGTCAAGAGGAAATCAAATGGTTCAGAGCAGCGGCCTGAGCAGTGGCCAGACATTGTCCAGCACCTTCGGCTGTGCCTGCGCCGTGGGGTGCAGGCCATCGGCCTGCATCATGCCCGGCTCCAGGGCCACGCCCTCCAGCAGGAACGGCAGCAGCGGCACCTTGTACTGCGTGGCCAGCGCCTTGTAGGCCGCCGCCAGGCGCTGGCGATAGGCCGGCCCATAGTTGGGCGGTACGTCGATGCCCAGCAGCAGCACCTTGGCACCGGCCTTCTGGCTGGCCTGCACCATCTTCTCCAGGTTGCCCTGCACCTGCGCCGGGGTCAGCCCGCGCAGCGCGTCATTGCCGCCCAGCGCAATCACCACCACGGTCGGTTTTTCCTTCGCCAGCAGGCCCGGCAGGCGGGTCAGCGCGCCGGCGGTGGTTTCCCCGCTCATGCTGGCGTTGACGATGCGCGCCGGGGTTTTCGACTGCTGCCTGACCCGCTGCTGCAGCAGGCTGACCCAGCCGGCGTCGGCAGGGATATTGTGGGCAGCACTGAGGCTGTCGCCGAGTACCAGCACGGTGCCGGCCGGACCTTTGGCACAGGCCAGCCCGGGCAGCAGCAGGAACCCTAGCAGCAGCACCATCATCGCGCCGGCTCGCCGGCTCCATCCCGTCTTGCGCATTGGAGTCTCCTCATCGACAGCCTGTCCCCCCGCAGCGCGTCCGTCGCCATCGTCGTCGACCAGGTCGGCAAGTCCGTGCAGGGCCCGGAGGGTGAAGTCCACATACTGGACAACATCACCCTGACCGTCCATGAAGGCACCAGCGCGGCCATCGTCGGCGCCTCCGGCTCCGGCAAGACCACCCTGCTCGGCCTGCTGGCCGGGCTGGACCTGCCCAGCCGCGGCCGCATCGCGCTGTCCGGCCAGGATCTGGGCGATCTCGATGAAGAGGCGCGTGCGCAGCTGCGCGCGCGCGAAGTCGGCTTCGTGTTCCAGAGCTTCCACCTGCTGCCGGCACTGACCGCCGCCGAGAACGTCGCACTGCCGCTGGAACTGGCCGGGCGCGAGGACCGCGTGCGGGTGGACGAGGTGCTGGCGCAGGTCGGCCTGGCCCATCGCGCCCGCCACTACCCGCGCCAGCTGTCCGGCGGCGAGCAGCAGCGCGTGGCGCTGGCACGCGCCTTCGTCACCCGCCCGCGCATCCTGTTCGCCGACGAACCGACCGGCTCGCTGGACCATGCCACCGGCCAGCACATCAGCGACCTGCTGTTCGAGCTCAATGCCGGCAGCGGCACCACCCTGGTGCTGGTCACCCACGACCTGCGCCTGGCCCAGCGTTGCCAGTACATCCACCGCATCGACGACGGCCGCCTGCTGCCGGTCGAGCACGGGGCGCAGGCATGAACCTGCTGCGGCATGCGTGGCGCGCGCTGCGCCGCGAGGCGCTGGCCGGCGACCTGCTGACCGTGTTCGCCGCGCTGGTGCTGGGCGTAGCGGTGATGACCGCGGTGGGCACGCTGGTGAACCGGGTCAACCTGGCGCTGACCGGCAGCGCGGCGGAAATGCTCGGCGGCGACCTCGGCATCGCCGGCCGCGATGACCCGCCACAGGCGTTCGCCGACGAGGCGCGGCGGCGAGGACTGGCCTACACCCGCATCGCCAGTTTCGGCAGCGTGCTGTTCAACGGCGATGCCAGCCAGATGGCCAGCATCAAGGCCGTGCAGGCGGGCTATCCGCTGCGCGGCACGCTGCGGGTACGGGCCACGCCCGGCGGTGCGTTGATCACCGATGCCGGCACGCCACCCAAGGGCCATGCCTATGCCGACCCACGCCTGCTGCAGGGGCTGGGGCTGAAGGCCGGCGATGACCTCGAATTCGGCGCCGGCACGCTGCGCATCGCCGGCATCATCGAGGCCGAGCCGGACACCGGTGGCGACCTGTTGACGCTCTCCCCCACCCTGCTGGTCAACCGCGCCGACGTGGAAGGCACCGGACTGCTCGGCCCCGGCAGCCGCATCAACTACCGGCTGATGTTCGCCGGAGCGGCAGACCAGATCACTGCGCTTCGGCAATGGCTGCTGCCGCAGGTGAAGGGGCTGCGCCTGCTGAGCGTGGACGACACCCAGCGCGGCGTGCGCCAGGCATTCGATCTGGCCGGGCGCTTCCTCGGCCTCAGCGCGCTGCTGGCGGTACTGCTGGCCGGTGTGGCCACGGCGCTGGCAGCCAACCGCTTCGCGCTGCGCCGCATCGACCAGGTAGCGATCCTGCGCTGCCTGGGCGCGCGCCAGCGCGACATCCTGCTGGGCCTGGCGCTGCAGCTGCTGATGCTGGCGGTACCGGCCTGTGCGCTCGGCATCGGCCTGGGCATGGCCGCGCAGGAAGGTCTGGTGCAGGTGCTGGGCAGCCTGGTGCCGCAGCGGCTGCCGCTGCCGGAAGCGATGCCGGCGCTGACCGGCGCCGGCATCGGCCTGTTGCTGCTGTTCGGCTTCGGCCTGCCGCCGCTGCTGCGCCTACGCGGGGTGCCGCCGATGCGCGTGCTCAACCGTTCCTTCGCCGCGCTGCCGCCGGCCTCGTTGCTGGCCTATGTGGCGGCGTTGGCCGCCAGCCTGCTGCTGGCGATGCAGGTCACCGGCGACCTGAAACTGGCACTGTGGGTGCTGGGCGGCCTGGCCGCACTGGCGGTGGCAGCCGGTGGGGCCGGCTTCGTGCTGCTGCAGCTGCTGCGCGGCCTGCAGCACCGCCTGCATGGCAACTGGCGGCTGGGCCTGGCCGCGCTGACCCGGCGCCGGCTGCTGGCGGTGATGCAGCTGGTCGGACTGTCGCTGTCGCTGTGCGCGCTGTTGCTGCTGGCAGTCACCGGCCCCGGCCTGCTGCAGCAGTGGCGCGAGCGCCTGCCTGCGGATACCCCCAACTACTTCCTGATCAACATCCAGCCCGAGCAGCGCGACAGCGTGCTGGCCACGCTGCGTGGACTGGGCGCCAGTGACGCCAGCATCGAACCGATGGCCACCGGCCGCCTGATCGCGATCAACGGCAAGCCGCCGCTGCGCGTGGACCGCTCGCCTGAACAGAACGGGCAGCCGGCGTCCAGCGAGGCCCAGCGCGACGACGATGACGAGAACCGGCCGTTGAACTTCAGCTGGCGCAGCACCTTCCCGCCGGCCAACACGCTGGTCAACGGCACCTTCTGGAAGGCCGACAGCGTCGCGGCAGAGGCTTCGGTGGAAATCGGCTGGGCCAAGCGCTACGGCGTGTACCCGGGCGACCGCATCAGCATTGCAGTGGGCGAGCAGGAACGCGAATTCACCGTGACCAGCGTGCGCAAGGCCGACTGGAACACCTTCCGGCCGAACTTCTTCGTGCTACTGAACCCGAATGCGGTGGGTGACACCCCGCACAACCTGCTGTCGGCGTTCCATCTGCCGGCCGGCAAGGCAGCGGGACTGGGCGAGCTGGTACGCGCGCAGCCGAACCTGTCGCTGCTGGACGTGGACGCGGTGATCTCGCAGGTGCGCGATGTGATGGAACGGGTGGCGCAGGCGGTGCAGCTGGTGATGGTGTTCAGCCTGCTGGCCGGCGTGCTGGTGCTGCTGGCCGCGCTGCAGGCCACCGCCGGCGAGCGTCGCTACGACAGCGCGGTGCTGCGCACGCTGGGCGCGACCCGGCGCCAGCTGCGTGGCGCGGTGCTGGTCGAGTTCGGCGCGCTGGGCACGCTGGCGGCGTTGCTGGCGGTGGGCGCCGCCGCGGCCATCGGCGTGGCGGTCTCGCAGAAGGTGTTCGAGCTGCCGTTGCTGCCGCCGTGGCCGGGCCTGCTGATCGGCGGCGTGGTCGGCATCGGGTTGAGCCTGCTGGCGGGCTGGTGGGGTACGCGGGCGATCCTGCATACGCCGCCGGCATTGGCGCTGCGCGAGGCCTGACGCGGCCATGACACGCACGGGGTGGGGCTGGCGCTATGCTGCGCGCCCCACCCCGATGAGATCGCCCGGATGCCCGGCACGTCGTTCGCTGCTTACCTGTACCCGGTGTTGCTGCTGCTCGGCAGCAACATCTTCATGACCTTCGCCTGGTACGGCCACCTGAAGTACAAGAGCGCGCCGTTGATGATGGTGATCATGGTCAGCTGGGGCATCGCCTTCTTCGAATACTGCCTGCAGGTGCCCGGCAACCGGCTGGGCAGTGCGGTGTATTCGGCGCCGCAGCTGAAGGGCATGCAGGAAGTGATCACGCTGCTGGTGTTCGCGGTGTTCTCCGCGTTCTACCTGGGCCAGCCGCTGAAGTGGAACCACTACGCCGCGTTCGGGTTGATCGTGGCGGCGGCGTTTCTGATGTTCAAGGAATAGCAATGAGACACGGCTTCTGCCTGCGCGCGCTTCTCGTCGGCGTGCCGCTGCTGTTGGCGATGCTGCCCGCATGTGCCCGCACTGCGGTGGGCCATGTCCCGGACCCGGTGCAGGCCTTCGTGCTGGAAACGGTACTGGCCGATGAGGTGCGCGCCTTCCATGAGGGCCGCCAGACCTATCTGGTTCCGGCCGATGCAGCGCACGCGCGTGGCGATGCCGAGGTGCTGGCCGACCTGCGCGCGGAGTTCGACCGGTTCTACCGGGGGCAACCAACGCCGAGAAAGGAAGTGGCGCACATGGCGATCCTGGTCGCGCAGACCGCGCTGCTGCTGCCCGACCCGCAGGCGTGCAGCACCGATCGCGTGCGCTGCAACGAAGCCATCATGGGCGTCCGCACGCGCGATGACGAGGCGAGCCTGCAGGCCACCCTGCGTGCGTTCAAGGACGCCGGGGTGGACCTGACCACCTTGAGCGGGCCGGCGTCCTGAGTGCAGGGCATCCACGCATGGCGTGGATGCGGTGCCGAGCAAGCTCGGCACCCACCGGCGCCGTGGCGATCAGCCTTCCTTCGGCGCCTTCTCAACGTACTTGGCGAACACCTCGTCGATCTGCTTGTCCTTCACCTTCTTGCCGGACTGGATCTCTTCGGCCTGGGTGAACAGCGGAATGATCATCGCCATGCCATCGATCTTGGTCTTCAGGTGCACGCCCGGGGCCTGGGTCAGGAAACCGTCCCAGCGCTGACGCACCTTGGCCCAGTAGCCAGCAGTGGCCTTCCAGTAATTGCGCGCCGGAGTGAAGTCGATCTCGGTGGTCTTCACGTAGTCGTTGAAGCCGAACTCGCGGGCGATCTCCACCTGGCTGCCGTCGGCGTTGCGCTGCACCTTGGTGTTGAACTGCTCGTGGGTCCAGCCATTGGGCGTGAGCGTGTGGCGGTTGACCACGGCCAGCGCGTTGTAATCGCTGCGCTTGGTGTACTCACGGCGTGGCAACGGGCGCCAGCTGAGGTCGCTGGTCCAGGTCGGCACGTTGTTGGTGTAGGTCCAGGTGCCGGTGCCGCAGTAGCGCGGTGCATCGCTCACTTCGTACACGCACTGGGTCCAGGCGCCCGTGTTCACGGCCGCCGGAATGCTGCGTACCTGCCAGGTCTGGTCGGCACTGAACTCGAAGCGGTTCGGCGCTTCGTAGACCCAGTCCTGGCGCCAGTGCTTGGTGATGTGACCGCTCTTCTCGTCCAGCAGCAGATGCTGCAGCACGATGCGCTTCGGCGTGTCTTCCACCACGATGACCACTTCGTTGCCGCCGCTGCGCATCGCCGGCGCGCGCTCATAACCGGGCTTGAGCAGCACGGTTTCGTCGAAGGCGAAGTCCACGGTGTACTCACCCTGCATGGCAAGGATGCTGTCGTGGTCACGGGCGATATCGGAGGGCTGCGCGCTGGCCGCGCCGCTGGCGGCGAGCAGCAGCATTGCGCTGGCTGTCTGGAGCTTCATCGGGGTCTTCCTTCGGGGTTGCAGGTTCGTTGAGAGGCCATCCGTGGCCGTCGGGCGTTCCATCAGGAAAGGATCACAGGCGGATCAGCGGCAGGTCGCCGGGAACCCGCGGTGTCGGCCGGCGTGCAGCGTCGGCGCAGCAGCAATCGTCGATCGCCAGCTCGCCTTCGGCACCTTCCAAGCGCGCGATGCGACGCGCGGTGGCTGCGCCCAGCGAGGACAACGTCGAGAGGCTTGCAGCGAGGGTGCGGCCATCGTCGGCGGCGTGCAGGCGCAATGCACACAGCCGCCAGCGCTGGCCACCGAGGTGGCCGGCCAGGCGCCGCCACAGGCGTTCGCCAACACTGCCGTCGCTGTCGTGCTCCGGGCCCGGCGGCAGCGCCGCGATCAGCCGGTCCCAGGCCAAGAAATCGCTGTCGGGCAGCAGGTACAGGCGCCACACGCAGCGTCCGCGGGCATCGAGGAAACACAGGCTTTCGCGCACGCCCTCGCTGTCCACGCCCTGGCAGGCGTGCACGCGTACCGCCTGGCGCCAGCCACCGAGTTCGTTGCCGTCGGCGCGGTACAGGCACAACACGGTGCCGAGCGTGGCCAGCTGTGCCGGCGTCGGCCAGGCCGCGCTGCCCTGCGCGGCGATGGCGTCATTCCTGCGTGCGGACAAGGCTCGGCTCATGAGGTCACCAGGAAACGGCAAGGCTGGCGGAGAGGGTGCGGCCCGGGCTGGTGTAGCGATCCAGCACGCGGCTGGTCGGCGACAGCGTCGAACCCACGTTGGACCAATCGATGTAGCGCTTGTCGCCCAGGTTGAACACGCCGACGTTGAAGGTCGCGCCCGGGGCGAATTTCCAGTGCGCCATCAGGTCGGCCACGCCGTAGCCGGCCGGGCGGTACACCGTGGCCGCGGTGACGCGGTCCTTGCGCTTGACGAAGGTACCGGCCAGTTCGACGCCCCAGGTGTCGGTGTCGTACATCAGGCCGACGGTGCCGCGCAGCGGGTCGACCGAATCCAGCGGCGTATCTTCGGTCTTGTTGTCGCCGCGCGACCACGCCACCGAACTGCGCAGCGCCCAACCCTGCAGCGCCGGGCTGATCTGGCCGAAGTCGACGCCGGCCTTCATCTCGGCACCGTAGATGCGCGCATCGGCGATGTTGCGCGACTGGAACACCATCAGGCCCTGTGCGTTGGTACCGACCAGCGACTGCGACTCGATGAAGTCCTTGTACTCGTTGTAGTAGCCGCTGAGGCTGACGTAGGCCGCCGGCGACAGGAAGCGCAGGCCCAGTTCCATGCCGTCACTTGTTTCCGGCTTCAGGTCCGGATTGGGAATGGCGGTGTAACCGAAGGCGAAGTTGGTGAAGCCCAGGTTGACGTCGTTGTACGGCGGCGAGCGGAAGCCATGCGAATAGCCGGCAAACAGCGACCATTCGTCGGTGAAGCGATAGACCATGCCCAGCTTCGGCGACACGCTGGTCTTGGTCAGCTTGGCCACCGCAACGCCGGGATTGTCTTCGGCGAAGATGCTGTCCACCTCCGGCTTCAGTTCGTAGCGGTCCACGCGCACGCCCGGCACCAGCGACAGCTTGCCGCCGGCCATGCGCATTTCATCCTGCGCATACAGGCCCAGCTCGGTGGTCTTGCTGATCGGGAAATCGCGTACCGGGAAGGCGTCGGGCAGGATGGTGGTGCTGGTCTGGCCGTTGGCCAGCACCTGGTAGCCATCGCGCTTCTGGCGGATTTCGGTGCGCGCACCCTCGAAGCCATAGGTCAACGCGTGCTCGACGCTGCCGGTGCTGAATGCCTTGTTGAACTGTGCCTGCAGGCCGTACACGCGCTGGTCGAAATTGAACTCGCGGTGGCGACGGCTGCGGTTGGCACGGTCCTCGTCGGTGATCTGGTTGGTTTCGCTGTGCTGGGTATACAGCTGCCAATGCAGGCTGTCGGCGAAGCCCTTGTCCAGCGCATCCATTTCATGGGCGAACGACACGCGGGTACGGTTCTGCGTGTCGCGCGCCTTCATGCCAGTGGTGGTGGTGCGGTCGATCGAGGAAAGCACGTTGGTATCGGTGTTGTCTTCGTTGCCTTCCACGGTCAGGCGGAAGCGCTGGTCCTCGCTCGGTGCGTAGACCAGCTTGGCCAGGCCACTGCGACCGTCGCGGTCCTGCGGGTTGGGCGCGGTACGGGTGTTGTCGAGGCTGCGCACGTCGCCCTTGTTGTCGGTTTCCTGGCCCTGGCGATGGTTGATGTTGACCATGCCGCTCCAGTGCTCGCCGCCGAACGCGCTGGTGACGCCACCGAGCAGGCCCTTCCACTCACCGTCGTAGCCGAACTTCAGGCCGACGTAGCTGTCCTTGCCATCCTTCAGGTAGTCGGCCGGATCCTTGGTGACGAAGGCAACCACACCACCGAGCGCATCGGACCCGTACAGCGAGCTGGCCGGGCCACGCACGATCTCCACGCGCTTGAGCGTATCCAGATCGGTGAAGTTGCGGTTGGCGTTGGAAAACGAACCGATGTTGAAGCTGGTGGGCATGGCGATGCCATCGGTCTGCACGCGCACGCGGTTGCCGTCCAGGCCACGGATGCGGATGCTGCCGAGGCCGAAGCGCGCGGCGCTGCGGCTGACCGACAGGCCCGGCTCGTAGCGCAGCAGATCCTTGATGTCCTGCACCAGGTGCCGGTCCATCTGCTCGCGGTCGATGACGTCCACGGTGGCCGCCACATCGCTCACCGCCCGCTCGGTACGGGTGGCGGTGACCTGCACACGGTCGAATTCGCGCGCGGCGGGTGCGGCGGTGGCCGCGGCAGCAGCGTGGGCGGACAGCGGCAGGGCCATCCAGACGGCAAGGCAAAGGGCGGTTTGGCGGGTCATCGGGTTCGTTCGGTCAGGCAGGGGAACCCCCGGTTACCGGCACACCCGGAGGGTGCACGCGGTAGACCGAGGGGGAGAGAGCGGGAGCGGACGGGTCGCCCACCCTGTCGGCGCAGCCGGCAGGAGGGAGGGGGGCGGGCGACCAGGCCGCGATTACTTGGTCAGGATCAGCTTGTCGTTGCTGGTGTGCCGCAGGCGATAGAAGCGGTCGCCGTGCTGGATCAGGATTTCACGACGGCCCTTGAGCAGGGCTTCGCTGTCGATGACCTCTTCCGGCGGAACGACACGGACCGGACGATCGCGGAGGGTCAGCGTTTCGGGGCGCAGCAGTACAGGTTGAGCATTCATGAGCATCTGGACTCGTGCGAGGGACGAGTTAAATGATAATGATTCTCAGTTGACAATCAACAACCATTCTCAATTTCATTGATGAGATTAATGATCGAATTCGAAAATTCGATAGATATCATCAATCAAAGAACGACACCGTGCCTTTGTAGAGTCGAGCGTGGCCCGACTCTACAAAGGGCTGTCAGGCGAAGACGGCCTCGACCTGCGCCCAGCCAGCCGCGTCGACCTGCTCCAGCACGTCCAGGGCCTGCAGGTTCTGCAGCAGCTGGCTGACCCGGCTGGCACCGAGGATCACGCTGGAGACGTTCGGGTTGCGCAGGCACCAGGCGATGGCCAGCGTGGCCGGGGCGTGCCCCAGCGCGCGCGCCACCTCGCTGAAGCGGCGCACCTGGGCCAGGCGGGCTTCGGTGTCGTCCCCCAGCACCAGCGCCTGCAGCCATTCCATGCCCTCGCGGCCCAGCCGCGCATCGACCGGAATGCCCTGGTCGTACTTGCCGCTGAGCAGGCCCGAGGCCAGCGGTGAGAAGATGGTCGTGCCCAGGCCGGCACCGGCATACAGCGGCGCATACTCGACCTCGACGCGCTCGCGGTGCAGCAGGTTGTACTGCGGCTGCTCCATCGACGGGCCCTGCAGGTTGCGCGCCTCGGCGATGTCCAGCGCCTGCTGGATCTGCAGCGCCGACCACTCCGAGGTACCCCAGTAGAGGATCTTGCCCTGCCGCACCAGGGTATCCATGGCATGCACGGTCTCGGCGATCGGCGCGTCCGGATCCGGGCGATGGCAGTAATAAAGGTCCAGGTAGTCCACCCGCAGGCGCTTGAGCGCAGCATGGCAGGCGTCGGTCACATGCTTGCGCGACAAGCCGCGCTGGGTCGGCCGCGGATCCTTGGCGCTGCCGAAGAACACCTTGCTGGAGACGCAGATGCCGTCGCGCGGCAGGCGCAGGTCGGCGATCACATCGCCCATCACCTGTTCGGCGCGGCCGTTGGCATAGCCCTCGGCGTTGTCGAAGAAGTTGACGCCGTGGTCCCAGGCGGCAGCCACCAGGTTGCGGGCCTCGTCGCGCGGGATCTGGTCACCGAAGGTCACCCAGGCGCCGAAGGACAGGGCGGAAATCGGCAGGCCGGTAGAGCCCAGGCGACGGTATTGCATGCGAATCTCCTGCTGCGGGCCCGCATCCGGGCCGGGATCGAGCCCCATTCTACCTGCCGCCGCTGGCCGCAAGCCCTTGCCGTTGCTGGCCTGATCGGTACCGATGGGTGCGCACACGCTGCTTTTTCTTGCCCCGGCCCCTGCCCTGCACTAGGCTTCCCGTTTTTCGCGACGCCCCAGGGGAGTCACTCACATGGTCGAAGGTTTGGGCAGGATCGGCTTCGGCCTGTTCGGGTTGGCGGTGCTGATCGGCATCACCTGGTTGTTTTCCAACAACAAGCGTGCGGTTGACTGGAAGCTGGTTGCCACCGGTATCACCCTGCAGATCGCATTCGCGGCGCTGGTGATCCTGGTGCCGGGCGGGCGCGACGTGTTCGACGCGCTGGGCAAGGGCTTCGTCAAGATTCTCAGCTTCGTCAACGAGGGCTCGGGCTTCATCTTCGGCTCGTTGATGGACACCAAGAACTACGGCTTCATCTTCGCCTTCCAGGTGCTGCCGACCATCATCTTCTTCTCGGCGCTGATGGGGGTGATGTACCACCTCAACGTCATGCAGGGCATCGTGCGCGTGATGGCCTGGTCCATCACCAAGGTGATGCGCGTGTCCGGCGCGGAAACCACCAGCGTCTGCGCCAGCGTCTTCATCGGCCAGACCGAGGCGCCGCTGACCGTGCGCCCGTACATTGCCAAGATGACCCAGTCCGAGCTGCTGACCATGATGATCGGCGGCATGGCCCACATCGCCGGCGGCGTGCTGGCGGCCTACGTGGGCATGCTCGGCGGTGGCGACCCGGCGCAACAGGCCTTCTACGCCAAGCACCTGCTGGCGGCGAGCATCATGGCGGCTCCGGCCACCCTGGTCGTGGCCAAGCTGCTGATCCCGGAAACCGGCACCCCGCTGACCCGCGGCACGGTGAAGATGGAAGTCGAAAAGACCTCCAGCAACATCATCGACGCGGCCGCTGCCGGTGCCGGTGACGGCCTGAAGCTGGCGCTGAACATCGGCGCGATGCTGCTGGCCTTCATCGCCCTGATCGCGCTGCTGAACGCCCCGCTGACCTGGATCGGCGATGTGACCGGCCTGGCCGCTGCCATCGGCAAGCCGACCAACCTGTCGACCATTTTCGGTTACGTGCTGGCCCCGATCGCCTGGGTGATCGGTACCCCGTGGGCCGATGCCACCACCGTCGGTTCGCTGATCGGCCAGAAGGTCGTGATCAACGAGTTCGTGGCCTACACCGAGCTGTCGCAGATCGTGAACGGCCAGGTGGCCGGCGTGAGCCTGTCCGAAGAAGGTCGCCTGATCGCCACCTACGCGCTGTGCGGCTTTGCCAACTTCAGCTCGATCGCGATCCAGATCGGCGGTATCGGCGGCCTGGCTCCGGAACGTCGCCACGATCTGGCCAAGTTCGGCCTGCGCGCGGTGTTGGGCGGTACCATTGCCACCTTCATGACGGCGACCATCGCCGGCGTGCTGACGCACTTCAGTTGAACCCTTGGTTGAGAAAAGATTCCCTATGAGCAGCAGTGTCGTTGTCGTCGGTTCCTTCAATGTCGATCACGTGTGGCGGTGCGAGTCGCTGCCGGCACCGGGTGCGACCATTGCCGGCCGCTACAGCACCGGCCCCGGTGGCAAGGGCTTCAACCAGGCCGTGGCGGCCTGCCGCGCCGGCGCCGACACCCACTTCGTGTGCGCGCTGGGCGATGACGCCGGTGGCGCCACCGCGCGCGAACTGGCCGCACAGGATGGCTTCGGGCTGATCGCCGAAGCCAGCAGCGAGCCGACCGGCACCGCGGGCATCTATGTGGACGCGCGTGGCCGCAACACCATCGTGATCGGCCCGGGTGCCAACGCCGCGCTGAGCACCGACTTCCTGCAACAGCAGCAGGCCCTGCTGACCCGCGCCAAGGTGGTGCTGGTGCAACTGGAATCGCCGGTGCAGACCATCGAGGCGGCGCTGGCCACGGCCCGCGAGGCCGGTGTCACCACCGTGCTCAACACTGCACCGGCCGACGCGCCCTCGACCATCGGCCTGCTCAAGCTGGCCGATGTGATCACCCCGAACGAGACCGAGTTCGCTGCCCTGCTCGGCCGCCATGTGGGTGAGCGCGTGGATGCCAACGACGTCGCCGCGCTGGATGGCGCCAGCCTGCATGCGCTGTGCCGCAAGCTGGTCGGCAATGGCACCGTGGTGGTGACCCTGGGTTCGGTGGGCGTGTTCGTGTCGCACGCCGACGAGAACCTGCGCGGCGATACCCAGCCGTACTACCGTGTCGGTGCCGAACAGGTGCAGGCCATCGACACCACGGGTGCCGGTGACGCCTTCAACGGCGCGCTGGCCGCGTCGCTGGCGCAGGTCGTCGACGCCCCGTTCGCCCGCCACGTGCGCTTCGCCAACCAGTTCGCCGGTCGTTCGACCGAGAAGGAAGGCGCCGCTGCGGCGATGCCGCGCTTCACCCCGGCAGACGCCGAAGCAAAATAGATCCACGCCATGCGTGGATGAGAGGGCCCGGATGTGCAGGCACCCGGGCCTTTCTTTTGGCCAGTTCCCAGCGGCTGCGACTGCCGGTCGCATTGCCCACACCCTGCCCCTCGCCCACCATCCGCGCAGCTTCCTTGCACGGGCAGGACATGGACGGATTCCCCTGGTTGCTGGTCGCGGCCGCCGGCAGTGCCATCGCGGCCCTGCTGCATATCGGCTGCATCGCTTTTGGTGCCCCTTGGTACAGGTACTTCGGTGCCGGCCCGCGCATGGTCCAGCTGGCACAGGCCGGGCATTGGTGGCCACCGCTGATGACCGCCGGCATCACGGCCGTGCTGGTGGCCTGGACCCTGTATGCACTGGCCGCCGCGGGTTGGCATTCACCGCTGCCGGCCAGCCGCCTGGTCCTGCCCGCCATCGCTGCCTTGCTGCTGCTGCGCGCGGCAATGGGCTTCGGCCTGGCGCTGTTCCGCCCCGGCTACAACGGCGTACGCTTCTGGGCGGCCAGTTCGCTGGTCTGCCTGGGCCTGGGGCTGGCCTTCGCCGTGGGTACCCGCCAGGCCTGGCAGAGCCTGGGCTAGCCGCCTACCATCGCCCGCCCTTGGGGGCGGCGGAAGCAACCGTCAAGCATCTGCTGATGCCGGTACAGCATGAGGTCGGTGCCGATCGGCCTGAACCGGGACGCGCCCGACACGGCCGTACCGCCGCCCTCGCCCTACAATGGGCGCATGCAGATCGGCCCGTACACCATTGCCCCCAACGTCGTGCTGGCGCCCATGGCCGGCGTCACCGACAAGCCCTTCCGCCTGCTGTGCAAACGGCTGGGTGCGGGACTGGCCGCCTCGGAAATGACCATCAGCGACCCGCGCTTCTGGAACACGCGCAAGTCGATCCACCGCATGGACCATGACGGCGAACCGGCACCGATCAGCGTGCAGATCGCCGGCACCGAGCCGCAGCAGCTGGCCGAGGCCGCACGCTACAACGTCGACCACGGCGCGCAGATCATCGACATCAACATGGGCTGCCCGGCCAAGAAGGTGTGCAACGCCTGGGCCGGCTCGGCACTGATGCGCGACGAACAGCTGGTGGCGCGCATCCTCGAAGCCGTGGTCAACGCGGTGGACGTGCCGGTCACGCTGAAGATCCGCACCGGTTGGGACTGCGACCACCGCAATGGCCCGGTGATCGCGCGCATCGCCGAGGACAGCGGTATCGCTGCACTGGCCGTGCACGGCCGCACCCGCGACCAGCATTACACCGGCCAGGCGGAGTACGCCACGATCGGTGAGATCAAGGCCGCGCTGCGCATTCCGGTGATCGCCAACGGCGATATCGATTCGCCGCAGAAGGCCGCCTACGTGCTGCAGCAGACCGGCGTGGACGCAGTGATGATCGGCCGCTCGGCACAGGGCCGGCCATGGATCTTCCGCGAGGTGGCGCACTACCTGGCCACCGGCGAGGAGCTTCCGCCGCCGTCGCTGGAGGAAGTGCGCGACATCCTGCTCGGCCACCTGCATGCGCTGCATGCGTTCTACGGCGAGCCACAGGGCGTGCGCATCGCGCGCAAGCACCTGGGCTGGTATGCCAAGGACCGGCCGGAGAATGCGGCCTTCCGCGCAGTGGTCAACCGTGCCGAGGATCCGGCCAGCCAGATCGCATTGACCACCGAATACTTCGACCGCCTGATCGCCGGGGACCCGGCGCTGCCGTCGGCCGCCTGATCGCCCCCAGTCCGTGGTCGAGCCTGCTCGACTGCCTCACACCCGGATTTCCAGAGCCGTCGAGCACGCTCGACGCTACAAGAGCCCACCATGACGCCGCCGATCTCTTCCCCGACCTATCTGCACGGCTTTTCCGGCACCGAGCAGCAGCGCCTGATGACCCAGGCCCGGCTGCTGGAATCGAGCATCTTCGGCCAGATCGACTACAGCGGCGCGCGGCGCCTGCTGGAAGTCGGCAGCGGCGTCGGCGCACAGACCGAGATCCTGCTGCGCCGCTTCCCCGAGCTGCACGTGACCGGCGTGGACCTGAGCGAAACGCAGCTGGCCACCGCGCGTGAGAACCTGGCGCGCACGCCGTGGTGCAGCGACCGCTACACCCTGCAGCAGGCCGACGCCGGTGAGCTGCCGTTCGAAGCACGCAGCTTCGACGCGGCGTTCCTGTGCTGGGTGCTGGAGCACGTGCCGTCACCGGCGCGCGTGCTGAGCGAAGTGCGCCGGGTGCTGGCACCGGGTTCGCCGGTGTACATCACCGAGGTGATGAATGCCTCGTTCCTGCTCGACCCGTATTCGCCGCATATCTGGCGCTACTGGATGGCCTTCAACGATTTCCAGTACGACCACGGGGGCGACCCGTTCGTCGGCGCCAAGCTGGGCAACCTGCTGCTGGCCGGCGGCTTCCGCGACGTGCATACCGAGATCAAGACCATCCACCTGGACAACCGCGAACCAGCGCGTCGCAAGACGATGATCGCGTTCTGGGAGCAGCTGCTGCTGTCGGCAGCCGACCAGCTGCTGCAGGCCGGCTCGGTGGACGAGGAAACCGTGGAAGGCATGCGCCGCGAGTTCCGCCTGGTGCAGAACGACCCGAACGCGGTGTTCTTCTATTCGTTCGTGCAGGGCCGCGCCACGGTGTATTGATCCGTACGGTGTTGATTCGGTAGAGCCACGCCACGCGTGGCTGTCACCGCCGATGTCCCTTCATCCACGCATGGCGTGGATCTACGGGTGCGCGGCACCAGTCGCGGAGGCTGCCGGCTCCTGCCAGATCCGCTGCCACATCGCGGCCAACCGTCGACCGGCGTCAGCGCGCGCGGCAGGACTGCTGTAATCCACGCGCACCTGCTCGGGCGTGATCGCCCGCCACTGCCCATCAGCCTGTTCGGCCACGACGAAGTTGAAGGTGTAGTCCGGCTCCAGCCCCATGCGCAGGTCGCTCAGCACCAGCCGGCCGTCCACGACCTGCGCACGCATGAAGCCGCGGTTGAACCACTGCAGCTGCTGCACCGCCGGGATGGCCGCCGCTTCGCGCAAGGCCTGCACGTTGGACGCGTGGCCCTCGAACCGCATCGGCCCGTGGTCGGCCACCAGCGAGCGGTCGCCCACCACGTAGCCGCTGGGCGTCATCGCCACCACCCGCCACAGCAGGGTATTGAACGGCATCGGCACCGAGAAGCGCGGCGCATCGCCCAGGCCCATCGCGGCCAGGCCCTGCTGCGCGGCATGGTCGACCTGTGCCTTGGCGATCAGGCCCCAGCCCAGATAGCCACTGCTGAGCAGCAGGGCCATGCCCAGCACCTTGCCCGCCCAGGGCCGGGCGCGGCCAAACCAGGCCAGCACGCAGCCCAGCAGCAGCCACACCGTGTAGCCGAGATCGATGATGAAGACACTGGAACCCATGGTCGGATGTGGGCGCAGCGGCCACCACAGCTGCGTGCCATAGACGGTGAATGCATCCAGCACGGGATGGGTGACCAGCGCCAGCTGGATCGCCCAGAACCAGCGCACCGGTGACTGTGCGACCCGACCGTTGCCGAAGCGCTTGAACAGCCACCAGATCAGCGCCGCTACCCAGGGCAGCACCAGCAGCGAATGGCTGAAGCTGCGGTGCTCGATCATGTTCGCCACCGGGTCGGCAGCGGTGAAGCCGAGCCACAGGGCATCGAGGTCCGGCAGGGTGCCAAGCGCTGCACCGGCCAGCAGGGCCGCGCGGCGATGGCCGGGCGGAGCGATGGCAGCAGCGACGGCGCCGCCGAGCACGATCTGGGTCAGGGAATCCATTGGTCGATGCTAGCGGCTTGCGGGCGCGCCGTCTCACTCCCGGACACCGCTTCTGTAGAGTCGACTGCCAGTCGACTGCTCTTCCATCAGGTTGCGGAAACCGCGCGCTACGTGCGACAGGCGACTCTACGGAAACGGGTCATGCTGCCTGCGACAAGCGCGCACCCGGCAGTTCCACAAGGGTCTGGCCGTTGTGGTCGAGCAGGCGCAGCGCGCCATCATGGTCTTCGGCCAGTGCGGTCAGGCTCTCCACCCAGTCGCCGTCGTTGGCGTAGACCAGGCCATCGCGTTCGACCAGCGCCGCGCGGTGGATATGGCCGCAGACGATGCCGTCCAGGCCGCGCCGACGCACGTCATCCAGCCCGGCCTGCACGAAACGCTCGATGTAGCGTTCGGCGGCGCCGCTGCGCTTCTTCAGGAACTCCGACAGCGACCAGTAGCGCATGCCCAGCCGGCGCCGCACCGCGTTCAGCGCCTGGTTGCCGGTGAGGATGCGGTAGTACAGCCAGTCGCCGAATTTTTCCTGCAGGCCGCCGAAGTGGGTCACGCCGTCGTACTCGTCCCCGTGTGCGACCAGCAACCTGCGGCCATCGGCGGTCACGTGGATGGCACGGCGGCGCACCTGCATGGCCGGCAGCATCACCCCGCATATGTGGCGCAGCGATGCGTCGTGGTTGCCGGGAATGTAGATGATCTCGGTGCCTGCACGGCGCAGGGCGTGCAGAGCCTGGATGACTTCACTGTGCGACTGCCGCCAGTTGGCGCGGCGATGCGCCATCCACCACAGGTCGATGATGTCGCCAACCAGGTACAGCCGTTCGCAGCGCAGCTGTGAGAGGAACCGCGCCAGCTCGGTGGCATGGCAATGACGTGAGCCCAGGTGCACGTCGGAGACGAACACTGCGCGCCGGTGTGGCGACAGGTTCGCCAGCGTGCTCATGCCGGCGTCCCCGCGTCGCGCAGGTAGCGTTTGCGCTTGTTCGGCCGGATCGCGCACAGGTCGACTTCGATCAGGCCGTCGATCGAATCACTGAAATCCGGATCGACACCGAAAGCCAGGAAACGCGCACCGCCGGGTTCGCACAGATCGGTGTACTGGCGGTACAGCGTCGGCACCCCGGTGCCGAGTGCGGCCAGGTTGGCCTTGAGCACATCGAAGGCTGCGCCTGCATCCAGCTCACCGAAACTCGGCGGCGCAGCGAAGTACTGGAAGGGGCGGTTCGATTCGGCCAGGCCGGCGCTACCGCTGTAGTAGCGCTGGTAGTACGCCACCAGCTGCTCGCGTGCATCGCGTGGCAGGGCCGCGCTGATCGACACCGCGCCGAACAGGTAGCGGATGCCCGGTCGGCACTGCAGGTAGGCACCAATGCCCTGCCACAGGTAGTCCAGGCTGCGGCTGCCCCAGTAGTCGGGCACCACGAAGCTGCGGCCCAGCTCCAGGCCCTCGGCGATGTGGGTGATCGCATCATCGGAATAGCGGAACAGCGACGCGCTGTAGAGTCCGGACAGGCCGTGCCGGGCCAGGGCCTGGGCGCCGCGCATGATGCGGTAGGCACCGGCGATGCGCTGCGCCGCCGCATCCCAGATCACGATGTGTTCGTACTGCGGGTCGTAGTCGTCCAGGTCGCGGCTGCGCCCTGTGCCCTCGCCCACCTGGCGGAAGGTCAGTTCGCGCAGGCGGCCCAGTTCCAGCAGCAGCGGTGAATCGGCGGTACAGGTCGCCAGCAGGATCTGCTTGCCATCGGCGGTCTGGCCCAGCTGGGTGGCCGCGGCAATGCCGGCAGCGACCTGCGAAGGCGGCACGGGGGACGCCAGTGGCTCGGGGCCTGCGAAGGCAGCGGCATTGCCGGCCGCGCCATTGCGGCCCAGCGCGTAGAGCGCGCGGCGCACGGCCAGCAGCTGTGCGCCCGGGTCGCCGCCCTTGCCCAGCTGCATCGGCTCACCGATGCTCAGCCGCAGCGGGCGGCCACGACGGGTGAACATCTCGCGCGCCAGCAGCGCGGTTCCGGCCGGCTTGAACAGGGTCGAGGCACCATAGAACAGCGCCGAATTGCGCGCTTCCACCCGCACCGGCAGCACCGGCGCACCGGCCGCGCGGGCAAAGCGGACGAATCCCCGCTGCCAACGGCCGTCGCGGATGCCGCGCAGCGACAGCCGCGAGACCTCGCCGGCCGGGAACACGATCACGCACTGCTCGGCGGCCAATGCTTCCTCCACGGCATGCAGGCTGCCGCGCTGCGCCTTGCCGCCGAGGATGCGCACCGGCAGCAGCAGGTCCTGCAGCGGCGCGATCGCCCCCAGCAGGTCGTTGGCCACGATCCGCACATCACGACGGATGCGGCCGACCGCGTCCAGCAGTGCGAGAGCGTCCAGCGCCCCGGACGGGTGATTGGCGACGATCAGCAGGCGGCCGGTGGCCGGGATCTTCGCCAGCGCGGCCGGATCCACCTGGTACTGGCCGTCGATGAATTCCAGGCCGGCGGCGACGAAACCGAAGCCGCGCAGGCCTGAACTGCGCTGCAGGAAGGCCTCGATCTGGTCCAGGCGCGACCAGCGGCCGACGCTGCGCAGCAACGGCCGCGCCAGTTGGCCACGACGGCCATGGAACCAATCGGGGAAACGTTGCTGGAGACGCTGTTCGAGTTCCTGCATGGCGGATCCACTCATACCCGGCGGCCGGATTGGCCGACAGCCTGCGCCCGGCAGGCGGCAGCCAGATGGCGGTTTCGGGGCAGAACGATGACGGCTGGCCGCTCTGGCGGACGGCGTCGTGGCCTGCGCGGTCGGGGCCGGCAGCCGTCCCGTCTGTTGTCACGCTGGTAGAACACTGGGCCTCGAGGCTGGCCCCCAATCCCGGCCGGACGGCCCCTGCCGGGCCTACACGGGCTTAACCACCGGCAACCGGTACAGGTTCACAATGCACAGGCGGCGCACCCCGTGTATCATTCGCGCCCATCTTTCCATCCGAATCAAGGGATATTACGCCTGATGTCCAGCTATCTCTTCACCTCCGAGTCGGTCTCCGAAGGCCATCCGGACAAGGTTGCCGACCAGATCTCCGATGCGGTGCTGGACGCGATCCTGACCCAGGACCAGCGCGCCCGCGTGGCCTGCGAGACCATGGTCAAGACCGGCGTTGCCATCGTGGCCGGTGAAATCACCACCAGCGCCTGGATCGACCTGGAAGCGCTGACCCGCAAGGTCATCACGGACATCGGCTACGACAGCTCCGACGTCGGCTTCGACGGCGCCACCTGTGGCGTGCTGAACCTGATCGGCAAGCAGTCGCCGCACATCGCCCAGGGCGTGGATCGCAAGAAGCCGGAAGAAATGGGCGCTGGCGACCAGGGCCTGATGTTCGGCTATGCCACCAACGAAACCGACAGCTACATGCCGGCCGCGATCCACCTGTCGCACCGCCTGGTCGAGCAGCAGGCCAAGATCCGCAAGAAGAAGAATTCGCCGCTGTCGTGGCTGCGCCCGGACGCCAAGAGCCAGGTCACCCTGCGCTATGAAAACGGCGTGGTTTCGGCCATCGACGCCGTGGTCCTGTCGACCCAGCACGCCCCGGGCATCAAGCAGAAGGACCTCATCGAGGCCGTCCGCGAAGAGATCATCAAGCCGGTGCTGCCGGCCAAGTGGCTGCACAAGGGCACCAAGTTCCACATCAACCCGACCGGCAAGTTCGAGATCGGCGGCCCGGTGGGCGACTGCGGCCTGACCGGCCGCAAGATCATCGTCGACACCTACGGCGGCTGGGCCCGTCACGGTGGTGGTGCCTTCTCCGGCAAGGACCCGTCCAAGGTCGACCGTTCGGCAGCCTACGCGGCCCGCTACGTCGCCAAGAACGTGGTTGCCGCCGGCCTGGCCGACCGTTGCGAAGTGCAGGTCTCCTACGCCATCGGCGTGGCTGAGCCGACCTCGATCTCGGTCACCACCTTCGGCACCGGCAAGATCAGCGACGACAAGATCGAGAAGCTGATCCGCAAGCACTTCGACCTGCGCCCGTACGGCATCATCAAGATGCTCGACCTGGTGCACCCGATGTACCAGCAGACCGCGGCCTATGGCCACTTCGGCCGCAAGCCGAAGGAGTTCAGCTACCTCAACGGCGAAGGCGAGACCGTCAACGCCACGGCCTTCTCCTGGGAGAAGACCGACCGCGCCGCCGCCCTGCGCGCCGATGCGAAGCTGAAGTAAGAAACACGAAGGGCCGCGCAAGCGGCCCTTCTGCTTCTGGTAGAGCCGGCCGCTGGCCGGCTTTTTCATGGCCTCCGGAAACAGTCGCGTGGCTGCCGGCCAGCGGCCGGCACTACCCGGTTGCCGATACAATCGCCGCATGTCGACCGAACTGAAAACCCACCAGCTGTCCATGACCGTGCTGATGTCGCCGGAGATGGCCAATTTCTCCGGCAAGGTCCACGGTGGCGCGGTCCTGCGCCTGCTCGACCAGGTCGCCTACGCCTGCGCCAGCCGTTACGCCGGCAGCTACGTGGTCACCCTGTCGGTGGACCAGGTGATGTTCCGCCAGCCCATCGCGGTGGGCGAGCTGGTCACCTTCCTGGCCTCGGTGAACTACACCGGCACCTCGTCGATGGAGATCGGTATCAAGGTGGTGGCCGAGGACATCCTCAAGCGCAGCGTGCGCCACGCCAACAGCTGCTTCTTCACCATGGTGGCAGTGGATGAGGAAGGCCGTCCGACGCCGGTCCCGCCATTGCAGCCGGCGACGTCCGACGAGAAGCGCCGCCAGGCCGCGGCGCAGATCCGCCGCCAGCTGCGCCAGGAAATGGAACAGCGCCATCTGGAACTGCTGGCGTCGAACCCGCCGTCGCCGGAGGAATGAGCGTGAACCCGGTAGTGCCGGCCGCTGGCCGGCAACCTCGCGCGTGCTGCCGAACATCATGAGGTTGCCGGCCAGCGGCCGGCACTACCATTTCGAATTCGCTGGGCCATGCCCGGCGGATGCGGATCAACCGGTGTTCTGCACGCCCTGCGAAACACCGTTCACGCAGGCCACCAACGCGCGCAGCAGGTCCTCATCCTCGCGCCCGCTGGCCCGCCAGCGCTGCAGCAGGTCCACCTGCAGCACGCTGATCGGATCGACGTAGGGATTGCGCAGGCGGATCGACAGCGCCAATCGCGCATCGTGGTCCAGCAGCGTCTTCTGGTCCATCAATGCCAGCAGCCAGTGCCGGGTGAGTTCCAGTTCGCGCTGCACCTGCGGGAAGAAGCGCCCGTGCAGTTCACCCGACAACAACGAGAACTGCTCGGCGATGGTGATATCGCCCTTGGACAGCACCATCGCGATGTCGTCCAGGAACGTACGGAAGAACGGCCAGTCTCGCGCCATATCGCGCAGGGTCTGTTCGTGGCCGGCATCAACCGCCGCCTGCAGGCCACTGCCTACGCCATACCAGCCGGGAATCACCGCGCGTGCCTGGCTCCAGGCAAATACCCACGGAATCGCACGCAGGTTGCCCAGTGCCGCGTCCTGGCCGAGCCGGCGTGACGGCCGCGAGCCCAGCGTCATCCGCTCGATCACGTCGATCGGCGTGGCAGTGCGGAAGTAGTCCATGAAGCCTGCCTGGCCGACGAAGGCGCGATACAACTCGCTGCTCGCAGACGCCACCGCGTCCATCACCGGCCGCCAGTCGTCCTCGCGGGGCTCGGCGGCGCGCGGGCGCAGGCTGGCGCGCAGCACCGCACCGGTGGCCTGTTCCAGCGACCGCAGGGCCAGCGCACGGATGCCGTACTTGCGGTGGATCACCTCGCCCTGCTCGGTCACCCGCAGGCGGCCATCGATGCTGCCGCGCGGCGACGCATCCACCGCGTGCGTGGTCTTGCCGCCACCGCGGCTGATCGAACCACCACGGCCATGGAAGAAGGTCAGGCGGATGCCGGCCTCGGCCGCCACCTCAAGCAGTTCCACCTGCGCACGCTGCAGGCCCCAGCGCGAGGCGGCGATGCCACCGTCCTTGCTGCTGTCCGAATAGCCCAGCATCACCATCTGCACGTCGTCGCGTGCTTGCAGGTGCGCGCGATAGATCGGGTCGGCCAGCAGGTCACGCAGGGTCGCGGTGCCGCGCTTGAGATCATCCACCGTCTCGAACAGCGGCGCGATGTCCAGCGGCACCGCACCGCCCTCCTCCACCAGGCCGCCACGGCGTGCCAGCGCCAGCACCGCCAGCACGTCGCTGCGATCGTGTGCCATCGAGATGATGTAGCTGCCCAGTGCATCCCCGCCATGCCGCGCACGGGCATCGGCCAGTGCGGCGAACACGGCATCCAGTCGCCGGTTGCCTTCGTCGTCGCCCTTCGGCAACAGCGCCTCGCCACTGGCATGCGGTGCCAGCAGGCGCGCGCGATCCAAGGCATCCAGTCCGTCCCACGCCGCGTCGCCGCCCAGCACCGTGGCCAGCGCGCGCGCATGCACGCTCGATTCCTGGCGCACGTCCAACCGCGCCAGGTGGAAGCCAAACGTCTTCACCCGCCACAGCAGGCGTTGCACGGCAAAGCCACCGGCATGTTCGCCGCGATTGGCGCGCAGGCTGTCGAGGATCAACTGCAGGTCGTCGATCAGTTCGTCCGGACCGGCGTAGGCGCCTTCGCCGTCATCCAACGTGGCCTGCAGGCGTGCGCGCATGCGGTCGTTGAGCAGGCGGTAGGGCATGTCGGCGTGGCGCGGACGCGACTGCACCTGCGGCAGCAGCTGCTGGTAGTGCGCCACGCGCGCCTGCAGCGCCTCGCTCACGCCCACCCGCTCGGTGGACTGGCTGAGCAGGCTGGCCAGCTGAAGCAGTTCCTTCTGGTAACGCCCCAGCACCGCCTGCCGCTGCGCATCCAGCGTATTGCGGATGGTGTGGGCATCCACGTTCGGGTTGCCGTCCATGTCACCGCCCACCCAGGTGCCAAAACGCAGCAGGCGCGGCAGCGGCAGTTCTTCGCCGTAGGTATCGCGCAGCGCCTGCTGCAGCGATTCGTACAGCACCGGGATCACCCGGTACAGCACCTGCACCAGATAGAAGCCGACGTGCTCGCGCTCGTCATCGACGGTAGGCCGCACCGGCGAGGAATCGGTGGTCTGCCACGACGCGGTCAGCGCCATGCGGAAGCGCGCGGCATCGGCGGCCGCTTCCCCCGGCGTGCGCTGGCCGTCGAGGTTGTCGACCAGGCTGGCCACCATCAGCTGCTCTTTCTCCAGCAGCGCGCGGCGCACGGCTTCGGTCGGATGCGCGGTGAATACCGGTTCGATATCGATGCGGGGCAGCCACTGCGCCAGCTCGTCCAGGCCCACGCCCTGCGTCTTCAGGTGCTGCAGCGCATCCTGCAGGCCGTCGGGCTGCGCCCCCGCGGTGCCGGCACGCTGGTAGTCACGGCGGCGTCGTATGCGATGCACGCGCTCGGCGATGTTGACCACCTGGAAGTAGGTGCTGAAGGCCCGCACCATGGTCTCGGCCTGCTGCGGCGTGCGCCCGGCCAGCCCTTCGGCCAGCTCCGACAGCGGCGCCTGGTTCTCGCGGCGGGCAATGGCGCGGGTGCGCACATCCTCGACATCGTCGAGAAAGGCGGCCGAAACCTGTTCGACCAGCAGGTCACCGACCAGTGCGCCGAGCCGGCGCACGTCATCGCGAAGCGGAAGATCGGGAGAAGCAAACTCGATGCTGCTGCGGTACTCGTTCATCGGCGACGCACAGGCCTCGGTCAACGGATCCAGGCCCCAAGCCTATCCCAGATCGGGCGTCGTGCTGCGATGCAAAAATGGTTTCATCTGGTAGTGCCGGCCAGCGGCCGGCACTACCGGGTCCGGTCAGCGCTTCTTCTTCGCCTTGCTCTGCTCGGCCGGACCGATGGTCTGCTCCAGCCAGCGCTCGCTCTCGGCCAGCATGGTCATGATCGATTCGCGTGCGCGGTAGGCGTGCGATTCGTTCGGCAGCATCACCAGCCGCGCGGTGCCGCCCAGGCCCTTCACTGCGGCGAACATGCGCTCGCTCTGGATCGGGAAGGTGCCGGAGTTGTTGTCGTCCACGCCGTGGATGAACAGGATCGGATCCTTGATCCTGTCGGCGTAGTTGAACGGCGCCATCTTCTGGTAGACGTCCTGCGCCTGCCAGTAATTGCGTTCCTCGGCCTGGAAACCAAACGGGGTGAGCGTGCGGTTGTAGGCGCCGCTGCGTGCGATGCCGGCCTTGAACAGGCGGGTGTGTGCCAGCAGGTTGGCCGTCATGAATGCACCGTAGGAGTGGCCGCCAATGGCGATGTGATCGCGATCGGTCACGCCACGGCGCACCACTTCATCCACGGCCGCCTGCGCGTTGGCCACCAGCTGTTCGATATAGGTGTCGTTCGGCTCCTTGTCGCCCTCACCGATGATCGGCATCGACGGGCTGGCCAGCACCACGTAGCCCTTGGCCAGGAACGCCTGCGGGCCCCAGTAGCTGACCGCGTTGAAGCGGTACGGCGAATCAGTCACCTGGCTGGCTGCAGCCGCACTCTTGAACTCACCCGGGTAGGCCCACATCAGCAGCGGACGCGGACCATCGCGCTTCGGGTCGTACCCCGGCGGCAGCAGCAGGGTCGCGGTCAGGTCGACGCCGTCCTTGCGCTTGTAGCGGATCTGCTCCTTCTGCACGCCCTTCAGCTGCGGCAATGGATGGGCGAAGTGGGTCAATGCGCGCGGCTGGGTGGCCGCATCGGCCAGCGACTGCACGTAGAAGTTGGCCGGCTCGTCCGGGCTCTCGCGGCTCAGCAGCAGCGAACTGCCCTGGTTGTCCAGCAATGCCACCGGCAGCGAATAGCTCGGCGCCTGCGAGTGGAACAGGCGCGTTGCCTTGCCCGTGGCGATGTCCAAGCGATCCACGAACGGACGGTCGCCTTCCGGCGAAGCGCCGGCACCGGCCAGGTACAGGCTGCTGCCATCGGGGCTGGTCTGCAGCAGCGAACGGCCCCGCTCATCACTGGCCAGCAGCGGCCGGCCCGGATCGGCATAGCGGTCCTGCGCATCGCGGTCCCACAGCAGGCGCGGTTCGGCGCTGGCGTTGTCCGGGGCGATCAGCCAGGTCTTGGTCCTGCGGGTCTTCCACCAGGATTCGGTCAGCAGGGCCAGGTCGCCGCGACCCCAGCTGATGCCGGCCAGGCGGCTGCCAAGCTGGGCCAGCGTCACCGGCGGCTTGTCGAAGGGCGCGGCCTGCATCAGCACCGCATCGCGCACCTTGGCGTCCTTGTTCGGGTCGCCACCATCCTGCGCTTCGGCCCAGACCAGGGTCGCTTCGGCATCACCACGCCAGCCGATGTCACGCACGCCGGTCACTTCGGCATCGTTGCCGGTCGGCAGGCCTTCCACCAGCGGTCGCACCGCCACGGTGTGCACCAGCTTGCCGCTGGCACGGTCGATCACTTCGATGCGGCGCGGGAAGCTGCTCACCGGCACCACGTAGGAATACGGACGCTGCACCGGTTGGCGCAGCACGAAGCGGCCATCCGGCGACACCGAGAAGCCCATGAAGATGCCGGCCGCGCCGATCGCGCGGGTGGTGCCATTCAGGCTGACTTCCAGCGGCTGGGTGGTGGCGTAGTAATCGAACTGGCGCGCGTCGGCCTCGTTCTTCAGCAGGTCCTGGTAGGTGCGGATCGACACGACGCCGCCACCCTGGCTGGTCTGCTGCACCGCAGGTCCAGTCGGGATGCCGTCGGCGGCCGGGGCGGCGCCGAGGTTGGCCGGGCGGGTGAACACCACCAGCCCGCGGCTGTCCGGCAGCCACTGGTAACCGCTGCCGATCACCGTGTTCAGGCCGGCAACCAGGCGGCGGGCACTGCCACCGGCCACGTCCACCAGCCACAGTTCGTTGGCGCCGCTGGCGGCGTCGACCTGGTTGAAGGCCAGCCACTTCTGGTCCGGCGACCACATCACACTGGCGATCGACAGCTTGGCCGGCAGGCCGCTGATCGGCCGTTCCTTGCCATCAGCCACGTTCATCAGCCACAGCTTCTCGCCGAAGCTGAAGCGGCTGTCGGAGAACGTGCGCGGGTTGATGCGCAGGCCGGCCAGCTTCAGTTCCGGCTGCGCCACCACCTGGATCGACGGCAGCGACGGCATCTGCATCAACGCGGCCACGTCGCGGCGTGGCGACAGGTACAACGACGGCGCACGCGGCGCATCGACCACCGCCTGCAACGCCGCCGAGGGCAGTTCGTAGCCGTTGACGCCCTGGGCCTGTGCGGCCGTGGGCTGCGGCGCTGCTGCCCAGGCCAGCGGGGCCACCGCCAGCAGTCCCATCGACAGGACCAGGCCGGTCCAGCGCCGCGTACGGCGCGCGTGCATGCTCATCGTTCCACCTGTGTGATGCGTGAAAACACCGACCTTAACAGGCCGTGCACGCCCGCCCATCTGCCGATGGTTGGGTCATCCGGATGTCATGCCGGGGCCGCGATATAATGGGGGTTCTCCCCTGCCGAGGGGCGCTGCGACCGGATCCCATGAGGCCCGGCCAGGCTCGGTGAGGTGGCTTTGTAACAACGGCGCCCGGCTAGATGCGAGCACCCGCTCGCCCACAACCGGAGCACACGAATGAATGCTGTTGCCAAGACCTTCTCCACCGAAGGTGATTACAAGATCCGCGATATCACGCTGGCCGACTGGGGCCGCAAGGAACTGGACATCGCCGAGCACGAAATGCCGGGCCTGATGTCGATCCGCCGCAAGTACCAGGCCGAGCTGCCGCTGAAGGGCGTGCGCGTGACCGGCTCGCTGCACATGACCATCCAGACCGCCGTGCTGATCGAGACCCTGAAGGACATCGGCGCCGACGTGCGCTGGGCCTCGTGCAACATCTTCTCGACCCAGGACCACGCGGCTGCCGCCATCGCCGCCACCGGCACCCCGGTGTTCGCCTGGAAGGGCGAGACCCTGGAAGAGTACTGGGACTGCACCCTGGACGCGCTGACCTTCACCCTGGCCGACGGCACCCTGACCGGCCCGGAACTGGTGGTCGACGATGGTGGTGACGTGACCCTGCTGATCCACAAGGGCTACGAGCTGGAAAACGGCAGCGACTGGGTCAACACCGCGTCCGCCTCGCACGAAGAACAGGTCATCAAGAACCTGCTCAAGCGCGTCGCCAAGGAGCGCCCGGGTTACTGGGGCCGCGTGGTCAAGGACTGGAAGGGCGTCTCCGAAGAGACCACCACCGGCGTGCACCGCCTGTACCAGCTGGCCCAGGCCGGCACCCTGCTGATCCCGGCGATCAACGTCAACGACTCGGTCACCAAGAGCAAGTTCGACAACCTGTACGGCTGCCGCGAGTCGCTGGCCGACGGCCTGAAGCGCGCGATGGACGTGATGCTGGCCGGCAAGGTCGCCGTGGTCTGCGGCTACGGCGACGTCGGCAAGGGCTGCGCCGCCTCGCTGCGTGCCTACGGCGCGCGCGTGATCGTCACCGAGATCGACCCGATCTGCGCCCTGCAGGCAGCGATGGAAGGCTATGAAGTCAACACCATCGAATCGACCCTGGGCCGTGCCGACCTGTACGTCACCACCACCGGCAACAAGGACATCATCCGCATCGAGCACCTGAGCGCGATGAAGGACCAGGCCATCGTCTGCAACATCGGCCACTTCGACAACGAGATCCAGGTCGATGCACTGGTGTCCTTCGCCGGCATCAAGCACGTCAACATCAAGCCGCAGGTGGACAAGTACATCTTCCCGAACGGTAATGCGATCTTCCTGCTGGCCGAAGGCCGCCTGGTGAACCTGGGCTGCGCCACCGGCCACCCGAGCTTCGTGATGTCCAACAGCTTCGCCAACCAGACCCTGGCACAGATCGACCTGTGGGCGAACAAGGACAGCTACGAGAAGAAGGTCTACCTGCTGCCGAAGAAGCTGGACGAAGAAGTGGCTCGCCTGCACCTGGAAAAGATCGGCGTGAAGCTGACCACCCTGAGCCAGGAACAGGCCGACTACATCGGCGTGCCGGTGGAAGGCCCGTTCAAGCCGGACCACTACCGCTACTGATGCCTGCGGGGTGCCGGCCAGCGGCCGGCACTACCGGTGCATGCGACACACGGAACGGGCGCCTTCGGGCGCCCGTTCTGCGTTTGCGCGCAGCCGTACACCGCGCATCCACGCATCCACGCATGGCGTGGATCTACTTGACGCCCGGCCCAGGAAAATTCCCGCCACGCGAAGATGCAGTAGATCCACGCCATGCGTGGATGTTCCCCACCGGAGCGGGGGACAATAGCCTCGGTCAAGGCAACGCTCCTGCCCCGCGCTACGATCCACCCATGACCCCGGCCATCAACCTGCTGAAGCGCGAGAAGATCGCCCACACCGTGCGCAGCTACGTGCACGACGCCCATGCCGAATCCTATGGCGGCGAAGCCGTCGACAAGCTCGGCCTCGACCCTGCCAAGGTGTTCAAGACCCTGCTGGCCAGCACTGAAGCGCACGAACTGCTGGTGGCAATCGTGCCGGTCGCCGGCCAGCTCGACCTGAAGGCGCTGGCCGAAGCCGCCGGCTGCAAGAAATGCGAGATGGCCGCTGCCGATGCCGCACAGCGCGCGACCGGCTACCTGGTCGGGGGCATCAGCCCGCTGGGGCAGAAGAAGCGCCTGCGCACGTTCCTGGACGCCAGCGCGCAGGCATTGCCCGCGCTGCATGTCAGCGCCGGTCGCCGCGGCCTGGAAGTGGAACTGGCACCGGCCGATCTGCTGCGGCTGACCGCCGGCCACTACGCGGCAATCGGCAAGGCACGCTGATGCGCTGGCCGTGGTCCGCAGCGCCGTCGCCCCGGCTTGAGGATGCTCAGGCCGACGTCCTGCTGCAGGACCTGCTGTCGCGCGACGGCACGCGCATCACCGACGCCGCACGTACGGTCGCACGGCTGTTCACCGCGTCCTCGCTGGATGCACTGGCTGCGCATGCGGACCTGATCGAACAGCGCTGCCAGGGCATCGCGCTCGGCGGCATGCTGATCAGCAACCAGGCGCACCTGAAGGCGGCCCTGCGTCGGCTGCATTACTGGCACGCGCGCGAGGGGTGCCTGTGCGCGCTCAATCCCGGCTACCCGTTCTTCGATCCGCGTCGTCTGGTTGAACAGGGCCAGATGCAGCTGCGCTCGGTGGAAGAAGCCGAAGGCGGCTGGGGGGATTGCCACATCGTTACGTGCGAACAGTGCGGCCAGCATTGGCGGGCCATCGACCGCGAGTACCACTACCCGTGGTGGGAATGGATAGCCGTCTGACGGGACTGCAGCCACGCATGGCGTGGCTCTACTGCGGTCCGCTAGACCCACGCCGTGCGTGGATGGCATGACCACGCGGAACCGCACCTTCATCAACCGTATTGCCAGACGTAGATCCACGCCACGCGTGGATGGCGGTCACTCCACCAGCGCGTACCGCATCGGTACCCGCACGATGGTCAACTCCGGCACTGTGCTCTCTGCTTCGGCACGGACGAAAGGCCAGCCACGCAGCTCGTCCACCGCCGCGTCATCCAGCAGCGCATGCCCGCTGGATGTCTCCACGATCACGGCGGCAACCGTCCCCTGCGCATCAATCAATGCCTTCAGCAGGCTGCGCCCGGAAAGTCCCTGCTGCATGGCCGCCGGCGGATAGTGCGGCGACACGCCGCGTGCCGGCTTCCACGCAACACCCTCGCCCGCGAACAGATCGCGGCTGCCGCGCGCCGCGCAGTGTTTCGGTAGGCGCAGCTGCAGGGATAGCCGCGTGTCCTCCACGCTCACCTCCGCCGGCGCCGCGCAGGCGTGTTGCGTAAGCACCTCCAGCATCTGCTGCTGCCGAAGCAACGCCTTGCCGTTGGCCGCCTTCACCTCCACCACGCAACGACCGTCCTCGGGCTGCATCGACAATGCGGTCACCTCCGCATCGCGCAGCGCGGGAACGGCCGCCAACGGCGAGCATGCAGTGCCGACAGATGGCTTCGCTGCCAGTGCAGGGGTGGCGGGCAACGTGCCCGCCAGCAACACCAGAATCATCCTTGCCCAGACCGCCATGCCTCGCCCTCCTTGGGTTTTCCTGGCCCGATCATAGCGCGCGCCTGGGGTCGGATCCCTTCCTCAGGGAAAGGCTCCTACCGAGGGCCCGAATGATCGGGTCAGAGCCCCTCGGTGCGGGGATCTGACCCGGGCCGCTTACGGCCGCCAGTTGGCGTTGTTCTCCCAGAACTCGACGGAACGCCGGTAGGCCTCGCGGTCCAGCGGCACGCCGGAGCCGCCCTCCTCCACGCCCAGCGCATTGCGCATCATGGTGATCGGCGCCATCGGTACCTCTTCCGGTTCGGCGGTGTAGATGCAGCCGACGATGCCCCAGTCGGCCTCGATCGGTGAACCTTCCTTCGCCAACTGCCCGGCGCTGTACAGGATCACCACCAGGTAATTCGCACGCGGCGATTCCACGCCCTCGAACCAGCGCACCAGTACCGGCAGTTCCTCGCGATTGCGCGCTTCGTAGCCGCTGCGCAGCAGATGGCGGTTGGCCTCGGTGACCGGCACCGTCAGGCAGCGCGTGCTGGTCCAGTTCTCATAGACGAACAACTTGCAGAACGGGGCGTAGCCGTCGAGCACCTTCAGCGGCGCGTGCGCATTGAGGTGTGCCTCGAACTGCTCGGCAGTGCAGTCCTGGATGGTGTTGCCGCGCGGCACGCGCGGGAACAGGCGAGGACGGGCGAAATCGGTGAGGACGATGGACATGGCAGGGCGTGATCAGGGGTTCCACCGCACAGGGTAACCGCCCCGGAGGCAGGCCGGGCCGGATGCCGATGGTCACTGGCGCCCGCGTCCAGCTTGCAGCACCCTGCGGACGACCCAATGCAAGGATCGCCGGCTCATGGATGCAGCACGCGCGTCGCCCCGTTCCGCCCGCCGTCGGCGATGGCCGATCGTCCTGGCCATCCTGCTGCTGGCGCCGCCATTGCTGTTCACCGCCGCCCTGCTCTGGCCGCTGCCGGCACCGCCGTTGCCCGATCCGGGTAACAGCCGCGTGATCGTCAACGCGCGGGTGGTGGACGTCGTGCACGGGCGGGTCAGCGAATCGACCACGGTGACGATACGCAACGGCACCATCACCGCCATTGGCGAAGCTCCACGGGAGACCACGTTGCCGGTGCTTGATGCCGGTGGCCGCTGGCTGCTGCCCGGCTTCTGGGACATGCACACCCATGCATTGCAGTTGTCGCCGCAGCTGCAGTTCCCGCTGATGCTGGCCAACGGCATCACCGGTACCCGCGACATGATGGACTGCCCGCAGGCCACCGATCCACTGATCGCCTGCGTGGCCGACAAGCGCCGCTGGTCCGAGCAGGCCATTGCCGGGCAACAGGTCGCACCGCGCTTCGTGCAGATCGCCAGTTTCTACTTCGAGGATCCATCACTCGCGCCGGAGGCTGCCGCTGCGCGTGCGCGTACGTACAGCGCGCGAGGTGTCGACGCGTTGAAGGTCTACAACCGGCTGCGTGCGGACACCTACCAGCGGCTGGCCACCGAGGCACAGCAGCTGCGCCATCCGCTGGTCGGCCACCTGCCCAGGGCGGTGCCTCTGGAAGACGCGGTACAGGCAGGCCAGCGCAGCTTCGAACACGCCCATCTGTTCGTGCGCCACTGCTTCGACAACGCGGCGGCATGGCGCGGTGGCACGTTCGACGGCGAAGACCCGACCATGCTGGCCGAACGCATGGTTGCCAGCTATCAGCCCGCCCGCTGCAACAAGGCATTCGGTTTGATGCAGGCCAGCGGTGCCGCGTTCGTGCCGACCCATGTCACCCGCGAAGAAGATGCACGTGCACGCGACCCCACCTTCGTCGACGATCCGCGCCTGGCCTATCTGGATCCGCTCTCACGCTGGGCGTGGCGTGATGACCTGCAGGCCACCGTGGCGCGCTACCCCGGCCCGCGCGGTGAAACTGCGCTGAAGGCCTACTTTGAGCACGGGTTGGTGCTGACTGGTGCCGCGCATCGCGCAGGCGTCACCGTGCTGGTCGGCACCGATACCGGGCTGGGCGGCTTCCGCTACCACGATGAAATGCAGTGGCTGCGGCAAGCGGGCCTGAGTCAGGCCGACGTACTGCGTGCAGCCACGCAGCAGGCCGCGCGCCATCTGCAGCTGCAGGCGTCACATGGCAGCGTCGAGATCGGCAAAGCCGCAGACCTGGTGTTGCTCGATGGCAACCCGCTGCACGACATCGCCAATACCCGCCGCGTGCATGCGGTGCTGCTGGCCGGCCACCTCTATGACCGCCCGCGGTTGGATGCGCTGCTGGCCTATGCGCGCAGGCAGGCACGCTCGCCCGCCGTGATGGCACGCCTGCTGTGGGGCTTCATCACCAGCCCGGTCAGTGCCGAGCTGTAGCAGCACCTACAACGCCATCCGCTCGCGCAGCTCCCGCGCCTGCCGCCGCGACACTTCCACCTCGCTGCCATCATCCAGCGCCAGGTCATAGCCGTCGCCGATGCTGGGCGACACCCCACGGATACGGCGCAGGTTGACCAGCGTGTTGCGGTTGGCGCGGAAGAAAAGATCCTGCGGCAGGCGTGCTTCCAGCGCGCTCAGGCTGCGGGTCAACAAGGCGTTCTGGTCGCGGAACCACAGCCGCGTGTAGTTGCCATCCACCACCAGCCTGCGGATCTCGGAGACCGCCACGAACCAGCAGCGCTCACCCTCGCGCACGAACACCTGGTCCTGCGCACCCAGCGTGCTTCGCAGTTCCGGCGCGCCGCTCGCCACCACGTCGCGCTCGCGCGCCCGCTCCAGTGCTTCCAGCAGGCGCGGTGCCTCCACCGGCTTGACCAGATAGTCCAGCGCGTTGGCCTGGAATGCGCGTACCGCATAGGTGTCATAAGCGGTAACGAACACCACCGCCGGCACCGTCTCCAGTCCATCCAGCACATCGAAGCCGCTGCCGGAGGGCATCTGCACATCCAGCAGCACCAGGTCCGGCGCCAGTGTGGCGATCGCCTCGCGTGCGGCGGGCACATCGTCGGCCTCGCCCACGCACTGCACCCAGGGCAGCGCTGACAACAGCGTACGCAGCTCCTGCCGCGCCAGCCGTGCGTCATCAACGATCAACACGCGCAGCATGCCACTCATTGCGGAATCTCCAGCAGGGCCTGCATGCGGTCACCGACCGGCTGCAGCACGAATCGGCCACGCGTGCCCAGCTGTGCACGCAGGTAGGCCAGGCCGACGCCATGGCCATGGGTGGGTTCGCTGCCGGTTGAAAGTGGATTGTCCACCTGCAACCGCAGCACATCATTGGCCAGCGTGGCATGGATCCGCAGCTCGCCACCGCCAGGGCGACTGGCAATGCCGTGCTTGATCGCGTTCTCCACCAGCAACTGCAACGCCATCGCCGGCAGCTGTCCCTGCGTGGCATCGGCATCGATCTGCTGCCGCACCTGCAGGCGCTGTTCGAAGTGGATCGCCTCGATGGCCAGGTAGTCGTCCACCACCGCCAGCTCCTCGGCCAGCGTCACCTGTTCGCTGCGATTATGCGCAAGCGCCTGGCGCAGCGTGCGCGATAGGCGGGTGACCATGTCGCGCGCACGCTCAGGATCTTCCAGGATCAGCGCGCGCAGGTTGTTCAGTGCATTGAACATGAAGTGCGGGTTGAGCCGCGCACGCAGCGCATCGCGCTCCAGGGCGCTGCGTTCGGCCTCGGCGCGCAGGCGTTCGAGTTCCGCGCGGCGCGCCTGGCGCAGGCTGTGCAGGCCGGCCCACAGTGCGGTCCACAGGCCCAGCAGCAGCACGGTGTTGAGCAGATAGGCCAGCCGTGCCACCGGGCGGAAGTCACCCGGCTGCTCACCGAAATCCACCCAACCCAGTGCCAGCGCCGGCTGCAGCACGGCCATCAGCAGCAGCTGTGCCAGCAGCGCGCCCAGCAGCACCGCCAGCGCAAGCCGCAGTACCAGCGCGCCGAACTCCCGCTGCCACCAGCGGCGCCGCAGGGCCAGTGCACGCACACCCGCACTGATGCCCCACAGCAGCACGCCCAGGCCGACGCTGATGAGCGTGCCACCACTGCTGGCGCCGCCGCCGAAGGTGCTGGTCATCGCCAGGCTGAGCGCAGAGAACAGCGCCCAACCGACGGTGTTGATCAACCAGAAGCGCAATGTGGAAGTCGAATCGGGCATGGCCATGGCCGGAGCGGTCGGAAGGATCAGCGGTGGCTGTCCAGGAATGCCTGTACCTGCCCACGCAGCCACTGCGGATCATCCCACATCAGGAAGTGGTGGCCGGTCGCGCTCAGCTCGATGCGCACGCCGGGCAGCGCGGCGTACTGCGACTGGAAGATCGCACGCGCCGATGATTCGGTCGCACCGAGTGCCTGGTAGGACGCCCAGGCGCCCAGGACCAGCGTAGGCGAGTGGATGCCGGCCACCTCGCTGCGCAGGTCGGTCACCAGCAGCGAGTACATCGCATCGGCGGTGGTGGCGCGGTCGCTGTCATGGCCCCAGCGCTTCAGTTCGGGCAGGCGCGCGGAGCTGTTGGTCAGCGGAGCCAGGGCCGCTTCGGCCTGTGCCTGGTAGCTGGCCGGGTCTGCAGCCAGCATCGCAGTGCGCATCTGTTCGGCCATCGGCTGCACGCTCCGTGCGGTCGCCTGCGGGTTCTGCATGCCTGCGTAGAACGGCAGCGAATCGACGATGACCAGCGGCCCCAATGCGTCCGGTTCCTTCGCCGCCATCTGCAGCGTCAGCACGCCGCCCAGGCTGTGGCCGATCACCGCCGGATGGTCCAGCTTCTGGTCATGCACATAGGCCAGCAGCTGGTCGCGCATGGCCGAAAGGAAATCCGCCGGCCGTGGCTCTGCCGGTGCGGCGCCGGCAAACCCCGGCAACTGCACCAGGTGGCACTGCACGTCCTTCAACGCGCGGCAGGTCTCGCGCCAGACCTCGGCGCTGCTGTTGAGGCCGGGAATCATCAACAGCGGTCGGCCCTTGCCGACCACCTCGACCTGCACCTTGCCGGCGGTCGAGTCAGTGGCGGCATGCGCGGAACCGGAGCCGAGCACGGCCATCGCCATGCCGATCATCGCCAGTCGGGCCAGGGCCTTCATTGCGTACCAGAGTGCCAGGAAGATCTTCATCGTCTGCTCCTTCATCAGGTGGGTGGTGCCGGGATGGGATCAGCGTGCCGCCGGTCCAGCGCCCCCGGTTGCGATTCCGGAGCAACGGCCGGTCAGCAGGGCGAACGGTCGCGCACCACGGATGACCTGCCCTCACGCCGCAATCGCACATCCATCTTGATGAAGCGATATACTAATCCGCACCCGCCGCCGCCGCCCGTGCCATGACTGCCATCAGCTTCGAGTTCTATCCGCCCAAGACCGACGAACAGCGCAGCCAACTGGACCGCGCCGCGGCCAAGCTGAAGGACTATGGCCCCGAATACGTTTCCTGTACCTTCGGTGCCGGTGGCTCGACGCTGAGCTATACCTCCGAGACCGTGCGCCACCTCAACCAGCACCATGGCTTCGAGGCTGCACCTCATCTGTCCTGTGTCGGCGGCACCCGCCAGGAAATCCGCGAACTGCTCAAGCTGTACCGCGCCATCGGCTGCCATCGCCTGGTTGCGCTGCGCGGCGACCTGCCCTCCGGCATGGGGTTTCCGGGCGACATGCGGTACGCCGCCGAGCTGATCGACTTCATCCGCGCCGAACATGGCGATGCCTTCCGCATCGAGGTCGGTGCCTACCCGGAGACCCATCCACAGGCCTCCGATGCACTGGCCGACCTCAAGCACTTCAAGGCCAAGATCGATGCCGGTGCCGACGCGGCGATCACCCAGTATTTCTACAACCCGGATGCGTACTTCCACTTCGTCGATGCCGTGCGCCGGCTTGGCGTGCAGGTACCGATCACGCCGGGCATCATGCCCATCGCCAACTTCAGCCAGCTGCGCCGTTTCTCCGAGCAGTGCGGCGCGGAAATCCCGCGCTGGATCAGCCGCAAGATGCAGGCCTATGGCGATGACGCCGAGTCGGTGCGGGCGTTCGGTACCGAAGTGGTGGCCAAGCTGTGTCAGCGCCTGATTGAGGGCGGCGCGCCGGGCCTGCACTTCTACACATTGAACCTGGCCAAGCCGACCACGTCGGTGTTGAAGCTGCTGCACGGCTGAAAGCACGCCATGCCACCGAAATCGGCGCTACCCTGCGTCGATGAACCGGCTTTCCCTCCTGCTGTTGCTGCTGTCGTTGTGCTTGGCATCGAGCGCTGTCCATGCGCAGTCCCCACGCTTGAACCGCTGCACCGATGCGCAGGGACAGAGCGTGTACACCGACCGTCCCTGCGACAGTGTCGGCGCCCAATCACGATTGCCACCACCCGCGCCCACCGGCAGCACCCTGCCGCGCGATACCCTGGGTGCGCGCTGCCCGCGGCGCCTGAGCGAGCTGGTGGACGCACTGCGCACCGGCATTCTCAGCAATGATGTGAACCGGCTGTCCTCGCTGTACCTGTGGGGCGCGGTCTCCGATGCGGGCGCGCAGCGCATCCTCGGTCAACTCGAATCGCTGGCGCGGCGGCCACTGGTGGACGTGGTCCCGGTGTATCCGTCACAGGAGCAGGCGTCCCCGCAGGACGAGAGTCAGAGCCCTGCGGCGCAGGGATCCGATCCTCAGCCGCCGGCCGTGCGCCATCCTGTCGGCCTGCGCCTGGAGCAGACCTTGCCCGGCAGCGTGTCCCGCGCTTCGACAGTGCTGGGATTGCGGCGGCAATACGGGTGCTTCTGGATCACGTTGTGATCGGGAGGGGTCGGATCTCGGCCATGGGGTCAGAGCCCTGCTGCGCAGGGATCTGACCCCGCGCGCGACCCTGCGTGCGCGGCGTTACGCTGGCCACAACCCGCGAATCGCAGCGATGCCCTGCCCGCCATGCCGGCGTGCTTCGGCGATGTGGCCGGCGGCCATGCCGCCCAACGCATAGATCGGCAGCGACACCTGCGCGCGCAGTGCGGCGAAGGCCTCCCAGCCCAGCGGCGCCGCTTCGGGATGGCTGGCCGTGGCCTGCACCGGGCCGAGCACCGCGAAGTCGCAGCCCAGCCGCTGCGCTGCCTGCAGCTGCTCCAGATCGTGGCAGGACGCGGCGACCAGCTGCCCTTCCGGCAGTGGCCGTTCCTGCAGGGCCAGCAATTGCTCGCTGCCCAGGTGCACGCCCACGCCCAGTGCGCGTGCCAACGCGATATCGCGGCTGAGCAGCCACTGCACGCCGCGGCGATGCGCGCGCACGGCCTGTTCGATCATGGCCTGCCGCTGCGGATGTTCCGGCGGCAGGCGCAGCTGGATGCGCTGCTGGCCCGCCGCCACTGCCTGCTGCAGCTGCTCATGCCACTGCTGCACGCCACCGGTGTCGTCAGCCGGTGCCGGCGTGATCAGGTAACGGTCCGGTTGGCGCAGTGCGGCCACCACCGGCAGGTCGGCCGGCGGCATCGAATAGCGCCCCAGCTTGTCCTGCGCCACCCAGGTGATCGCCTGGCCTTCGCGCCCGCGCGGTGTGCCCTTCCAGCTGCGCACATGGCGCACTTCCAGGGTCAGGTGCTTGTCCGGGTAGCGCTGCGGCACGTCCATCAACCACGGCCCGACATCGGCCTCGATGCCCAGCTCTTCGCGCAGTTCACGCACCAGCGCCTGTTCGGAGGTCTCGCCGGGCTCACGCTTGCCGCCGGGGAATTCCCACAGGCCGGCCATGTCGCGGTTCTCGGTACGGCGGTTGAGCAGCACGCGGCCACGGGCGTCGGTGATGACGGCGGCCACGACGTGGATCGATCGGGTGGGGGAAACCATGGGGGCAGCATGCCCAGAACAGGGCGACCAGCGCAATCACGAATCCGGGCCGGATCGCCCGCTGTAAAGCAGAAGGCCCCGCTTGCGCGGGGCCTTCCGGGGTCAGCTCAGCTGGCCGTGGCAGTGCTTGTACTTCTTGCCACTGCCGCACGGGCACGGATCATTGCGCCCGATCTTCGGCTCGTCGCGCTGCAGCGTGGCCACACCCTGCTGGGCGGCTTCCACCTGCGCGGCTTCCTCGTCGGCGCTGTAGCCGCCCGCATCCTGGTGCTGGAACTGCGACTGGCTCAGGCGGGCCTGCACCTGCTGGCGCTCGGCGGCTTCCAGGGCCTGCACTTCCTCGTCGCTGCGGATACGCACGCGGGCCAGCAGGGTTACCACTTCGCGCTTGACGTTCTCCAGCATGTCCGAGAACAGCTCGAAGGCTTCCTTCTTGTATTCCTGCTTCGGCTGCTTCTGCGCGTAACCACGCAGGTAGATGCCCTGGCGCAGGTAATCCATGCGCGCCAGGTGCTCCTTCCAGCTCTGGTCCAGCACGGTCAGCATCACGTGCTTCTCCAGCGCGCGCATGGTCTCTTCGCCCAGGCCGGCTTCCTTCTCGGCGAAGTGCTGGTTGACGCGTTCCTGCACCTTGGCGGCGATCGCCTCGGCGTCCAGTTCCTCGTGCTCCTTGACCAGGTCGGTCAGCGACATCTGCAGGCCGAAGTCCGACTCCAGGGTCGCTTCCAGGCCACGCAGGTCCCACTGCTCGTCGATCGAGTTCGGCGGCACGAAGCGCGCAACGATGTCGAAGATCACGTCGTCGCGGATGCCGTCGACGTTCGCCTTCACCGACTCGGCGTCCAGCAGCTCATCGCGCTGGGCGTAGATCACCTTGCGCTGGTCGTTGTTGACGTCGTCGAAGTCCAGCAGGTTCTTGCGGATATCGAAGTTGTGCGCCTCGACCTTGCGCTGCGCCTTTTCGATCTGGCGGCTGACCAGGCGGTCCTCGATGACGTCGTCTTCCTTCATGCCCATCATGCGCATGGCCTTCTGCACCCAGTCGGAGGCGAAGATGCGCATCAGGTTGTCTTCCAGCGACAGGTAGAAGCGGGACGAACCCGGGTCACCCTGACGGCCCGAACGGCCGCGCAGCTGGTTGTCGATACGACGCGATTCGTGGCGCTCGGTACCGACGATGTGCAGGCCGCCGGCGGCCTTCACTGCATCGTGGCGCTTCTGCCATTCGGCCTTGACCGCTGCCTTCTGCTCGTCGGTCGCGTCCTCGCCCAGGGCGTGGATCTCGGCTTCCAGCGAACCACCCAGCACGATGTCGGTACCACGGCCGGCCATGTTGGTGGCGATGGTCACCGCCGCCGGGCGGCCAGCGTTGGCGACGATGGTCGCTTCGCGGTCATGCTGCTTGGCGTTGAGCACTTCGTGCTTCACGCCGGCCTTGCTCAGGTGCTCGGACAGCATTTCCGAGGTTTCGATCGAAGTGGTACCCACCAGCACCGGCTGGCCGCGCTTGGCGCACTCTTCGATGTCGGCCAGCACCGCATTGAACTTGCCCTTGCGGTTGAGGAACACCTGGTCCGGGCTGTCCTTGCGGATGGTCGGGCGGTTGGTCGGGATCACCACCACTTCCAGGCCGTAGATGCTCTGGAACTCGAATGCTTCGGTATCGGCCGTACCGGTCATGCCGGACAGCTTCTTGTACATGCGGAACAGGTTCTGGAAGGTGATGCTCGCCAGTGTCTGGTTCTCGCGCTGCACCGGCACGCCTTCCTTCGCTTCCACCGCCTGGTGCAGGCCGTCGGACCAGCGGCGGCCGGCCAGGGTGCGGCCGGTGAATTCGTCGACGATGACCACTTCGCCGTCGCGCACGATGTAGTCCACGTCACGCTGGTAGATCGCGTGCGCGCGCAGGGCGGCGTTGAGGTGGTGGACCACGGTCAGGTTCTGCGCCGCGTACAGGCCTTCGGTTTCGCCGTCGAGGATGCCGGCTTCCACCAGCAGCTGCTCGGCGTGCTCCATGCCCGCTTCGGACAGATGCACCTGCTTGCCCTTCTCGTCGACCCAGAAGTCACCCTCGCCGTCTTCCACTTCCTGCTTGACCAGGTGCGGCACGACACGGTTGACGCGGATGTACAGCTCCGGGGAATCATCGGCCGGACCGGAGATGATCAGCGGGGTGCGCGCTTCGTCGATCAGGATGGAGTCGACTTCGTCGACGATGGCGTAGTGCAGGCCGCGCTGGTACCGGTCGGCCTTGGACAGCGCCATGTTGTCGCGCAGGTAGTCGAAGCCGAATTCGTTGTTGGTGCCGTAGGTGATGTCCGAGGCGTAGGCTTCGCGCTTGTCGCTGTGCGGCATGCCCGGGTACACCACGCCCACGCTCAGGCCCAGCCAGTTGTACAGCTTGCCCATCTGCGCGGCGTCGCGGCGGGCCAGGTAGTCGTTCACGGTGACCACGTGCACGCCCTTGCCTTCCAGCGCGTTGAGGTACACCGGCAGGGTCGCCACCAGGGTCTTGCCTTCACCGGTGCGCATTTCTGCGATCTTGCCCAGGTGAAGCACCATGCCGCCGATCAGCTGCACGTCGTAGTGGCGCATGCCCAGCACGCGGCGACCGGCTTCGCGGCAGACCGCGAACGCTTCCGGCAGCACCTTGTCCAGGGCTTCACCGCCGGCGATGCGCTGCTTGAACTCCGGCGTCTTGGCCTGAAGCTGCTCGTCGGAAAGCTTCTCGATCTCCGGCTCCAGCGCATTGATCTTGGCGACGATGCGGTTGAGCTGGCGCAGCTGTCGTTCGTTACGACTGCCAAATACGCGGGTAAGCAGGCTGTTGATCATTGAAGGAACCGGGTTGGATGGACACGACGCCCGGCCTCCCCCTTGGGATCCGTCCGCCGCAAACGAAACAGGGCGCCTGGCGCCCTGTCGATGGCAACACCCATTGTAGCTTGGGACGGGCGCGAGGGGTTTCAACCCTTTGGCGGCAATGGCATCCGAACATTCCCGGTAGTGCCGGCCGCTGACCGGCAACCTCGTTCGGGCCCCTCAAGGAATTGCCGGCCAGCGGCCGGCACTACCAGATCAACCGAATCGGGTCAGAGCCCTGCCGCGGCGCGGAAGGGATCCGACCCGGGCATCAGCCGCGGCTGACCCGGCCGACCGGCGTGTTGCCGCCGTCGCCGAGGAACTTGCGCGGGTTGACCACGTTGCCGTTCTCCCACACCTCAAAGTGCACGTGGGCACCGGTCGAACGGCCGGTGGAACCGGCCTTGGCCACTTCCTGGCCAGCACGGACCAGGTCACCGACCTTCACCACCAGGCGCGAATTGTGCGCGTAGCGGGTGACATAGCCATTGCCGTGGTCGACGTCCACCACGTTGCCGTAGCCGCCCTTCACGCCGGAGAAGCTGACCACGCCTTCAGCCACGGCCATCACCGGGTCACCGACCTTGGCGTGGAAGTCCATGCCCTTGTGGGTGGCGGCACCGCGGCCGAACGGGTCGGCACGGGTGCCGAAGCCGGACGTCACGTAGCTGTTGCGGATCGGCATGCGCGAGGGCACGGCGTTCTGCTGCAGCTGGTGGTCGAACATCAGCGATTCCATCACCGACAACTGGCGGCCTGAAGCAGCAAAGCGCTGCTCCAGCACCTGTAAGTCGGCGTTGACGTCCTTGACCGGGATGTCACTGGTCGGGCCGCCTGCGTCGCCGTCACCGAGGCCGGGGGTCTCGTTGAAGTCGAACTCGCCATCTTCCAGCTTGCCCATCTGGGTCAGCCGTTCGCCGAGGGCGTTGAGGCGGGTGGCCTGGGCCTGCAGCTCGCCGAGGCGCGCGGCCAGCGCGTTGACCTGGGTCTGCGCATCGCGCTTGACCTTGGCCAGCTCCGCATCCTGGCGGTCGACCTTGGCCTGCAGGCGCGAATCATTCAGCGCACTGGCGCCAATGCCGCCGGCAAGGCCGATAATGCAGCCTACCCCGAGCACGCTGCCCAGCAGGGCACGGGGGCGGTCCTCGAAATAGAACCGCAAACGCGCGATCGGCGACGCCTTGGCCTGTCCTTCACGCGTTTTGATTACGATCTTTTTGAATGCCATCAGTGAGTTTTCATGTCTGAGCCGAAATCCAGCGTTCGCCCCGCGTCAGTGCCGAAACCGGCGCTGGATGCGGTGATGGCGGACAAAAGCGGGAACCCGCTGCGGCGTGCCTTGTGGCTCGACGCGCTGGACCGTCAGTTGCGCCCCCAGTTGCCGCCACCTCTGCGCAGCCGTTGCCGGCTGGCCAATGTGGACGGGGAACACCTCGTTTTTCTCGTCGAGTCCCCGGTCTGGCATGCCAAGTTGCGGCTTGCCGAAGCCCAGTTGCTCGACGCGGCCCGTTCCATCGGGCTGAAGGCCACCAGGGTGACCATCAAGACTGCGTCCACCACTCCCTCACGCTCCCCAGCGATCGACAACCGGAATGGCCCCCACGCAGTTTCAGCCGCCACGCACAAAGGGCTACGCGACGCCTTGGCTTGCCTGCAGGACATTCCCTCGAAGCCGAAGAAACGGTCCTGATGGCAACGGAGCATCCGGCTCCGCTCCCCGTCGCGCGTGTCACCACGGCGTGAAACATTTCGGGGGCCGGGTCGCATCCTAGCTGCCATCCGGGGGCCTGTCGTTAGATTGTAGTTAAAGCTTCGTTAAATTCAGGCTTCCGATCCAACAGGTTCACAAAACCGTGACCTTGAACCGGCCTTGACGCCTTTCAAGCACGCTGAATGCGTCGCCGGCGCCGGAAACAACGACGCCGCCCTGGAAGGCGGCGTTTTTATCTTGAAATTCAACGATCTACGGAATCAGGCGTAGGCCGGGGTGGCATATTCCACCGGATCCGGGGTAGCCGGCGAGTCGAAACTGACCCATTCCCAGGCGCTGGCGTCGGCCATCAGGGCCCGCACCAGCTTGTTGTTGAGCGCATGGCCAGACTTGAAGCCCTCATAGGCGCCCAGCACCTGGCCACCGGCCAGGTAGAGGTCGCCGATGGCGTCAAGGATCTTGTGGCGCACGAATTCGTCGGCGTAGCGCAGGCCGTCTTCGTTGAGCACGCGGAACTCGTCCAGCACGATGGCGTTGTCCATCGAACCGCCCAGGCCCAGGTTGCGCTCGCGCATGTATTCCAGGTCGCGCATGAAACCGAAGGTGCGCGCGCGGGAAATTTCCTTGGTGTAGGCCAGCGTCGAGAACTCGATTTCCTGGCGCGACTGCTTGGCCGGGATCATCGGGTGGTCAAACTGGATGGTGAAGCCGAGCTTGTAGCCCTCGTACGGGGTGAAGCGGGCCACCTTGTCGCCCTCGGTCACTTCCACGGTCTTCAGCACGCGGATGAAGCGCTTGGGCGCATCCTGTTCCACGATGCCCGCCGACTGCAGCAGGAACACGAACGGGCCGGCCGAACCGTCCATGATCGGCAGCTCGGCCGAGGACAGTTCGACAATGATGTTGTCCACACCCAGGCCGGCCAGCGCCGACATCAGGTGTTCGACGGTCTGGATCTTGGCGTCGTTGCAGGTCAGGCCGGTGCACAGGGTCACTTCGGTGACCAGTTCGGCCTTGGCCGGCACTTCCACGACCGGGTCCAGGTCCACGCGGCGGAACACGATGCCATGGTTGACCGGTGCCGGGCGCAGGGTCATGTAGACCTTGTCACCGCTGTGCAGGCCAACGCCGGTGGCGCGGATCGTGTTCTTGAGGGTGCGTTGCTGGATCATGGGGGATGGACCGGAAGTGACATATTAGATTAACACGCGCACTCCCCTACCCTGGCTGAAACGCCAGTTACAGCCACCGGCAGGACGCACCGGCACGCCGCTGGGAAGCGCGTGAAGCAGGGCGGCCGGGCCCATCCTGGCCCGGCGCCCGCGTTTTCAGGACATGGTGGCGCAACCCGGGGAGGACAACCCCGGGCCGCCCCGCTTAGTCCGCCTGGCGGCGCAGGAAGGCCGGGATGTCCAGGTAATCGTTCGGCAGTTCCGCCGCCGCCGGGGCCGAAGCGGCCGGGGCCGACGGTGCGGAGGCCGCCGCGGTATCGCTGCTGGCACGACGCAGGCCCAGGCCCATGCCACCCACGGCCTTGGACACGGCATCGCCGCCGTTGTCGAACTCGCCGAACTCCGGCTGGCCGGTGGTGGCGTTGCGGACCAGCTTGATCGGCGCACGCTCGCCCGGACGCTGGGTCTTGCTGGCCGAGACACGGTTCAGGCCGGTGGCCACCACGGTCACGCGCACTTCGTCCTGCATGTCCGGGTCCAGCACGGTGCCGACCACCACGGTGGCGTCTTCGGAAGCGAAGCCATCGATGGTGCGGCCGATCTCGTCGAACTCGGCCATGGTGAAGTCGGCGCCGGCGGTGATGTTGACCAGGATGCCGTTGGCGCCGGCCAGATTCACATCGTCCAGCAGCGGGTTCTGGATCGCCGATTCGGCAGCGGCCTGGGCGCGGTCATCGCCACGGGCGGTGCCGGTACCCATCATCGCCAGGCCCATTTCGGACATGACGGTGCGCACGTCGGCGAAGTCGACGTTGATCAGGCCCGGACGCACGATCAGGTCAGCGATGCCCTGCACGGCGCCCTGCAGCACGTCGTTGGCAGCGCGGAAGGCCTGGATCATGGTCGCGTTGCGACCCAGCACGGTGATCAGCTTCTCGTTCGGGATGGTGATCAGCGAGTCGCAGTGCTGGCTCAGTTCCTCGATGCCCTTCAGCGCCACCTGCATGCGGCGACGGCCTTCGAACGGGAACGGCTTGGTGACCACGGCCACGGTCAGGATGCCCATTTCCTTGGCCAGCTGTGCCACCACCGGCGCAGCGCCGGTGCCGGTGCCACCGCCCATGCCGGCGGTGATGAACACCATGTCCGCGCCCTGCAGCGCGTCCATGATGCGCTCACGGTCTTCCAGCGCGGCCTGGCGGCCGACTTCCGGGTTCGCGCCTGCGCCCAGGCCCTTGGTCACGTTGGTACCCAGCTGCAGCTGCAGCTTGGCACCACAATTCTTGATGGCCTGCGAGTCGGTGTTGGCGGTGATGAATTCCACGCCGTCCACCGCCGAGTTGACCATGTGCGCCACGGCATTGCCGCCGCCGCCGCCCACGCCAACCACCTTGATCACCGCATTGGGTGCCATCTTTTCGATCAGTTCAAAATGCGCCATGTCCGTGTCCTCGTTGTATCCGCTTTGGCTGGCATGGGCATTCGGGCGTCCTGCCGTCCTGCTGCATGCCGACGTTGCGGCTGTGTGGGTTGTGTATTGCCGGTGTTGCGTTGTGATGCGGGTACTGCGGGTGTTGCGCCCGGGCGATGCCCGGGTTTGCGGATTCCGCGTCAGAACTCGCCGCGGAACCAGGTCTTGAGCTTCTTGAACATGCTTCCGGCGCGCCCGGTCGGCAGCGACGGACGCCGCGGATGCTCGATCTGGCTGCCCATCAGCAGCAGGCCCACGCCAGTGGCGTGCACCGGATTGCCGACCACTTCGCCCAGGCCGGTGACGTGCTGCGGGATACCCACGCGCACCGGCATCTGCAGCATTTCCTCGGCCAGTTCGACCACGCCTTCCATCTTCGAAGCGCCGCCGGTCAACACCATGCCGGCGCGCACCAGTTCCTCGAAGCCGGAGCGGCGCAGTTCGGCCTGCACCATCTCGAAGATTTCCTCGTAGCGGCCCTGCACGGCCTGCGCCAGCGAGTGACGCGGCATGCGGCGCGGCGGGCGGTCGCCCACCGACGGCACCTGGATGCTCTCCTCGGCCGTGGCCAGCTGGGCCAGGGCGCAGGCATAGCGCACCTTGATCTGCTCGGCTTCCGGGGTCGGCGTGCGCAGCATGTGCGCGATGTCGTTGGTCACGTGGTCGCCGGCGATCGGCAGCGAGGCGGTGTGGCAGATCGCGCCCTGCACGAACACGGCGATGTCGGTTGTACCGGCACCCATGTCGACCAGCACCACGCCCAGCTCACGCTCGTCGGCGGTCAGCACCGCCACGCTGGAGGCCAGCGAGGACAGCACCAGGTCGTCCACCTGCAGGCCGCAGCGCTGCACGCACTTGCTGATGTTGGCCGCGGCCGACTGCGCGCACACCACCAGGTGGGCATGCACTTCCAGGCGCACGCCGGTCATGCCGACCGGGTTGCGGATGCCTTCCTGCGAATCGTCCAGCACATACTCACGCGGGATCGCGTGCAGGATCTTCTGGTCGGCCGGGATCGCCACCGCCTTGGCCGCGTCGAGCACGCGATCCAGGTCCCCCCAGGTCACTTCACCGTCGCGGATCGGCACGATGCCCGGCGAGTTCTTGCACTGCACGTGGTTGCCGGAGATCGAGGCGTATACCGATCGGATCTCGCAGCCGGCCATCAGCTCGGCTTCTTCCACCGCGCGCTGGATCGACTGCACGGTCGATTCGATGTCCACCACCACGCCACGCTTCAGCCCGCGCGATTCGTGCGAGCCGATGCCGATCACTTCGATCGGGTTGCCCGGCGAATACTCGCCCACCAGCGCCACCACCTTGGAGGTGCCGATGTCCAGGCCAACGATCAGCGATTTGTCACCCTTGCGATTCATGTCCTTTCCTGCGTGCTTCTGGCCGGGGTCGCCGGCGTTTTCGCCGGCGTGGCCGGGGTACCCCAGCTCAGCGTGAAACCATTGGTGTAACGGAGGTCGGCGCGCTCGATCGGCGCGTCCTGACGGTTGAGCTGCGGCAGCACCTTGACGAAGCGCTGCATGCGCGAGCGCGCGTCGTCACGGCCGACCACCACTTCAGTGCCGTTGCTCAGCACCAGCGACCAGCTGCCGCGCGCATCCATCGTCACCCGGCGCACATCGACGCCGGCCGGTGCGAACAATGCACGCGAGTCGCTGTACAGCTTCATCACTTCTTCGGTCTGGCTGTCCGGGCCATCCAGCTCCGGCAGTGCCAGGTCGGACAGCTTCTTCGGCGTGGGGAACAGCTTGCCCTGCTCGGACACCAGGCGGTCGTTGCCCCAGCGTGCGAACGGCTTGTGCTCGACCAGGGTCACTTCCAGCACATCCGGCCACTGCTTGCGTACCTGCGCGCTCTCCACCCACGGCAGCTTTTCCAGGGCGTCCTGCGCATCCTGCAGCTTGACCGCGAAGAAGCCGGCGTGCGCGTACGGCAGCAGCACCTGCTGCAGCTGTTCGGCCGGCACCCGCTTGAACTCGCCATGCACGCGCAGCTTCGCCAGCGGCCAGCGCTCGGCGCCGACCCAGCCATTGACCACGGCCACCACCGGCAGTGCAACCACCGACAGCGCCAACAGCCAGACGAAGATGCGCAGCACCGCGTTCATGCCTGCGGGGCCTCCAGGGTCTGTTCCAGCACGCGCCACACCAGTTCCTCGAAACCGATGCCGGCCTGGCGGGCCGCCTTGGGTACCAGCGAATGGCTGGTCATGCCCGGCGCGGTGTTCACTTCCAGCAGGAAGAAACGGCCGCTGGCACGATCGCGCATCACGTCCACGCGGCCCCAGCCACGGCAGCCGGCGGCGCGGAACGCGGCCAGCGCGATGCGCCGGATGTCCTCTTCGTCATCACCGTCCAGGCCCGGGCACAGGTACTGGGTGTCCTCGGCGATGTACTTGGCGTTGTAGTCGTACCACTGGCCCTTGGGCACGATGCGGATCGACGGCAGTGCGACATCGCCGAGGATCGCCACGGTCAGCTCGTCGCCGACCACCATCTGCTCCATCAGCAGCTGACCGTCGTAGCGCGCGGCCAGCGCGACGGCCTCGTCCAGGCCCGCCTCGTCGGTGACCCGGCTGATGCCCACGCTGGAGCCTTCGTTGGCCGGCTTCACTACTACCGGCAGGCCCAGCTCGGACGCCAGCGCATGCACCGTGGACGCGTCGACCTTCCGGTACTGCGGGGTCGGCAGGCCCAGCGACAGCCACACCTGCTTGGTGCGGATCTTGTCCATGCTCAGCGCAGAACCCAGCACGTCAGAGCCGGTGTACGGCACGCCGAAGGCGTCCATCAGGCCCTGCACGATGCCATCCTCGCCGCCACCGTTGTGGCCGTGCAGGATGTTGAACACGCGGTCGATGCCACCAGCGGCGAGTGCCTTTGCCAGTGCCGGAATGCCATCGACGGCGAACGCATCGATGCCACGCGACTGCAGGGCTTCGAGCACGTTGCGGCCCGAATCCAGCGATACCTCGCGTTCACTGGAACTACCGCCGAGCAGCACGGCGACGCGGCCGAACTCGGCCGGGTCGGTCACGCGCAGCGGTGGGAAGGTCAGCGCGCTCACGCCTGGCCCTCCCCCTTGAAGCCTTCCACCGCGATATGGGTGGCCACGGCGCCGATGTCGCCGGCGCCCATCATCAGCAGCAGGTCACCGTCCTGCAGCACATCCGGCAGCACGCTGGCCAGCTCGGCGGCCTTGCCCACCACCACCGGCTCGCTGCGGCCGCGCGCGCGGATGGCACGGGCCAGCGCGTGCGAATCGGCACCAGCGATCGGTTCCTCACCGGCCGGGTAGACCTCGCTCAGCACCAGCGCGTCGACGCTGGACAGCACCGCGGCGAACTTGTCGAACTGGTCGCGGGTACGGCTGTAGCGATGCGGCTGGAAGGCCACCACCAGGCGCTTGTCGGCCCAGCCACCGCGGGCGGCGGCGAACACCGCCTCCAGCTCGCTCGGGTGATGGCCGTAGTCGTCGATGATGCGGACCTTGGCACCGCTGGCGGTGGTCACTTCGCCCAGGTCGTTGAAGCGACGACCGACCCCGGCGAAGCCTTCCAGCGCGCGCGCGATCGCGTCCGGTGCCACGCCCAGCTGCCAGCCCACCGCAGCGGCGGCCAGCGCGTTCAGCACGTTGTGCCTGCCCGGCAGCGCCAGTACCACTTCCTGGCTGGTGCCCTGCGGCAGGCGCAGGGTGAAACGCATACGCGAACCTTCCTGCACCACGTTCTCGGCGCGCACGTCGGCCTGCGGGCTCATGCCGTAGCTCATCACGTGACGCGGGGTCTTGGCGGCCAGCGCGGCCACTTCCGGATCATCGATGCACAGCACCGCCAGGCCGTAGAACGGCAGGCGCTGCAGGAACTCGGCGAACGCCGCCTGCACGCGGGCAAAGTCGTTGCCGTAGTTTTCCAGGTGGTCGGCATCAATGTTCGTGATGATCGACATCAGCGGGTTCAGGCGCAGGAAGCTGCCATCGCTTTCGTCGGCCTCGGCCACCAGCCACTGCCCACCACCCAGCTTGGCGTTGGCACCGGCGGCCAGCAGCTGGCCACCGATCACGAACGTCGGGTCCAGGCCACCTTCGCTCAGCACCGCAGCGGTCAGGCTGGTGGTGGTGGTCTTGCCATGGGTACCGGCCACCGCGATGCCGCGGCGGAAGCGCATCAGCTCGGCCAGCATCGCCGCACGCGGCATGATCGGAATGCGCTGGCTGCGCGCTTCCATCAGTTCCGGGTTGTCTTCGCGGATGGCACTGGAGACCACCACGCAGTCGGTGCCCAGCACGTTGGCCGCGGAGTGGCCGCGCATGATGCGCGCACCCAGGCTGGCCAGGCGACGGGTCGCCACGTTGTCGGCGTTGTCCGAACCGGACACTTCATAGCCCAGCGTCAGCATCACTTCGGCGATACCGCTCATGCCGGTGCCACCGATGCCGACGAAATGCACGCGCGGGAACGCGCGCACCAGGTCGTTGGTGTCGTGCAGGCGACGGATCATGCGCGGCCTCGCGCAGGGCAGGCGCGGTGGCATGCCTTCTTCATACAGCTTCCTCGAGAATGATATCGGCGATGCGCTCGGCGGCATCGACCTTGGCCAGGGCACGCGCGGCTTGCGCCATCTGCATGCGGCGGGCGGGATTTTCGGACAGATCGCGCAGCAGTGCGGCAATGCCGTCGGCCAGCGTTCCGTCCTGCTTCAGCAAAATCGCTGCGCCGCGCTCGACCAGGTATTCCGCATTGCGGGTCTGGTGATCGTCGACGGCAGCAGGGAATGGCACCAGCACGCTGCCGACACCGACCGCGCACAGCTCGGCCAGCGTGGACGCGCCAGAGCGGCATACGACCAGATCGGCCCAGGCGAAGGCCTCGGCCATGTCGGCGATGAACGGCGTGATTTCCGCCTGCACGCTGGCCTTGGCATAGGCCTCGACCGCTTCGGCATGCATCTTCTCGCCGCTCTGGTGGCGAACCTGCACCGTCACCCCCGAGCCCAGCGCAGCAATCGCCTGCGGTACGCCGGTATTGAGTGCACGCGCCCCCTGGCTGCCACCGACCACCAGCACGCGCAGCGGGCCTTGGCGGTTGGCGAAGCGCTGTTCCGGCGGGTCAATGGCAGCAATTTCCGCACGCACCGGGTTGCCGACGAACTCCTCGCGCTTGGCGAAGGTGCCCGGGAAACCGGTCAGCAGGCGGCGCGCATAGCGCGACAGGATGCGGTTGGTCAGGCCCGGCGCACGGTTCTGCTCATGCACGATCAACGGCAGGCCATGCAGGCGCGTGGCCATGCCGCCGGGGCCGGAGGCGAAGCCGCCGAAGGCGACCACCGCGCGCGGCTGGCGCTTGCGGATGATCAGCCCGGCCGCGCGCAGCGCACGCATCAGCCGCCACGGTGCGGCCAGCAGGGCCAGCTTGCCCTTGCCGCGCAGGCCGGTGATGGCCAGCGTGTCGATGGCGATGTCGTGCTGCGGCACCAGGCGGGTTTCCATCGCGCCATCGGCGCCCATCCAGGTCACCGGCACGCCGCGCTCGCGCAACACGCGGGCCACGGCCAGGCCGGGGAAGATGTGGCCGCCGGTGCCACCTGCCAAGATCATCACCGGGCGCCCACTCTCGGTGGCTGCACTCATGACAGCCTCCCGAAGGTCGGTTCGATGCGCGACTGCAGGCGGCTGGTGCCGCGTGCGGCGTTCGCTGCAGCGGGCGCGGAGGCGACCGGCTCGGCGCTCATCGGCACGCTGGCGGCCACCGGTGTGGCGGGCTCGTCCATCGGCTCGGCAGCGGCATCTTCGGCGCCACCGATGCGCACGGCCTGGCGGCGCTCGGCGCGCTTGAGTTCATAGGACACGCGCAGCAGCAGGCCCATCGCCACGCAGGTCATCAGCACCGACGAACCGCCGGAGGAGATCAGCGGCAGGGTCAGGCCCTTGGTCGGCAGGATGCCCAGGTTCACGCCGATCGAGACGAAGGTCTGCATGCTGATCCACAGGCCGATGCCGAAGGCGATGTAGCCGGAGAAGTGGCGCTTCATTTCCACGCAGCGCATGCCCAGCCAGAACGTGCGGCCAACCAGCAGCGCGTACAGCGCCACGATCACGCAGGTACCCAGGAAGCCGAATTCCTCGGCGGTGACCGAGAAGATGAAGTCGGTATGCGCTTCGGGCAGGTAGTACAGCTTCTGCACCGAGTTGCCCAGGCCGACGCCGGTCCATTCGCCACGGCCCACGGCCATCAGCGCGTTGGACAGCTGGTAGCCGTCGCCCTGCTGGTCGGCCCACGGGTCCAGGAAGGAGGTGATGCGGCGCATGCGGTACGGCTCGATGATCGCCAGTGCGCTCATGCCGACCAGGCCGATGATCACCGGCATCGACATGCGCGGCATGTTCACCCCGCCCAGCACCAGCATGCCGGCGGTGATCGCCAGCAGCAGGGTCGAGGAACCGAAGTCCGGCTGCAGCAGCAGCAGAACCACCAGCGCGCCAGCCACGCCCAGCGGCTTGAGCATCGCCGGCCAGGTCGCATTGACCTCGTCGCGGAAGCGCACCAGATAGCTGGACAGCCAGACGATGTACAACACCTTCACCGCCTCGACCGTCTGGAACTTGGAGACGCCCAGGTTGATCCAGCGGCGAGCACCGTTGACCGTGCTGCCCAGGCCCGGCGTGAACACCGCCAGCAGCAGCACGAAGCAGCCCAGCAACAGCATCTGGTTGTACTGCTCGATGGACTTCAACTCGGTGCGGGCGGCGATGACCGCCAGCACGATACCCACCGCCAGGAAGATCAGGTGGCGGTTGAGGTAGTAGAACGGGCTGCTCATCAGCGCGATCGAGCTGGACGCCACCATCACCACGCCGACACCGGTAAGCGCGATGATCGCGCCCAGCAGCCACTTGTCGTAGCTGCCTTCGATGGCTTCAAGGCGTGTTGCCTGGCGGGACAGGTCGTTCATCTCAGCGCACCTTCAACGTGGCCAGGCCGATCAGCACGAGCACGACGGAGATGATCCAGAAGCGCACGATCACGCGCGGCTCCGGCCAGCCCTTCAGTTCGAAATGGTGGTGGATCGGCGCCATGCGGAACACGCGCTTGCCGGTCAGCTTGAACGAGGCGACCTGGATCATCACCGACAGCGTTTCGATGACGAACACGCCACCCATGATCACCAGCACCAGTTCCTGGCGGGTGATCACTGCGATCGTGCCCAGCACCGCGCCCAGCGCCAGTGCGCCGATGTCGCCCATGAAGACCATGGCCGGATAGGTGTTGAACCAGAGGAAGCCGAGGCCGGCACCGGCGATGGCCGCACAGATGATGACCAGCTCGCCAGCGCCCGGGATCTGCGGGATCTGCAGGTAGTTGGCGAACACCACGTTGCCCGAGGCATAGGCGAACACGCCCAGCGCGCAGGCAACCAGCACGGTCGGCATGATCGCCAGGCCGTCCAGGCCGTCGGTCAGGTTCACCGCGTTGGAGAAGCCGACGATCCAGAAGTAGGCGATGGCCACGAAGCCGATGCCGGCCAGCGGCAGCGCGATCGACTTGAACATCGGAATGTAGAAGGTCAGCGCCGCCGGCACGTCGGCCGTGTAGAACAGGAACAGGCCCGCGGCCAGGCCGAAGATCGACTGAAGCAGGTACTTCCAACGCGACTTCAGGCCGTTCGGGTCACGGCGGACGATCTTGATCCAGTCGTCATACCAGCCGATGGCGCCGAAGCACAGCATCACTGCCAGCACCAGCCACACGTAGCGATTGCGCAGGTCGGCCCACATCAGCACCGACAGGGTGATGGTGAGCAGGATCAGCGAACCGCCCATGGTCGGCGTGCCGGCCTTGGAGAAATGAGTCTGCGGACCGTCCTTGCGGATCGGCTGGCCGCCCTTGAACTGGGCAAGCTTGCGGATCATCGCCGGGCCAAGCCACAGCGACAGGAACAGGGCCGTCAGCGCGGCAAGGATGGCGCGGAACGTCTGGTAGTTGAACAGCCCGAACAGGCTCTCCAACTGCTGCAACCATCGAGCCAGTTCATACAACATGCGGGGATTCCTCTCCTTGCGCCAGCAGCGCTTTGACAATCGTGTCCATGGCGCTGCCACGGGAACCCTTGACCAGGCAGCGCACGCCGGCGTGCAGCTCGTCCTTCAGCGCCTGCGACAGCGCGTCGTGGGTGGCGAAATGGCGGCCGCCTTCGCCGAAGGCGGCGGCGGCAGCGGCGCTGAGCGGGCCCAGTGCATACAGGCGCTTCAGGCCGGCGGCACGTGCGCGGATGCCGGCCTGCGCATGCAGCGCTTCTGCGTCCGGGCCCAGCTCGCGCATGTCGCCCAGCACCAGCCAGCCCTCTTCCGGCGCGGCGGCCAGGGCATCGATGGCTGCCGCCAGCGACCCGGGGTTGGCGTTGTAGCTGTCGTCCACCAGCACCGCGCCATTGCGCAGCTGATGGGCGATCTGGCGACCCGGTACCGGCTGCGCTTCGGCCAGGCCGGCTGCAATCAGGGCCAGATCGACGCCAGCGGCCAGCGCCAGGCTGGCGGCGGCCAGCGCATTGCTGACGTTGTGGCGACCCGGCAGGCCCAGCACCACGCGGGCTTCGCCGGCCGGTGCGACCAGGGTGAACTGGCTGCCCTGCGCACCGGCGCGGATATCGCGCGCGGTCACGTCCGCCGAGTGTTCCAGGCCATAGCGCAGCACGCGGCAACGCGCCGGGGTACTGATGAAATGCTGTTCGAACCAGCGGCCATAGGCATCGTCGGCGTTGATCACCGCCACGCCATCGGCCGGCAGCGCGGCGTAGATCGCGCCCTTGGTCACTGCCACGCCGAGCAGGCTGCCCATGCGCTCCAGGTGTGCCGGGGCAATGTTGTTGACCAGCGCATAGCGCGGGCGGGCGATGTCGGTCAGGTAGGCGATATCGCCCGGCTTGCCGGCGCCCATCTCGTAGACGGCGTAGTCGGCATCTTCCGGCGCATCGATCACCGCCAGCGGCAGGCCGATCTCGTTGTTGCGATTGCCCGGGTTGGCGTAGACCACCTTGTGCGCGTGCTGGGCCACCTGCTGCAGGATCGACAGCAGCAGGCTCTTCACGCTGGTCTTGCCATTGCTGCCGGTGATCGCGAACACCTCGGTGCCACGGTCACGCTGCATGCCGGTGGCGATCTTCGCCAGCGCCAGTTCACTGTCGGCCACCAGTACCTGCGGCAGTTCGATCGGCAGCAGGCGCTCGACCAGCAGCGCACTGGCACCGCGCGCCTGCGCGTCGGCGGCAAAGTCATGGCCGTCGAAACGCTCGCCGCGCAGCGCCACATACAGGCTGCCCGGGCCGAGGTTGCGGGTGTCATTGCTGACCGCATCGATGGCCACGTCGTCGCCGTGGATCTCGCCGCCGGCCCAGTGTGCGATCAGCGAAAGCAGGGTGCGCTTCATGCGGCGCCCTCCCCGGCCTGCGCGCTGAGCACACCGGCCTTGGCCGCCAGTGCAGCCGCGGCCACTTCGGTGTCGTCGAAGTCATGGCGCACGCCATTCACTTCCTGGTACGGCTCGTGGCCCTTGCCGGCGATCAGGATGATGTCGCCGGCACCGGCACGCTTCACCGCCAGGCCGATCGCACGCGCGCGGCTGCGCTGCACGGTCACGGCATCGGCGTTCTGGAAGCCGGCCAGGATGTCGGCCACGATCACGTCGCCATCTTCGCCACGCGGGTTGTCGTCGGTGACGATGACCTGATTGGCCAGGCGCTCGGCAATCGCCGCCATCTGTGGGCGCTTGCCGGTATCGCGCTCGCCACCACAGCCGAACACGCAGAACAGCGCGCCGTGCAGATGGCCATGCAGGCTGTCCAGCGCCTGTTCTAGGGCATCCGGAGTGTGTGCGTAATCAACCACCACAGTCGGCAGGCCGTCTTCGCCACCCAGGCGGTTCATGCGGCCACGGATCGGCTGCAGTGCCGACAGCACTTCGGCGATGCGCGGCAGCGGCTGGCCCTGCGCGTGCAGGGTACCGGCCACGGCCAGCAGGTTGTCCACATTGAAGCGGCCCAGCAGCGGCGACTGCACCGCAGCATGCTGGCCGTCGATGACCAGCTCGAAGGCAATGCCGCGTCCATCCAGCTGCAGCGCCTCGGCGCGCACGCTGGCGTCGGTGGCACCACGCGAACTGAGGCCGATCGCCTGCACGCCGGCCGGCAGGCCAGCGAACAGCTGGCGACCGAAGGCATCGTCAAGATTGATCACCGCCGCTTTCAGGCCCGGGCGATGGAACAGCCGCGCCTTGGCCGCGCCGTAGCTGGCCATGTCGCCGTGGTAATCAAGATGGTCGCGGGTGAGGTTGGTGAACACCGCCACGTCGTAGTGCACGGCGTCCACGCGGCCCTGGTCCAGCGCATGCGAGCTGACTTCCATCGCCACCGCGCGCGCACCGGCGTCGCGCAGCTGCGCCAGCAGCGCATGCATCTGCAACACCAGCGGCGTGGTGAAGCCGGTCGGTTCAACCGAACCATAAAGTCCGGCGCCCAACGTGCCGATACTGCCACTGGGCGTTCCGAGCAGGTGCCAGGCCTGGGCCAGCAGCTGCACGGTGGAGGTCTTGCCGTTGGTGCCGGTCACGCCCACCATCGCCATCGCCCGCGACGGTGCGCCATGGAACTGGTCGGCCATCGCACCCATGCGTGCGCGCAGGCCCGGCACGGCGATCGCATCGCCCGGTGCCGGCAGTTCGGCAGGCGCCGGCGGTTCGAACAGGATGGCGCTGGCACCGGCGGCGCGTGCCTGCTCGACAAAGCCCAGGCCGTGCGCGCCGAAACCGGCGATGGCAACGAAGGCATTGCCGGGGCGCACGGCACGGCTGTCCAGCACCAGGCCGGTCAGAACGGGATCGTGCCCTGCAAGGGCAACGTCCGGAAGCAACTGCGAAAGCAACATCGAAGGACTCATTGCGTGCCTCCCGTAGCGGGCGGCGTCTGGGCTTGCGCGCTCGGCAGCGCAGCATCGAATTCGGCAGCGGCATCGACCGGCAGCGCGGCCTCGGCCGGCGGCGCCGGCAGGATCGACGCCGAATGGCCGACCTTGCCCGACTGCTGTGCGGCCAGCCACGACTGCAGGTCGTCCAGCGGCACGTCCATCAGGCGCAGGGTGCCTTCCATCACGTTGTGGTAGACCGGCGCCGACACCAGGCCGCCGTAGAACTTGCCGGCCTGCGGGTCGTTGATGACGATGACGGTGGCGAAACGCGGGTTGGTGGCCGGCACCACGCCAGCAAACAGCGCGTTGTAATGGCCGCGCTCATAACCGCCCGGGCCGGCCTTGCGCGCGGTGCCGGTCTTGCCGGCCACGCGGTAACCCAGCACCGCCGCCTGCTTGGCGCCGCCCTGGGTGACCACCGTTTCCATCATCGCCACCACCTGCCGGGCGACGTTCTCGTCGATGATCTGCTGGCCTTCGTTGCGCTGGCCCTTGACGAAGGTCGGCGCGATCAGGCGGCCGCCGTTGGCCAGCGCCGAGTACGCAGTGGCGATCTGCAGCGGCGTGACCGACAGGCCGTAGCCATAGGACATCGTGGTCTTGGTGGTGCCCGACCAGCGCGCCGGGCGCATTACCACGCCGGCCGATTCACCCGGAAAACCGCTGTGCGGCGCCGAGCCATAGCCGAAGCGGCGCACGCCGTCATAGAAGGTCTGGTCCGGCATCTTCGCCGCAACCTTGGCTGCACCCACGTTCGAACTGCGGGTGATCACGCCGGTCACGTTCAGCACACCGTTGTTGCGCGGCACGTCGCGGATAGTGAAGCGGCCCAGGGTCATGTAGCCCGGGTTGGTGTCGATGACGGTGTCCTTGGTCACCGCACCGGCCTGCAGCGCGGTGGCGATGGTCAGCGGCTTCATCGTCGAACCCGGCTCGACCAGGTCGGTCACCGCGCGGTTGCGGCGCGTATCGGGGATCGCGCCGGTCAACGAATTCGGGTTATAGGTCGGCAGGTTGACCATGGCCAGGATCTCGCCGGTGGTCACGTCCATGATCACCATCGAACCGCCAGCCGCCTTGTTGGCCACCAGCGCGTTGCGCAGTTCCTTGAAGGCCAGGTACTGGATACGGCGGTCGATGCTGAGGGTCAGGTCCTTGCCCGGCTCGGCGGCGCGCAGCAGATCGCTCTCGACCGTCTCGCCCTTGCGGTTGCGGATCACCCGCTTGGCGCCGGCCTTGCCGCGCAGCCATTCGTCGAACGCCAGTTCCAGGCCTTCCTGGCCGCGGTCGTCGATGTTGGTGAAGCCCAGCACGTGCGCCATCGCTTCGCCCTGCGGGTAGAAGCGGCGGAACTCGCGCTGCGCGGCCACGCCCGGGATCTTCAGCGCGACCACCTTCTCTGCCTCGTCCGGATTGATCCGGCGGCGCAGGTACATGAATTCCTTGTCCGACTTCTGCGACAGGCGGCTGCTCAGCTCATCCACCGACATGCCGACCGACTGGGCCAGCTCCGGGATGCGCTCGGGCGAACGCAGCAGGTCCTGCGGGTTGACCCAGATCGAGGCAACCGGCGTGGACACCGCCAGCGGCTCGCCGTTGCGGTCGGTGATCATGCCGCGCGAGGTCTTGATCGGCAGCTCGCGCAGGTAACGGGCCTCGCCCTGGCGCTGGTAGAAGTCGCTGTTGATGATCTGCACGTAGGCCGCACGCCCCACCAGCGACACCGAGCACAGGCCAAGCGCCAGCGCGACCCAGCGCAGGCGCTGGCGCAGGTTGAAGGCGTTGCGCGGGCGGTTGCGGCCGGTCTTGCTCATGGGCGCACCACGACGATGTCACCGGCCTCGGGGAACTTCATGCCCAGCTTCTCGCGGGCAATACGGTCCACGCGGTTGGCCTCGGCCAGCGTCGCCTGCTCCAGCTGCAGGCGGCCGAATTCAAGGTTGATGTCATCGCGCATGCGCTCGGCGCGCGACAGCTCGATGAACGTCTGCCGATGACGGTGACGCACGAACACGACGCCGATCGCCGAGGCCACGGTGCAGGCCAGCAGGATGATCAGCAGCAGCCGGCTCATGCGTCGGCCTCCCGCTTCTGTGCCACGCGCAGCACGGCGCTGCGGGCACGCGGGTTGGCGGCCAGCTCTTCGTCGGTGGCCTTGATGGCCCCACCGATCAGGTCCAGCGTCGGCACGAACGCAACGGCCTCGGGCAGGCGGCGGTTGGCCGGCGGCGCCTTGGCCAGGCGGTTCATGTACTGCTTGACGATGCGGTCTTCCAGCGAATGGAAGCTGATCACCGCCAGGCGGCCACCGGGCTTGAGTCGTTCGACCGCCGCATCGAGACCGGCTTCCAGATCCGCCAGCTCACGGTTGATGTGGATGCGGATGGCCTGGAAGCTGCGCGTGGCCGGGTGGATCCGGCTCTTATCGGATCCCGACTTGCTGCGCGGCATCACCGAGCTAATCAGCTCGGCCAGTTCGGCGGTACGGGTGAACGGCTGCTTCTCGCGGCGGGCCACGATGGCGCGCGCGATGCGCCGGCTCTGGCGCTCTTCGCCGTAGGTCCACAGCACGTCGGCGATCTCGCGGTCTTCGACGCGGTTGATCCACTGCGCGGCGCTTTCACCGCTATCCGGATCCATGCGCATGTCCAGCGGGCCGTCCTTGCCGAAGCTGAAGCCACGTTCGGCCACATCCAGCTGCGGCGACGACACACCGAGGTCGAACAGTACGCCGTCCAGGCCTTCGGCCGTCGCATCCCACTGCAGCAGCTGGGCAAAGCTGCCACGGAAGATGGACACGCGCGGGTCCGGCGCGAAATCGCGCTCGGCAACGGCAATGGCTTCCGGATCCTTGTCCATGACCAGCAGGCGCCCCTCGGGACCGAGCTGGGTAAGCACGCCACGTGCATGACCGCCACGACCGAACGTGCCATCCAGATAACGTCCGTTTTCGATCACCCTCAGGCCTTCAAGGACCTGGGTGTACAGGACCGGCAGGTGCACCGCCGGCGACTGCGACACCGGAAGGTGACCGGCCTGCGCTTCTGGGCGCATCCGGGCACCCCGGCTCACAACTTCAGGTCGAGCAACCCATCACCCAGATCCTCGTCAGACAACGTCTGCTGGATCAGGGCCCGATGCGCCTGCTCGCTCCACAATTCGAACTTGTCGCCCATACCGAGCAATACCGCCTTCTTCTCAATGCCCACCGCACCGCGGTGGCTGGCGGGGATGCTGATGCGACCGTTGCCGTCCAGCTCCAGATGGGCGGCCGAGCCGACCAGCTTCTGCTGCAACAGGCGCACGACGCGCTGGGTGTTGGGCTTGGACATCACATCGTCGCGGACCCGCTCCCATTCCGACTCTGCGTACAGCCACAGGCAGCCGGCTTCGAACGGGTTGTAGGTCAGCACGAGACGGTTGTTGCTGGCGCGCGCGACGAGGTCGCGGTAAGCGGTGGGAACCGCCATGCGCCCTTTGTCGTCAACTGTGATGGCCGTCTCGCCCTGGAACACGACGCCTGCACCTTGTCCTTCGCCCGGTGAAACATTGAACCACGAAAACCCACAAAACACCCGGATTTCCCTCTGATGCCCACCTTAGCAGCGGGCCGAGGGTTGTCAACAACTTTTCAGCAGGGAAATCGCCAGCCGCATCAATGGCTTGCAACAACCTTTAGAGAATTGTTCAAGGCTTATCCACAAGTTGCTGATCCGTCTCATTTTTTGAGATTGAACGGAAGTTCAGGGGCGTGGACGGGGCGTGAAACATCGGCTGCGCATTCATCCAGAACGGGCCGGAAACGGCGCCGGACTGCGCAAACCGTGCACAATGAGGCCATGTGCCTGCTCGCTCTTGGCTGGATGCACCACCCGCGTTGGCGACTGGTGATGACCGGCAACCGTGATGAGTTCCACGCCCGCCCGACGGCGGCGCTAGCCCCCTGGCAGGATGAGACGTCCGTCATCGGGGGGCGCGACCTGCGCTCCGGCGGCGGCTGGGCCGGCGTTGGCGCCTCGGGCCGGATGGCAGTGGTCACCAACGTCCGCGATCCGCTGGCGGCCCAGACCGGCCCGTCACGCGGCGCGCTGGTGGCCGACTTCCTGCGCGGCCGCGACCCGGCCGCTGTGCATATCGACCGGTTGGCGACCGTGGCTGGCGCCTACGCCCCGTTCAACCTGTTGCTGGCCGATAGCGACAGCCTGGAGTACCTGGGCAACCATCCCGCCGAACGGCAGACCCTCGGCCCGGGCGTGCACGGCATGTCCAACGGCGCGCTGGACGCGCCCTGGCCGAAGACCCGGCGGCTGATGGCTGCCCTTGAAGCCTGGCTGCAGGAAGACGGGGTCAGATCCCTTTCGCAAGGGGAAAGGGATCTGACCCCACTCTGGAACGCCCTCGCCGACGAACACCGCCCTGCCGACAGCGACCTGCCCGACACCGGCATCGGCCTGGAACGCGAGCGCTGGCTGAGCCCGGCCTTCATCCGCGGCGACGACTACGGCACCCGCGCCAGCACCGTGCTGCTGATCGACGCCGACGGCCACGGCGAGATCCACGAACGTCGCTTCGGCCCACAGGGTGCCCCCAGCGGACAGAGCCGCGTCATTTTCTGACCGGGTCGTGCCGGCCGCTGGGCGGATTTTCTTGCCAGCGGGGTAGTGCCGGCCGCTGGCCGGCAACCTCTGGATCTTCGGATGTGCCATGAAGTTGCCGGCCAGCGGCCGGCACTACCGGGCATCGCGTTGTCGCGATCCACGCGACGGCAGTCGTCATCGCAGCGGGCCTGAAACGTCATTCAGCTTCCAACTGCGACCACGATCCGTCCGCGCCACAGGGGTTTCGGCATCGCAGCCACCCGACTGTGTCCTTTTCGCAATCGGCACTGTGTCTATAAATGTCGCCCCTGACCTCCCAGGGTGGTGGCGCCCGGCACCCCGCCGCGCGATCGACCGCAACCCCAAGGAGGCCCCATGCGCCGCATCCTCATCCTGCTCGCCACCCACCTGCTCACCCTCGGCCTTGGCTTCGGCCTGGGCGTCTACCTCCTACCCATTCTGATCGCCCCCGATGACCCGCCGGTCGCGCAGGTGCAGGCCGCAATGAACGACGCCACCTACCGCACCACCTTCCGCCGCGACCTCAAAGGCAGCGACGCGGTGCACTGGGCCGAAGGCAAGGTCAGCGTCAGCGCCACCCAGGTTGCCTTCGACGGCAAGATGGGACCGGGCCCGGATTACAAGGTCTACCTGGTCCGCGACTTCGTCGACAACAAGGCCGACTTCCTGAAGGTCAAGGCGCAGGCCCAGCGCATCGGCGAGGTGAAGAGCTTCAACCGCTTCCTGGTGGACGTGCCGGCGAACGTGGACGTGGACGACTACACCACGGTGGTGGTGTGGTGCGAGCGCTTCTCGCAGTTCATTTCCGCTGGGCAGTACCGCACGCCGGGTTGATCAGGGCATGGGGTCGGATCCCTTTCCTCCGGAAAGGGATCCGACCCCGCAATCACGGTAGATCCACGCCATGCGTGGAAGAAGAAAGAGGCGGAGCCGGCCGATAAGCCGGGTTCTGTCGTGGACAGTCATTCCTCTAGGCGTTACGTCACCGCAACGCTCAAGCAACCTACCCGGATCCAACGCGGGCCGCGCCAAAGGATCCCTATTTGGTCTTGCTCCAGGTGGGGTTTGCCGTGCCGGTCTGTTGCCAGACTCGCGGTGCGCTCTTACCGCACCATTTCACCCTTACCGGCCTTCCGAAGAAGACGTAGGCGGTATCTTTCTGTTGCACTTTCCGTCGGCTTGCGCCGCCCAGGCGTTACCTGGCACCTTGCCCTATGGAGCCCGGACTTTCCTCGGCACCCCCGAAGGGATGACGCGACTGTCTGGCCGGCTCCGCCAGCGCATATTCTAGCGTACGCACGCCCTTCCTGCCGTGCTGATCGCGGCATCCGGTTCATCCGTCCATGCAGACGTGGATCTACCGGTTCCGCTACTCCGGTGGGTGCGGATTCCGCTTTGGTGGGTGCGAACCTTGGTCCGCACGATCGATCAACTGCCGTACAACGCCTTGCGCGGTGCGCCGGTCAACTCGGCGGCCAGCTTGGCGGCGGTCGACGGCGGCAGGTGCTCACTCAGTTTGGCGTACACGCGGCGGCCATGGGCCAGCTGCGCTTCTTCATCATCACCCGCGCCCTGCACCATCACCACGAACTCGCCCTTGCGCTGGTTGTCGTCGGCTTCCACCTTGGCCAACAAGCCGGCCAGGTCGCCATCGAGCACGGTCTCGAACAGCTTGGTCAGCTCGCGGGCGAGCACCGCCGGGCGTTCGCCACCGAAGATCGCCGCCATGTCGGCCAGCGATTCGGCAATGCGGTGCGAGGATTCGTAGAACACCATCGTGCGCACTTCGCCGGCCAGCGTCTGCAGCCGGTCGCGGCGGCCGCTGGCCTTGGCCGGCAGGAAACCCTCGAAACTGAAACGGTCGCTGGGCAGGCCGGCCACGCTCAGCGCGGCGATGGCGGCACAGGCACCGGGAATCGGGCTGACCTTGATACCCGCCGCGCGCGCGGCACGCACCAGCCGGAAACCGGGATCACTGACCAGCGGGGTGCCGGCATCACTGACCAGTGCCAGCGACTCGCCGGCCTGCAGGCGCGAAACCAGGCGCTGCGCGAGGGCGTCTTCATTGTGTTCGTGCAGGGCCACCAGCGGTTGCTGGATGCCGAAATGGGACAGCAGCTGGCCGCTGCGGCGGGTGTCCTCGGCACAGATGGCCGCCACCGAACGCAGCACCTCCTGCGCGCGCGGGCTCAGATCGGCCAGGTTGCCGATCGGGGTGGCGACGACGTACAGGGTTGGGACACTCATTTCAGCGGTACTCACGGGGCAAGGGTAGAATCGTAGCGTGTACCCGGCCAAGGCCGCTGCCCTCATCGCATGGACCCGATCATGAACAAGCCCGCCGCACGGATCTCCGCCCTGTCGTTGTCGCTGATGCTGCTGGCCGGTTGTGCCACCACCAGCCTGACCAGCACGCCCGATTCGCCGGCCCAGAGCCAGGCGCTGGCGCTGATCGAACAGGGCAAGCCGCGCGACGCCGCGCTGCAGCTGGAAGGCCTGGCCGCCACCCTGCGCGGCGGCGCCCGCAGCAACGCGCTGGCCGATGCGGCCTGGGCCTGGCACCTGGCCGGTGACAGCGCCCGCGCGCGCAGCCTGCTCGGCCAGCTCACCGCACGCCAGCTGTCTGGCGCCAGCCTGCAGCGCTACCAGTTGACCAATGCCGAGCTGGCCCTGGCCGACAAGCAGCCGGCGCAGGCACTGGCCCTGCTGAAGGACCACGGCGACAACGTGCTGCCGGCGTTGCGTACGCGCTGGTACCTGGCCCGCGCCAGTGCCCTGCAGGGCACCGGCGATGCCTTCGGCGCCGCCACCGAGCGCGCCCGCGCCCATGCCAGCCTGACCGGCAGTGCCCGCAGCGAGAACCAGGCCGCCATTGCCGGCCTGCTCGGCACCCTCGACGACGCCACCCTGCGCAGCCGTGCCGCCGCCCTGCCGGCCAACGACCCGCTGTACAACTTCGCCGGCCGTGCACTGATCGCACGCGGCCTGCCGCTGCCGCGCCCGTTCGACCGCGATGGTGCCGCCCAGTTCGACACCAGCAAGCGCCCGCCGGCGATGAGCGACGGTTACCGCCCGCCGGCCAAGCTGGCCGTGCTGCTGCCGCTCAGTGGCCGCCTGGCCACCGCCGCGCAGCCGGTGCGCGATGGTCTGTTGAGCGCCTACTACGGTGAAAGCCGCCGCCGCCCGGACATCAACTTCTTCGACACCGCCGGCACTCCGGCCGGTGCCCTCGCTGCCTATGACAAGGCCGTCGCCTCCGGTGCCGACTTCGTGGTCGGCCCGCTGGGCCGCGACGAAGTGGACGCGGTGTACGGCCGCCAGCAGCTGCAGGTGCCGGTGCTGGCCCTGAACCGCGGCAAGGACGCACCGCCGGCCGGCAGCGCTGGCTTCTCGCTGGCACCAGAAGATGACGGCATCGTCGCCGCCGAGTACCTGCGTGGCCGCGAGCGCAACCGCGCGCTGGTTATCAACAGCAATGACGACACCGGCCGCCGTTCCGCCGCCGCCTTCGCCCAGCGCTTCGCGCAGCGCGGTGGCCAGGTGGTGGCGACCGTCGGCGTCAGCGATGCGGTGGGCGACATCGGCGCCCAGGTGCGCAATGCCGGCCAGGTCGATGCCGTGTTCCTCGCCGTGCGTGCGCCGCAGGCCCGCCTTCTGGCGCCGCAGCTGGCGCTGGCCGGTGCCGGTGGCGCGACCCGCGTCGGCACCTCGCAGCTGACTGTCGGCAGCGGCAAGGTGGAAGAAGACGTGGCGCTGGACGGCATCGTCTACCCGAATGAAGCCTGGAACGTACGCAGCGTGTCCGGCCTGCCGTCGGCCAGCCAGGTGGCCAGCACCCTGCCGAGCGCACGCGGTGCGGCCGGCCGCTTGTTCGCCTTCGGTGCCGACGCCTGGAAGATCACCGCCTATCTGGACAAGCTGTCCAACGAAGGCGGCCTGGATGGTGCGACCGGCACCCTGTTCCTGGACAGCAACGGCAACATCCTGCGCCAGCCGGCATGGTCGACCTTCAATGGCGGCCGGCCGATGCCGATCGTCGGTGGTCGCTGAGCGGAGCCAACGTGGCTCGGCGGTGGAAGCCGCCGCCGAGCAGCATCTGCAACAGGCCGGACTGCGGCCGCGTGCGCGCAACGTGCGTTATCGCGGCGGTGAACTGGACCTGGTGATGGACGATGCCGGCACCGTGGTGTTCGTGGAGGTGCGCTATCGCGCGCGATCCGATTTCGGTGGCGGCGCCGCTTCGGTCGATGCGCGCAAATGCCGGCGCCTGGCCCATGCCGCGCAGCTGTACCTGCAGGACCACCCGGCGCTGGCCAATGCGCCCTGCCGCTTCGACGTGGTCGAAGCCAGTGGCGAACCACCGCAGCTGCACTGGCTGCGGGATGCATTCCGGCTGGATGACTGCTGATGGTTTCCGTCCGCTCTGGTAGAGGCCGACCTTGGTCGGCGCTTCTGTGCCAACCAAGGTTGGCACCTACCAGAGCGCAGCCTGGCCGGCACTACCATGGTCCATGACTGATGCCTTCGATCATCACCCATGCCGCTGTGCCGCTGGCGCTGTGGTGCGCCGCTGATCGCGGCCGCATCCCGCCGCGCCTGCTGGTTGCCGGCGTGATTGCAGCGATGCTGCCGGATGCCGATGTGCTGGCCTTCGCGCTGCACATTCCCTACGCCGATGCGTTCGGCCATCGCGGTGCCAGTCATTCACTGCTGTTTGCCGGCGTGCTGGCGGCATTGGCCGCGGTGTTGGCGTTCTTTGGTAGCGGCCGACCGTGGTCGGCACGCCGCAGTTCCGGTAGTCGCCGACCTTGGTCGGCGGTTTCGTGCCAACCAAGGTTGGCACCTACCGGAGAGGCAATGGCACGCTCCGGTAGTCGCCGACCTTGGTCGGCGGTTCTGTGCCAACCAAGGTTGGCACCTACCAAGGCGCGGCCAACGATGGCATCGACCCTACAAGCCGCAGTGTTCGTCTTCGTCTGCGCCGCCAGCCATCCGCTGCTGGATGCGATGACCTCCGGTGGCCTCGGCGTTGCGCTGGCCTGGCCGTGGAGCGAACACCGCTTCTTCGCACCGTGGCGACCCATCCGCGTTTCACCGTTCGCGCCGCAGTTCTTCAGCGCGCGCGGCCTGGCCACCCTGCTCTCTGAACTGCGCTGGGTGTGGCTGCCGCTGGCTACCGCCGTCGTCGCCTGGAAACTGATCCAACCCGCTCCTGCTGCCCCACGAGATCCGTCATGAGTCCTGCCCTGCCCGCCCCCCTGGTTGCCGAACTGTCCGCTCTGCTGGGCGCGGAGGGCTGGCGCATGGATGACAGCGCGCTGGAGGCCAACGCGCAGGACAACTCATGGCGTCACCAGCGTCCCGCGGCTGTGGCGCTGCCAGCCGACATCGAACAGGTGCAGGCGCTGGTGCGGGCCTGTCGCGCGCATCGCGTGGCGCTGGTCGCGCGCGGTGCCGGCACAGGCACCACCGGCGCGGCGGTGCCGCTGCCGGGCAGCATCGTACTGTCGTTCACCCGCATGGACCGCATCGTCGAGATCCGCGCCGGTGATCGTTGCGCGGTGGTGCAGCCGGGCGTGCTCAACGGTACCCTGCAGCAGGCACTGGCGCCGCATGGCCTGTTCTGGGCACCGGACCCTTCCAGCGCCGAGATCTGCAGCATCGGTGGCAACCTCGCCTGCAACGCCGGCGGCCCGCGCGCGGTGAAGTACGGCACCAGCCGCGACAACGTACTGGGTCTGGTGGCGGTGACCGGCACCGGCGACGTCATCCGCTGCGGCGGCGCCTACACCAAGGACGCCACCGGCTACGACCTCACCCATCTGCTGGTAGGCAGCGAAGGCACGCTGGCATTGATCGTGGAAGCCACGCTGAAACTGACCCCGCTGCCGGTCAGCCAGGCCGGCCTGCGTGTGCTGTACCGCGATGCCGATGCCGCTGCGGCCGCCGTATCGCGGTTGATGTCGCAGCCAGTAGTGCCGACCCGCCTGGAATTCATGGACGCCCGCAGCCTGGAGCTGCTGCGGCTGAATGGTGCCGACGTGCCGGAGGCCGGTGCGATGCTGCTGGTCGAAGCCGATGGTGACCACGACACCCTCCCCTACCTGCTGCAGGCACTGGCCAGCGCCGCCGAAGGCGACGGCATGATCGAGCTGGACGTAGCGATGGAAGGCCGCGCGCGTGACCAGCTATGGGCCGCACGCAAGGCGCTGTCGCCGGCACTGCGCAGCGTTGCCCCGGGCAAGATCAATGAGGATGTGGTGGTACCGGTGTCGCGCATTCCGGAACTGGTGGCCGGCGTGCAGGCACTGGCGCGCGACTATACGCTGACCATCGTCACCTTCGGCCATGCCGGCAACGGCAACCTGCACGTCAACATCCTCTATCACCCGGACGATGCCGACGAGAACGCACGCGCGCATGCCGCGCTGCCGAAGATCTTCGAACTGACGCTGGCGCTGGGCGGCACGTTGTCGGGCGAACACGGCATCGGCCTGGCCAAGCGCGATTTCATGGCCCAGGCCTTCAGCGCGGAAACGCTGGCGGCGATGCGCGCGATCAAGGCCGCGCTGGACCCGGACGGCATCCTCAACCCGGGCAAGGTGCTGCCGCCGGTGTGAACGCCGCCGGGCATGCCCGGCGCTACCGGGGCGCGCTGCCTACGCTGTCGATGAGGGTCTGGCGGAAGCTGGGCAACAGCACGCGATTACCGTGTCCGCTCAGATGGTCATTGTCGAAGTACAGGGGTTCACCATCTTCCACCGCCGAACAGGTGTCTGGCCCGCACAGCAACGGCAGCGGATCCCACACGGTCAGTGACGGGTAACGCGCCGCCAGGTCCGCCAGCAGTGCCATCTGCGGCACGCGCAGCATTTCCAGATCCGCACGCGGCATGCTCAGACCGCCGGCACAAGCCGGATTGCGACGATTGAACCAGTCCGAACAGCGGTACGCACCCGCCTTGAACAGCGGCAGCGGTGCGTCGATCACCACGTGTACGCCCAGCGTCTGCAAACGCCCGAGCACGCGTTCAGCCTCATCGCGCGCGGCCTGCGCGTTGGTCGGGGTACGCTCGGCAAGCAATTGACGATAGATCTGCTGCGCATCCTGCTGTTGCCAGTCGAATCCGCGCAGCTCCGGCATGCGCAATGCCGCCAGCAGCACGATGTCACCGGGACGTGCCTCGCGCCCGATGGTCGACAGCGCGTCTTCGATGAAGTCCTGGCAGTCGGCCGGGCTGGCCCGCAGCAGGTTGACGAAGCTGCAGCCACCGCGATCCTGCTGGCGCACCTCCATGCCGGTCTGCCGCGCGACCATGCTGGTCATGGTGCGATACGCCGCTGCATGCGAGTCGCCCACCACGAACAGGCGCCGCCCGTCGAGCGCTGGCGCACTCACCGGCTCCAGCGGTCGCCAGGCCGGGTAGCGGCGCGCCTGCCATGCATAACCGTCGCGGGTAACGCTCAGCGAGACCTGCTCGTGGTACTCCACCGTGGCCCAAGCCCCCACACCGCACAGCGCCACCACCGGCAGCGCCATCGCCAGCACCTTGCCCGGTGCCAGGCGCAGCAGCGGCGCCGCACTGCGCAGCGGGCGCTCGATGAAGTGATACGACGCAGCGGATACCGCCAGCAGCAGCACCGGATACAGCCACAGCGCCGGGCCCTGCAGCCCGTACGTCCAGCGCAGCAGCACCAGCAACGGCCAATGCCACAGGTACAGCGAATACGAAAGGCGCCCCAGATAGGCCAGTGGCGCCCACCCCAGCGCGCGGCCGATGCGGGACGTGCCGCGTGCGGTCACGCTGGTCAACAGCAGCAGGGTACCGGCCACGGTCGCCAGCACGCCCGGCACCGGCATCGCCATCTGCGGTGCGATCACCACACCTGCGGCCAGCAGCGCCAGGCCGGCCGCCGCAACCATGTCACCGTTCTGGCCCGGCGTACGCGTACGCATCCACTGGTACAGCAGCGCGCCCGCGGCCAGCTCCCAGAATCGCGCCGGCAGCAGATAGAACGCTGCCGCCGGTGCCGCTTGCGCCTGCCAGCCCGCCCACGCCAGCGACAACACGGTGAGCACCGGCAACAGCCAACGCGACCACGGCCAACGCTCACGCCCGCGCAGCCACACGAAGAACAACAGCGGGAAAATCAGATAGAACTGTTCCTCTACGCCCAGCGTCCACGTATGCAGGAACGGATTGAGTTCAGCACCGGGTGAGAAATAGTCGTCCTGCTGGCCGGCCAGCACGATGTTGCTGAAGCCGACCAGCGCGGCCCAACCGGTCTGGTCGAACTGCTCATTGCGCCACGCGCGGGGGATGAACAGTGCCGACAGCACGAAGGTCGCCATCAGCATCACCAGCAACGCCGGCAACAGGCGCAACACGCGGCGACGGTAGAAGTCGAGCAGCATGGCACCCAGCGATGCATGGGTGCGCGAGGCCAGCGACTGGCTGATCACGAAGCCGGACACCACGAAGAACAGGTCCACACCGGTGAAGCCGCCGGGCAGCCATGTCGCGTTGGTGTGGAAGACGACGACGGCCAGCACCGCCAGTGCGCGCAGGCCATCGATGGCGGCGTTGTGGGAACGTTCGGGAGGGGACATGCAGGCAACGGGAGGAAAACGATCCGACAGCATCACCACCGCTGCCGCAGTCATTCAATGGATGATCGCGACAGACGTGGACATTGTTCAGCTCCGGTGCCAGCTCGGCTCTAAAGGAATGTCGCAATTGCCACACTGAAGCGCGCGCCGCACATCTGCAACGTTCTCGAATTTTCAAATCTTTCTCATTGGCATACGTGGCACTGCATGCAAATCATGTAGCGCCACCGACAACGGGTGGCACGGGCTTCCAATCCCGTTTGGTTAATGTCGTTTACGCTTGCCTGCCGGCGTCGCCCTTTCCTTGTTGGGTGGCGTCGGCAGGCATTCTGTCCGCGCACCTATGGCGGGCGGTGCGTGGGGGCCTCGTGCCCGCCGGCGTTTGACGACGTTAGCCACCGGTATTGGAACCACGCACCGTCCGCCACCCTCGCTGTTAAGCAGGGTGGCCCCTTGCCGCTTGCACAAGGACGCCGCCATGACCGCTTCCCCTTACCCGCACCTGTTCGCCACGCTGGGCGACGCTGCCACGCGCCTGCCGGATGACCTGGCCCGCACACTGGAAGACACCTTCGTTGCGCTGCAGAGCGGCAACAGCGCCGGCGCCATCACCCTGCAGGCCTGCCTGCAGTACATCCGCCAAGGCGATGCCGCCGATGGCCAGCCGTGGCCCGGCAACAACCGCACGCCCGGGCAACGCCTGGCCCTGGCGCGCATCGACCGCGCCAATGCGGGGCTGAGTTTCCTGCTGGAACTGCTGCACGCCACCGAGCGCGTACGGGTGGACGGTGATATCGACCAGCAGATGGGCGATGGCGCGCGCGAGGGCCTGCTGCTGGCCTGCCGAGGGCTGGCCGAGTATGTGGATGTGCAGTTGCGGGCGGCGTGAGCCCTGGGTTTCGCCGGCCATGGAATGTGCTCGAGCGAGACCGAATGCAACAATTTCAATGGTTCGGATTCTCAGCGACACCGAGAGTACCCCTCTCATCAAAGGGAGTACTGGGATGCGCAGAATGCTGATGCCACTGAAGCGCTACGCACAGTTCAACAGGCGTTCGGGTCGCAGCGAGTACTGGTGGTTCCAGCTGTTCCTCCTGTTCGTGGCGGCTGCCCTGACTGGGCTGGCGCTCGTCGCCGGCTACACCGGATCGCGAATGTTCGGGCTGGTATCCCGTGCACTCGGCCTGCTCGCATGGCTGACATTGCTGCTGCCGCTTACTGCGCTGACGGTGCGCCGGCTGCATGACACCGGCCGCTCTGGCTGGTGGTGTCTACTTTCCCTGGTGCCCTTCGGCGGCCTGGTGGTGATCGCGTTCCTGCTGATGCCGGGCATGCCGGGCGGCAATCGCTTTGGCGCGCCTGTTCCGCACGTGTGACCCCACCCCGAACATTGAACGGCCCGCTTCGGTAGGTGTCGACCTTGGTCGACACATTCGCGCCAACCAAGGTTGGCACCTACCAGAGCAACATCGATCTGACCCCACCCCGAAGGTCGGCACCCACCAGGGCAGTACCGCTGCGGCTACGCGAAGTGCTGGTAACCGCCGACGGCGGCTTCGCCATCCACGTGCACGCCCTGCCCTTCGGCAATACGACCGATGCGGGTGAGCGGCACGTCCAGCGATTCGGCCAGATAGTGCAGCGCGTCGCGCTGGTCGGCGGCGGCGGTGAAGCACAGCTCGTAATCGTCGCCACCGCGCAGTGCGCAGTCGCGTGCACCGTCGCGGCCGAGCAGCTCACGCAGCGCGTGCGAGATCGGCAGCGAATCGGCATCGACATGTGCGGCCACGTTGCTGCGCGTGGCGATATGACCGAGGTCGGCCAGCAGGCCATCGGACACGTCCACCGCCGCATGCGCGAAGGCACGCAGGCGCAGGCCGAGCGTTACACGCGGCGTCGGCCGCAGCAGGCGCAGGCGCAGGCTTTCGTAGTCGGCCAGCAGCGTGGCGGTGGTTACGCTCAGCGCGCCCTGCTGCCACAGGCGCAGCGCACCGGCGGCGTCACCCAGCGTGCCGCTGACCCAGAGGTCGTCCCCCACCTGCGCGCGATCGCGGCGCAGCGCCTGGCCACGCCCGACCTGGCCCATCGCGGTCACCGACAGCGACAGCGGACCGCGCGTGGTGTCGCCGCCGATCAGCGCGATGTCGTGTTGGTCGGCCAGGGCGAAGAAGCCATCGGCAAAGGCCTCGATCCAGTCTTCAGAGGCTTCCGGCAGCGACAACGCCAGCGTGCACCACGCCGGGCGCGCGCCCATCGCGGCGAGGTCCGACAGGTTGACCGCCAGGGTCTTCCAGCCGATGTCGAAGGCCGGGGTTTCCACCGGGAAGTGCACGCCGCTGTTGAGCGTATCGGCGGTGACCACCAGTTGTTCGTTCGCGCGCGGCTGCAGCAGCGCGGCGTCGTCACCGATGCCGAGCAGGATGTCGTCGCGCTCGAGGGTGCGGGCACGGATGCGGTCGATGAGGGCGAATTCGGCCAGGGACATGGGGCGTTCCCGCTGTTGTACGTGCCGCGCAGGGCGCGGTGGGCGGTAGTGCCGGCCGCTGGCCGGCAACCTCAGGATCCCTGCAGCTGCCGGCCAACGGCCGGCACTACCACAGGTGGGTCAGTGACCCGATTCGACCTTGCGCCATTCCACGGCGGCACGATCCAGCACGCCGTTGACATAGGTGTGGCCGTGTTCGGAACCGAAGCGCTTGGCCGATTCGATGGCTTCGTTGATCACCACGCGGTACGGCACGTCCAGGCGGTAGCGCAGCTCGTAGGCGGCCAGGCGCAGCACCGCGCGTTCGATCGCGTCCACTTCTTCGATGCCACGGTCCAGGTACGGGCCGAGCGCTTCGTCGATGTCGCGACGGTTGTCGAGCACGCCGTGCAGCAGCGCCTCGAAGTACGCCAGGTCGGCGATCTCGCGGGCCTGCTCATGGGCGAACTGGGCGATCAGCGACTGTGCGTTGCCGCCGGAGATCTGCCAGGCGTAGATGGCCTGCACGGCACGACGGCGGGCGCGCGAGCGCAGCACCGGATCGACGCCATCGCGGCGGACGGGTTTACCGGAGGGCTTGCCCTGGGTGTTCTTGTTCATGGCAGCTGCTCCAGAAGGTTGACCATTTCCAATGCGGCGAGTGCGACTTCCTCGCCCTTGTTGCCGTGGCTGCCGCCTGCGCGGGCCTCGGCATCTTCAGCACGTTCCACCGCCAGCACGCCGTTCAGCACCGGCACGCCGAAATCCAGCTGCACGCGCATCAGGCCTTCGGCGCAGCGGTCGGCCACGTGTTCGTAGTGGCGGGTGTCGCCACGGATCACGCAGCCCAGGGTGAGGATCGCGGCGTGTTCATGGGCGGCGGCCAGGCGTGCGGCCACCAGCGGCAGTTCCCAGGCACCCGGCACGCGGATCACGTCGATGTTGGCTTCGGTGATGCCGTTGCCGGCCAGGCTCAGGCGGGCGCCTGCGACCAGCGCGTCGGTGATGCGGGCGTTCCAGCGGCTGGCCAGGATGGCGAAGCGCGCCGATTCGGGAGTGCGAAGATCGCCTTCGTAGTGGCTCATATGCGGCTTGGGGGACTCGATAAGGGGGTAATTCTAGCGTGGATGGGCCCCGGCCGTGGCTGGCGGGCCCCGCAGGGTGTGCCGACCAACGGTCGGCACCCACCGGTAGTGCCGGCCGCTGGCCGGCAATCCCGGGGATGCGGTTGCCGGCCAGCGGCCGGCACTACCCATTACAGGGTGACCGTCTCCACCACTTCCAGGCCGTACCCGGCCAGGCCGATCTGGCGGCGCGGGGTGCCCAGCACCCGCAGCTTGCCCAGGCCCAGGTCGGACAGGATCTGTGCGCCGGCACCATTGCGGCGCCACTGGCCCACATCCTTATCCTTGCCCGGCACTACCGGCGCCGGCTGCTGGCGCAGGCGGGCCAGCAGGGCTTCGCCGTCGCGTGGGGCCGACAGCACCACCATCACGCCCGCGCCCTCGGCATCGATCGCACGCAGGGCATCGGTGGCCGCCACGCCGAAGTCGTCACGGCGCCAGTGCAGCAGGTCGGCCAGCGGGTTTTCCACCTGCACACGTACCAGGGTCGGGGTGTCCGCACCCGGGGTGCCGCGGACCAGGGCGAAATGCAGGTCGTGGGCGATGCGGTCGCGGTAGGTCACCAGCTTGAACGGGCCGAATTCGGTGTCGATCTCGCGCTCGTCGACGCGTTCAACGGTCTTCTCGGTGGCCAGGCGGTAGGCGATCAGGTCGGCGATGGAGCCCATCTTCAGGCCGTGCTCGCGGGCGAACACTTCCAGTTCCGGGCGGCGCGCCATGCTGCCATCCGGGTTCAGGATCTCCACCAGCACGCCGGCCGGCTCCAGCCCGGCCAGCATGGCCAGGTCCACGCCGGCTTCGGTGTGGCCGGCGCGGGTCAGCACGCCGCCCGGCTGGGCGATCAGCGGGAAGATGTGGCCCGGCTGGTGCAAGTCCGACGGCTTGGCGTTGGGCTTCACCGCAGTGCGGATGGTGTGCGCGCGGTCGTGCGCCGAGATGCCCGTGGTGACGCCCTCGGCGGCCTCGATGCTGACCGTGAAGTTGGTCTGGAACTGCGCGGTATTGGCCTGCACCATCGGCGCCAGGCCGAGGTCGGCGGCGCGGGTGCGGGTCAGCGGCAGGCACACCAGGCCACGGCCGTGGGTGACCATGAAGTTGATGTCCGACGGCTTGACCAGTTCGGCGGCCATGATCAGGTCGCCTTCGTTCTCGCGGTCTTCGTCATCGACGATGACCACCATGCGGCCCAGGCGGATGTCTTCCAGGATCTCCGGAATCGGGGCGAAATTCATGCGCGTGCTCCTTCGCCCAGCAGGCGTTCGACGTAGCGGGCGACCAGATCGATTTCAAGATTGACCGCGCTGCCCACGCCTGCGGCGGAGAAGGCGGTGTTGGCCACGGTGTGCGGGATCAGGGCGACTTCAAAGCCTTCGCCGTCCACTTCGTTGACGGTGAGACTGACGCCGTCCACGCAGATCGAGCCCTTCTTGGCAATGTAGCGGCGCAGCGAGGCCGGCGCGGCGAAACGCCAGCGCTGGGCACGTGCGTCTTCGTGGATGGACAGCACCTGGCCGAGGCCGTCGACGTGGCCGCTGACCAGATGGCCCCCGAGGCGGTCGGTCGGGCGCATGGCGCGCTCCAGGTTGATGACCGCACCCTCGCCCAGCTGGCCCAGCGTGGTCAGTCCCAGGGTCTCGGTAGAGGCATCGGCCTGGAAGCTGCTGGCGTCGAACGCGATGACGGTGAGGCAGACGCCATTGATGGCAATGCTCTCGCCCATCTGCACGTTGTCGAACGGCAGATTCCCGACATTGAAGGTGAAGCGGACATCGCCGCCGATGGATTCGCGTGCGGCCAGACGGCCGACGCCTTCGATGATTCCAGTAAACAAGAAACGTTCTCCGCGAAAAGTGAGCGAAAAACGCCGCAAGGCAAACAGGCGCACGCAGGGCATGAGCCCTGTGGCACCGTCTTCTTTCATCCGGACTATGACCGTCGGCTCCGGCATTGGACCGGATCTGCTGACCCCCGGCCGTGGGCCGGGGCGCTCGCGGGCTCGTGCTTGCGCACCTACCGCCGGTGGGGAATTGCACCCCGCCCTGAAGACGTTTGTGTACCGGCGAACCGGCGTGGCCAGTGTACCAGCCTGGGCTGAACGGGGTGGGATGACCGGGGTCGGATCCCTTTCCGCAGGAAAGGACTCTGACCCCAGGGACGGGTGGCGCAGCAGCACTGGGGTCGGAGCCGTTTCCCGATGGGAAACGGCTCCGACCCCCAACCCCGGCCTGCCCCGGCCTGTGATGGTCGTCTCTCGCATTTCGTGAAATTTTCATTAAACTCGACCATCGGACGACATGAGGTCGTCACGGGTCGCCCGGAGGGCAGCCCGCCAATGGACTGAAACTCACAGGAATTCCCATGCGCAAGATCCTGATTGTGGCCGCCCTGCTGGCCGCCGCCCCGTTCGCGGCTTCGGCCGACGCCCTGAGCTACACCTACGTTGAAGGCGGCTGGACGCAGCTGCAGCTGGACAATGGTGGTGGCTCGAAGCCCAGGCTGGACGGCGGCTACATTCGTGGTTCGGTAGCCATTGCCGAGCAGGTGCACGTGTTTGGCGGCTACACCGCTGTCACCAAGACCTACAACCACAACTATTACGACATTGCGGTGCGCATCAAGCAGAAGGTGCAGTCGCCGGAACTGGGCATCGGCTATCACATGCCCTGGACCGATCGCGTGGATTTCACCGCTGATGCTGCCTGGGTGCGTCTGGACGAAGAGTTCAAGATGTCGTTCGACGGCCGCCAGGTGGATCGCCTGAAGGATCACACCAACGTGGGCCGCGTCACCATGGGTATCCGCGGCAAGCCGTCGCGCATGACCGAAGCCTGGGCCAAGGCCGGCTACATGGATGGCGGCAACAACTTCAAGGGCACCTGGGTGGGCACCGTCGGCGGCCAGATCAACTTCACCAAGACCTGGGGTCTGGTGGGCGAGATCTCGGGCTACCGCGACGTCACCCAGTACTCGGCCGGCGTGCGCGCCAGCTTCTGATCCAACGATCGTTCCTCGTCGTGCGATCGAACGGGCCCCGCAAGGGGCCCGTTTTTTGGCCGGGGTACATCGCTATGTGACCTCTGGTCGCCATCGAAAGTAGCGCTGGATGCGCTAGGCTTGCGCGCCTCTGGAACAGGAAAGCTCCGTCATGAAGACCCCCTTGCGTACCCTGCTGGCCAGCGCCCTGCTGTCTGCCCCGCTGCTGGCCAGCGCCGCCCCGGCCACGCTGACGCCCGAACAGGCCTTCGACCTGTATGCGCGCGTCCTGCTGGAAGACGACGCCGCTGCGACCCGCACCCTCAACGATGCGCTGAAGCCCGCCTTCGATGGCCAGGACGCGGTAACCCCGAACCCGGGCGCATTGGCCAAGGCGCTGGCCGAACCGTGGCAGGTCGTGCTTGCCAGCAGCGGCGCAAAGGCCGATGCGGTCGCCACCGAAGCGCTGTATGCCAAGGCCCTGCGTGATTCGAAGTGCCGCGCGACCAAGAGCGTGATCGAAGACAACGAGTACGTCGAAGACCAGAAGCTGGCGCGCATCACCTTCAGCTGCCAGGTGCCCGACCTGGGCAAGGTGCGCCCGCTGTTCGCCGCCAGCCTTGCATCCAACGCCAGCCCGGCCTCGCGCAAGCAGTTCACCGACGCCTACACCCAGGCGCTGCAGAGTGGCGCGCGCGTGCCGGTCAGCAGCACCTTCACCCTGTACCCGGCCAAGGACAACGGCTACTGGTACAGCGGCAATTTCGATGATCTGGTGGGCACCGTGGCCGGCGCGCTGGCACCGTTCGAGGACTGGATGCAGGACGCGCAGGCGGCCAACGCACCGAAGGTAACCGGCGTACCCGGCTGCGACCTGTTGCTGCAGCAGCACCGCAGCTGCGTGGCGAAGATCGCACCGGACCAGATCAGCGGCGTGGATGCGATGGCCGAGGAACTGAAGGCCAAGGCCCAGGTGAAGTCGGCCGACGAGATGACCCAGGAGTGCAAGGCGCTGCGCCCGATCGCCGAGATGATGTGGACCGACGCGTGCGCCTGAGATGGTTCCGCTGAAACACCTGGGGCTGGCCGCACTGCTGCTGGCCCCTTGCAGTGCGCTGGCCGGTGCCGAAGCGGCATCGCCGGCGCGATTGTTCGATCTGCATGCACAGGTGATCGTGCATGGCGATGCCGCTGCGCAGAGGGCGCTGGCCGCGCAGCTGGAGACGGATGACGCAATGGCCTTCGTTGCCGCGTTGGCCGCTGCAAGCCATCTGGACGAAGCCCCCGAGCTCGCGGGATGGCCGGCTGCTGCGCAGGCTCTGCGCAAGCGGCAGGCCTCGGCGCAGTGCAAGGCCGAGGCGGTGCGTTGGCCACAGGGCCACGACGGCGACGTTGCCGAAGTGGCTTACCGCTGCCACCTGCCGGATCTGTCGGGCCTGCTCCCGCTGTATCGCCAGCACCGTGTGCCCTTCAACGGGCCGCATCCGCCGCAGATGTCCGCGCCCCTGGCGGCCGCTTACACGACAGCGATGCACAACGCGCCAGACCGCGTGCACAGCGGCACGCTGACCTTCCAGCGCAGCGGCGACCGGCGCGCATGGCGCATGCGCGACCCGGGCCCGCTGATGGCGCTGGTGGCCGACGCCTTCCTGCCGTTCTTCGAATGGAACGAGCACCTGCCGGACGATTCCGGGTAGCACTGGGCCGCATTTCGGCTCGCGGTCGTGGATGACGACTGCATCCGCACTTTCAGAACCGTTGCATGGCCCTATGCGGCCTGCATGATCAATGCTGTTGCCCTCTTCCACCGGGGCAGCCGCATGAAACATCTTACGACGTCGACCACGGTCAAGCTGATGGCGCTGATGGCGCTGCTGGCGCTGACGGCGTGCGGGGAAGCCAAAGTACCCAAGTCCAGAATTACGACCTTCTCGGTCCGCCCAGCGATTGCCTTCGAGTCAACCCTGCTGAGCGACAGGCAACTGGATGCGTGGATGAGCGAAGACGACGACTGCCACGCGTTCCTGATGTACCACGATCAGTGCGCCGTGTTGGTATTGCCCCATGAGTACGACGACGGTTTTACCCGTCACCAGCTGCGATTGAAGGCGAAGAAACTGCCGGGCGAGGCACTGGGTGCGTACTGCCGCAACCTGCATGCGCTGTGGAAGCAGCAGTGGAAGGGCCAGTGCCCCGTCGGCGAAGAAGACGACGAAGATGCCTGACGACAAGGGCGTCGCCCCTGTTCCGCGTCATTCCATCACGGGCGCAGCAGCAGCCTGATGTCATCGCCTACCTGGCGCTGATCGACCACGCGCAGACGGCGCTGCTGGTCCATGGCATCGATGCCAAGACCAGCCAGCAACGGGCGACCGTTGTCGCCCAGCAGCGTAGGCGCCTGATACAGCAGCAGTTCGTCCACCCAGCCGCCGCGCAGTAGCGCGCCAGCCAGCGTCGCACCGGCTTCGGTATGCACCTCGTTGATGCCGCGTTCGGCCAGCAGTGCCAGCACCGCGCCAAGATCCAACCGCCCATCAACGCAGGGTACGCTGGCAAATTCGGCGTCGGCCGCATCCGGTGCACTCACTGCCGCATCATGCAGGTACAACGTAGGTGCCCCACCCTCGCGCACGCGACTGCATTCGAGCGAGCGCAGGCGCGAATCCAGCACCACACGCAGTGGCGGCATCACCTCGGTATCGGCCAGGCGCACGGTCAGCATCGGGTCGTCGGCCAGCACCGTGTCGGCGCCGGTCAGGATCACACCTGCACGCGCGCGCCAATGCTGCACGTCTTCGCGCGCGGCTGGCCCGGTGATCCACTTGGAACTGCCATCGGCCATCGCGGTACGGCCATCAAGGCTGGCCGCCAGCTTCACCCGCAGCCACGGGCGATTGCGCTCCACACGCGACAGGAAGCCCTTGTTGAGCTCGCGTGCCTGCGCCGCCATCAGCCCTTCGGCGACCTCGATGCCGGCATTGCGCAGCAGATCGAAGCCACCGCCATCAACCTTCGGGAACGGATCGCGCATCGCTGCGACCACGCGCGACACGCCCGCGTCGATCAGTGCCAGTGCACATGGCGGCGTGCGCCCGTAGTGGGCGCAGGGCTCCAGGGTGACGTAAGCGGTGGCACCGCGGGCCTCGATGCCGGCCTCGCGCAGCGCGAACACTTCAGCGTGCGGACCGCCAGCGCGCTGGTGCCAGCCCTGCCCGACCACGCGTTCGCCGTGGGCGATGACGCAGCCGACCATCGGATTGGGACGGGTGGTGTAGGCAGCACGCTCGGCCAGGCGCAGTGCGTTGGCCATGTGCAGGTGGTCGAGGACGGAGAACGGGGTGGTCATGCGGCCATGGTAGCGCCGTTGGTGTGGATGCACCCCATGCGGTCTCTATGCCAACCAAGGTTGGCACCCACCGAAGCAGATATCTGTGCCAACCAAGGTTGGCAGCCACCAAGGCTGAGGCGGTCAGCCCTTCTTCTTCTTGGTCAGGGCGATCACATCGCCCAGCAGCTGCAGCTGTTCGGTACTGGACGGCAGGTCGCGCTCGAGCTTCTCGATCTCCTCGCGGAAATCGGCCACGTCCTCGAAGCTGCGGTAGACCGAAGCGAAGCGCACATAGCCGACATGGTCGAGCTTGCGCAGTTCGTTCATCACGAACTCGCCAACCTTGATCGAGGGCACTTCGCGCTCGCCGCTGATGCGCAGCTGGTGAACCACCGCGCGCACCGCCGCTTCGATCTTGTCTTCGGCCACCGCACGCTTCTGCAGCGCGCGGTCGAAGCCGGCACGCACCTTGCGCTGGTCGAACGCCTCGCGGGTGCCATCGCTCTTGACGATGGCCGGCAGCTTCAGCTCGACCGTTTCCATGGTGCTGAAGCGCTCGCCGCAGGCTTCGCACTCACGCCGACGGCGAATCGTCGCGCCGTCTTCAGAGACGCGCGAGTCGATGACCCGGGTATCGGCATGTTGGCAGAAGGGGCAATGCATGGAACGCCTGGCTCAGGGAAGTACCTATTGCCACGGTCATGGCAGCGTCGCAAAGGTACCTGAGAAAGGGCGCAGCAGCAAATGCTGTCTGCGCGGAAGTACCTGCATTTCGGCCAACCAGAGCGTCCAGTGAGGTCAGCAGGACCTGGCGTTCAACCGGGTGCCGGCGCCGCCGAGGCCGCGCGTGCCCAACGCAGCCACGCCAGGTGCCCGGCCATCACCAGCAGGGGCGGACCAAACCCGAGGAAGCCCAATGTCGAGATCTCCCCGCGCTTGAAGGTGAAGTACAGCGTGGCGGCGACCACGGCCAACGCGGCCAGCGCCCCCAGCGCCAGGCCGACCCAGGCGACAACCGGCGATTGGCGCAGGCCGGCAACACCGCGCCACAGGAACAGGCCAGTCAGCCACAACCACGACAGCAGGCCGATGATTCCGGCCGACGACCACAGCAGCAACAGCGTGTGCTCATCGCCCATCAGGTACTTGCCGTCCCATACGACCATCAGCCCCAGCACGGCACCGGTGCCGCCTGCTGCCACGGTGGGCAGGCCCACCAGCAGGCTGGCAATGGCCATCCAGCGTTTGTGGTGACGCTCATCCATGCGTTCGATTTCCTTCCATGGGCCACGTCATGCGCGGCGTTTGATCCACACCAGCATCGCGGCCGGCACCAGCATCGATGGGCCCAGCAGCAACAGGCTGAAGCCTTCGGTGTGCACGATGACGCCCCACCACAGCGCCAGGCCCAGCGGCGGCAAGGCGGCGAGACCGCCCGCCAGCAGCATCCACCACCAGAGGCGGTGCACGTGCAGCCCGGCACGCCCCTGCAACAGAAAACCCGCGCTGAGCCACAACCAGGCGAGGCAGCCGGCAATGCCGGCCAGGCCCCACAGCGGCATCACCGTCACCGAGGCCAGCGTGCCATGGCCGAACTGGCCCAGCCCCATCAGCAGCAGCATCGTCGCCGCCGCGCCGCCCATCGCCAGGCTTGGCAGGCCAAACAGCACCGCCAGCGCGGTGTACAGGTACTTGAGGCGGCGCTCATCCATGCGCGGGATTCCTGATGGCGAGGTCAGAGCCCTTCCCTGCGGAAAGGGCTCTGACCCCTGCTTCGATCAGCCGTAGACCGGGTACTTGCGGCACTGCGCGCTGACGGCGTCGCGCACGCGGGCAATGACGGCGTCATCGCTCGGCGCGTCGAGCACGTCGGCGATCCAGTTGGCCAGGTCCACGCAGTCCTGTTCGACGTAGCCACGGGTGGTCACGGCCGGGGTACCCAGGCGCAGGCCCGAGGTCACGAACGGCGAACGCGGGTCGTTCGGCACCGAGTTCTTGTTGACGGTGATGTGGGCCTTGCCCAGCGCGGCTTCCGCGTCCTTGCCGGACACGTCCTTGCCGATCATGTCCACCAGCATCAGGTGGTTCTGGGTGCCGCCGGAGACGATCTTGTAGCCGCGCGCGATCAGCGTGTTGGCCATCGCCTGGGCGTTCTTCACCACCTGCTGCTGGTAGGCCTTGAAGCCCGGTTCCAGCGCTTCCTTGAAGGCCACGGCCTTGCCGGCGATGACGTGCATCAGCGGACCGCCCTGGATGCCCGGGAACACGATCGACTGCAGCTTCTTGACCAGGTCTTCGTCGGCGCCCTTGGCGACGATGATGCCGCCGCGCGGGCCGCGCAGGGTCTTGTGGGTGGTCGAGGTGACCACGTGGGCGTGTTCCAGCGGGCTCGGGTAGACGCCAGCGGCGACCAGGCCGGCGACATGGGCCATGTCGACGAACAGGTAGGCACCGACCTTGTCGGCGATGGCGCGGAAGCGCGCCCAGTCGATCACCTGCGAGTAGGCCGAGAAGCCGGCCACGACCATCTTCGGCTTGTGCTCCAGGGCCAGGCGCTCGACTTCGTCGTAATCGATCAGGCCCTGGTCGTTGACGCCGTACTGCACGGCGTTGAACAGCTTGCCGGAAGCATTCACCTTGGCACCGTGGGTGAGGTGGCCGCCGTGGGCCAGGCTCATGCCGAGGATGGTGTCACCCGGCTGCAGCAGGGCGAAGTACACGGCCTGGTTGGCCTGCGAACCGCTGTGCGGCTGCACGTTGGCGTAGTCGGCGCCGAACAGCTGCTTCAGGCGGTCGATCGCCAGCTGCTCGGCGATGTCCACGTACTCGCAGCCACCGTAGTAGCGCTTGCCCGGGTAGCCTTCGGCGTACTTGTTGGTCAGCTGGCTGCCCTGCGCTTCCATCACCGCCGGGCTGGTGTAGTTCTCGCTGGCGATCAGCTCGACGTGGTCTTCCTGGCGCTGGGTTTCAGCGGCGATGGCCTTGGCCAGTTCGGGATCGTAGGATTCGATGCGGACGTCACGCGGGAACATCGGGTACTCCAGCAGGCAGGGAAAAGGGGTACGACTCAGCCCTCGATTGTAGCCCCGCACCGGCCTGCTGGGGCCGAAACAGACGGGGCCGGCATTCCCGAAGGAATCCGGCCCCGTATGGTTTCGATTGATGGTGTGGGGTCAGAGCCCTTTCCGTTGGAAAGGGATCCGCCCCCGTCAGCAACGTGCTCAGCGACTGAGCACGTACTGGGCGATCACACCGGTGGCGATGGCCACCAGCAGCATGTTGCCGCGGTCATCGCGGATCCACTGGTGCCCGTACGGCGGGCGGCGCAGGTGATAGCGCGGGTAGTCGTTCACCACGTAGACCGGGCCGCGGTAGTAGTCGCGATAGCGGTGGCCGACCTGCCAGCCGTAGCCGGGGCCGTAGGCCGGGCGATAGACCACCCGCGGCGGCGCCGGGCGGTAGTAGCGGTCATGGTCGCGGTGCCATTCACGGCGGTCGTGGCGGTAGTCGCGCCGGGCCTCGCGGCGGTCGCGCTCCCAGTCACGGCGATCCTGGCGCCATTCGCGGCGATCCTCCCGCCATTCGCGGCGGTCACGGTGGTCGTTGTCGGCGAAGGCCGGGGCCACGGCGCCGAGTGCCAGCACAGAGGCCACGGCGCCGGCCATTACTCGATTGATGCGCATGTCAGACCTCTGCTCGGGTGGGTGGTGAGCCCATATTGCGCACCCGATCTGAACCGTTTCCGGCTGGAAACGCTTCCCGCTGCAGGACTGTGACGAAGTATTCAGCCCACGGCCAGCCCGGCGGCGCCTGTCCGGCGCGGCCGGGAACCGGTTCCGGCTATAATTGGCGGTATTCCTTTTCAGTCTGTGCCCGCTGCCGCAACGGGATGTTCCCGTGACGGGTCGGGCGCAGGGCCGCGCCTACGGAGACCTCATGTCCTCGCAATACATCTACACCATGAACCGCGTGTCCAAGGTGGTCCCGCCCAAGCGGCAGATCATCAAGGACATCTCGCTGTCCTTCTTCCCGGGCGCGAAGATCGGCCTGCTGGGCCTGAACGGCGCCGGCAAGTCCACCGTGCTGAAGATCATGGCCGGCGTGGACACCGATTTCGAGGGCGAAGCCCGCCCGCAGGCCGGCATCAAGGTCGGCTACCTGGCGCAGGAACCGGAACTGGACCCGACCAAGACCGTGCGTGAAGCGGTCGAGGAAGGCGTGGGCGATGTGCTGCAGGCACAGGCCGCGCTGGATGCGGTGTACCTGGCCTACGCCGAGGAAGGCGCCGACTTCGACGCGCTGGCCAAGGAACAGGAGCGCCTGGAGGCGATCCTGGCCGCTGGCGACGCACACACCCTGGAAAACCAGCTGGACGTGGCCGCCGATGCGCTGCGCCTGCCGCCGTGGGATGCCATCGTCGGCAAGCTGTCCGGTGGTGAGAAGCGCCGCGTGGCGCTGTGCCGCCTGCTGCTGCAGAAGCCGGACATGCTGCTGCTCGACGAACCGACCAACCACCTCGACGCCGAGTCGGTGGAATGGCTGGAACAGTTCCTGGCGCGCTACACCGGCACCGTGGTGGCGGTCACCCACGATCGTTACTTCCTGGACAACGCCGCCGAGTGGATCCTGGAACTGGACCGCGGCCGCGGCATTCCGTGGAAGGGCAACTACACCGACTGGCTGACCCAGAAGGATGAGCGCCTGAAGCAGGAAGACAACCAGGAAAAGGCTCGCCAGAAGGCGATCCAGAAGGAACTGGAGTGGTCGCGCCAGAATGCCAAGGGCGGCCGCACCAAGGGCAAGGCCCGTCTGGCCCGCCTGGAAGAGCTGCAGTCGGTCGATTACCAGAAGCGCAACGAGACCAACGAAATCTTCATCCCGCCGGGCGAGCGCCTGGGCAACGCGGTGATGGAGTTCAAGAACGTCTCCAAGAAGTTCGGCGACCGCCTGCTGTTCGACAACCTGAACTTCCTGGTGCCGGCCGGCGCCATCGTCGGCATCATCGGCCCGAACGGTGCCGGTAAGTCGACCCTGTTCAAGATGATCACCGGCCAGGAAAAGCCGGATACCGGCGAGATCGTGGTCGGCCCGACCGTGAAGCTGTCCTACGTGGACCAGAGCCGCGACGCGCTGGAAGGCAACCACAACGTCTTCCAGGAAATCGCTGGCGGCCTGGACATCCTCAACATCAACGGCATCGAGATCCAGTCGCGCGCCTACATCGGCCGCTTCAACTTCAAGGGCCAGGACCAGCAGAAGATGGTCGGTTCGCTGTCCGGTGGTGAGCGTGGCCGCCTGCACATGGCCAAGACCCTGCTGCAGGGTGGCAACGTGCTGCTGCTCGACGAACCGTCCAACGACCTGGACATCGAAACCCTGCGTGCGCTGGAAGATGCGCTGCTGGAGTTCCCGGGCAACACCTTCGTCATTTCGCATGACCGCTGGTTCCTGGATCGCATCGCGACCCACATCCTGGCGTTCGAAGGCGACTCGCACGTGGAGTTCTTCCAGGGCAACTACCGCGAGTACGAAGAAGACAAGCGCCGCCGCATGGGCGACGACGCTGCGCCGAAGCGCCTGCGCTTCAAGGCGCTGAAGTAAGGCAACAGGAAAGGCCGCGCTCGCGCGGCCTTTCTCCTTTTGCAGTGTGTACCGACCATGCATGCCGGCCAGCGGCCGGCATCTACCCATGAGCGACCCCATGTCCCTGTTCGAGCGCCTGTTCCAGCTGCAGCAGCACGGCACCACCGTGCGTACCGAGCTGCTGGCCGGTGTCACCACCTTCCTGACGATGTCCTACATCGTCTTCGTCAACCCCGAGATCCTCGGCACGACCGGCATGGATGCGGGTGCGGTGTTCGTGGCCACCTGCCTGGCCGCTGCGCTGGGTTCGGCGGTGATGGCGCTGGCCGCCAACTTCCCGGTCGGCATGGCACCGGGCATGGGCCTGAACGCGTTCTTCGCCTTCACCGTGGTCGGCGCTGCCGGCCTGCCGTGGCAGCAGGCACTGGGCGCGGTGTTCATCTCCGGCCTGGTGTTCCTGGTGCTGTCGCTGACCGGTGTGCGCGCATGGCTGGTGTCGGGCATTCCTTCGTCGCTGCGCTCGGCGATCGTGGCCGGTATCGGCCTGTTCCTGGCGATCATCGCACTGCAGAAGTCGGGTGTGATCGTCGGCAATGAAGACACGCTGGTGGCGCTTGGCCCGTTGAACACGGCGCCGCCGCTGCTGGCACTGGCCGGCTTCCTGCTGATCGCGGTACTGGAAGCGCGCCGCATCCGCGGTGCGATCCTGATCGGCATCCTGGCCGTAACCGGCGCTGGCTGGGCATTGGGCGACGTGCAGTACCAGGGCCTGGTCTCGCTGCCGCCAAGCCTGGCGCCGACCTTCCTGCAACTGGACCTGCCGGGCCTGCTGCACCATGACGGCGGCGCGCCGATCGCGGTGCTGCTGCAGGTGGTGCTGGTGTTTGTGTTGGTGGAAGTGTTCGATGCCACCGGCACCCTGTACGGCGTGGTCGGTCGTGCCGGCCTGCTGAAACTGCCGGGGGCACAGAAGCGTTTCGGCCGCGCGCTGCTGGCCGACAGCACCGCGATCGTGGCGGGCTCGATGCTCGGCACCAGCAGCACCACCGCTTTCGCTGAAAGCGCCTCGGGCGTGCAGGTGGGTGGCCGCACCGGCCTGACCGCGCTGGTCGTATCGGCGCTGTTCCTGGCCGCGCTGCTGTTCTCGCCGCTGGCGGCGATGGTGCCCAGCTATGCCACCGCACCCGCGCTGCTGTTCGTGGCCGGCCTGATGCTGCGCGAACTGGTGGAAGTGGACTGGAGCGACCTGACCGAATCGGTGCCGGCCGCACTGTGTGCGCTGGCGATGCCGTTCACCTACTCCATTGCCAACGGCCTGGCGTTCGGCTTCATCGCCTATGCCGCGCTGAAGGCGGGCACCGGCCGCTGGCGCGAAGTGCATCCGGCGGTGTGGCTGGTGGCGGTGCTGTTCACCCTGCGCTACGCGTTGGAATAAGCGGTAGACGATGCCGGCCAGCGGCCGGTACTACCAGAGCACGCTCCGGCCAGCGGCCGGCACTACCGGGTGCGGGGTTCACCTGTCACGCACGGTGCTCTGGGATGATGTGGGCATGGTTCGGCCCGACCTTCCCACGGATCCGTCTTCGCCGTTGCGCCGCCGGCTGCTGCGCGCGGCGGTGCTGGCGCCGTTGGCCGCTACGCTCGCCACCCTGCCCGGCTGCTCCATGCCGGTGCAGGTTGATGGCACCTTCCTGCAGCCGTGGCGCAGCCACCTGCAGTGGGGCCTGGCCGACTGGCAACGTTCGTTGAAGCTTGCACATGCGCTGGGCTGCCGACAGCTGGTGCTGCAATGGACCGGCATCGTCGGCGGCAGCGATGGCGACTGGTCACTGCCCGACGGCAGCCTGCAACAGCTGTTCACCGCCGCCAGCGAGAACAACCTTCGCATCCGCGTCGGACTGCCCCTCCAGCAACGCTGGTGGCAGGCGATCGGGGCCGACGATGCCACGCTGCAGGCGTTCCTGGCCGACAGCCTCGCGCATGCACGCAGCTGGTTGGCACAGGCTCCCTGGGCGCAGCAGCCGGCCTTCGGGGGCTGGTACCTGCCCTACGAACTGGAGCAGTACCACTGGGCCGATCCGGCCCGCCAGCAATGGCTGGCGCAGTGGCTGCACGGGCTGGCAGACGCCGCCCGCGCGCGCGGCGGTGACTGTGCGATCTCCTGTTACTTCAGCCGCCTGCACACCGATGGCAACCTGGTCACGCTGTGGCAGGCGGTGCTGGCACAGGCCACGCTGCGGCCGATGGTGCAGGATGGCGTGGGGGTGGCCGGTGCCGGCAACGTGCAGCAGCTGCAACCGCTGCTCGATCATTTCCATGCACACGGCATCGGTTTCGATGCGATCGTTGAACTGTTCCGCGAACTGCCCGGCGGCGCCGCTGATGGCAGCGCGTTCAAGGGCGAAACCGCCGATGCCGCGCGCATCCAGCGGCAGCTGGGGTGGGCACACGACAGTGGTGCGCAGCACGTGCTGGTCTATGCACTGGAGCCGTGGCTGACCCAGGACACGCCGCAGGCCGCGGCACTGCGACGACGCTGGGGCCTGCCTCAGTAGTAGAGGATGGCGGTGGCGAACAGGCCCTTGGCGCGCTGCGTATCACCGCCGCCGATGGCGAAGCGGTACTGCACTGTCAGGTCCAGGTAGGAACGCGGGGTGTTGTAGTGGTCCTCGCGGAACCAGTAGCGCACGCCCACGCCCGGCCCTGCGCCCAGTGACCAGCTGCGCTGCGTATCGTTGAGCGCGAACGACTGCGCCGGGAACAGCGGGTAACGGATGTCGCGCACCCGCGAGCGCTGGTCGAGCCAGTCCGCCCCCACCACCACGTACGGCGTGACCACCCAGTGGGTCTGCCCGGCACCAAAGCGGAAGCTGCGGCCGGCGCGCAGTTCACCGGCAGCGAACCACTGTTCGCGATGCAGGCGCCCGTTGGCATCGCCGATCCGCCGCACCGGCGTGCCATTGGCATCGAGTGCATCGAGGGTGAAGTGCGCGCTGTTGTCATCCCAGGTATAGCCGCCCTGCGCGTAGCCGCTGACCATCCACCACTGGTTGACGTCGGTGCGCAGGTCGGTACCGTGGTAATAGCCGTAGGTCAGGTAGGACATCCAGCCACCGGAACCGCTGGCCAGGCGGTAGCGGGCCAGCGTGCTGGCTTCCAGTGGCGGGTTCAGGGCCAACTGCAGGCTGCACTGCACGGCCGCCGAGGCGGGATAGACATCACCCGTGCGGGTGGCGCTGCCGAGGAACTGGCGACGCTCGATGCCGGCGCTCAGGCCGGTCTGGCCAAAGGCATAGCGCATGCCGAACGAGGCGATGGTCGACGGCCAGCCGGTCGTGGAACGCGAATGGCTGAGACGTTCGGCGCGTGCGCGTGCATCCGGAGTCGATTCGCCGGTGCACGGATCCACCGCGCGGATCGATTCGTAGGTGCCGCCCTGGTCGTACAGGGTGTTGAGCAGGCGCGCGTAGAGCTCCAGCGTGCCGTGCTGGTCGTTGAAAGCCGGGGGACGCCAGAACGCCTCCAACGTGCTGAACACCGAATCGCCCGGCGTACTGATCGCCGCACCGCCGACATTGGTCGCCGCCTGGCGCGCGCCACGGAAGCCGGCCGAGGCGATCACGCCCCACTCGCGCGAATAGTTGGCGATGGCATTGCGCACGTTGTAGCGCTGATGCGCATCCAGCGGCAGCTCACCGGCGTCGGCGCGATCAATGGCACTGCGCAGCAGTGACACCGCCTGCGGATGATCGCCGTTGGCCGCACTCGCGTAAGCCTGGTCGAGCACCACGCTCTTCGGTGCCTTGCCGGTGGCCTCGGCGGCACGGAAGTCGGACAGTGCGCGCGCCGGTTCGTGGGCTTTCTGGTTGAGATAGCCGCGTTGCATCAGCGCCCCCGCGTCATCAGGACGCAGTGCCAGTGCCGCATCCAGGCGCTGCCGCGCTTGGTCCTGCTGGCTGCGGTTGCCTGCCGCCAGCGTCGTAGTCAGCAGGCCTTGCAGGTTCGCGTCGTCCGGTGCGAGTTGCACGGCCTGCCGCGCCTCACCGATGGCCTCGGCGTAGTCCTGCCGCGCATAGGCCGCATAGGCGCGCTGTGCGGCGCCACCGTCGCCCTGCAGGTCGGCCGGCATCAGCTCGCAGACGTTGCCGGTGTCACCCGACTGGCAGTGCTGGAACGGTGCTGGATAGGCCTGTGCACTCATGTGCGGACGCTCGCGACTGGAACCGATTGCCTTGGCGCGCTGCTCGATACCCTGCCGCAGCAGCTGCTGTGACCGTGCGTCGATCTCTCCAGCCGGCGCTGCTGCCTGCAGCGGCGCCATCAGTACAGCGGCGCGTGCACGATCCCCGGCGGCCAGGGCCCCATCCACCGCCAGCAGGCGCACATAGCGCTGTTGCGTAGTTGACCCCGGCATGGCGAGCGCGGCGTCGAAGTCCTCATTGGCGAGCACGCTATTGCCCTGCCGCTGGCGCAGATAGCCGCGCATCACCCGGGCATTGAGATCCTGGCCGTCAGCCTGCAACGCCTGGTCGGCACTGCGCTCGGCGTCGGCCAGCTGCCCCTGCTGCAGCTGCGCGGTAATCAGCAGCAACCGGTACGAGGCCACCTCCGGTGCCAGCTCGACAGCGGCACGTGCCTGCGCAACGGCCGCGGCATCGTCCTGCGTGGACAGCGACCGATACGCCTGTTGGGCCTGCAGCAGCGCGCGCTGGCGATCCAGCGCCACGCGCCGGGCCTGCAGCGCCTCGGCGTTCGGCGCGCCGAGCTGCAGTGCGGTGGCAATGGCGGCGTCGGCCTGTTCGGGCTGCTGCTGTGCCTCCAGCGCAGCCACCCACAGCAACGCCCAGGCACCTTGCGTCGGCTGCTGCCGGAAGGCCTGCTCGGCCTTGCTGGCCGCCTCTGCCATGCGCCCGGCGTCATAGGCGGCATACGCCTCGGTGGCCAACGCGTAGGCCTGCTGCCTGCTGCGGTCTACGGCACTGCTGACCGGACGCGATGGCGATGCAGCGCGCGCACCGGTACGGTCCGTGGAGGTGCTGCGTGCAGCGGCGGCCGCCGCCAGCGCCGGCAAGGCCGGGTCGTTCAACCCCGCATCCAGTGCGCGACGCGCCTGCTGCTGTGCCTCTGCACCCCGCCCCAGTTTCTGCAACGCATAGATCTGCAGCAGGCGCAGCCGCACCACGTCCGGGCGCAGCCGGATGGCCTCGGTGGACTGCTGGTAGGCCGCCCGGTAGTCGCCGCGCTCATAGGCGGCAAACGCCTGCTCGGCGATGCGGTAGGCCGCACCGGACAGCGGCAGTGCCGCGTCAGCCTGTGCCAGCACCGGCGCGGCGGCCGTGGCCAGTGCCACGGCAATGACAGTGGACAGCAGCGTGGTCTTCATGCCGGCAAGGCTCCGGGAGGCGGCGACTGCAGCGCGGCCGCACGCCGGCGCTGCTCCTGCATGGCCTGGGCCACGGCGTCTTCGGTGGTGATCCCCTGCTTGACCAGGTAATCGCCGATGCGGCCATCGCGCTGCGGCTTGTACGCGTCCAGTGCGATCTCGAAGCGCGCGTGGTCGATCAGGCGCATCTCCACCAGCAGGTCGCCCAGCAAGGGGACGTTATCCAGCTGCCAGTGCCGGTCGCCGCCGATCAGGCGCAGACCGGCGTTGATTTCGCTTTCGCGGGCGATGCTCTGTTCGATGTGCTCGCTGCGGGTTTCCTGCTTCAGCAGCGCCAGCGCGTCTTCGGGCAATGGACTGGCCACGGCCAGCCGCAGTGTTCCCTGCTGGCGCGGCGGCAACGGCAGCATGCGCCACTGCACGCAGGCATCGGCACTGACCGGGAACTGGCAGGCGCGCAGGTAGTCCACATCGATCACTGCGCGCTGCAGGTCACCCTGGAAGGCGATCGCCTCGGCCAGCGTTTCATCATCCAGCCAGCCCTGGGTGAGCAAGATGCGGCCCAGCGGCTGCTGCCGACCGGCATGCTGCTGGTCCAGCGCCTGCTGCAGCCGCTCGGGCTCCACTGCCTGCCAGGTGGTCAACAGTTCGCCCAGCTGCTTGCGGGTCTGCACCAGCTGTCCCGCATCCGGGAAGTCGTGCATGGTCTTGTCCCAGACCATGCGCTTGCCGAACAGCAGGTAGGCAAGGAACACCTTCCACGCCCGGGCGGTGGCCATGAAATTGATCATGTTGCCGACCACCATGCGCGGGATCGACATCAGTGCATGTTCCCAGCCGTACAGCCGGTTGACGAAGTAGAAGCGCTGCACGACGCGGGTCGCCAGCGCCGCGGTGGTCAGCAGCGCGACATTCATCTGCCAGGTACCGGCCTGGAACACGCTGGGGAACTGCATCGTCCACACCCCGGTCATCTTCAGCAGCCAGAACAGCAGCAGCTGCAGGAAGATGATGTAGGCGATGATGCTGACGAACGAGGTGATGATGCCCTTGCGGTCGCGCGCCAGCAGGTACTTGGTGGCCAGCGAGCCGCGCCAGCCCAGCGACTCCCAGCTCTGCAGGCCGATGCCGAGCACCCAGCGCGCCTTCTGCCGGTACGAGGCGCGGAAGTTGTCGGGGAAGTACTCGCGCACGCACAGCGCCATCCGCTGGGTGCGCTCGCGCACCGGCCCCCAGCCGAACCACGACGGTCGACGCACGCGGAACTGCACCGGGAAGCGGGCGAAGATCGACTGCATGCCCATCGCTGCCAGCCGCGCACCGACGTCGTAATCCTCGGTGAGGCTGTCGGTGTTGAAGGGCTGGTTGTCGGTCTGCGCACTCAACGCCAACAACGCCCGCCGCGAGAAGCAGGTACCGACGCCAGCCGACGGCACCATGCCGGATACGCTCTCGCGCACCACCAGATCCTTGGCGTGCCATTCGGCGAACTCGTCCATGTAGACACCGGCCACCAGCTCGTACCACTCGCGGTCCAGCGAGGTGACCGGCAACTGGATCATGTCCTTGCGCGGCAGCAGGTAGTTATAGAAACGCAGTTCCATCGGGTGCAGCACGTCCTCGCTGTCGTGCAGGATCACGCCAGCGAACTCAATGTCGTGGCGCTTCTCATAATCGAAGATCGCCAGGATCAGCCAGTTCAGGCAGTCGGCCTTGCTGGTCGGCCCGTCGTGCGGCACCTCCACGCGGCGCAGGCGTTTGTAGCGGCGACGCATGCGTTCGACTTCGTCGATGGTCTGCTGGTCGTTGGGATAGGTGCCGACGAACACGACGTACTCGCGGTAGTCGAGCACGTTGATCATGTTCTCCACCATCTGCGCGATGACGTCGTACTCCATCCATGCCGGCACCATGATCGCCAGCGGCTGTTCCGGCCGCTGCAGCAGGTCTTCCTGGGTCAGCGGCCGGTACGCATCGCGGCGCTTGATGGTGAGCGCGCGCCAGCTCTCGCGCACCCAGTACCAGACATCGATGAACAGGTCATCGAGGCTGGAGATCAGGATCAGCACGGCCACCGCCGCCGCCGTGGTTTCCAGGGCGGCGTAGTAGTTGGCCAGCTGGATGTTCCAGAACAGACCGTCCACGGCGGATCAATGCCCTGCGTTGGCGGACTTGCGGCGGCGCACCTGGGTGACGCGGGCGGCGAGCAGTGCGAACACGATCACACCGACCAGCAGCAGCAACCAGACCATGTGCCGTTCCCACTTCGATTGCGGGTTGCCGTCCTGCGCGATCCGCGTGCCATAGGGATCCTGGCGGTCGAATTCGCGCACGGCATCACTGCCGTCAAGCACGGCAAGATCGCCGCGCAGCAGCCGGAACGGCGCGCCGAACGACGGTGTCTGCGCACCGAGGTCGCTGTAGAGAACACCCAGCTGGCCGCCGGACGACCCCACCTGCACCACCGCGGCGCGATCCAGCCCGCTGACATCCAGCAGCGGCTGCGACGTGCCACCGATCAGCAGGTGGCCGTCCTTCAGGCCGGCCACATCGACACCGGCCGGTGCCACGCCGAAGGCCAGCCACGGTGCGCCCGGGCTGACCGCGGCACCGGCGTCGACCACCTTCAGTTCCGACGCTTCCGGCGAGGCGCCCACTGCACTGGCCACCGCGATGACCTTGCCCAGCGAGGCCGGCGCATCCTGCAACCAGGCGCCGGGCACGAATACCTGGTTGCCGCGTGACAGCTGGCTGCTGGCACCGACGAAATCACTGCCCAGCGAACGCTTGGCCAGGGTCAGGTGGCTGCTGGGCAGGATCGATACCGGATAGCCGGTCGCCGGATCGTGGCAGTAGGGGCGTGCCGGCTGGCGCAGGAAGCTGACGCGGATCTCGTTGCGCGCCGACAGCGCGTAGGCCGGCACCTTGGCCACCAGCCGTTGCGGCTGGCCGTTGGCCGACAGCACCTTGCCGCCCAGCAGATAGTCGTTGAAGTAGATCGTCGCCACCGCGCCCTGCCCGGCCGCGTTGGGGGCCGCCGAGACGTCGATCACCACTTCCTCGGGCAGGCGCCCGTCGGCCGACAGCGCACCGAGATCGAAGCTGGCGCTGCGGTCGGCGCGGGTCACCACATCCATGGTACCGGCGATGTTGCCGAGCCGGCTCAGCAGTACCTGGTCACCGTCCAGTCTGGGCGTGCCTGCTGCGCTGACCTGCAGGCTGCGGCCCAGCGCATAGCTGCGCCACTGTTCGGCGAACAGCCCGGCGACCTTGCCCGCCGCTGCCGGGTCGACCACCAGCGTCGGACGCCCGGCCACGGCCACCACGCTGACCGATGCGTTGGCAGCGGGCTTTTCCAGGCCGCCCATGTCGGTACCGCGCCACGCGGCGAATGCCGTGCCCGCATCAGCGCCCACCGCGCCAACCTGTACGGCCAGCGCATCCAGCGCCGCACGCACGCCGGCGCGCAATGCATCGCTGCCGATCATCACATCGGCGGCCAGCGGCCCGCTGTCGCGCAACGACAGCAGCGCCCCCACTTCGGCCAGGTCCTTGATCGCGTGCGCACGCTCGCCCGTAGCCAGCGCGGCATAGGCCGGCACGCCCTGCAGGCTGGCCGGGATGCTGATGCCGGCCAGGTCGACGCTGTCACCGACCTTGGGCAGCGCCACCACCTGCACCTGCTTGCCGCCGGCCTGCAACGCGGTACCGATGCGCCAGGCCGCGTCGTAGGCGGGCGCCTGCAGCGCCTTGCCATCCACCAGCAGGCGCACCTGCGGTGGCAAGGCGCCCCAGGCCTTGGCCACGGTGTCCACGGAGCGGCCGTCGAAGCGGTAGCTGAAGCGCGAGTCCGGCGACAGCCGCAGCACGTTGGCCGGTGCACTCTGGTCGGCACACTGGTAGTCGGACACGATCGACCACCAGCCGACACCGACCCGCACGAAGCCGTTCTGGCGGGGTTCGCCATCGATGGCCAGCAGCTGGCTGGCATCGCCCTGGGCATCGGTGATCGAACGCGCGGCGATCGGATCGCCATCGACCGACCACAACCCCGAGGTGCGTCCGGCGTGGCCGCGCACGTAACGCCCATCGAGCTGTAGCTGCGCATCGCGGGTGGCAACGCCGGCCGGCACCGGCAGGTAGACCTCGCGCTGGCTCTCCTGCCCGCTCAACACCAGCGGCTGGCGGAAGCCGAGTTCGCGCAGGGTCATCTGCCGGTTCACCGTGCTGTCGCCGCTCCATTCGGCGAACTGGCCGGCGACGCTGTCGGCGGCATGGGCACTGCCGACCACGCCCGACAGGACGAACGCGGCGGCGGAAACAAACAGGGGAGAGCGGCCGATCTGGGTCATGGCGTCACTTCATGCGGATGGGGGTGGGCGGCACCGCCACTGCGGAGACCGGGCGAGAATTCGGGAAGGGGCGTGCCGCGCAGGGCGGCGACGATGCGGGCGCTGGCGCGGCCATCCCCATAGGGGCTGGCATCAGGGTCGAAGCGGGTCGGCCGCGGCGGCTGGGCCAGTGCCGCGTTGACCCCCTCGACGATGCGTGAGGGCGTGGTGCCGACCAGCGTCACCACGCCGGCCTCGACCGCCTCCGGGCGTTCGGTGACGTCGCGCATCACCAGCACCGGTTTGGCCAGCGCCGGCGCTTCTTCCTGCACGCCACCGGAGTCGGTGAGGATGACGTCGGCGCGCTGCATCAGGCGCACGAAGCGCAGGTAATCCTGCGGCGGCACCAGGTGCACGTTGTCCAGGTTGCCGAGGTGGGCGTTGACCGGGCCCTGCACGTTCGGGTTGAGGTGCACCGGGTACAGCACCTGCAGGTCCGGCCGCCGGGCCAGTTCGGCCAGCGCACGGCAGATGTCCTCGAAGCCCTGGCCGAAGCTCTCACGGCGATGGCCGGTGACCAGCAACAGGCGGCGCCCGGGGTCGAGCATGTGGAAGGGTTCGTCAGCCTGGGCACGCAGTGCCGGATCAGCATCCAGGCGCTGCACGGTCTGCTGCAGGGCATCGATGACCGTGTTGCCGGTGACCAGGATCTGTCCACCCAGGTGCTCGCGGGCCAGGTTGGCACGCGAGCTGGCGGTGGGCGCATACAGCTGATGGCCAACCACATCGATCACCCGCCGGTTCATCTCCTCCGGCCACGGCCGGTTGATGTCGCCGGTGCGCAGGCCGGCCTCGACATGGCCGATCGGGATGCGGTGGTGGAACGCGGCCAGCGCGGCGGTCATCGCCGTGGTGGTATCTCCGTGCACCAGCACACGGTCGGGGCGGACCTGCGTGTAGAGTGCGTCAAGCCGCTCGAACAGCCTGGAACACAGGCCATTGAGGGTCTGGTTGGGCACCATGACATCGAGGTCATGGTCGGCCGTGATCTCGAACAGCGACATCACCTGGTCGAGCATCGCCCGGTGCTGGCCGGTGATGCAGACCACCGATTCGATGTCCGCGGCCTGTGCCAGGGCCCGTACCAACGGCCCCATCTTGATCGCTTCCGGTCGGGTGCCAAACACCGACAGGACCTTCACCGGGACGCTCCCGAAGGCCGGCGCGGGGGGAGACAGACAGCAGTGGCCACGTCTGGATCCTTTCGGCGTTGCCGTCCAATACCCGCAGGCAGGAGACGGTCACCTCATGAGGAAACTCCAAAATCGCGACGTACATCACACTCAGTTGACGGTACGTGCGTCGTGGCATTGATCTTCATCGTTGGAAGATCAAGACGCAGTCAACGCCGCCCGTGGAACGGGCGACGTTGCGGTGGAACGCAGCAGGGGCAGCCGCCTGGGGCGGCCTTACTCGTACTGGATGGTGAACGTGGCCTGGCCGTTCGCGACACCCGCGCCGACCGTGCCGGCCTGGGTCTGCACATAGCGCGCGCGCAGCGGCAGCGCCATGACGCTGGTCCCCGGCGCGGTGGTGCCGACGTTGATGGTCTGGCCGAAGCGCACTTCACGCTCGGTGGTGCCATCGCGCTGGACCATCTGGATGCCGATGCGGGTGGCACTGTTGCTGGCTGCGCTGAGCTTCAGCACGCCCGGCATGTTCGAGCTGTCCTGGTCGGCATCGAGGCGGATGCCGATCTTGCTCTGGTAGGCGGCGACGTTGCTGCCCTGGCAGTTCAGCCGGATCTCGAAATCGCGATTGACCGCGCGCGAACCGACACCGGTGAAGGTGGTGTTCGGCACGCTGCCGAAGTCGACGGCGATGTTGCGGCTGCCGGCCTGCACTTCGCAGGTCGGGCTGACCACGGTGGTACCCGAGCCCTTGAAGGTCGAGGTCAGCACCGGACGACTGGCACCATCACCGTCGAAGTAGTAGGTGGTGAAGCGGCCGTTCGGCGCGATCACGCCCGAGCCGGTCTGCGCAGCGGTCTTGATCAGCTGGATGCGGAAGGTGCCGCCGATCAGCGAGATGGTGGCATTGCCGGCAAAGTTGATGGAGTGCGGATAGTAGGTCTGGATGGCGCCGGAATCGCGGAACAGGCGGATGCCCACGCCCGGGACGTCGGTTTCATACACATTGGAGAAACCGGCGACCGGCCGCCGCTGCGCTGCGTTGACGTACTCACCGATGGAACGGCCACCGGACCAGTCGCAGCGCGCAACGCTGTTCTGCTGGGTGATCGATTCGCTGATCTCCTTGATCACGCCACCGACCGGCGTGCTGGGCAGGATCACGATCTGGCCCATGTCCATGGTCACGTCCTGCGCGGTGAACCAGCTGGACTGGATGCGGCACGATGCGCTGGCCTGCTGCGCCAGCAGCACGCCGCCCAGCAGTGCAAGGGCCGTCAATGCCTTGCGGCCACGGGAAGAAATCATCGGCATGCTGCCTCCAGCGGGATGAAGCCGGTCTTGGACGCATCGGCGCCCGCCGGAACCTGGTAATCGATGGTGCAGCGCTGGTCGGCACCGGCGCCCCACTCCACCAGCAGGCGACCCTGGTTCTTTTCACTGCGCACGTACAGGCGGCCACCCTGGCTGACCATGCCGACCGGCTGGCCCTGCTCATCCTTGACCTGCGCACCGAACGGCATGCTACGGCCATCGGGGTTGCGCACCTGGATCAGCAGCGCGTTGCCCTTGCGGGTGTCGAAGCGCAGGTAGCTGATGGCACCGGCGAAGGGCGCGATCGACTGGCTGGTGCTTTCCAGCTCGACGTCGTGGGCCATGCCCTGCGGGTCGAGGGTGACGGTGTTGAGCCGGTACGGCGACACATACGGGACCACCGCGTAGCCGCGGCCATCGACACGCAGGCCCGGGGCGTTGCTGACGATCGCATCGCGCGCGCCCGGTGCTTCGACCAGCACCATGGTGTCGCCACGCTGCGGGGTGAAGGTGAAGCCGCCCGGATGCACGACCACGCTGCCGTTGGCGCCGACCGAGGCCTGGCGGAAATCACGCGAGTGGCTGTAGGTGGCGTTCAACGCTGTGTAGCGGCTACGGTATTCGGCATTGCCGATCGCGGTGGTGCCACCCTCGCGGGAATCGGACAGGGCTGCGCCGTAGCTGAAGTTGTTGTCGACGCCGGCCGAACCGGTGATGCCGACGCGGCTATTGTCGTAGCCACCGCGGTCGCGCACGCCGAGATCGGCACTGAACGACACCGGGTGGGTGCCACGGCCCAGCGGCACGCTCATCGACAGCAGGTACTGGGTATCGGAACGACCGAGCACGCCTTCTTCGGTACGCAGTGCCGAGAAGCCGTAGTTCACCGAACGCCAGGCGTTGTTGTAGCCCACCTGGTACTGCTTGGAGGTGCCGGAACGGTCGTAGAAGTCACGCACCGAACCGGTCACGTACAGCGCACCGCCACGACGGCCCAGCGGCTGGTTCAGGGTCACCTGGAACTGGCTGCGCTGGCGACCACGGGTGGTCGGGTCGATGCCGCGCTTGTCCGAGTCACGGCCATACAGCGCGTCCTGCAGGCTGTAGAAGCCTTCAGTCGAGTAGCGGTAGGCGGCCAGGGTCAGGTTGGTGCCGGTCTCGCCGATCATGTTGCTGTAGCTCAGCCGCACACTGGCGCCGGTGTGGCTGCCGTAGTGGTCGAACGAGGTACGTGCATGGGTGACGTCGGCAGCGAAGGCACCGACGCGCGTGGACAGGCCGACGCCGTACAGCAGCGACAGGTAGCCATCGCTCAGCGCGCTGCCGCCGTACAGGGTCAGCTGGTTGCCGATGCCACGCTGGTAGGTGCCCTGCACCAGCCAGGGTTCGTCGGCCAGCAGCTTGTTGCGCACCTGGCCGGCGGTCAGCGAGTAACGCGACACGCCTTCGCGCAGCATCTGCGGCACCGAACCGAACGGCACCTTGAACTCACGACGGCGGCCATCGGCCTCGATCACGCTCACTTCCAGGTCGCCGCCGTAGCCGGTCGGGTACAGATCGTCGATGACGAAGCTGCCCGGCGAGACGGTGGAGGAGTAGATCAGCTGCTGGTTCTGGCGCACTTCGATGCGCGCGTTGGTTTCGGCGATGCCGCGCACGACCGGCGCGTAACCGCGCAGCGAATCGGGCAGCATGCGGTCGTCGCTGGCCAGGCTGGCACCGCGGTAACCGATCGAGTCGAACAGTTCGCCCGTGGTGTAGGCCTCACCGATGGTGAGCATGCCGCGCACCTGCGGGATGCCGCGCTGCGCGTAGGTGGCGATGCTCTGCCAATGGCGGCCGTCGCCCTCGGACCAGGTCAGGTTGGAATCGTGGCGGAACTGCCAGCCGCCCAGGTTCAGGCCGGCATTGAGGCCGAGATAGGCGCTACGGTTGCGCTGGCCACCTTCGACACGGCTGTTGCTGTCGATGGCATTGAAGCTGTAACCAACGAAGCCGGCATTGATGCCACGGTCCCACAGCGCCGGGTTGACGTAGCCGCGTGCCTCACGGCGCAGGAACACCTGCGGGATGCTGAGGTCGTAGCGCAGGTTGCCACTGTCGTAGACACCATAGGCATTGGCCATGCGCTGCTGCACCGGCACGCAGCTGGTCTTGTCGGTCGGCAGCGTCGGGTCCTGCTGCAGCAGCACGGCCTCGCTGTCCACGCCCATTTCTTCCAGCATCGGCAGCGGCAGGCAGGCGTCGACACGGCCCTGTGCATCGGCCTTGAACTGCAGGTCACGACGGCCCTGCCAGGCACCGTTGACGTAGACATCGACGCGGTAGTTGCCGGCCACCATCGGGTTGCCGTTGCTGAAGGCCGCCAGGTCGACCTGCTTGGCCTGGCCCGACAGGAAGCTGGAATTGAACTGGGCCGATTCCGGTGCACGCGCATTGGCCGCACCACTCTGCGCCATCAGCGCCTGTTCGCCGAGATTGGCCGGAGCAGCCAGCGCCCATCCTGGGCAGGCTGCACCAACAACCAGCAGGCAAAGCGCCTGATGGATCGACAATGTCAATCTGTTTCCGATCACACTGACATTCCTTCAATTCGCCGCACGGCGGCGGTGGCGGGATGCGCAGGCCCATGGCCCGCGCGGCGCGTTCAGCCCCCGGTGCTGCCGAGGCGGACGGTGTGCTCGACCCGGCCGCCGTAGTCGTTGATGGTGATGAAGCGCACCTGGTTGGTGCCCGCCGGTGCGGCGAACTCCAGGCTCTGCTTCGGCGCGACCATCGCGCCCTTGTCCTCGACGGCCTTTTCACTGCTGCCGGTCACGGCATGCACTTCGGCCAGAGTGACGTGGAAGGGGCTCGGGTTTTCCACCCGCAGGCGGTCGCCAGTGCGGGTCCAGCGCAGCGCTGCCGGTGCATCGTTGGCGACGCCCTTCAGACCCTGCGGCCGGTAGAAAAGCTTCAGGCGCGAGCGGAACGCAACCTGCAGGTAATTCTGTTCACCGTTGTCGGCGTTGTCCGGCGACGGCGGCACGTCCAGCACGTTGAGCCAGAACACCGTCTCGCGATCGGTCGGCAGCTGTGCGCCGGAGAAGATCAGGCGCAGCGCCTGGCTGCGGCCCGGCTCGACGCGCGCGATGGGCGGCGTCAGCACGAACGGAGCATCGCTGGTATCGGCGGTCTGGTTGGCGTCGCCACTGTCGATCCAGGCCTGGACCAGTGCGGGCGAATCGCCCACGTTGTCGACCTGCACGGTGACTTCGCGCGCCTGTGCCGGGTAGATCACCCGCGTGCCATTGACCACCACGCCGGCCAGTGCGTTCTGGCAGAAGGGCAGCGTGAACGCTGCCAGCAGCAGCGCCCGGGGAAAGAGTGCTTTCATCGGAAGTACTACGCTCGAGGGGTGTGGCCAGGGGCCGCGGAGCACTGGCCGGCGCGTACGCCGGCCAATGCGGGTACGACTACGATCAGTTGTAGATGATCGTGTACTTGACGCTGCTGGTGACGTCGCCCGGGGTGGCGGCGGCAGTGGCGTAGTACTCAGCGTAGTAGTTCAGGTCGGCCGAGCCGTCGGTGCCGACGGTGACCCACTGCGAGTTGGTCTGGGCCAGACCAGCGCCAGCAGCCTTGATCGGCAGGAACTGGTTGTTCGAGCCCAGCAGCTGCAGCTGCACGTTGTTGGCAGCGTTGGCCGAAGCCTGGTTGACCAGACGGCCGCTGTTGAAGTCGACGGTCGAACCCGGCTCGAAGTAGGTGGCGACGTTGCCGGCGCTGCACTTGGTCAGGTTGATGGCGAACGGGGTACGGCCCGCAACGGCACCGGCGGTGGCCAGGGTGTTCTTGGACACGGTCGGCAGGTTGACGGCGAAGTCCTTGCCGCCCGGGGTCGAGATGGTGCAGGTCTTGTCGGTCACCTTGCCATTGAAGGTGATGGTGCCGTCGGCGGCGTTGGCGGCCAGCGGAGCGGCGGCCAGCATCACAGCGGCGATGAGATTGATCTTGTGCATTCGCTTTTACCTAACCCTACTGAAGAGATGAGAAGTAGAGGAGGAAGCAAGGAGCACTGCCGGGCTAACAAGACCCATCCTTGCGTCTCACCTGTGGCCGGACTCGGACATACCTTCCCCTGAATCCGTGACGCAAGTATAGGCACAACTGTGATGAAAGTCTCATTATTTTTCTGAACGACAATTTATTGACGGCCAAAATGTGACGTGTTAGGCGAAATCGCAGCCTCGGGGGCTCGGGGGATTTGACGGGGATCGGGGCGGGCCACAAACGACTGCAGATGTCGCATTGCGCGACGCGTTAGGCACGCGCGGAAACAGGCCTTTTTCAGGGGAAAATCGGCTTCTTTGATGCGCATCACTCTTTCTTGGTGATGGCCCTAGCAGATTCGGAATCGTCCTATTAAAGGTTGATCAATCCTGTCGCTAACTAGGACACACCGAACCAGAGAACGTGTCATGAGGAACTCCATTCTGCTGTGCGTGGCCCTGATGTCCGTCAGTGCGCTGGCCCAGGCCAGCAGCGGCAGCATCCGTTTCAGCGGCCGCATCGCCGAGCCGGGCTGCACGACGAACCTGTCCCAGGGTGAGCTGAGCCTGGCGGCCTGCCCGCCGTCGGCCAAGGGCTCGACGGTGGCCGTGACGGCACTGGCCGATGGCCAGGCCGCGACGCTGCGCGATGGCAAGCGCCAGGGCCAGAAGCTGTCGGTGTCGGCCAGCGCGATGCGCGCCGGCGATATCGCCTTCTCCGAGCGTTACAGCGTGCAGGCTTCGAAGCAGCAGCCGCTGCAGGGTGCCTACCTGGTGGTGGTCGACTACCTGTAAGCCCTGCAGGCCGGTCTTACTCCGGCTGCGGCAACTCGAAGACCTGGCGCAGGTAGGCCAGGTAACCCGGGTCGTCGCACATGCTCTTGCCCGGCGAATCGCTGAGCTTGGCCACCGGCTGGCCGTTGCAGCGGACCATCTTGATGACGATGTTGAGCGGCGTCGGGCCCAGATCATTGGTCAGGTGGGTGCCGACGCCGAATGCGACCTGGCAGCGGCCACGGAAGTAGTCGTACAGGCGCATCACCTTGGCGATGTCGAGCCCATCGCTGAACACCAGCACCTTGCTGCGCGGATCGACCCGGCGCTGCTGGAAATGCGCCAGCATGCGGTCTCCCCAGTCGAACGGATCGCCGGAGTCGTGGCGCACGCCGTCGAACAGCTTGCAGAAATACATATCGAAGTCGCGCAGGAACGCGTCCAGACCGACCACATCGGACAGCGCGATGCCGAGGTCGCCGCGGTACTCGCGCGCCCACGACTCCAGTGCCGCCACCTGCGAATCGCGCAGGCGCGGGCCGAGCGCCTGGAACGCCTGCAGGTACTCGTGGGCCATGGTGCCGTGCGGGGTCATGCCGTACAGGCGCGCGAAGTGCACGTTGCTGGTGCCGACCAGCTGCGGGCCGAGCGCATCGCGCAGCAGCGGCAGCAGCCGCGCATGCCAGTCACGCGAGTAGCGGCGACGGCTGCCATAGTCGGCGATGCGGCATTGCTCGAAGCCGGGGGTATCGCGCAGCAGCGCGGCCTTGGCCTGCAGCCGGCGCTCGCCTTCGGCGAAGTCGGCCGTGGTGGTGTTGCGGAACCAGACTTCGTTGATGATCGCCAGCAGCGGCACTTCGAACAGGATGGTGTGCAGCCACGGGCCGGTGATGTCCAGCTCGATCTCGCCGGGCACGGTCTTCGACGCGCGCAGCTGGATGTACTTGCGGTCGAGATGGAACAGGCCGAGGAAATCGGCGAAGTCCGGCTTCACGAAGCGCAGGCCACGCATGTAGTCCAGCTCCGCGTCGCTGAAACGCAGGGTGCACAGGTGGTCGATTTCTTCGTCGATCTGGTCGATGTAGCTTGCCAGGTCGATACCGGGCGTACGGCACTTGAACCGGTACTGCACCTGGGCGCCGGGGTGCTGGTGGAGCACCGCCTGCATCATGGTGAACTTGTACAGGTCGGTGTCGAGCAGGGACTGGATGATAGGCATGGGGCGGATTATGCGCCCGGCAGGGTGAACCGGGGTGGCTGCGGCCACGCTCGGCTCTCCGCGGAACAGCATGGGTAGATCCACGCCATGCGTGGATGCGCTTTCGGCGCTACAGCGACCTGCGCAGCAGGCGCGGCACCAGCATCAGCGCATGGGCCCAGATCGCGGCCCACACCGCAGCCCGCACCGGCAGCGAACGCTGCCCGGCCTCGAATTTCTGGAAGTAGCGCCACAGGCCCCGGTGCTTGTGCCATTCCACGAAGAACGGCCGCGAGCGACTGGAGACACCGCGCACGTGGGTGACCTGCAGGTCGTTGGCGATCGCCACCACCGCACCGGCCTCGCGTGCACGCCGGCACAGGTCAAGGTCCTCGGCATGCAGGCGATAGCCCGCGTCCCAGCCACCCATGCGGTCGAACAGCGCGCGCGGCATCATCAGCAGTGCGCCGGACAGCGCAGGAACGCGCTGCAGCGCCTGGTGCGGCTCGCGCGGAACCGCCAGCTTCGAGCCCTTCCCGGGCGAACGCAGCATCATCAGGAAATCCGGATCGCGGCGGCGAACCGCCTCGTCGGCATGGCCATGCTCGTCCACCTGCTCGACGCCCAGCAGGCAGTCGCCCAGCGCTTCGGCGCGGGAGCGCAGTTCGGCCAGGGTGTCCGGCTCGACCATCAGGTCCGGGTTGATGAAGGCCAGCCACGGGCTGTGCGAGTCGGCCACGCCCTGGTTGTTGGCGGCGGCGAAACCGGGATTGTCCGGGTTGCCGACGAAGCGCACGCGTGGATCGTGGCTGGCGTGGCGCTGCACGATGTCCAGGGTGCCATCCAGCGAACCATTGTCGATCACCCGGATCTCGGCCACGTCCTGCGCCTGGCGCAGGCGCGAGAGGCAGGCGTCGATGGTGCTGCCACTCTGGTAGGTGACGACGATGGCGGCAATGGCAACATTCAAACGGGTGGCTCCGGCGCGGGTGGGACGAACAGGTCGCCCTGTTCCCGCGGCATTATCGCCTGCCGCATGCGCTGCTGCAGGTCAGCGCGCAGCCCGTGCAGTGGATCGTGCATCAGGAAGTCGGCCAGCCGCGGCACCCAGGCAGGCCAGCGGGCCGCGAGGGCCTCCAGATCACCATCGCGGCTGACCGCCTCCCCTGCCCGGCCGACGAAGGCGGTCTCGCACAACACGTTGCGCCACCCCAGGCCGGCCATGCGCAGGCTGAGGTCGACCAGCGCGGCGTTCCAGCCCGCGTAGCTGTCCACGTCCAGGCCACCGGCACGACGGCGCGCGTTGCCACGCACCAGCACCGCGTGGGTGACCGCCGATGGCAGCTCCGGGTGCAGCGTCGGCAACGTGGCGCAGGTATGCGCCAGCAGGGCCGGATCATGGGGTTCGGGATTGATCTCGCCCAGCCGTGGCCACGCGGCGGTCTCGCCGGCATTGCACCAGGGGGTTGCGGTGGCAATGGCGGCATCGCGGGCGAAGGCATCCTGCAACTGCTGCAACCAGCCAGGCGACGGCACGCTGTCCGGCGCCAGCACGGCCACGTCCAGGCCATCGCAGGCGCGCAGCATCTCGTCCAGATGGGCAACTTCGCCCAGTGGCCGCGCACGCCGGGTGTACTCGGCCTGCAGCGGTGTATGCGCCAACCAGTGCTCGACCACGGCCTGCGCACGCGGCCCGGTCTGCGCATCGTCGGCCAACCAGACCGAGGTACCCGGTGCCGTGCCGGCATCGAGTGCGGCCAGGCAGCGGTCGAGCGCGGCATCGTCCACGCACAGCGGCAACAACACGATCGCCCCCATCCCGCCTCCGTGGTTGTCGGTGGCCACAGCGTAGCACCGGGAGGGTATCGGCCGGGTTGCACCCGGCACCTGCTTCAGGCCAAGGCAACAGCAACAGCCGAAGCAAAGGCGGGCTTCTTGGAGTTGGCGGAGTGGGTCCGGTTGCGGGGGACGCCGTAAATACGTCCCTGTAGGCTCGGTCGCGCCATCCATGGCGCTCACGCCCCCGCAACCGGACCCACCCCGCCTGCGACAGATCTCCGCGATCTGCAGTAGATCCACGCCATGCGTGGATGAATCTCCATCGGAATCGAATATTTCGAACTGGAATCGAAAAGCATCCACGCATGACGTGGATCTACCGTGTCGACCAAGGTCGACACCTACCAACAGCCGCGGGAATCTGTCAGAGGCGGGGCGGTGTGGGTTGGCAGGACCGTTGGCGCCATGGATGGCGCCATCGAGCCCCCATGGAGGGGTTTACGGCGTGTCCTGACAATCCACACCGCCCCGCCCTCCCTCAGTACCCGCTGTTGCTGTTGCTGTTGCTGTTGCTGTTGCTGTCGCTCCAGCTCCGGCCTCGGCGGGTACCGGGCGCCGCCCGGCCGTAAACCCCTTACTTCTTCGCGCGCGGCTGGTTCAGCGGCTCCATTGCACGGAAACGCTTGCTGTACTCGTCGGTCAGGTTGCGCGATTCCTGGCTGTTGCGGACGATGGTCGGGGTCAGCAGCACGATCACTTCCGAACGACGACTGGTGCGGGTCTTCTGCCCGAACAACGCACCGACCACCGGGATCCTGCTCAGCCCCGGGATGCCGCTGCTGCCGTCGGTGGCCGAATCGGTGATCAGGCCTGCCAGCATGATGGTGTCGCCGCTCTGCACCGCCGCTTCGGTGGACAGCTTCTTGGTCGAGATGCGCGGGTTGCAGTTGCGCTCGGTCGGGTTGCAGGCCTCCGGCACGTCCGAAGCACTGCTGACTTCCTGCACGATGTCCAGGAACACGGTTCCATCGCGGGTCACCCGCGGGCGCACCTTGAGGATCACGCCGGTGTCGATGTACTGCACCGAGCTGTAGGTGCTGGTGCCCACGCCGGTGTTCACCGTGGTGGTGTTGATCGGCACCTTGTCGCCGACGTTGAGCGTGGCTTCGGCGTTGTTGCGCACGAACACCGATGGCGTCTGCAGCAGGCGCAGATCGGTCACCTTGTCCAGTGCGCTGACCACGGCGGCGGCGTTGTGGCCGGTGAATGCCCAGCCCACACCATCATTGCCGGTCACGCCGCCCGCGAAGGTACTCCAGGCACCCGCAGCGGCCGGCGGCAGGGTCAGGCCGCTGAGCGCACCGGTCAGTGTGCGACCGGCCACGGCATTGTCGAAGAACCAGTTCACGCCGTACTTCAGGTCACCGGTCAGCGCGACTTCGGCCACCTGTGCCTCGATATGCACCTGCAGCGGCATCACGTCCAGCTTCTCGATCACCTCGCGGATCGAGCGCCAGGCCTGCGGGGTCGAGCGCACCAGCAGGGTGTTGGTTTCCTCAACTGCAGACACGCCGACGCGGTCGCCTTCCACTTCCAGGCTGACACTGACGTTGCCGGGCTGGCGCTGCGGCAGGTTCAGGCTGCCATTGCTGCTGCCACTGCCACTGCTCCCGCCCAGCGTCGAGCCCAGGTTGCTGCTGCTGTTGTCCATGCCACGATCGCCGTCACTGCCCAGCTGCGACGGGATGGCGCCCGGCGCCAGCGAGGCCGGGCCGGAGCCGCCGCGGTTGCCACTGCTGGCGAAGGCTTCGCTGAGGCGTTCGGCCAGGTCGCGTGCCTTGATGTAGCGCAGCTCGTAGGAGAACAGGCGGGCGCTGCCGCCTGCGGTGTCGATGCGATCCAGCCACTGCTGGATCTGGTCCAGGTAGCGCACCTGCGGCGTGATCACCAACACGGCGTTGGCATTCTCCAGCGGCAGGAAACGGAACATGCCGGCGCTGGGCGTCTTGCTTTCTTCGCCGAACACCTTTTCCAGGTCGGCCGCGACCTGCTCGGCCTTGCCCGACTGGATCGGGAACACACCCACCGACATGCCCGACAACCAGTCGACGTCGAAGATCTCGACGGTGCGCAGGTAGTTTTCCAGTTCGGCGCGGGTACCACCGAGGGTGATCACGTTGCGGCCGCTGTCCACGTTGACGATGGCGTTGGGACGCGCGTACGGCTCCAGCACCTTCTTCATCTCGGTGGCGGAGATGAACTGCAGCGGGACCACGCGGACTTCAAAGCCGCGTGCGCTGGCCGCTGGCGCGGTGCTCGGCGCGACGGTGCCGGCCAGCGCCTGGTCGGCGGCGACGATGTTGTAGCGCCCACCGCTGTAGACCATGCGCGCGTTGTTCCAGCCCAGCACCATCTCCAGCAGGTTCAGCGCCTGCGCCGGCGAGACCGGCTTGGGCGTGGCCAGGGTGACCGTGCCCTGCACGCCCGGTGCAATCACGTAGTTCTGGCCAAGCATGTCGCCGAGGATGGCCTTGACCACCGCGTGCAGCGATTCGCCTTCGAAGTTGAAGGTCGCCTCGCCGGTGCTGGCGCCGTGCAGTGCCGGCGCCGGCGCGCGTGCGGCCTCGCGGTTGATCATGGTGCCGGTGCCGCGGCGGATCACCGCCTGCGGTGCACCCTGGCTTTCGCGGGCGGCATCGGCGGCGACGTCGGCTGCCTGGCCGGCATCGGCGCTGGGCGACAGGTTGCCGTTGCGCTGCACGTGCGGCGCGGACACCGTACTGCAGCCGACCAGCAGCGCGAGGGCAAAGGACCAGGGAAGAAAACGCAGGTTCATGCATTCACTCTATCGGTTGGTGCCATCGCCCGGGGGCGGCGACGGTTGTTGCTGCTGTTGTTGCAGCTGGCGGCGACGGGCCTGGATACGTTCGCGGATGGCCTGCATCTGCGCTTCGCTGGGACCGTTGTTGTTGGCCGGTGGTGTTTTTGCAGCTGCGGCCGCAGGTGCTGACGTATTGCCCGCGGGCGACGGCGCTGGGGTTGTCGCGGCCGGTGGCGGCGCCGGCGGAGCTCCCGCTGGAGGCGGCACCACGATCGCACCTGCAGGCGGCGCACCGTTGGCACCGCGCAGTACCGTCGGCGGCTCACCGCCCTGGCCGTTGAACACCACCAGTTCGAGGACCTGGTTGCCACCGGGGCCGATCACCGTCGCCTGGCGCGGCTGCAGCGCCACCAGCTGCCAGCCATCCACGGCTTCGCCGTTGAGGCGCAGGCGCAGCGAGCGGTTCTGTTCGGTGGTGAACGTGGCCATGCCGAAATCGCCGGTCAGCAGCACACCGGTCAGGCGCAACGCGGCGCTGGCCGCCGGTTCGCTGCCACCCAGCAGATAGGGCCTCGGCCGACGGTCTTCGGCGAACAGCGGGCGCTCACCGATGGCGCTGTAGCTGTCGGCGCTGGCCATGCGCTCGGCCGCCAGCGGCGGCAGCGATGGCAGCGATGGCGCGGCATCGGCATCACCGCCGGCACCCGGCAGATGGCTGCCCAGCCCGAAGCCGGTCGCCAGCCAGACGGCGGCGGCCCAACCGGCCAGCGCCAGCAGGAAGCCGGTACGCAGGCTGATCTGCTCAAGCTTCATCGGCCACCTCCTGTCCTTCGGACGGGGGCACCGGATGCGGCGCAGGTGCGGCCTCGGCCGGCGACGCAGGCGGTGCCGGTGCCGCAGCGGGTGCCGGTACCGTGCCATCGGCGGCGGCGCCAGGCAGCAGGTAGCCGGCCAGCTCGAAGGACACGTCCAGGCCCAGCCCCGATTCGTTCGGCGATTGCTGGAAGCGCTGCGCGATCAGGTTGAGGTTGTCGACGAACAGGCGGGGGCTGCCGGTTTCCAGGCTGTGCAGCACGGTGGCCAGTTCGGCCACGCCACAGCGCAGGCGCACCTGCATGGCGACACGCACGAACTCGGCGTCACGGCGGTTGTCGGTCAGCGGCGTGCGGTTGCTGATGGTGCAGCTGCGGTTGCCCGGGCTGGCCATCGCCACCGCATCCTGCAGCCGGGCGCCCAATGCAGCGGCGGCAGCTTCGGCAGTGGCTTCGCGCAGGAAGCCCGGCCGCTGCTGCAGTGCCTCGCGGGTAGCGCGAAGGCGCTGTTCGATCTGCGGCTGCTGCTGCAGCTGCGCCTGCACGCGCGACTCGCGTTCGCGCAGGGCGGCGACATCGGCATCGATCGCACGCAGTGGCTGGGTGAACCAGGGGTGCACCAGCAACAGATAGGCCAGGCCCAGCACTGCCAGCAGCAGTGCCAGCGCCAGCCAGCGGTCACGGCGTGCGCTTGGCATCGGCATTGGCCGCCTCCGGGGTCGGTGCTGCGGCGGGCAACGGCTGCAGTTCGGCGGTCATGGTGAAGCGGTCGCGGCCACTGGCCGCGCCATCAGCCTGCAGCACTCCGGTCAGGTTGACCTTGCGCCACTGAGGTGCGTCCTGCAGCAGCTGCACCAGCTGCGATGCCTCGCGGCTCAGGCCGATCAGCTGCAGGTTGTTGTTCTCGATCGCCAGCTTTTCCAGGTAGGTGCCTTCCGGCAGGCGCCGGGTCAGTTCGTTCCAGATCTCTACCGTACCGGCGCGCTGGCTGCGCTGCTTCTCCAGGAATGCGGCGCCATCGATCAGCGCCTGCAGCTGCGCGCGTTCGCTGGCCACGCCACGTGCACTGCGCGCGCTGCGCTCGACCTGCGCACGCAGTTCGTCGGCAGCGGCCTGGCGATTGTCCAACAGCTGTACCGCGGCCAATACCAGCATCACGACGGCAGCCACTGCCAGCAGCAGGTTCCAGCGCCGCATCGGGTCTGGCCGCAGTTGGCGCTGCGCGGGCGGCAGCAGGTTCACCTGCAGCACGTTGCCCTGCGCATCGATGGCATCGACACCGGCCAGCGCATCGGCCCATGGGCCCACGCGGGTGCGCCATGCTTCCAGTTGCCGCAGTGGCCACGCCACCAGTTCGACCTGCAGCTGCCCTTCGCCGCCCGCGCCGAGTTCACGCACGTCATAACTGACCTGGGACGATTCGAATGGGGTCTGCCGGTCGATTTCGAAACCGACCACCGCACGCAGGCGGTCGGCCGCTGCAGCGGGCAGGCGCAGGCTGCGCCGCAGCACGTCCGCCGCGGGCAGCAGCCACACCCGGGGCAGGCTGCGCAGGCGGGGCTCCAGCACGCGGTCCAGTTCCACGGGCGACAGCGGCCACGGCAGCCGCGCCACCGCTTCACGGCGGTCACCGGCTTCACGCCAGACCTGCAGCTGGTCACCCTCATGCTGCAGCAACAGGCGTGCCTGGCCCCAGCCTAGTGCCCATTGCCAGCGCACCGGCACCCAGGCCAGCAGCGACTGGCGCCACCAGCGCAGGAAACGGCCAGCGCCCGGGCCGATCCGGCCCTGCACCTGCCGCAGACTGTCCTGCCACGCCGTCATCTTGCTGTCATTCCCTGCTCCCAGCGAAGCACTGTGTAGGTCCGCCCGGGAACCCCGCCCGAGCCACTGCGTACCACTGCCTGCAACACCGACCTGCGTCCACTGCTGTCGGTGGCACCGGACTCGATACTATAGGTGCCGCTGCTGCTGGCAAGCGTTGTCGTACCACCAGCGGAATCTGCATCACGCTCCTGCTGTGCGCGCTGCGCCATCACCATGTCCGCATCCAGCCCCAGCGCGGTCAGCACCGGCGCGCTGGCGAACTGCGGATCCGGCCGTGCCTGGCGGCTGTACAGGGTCAGGTGCGGCAGCATCGCCCGGTACAGCGGGCCGCGCATGCCCAGTACCCGCTGCAGTTCGCCCAGGGTCTCGAACCGCTTGTTGCGCGGGCCGTAGGGCAATCCGGCTGCGGCGTAGTCCTGCGCTTCGGCGCCACCGCCCGGCTGCAGCAGGCTGTCCTCGTCACGCCAGTCGATGATGGCCCCGGCCAATTGCCGGGCCTGCGCATCGTCTTCACCCAGCGCCTTGAGGAAGGCGGTCAGCAGCGCGGCGTCGGCCAGGTTCAGGTTGATCTTGCCGTTCTCGTCCAGCACCTTGATCTCGATGCTGGCGTCGTCGAACTGCCAGCGGTAGCTGCGGCCATCGGCACGCCAGGGCGCGCGTTGCGGATCGGCCGACAGACGCAGCAGGGCATATTCGAGGCCGGCGCGCGCACGCTCCTGCCCGCGAGCGTCATCATCCAGCACGCGCTGCTGCAGGTGTTCGACCCGTGCGGTCAGCGCGAACGCGCCGACCAACGCCGTCATCAACGCGATCAGCCACAGCACCAGCACCAATGCCGCCCCACCCTGCCGGCTCATCGCGCGCCTCCACTGCCACCGGCGCGCAGCGCCACCACCAGCGGTGGCCACGGCGCTCCACGGGCCGGTACGATCTGGATCTCCACCAGCATCGGCAGTCGGCGGGTGTCGTCCCAGCGCGGCATCCAGTCGGTCACCTGCCCAGTGCTGGCATCGATACCCCGATAGCGCAGCTGCACCGACTTCAGGTTCTCCACCAGCACCTCGGGCGGGCGCGGCGGATTCTCGGCGATGCGCTCGCCTTCCTGCAGCAGCACCAGGTCCAGCAGCAGGCGCTGTTGGCCATCGCGTCCGTCGACCTGCAGCGCGTGCAGGTAGGGGCCGCCACGGCCGAGGTAGCCGGGCAGGTCGGCGGCGAACAACATGCGTTGCTCCTCCCCCTGGAAGAAGATCGGTTCGCGGGTGGGGTCCGGAACCTCCAGCGGGGTGCGCAACGCGCCCGCCAGCTGCCTGCGCAGCAAGGACTCGACCGCGCGCATGCGTTCGCTCTCGGCAGCGATCTGCTCACCGCGCTGGCTGACCGCCATCGCCGAGCGCACGCTGGCAAAGGCCAATGCCAGGCCGCCGGCCAGCAGCACGGTGGCCAGCATCACTTCGACCAGGGTGAAACCTGCGGTGCGGCGCCTCACCGCGCATTCTCCAGGTCGGGCGGTAACAGGCGCAGGCTGCGCCAGCGCAGCTGCTCACGCTCGCTGTCACCCCAGCGCACCTGCAATTGCAGCTCTGCCAGCCATGGGGTACCCGGTGACGTGGCCTGCACGACATTGCCGGCGCGTGGTTCCACCCACGGCTGAACCTGCAGTTCCCAGTGATAGCGCCCCTGTTCCCAGTCACCCTGCTGGCTGCCCACCTGCAGCGGTGCGTCGACGCCGGCCTCGGCCAGCAACGACTGTGCATGCAGCACCGCGCGCGTGCGCAGCTCGGCATCACGTACCTGTTTTGCGCCGCCGGACAGGCTGCCCAGCAGCAGGGTCAGCGCCAGGCCCAGCAGGGCGAAGGCGATGATCACTTCCAGCAGGGTGAAGCCACGCGCGCGCCGCTTCATTGCGCCCGCCAGGGGCCGGAGCGGACCTCGCCGGTGAGCCAGCCAACGTCGACGCGCCATTCGGCACCGTCGCGCTGCAACCGGATGCGGCCACCGCTGGAGCCGCCATCGGGATGGAATTCGATCACCCCCTGCCCCGGCGCGGTGGCCAGCTGGGCGGCACCTTCGAACTGCACCTGCAGCTGTGCCGGCACCTCGCCGTGGCGCTGGTTGGCACCCTCCCAGCGCCGCCGTGCCGGTTCGATCACGAAGCGCTGCGGTTCACCGCGGGCAATCGCCTGTGCACGCACCATGCGCAGCTGGTTGGCGATGTCCTTGCCCGCGCTGCGCAGCTGCATGCCGGCGAAACCGCGCGACAGGCCGGCGGCCGTGATCAGGCCGATCGCCGCGATCAGTGCGATCACCAGCAGCATTTCCAGCAGCGACAGGCCCGTCGCGCGCCTGCCGTGCAGGCGCGGGCGTGGCACCCGGCGCGGCAGGAAATACGTCATGCGCGGTTACGGCTGGTAGCGGATGTCTGCGTCGACGCTGCTGCCGCCGGCCTTGCCATCCTTGCCCAGGCTGACCAGCTCATACGGCTGGCCTTCGCCCGGCGCGCGGTACTCCAGCGCGTGGCCCCACGGGTCATTCAGGTCGGCCGGCTTGGCGTACGGGCCGAGCCAGCCGCCGACACCGGCCGGAGCCGTCACCAGGTCGTTGAGCGTGCCCGGCAGCTTGCCGGTGTCGATCTGGTAGTTGTCGATCTTGGACGCGACGGTCTGCACCTGCGCCTTGGCGATGTTGGCCTTGCCACGATCGGCACCACCCAGCACGCGGCTGGCGACCAGGGTCAGCACCGCGCCGATCAGCACGATGACGATGATGATCTCCAGCAGGCTCATGCCCGACTGGTTGCGTGCGGCGGTGAAGGAAAGGCGGATCGGTCGGCGACTGGCAATCATGGACGGTCCTTTCAGTTGCGGAGTGTCAGGGTTGCGGGGAGCGCCATCGTCAACCGATGGCATTGGTCAGGTCGTACAGCGGTACCAGCACGGCGACGATCACCGCGCCCACCACCGAGGCCAGCACCAGGGTGATCGCCGGCACCATCGCCGCCAGCATGCGGTCGATGCGCCGGGCACTGTCCTGTTCGAAGGTATCGGCGGCCTTCAGCAACATGGTATCGAGCGCGCCGGATTCTTCACCAACCTGGATCATCTGCAAGGCCAGGCGCGGGAACCGCTTGCCGCGCGACAGTGCCAGCGACAGGCCGGCACCGTTCTTCACTTCATCGGCGGCCGTTTCCACGTCGGCGGCGAGTGCGCGGTTGCCCAGCACGTTGCGGGCAATGCCCAGCGCGCCCAGCAGCGGTACGCCATTGCGCAGCAGCGTCCCCAGCGTACGCGCCAGCCGTGCGGTTTCCAGCTCGCCGACGAGGCGACCGATGCCACGCCGCTGCAGCAGCCAGCCATCCAGCGCCAGCCGGAACGCCGGTTGCCGCGCCTTGCGCTCGAAGAACAGTGCTACCAGCGCCGGCACCACCAGCAGCAGCACCCACCAGTCGCGCACGAACAGGCCCAGCTGCAGCACCGCGTTGGTGAACCACGGCAGCGCCACATCCAGGCTCTCGTACATCTGCGCGAACTGCGGCACCACGTAGCCAAGCAGGAACAACAGCGCACCGCCTACCACCACCAGCAGGATCGCCGGGTAGACCAGCGCGTTGATGACCTTGCCCTGCAACGCGCGGCTGCGCTCGAGGTAGTCGGCCAGGCGTTGCAGGGTTTCATGCAGGCTGCCACCGGCTTCGCCGGCGCGCACCATGTTCACGTACAGCCGCGAGAACAGCCCATGCTGGCGTTCCAGCGCGGTGGACAGCGGTGCACCACCGCGCACCACGTCGCGGATGTCGGTGATCGCGCGGCGCGATCGTTCGTCCTCGGGCAACCCCAGCAGGATCGACAGCGCGCGGTCCAGCGGCTGGCCGGCACCGAGCAGGGTCGCCAGCTGCTGGGTGAACTGCAGCAATGCGGCGCCCTGCAACGGGCGCTGCTGCAGCAGGTTGCGCCAGCTGCTGCCGCCGATCGCGCCGGCATCGGCCAGCTGCGTCTCCATCGGCAGATGGCCCTGGTCCTGCAGGCGCGCGATCAGCTCGGCCTCGCTGGCCGCCTCCATCTGCCCGTCGAAGACCTCGCCATGCGGGTTGAGCGCCTTGTAGCGATAGTTCGGCATGTCAGCCCCGGCGTCCTGCGCGCATCAGCTTTCCTCGGTCACGCGCAGCACTTCCTCGATGGTGGTCTGTCCGCTCAACGCCTTGGACAGGCCATCCTCGTACATGGTGCGCATGCCGGCTTCGCGGGCGATGCGCTCGATCTCGCCCATGCCATCGCGACGCATCACCGCACGCCGCAGCGCATCGTTCATCACCAGGAATTCCATGATGGTGGTACGCCCCAGGTAGCCGGTCGGCGCCAGCGCCGAGGGCTTCGGGCGGTACAGGTGGATCGGCCCTTCCGGCTGCAGGCGGCGCAACTCGAACCGCTCGATCTCCTCCGGCGAAGCGGCATAGCGCTCGGCATGGGTCGGCTCCAGCCGGCGTACCAGGCGCTGGGCGAGGATGCCGTTGATGGTGGAGGTGAGCAGGTAGTCTTCCACGCCCATGTCGAGCAGGCGGGTGATGCCGCCGGCCGCATTGTTGGTATGCAGGGTGGACAGCACCAGATGGCCGGTCAGCGCCGACTGGATGGCGATGCGCGCGGTTTCCAGGTCGCGCATTTCGCCGATCATGATGATGTCCGGGTCCTGGCGGACGATGCTGCGCAGCGCGTTGGCGAAGTCCAGGCCGATCTGCGGCTTGGCCTGGATCTGGTTGATGCCCTCGATCTGGTATTCGACCGGGTCCTCGACCGTGATGATCTTGACGTCGGCGGTGTTGAGCTGGCTCAGCGCGGTGTACAGCGTGGTGGTCTTGCCCGAGCCGGTCGGGCCGGTCACCAGCAGGATGCCGTGCGGCTGCTCCAGCACTTTGCGGAACTGCGGCAGGAAGGCGTCGGTGAAGCCGAGCCGGTGGAAATCGAACACCACCGTTTCGCGGTCGAGCAGGCGCATCACCACGCTTTCGCCGTGCGCTGTCGGCACGGTGCTCACGCGCAGGTCCAGCTCCTTGCCCTGCACGCGCAGCATGATGCGACCGTCCTGCGGCAGGCGGCGCTCGGCGATGTTGAGCCGGGCCATGATCTTGATGCGGCTGATCACCGCTGCGGTGAGGTTGGCCGGCGGGCTTTCGCCTTCCACCAGCACGCCATCGACGCGGTAGCGGACCTTCAACCGGCTCTCGAACGGTTCGACATGGATATCCGAAGCGCGCAGTTCCACCGCACGCTGGATCACCAGGTTGACCAGGCGGATCACCGGCGCTTCCGAAGCGAGGTCGCGCAGGTGCTCGATATCGTCGACCGCACCGCCCTCGCCATCCGCGGTTTCCACGATCGCGCCCATCGCGCTGCGGCCCTGGCCGAACCAGCGCTCGACCAGGTCATCGATCTCCGCACGCATGCCCAGCACCGGTGTCACCGGAACCCCCAGCGCCAACTGCACGGCCTGCTGTGGATAGGCGTCATGGGCATCGGCCAGCCACAGCCGTACCCCGTGTTCATTCAACTCGAGCGGGCACACGTGGAACTGCTTCAGGAAGCGCAGCGACAGCGGCAGTCCCTCGGCCAGCGCCTGCGGCGGCGCCTCCGGCACCTGCTTGCCCTCCAGCAGCGGCAGGCCCAGCACCTCGGCGCTGGCCTGTGCCTGGTCGCGTTCAGACACCAGGCCCAAGCGCACCAGCAGGCCCAGCAGGCTGCCGCCGGCCTCGGCATGCAACGGCCGTGCGCGTGCCAGGTCGCCTTCCTTGAGCCGGCCGCGCGCCAGCAGCGCATCCAGGATGCGGCCTTCGGCGTCGTCGGTAACGGTTGCAGCGAGCGCGTTCACGTGACTCTCCTGTCAATCGGCTCGACTTTAGCAGTTAAGCCGTGATTTCCGCCGCCCTGCGGCCACCTTTCGTAAAAAGACGAAGCCCGTCACACAGGATGACGGGCTTCGGCAATTCAACTACGACACGAGGTGCTTACTGCGTGGCGAGAATGCTCACGCCGTTGTAAGCCGCTTCGCCCACCACCTTGATGTAGTAGGTGCCGGCGGTCGGTGCCGTCACCCGCACCGTTTCCGAGGTACCCGGACGCGTCGAGCGGGCGTCGTTGTCGGTGGCGCTCGGCTCGCGGCCCTTGGCCAGATAGACCGACACGTTGCCGGTGCCACCGTAGGTGATCACGCTGAGCTGCTTGCCAGCAACGGCTTCGAAGCTGTACAGGCGGCTGCTGGCGGCAGCACCGTTCAGGCCACCGACTGCGGCCTTGTTGGTCAGCGGCGTGGCCACCGGCCCGCAGTTCTCGGTGCACGGTTCTTCCAGTGCCTTGGCCAGCGCGGCCTTGGCATCGAGAATACCGGTACCGATCGGGGTAGCCGCCGGAATGGCGACCGGGAACGGACGTGCGGTTTCCTTCAGCAGGGTACGCATCGCCGCCGGGGTCAACGGATCCTTGCCCTTGGCGATCAGCGCGCTCTGCACCAGTGCAGCGACGGCGGCCACGTGCGGCGAAGCCATCGAGGTACCGCCCATCCCCATGTAGCCCGGCGTGCCCGATTCCGGCGTGGTCGCCGCATTGGAGCCGGTCTGCCAGATGTAGCCACCCGGGTTGCCGTCGACGCTTCCGCCGCCACCCGGACCGGACAGGTCCACGCGGGTGCCGTAGTTGGAGTAGTAGGTGATGCCACCGGTGATGCGGGTGGCACCCACGGTCACCACGCCTTCGCAGCTGGCCGGCTGGTACTTGGACGCGTTGTCGGTTTCATTGCCGGCAGCCACGACCACCGTGGTACCGCGCGAGATCGCGCCGTTGATCGCGTCCTGGTAGGTGCTGGCGCAGCTGCCACCGCCACCCAGGCTCATGTTGATGATCTCGGCCGGATTGGTGTTGGCCGGGATGCCGGTCACGGTACCGCCGGAGGCCCAGGTCACCGCATCAGCGATGTCGGACAGGTAGCCACCGCACTTGCCCAGCACGCGGACCGGCAGCACCTTGGCCTTGTAGGCGACACCGGCCATGCCGACGCCGTTGTTGGTCTGCTCGGCCACGGTGCCAGCGACGTGGGTGCCGTGCCAGGAACTGTCGTCGGCCAGCGAGCCGTCATAGCACTCGTTGTCGTTCTCGACCCAATCACCGTAGTCCTGCGCACCCGGCACGCGATCGTTGGTCGGGCGCCGCGAGGTCTCCGCATCGCTGATGAAGTCGTAACCCTCCAGCAGGTTGCCGACCAGGTCCGGGTGCTGCGGCAGGATGCCGGTATCGATCACCGCCACCACGATGCCCTCGCCCTGCGAGACATCCCACGCCGCCGGTGCGTTGATGCCGCCGACCGCATTGTGCAGATGCCACTGGTTCTGCTGGTAGAAGGGATCGTTCGGCACCAGCGTCGGCTGCACGTTGCCGGCACGCAGTTCGGTGCGGCGCAGCTTCACGTCGGCTTCGGCGTACTGCACCGACGGATCGGCCTGCAGCTCCTTCAGTACGCGCTGCAGTTCGGCCGGGGCCAGGCGGCCCTGCACACGGATGAGGTCCGCACCGGTAGACAGCTTGCGGACCACCTGCGGGCCGAGCGTACTGGCGCGGGACGTGCCACCGGAGAGGCTGGCACGGGTCAGTGCGGACTGCACGGTGGACAGCTTCGCCGAGCGGTCGGTGGCGGCAGCAGCACCGGCCCGGTACTTGATGATGATGCGCTCGGTGCCCGGCTGGGCGGTGCTGGCCTGGCGCACCGGTTCACGGGTCGGCAGTCCAGCGGCGTGGACGGCACCGACAGCCGTCATCGACAGCACGGCGGCGGCAAGCACATTGATGCGAAGGTTCTGCTTCTTGATCACGTCGAATTCCTCTTCTGGGTCATGGATCGAACCAACACTGCGGCCATCATTCCTTGACGACTCCCGGCCGGCCCAGCCGGGATTGCCGTGACCTCCCCCCAGGCCCTCACTGCAGGTGTGGCGCCGGCGTGGGTGGCCGCCGGCGCAATGGAGTGGCTTACCAGCCGAAGCCGGCACCGACGCCGACCGAACTGTCGTCGCTGCTGAAGGCGCCGCCGAAGGTGACCGTGGCGCGATCGCTGATCGCACGCTGGTAACCCAGCGACAGCGCCGATTCGCCGCCCTGGAAACCGATGCCGACGCCGACCCGGTTCTGGGTGCGGATGCCGGCGGCACTGGTGGCCATGTTGAGCATCGCCGCGCTCATCGCGCCCTGGCGATCGATGCGGCGATCCATGTGGCGCAGGCGTCCATCGATCTCGCCCTTGAACACATCGAAGCTGTCGGCGACGGCCTTGACGCGGCTGTCGGTATAGCTGTTCGCCGTCGCCATGCCACGGTCCAGCTGGCCCTTGTTGACGGCGTCGGTGGCGGTGGTACCGGCGGCGACGTTGGTGACCTGGCGTTCGTTGCCTTCGCTGCCCACCGACACCGTGTTGGCACGATCGGCAACCGAACCCTGGCCCAGCGCCACGGCATTCGCTGCCGAGGCATTCGCGCCCTGGCCAATGGCCGTGGACGAGGCGCCGCTGGCGACGGCGCCATCGCCCATGGCAACGGCATTGATACCCGCCGCCGGGGTGCCGACCGGAATGCCTGCGCCCGCCGCAGCGACCGTCGGCGTGCCCTGCACGCGTGCGGTGCCCGCAGGTGCCGCGGCGGGTGCGGCATCGGCCGCCGCGGTTGCGTCGGCAAGGCTGGCCGAGGTGTCATCCAGCGATGCACTCATTGCCCGCAGGCTGGAGGTGCCGGCACGCGTTCCACCGGCACTGCGGCGGTCGATCTCGCTGACCTTGCGGTCCAGCGCACCGAGCGCATCGCCGACGTTGCTGTACGTCGCGCCCTGGATCACGTAGTTCGGCGCCACGAACACGCCCTGCATGCCGACGCTGGCGCCACCGCCGAGGAAGCTGGCGGCATCACTGAGCGACTGGAACAGCTGCCCGCCATTGATCGCCTGGCGGCTGCCGGCGGCGATGCTGCCCGCACCGACGTTGTCGATGGTGGTGCCCTGGAAGCCGGACAGGGTCAGGCGATCACGGCTGGCGTCGTCATAGCCGACTGCGCTGGCCGCGGTGGTCTCGACCGTGGCGATGCGCGAGTCGAAATCACCAACGCGGGTTTCCACCGCCCCCACCCGCTGGTTGGTGACGTTGAGCTGGGAGCCGGTAATCGCATCGGTGCTGCCGGCGGCGATGCGACCGTCGGCCACATTGACGATGCGACGCGTGGCTGGGCCATCGATGCCATTGCCACCGCCCACCGACACCACATTGGCATCCAGCGCGCGCGAGCCCGCACCGAGCGCTACCGAGTTCGCACCGGATGCACCGGCACTGGTGCCCAGTGCAAGCGCACCATTGCCAATGGCCATCGCGTTGGCACCCAGCGCATTGCTGCGTGCGCCGCTTGCAGTGGCTGCCGAACCGATCGCGGCGGCATCGCTTCCGCTGGCACTGGCCGTACCCGCACCGGTGGCCTTGACGTAGCGTGCGGTGCCATCGGCGGTCGCCGCCACCGCATCGAGCTGGCCACGATTGACTGCATCGGTGCGCTCGGTACCGGCAGCGACACGGGTGATCTGACGATCACTGCTGGCACTGCCGACCGACACGGTGTTGGCACGATCAGCCACCGAGCCTGCGCCCAGTGCGATGCTGCCGGCCGCCGAAGCGTTGGCACTGACACCCACCGCGGTGGCATTGGCGCCGGTGGCCTTGCTGCCGTAGCCCACCGCAGTACCGAGGCGACCACTGGCTTCGGCGTAGCTGCCCAGCGCCGAGGCGCCATCGGCCGAGGCATTGGCGCGGAAACCACTGGCCTGCGACTGCGTGCCGCTGGCCGTGGCCTGCGCACCGCTGGCGGTGCTGTAGGCGCCCTTGGCCTGGGCACCGGCGCCACTGGCGCTGGCACCGAGTTCGCTGGCGCTGGCACCACTGCCCACCGCCACACTGTCGACACCACCGGCCTGTGCGTTATTGCCCAGTGCCGCCGCGTTGTTGCCGGTGGCCAGGGCATCGACGCCGACGGCGGTGGCGTTGGTGGCCATGGCGTTGGCCCCGCTGCCCAGCGCGGTGGCGCCGTTGCCGATGGCGTTGGCCGCGTTGCCGGCGGCCAGTGCGTTGTCACCATCAACCAGGGCACCGGCCTCGCCATCGGCGTTGCCGCTGGCCTGGAACTGCCGGCTGGTCTTGTCGGCGACGCTGGCAACCGCATCCAGCTGGCCCTTGTTCACCGCATCGGTGGCTTCGCTGCCGGCGGCGACATGGGTTACCTGGCGTTCGCCACCCGCCTTGCCAACGGCCACGGTGTTGTCACGGTCGGCCTTGGAGCCGGCACCGAGGGCGACACTGTTGCTGCCATTGGCGGTGGCATTGGCACCCAGTGCGGTAGCGCTGCTGCCGGCCGCCCACGAGTTCCAGCCGATCGCGGTCGCGTAGTCTTCGGTCGCCCACGCGCCCGCACCGAATGCCGCGGCACCGGTGCCGCTGGCACGCGACGGGATCAAGCCGAAGAAGGTGCTGCCACCGATGGCCACGCTCTCCTCGCCACTGGCCTCGCTGGACTGGCCCACCGCTACGGCACCGGTACCGGCTGCAGCGGCACCGAAGCCGACTGCAGTGGTGTTGGCACCGCTGGCCGCCGAGCCGTAGCCCAGGGCGGTACCGAGGCGACCGCTGGCTTCGGCGTAGCCACCGACGGCCGTGGTGCCATCGGCAGAGGCGGCACTGCGGAAGCCGCTGGCCAGCGCCTGCGTGCCACTGGCGTTGGATTCGGTGCCGGTTGCGGTGCTGTACGCACCGCTGGCCTGCGCACGCGCACCCACCGCGCTGGCGCCAAGCTCGCTGGCGCTGGCGCCGGTGCCGAGCGCAAGGCTGTCTTCACCAGTGGCCTGTGCGGTACTGCCCAGTGCTGCGGCGTTGTTGCCGGTGGCCAGCGCATCGATGCCGACCGCCGTGGCGTTGCCCGCCAGTGCATTGGCGCCGCTGCCGAGTGCGGTGGCACCGTTGCCGATGGCGTTGGCCGCATCACCGGCCGCCAGCGCGTTGTCGCCCTCGACCAGTGCACCGGTTTCACCATCGGCGTTGCCACTGGCCTGGAACTGCCTGCTGGTCTTCGCCGCTGCTGCGGCTACGGCGTCGAGCTGGTTCTTGTTGACCGCATCATTGCCCTGCGTGCCATCGGCCACATTGGTGATCTGGCGGGTGTTGCCACCGCCACCCACTGACACGGTGTTGTCGCGGTCCGCGATCGAATCGGCACCCAGCGCCACACTGTTGGCGCCGCGCGATTCGGCGGCGTTGCCCAGCGCGGTGCTGTTGATGCCACCGGACCAGGCGCCACCTCCGACCGCGGTGGAGTAGTTGCCCGATGCCTCGGTGGCCAGCACGCCGAACAACGAACCACCGACGGCGACGCTGTTGGTGCCGGTGGCCAGGCTGCCCTGGCCGGTGGCCGTGCTGTAGGCGCCCGACGCTTCCGAGTCGCCGCCCAGCGCCACGCTGTTGGAGCCGGAGGCATTGGCGAAGTTGCCGAAGGCGGTGGCGTTGAAGGCCGACGCCTGTGCATAGCCACCGATGGCGGTGCTGTAGCCGCCGGACGCTTCGGCGCCGATGCCGAACGCTGCCGACGCGGTGCCGCTGGCGACGCTTTCGCTGCCGACTGCGGTGGAGCCGCTGCCGCTGGCGTTGCTGAAGTAGCCCACCGCCACGGCCTCCTCGCCGGAGGCTTCGGACAGCACGCCATTGGCAGTGCTACCGGCGCCGCTGGCGATGCTGGCCGCACCGAACGCCGCACTCTGCTCGCCGCTGGCCTCGCTTTCCGCACCTTGCGCGGTGGCGTACTCGCCAGTGGCCTGTGCGTTGGCACCAATGGCGCTGGCGTTGGCCGCGGTCGCCAAGGCGTTGAAGCCCAGCGCCTGCGCATTGTTGGCCAAGGCGTTGGCGCCGCTGCCGAGTGCGGTGGCACCGTTGCCGATGGCGTTGGCCGCATCACCGGCGGCCAGCGCGTTGTCACCGTCCACCAGTGCACCGGCCACGTCACCACCATTGCCGCTGGCCTGGAAGAAGCGGCTGGTGGTGGCTGCTGCGCCTGCCACGGCATCCAGCTGCGCCTTGTTCACCGCATCAGTGGCCTGGGTACCGGCCGCCACGTTGGTCACCTGGCGCTCGTTGCCGGCACTGCCGACCGAAACGCTGCGGGCGCGGTTGGCAACCGAGCCGGCGCCCAGTGCAACGGCGTTGCTGGCGCTGGCATTGCTGCCGGCGCCGAGTGCGATCGCGCTCTCACCACCGGCCACCGTGTTGGTGCCGATGGCGATGCTGTTGAGGCTGTTGCCCAGCGCCTGGAACCCCAGCGCCACGCTGTTGTCGCCATAGCCGAAGGCACCACGGCCGACCGCGGTGGAGCTGGCACCATTGGCCCAGCTGTTGTAACCGATGGAGGTTGCGCCACTGCCGCTGGCCCACGCAGCATTGCCGAACGCTGAGGCATTGGTGGCCGTCGCCCACGCACCGGAACCGAAGGCGCTGGCACCACTGGCCGTGGCCCAGCTGTAGCCACCGACAGCGGTACTGTCGTCACTGCTGGCGAAGGCGCTGTCACCGACCGCGACCGCGTAGCCACCGGTCGCACGCGACTTTCCGCCGGCCGCGAAGCTGTTGTCCCCGCTGGCCTTGGCGGCATTGCCGAACGCGCTGCTCGCAGCACCGGTGGCCTGTGCACCGCTGCCGACCGCGGTAGCGTCGGCGACGGCGGTGGTGCCCACCTGCTGCGCCGTGCCGTCTGCACCGATGATCGGCTGGTTGAACTCGTCGTAGGCCTGGCCGAGGCCACCAATGGCAACACCGCCATTGCCGGTGGCGCTGCTGTTGCGCCCCACCGCCACGGCGTCGTCACCGACGGCCGAAGCCGCTGCACCATGTGCAACCGCGCCGGCGCCGATCGCATTGCTTGACGAACCGGCCGCCACCGCACCTTCACCCTCGGCGAACGCACCGGCATCACTGCCCGCTTCCGGCTGCGCCTGGAAGAAACGCGCGGTGCTGTCGGCGGTGCTGGCCACGGCGTCCAGCTGCGCCTTGTTCACTGCATCCGTCGCCTGCGTACCCGCGGCCACGCTGACGATCTGGCGTTCATTGCCATTGGTGCCCACGGCCACCGTATTGGCCCGGTTGGAGCCCGAATAGGCGCCCAGCGCGACGCTGTTTTCGGCGCCAGCGGTGGCGTAGTAACCGATGGCCGTGCTGTCCTTGCCGATGGCCCAGGTCTGCGCGCCCAGTGCACTGGCGTTGTCGCCGGCGGCATAAGCGAAGTAACCCAGCGCGGTGGACTCCGCGCCCACCGCTTCGGTGAAGCTGCCGTTGGCCAACGAGCGGTCACCACTGGCGACCGCACCGCCGCCTACCGCGGTGGAGGACACACCGCTGGCCCGAGTCTGCACATACAGGCCCATGCCCGGCACGATGTCGGCCGGGCCACCGATGGCGACGCTGCCGGCGCCGGTGGCGCTGCTCTGCGTTCCCAGGGCGGTGGCGTTGCTGCCACTGGCGGTGGCCGCCGCGCCGAAGGCCGCGCTGCCCTGCCCCGAAGCCAGCGCATTGCTGCCGACGGCAGTGGCGCTCTGCGCGATGGCAACGGCGCCCGCTCCCAGTGCACTGCTGCCATTGCCGATCGCGTTGGCCGCCTCGCCGGCGGCCAGCGCATCTTCGCCTTCAGCCAGCGCACCGGCATCGCTGTTGCTGCTGCCGGTGGCCTGGAAGTGCTTGGCGGTGGCATCGGCCACGGCAGAGACGCCCTTCAACTGGGCCAGATTGACCGCATCGGTGGCTTCGCTGCCAGCGGCAACACTGGTGACCTGCCGTTCGTTGCCGACACTGCCGACCGCCACACTGTTGGCACGGACGGCTTCGGAATTCGCACCCAGTGCAACGCTGTTGGCACCGCGTGCAGTGGCGTAGTACCCGACGGCGGTGCTCTGCGCGCCGCTGGCCCAGGTCTGCGCGCCGAGCGCGCTTGCGTTCTCACCCGGGGCGTAAGCGAAGTAGCCGACGGCGGTGGATTCCGCACCGGAGGCTTCGGTCAGGCTGCCGTTGGCCACCGCGCGATCACCGCTGGCGATCGCGCCGGCGCCGACCGCGGTGGATGCTTCGCCGCTGGCCTGGGTCTGCACGAAGAAGCCCAGGCCCGGAATCAGATCGGCCGGGCCACCGATGGCCACGCTGCTGGTGCCGGTAGCGTTGCTCTGCGTACCCAGTGCGGTGGAGTAATCACCGATGGCATTGGCGACTGCACCGAACGCGGACGACTGCGCACCGGCGGCATACGCACCAACGCCGTAGGCCGACGCGGCGAAACCACCGGCCTCGGCACTCGCGCCCACGGCAGTCCCGCCGACACCGGCACTGGTGGCGCCGGTTTCCACCGGCACGCCGCCACTGGTGATCAGCGGATTGCCATCGGCATCGACAGCGGCACCACCCACGGCGACACTGCCCGGGCCATTGGCCTGTGCGTTGTTGCCGAATGCTGCGCTGTTCTGGCCCGACGCCAGCGCGTTGTTGCCAACGGCGGTAGCGTTCTGCGCAACGGCGTTGGCGCCGGCGCCCACGGCGGTCGCGCCGTTGCCGATGGCATTGGCCGCCTCGCCCGCTGCCAGCGCCTCGTCACCTTCGGCCAGCGCGCCGGCATCACTGTTGCTGCTGCCATTGGCCTGGAAATGCTTGGCAGTGGCGTCTGCCGCGGCGGCAACGCCCTTCAGCTGGCCGACATTGACCGCGTCGGTATCTTCGGTGCCCGCAGCGACGCTGGTGATCTGCCGGGTCAGGCCGTACTCGGCCGCGCCGACCGACACGGTATCGACACGGTCGGCCAGCGAGCCGGCGCCCAGCGCCACGCTGCCGGTGGCGACTGCCGCCGAATTGGAACCCAGCGCAGTGCTGTATTCGCCCACAGCGGTGCTGAACGCACCCACCGCGATCGAGGCCTCGTTGGCGGCAGTCGCACCGCGACCCAATGCGGTACTGCCCGGGCCCATCGCCACGGCACCGCCACCCACGGCAGTGGCGCCATCGGCGCTGGCTTCGGACAACGCGCCGAGTGCGGTGGCCGCGCCGTTCTCGCTGGCGGCGTAAGCACTGGCGCCGACGGCCGTATCACCAAGCCCGAACGCGGCCGCACTCTGGCCAACCACCACGCTGGCATCACCGATCGCCAAAGCACCCTGGCCGAACGCGCTGGCGCCGATGCCGGCGGCAATCGCCTGGGTACCGATGGCGGTGGTGGCATTGGCCAACGACTGCGCACCGGCGCCGGCTGCGAGCGCGCCCTGCCCGTCGATCTTCGCCGCGTCGCTGTCATCACCTGCGCCGTCGGCCTTGAAATAGCGGTTTCCATCTGCAGCGACATCCGCCAGTGCGGCCTGCGTGGCGCGCGCCTGCGCATCCAGCTGTGACTTGTTCACGGCATCGGTGGCCTGGGTGCCTGCAGCTACGTTGGTGATCTGCCGTTCCTTGCCGGCATCGCCGACGGACACTGTGCTGGCGCGGGTGGCCTTGGAGCCGGCACCCAGTGCCACGCTGTTGGCGGCAGTGGCGCTGCTGTTGCTGCCGATCGCCACCGCGTTGCTGCCCTTGGCACTGGCCGAGCCTTCGATCAGGCACTTTTCCAGCAGCTTGCCGCTGAATGCGACGCAGGTGGCGCTGCCGCCGATCTGCACCGACTGTGCGATGGCGGAACCGCTCATACCCAATCCCAATACCAGGCCCAGTGCCACCGCCAACAGCGCGGGCGTGGCCAGTGTCGTATCGCGGCGCTGGTCGACAACACCACCGCTGCTGTCGGAGGAGGCCAGTTCCGAGGCCACCACCAACTGACCCAATGCTTTGTTCCAGACCTTGCGATAAATCCGATTCATCGGTACGGCTCCTGATTGGACTGGTTTTGGGCAAAGCAACGCCACCGCTGGGCCTTCTGGCCCAACGTCCCCTGGGGGCGTTTATTCGCGTGATTTACTGCGGGGTATTGCCGAACGGCGCGCAGCGACAGAAAACCGAGCGCGTGCGCCGAGCGGTTACTGCGGAATGAATGGTTCTGAAACGGGGTTCAAGTGTTAACGGCAACTTTGCAGATCGTCAAGACTTTGACACGACAAATGCTATTGCCGTGAAGCAGTTCACCATTTCACGTGTTTATAAAAGTATTTTGTTAGGTATGCGTGACGAACTGCTGGCACATGAAAACCGATGTAACTAGCGGGCGCGACAGGGGTTTCACGCGCGCAAAGAAAAACCCGCCGACAACGCGGCGGGTTTCTCCATACGCGGTGGCATTGCGGCCTGCGCGGAACGATGCGATCAGCCGCACCATACCCGCGCGTTGCGGAACATGCGCATCCACGGCGAATCACCCTGCCATTCCGCCGGTGCCCAGCTCAGGTTGAGCGCGCGCGGGGTACGTTCCGGGTGCGGCATCATGATGGTGACGCGGCCGTCGCTGCTGGTCAGGCCGGTGATGCCGTCCGGCGAACCGTTCGGATTCAGCGGGTACTGGCTGGCCACGTTGCCATTGCCATCGATGTAGCGCAGCGAGACGCGGGCGGCGGCCTGGTCGACGGCATTGTCGAACACGGCCTGGCCTTCACCATGCGCGACCGCCACCTGCAGGCGCGAGCCGGCCATGCCACGCAGCAGGATCGACGGCGACTCCACCACTTCCAGCAGCGCGGTGCGGGCTTCGAACTGCTCGCTGGCGTTGCGGCGGAACTGCGGCCAGTGCTCGGCACCCGGAATGATGTTCTTCAGCTGGCTCATCATCTGGCAGCCGTTGCACACGCCCAGCGCGAAGCTGACTTCGCGCGCGAAGAACGCGGCGAAGGCATCACGCAGTGCGCTGCGCTCCAGGATCGAGGTTGCCCAGCCACGGCCGGCACCGAGCACGTCGCCATAGCTGAAGCCACCACAGGCCACCAGGCCGGTGAAATCCTGCAGGGCCACGCGGCCTTCGATCAGGTCGCTCATGTGCACGTCGAAGGCACGGAAGCCGGCACGTTCGAAGGCGTTGGCCATTTCGATCTGGCCGTTGACGCCCTGCTCGCGCAGCACCGCCACGCGCGGACGCGCGCCGGTGCTGATGAACGGTGCCGCCACATCCTCGTTGAGGTCGAAGCTGAGCTTCGGCTTCAGGCCCGGTGCGTTGAAGGCACGGGCGATGTCACGCTCGGCATCGGCATTGGCCGGGTTGTCGCGGCGCTTCTGCATCGCGTGGGTGACCGACCACCAGGCGTCGAACAGCGCTTCCCAGCGCCATTCGGCCAGGTTCTCGCCGCCCAGCGACACACGCACAACCGGTGCCGTGGTCGGCTTGGCGATGCGCTGCGCGCATTCGGTGAGTGCATGGCGTTCGACCAGATCGGCAAACGCGGCGCGGTCTTCGCGTGCAATCTGCACCACCGCACCCAGTTCTTCATTGAACAGGCTGCGGAACGGATCATCGCCCCAGGCATCGAGGGTGATGTCCAGGCCCAGGCGCGAGGTGAAGGCCATTTCGCACAGTGCGGCGAAGGCACCGCCGTCGCTGCGGTCGTGATAGGCCAGCAGCAGGCCAGACTGGCGAGCATCGCGGATCAGTTCGAAGAAACCCCGCAGGCGCTGCGGGTCGTCCAGGTCCGGGGCGGCGCCGGCGAAGGCCGGCAGGTCGCCGTGATCGGCATGCACCTGGGCCAGGATCGAACCGCCCAGGCGCTGCTTGCCGGCACCCAGGCCGATCAGCCACAGCTCGCTGTCCACATCGCGGTCGAGCAGCGGGGTCAGCTGCTGGCGCACGTCGGCGACCGGCGCGAACGCCGAGATCACCAGCGACACCGGCGACACGCTCTTGTGTGCTTCGCCCTGGTCGTGCCACTGCGCCTGCATCGACAGCGAGTCCTTGCCCACCGGGATGCTGATGTCCAGCTGCGGGCACAGTTCCATGCCCACCGCCTTCACCGCGTCGTACAGCAGCGCGTCTTCGCCCGGGTGGCCGGCCGCGGCCATCCAGTTCGCCGACAGCTTGATTTCATCCAGCGCATCGACCGGGGCCGCGCACAGGTTGGTCAGCGCTTCGCCCACCGCCATGCGTGCCGAAGCCGCCGCATCGAGCAGGGCCAGCGGAGTACGCTCGCCGATCGACATCGCTTCGCCAGCCACGCCATCGAAATCGGCCAGGGTGATCGCCACGTCGGCCACCGGCAGCTGCCACGGGCCGACCATCTGTTCGCGTGCGGTCAGGCCACCGACGCTGCGGTCACCGATGGTGACCAGGAAGTTCTTCGAAGCGACGGTCGGGTGCGCGAGCACGCGCAGGCCGGCTTCCTGCAGGTCCAGGCCACCGGTCTTCAGCGCCGGCCAGCGCGGTGCCGGCGGGTGTGCGGTGTCGCGGTGCATCTTCGGCGGCTTGCCGAACAGCACGTCCATCGGCAGGTCGATCGGCGCATCGGCCGGGGTGTGGCCCGGCACGGCACCGTAGGCCACCACCAGGTGCTCTTCTGCGGTAGCCACGCCAACGGCGGCGAACGGGCAGCGCTCGCGGGCGCACAGCGCGGCGAACTCGGCCAGGCGTTCCTGGGCCACGCCCAGTACGTAGCGTTCCTGCGACTCGTTGCACCACAGCTGCATCGGCGACAGCGACGGATCATCGGTAGGCACCTTGCCCAGGTCGATGACACCGCCGACCTTGGAGTCGTGCAGCAGTTCGGGGATGGCATTGGACAGGCCACCGGCACCGACGTCGTGGAAGAACTTGATCGGGTTGTTGGCGCCCATCGCCACGCAGCGGTCGATGACCTCCTGGCAGCGGCGTTCCATTTCCGGGTTGTCGCGCTGCACGCTGGCGAAGTCCAGGTCCTCGGCGCTCTCACCGGAGGCCACCGAACTGGCGGCACCGCCGCCCAGGCCGATCAGCATCGCCGGACCGCCGAGCACAATGACCGCATCACCGGCCTGCAGCTGGATCTTGTCGACCTGCACGCGGTCGATCGCGCCGAGGCCACCGGCCAGCATGATCGGCTTGTCGTAGGCACGCACCAGATCAGCGCCTTCCGGCAGCTCGAAGCTGCGGAAGTAGCCGAGCAGGTTCGGGCGGCCGAACTCGTTGTTGAACGCAGCGCCACCAAGCGGGCCGTCGGTCATGATTTCCAGTGCCGGTGCCATCCGCGGGTTCAGCGCGCGCGGCGCTTCCCACGGCTGCGGCAGTTCCGGAATGCGCAGGTGCGAGACCGAGAAACCGGACAGGCCGGCCTTCGGCTTGCCACCACGGCCGGTCGCGCCCTCGTCGCGGATCTCGCCGCCGTTGCCGGTCGATGCGCCCGGGAACGGCGCGATCGCGGTCGGGTGGTTGTGCGTTTCCACCTTGATCTGGAAGGCGCTGGGCACCTGTGCTTCGCGGCGGTATTCGCCGCTGGCCGGATCGGGGCGGTAGCGCGACGCCGGATGACCTTCGATCACCGCGGCATTGTCGCTGTACGCGCTGAGCGTGTGCTGCGGGGTCTGCTGGTGGGTGTTCTTGATCATCCGGAACAGCGAGCGGTCCTGCTCCTGGCCGTCGATGGTCCAGCTGGCGTTGAAGATCTTGTGGCGGCAGTGCTCGGAATTGGCCTGCGCGAACATCATCAGTTCCACGTCCGACGGCGACCGGCCCAGCGCAGTGAAACGCTCGCGCAGGTAGTCGATCTCGTCTTGGGCCATGGCCAGGCCGAGGCGCTGGTTGGCGGCCTCCAGCTGGTCCACCGGCACGCGTTCCAGTTCGCCACGGGCCGGCGCCGAGAACAGCGCCTGGCCCTGTTCCACGGTTTCCAGCACCGACTGCGTCATCGGGTCGTGCAGCGCCTTGACCAGCGCCTGCTGGGCGGCGGCATCGGCCGGCCAGCCCTGCACGTCGATGCGCAGGCCACGCTCGACCCGGCTCACCGGCTGCCCGGCACCGCGCACCAGCTCGGTGGCCTTGCTCGACCACGGCGACAGCGTGCCCAGGCGCGGCACCACGATGCGGCTGACCGCACCCTCGGCCACGGCTTCGGCCTGCGGCGCAGCTTCGAGGATGCGGCACAGCGTGGTCAGGTCGGGGGCGGCGCTGCCTTCGGGCTGCACGAAGTAGACGTGCCAGGCACCACTGATGCGCAGGGAGGGAGCGATGGACTGCAGGCGGGATTCAAGACGTTCGCGGCGGAACGGCGACAGGGCGGGCGCGCCCTCGAGGACCATCATGTCCGGGGAACCGTAGTTGGGAAACGGGCCCGACATTGTACCGGAAGCGGGGGGAAGGGCTTTGGCCGGGCGGCGCCCGGCACCCGCCGAAGCCAAGGCAAAGGCAAAGGCAACGGCAACAGCAACTGCCAAAGCAAAAGCTGGGTTCCCGTGGGATGGCGGGGTGGGTCCGGTGGCGGGGGACGCCGTAAACCCATCCCTGGGGGCTTGGCCGCGGCATCCATGCCGCGGACACCCCCGCCACCGGACCCACCCCGCCTTCGACAGATTTCCGCGATCTGCAGTAGATCCACGCCATGCGTGGACGCTCCCCGGTAGTGCCGGCCGCTGGCCGGCAACCAGGAAATTTCAGAAATCAGGCATTGAAGAGCGAAGCGACCGGCTTTTGCTTTTGATTTCTTGTTCTGTCTTCCGTGGCTGGCCGCGCAGGAACCTGTCAGGGGCCAGGTGGGTGGGCTGCGCAGGGGCGTGAGCCGCATGGATGCGGCGATCGAGCTTACATGGACGTACTTGCAGCGTCCCCTGCGCAGCCCACCCACCCGGCCAACCCTCAGAAACCCGCTTTCAGCGACCCACCCCAGCCACGAGGGGGTTCCGCCGATGGCCGCCGACCGCGCGCAGCGCCGCTCTCCGCCCGAATCCCGGAACCATGCGCTTGCTCACGGATTGAGCACACGATTGATGACAACGTTGTCCCCACCTGGTGCCGGACTCTCTCCCCGGCCTCCCAGGTACCTCCGTCCGCCCCCTCCGTCGCCTTCCCGGGCGACGCCCGGACCTGCGTCACGCGCGGCGCCATCGGGGCCCGCGCGCCCTTTGATCGGAGACTTACCCATGTACGACCCGATTGTGCGCAGTGCCGAACGTTCGACCCGAAGCTGTCGTCCCCGCCGCCTGGCCTGGCTGCTTGCCCTGGCCGCCGGTACCGCCGCCCTGCCCGGCCTGGCCCAGGCCGCCAGCTGTGCCGGGGTGGCCCAGTGGGACCAGGCCAAGATCTACCGGGCCGGCGATACCCTGCAGAAAGGAGGCGTCCTCTATCGGGCGAACCAGGACATCTGGAACGCGCCGCCGGACCATCCGGCCGGTGCGCCCTACTACACCAACCTCGGCGCCTGTGATGGCAGCGGCAGCAACCAGCCGCCGGTGGTCAGCCTGACCTCGCCGGCCAACGGCGCCACCTTCAGTGCCGGCAGCACGGTCAACGTGACCGCCACCGCCAGTGATCCGGACGGCAGCGTCGCCAAGGTCGAATTCTTCCGCGACGGCAGCACGCTCGGCGTGGCCACCAGTGCGCCGTATGCGGCCAGCTGGGCCAATGCCAGCGCCGGCAGCCACACTCTGCGCGCGGTGGCCACCGACAACAACAACGCCACCACCAGCACCCCGACCATCACCATCACCGTCAACGCCGCCGGTGGCGATACCACCGCACCGAGCGTACCCGGCGGACTGGCGGCCGGTACGCGCACCGCCAACAGCATCGCGCTCAGCTGGAGCCCCTCCACCGACAACACCGGTGGCAGCGGCATGGCTGGCTACGACGTGTACCGCAACGGCAGCCTGGTCGGTTCGCCGTCCAGTGCCAGCTACGTCGATGGCGGCCTGACCGCGTCGACCACCTACCGCTACCGCGTACGTGCCCGCGACAACGCCGGCAATGCGTCCGCACAGGGCACCGAGATCAGCGCCACCACGCTGGCCGGTGACGGCGGCACCACCGGCAAGCGGGTCATCGGCTACTTCACCCAGTGGGGCATCTACGGCCGCAACTACCGGGTCAAGAACATCGACAGCAGCGGCTCGGCCGCACGCCTGACCCACATCAACTACGCGTTCGGCAACGTGCGCAACAACCGCTGCGAAGTGGGCATCACCCAGCCGTCGGATCCGAACAGCGGTGCCGGTGGCGATGCTTTCGCCGACTACACCAAGGCCTTCAGCGCCGCCGAGAGTGTCAGTGGCAGCGCCGATACCTGGGACCAGCCGCTGCGTGGCAACTGGAACCAGCTCAAGCAGCTCAAGGCCAAGTACCCGGGCATGAAGGTGCTGATCTCGCTGGGTGGCTGGACCTGGTCGCGTGGTTTCTCCAGCGCGGCGCGCCCGGAAAACCGCCAGGCCTTCGTCGCCTCGTGCATCGACGCCTACATCAAGGGCAACCTGCCGGTGACCGACGGTGCCGGTGGCGCCGGTGCCGCGCTGGGCGTGTTCGACGGCATCGACATCGACTGGGAATACCCGGTGGCCTGCGGCATCGAATGCGGCAAGCCGGAAGACAACGCCAACTTCACCGCGCTGATGGCCGAGTTCCGCCGCCAGCTCGATGCGGTGCGTCCGGGCCTGTTGCTGACGGTGGCGGTGGGTGCCGGCATCGACAAGATCCGCGTCACCGATCCGGCCGCGTACCACCCGTACCTGGACTACATCAACGTGATGACCTACGACTTCCACGGCGCGTGGGATGCGAAGACCAATCACCAGTCGGCGCTGTTCGATTCGCCGAATGACCCGTCCACCGGCGACCAGAAGCTGTACAACAGCAACGACGCCATCGAGGCCTTCATCAGCCGTGGCGTGCCCGCCGCCAAGCTCAACCTGGGCATCGGCTACTACGGGCGTGGCTGGACCGGCGTGGCCAATGCCAACAACGGCCTGTACCAGACCGCGACCGGCGCCGCCCCGGGTACCTACGAGGCCGGCATCGAAGACTGGAAGGTGCTGAAGAACCTGGCGTGGCCGGGCTACACCGACAACACGGCCGGTGCCACCTGGATCTACAACGGCAGCACGCTGTGGAGCTTCGATACCCCGGCCAACATCACCCGCAAGATGGGTTACGTGAAGACCCAGGGCCTGGGCGGCGCGTTCGTCTGGGAGTTCAGCGGTGACGATGCGCAGGGCACGCTGACCAAGGCGGTCAGTGATGGCCTGAAATAAGCAAAAAGCCGGGGGCGCATTGTGCGCCCCCGGCCTCTGATCTGTAGCGCCGAGCCCATGCTCGGCTGATGGTTCCGCAGTCGAGCATGGCTCGACGCTACGATTTCGCGTCAGCGCTTCTCGGACAACTTGTCCAGCGCCGCACGCAGCTGCGCCGGCGGCAGGTAACCGCCCAGCTGGGTTCCATCCGGCGCGAAGATCGCCGGCGTGCCATTCACGCCCAGCTGCTGGCCCAGCGCGTACTGCATCGCCACCGGGTTGGTGCAGTTCTTGGCCGGCACGCTGCCACCGCGCTTGGCGTTGGTCAGGGCCTGGCGACGATCCGCTGCACACCAGACCGAAATCATGTCGGTGTAGTCCTTGCTGCCCAGGCCCATGCGCGGGAACGCCAGGTACTCGACGGTGATGCCGTTGCGGTTGAGCTCGGCGATGTCCTGGTGCAGCTTGCGGCAGTAACCGCACTCGATGTCGGTGAACACGCTGATGGTGTACTTGGCGTTCGGCGCGGCGAACACGATGCGATCACCGTGGTTGGCCTTGGCCAGCAGGCCGCGACGGTAACCGAGCAGGCCTTCACTGTTGGCCGGGCCCTTGGCGCGGGTGTCGTAGGGCTGCGACTGGAACAGGTAGCGACCGTCATCGGACACGTACAGCAGCTGGCCGGAGACCACCACTTCGCGGAAGCCGGGGAACGGCGCGGCACCGATGTAGTCCACCTGGAAGCCGGGATTCAGCGCGGTCAGAGCGGCACGTACCGCCTGGTCGGCCGACGCGTTGGCAGCCGGGCCGGCCTTGGCCGCAGCGGCAGGCGCCTTGGCGGCCGGCGGGGCCGGCGGGGCCGGCTGGGCGCAGGCGGTCAGGCTGAGCGCACCGAACACGGCGGCGATGGCAAATCGGAGCATGGAGCGATCCGCAACAGAAGAAGATCCCGGATTCTGACACAGCCACCAGAACCGGGCCGCGACGCCCGGCACGGCCCCGGGCCGCGATTCAGCCCGGCGCTCAGCCGCGCGGATGGTGGCGGGCGTGCAGCTTCTGCAGATGCTCGCGCGCCACCAGGGTGTAGATCTGGGTGGTCGACAAGGAACTGTGGCCGAGCAGCATCTGCAGCGCGCGCAGGTCGGCACCGCGGTTGAGCAGATGGGTGGCGAAACTGTGGCGCAGGCCATGCGGGCTGATCCGCGCCGGGTCGATGCCGGCCACCTGCGCGTGGCGCTTGACCAGGTGCCAGAACGCCTGCCGGGTCAGTGCATGCAACGTCGGCTCGATGAACAACGGGGTCTGCCCATCCGCCAGGGCATGCACCTTGCCCTTGCCGACCAGCTGCGGGCGCGACTGCTGCAGGTAACGCTCCAGCCAATGCTGCGATTCCTCGCCCAGCGGCACCAGCCGTTCCTTGCTGCCCTTGCCGGTAACCCGCAGCACGCCCTGGCGCAGGTTGACCGCCGTGGCCGGCAGCAGCACCAGCTCGCTCACGCGCAGGCCGGCGGCATACATCAGTTCCAGCATGGCGCGATCGCGCAGGCCCAGCGGGCTGTCGATGTCCGGGGCCGCCAGCAGCGCGTCGATCTGGCTTTCGGCCAGCGCCTTGGGCAACAGCCGCGGCAGCTTCGGCGGGTCGAGCAGCGCACTCGGGTCTTCGCTACGCTCGCCACGGCGCACGCCATCGGCGAAGAACGCCCGCAGCGCCGACAGCAGGCGCGCATTGCTGCGCGGCGACCAGCCATGCCGGGTGCGCCAGGCCAGGTAGTCGAACAGCCCGGGACGTTCGATGCCGGCCAGGCCACCGTCGCGTCCATCCATCCAGCGCGCCAGCCCTTCCAGGTCGCGCCGGTAGCTGTCGAGGGTGGCGCGGGCCAGGCCGTTCTCGGCCCAGATCGCATCGAGGAAGCGCTGGATGCGCATGCTGTCGTCGGCGCGCAGCTCGGGCAGTTGCTGGACCAGCTGGCGGCGTTCGGCGGGGGTGGAAACAAGGGCCATGCGTGCAGGATACGAGGGCCACTGCGGGCACGGCCAGCTTTGCGTATGCTCGGCGCATGTCCCGCCCTGCCACCGACACGGCCCCTGCGGCCGCTACCGAAACACCTCGCCCACGCGCGCTGCTGCCCTGGCGCGTGCTGGCGATGGTCTACGACGCACTGCCGGTGCTGGCGCTGTGGATGCTGGCCGGCACGCTGTTCACCCTCGCCTACACCTTCAGCGGCCACGCGCAGCGCGAGAACATCGCACCGTTCAGTGCCTGGCAGTGGCTGCTGTGGGCGGTGTGCTGGGGAATCACGGGGTGGTACGCCACGGCCAGCTGGCGCCGTGGCGGACAGACGCTGGGCATGCGTCCGTGGCGGCTGAAACTGCAATCGCGCGATGGCACGCCGCTGCGGCGCGGCCAGCTGTGGCTGCGCTTCGCAGTGGGCACGCTGTCACTACTGCTGGGCGGGCTGGGATTCTGGTGGGCGTGGGTCGACCGCCAACGCCTGACCTGGCACGACCGCGCCAGCGGCACCCGCGTGGTGCGCATGCCGAAGCGGTAAAGCGCTGTCTGCAGGGCCGAGCACGCGCTCGGCGCTACACGAACAGCGCAGCGATCAGCCTGCAGGCGCCGGGTCGGGCAGGATCACCGCCGGCTGGGCCCAGAGGTCGAAGTAGGCGGACGCGAACGCATTGGCCTGCACGTCATCGGCCACCGGAACCTGTCCGCTCAACTGCGCCCGGGTCTTCACGAAGTCCTGCCACAGCTTCAGGCTGGCCTTCTTCAGGCGCCTCTGCTCCCCCGCGTCGGTGGCCGCCAGATAGTGCGCGTAGAGGTCGCGCATCGGTTTGCCCTGGGCCTCATAGGCCGCCGGGAGCGCCGGCAGTTGGGCCGGGGTGAATGCCACCGTTGCCGCCGGCACCTGGTAGCCGCCCGGCCCGAAGGCCTCCTTCAGGTCTTCCCCGGCGTCCAGGTACTCGAAGAAGCCGGGCACGTTGTAGAGCTTGGTCCGGTAATCGGATGAGGTATCCGGGCTGTTGGACACCACCGTATCGGGCAGCTCCCCCATCAGCCCAACGTCCCAACGGCGCGGAATGAACATACCGGTTGCCTTCACGTAGGGGCCCTCGATCTCCACGTCGTTCAGTTCGACCTTCGACGCCAGGCCACCGGAGTTGGTCTTGCTGGTGACGTACTGCTCGGTGACGATCACGTACTCGGCCATGGCCGGGTTGATCAGGCCACCGATCCCGTCGGCGTAGACGACCATGCGTACGCTGCCAATCTTCTCGCTCTGCAGCCGGTACTGGCCCGGCTCCAGGGCCAGAGGCATGGAGGTGTGCGGCGGCAGGGTGTGCACCTGCTGATCGATCGACAGGGTCAGCGGCGCATCGGTCGGGTTGTCGATCTCGAAGTCGACCGTGGACCGGCTGCAGCCGGCAGAGAGCAGCACGGCCGCAATACACGGCAGAAGGCGTTGAAAGCTCATGTTCGTCCTTGAAATGAAACGGAAACAGCCGGGCCATGCCCGGCTCCATGGGGGTCAGCCCGACTTGCGCCGGAACAGCAGTCCGGACACCGCCAGCATCACGATCGGGGGCAACGCATAGGCAATGCGGTAATCGAACTTCAGCGCACCGGCCATGCGGCCGAAGAACAGCTGCAGCAGCCAGAAGCCCAGTGCGAACAGGATGCCCAGGAACAGGCGCTTGCCCATGCCGCCGCTGCGCAGCGACCCGAACGCGAACGGCACCGCCGCCAGGCACAGTGCCAGCACATTCACCGGGTAGAACCAGCGGCTCCAGTACACATCCTCGAAGTCGCGCGCATCCAGCCCGTTACGCTGGCGGTAGGCAATGCTGTTGCTGAGCTCGGACACGCTGAGGTTGCGTGGCTTGGCGATGCCGGTGGCCAGTGCCGCCGCATCCAGCTTCGAGTTCCACGGCTCGCGCGCCACTTCCTGGCGGGCCGCCGAGCGCTCGCCGAAGGTGTCGCGACGCACGCCGGTCAACACCCAGCCGTCCTTGTCGTGCTCGGCGGTGGCGGCATGGGTCAACGAGGCGATCTTGCCGTCTTCGGCGACCCGGTACAGGCGCACATCACGCAGGATCAGCCGCGTGCCCTTGTCGCCCACCAGCTGCTCCTCGCCGCTCTGGGCGTTGAGGAAGGTGTCGCCTTCGCGCGCCCACAGCCCCGAGTAACGGGTGGTCGCGATATCCCGCCCCCACTTGGCACTGGACTTCAGCGCATCGGCGCGGTCCTGGCCCCACGGGCCCAGTGTCTCGGCGCTGAGCACCATCACCGCGGTCAGCAGCGACAGCGCGATCGCCACCGACACGCTCAGGCGCTTGCGCGACAGGCCCAGCGCACGCAGTGCGGTCAGCTCCGAGGTCGCGGCCAGCTGGCCCAGGCCCATCAGTGCGCCGATCACCGCGGCTGTCGGGAACATCGTGTAGGCGCGGCGCGGCACCGTGTACAGCACCCACGCCGCGGCATGGCCCAGGGTGTAGCCGTTCTTGCCGATGTCCTTGAACTCGCCGGAGAAGGCCATCACCACGTCCAGGCCGACCAGCACCGCCCAGGTCAGCAGCACCGTGGTGAACACCGACTGGCCCAGGTACAGGTCGAAACGCATCGGGCGCAGCCTCATGCGCGGGCTCCCTTCTGGCGGCCCAGGCGGCCATCACGTGCATACATCCAGATCGCCAGCGCCAGCAGCGGCACGGTCAGCCACCACAGGCCGAGAGCGGCGGGGATCTTGCCCGTGGCAATCCAGCCGCTGCCGATGAACATCAGGTTGGTACCCACCATGTAGGCCATCAGGGCCAGCATCATGCGGCCGTAGCGCTGCTGGCGCGGCGAGCTGCGGCCCAGCGGCACGGTCAGCAGGGCGAACGCCAGCGCGATCAGCGGCGGTGCCAGCCGGCGGTGCAGCTGCGCCTGCGCCTGCGGGCGCTCATCGCCGATCAGCTTCAGGGTCGGCATCAGTTCCGGGTCGTCCTCGGTGCGGGTCTGTGCGCCGTCAGGCAGCGCCACGTCGTTGCGGGCAAAGGTGGCCAGACGGTAATCCAGCGCGCCGGCCACCGGGCCTTCCACCTGGTGGCCGTCATCCAGCTCCAGGAAGCGCTGGCGGGTGCCCTCGAAGAACATGCGGCCGCTGTTGGCCGACACCACTTCCAGGCGGTCGTCCTTCTGCCGCTGCATGAACACCTTGCCCAGCTGGGTGCCGTCGGGCGAGATCGTGGACAGGTACACCACGCCGCCATTGGGCAGCGGCGTGAATCGGCCCGGCTCCAGGCCGGCCATCAGCACGCTGCGGTTGGCCTCGATGATCATCTGCTCGGCCACCCGGCCGGCCCACGGGCCCAGCCACAGCGAGCAGGTGCCGACCAGCAGCACCACCGGCACCACCAGCATCAGCAGCGGCCGCAGCAGGCGCTTGGGGCCCACACCGATGGCGGTGATCACCGCCATCTCCGAATCGCGGTACAGGCGGGCGATGGCCAGCAGCAGGCCCAGCATCAGCGCCAGTGGCAGGATCAGTGGCAGGTAGGCGATGAACTGCAGGCCCAGCTGGGAGAACAGCAGCTTGGCTGGCAGGCGCCCGTCGGCGATGTTGCCGAGGATGTCCACCAGAACGCCGCCCACGCTGACCACCAGCAGGACGATCAGGGTAGCCAGGAAACTCTGGACGAAATCGCCCAGCAGGTATCGGTCGAGCTTCAGCATGGGGCGGTGGTTTAAACTCTGGGGTTCGTTCGCGGTGCCGCCCAGTCTACTGTCTGGGCGTAAACGGCCTGCGATTGTACGGACTCGCCAATGGAATCTGCTCAATGGCCCTCGAATTCACCCTGAACCACGTTGCTCCGGCCGCCGCCACCGTTGATTGCCTGGTGGTAGGCGCGTATGCCGACCATACCCTGACCCCGGCCGCGCAGGCCCTGGATACCGCCAGTGGTGGCCGTCTGGCCGCTTTGGCCCAGCGTGGCGACCTGTCCGGCAAGACCGGCGCCACCACCCTGCTGCACGACCTGCCGGGCGTGACCGCCCCGCGCGTGCTGGTGGTTGGCCTCGGCGAAGCCGCCCGCTTCGGCGTGCCGCAGTACCTGAAGGCCGTTGGCGACGCCGTGCGCGCGCTGAAGGCCGGCGCCGCCCGCAGCGCGCTGTTCACCCTGTCCGAAGTGGCGGTGAAGGACCGCGACGCGGCCTGGGCGATCCGCCAGGCGGTGATCGCCGCCGATCACGCCGCCTACCGCTATACCGCCACCCTGGGCAAGAAGAAGGCCGACGATGCCGGCCTGACCCAGCTGGCCGTTGCCGGTGACGACGCCCAGGCCCTGGCCCAGGGCCAGGCCATCGCCGCCGGCGTCGAGTTCGCCCGCGAGCTGGGCAACCTGCCGCCGAACTACTGCACCCCGGCCTACCTGGCCGAAGTGGGCGTGAAGTTCGCCGGCGAACACGACGGCGCCGAGGCCGAGATCCTCGACGAGACCCAGATGGAAGCGCTGGGCATGGGCTCGCTGCTGGCCGTGGCCCGCGGTTCGGCCAACCGCCCACGCCTGGTCGTGCTGAAGTGGACCGGTGCTGGCGACGCCAAGCCGTACGTGCTGGTCGGCAAGGGCATCACCTTCGATACCGGTGGCGTCAACCTGAAGACCCAGGGCGGCATCGAAGAGATGAAGTACGACATGTGCGGTGGCGCCAACGTCATCGGCACCTTCGTCGCCGCGGTCAAGGCCAAGCTGCCGCTGAACCTGGTGGTGGTGGTGCCGGCGGTGGAGAACGCCATCGATGGCAATGCCTACCGTCCGTCCGACGTGATCACCTCGATGTCGGGCAAGACCATCGAAGTCGGCAACACCGACGCCGAGGGCCGCCTGATCCTGTGTGACGCGCTGACCTACGCGCAGCGCTTCGAGCCGGCCGCGCTGGTCGACGTCGCCACCCTGACCGGTGCCTGCATGGTCGCCCTCGGCCACCAGACCGCCGGCCTGATGACCAAGCACGACGACCTGGCCAACGAGCTGCTGGCCGCTGGCGAGCATGTGTTCGACCGCGCCTGGCGCCTGCCGTTGTGGGACGAGTACCAGCCGATGCTGGATTCGACCTTCGCCGACGTCTACAACATCGGCGGCCGCTGGGCCGGCGCGATCACCGCGGGCTGCTTCCTGTCGCGCTTCACCGAAGGCCAGCGCTGGGCCCATCTGGACATCGCCGGCGTCGCCAGCGACGAAGGCAAGCGTGGCATGGCCACCGGCCGCCCGGTCGGCCTGCTGAGCCAGTGGTTGCTGGACCAGGTCGCCCGCGCCTGATGCCGTACCCGACCCTGGCCGGCAGACGCCGGCCGGGGCCTCGCCCGGCAATGCCGGGCCCCTGCCTGACCCGGACCCTGCCATGCCCCGCGCCGACTTCTACCTGATCGCCAAGCCCCGCTTCCTGACCGAGCCACTGCGCCTGGTCTGCGAGCTGGCGCGCAAGGCCAACGACGCCGGGCTGTTCACCCTGGTGCTGGCCCGCGACCAGGCCCAGGCCGAAGAGCTGGACGAGCTGCTGTGGGCATTCGACAACGATGCCTACATCCCGCACCAGATCGCCGGGGAAGACATGGACGAGGAAGAGGCTCTGGTGCTGATCGCCGTGCCCGGCACCGAGGCACCGGCGCGTCCACTGGTGATCAACCTGCGCGACGAGCCCTGGCTGGGCCAGTGCGAGCGCGTGCTGGAAGTGGTTCCGGCCGATCCGGAAGCGCGCGAACCGCTGCGCGAGCGCTGGCGCCAGTACAAGGCCGCCGGTTACGACCTGAACAAGCACGACATGTAAGTCCCGCGAGGACCCCTTGATGCGCCTGCTGATCGCCCTGATTCTTCCCTGGCTGTCCTTCTTCACCATCGGCCGTCCACTGGCCGGGATCGTCTGCCTGATCCTGCAGATCACCCTGATCGGCTGGTTGCCCGCCGCCATCTGGGCCGCCTACGCGGTCAGCCAGTACCACACCGACCAGAAGATCCGGCGCGCCCTCGGGTCGCGCTGATCTCCCTTCCGCCTTGATTACCGGTTCCCCCGCATGACCCAACTCGCCTCCAGCTACGACCCGAAGTCCTTCGAGACCGACCTCTACGAGGCCTGGGAGAAGGCCGGCCACTTCAAGCCGTCCGGCACGGGCGAGCCGTACACCATCCTGCTGCCGCCGCCGAACGTGACCGGCACCCTGCACATGGGCCACGCCTTCCAGCAGACCCTGATGGACGCACTGGTGCGTTACCACCGCATGCGCGGCTACGACACGCTGTGGCAGGTCGGTACCGACCACGCCGGCATCGCCACCGAAATGGTGGTCAGCCGCAACCTGGCGCTGGAAGGCAAGGGCGAGACCCGCGATTCGCTGGGCCGCGAAGGCTTCATCGGCAAGGTCTGGGAGTGGAAGCAGCAGTCCGGCGACACCATCGAACGCCAGATGCGCCGCCTTGGCACTTCCGCCGACTGGTCGCGCAGCACCTTCACCATGGACCCGCAGCCGTCGGCAGCGGTCAACGAAGCCTTCGTGCGCTGGTACGAACAGGGCCTGATCTACCGCGGCCAGCGCCTGGTCAACTGGGATCCGGTGCTGAAGACCGCCATTTCCGACCTGGAAGTGGAGAGCGCCGAGGAAGACGGCTTCCTGTGGTCGATCGCCTACACGCTGGATGACGGTCTGAGCTACGAGCACGTCGAGCGCGATGCCGACGGCGTGGAAACCCTGCGCGAAACCCGCGACTACCTGGTCGTTGCCACCACCCGCCCGGAAACCCTGCTGGGCGATACCGCGGTGATGGTGCACCCGGAAGACGAGCGCTACGCGCACCTGATCGGCAAGAGCGTGGTGCTGCCGCTGACCGGCCGTCGCGTGCCGGTGATCGCCGACGACTACGTGGACCGCGCGTTCGGCACCGGCGTGGTCAAGGTCACCCCGGCGCATGATTTCAACGACTATGAAGTCGGCGTGCGCCACAACCTGCCGATGATCAACCTGTTCACCCCGGTGGCAGCGCTGAACGAAAACGCGCCGGAGCGCTTCCAGGGCCTGGACCGCTACGCCGCGCGCAAGGCCGTGCTGGCCGAACTGGAAGACCTGGGCATCCTGGTCGAGACCAAGGCGCACAAGCTGCAGGTGCCGCGCGGTGACCGTACCGGCCAGGTGATCGAGCCGTACCTGACCGACCAGTGGTTCGTGAAGATGGACGACCTGGCCAAGCGTGGCCTGGAACTGGTCGAAGACGGAACCATCGCCTTCGTGCCGCCGAACTGGATCAACACCTACCGCCACTGGATGAACAACATCCAGGACTGGTGCATCAGCCGCCAGCTGTGGTGGGGCCACCGCATCCCGGCGTGGTTCGATGCCGCAACCGGCAGCTGCTACGTCGGCCGCAGCGAAGAGGAAGTGCGGGCAAAGCACAACCTGGACAGCGACGTGGTGCTGAACCAGGAAAGCGACGTGCTGGAGACCTGGTTCTCCTCGCAGCTGTGGCCGTTCTCCACCCTGGGCTGGCCGAACGAGCAGGCCATGGCCGAGCGCGGCTTCGACCGCTACCTGCCGTCGTCGGTGCTGATCACCGGCTTCGACATCATCTTCTTCTGGGTGGCGCGCATGATCATGGCCACCGACAACCTGGTCGGGAAGATCCCGTTCAAGGACGTCTACTTCACCGGCCTGATCCGCGACGGCCAGGGCCAGAAGATGTCCAAGAGCAAGGGCAACGTGCTCGACCCGCTGGACATCATCGACGGCATCACCATCGACGACCTGGTCGCCAAGCGCACCGGCGGCCTGATGCAGCCGAAGATGGTGGAGAAGATCGAGAAGGCCACCCGCAAGGAATTCCCGGACGGCATTGCTGCCCACGGTGCCGATGCGCTGCGCTTCACCATCGCCGCGCTGGCCACCCACGGCCGCGACATCAAGTTCGACATGAACCGCGCCGAGGGCTACAAGAACTTCTGCAACAAGTTGTGGAACGCCAGCCGCTTCGCCCTGATGAACACCGAGGGTGCTGCGTTCACCGGCGTGCCGACCCCGCGCACCGATGCCGAGCGCTGGATCCTGGCGCGCCTGGCTGCGGTGTCCGCCGAGGCGCAGGGCCACTACGCCAACTACCGCTTCGACCTGCTCTCGCAGTGCCTGTACGAGTTCGCCTGGAACGAATTCTGCGACTGGTTCCTGGAACTGAGCAAGCCGGCACTGAACGGTGCCGACGCAGCGGATGCCGAGAGCACCCGTCACACCCTGCTGTACGTGCTGGAAGCACTGCTGCGCCTGTTGCACCCGCTCACGCCGTTCATCACCGAACAGCTGTGGCAGCAGCTGGCCCCGCGCCTGGGCCTGGCCGAAACCACGCTGTCGCTGCGCCCCTACCCGACCGCCGCCGAATTCGCCGGTGATTTCGCCCAGGCCGAGGCCGACGTGGAATGGCTGAAGGCGGTGATCAGTGCGGTGCGTCGCGTGCGCAGCGAACTGAACGTCGCGCCGTCCAGGCAGGTGCCGCTGCGCCTGCAGGCCGGCCTGGAGCAGGACCGCGTGCGCATCGAACGTTTCAGTGCCTCGCTGTCGTTCCTGCTGAAGCTGGACAGCATCCAGTGGCTGGCCGAAGGCGAAAGCGCACCGCCGGCTGCCGCCGCGATCGTGGGCGAGCTGAAGCTGCTGGTGCCGCTGGAAGGCCTGGTCGATCTCGATGCCGAGCGCGTGCGCCTGGACAAGGAAATCGCCCGCGTCGAAGCCGAAAAGGAAAAGAGCGAGACCAAGCTGGCCAAGTTCACCGACAAGGTACCGCCGGCGGTAGTCGAGCAGGAACGCGTGCGCCTGGCCGACTGGAACACCCAGCTGGCCGGCCTGCGCGAACAGCGCGCGAAGCTGTAACGCCACGCTCTGGTACGTGCCAACCAAGGTTGGCACCTACCACGGCAGGAAAGGTTGGCACCTACCACTGCGGAATCGGAAACGCCGGGCGATGCCCGGCGTTTCCATTTCCCCCGCATGGCATCATCGCCGGATGCCTCTGTCCATCTTCCTGCTGGTTCTCGCCGCCGCGGCGCTGCATGCCAGCTGGAACGCGATCGTCAAACGCGGGCCCGACAAATTCCTCGGCACCGTCCTGGTGACCGGCAGCGCCGCGCTGCTGTCTGCTGTCGCTCTGCCCTTGCTGCCCTTCCCAGCCGCGCACAGCTGGCCGTGGCTGGGCGCATCGGTGCTGTTGCAGGTGACCTATTACGGGCTGGTCGCACGCTGTTACCAGCAGGTCGACATGAGCCTGGCCTATCCGCTGATGCGTGGCAGCGCGCCGATCCTGGTCGCACTGGCGGGCACCCTGCTCGGTGAGCCATTGCCCGCTGCAGCGTGGCTGGGTGTGGTGCTGGTGAGCACCGGCATCCTGTGCATGGCACTGGGTGCGCGTGGCGGCCAACTGCGCCTGCCGCTGTTGACCGCAGCGATGATCGCCACCTACACCCTAGTCGATGCGCAGGGTGCGCGGCAGTCCGGCAGCGCGCTCAGCTACACGCTGTGGTTGTTCCTGCTGTCGGGCATTCCGCTGCCGCTGTGGGCGTTGTACACGCGCGGCGGCGCGGTACTGGACTATGCGCGGCAGCATTGGCCGCTGGGACTGGCCGGTGGCGTCGGCACCACCGCCTCCTATGCGATGGCGTTGTGGGCCATGACCCAGGCGCCGGTGGCGATGATCTCGGCGCTGCGCGAATCCTCGATCCTGTTCGCGCTGCTGATCTCGGTGTTCCTGCTGCGCGAACGGATACCACGCGCGCGCTGGCTGGCGGCGTCGCTCATCGTCGGTGGCGTGCTGGCGTTGCGCCTGGCGTGAGCGGCGCATCGGTAGTGCCGGCCGCTGGCCGGCACCCCTTCCCCGTTACAGCGGCGGCATCACCTGCAGGTCGCCGTCGACCAGTTCGATCGCCATCACCACCGCATCCTCGCGCCCCTGTGCGGCCGGGTAGTAACGCGGGCGGCGGCCGATCTCGTTGAATCCTTCGCTGTGGTACAGCGCCAGCGCCGGCGTATTGGACGGACGCACTTCCAGGAAGACGCGCTGTGCGCCGCGGTCGGCGGCCAGCTGCACCAGCGCGCGCAGCAGCTGGCGACCCAGCCCGCGCGACTGTGCGAGTGGATCGATGCAGATGTTCAACACGTGCGCTTCATCGGCGGCGATGCTGAGCACGCCGTAGCCGATCAGCAGGCCATCGCGCTCCATCGCCAGGCCGGGATAGCCGGCGCGCAGGCAGTCGATGAAGATGCCGCGGGTCCAGGGGAAAGGGTAGCCCCGCAGCTCGATCGCCATCACCGCATTGAGGTCGCTCTCGCGCAGCGCACGCAGGCTGACCGGGCCGGGCCGGGTCACCGCGCTCACGGCGCACCCCGCTTGCGCAGGGCACGCAGCTGCGGCCACAGCGCACGCTTGGCGGCCGGGTCGTGGCGCAGCTGGTCCAGCGGCCAGCTGTCCATCAGCACCTGGGTGGCCGGGTCGTTCGGGTTGCAGCCGGAGGCGCGCAGCAGTGCGATCTGCAGGCGATCCGGCAGGCGTACCACCGGCTGGCGTGCATTGCCGCTGGGCAGCGGGCGCTCAGCCGCCGGCACGGTATCCGGGGCGCTGACCGGCGTTTCGCGGCGCGGCGGTGCCGGGCGTTCCGCGCGGACTGCGGGCGCGGGCCCGGCGTGGTCGTCGCGCGAGCGCACGGCGGCCCGTACCGGTTCCGGCGGAGCGACGCTGGCCTCGGCTTCGGCCACGCTCAACTGCAGCGCGGCATCCAGCTCGGCGGCCAGCTGGCAGTCGTGATAGACGGTATAGCCCATGGCCTGCAGCCAGGCCTGCTGGGCCGGTGACCACAGCACGGGCAGGTCCTGGCTCACGCGGCCTCGGGCTTCTTGCGCAGGCGCTGCACGGCCCACATCACCGGGCCGGACAAGGCGTACAGGATGCCGACCGCGAACAGCACGCGCGGCAGGTCGATCACCGCGATGGCGATGGCCACCGGCACCAGTGCCAGCACCAGGAATGGCACGCGGTCCGAACGGGTGCCCTTGGCAGCACCGCCCTTGAAGCTCCAGAAGCGGATACGGCTGACCATCAGCAGCGCAGCGATGATCGTCACCGCCAGCGCCACATAGCGCAGCTGGTTGCCATCCCAGCCCAGGTTGCCATCGGCAAACGCCCAGACGAAGGACATCATCAGGCCCGCTGCGGCCGGGCTGGCCAGGCCGACGAACCAGCGCTTGTCGACCACCGCCACCTGCGTGTTGAAGCGGGCCAGGCGCAGTGCCGCGCAGGCCGCATACAGGAAGGCCACGGCCCAGCCGACGCGGCCGAGCAACGGATCATCGAACTTCAGCCACGACAGCGACCAGTGGTACATCACCAGCGCCGGGGCCATGCCGAAGCTGACCAGGTCGGCCAGCGAGTCGTACTGCACGCCGAATTCACTGCTGGTGCCGGTCAGGCGCGCCACGCGCCCGTCCAGGCCATCCATCACCGCCGCCACGAACACGGCGATGCTGGCGTTGACGAAATCCCCGTTGGCCGCGGCGATGATCGCGTAGAAACCGGCGAACAGGCCGGCGGTGGTGAACAGGTTGGGCAGCAGGTAAATCGTGCGCGAGCGCGGCGGCGGTGTGATCGGGTCCATGGAATCCAGTTTAATCGACTTGCCAGTGCTCGGCGCCAATGCTGCAATCGGCGTTCTACGCCCATTCCATGGAGTTTGCCATGCGTGCCCTGTCCTGCCTTGGATGCCTGCTGCTGTTGGCCAGTGCCAACGCCGTGGCCGGTCCCGTCTACAAATGGAAGGACGCCCAGGGCGTGACCCAATACTCGGAGACCCCACCGGCGGGCAAGAAGTACGAGACCCGCGAGCAGGCCCGCACCCCGCAGGCCGCGGCCAGCACCGAGACCCCGGCCGCCCCGGTTCCCGAGCAGTGCAGCACGGCCCGGGCCAACCTGGCCCTGCTGGACGGCGGTGGCCAGGTGATGCAGGACACCGATGGTGATGGCAAGGCCGATACCCCGTTGACCCCGGAGCAGCACACCGCGCAGAGGGGATTGGCCGAAGCCGCCATCAAGGCCTACTGCCCAGCACAGTGAGGGTTATCGGCAGGGCTTGCAGCCCTGCACCCACAGAGGCAACAGCAAGGGCAACAGCCGGCTCTGGGCTTTCCGTGCGTTTGGCGGGGCGGTGTGGGCTGGCAGGACACGCCGTAAACCCCGCTCCGCGGCGCGGCCCAGCCGCTGGCGGCTGTGCGTTCGGGCGCTTGCGAAGCAGTGCTTCGCAAGCAAAGCGCCCTCACCCATGGGGGCTCGATGGCGCCATCCATGGCGCCAACGGTCCTGCCACCCCACACCGCCCCGCCCCTGACAGACCGCTAGTGACGGTCAGTAGATCCACGCCATGCGTGGATGAAATCTGTCAGATCTCGAATTGAATCCGGGGTCAGATCCGTTTTCCTGCGGAAAACGGATCTGACCCCAGGGGCCATTCCGACAGCTCGCAGGAAACTGTCGAAGGCGGGGTGGGTCCGGTTGCGGGGGCGTGAGCCGCATGGATGCGGCGACCGAGCCTACATGGACGTATTCACGGCGCCCCCCGCAACCGGACCCACCCCGCCATCTCCCAGGAAACCCGTTCTTGCTGTTGCCGTTGCAGTTGACGTTGCTTCAGGCGGGTGCAGGGCGCAGCCCTGCCGATACCCCTCCCCCCGGCCGGGCTGGCAGAATAGACGTCTCTGCCGTTATCCGAAGCCGACGATGCGCCTCTCCCAGTTCCACCTGCACACCACCAAGGAAACCCCCAGCGACGCCGAGCTGACCAGCCATCGGCTGATGCTGCGCGCGGGCATGATCCGCAAGCTGGCATCGGGCCTGTACACCTGGTCGCCGCTGGGCCTGCGCGTGCTGCGCAAGGTCGAACGCATCGTGCGCGAGGAAATGGACCGGGCCGGTGCCGTGGAATTCCAGATCCCGACCATCCAGCCGAAGGAACTGTGGGAGCAGACCGGCCGCTGGCAGAAGTTCGGCCCGCAGCTGCTGAAGATCAAGGACCGCAAGGACCAGGTGTTCTGCTACAGCCCGACCGCCGAAGAAGCCGCCTGCGACTTCGCGCGCAGCGAGCTGTCCAGCTACAAGCAGCTGCCGGTGAACTTCTATCAGGTGCAGACCAAGTTCCGCGACGAGATCCGCCCGCGCTTCGGCGTGATGCGCTCGCGCGAGTTCCTGATGAAGGACGCCTATTCGTTCCACCTGCACGATGACTGCCTGGTGCGCGAGTACGAGAACATGAAGTCGGCCTACAGCCGCATCTTCACCCGCCTCGGCCTGGACTTCCGGATGGTGCAGGCGGACTCCGGCGCGATCGGCGGCGATGCCTCGCAGGAATTCCACGTGATCGCCGATTCCGGCGAAGACGCACTGGTGTTCTCCACCGGTTCGGACTACGCGGCCAACATGGAAGCGGCGATCGCTGCCGATCCGGCACCGCGTGCGGCCGCCACCGAAACGATGCGCAAGGTGGATACCCCCACCCAGAAGACCTGCGAGGACGTCGCGGCGCTGCTCGGCATCGACCTGCAGCGCACGGTGAAGTCGGTGGCGCTGATCGCCGGCGAAGGCAAGGCACAGCAGTTCGTGCTGGCGCTGGTGCGTGGCGACCATGAGGTCAACGAGATCAAGCTGGCCAAGGTCGCCGGCCTGGACGAGCAGCGCTTCGCCAGCGAGGCGGAAATCGCCGAGCACCTTGGCAGCGTGCCGGGCTTCCTCGGCCCGGTCGCCCCGGCCAAGGCCATCCGCGTGGTCGCCGATCGCGAAGTGGCGGCGATGGCCGACTTCGTCGTCGGCGCCAACGAAGCCGGTTTCCACCTGGCCGGCGTCAACTGGGGCCGCGACCTGCCGGAACCGGAAGTGGCCGACATCCGCAACGTGCGTGCTGGCGACCGTGCCCTGGACGGCGGTGAACTGAAGATCGCCCGTGGCATCGAAGTCGGCCATGTATTCCAGCTCGGCCGCAAGTACGCCGAAGCGCTGGATGCCACCGTGCTGGATGAAAACGGCAAGGCGGCGGTAATGGCGATGGGCTGCTACGGCATCGGTATCTCGCGCGTGGTGGCTGCCGCGATCGAACAGAACCATGACGATGCCGGCATCATCTGGCCGGACGCGATGGCGCCGTGGCAGGTGGTGGTGTGCGTGATCAACCCGAAGGGCGATGCTGCCGTGGCCGATGCTGCTGCCAATCTGCTGCAGGAGCTGCGCGGGGCGGGCCTGGACGCCGCACTCGACGACCGCGGCCTGCGCCCGGGCGCGATGTTCGCCGACATGGAACTGATCGGTATCCCGCACCGCGTGGTGGTCAGCGAACGCGGCCTGGCCGCCGGCACCTACGAGTACCGCTCGCGCCGCGCCACCGACGCAGAGAGCCTGGACAAGGCGACCCTGCTGCAGCGACTGCAGGGCTGACATGAAAAGACCGGGGCCTGCCCCGGTCTTTTTTTGCCTGCGCCAGCGCGGGCGGATATTGCAGCGGACATAATCCGGTCAAAATCACCGCAACGGCGTCGGCATGCCGCCACGGCATGTCCTGCCTGCATTTGTGCTTGGATTAATTCATCTCTATTCTGTCCGCCGACGCCATGGACTGGCTTGTCCCGTCCACACATTAGTTTCCGGAGTAACAGTAAATGAGCATTGACCTGACCGGCCTGTCGGCGCGCGAGCTGGGCGCACTGATCCGCACCGCGAAGAAGCAGCAGACCATCGTCGCCAAGCGCCGGCCGATCACCAAGGTTCGCGCCCAGCTGACCAAGCTGGCCAAGACCGAGGGTTACACCATCGAGGAACTGTTCGGCGACGCCCCGGCCCCGCGCGCGCGCAAGGTGGCCAAGGTCGCCAAGGCACCGTCGAAGACCGCTGGCCGCAAGCTGGGCAAGGTTGCCCCGAAGTACCGCAACCCGGCCAACCCCAAGGAAACCTGGACCGGCCGTGGCAAGCAGCCGCGCTGGATGGCTGAGCTGACTGCCAAGGGCAACAAGAAGCCGGAAGACTTCCTGATCAAGAAGGCCTGAGGCCGGATCGGGATGCAATGAAGAACGCCGGCGAAAGCCGGCGTTTTTTCATTCCCTGGAAAGGAAAGGGGTGTGGACCAACGGTCCACACCCACAGGAAGCAGCCCAGAGGGCGATTACAGGGTTTTGCGGGCCGGCATCAGCAGGTTGCCGAACAGCAGGCCCGCCACCAGCGCCATCACCACGTTGAGCACGGTCAGGAACACGCTCTGGCCGGCGCCCACGTCCTGCTGCTGGACCAGGGTCAGCACGCCGCGCAGGCTGGTGCTGCCGGGCACCATCATGATGATGCCGGGCAGGCGGATGATCGCGCCCGGACGCCCGACCAGGCGACCGAACAGATTGCCACCGGCGGTCAACAGCATTGCCGACAGGAAGATGCCGGCCGGCGCACCCCAGGCATGGCCGCCGAACTTGGAGATCGCATAACCGGCCACCGAGGCGGCGATCACCCACGGGTAATCGCGGCGGTTGGCCTTGAACAGCATCGCGAAGGCGAACGCTGCGGTCAGCAGCGAGCCCCACTCCACCCACGGCCCCTGCGGCCGCGTGGCCCGGATCACCGGATCCAGGCCGAGCACGTCGGCCAGGGTCACCGCGATCATCGCGCCGACGCTGAGCTTCATGATGGTGGTCAGTGCGCCGGCAAAGCGTGCGGTACCCGATACCCAGTGCTGGCTGGCCAGCTCGTTGACCGCATTGGTCAGCGACATGCCGGGCAGCAGCACCACCAGCGAGGCGATGATCACCGTGTTGAGGTTGAGCGCGCCGATGAACGACGCCACCAGGGTGGCGACCATGCCGGCCAGCAGCGCCGCCAGCGCCTCGGCCGCTTCGCGGGTGGCCGGGCGACGATCGGTGACCATGCCGAGCAGGCCGATCATCAGGCCGATGACACCGGCGGTGGCAATGTCCAGCCACGGCAGCTTCCACATCCCGGCCACGCCGGCTGCGCCGAGGCTGAACGACAGGATGGTGCGCAGCTTGCCGCGCCGGCCCGGATCCTTGTCCAGCTGGCGCAGTGCAGTGTGGCCCTGGGCGATGCTCATCCGCCCGTTGGACACTTCCTCGGCGATATGGTCGGCGACGCTGAGCTTGTGCAGGTCGTTCTCACCGGGCGCCAGGCGGATCACGCGGGTGATGTCGCTGGAGCCGATCGCCTGCGCCGGATCGCTGAAGCTGAGGATGATACCGGTGGGATTCGACCACGGTTCACAATCCAGATCGAGCTGGCGGGCCAGTGCCACCACCGCCGTTTCCAGGCGCTGGGCCGTGGTGCCATAGCTGTGCAGGCGTCCGGCGATCTCGGAAACAAAGGCCACGCGCTGTGCGTAGGTGGCCTGGGGCGTGGGGATCGTGTGAGCGTCTGCGGACATGCGCCGTAGTATTACCTACGCTGGGCCCCACCGGAGAAATTCATCCGAGTTCGACGCGAAGCCCGATACAGAACGGTTATGCTGCGATCCGAATGGCCCAAGTGACCCCGAACCACGCCCCCCAGCTCGAACAGGATGCCCACGACCCGGGCCTGATCCGCCTGTCCGGCACCTGGACCTTGAAGACCGCGCTGGCCGCGGCCGAAGTCCTGCACGGCGTTCCCGACAAACTGACCGGCATCGATGCCACCGGCATCGAACAGCTGGATTCGGCCGGCGTGCTGCAGGTGCTGCGCGTGGCCCATCGTGCCGATCTGCACGAAGACGCACTGCAGTTCCGCGCGGACCACCAGGCGCTGGTCTGCACCATCGAGGAAGTGGCCGACGACCGGCCCAAGCCCAAGCGCGATTTCGGCGTGCTGGCCGCGCTGGAACGGCTGGGCGTCAGCGTCCACACCACCGGCCACAACATCAAGGCGCTGTGCAGCTTCCTCGGCGAGAACCTGGTCAAGGCGGCGCGGCTGGTCAAGGAACCCCGCCGCTTCCGCCTGACCGCCACCGTGCACCAGATGGAGCAGGTCGGGCTGGACGCGGTACCGCTGGTGGCGCTGCTGTCCTACCTGGTCGGCGCGGTGATCGCGTTCCTCGGCTCGACCATCCTGCGCGACTTCGGCGCCGAGATCTACGTGGTCGAACTGGTCAACATCGCCTTCCTGCGCGAATTCGCCGTGCTGCTGACCGCCATCGTGCTGGCCGGCCGCACCGCCAGTGCGTTCACCGCGCAGATCGGTGCGATGAAGGCACGCGAGGAAATCGATGCGATGCGCACCCTGGGCCTGGACCCGGTCGACCTGCTGGTGTTGCCACGCTTGCTGGCGTTGCTGGTCACCCTGCCCCTGTTGACCTTCATCGCGATGGTCGCCGGCCTGGCCGGCGGCATCACCGTCGGCGCGTTCGACCTCGACATCCCGCCACAGATGTACATCGCGCGCATGCACGAGACGATGGAAGTGCGGCACATGCTGGTCGGCCTGTCGAAGGCACCCGTGTTCGCGCTGGTGATCGGCCTGATCGGCTGCCTGGAAGGACTGAAGGTCGAAGGCACCGCGCAGTCGGTCGGCGAGCGCACCACCTCCAGCGTGGTGCAGACGATCTCGCTGGTGATCATCATCGACGCCTTCGCGGCGTTGTGGTTCATGCACATGGACTGGTGACATGAGCACATCCGCCCTCCCCGAAACCCTCGACATGCGCGACGACGACGGCCACGAGCTGGCCATCCGCGTGCGCGGGTTGGTCAACCGCTTCGGCAGCCAGACCGTGCACGAAGACCTGGACCTGGACGTGCGCCGCGGCGAGATCCTGGGTGTGGTCGGCGGCTCCGGCACCGGCAAGTCGGTGCTGATGCGCTCGATCCTCGGCCTGCGCACGCCCGACGCGGGCCAGATCGAAGTGCTGGGCCGCGACGCGCGTGCCGGCGACGCCGAGAGCCGCCTGCACATCGAACGCAATACCGGCGTGCTGTTCCAGGACGGCGCCCTGTTCTCCTCGCTGACCGTGGGCGAGAACGTGCAGGTGCCGCTGAAGGAACACCACCGCGAACTGCCCGAGCGCTGGCACTACGAACTGGCGCTGCTGAAAGTGAAACTGGCCGGACTGCCCGCCGATGCGATCAACAAGCTGCCCTCGCAGCTGTCCGGCGGCATGCGCAAGCGCGCCGGCCTGGCCCGTGCGCTGGCGCTGGATCCGCCGTTGCTGTTCCTGGATGAACCGACCGCCGGGCTCGACCCGATCGGCGCGGCTGCTTTCGACCGCCTGATCAAGACCCTGCAGGAAGCACTGGGGCTGACCGTGTTCCTGATCACCCACGACCTGGACACGCTGTACGCGATCTGCGACCGGGTAGCGGTGATCGCCGACCGCAAGGTGGTGGCCAACGCACCCTTGCCTGACATCGAGAAACTGGATCATCCGTGGATCCAGGAATACTTCCACGGACCCCGCGCGCGCGCCGCGCGTGGCGAACAGATCGAGAGTGCCTGAGCCATGGAAACCAAAGCCAACTACGTGCTGATCGGCGCGTTCACCCTGATCACCGGCCTGGCCCTGCTGGCCTTCGGCCTGTGGGCCGCCAAGTACTCCTCCGACCGTACCTGGCAGGAGTACCGCGTGGTGTTCCGCGAAGCGGTGACCGGCCTGTCGGTGGGCAGCCCGGTGCAGTACAACGGCATCGCGGTGGGCTCGATCACCGAACTGAACCTGGTGCCGGACGACCCGCGCCAGGTGGTCGCGCGCATCCGCCTGAACTCCAACACGCCGGTCAAGACCGATACCCGCGCCAAGCTGGCGATCACCAGCCTGACCGGCCCGTCGATCATCCAGCTCAGCGGCGGCACGCCGCAGTCGCCGGCGCTGACCACCGTCAACAAGGATCCGGCACCGATCATCCCGACCACGCCCTCGGCGCTGCAGAACATCACCGACGTTGCCAACCGCATCGTCGAGCGCATGGACCAGATCCTCAGCGACCGCAACGTGGCCTCGATCAACGCGACGCTGGCCAACCTGGAGACGATCAGCGGTGGCCTGGCCGACCGTGACCAGGGCACGCAGGCGCTGCTGCTCAGCGCGCGCGACGCCGCCCGCAGCCTGGACACCACGCTGAAGACCACCAACGGCACCATCGAGCGCCTGGACAAGAACCTGGTGCAGCAGCTGCCCGGCATCATCGACAAGCTCGATGGCACCCTGGCCAAGCTCGATTCGGCCGCCGGCAACGCCGATTCGATCCTTGGCGAGAACCGTGCCGCGATCAACAGCTTTGCCAACGATGGCCTCGGCCAGCTGGGCCCGACGCTGACCGAACTGCGCGGCCTGATCCGCGACCTGCGCCGGGTCAGCGACCGCCTTGAGAACAACCCCGCGCGCTACCTGCTGGGCCGCGACGCACCGAAGGAGTTCGAACCCAAATGAGCCCGACCACCCTTCCGCGCCTGCTGCTGGCTGCTTCGATGGTCACCCTGCTGGGCGGCTGTTCCATCCTCGGCAGCAGCGAGAAAACCGCGGTGACGCTGTACTCGCCATCCGTGCAGGTCAAGGCGGACCCGGCGTGGCCACAGGCCAGCTGGCAGCTGGTACTGGCCAAGCCCAGCGCCGCGCGCATGGTCGACAGCCCGCGCATCAACGTGCGGCCGACGCCGTCGCAGCTGGAGATCTACAAGGGCGCCAGCTGGGCGCAGCCGGCCACCGACATGATCGAGGACACCCTGTTGCGCGGCTTCGAGGATTCAGGCCGCATCCGCGGCGTGGCCCGCAGCACCGCCGGCATCCGCGCCGACTACAAGCTGTCCACCGACGTGCGCCGCTTCGAATCGGATTACCAGGGCCAGGCCACGCCGACCGTGGTGATCGAGGTCAACGCCAAGCTGATCCACGTCGCCGACCAGCGCGTGGTGGCTGACCGCACCTTCCGCCAGGCGCAGCCGGTCGGCAGCACCGACGTACCGGCGGTGACCGCGGCCTTCGAGCGTGGCCTGCAGCAGCTGGCACAGGACATGGTGGGCTGGACGTTGCAGAGCGGGCAGGCCGACCAGCCGACCGTTGCGCGCTGATCGCCGCATTCGCCGGGCATGGCCCGGCGCTGCCGCCGCCAGATTCAGGTAGCACCGGTCCATGCCCGTCGGCGTTGCAGCAGGTGCGTGCGATAATCACAAGCCACGGCCCATTCCCTCGCTGATGCCCGCATCCGTCTCCATCGCCGTCTGTACGTACAACGGTGAGCGCTTCCTGCAGGAGCAGCTCGACAGCCTGCTGGCACAGACACGCCGACCAGACCAGATCGTGATCCGCGACGACGTGTCCTCCGATGGCACGTTGGTGCTGCTGCGGGCCTTCGTGCCACGCGCCGAGGCTGCGGGTATCTCGGTTGACCTGCAGGTCAATCCACAGAACATGGGTTATCGGCGCAATTTCGATGGCGCACTGCACGCCTGCACCGGCACGCTCATTTTCCTGTGTGACCAGGACGATGTCTGGCATCCCGACAAGGTCGCACGTTTCTGCACCGAGTTCGATGCACGCCCTGGCCTGCGCGTCCTGCACTGCGACGCTCGCTTGATCGATGATGCAGGTCAGCCCATGCCGCAGACCCTGTTCACCGCGCTGCACTACGGCGCCGCGCAACGGGCACGGATGCATGCCGGCGACGGGTTCCGATTGATGCTCAAGCGCAAGCTGATGACCGGTGCTGCAATGGCATTGCACCGGTCGGTCCTGACCGACGCACTTCCGCTGCCGGCATCGGGCTGGGTACACGACGCCTGGATCGGCACACTGGCTGCCATGCGCGGGGAGATCGACAGCCTTTCCGAGACGCTCATTGATTACCGCCTGCACAGCAACAATCAGTTGGGCCTTGGTGGCAACGATGCCACGCCACGCGCGGTACGACGCAAGCGCCAGTTGGAAAGCGAGCGGGTGGAATGTGGCCAGCTGCTGGAGCGCGCGCGCTCGCTCGGCTTTCCTGCTACCCAGCTGGCCTGGGTCGAACGCAAGCGACGTCATATCGCCGTGCGCACCAGCCTGCCGAGCTCGCGCCTGCGGCGTATCCCGGCAGTGCTGGGTGAACTGCTACGCGGCAACTACGGCCACTTCGGTCGCGGCGTGCTGTCTGCCGGCATCGATCTGCTGCGCGCCTGACACTTCGTCCCAGGATCAGCCGGGCTGGATCCACCGGAACGTCAGGTTGATCCGCTCTCCCTGCACCCGCGCCATCTTCGGCAGCGCGTGCTGGTAGAAGCGCTGGGTCTGCCCGGCCATCAGCAGCAGGTCACCGTGGCCAAGCACGAATTCAGCCTTGCGCGCCGGGTCGTCGCGTCGGCGCAGCAGGAAACGGCGCGCGGCCCCCAGGCTCAGCGAAGCGATCACCGGGGCCGGCCCCAGCTCCGGCTCGTCATCGCTATGCCAGCCCATGTAGTCACCCCCACTGCGATAGCGGTTCAGCAGCACGCTGTTGAAGTGGCCGTGTCCTTCGGCCTGCAGGTGCTCGCGCACGGCCAGCAACACAGGCGGCCACGGGTGCGGCACGAACTCGGCACCAGAGTAACGGTAGCGGGCATGCGGGTCGCCGATCCAGCAGCTCAGCCGTGGCGAGTCCACCCAGTTGCCGAACATGCGGATGCGGTGGACCTCCCACGGCACGCCGGCCTGCAGCGCCTCCATCAGCCGGTCGGCATCGGTCGCGGCCAGCCAGCCCGGCAGGTGCAACACATCGGCATCGGGCAGCGCATGGGGAAACAGCATGGCACCCCCTCAAGAAACAGGGCGGCCCTGGGCCGCCCTTGCACCTTCAGCCGCGAAGAAACGCGACGCCGGTCTTTTCCTGCAGTTCCTCATCACTGACACCCGGCGCGGCTTCCACCAGCAGCAGGCCCTTGTCAGTCACGTCGAACACCGCCAGGTCGGTAATAATGCGGTCGACCACGCCCACGCCGGTCAACGGCAGCGTGCATTCGGCCAGGATCTTGTGCTCGCCGTTCTTGGCGGTGTGCTCCATCAGCACCACCACGCGCTGCACGCCAGCGACCAGGTCCATCGCACCGCCCATGCCCTTGACCATCTTGCCGGGCACCATCCAGTTGGCCAGGTCGCCCTTGTCGGTCACCTGCATGGCACCGAGGATGGCCAGGTTGACGTGTCCACCACGGATCATCGCGAAGCTGTCGTGGCTGCCGAAGTAGCTGGCGCCCGCACGTGCAGTGACGGTCTGCTTGCCGGCATTGATCAGGTCGGCGTCGACTTCGGCGTCGGTCGGGAACGGGCCGATACCGAGCAGGCCGTTTTCCGACTGCAGCCACACGTCCACGCCTTCGGGAATGTGGTTGGCAACCAGCGTCGGCAGGCCGATGCCCAGGTTCACATAGGCGCCATCGGTCAGCTCGCGCGCCGCGCGTGCGGCCATCTCATCACGGGTCCACGCCATGTCAGTTGCCCTCCGCGCGGATGGTGCGCTGTTCGATTCGCTTCTCGGGATGCGCGTTGTGCACGATGCGGTGCACATAGATGCCCGGCAGGTGCACCTGGTCCGGGTCGATGGCGCCGACCGGCACCACCTCTTCCACTTCCACGATGCAGACCTTGCCAGCCATCGCACAGGCCGGGTTGAAGTTGCGCGCGGTCTTGCGGAACACCAGGTTGCCGGCCTCGTCGGCCTTCCAGGCCTTGACCAGCGCCACGTCGGCGCGCAGCGCGGTCTCCATCACGTAGTGCTTGCCGTCGAATTCGCGGGTTTCCTTGCCCTCGGCCACCACCGTGCCGTAGCCGGTGGCAGTGAAGAACGCCGGAATACCCGCGCCACCGGCACGCAGGCGCTCGGCCAGGGTGCCCTGCGGGTTGAATTCCAGCTCCAGTTCGCCGGCCAGGAACTGCCGCTCGAATTCCTTGTTCTCGCCCACGTAGGACGAAATCATCTTCTTGATCTGCCGCGTTTCCAGCAGTTGGCCCAGGCCGAAGCCATCGACGCCGGCATTGTTGGAGATCACGGTCAGGCCCCTGGCGCCGCTGTCGCGCAAGGCAGCGATCAGCGCCTCGGGAATGCCACACAGGCCAAAGCCGCCCACGGCCAGGGTCTGGCCATCGGCGACCACCCCCTGCAGGGCCTCCGCCGCACTGGCGAAACGCTTGCCGCGCTTGCCGCCGGTCGTTGCCGGGTTGCTCATCTACGCCCTCACCTCGTTGATGTAATCCAACCATTCTAGGCCAGCGCGCCGGCCGGTCACGTGGCGTTGCGGCATGGAAACGATTCCCATACCGAGCTGGCGGTACAATCAAGGGCTGTGCCCACATTGGACCTGATCGATGCCCCTGCCCGCCTTCAAGGCCTATGACATCCGTGGCCGCGTCCCGGAAGAACTGAACGAAGACCTCGCCCGCCGCATCGGCGTCGCCCTGGCCGCTCAGCTCGCCCCGGGCCCCGTGGTCCTGGGTCATGACGTCCGGTTGACCAGCCCGGCACTGCAGGACGCGCTGGCCGCCGGCCTGCGTGGCGTGGGCCGCGAAGTGATCGACATCGGCCTGTGCGGCACCGAGGAGGTCTACTTCCAGACCGACCACCTGGGCGCCGCGGGCGGCGTGATGGTGACTGCCAGCCATAACCCCATGGACTACAACGGGATGAAGCTGGTCAAGGAAAACGCACGGCCAATCAGTTCCGATACCGGCCTGTTCGCGATCTCCGACGCGGTGGCCGCCGATACCGGCGCCGCACAGCCACCGGTTGCGGCGCAGACCGCGCGCCACGACAAGAGCGCCTACATCGATCACCTGCTGGGCTACGTGGACGCCAGCAAGCTCAAGCCGCTGAAGCTGGTGGTCAATGCCGGCAACGGCGGCGCCGGTGCCATCGTCGACCTGCTGGCGCCGCATCTGCCGCTGGAATTCATCCGCATCTGCCATGAACCCGATGGCAACTTCCCCAACGGCATCCCCAACCCGCTGCTGCCGGAGAACCGCGCCACCACCGCCGAGGCCGTGCGCGAACACGGCGCCGACTTCGGCATCGCCTGGGACGGTGACTTCGACCGCTGTTTCTTCTTCGATCACACCGGCCGTTTCATCGAAGGCTATTACCTGGTCGGCCTGCTGGCAAAGGCCATTCTCGCCCGCCAGCCCGGTGGCAAGGTCGTACACGATCCGCGCCTGGTCTGGAACACAGTGGAAATGGTCGAAGCCGCCGGCGGCGTGCCTGTGCTGTGCAAGAGCGGCCACGCCTTCATCAAGGAGAAGATGCGCGCGGAAGATGCGGTGTATGGCGGCGAGATGAGCGCCCACCACTACTTCCGCGAGTTCGCCTATGCAGACTCCGGGATGATCCCGTGGCTGCTGATCGCCCAGCTGATTTCGGAAAGCGGACGTTCACTGGCCGACTGGGTTGAAGATCGCATGGCGGCCTATCCGTGCAGCGGAGAGATCAACTTCAAGGTGGCCGATGCCAAGGCCGCCGTGGCACGCGTGATGGAGCACTTCGCCGCGCAGGCGCCCGCGCTGGACTACACCGATGGCATCAGCGCCGATTTCGGCGACTGGCGCTTCAACCTGCGCAGTTCCAACACCGAGCCGCTGCTGCGCCTGAATGTCGAAGCCCGCGGTGATGCCGCGCTGATGCAGGCGCGCACCGACGAAATTTCCCACCTCCTTCAGCAATAACCAAGGAAGACCATGAGCATCATCCAGCCCGTCATTCTCTCTGGTGGCTCCGGCACCCGCTTGTGGCCGCTGTCACGTGAGTCCTACCCGAAGCAGTTCCTGCCACTGGCCGGCGAGCAGACCATGCTGCAGGCCACTTGGCAGCGGGTGGCCCCCATTGCCAGCCGTGGTCCGCTGGTGATCGCCAACGAGGAACACCGCTTCGTCGCCGCCGAGCAGCTGCACCAGGTCGGGGCCGAGCCGGCTGCGATCATCCTCGAGCCAATGGGGCGCAATACGGCGCCGGCCATCGCGGTAGCGGCATTGGAAGCGACCCGCGACGGCGCCGATGCGCTGCTGCTGGTGCTGCCTTCGGACCACGTGATCAGCGATGAAGCCACCTTCCGCAGCGTCGTCCAGGCAGCCACCAGTGCTGCCGAAGCGGGCAAGCTGGTGACCTTCGGCATCGTGCCCACGGGCCCTGAAACCGGCTACGGCTACATCAAGGCCGCCGACGGCCAGGGCCTTCGTGCCGTCGAACGCTTCGTCGAGAAGCCCGACCTGGATACCGCTACCGGGTACGTGGCCAGCGGCCAGTACTACTGGAACAGCGGCATGTTCCTGTTCAAGGCATCGCGCTACCTTCAGGAGCTGGAACGCTTCCAGCCGGAGATGCTCGCCGGCAGCCGCAGCGCATGGCAGCTGGCCCGCCGCGACACCGACTTCACGCGCCTGGACAAGGCCGCCTTCGCCGCCGTCGCCTCTGATTCCATCGACTACGCGGTGATGGAGAAGACCGCCGATGCGGTGGTGATCCCGCTCGACGCGGGTTGGAATGATGTCGGTTCGTGGACCGCACTGCGCGACGTCTCGCAGCAGGATGGTGACGGCAATGCCCACCAGGGCGATGTGATCGCCATCGACTGCCGCAACACCTACGCCTATGGCCAGCGCCTGGTGGCGATGGTCGGCCTGGACGATGTGATCGTGGTGGAGACCGACGATGCGGTACTGGTCGGCAAGGCTGACCGCATGCAGGAGGTCAAGACAGTGGTGTCACAGTTGAAGACCGAAGGCCGCAGTGAAGCGACCTGGCACCGCAAGGTCTATCGTCCGTGGGGCGCCTACGATTCGATCGACAACGGTGCCCGCTTCCAGGTGAAGCGGATCACGGTCAAGCCCGGCGGCACGCTGAGCCTGCAGATGCACCACCATCGTGCCGAACACTGGATCGTGGTCAGCGGCACCGCCGAGGTGACCCGGGGTGACGAGGTCATCCTGCTGAGCGAGAACCAGAGCACCTACATTCCGCTGGGCGTGACCCATCGCCTGCGCAACCCGGGCAAACTGCCGCTGGAACTGATCGAAGTGCAGTCCGGCAGTTACCTGGGCGAAGACGATATCGTTCGCTTCGAGGACACCTACGGGCGTAGCTGACGGGTTCAGCTCTCAGCGCCGCTGAGCTCCGGCGCCCTCCAGGGGCGCCGATCCGGCACGGTCTACAGGAAGGATCCGGCGCAGGACCGGATCATCCAGATAGGACTTGAGGCGGTTCGTGTCGGGATACGGCAGCTCGAACTCGCCCGCCTGCGGCGCACGGAGGTCAGCGCCCGCAAGGTAGCGCCGGACATTGTCCTGTTGCAGCCGCGCTGCCGCGCTGAAATGCTGGAGCTTGGCAACATCCTTTCCGATCCGGCCCAGCAGTGGATATGCAACGACAAGCGCGAACAGGAGTACCGCCGCACGCCTTGCCGTGCGCAGTCGCGGGCCCTTCGAAGCCAGGCCCCACAATTGGATGGCAAACCACGCGTTGGCAAACAAGCCAGGCACAAACAGTTCCGTATAGCGGGACATCGGCGCCCTCATGTCATGCCCGCGGCCATAGGCGATGGCCAATGCCTGAAGCGCAGACCAGATGCAGAGTCCTGCCATCACCAGATCGGTCGGCGATGCTTGCCGGCGGATCACCATGCGCACAACCATCACGGTGGCAGGCAGCCAGATGATCAGCGCGAACCCACCTGACCGCATGGGCCACGCCAGAACCCGAGACGCGGCGTAGATGAACTCGCCTGCGCTCTGCGCACGCAAGGCCGTATTGACCTCGATCACGGGAACCTGAGCGTAGGCGACCATCGCGACGGCCGCCAGCACTGCTGTTGCGCACAACGCCGGCACTCGTCGGCCGGGAAGGCAGATGCAGGCCAGGACACAGGTCGCAGCCGTTGCCACTGCGGTCAGCAGCCCCGACGCCATGGTGGCACTGGCAAACACGCTCAGTGCGATCGCAGCAGGCAATGCCACAATGCTCTGATGGTGCCTGGCCACCAGCGCGATGGCCACGATGCTGGACAGGATCAGGAAATAGAACTGCGACTGGAAGCCAACGAGAAAGTTCTCCCACGCGAACGGCAGGACTGACAGCAGAATCGCCAACAGCAGCAGCATCCAGCGACCCACAGCAGCGCCCGCGTCGCGAAGCGTGTGCCAGACCAGCAATGCGGGGATGAAGCAGAACACGACGGCTGCGACCCGTGCTTCGTAGACGTTGTTCCACTGCCCGGTGACGGCATACGACAGCAGGGTGACCAGGCGCGTGGGCAGGATGCGATGCTCATTGTGCGGCGCGAACAACATCTGCCACTGCAATGTTCCTTCCAGCCATGGCTTGAGCGCAGAGGCCCACTCCCCATCCCATTGATCCATGTAGGGCATCGGCGTAGCGAAGAACTGTACGTACAGCAGTCGTGCCAGCAGCGCCAGCGCACCGACACCCAGTGCCAGCATGAGTGGAGACCACTTTCGCGATGCGCGGGCGTGCAAAGCAGGCAGATTCATGGAGCGTCCTTTCAGGTACAAGCGCAGCAGCTTCGACGCACTGCGCGGGAGAATCCAGCTGCGCATGGTAGTTCAGCAGCACCGGATTCGCGCGTACTCACGCTCAGCAATGCCTGGTTCGAAACGTTGCACAGCGCGAAAAGGCAGAAACCCGGCCAAGGCCGGGCTTCCGTCATCCGCCGCACCGCGCGGCCGGCGATCAGAACTGTGCGATCACCCGCTTCAGACCGTCCTGCCATTCCGGCAGCACGATGCCGAAATCCTGCTGCAGCTTACGGTTGTCCAGCACCGACCAGGCCGGGCGCTTGGCCGGTGTCGGGTACTCGGAACTGGCAATCGCTTCAACCGACGGCACCTTGGCCAGTACTCCCGTCGCCAGCGCCTCGGCAAAAATCGCTTCGGCAAAACCGTGCCAACTGGTCTGGCCACTGGCGGTCAGGTGCCAGGTCCCCGAAAGCTGGCCCGGATGCTGCAGTGCCTGCGCGGTGACATCGGCGATCAGCGCCGCCGGCGTCGGCGTACCGATCTGGTCAGCCACCACACGCAATACGTCACGCTCGACACCCACGCGCAACATCGTGCGCAGGAAGTTGGCGCCGTGCGATGCATACACCCACGCTGTGCGGAAGATCAGGTGACGGCCACCGGCAGCGCGCACCGCATCCTCGCCATCGCGCTTGCTGGTGCCATACACGCCCAGCGGCGCGGTCGGCTCGTCCTCGCGGTATGGCGCGCTGCCCTGGCCATCGAACACGTAGTCGGTGGAGTAATGCACGAGCGGCACGCCATGCGCCGCACACCAGCGCGCGATCACGCCCGGCGCCTGCGCATTGGCAGCGAAGGCAGCTTCGACCTCCTGCTCGGCACGATCAACTGCGGTATAGGCGGCCGCATTGACCACCAGCGACGGCTGCACGCTGTCCAGCAATGCCGGCAGGCAGTCGGGCTGGCCGAAATCGGCCGTTTCGCAGGCACTTCCGTCGGGCAGGACTCCGCTGCGGGTGGTCGCAACCACCTTGCCCAGCGGTGCCAGCGCGCGCAGCAGCTCCTGGCCGACCTGGCCGTTGCCGCCGAACACCAGCACCGTCATGCGACGTAGACCGGCAGACGGTCTTCCGCGATGTCTTTCAGGAACGGCGCGTTCTCGTCCTTGGCCGACAGGGTCGGTGCGCTGACCGGCCAGTCCACTGCGATGTCGGCATCGTTCCAGCGCACGCCGGCATCAAAGTCCTTGAGGTAGACCTCGGTGCACAGGTAGCTGAAGACCGCACGCTCGGACAGCACGGCGAAACCGTGGGCGAAGCCCTCCGGAATCCAGAACTGCTTCTTGTTCTCCGCGCTCAGCACCACCGCTTCCCACTGGCCGAAGGTCGGCGAGCCCCGACGGATGTCGACGGCCACATCGTAGACCTCGCCTTCGAGCACGCTGACCAGCTTGCCCTGCGGGCGCGGCCACTGGTAATGCAGGCCGCGCAGCACGCCCTGCGCGGACGTCGACACGTTGCTCTGCACGAAACGATCCGGCAGGCCCAGCGCAGCGAAGCGCTCGGCATTCCAGGTTTCGAAGAAATAACCGCGGGCATCGCCGAACACCGCCGGCTCGATCACCACGCAACCGGGCAACTTGGTTTCAATCACTTTCACGGAACGACTCCACGCAGAGCGAGTTTATGCAGGTACTGGCCGTAGCCATTCTTGATCAGCGGCGCCGCCAGTGCTTCCAGCTGTTCAGCGTTGATCCAGCCCTTGCCGAAGGCAATTTCCTCCGGGCAGCAGACCTGCAGGCCCTGGCGGGTCTGGATGGTTTCGATGAAGTTGGATGCTTCCAGCAACGACTGGTGCGTGCCGGTATCCAGCCAGGCATAACCACGACCCAGCGCCTCCAAGTGCAGCTGCCCTTCGCGCAGATAGTGCTGGTTCAGATCGGTGATCTCCAGCTCGCCACGCGGCGAAGGCTTCAGCTCGGCCGCATAGTCGCTGGCATTGCCGTCGTAGAAGTACAGGCCGGTCACCGCGTAGTTGGAGCGCGGATTCTCGGGCTTTTCCACCAGGTTGATGACCTTGCCGTTGCTGTCGAACTCGGCCACGCCGTAGCGTTCCGGATCATTCACCCAGTAGCCGAACACGGTGGCGCCCTGGTCACGCTGGTCGGCGTTGCGCAGCACCTCGCGCAGGCCGTGGCCGTGGAAGATGTTGTCGCCCAGCACCAGGCAGCTCGGCTTGCCGGCGACGAACTCACGGCCGATCAGGTAGGCCTGGGCCAGGCCATCCGGACTTGGCTGCACTGCATACTGGATGTCCATGCCCCACTGCGAACCGTCGCCCAGCAACTGCTGGAACAGCGCCTGCTCGTGCGGGGTATTGATGATCAGCACTTCGCGAATGCCCGCCAGCATCAGCACGCTGAGCGGGTAGTAGATCATCGGCTTGTCGTACACCGGCAACAGCTGCTTGCTGACGCCCTTGGTGATCGGATACAGCCGGGTGCCGGAACCCCCGGCTAGGATGATGCCCTTGCGCTGGGTCATGAGATCTCCTGGATTCAGGCTGCGGTGCCGATGCGCTGCAGGCGGTAGCTGCCGTCGAGCACGCCGTTGACCCATTCCTGGTTGTCCAGGTACCAGTCGACGGTGAAGGTGATGCCCTGCTCGAAGGTGTAGGCCGGTTCCCAGCCCAGGTCGTTCTTCAGCTTGGACGCATCGATCGCATAGCGGCGGTCATGACCAGGACGATCGGTGACGTAGGTGATCTGGCTGCTGCGCGGCTGGCCGTCCGCACGCGGGCGGCGCTGGTCCAGCAGCGCGCAGATGGCCTGCACCACCTCAATGTTCTGCTTTTCCGAGTTGCCACCGACGTTGTAGGTCTCGCCGACCTGGCCCTTGGCCAGCACGGTGCGAATCGCTTCGCAATGGTCGGACACGAACAGCCAGTCACGCACCTGCTTGCCATCGCCGTACACCGGCAGCGGCTCGCCGGCCAGCGCCTTGGCGATCACAAGCGGGATCAGCTTCTCCGGGAAGTGGTACGGACCGTAGTTGTTCGAGCAGTTGGTGGTCAGCACCGGCAGCCCGTAGGTGTGGTGGAAGGCGCGGACCAAGTGGTCCGAAGCGGCCTTCGACGCCGAATACGGGGAATTCGGAGCGTACGGCGTGGTTTCGCTGAACTTGCCGGTCTCACCCAGGGTGCCGTACACCTCGTCAGTGGACACATGCAGGAAGCGGAAGGCGGCGCCCGGCCCGGCCGGCAGCGCCTTCCAGTAGTCGCGCACCGCTTCCAGCAGGCCCAGGGTGCCCACCACGTTGGTCTGGATGAACGCACCCGGGCCATCGATGGAACGATCGACATGGCTTTCGGCGGCGAAGTTCAGCACCGCGTCCGGCTGGTGCTCGGCCAGCAGGCGGGCGACCAGATCACGGTCGCCGATGTCGCCTTGCACGAACACGTGGTCGGGGTTGCCCTCCAGGCTGGACAGAGTCTTCAGGTTGCCGGCGTACGTCAGCACATCAAGGTTAACGACCTTGATGCCGCGGGCGACGGCTTCGAGGACGAAATTACCGCCAATGAATCCGGCGCCGCCGGTGACAAGCCATGTGGGCACTACCTGTTCTCCTGATCGAAATGTCATCCATGGGGCGCACTTGGGCGCTCCCGCACAGCGGCACAGCATACATGTCCCCCGTCTTCACGACTGCCAGCGTGTCGTGAATGGCGCACTTGCTCCGTCCGTCCCATGCCGCGCCGCAACATAACCATACGCATTCGCATGGTCCCCTCAAGCCAGCTAGAATCGGGATCCCACCCCCGAACCGGTTGCTGTGCGAGGACCGGACGTTCTCCCCGTTATTGAAGGACCCCGTACCAGATGAAAATCCTCGTCGCGTACAAGCGCGTGGTGGACTACAACGTCCGCATTCAGGTCAAGCCGGACGGTTCCGGCGTGGTCACCGACGGCGTCAAGCTGTCCCCCAATCCCTTCGATGAAATCGCTCTGGAAGAAGCCCTGCGCCTGCGCGACAAGGGCATCGCCAGCGAAGTCGTGGTCGCCACCATTGCTCCGGCCGATGCCCAGGCGCATCTGCGCAACGGCCTGGCCATGGGTGCCAACCGTGCCGTCCATGTGGTCACCGACCAGGCCATCCAGCCGCTGACCGCCGCACGTACCCTGCTCAAGCTGATCGAGAAGGAACAGCCGGACCTGGTGATCCTCGGCAAGCAGGCCATCGACGACGACGCCAACCAGACCGGCCAGATGCTGGCCACGCTGTGGGGCCGCCCGCAGGCGACCTTCGCCAGCAAGCTGGACATTGCCGACGGCAAAGCCACGGTGACCCGCGAAGTCGACGCCGGCCTGGAAACGCTGGAAGTCGATCTGCCGGCGGTGGTCACCACCGACCTGCGCCTGAACGAGCCGCGCTTCATCAAGCTGCCGGACATCATGAAGGCCAAGGCCAAGCCGCTGGAGGCCCTGCAGCTGGCCGACCTCGGCGTTGAAGCCGCCGACACCTTCAAGACCACCCAGTACGCCGCGCCGTCCAAGCGCAGCAAGGGTGTGATGGTCAAGGACGCGGCCGAACTGGTTGCCGCACTCAAGCAGAAGGGGTTGCTGTAATGAGCAGGATTCTCGTCATCGCCGAGCACCACGACGGCAAGCTCAACGCCGCTACCGCCAAGACCGTCAGCGCTGCTGCCGCCATCAGCGGTGCCAGCATCGACGTGCTGGTGCTGGCCGCCGACCCGGCCGCCGTTGCCGCCGAGGCCGCGAAGATCACCGGCGTCGCCAAGGTCCTTACCGTGGCCAACGCTGCCAATGCGCAGGCCATCGCCCAGGTGCTGGCGCCGCAGATCGCGCAGCTGGCCAAGGGCTACACCCACGTGTTCGGCCCGTCGACCACCTTCGGCAAGGACCTGATGCCGTGCGTGGCCGCCCTGCTCGGCGTCAACCAGGTCTCCGACCTGATGAGCGTTGAAGGCAGCCACACCTTCAAGCGCCCGATCTACGCCGGCAACGCGATCATCACCGTGGAAGCCCCGGCCGACCAGATCGTGGTCGCCACCGTGCGTGCCGCGTCGTGGCCGGAAGCCGCCCAGGGCGGCAGCGCCGCCATCGAAGCGGCCAGCGTCGATGCTGCCCTGCCGACCCACACCCGCTTCGTCGGCCTCGCCGCTGGCGCCAGCGACCGCCCGGACCTGCAGAGCGCCAAGCGCGTGGTCTCCGGTGGCCGTGGTGTCGGTTCGGAAGAGAACTTCAAGGTCATCTTCCAGCTGGCCGACAAGCTCGGTGCCGCCGTCGGTGCTTCGCGCGCCGCGGTCGATGCCGGCTACGTGCCCAGCGACCTGCAGGTCGGCCAGACTGGCAAGATCATCGCGCCGGAACTGTACGTGGCCGTAGGCATCAGCGGTGCGATCCAGCACCTGACCGGCATCAAGGATGCTGGCACGATCGTCGCGATCAACAAGGATGGCGACGCGCCCATCTTCGAGATTGCCGATATCGGCCTGGTGGGGGATCTGTTCGCGATCCTGCCCGAGCTGGAACAGGCGCTGTAATGACGGACTGCTCGTCCCCGGCGCCGGTAAAGCCGGTGCGCCGGGGGCGCGCAGGCTCATGGGTCGTCGCCATTGCGGCTGCATATCTCGCTGCACTGTGGTACATCGACCGCGAGCGCAACATCCTCGCGCAGCTGAGCAACCTCAACGGCACTCTGGCCCTTTGCGCCGGGCTGGTACTGGTCAGCTATGCCTTCCGCTACCAGCGCTGGCGATCGGCGCTCTCCGCGCAGGGGCTGCGACTGCAAGGCTGGCGCCTTGGCGCCTTGGCCTACCTCGCCGGCTTCGCCTTCACCGCTTCGCCTGGCAAGGCAGGTGAACTGCTCCGTATCCGTTACTTCGGCTGGCAAGGCGTACCGGCTGGTGCCACCTTGGCGACATTCATCTTCGAGCGCGCACTGGATCTGCTGGTGATCACCGTACTGGCTATCGGTGCGGCCCACATGATCCCTGCGTTCGGCGTGCTGGCCACCATCATTCTGGGAGTCCTTCTGATCCTCGGTTTGCTGGCCTGCTGGCCACCTCTTGCTCGCGGCGCGCATCGTCTCATCGAGTACCTTCCGGGCTCGCCGGTACGCCGACTTGGCCATTTCCTGATCGCTGGCACCCGCGCGCTCGACCCACTGCTGTGCTGGCGCCTGCTGCTTCGCTCCGCCCTGCAGGGCGGAGCGGCGTGGCTGCTGACTGCCCTGGCCTTTACCTTGCTATGTCAGGCCATGGGCATCAGTCTGCCCTGGCTGCTGATGCTGAGCATCTATCCGCTGGCCATGCTGATCGGCGCACTGTCCCTCGTCCCTGGTGGCGTAGGGACCACCGAGGCGGCCATCGTGCTGATGCTCGGCGCTTCCGGGGTCGAGGTGGACGCTGCATTGACCGTGGCCATCGGCATCCGGCTGGTCAGCCTGTGGCTGGCGGTCGTTGTCGGCATGCTGGCCATGGCACGCCTGGAGCTGGCCGCCAGGCCACGTCCCGCGCCCTGATCCATGGCTGCGCGCTCAACATGGTTCCCTTATCATTCAGGATGATTTCATCCGTGCGAAAAAGTACCTACATGCAGAACCATGCCGCCTTCTGCGACGAGGCACCTCGGCTGTGACCTCTTCTCGTGCCCTATGCGTCGATCTGGATGGCACCCTGCTCCGCTCGGACATCCTGTACGAATCGTTGCTGGCCCTGCTGGCCCACAACCCGCTGTACCTGTTCCTGGTGCCGTTCTGGCTGCTGCGGGGCAAAGCCTACGTAAAGCGGCAGCTGGCCTCCCGCGTGAAGCTGCCCGCCGAAACACTGCCCTACGACGAGCGGGTGCTGGACATACTGCGCACCACCACCCAACGCCCCCGCGTGCTGTGCACCGCCTCCGACCGCCTGCTGGTCCAGCCCATCGCCGACCATCTGGGACTGTTCGAGGAAGTGATGGCCAGCGATGGCCAGACCAACCTGTCCGGCAGCAACAAGGGGCAGGCACTGGCAGCGCGCTTTGGCGAACGAGGCTTCGACTACATGGGCAACGGCACGGTCGACCTGAAGGTCTGGGCCCATGCTGGCGGCGCGATCGTGGTCAACAACGGGGCCGGGCTGGCCAGTGCTGCGGCGAAGCAGACCGAAGTGCTTGCCCACCTGCCCTCTCAGAACGGCGGTCTGATCACCTGGATCAAGGCGTTGCGCGTCTACCAGTGGCTGAAGAACCTGCTGGTGCTGGTACCGCTACTGACTGCCCACCGCTTCTTCGATCTCACCTCGATCATCGATGCAGGCACGGCCTTCCTGGCCTTCGGTCTGTGCGCGTCAGGCGTCTATCTGCTCAACGATCTGCTGGACCTGACCCCAGACCGGATGCATCCGCGCAAGCGCAAGCGCCCATTTGCCGCGGGCACGCTGCCGCTGCTGCATGGCCTGCTGGTGGCGCCGTTGATCACCCTGGCCGGCTTCGCCCTGGCGCTGGCCTGCAGCCCGGCCTTCGCGGGCGTGCTGCTGTGCTACTACGTGATGACCCTGAGCTACTCGCTCAAGCTCAAGCGCATTGTAATGATCGACGTGGTGATGCTGGCGGCGCTGTACACGGTGCGCATCATCGGCGGCGCGGTGGCGATCAACTCTGAACTGTCGTTCTGGCTGCTGGCGTTCTCGATGTTCGTGTTCCTCAGCCTGGCCATGCTCAAGCGCTATACCGAACTGGCCTCGGCACTGGCCAGCGGCAAGGAAATGGCGATCGGCCGAGGCTACTCGGTGGCCGACCTGCCGCTGGTGCAGTCGCTGGGCGCGGCCGCCGGCTACATCGGCGTCGCGGTCTTCGCGCTGTACATCAACAGCCCGGAAAGCCTGGAGCTGTATACCAGTCCCAAGCTGCTGTGGCTGCTGTGCCCGATCCTGCTGTACTGGATCAGCCGGATGTGGATCGTCTCGCACCGGGGCGACATGCATGACGACCCGATCGTGTTCGCGGCGATGGACCGCGGCAGCCAGATCGTCATCGCACTGTGCGTGCTGATCGTCCTGATTGCCATATGAGTGCAGCGGTTGGCCAGTCCTGGGGGCGCTACCCGCGGGTAGAGCAGCGGATCCTTCCGGTGCTCGACCGCGCTGCTGCCCTGCCGCTGCCCGCAGAGGGCGGCACTGTGCTGCCCCACGGCAACGGGCGCAGTTACGGCGACAGCTGCCTGAACCCAGGCGCGACCCTGCTGACCAGCCGCGCCCTTGACCGTTTCATCGATTTCGATCCGGCCGCGGGCATCGTGCGCTGCGAGGCAGGGGTGACCCTGGCCGACATCCTGGACATCGCGCTGCCGCGCGGCTGGTTCCTGCCGGTCACCCCGGGCACCCGTTACGCGACCGTGGGCGGCGCAATCGGCAACGACGTGCACGGCAAGAACCACCATCGCGCAGGTACGTTCTGCCACCACGTGCTGCGCCTTGAACTGCTGCGCAGCGATGGTTCGCGCCAGCAGCTCACGCCGGACGACAGCAGCGGCCTGTTCGCCGCCACCGCAGGTGGGCTGGGCCTGACCGGCTTCATCACCTGGGCCGAGCTGCAGCTTCGTCGGGTACCAGGCCCCTGGATCGAAACCGAGTCGATCCGTTTCGACAACCTGGACGAGTTCTTCGCGCTGTCGCGCGAGTCGGCCACTGATTTCGAGTACACCGTTGCCTGGATCGACTGCCTGGCCAAGGGCCGAGCGCTTGGTCGCGGGCATTTCCTGCGCGGCGATCATGCACCAGGCGACGCCCACGCGGCCACGCCCAGTTCGGCCCCTCGCCGCAGCATGCCCATCGTGCCGCCGGTATCACTGGTCAATCCACTGACCCTGCGTCCGTTCAACACGCTGTACTACTGGCGCCAGCCGGCTCGCCGGGCCCGCCACGTATCGCACTACCAGAGCTATTTCTATCCGCTGGACGGCATCAACCACTGGAACCGCATGTACGGCCCGCGCGGCTTCCTGCAGCACCAGTGCGTGCTGCCGCCGGCCACCGCGCGCGACGCCACCGCTGCGCTGCTGGGCGAAATTGCCCGCAGCGGGCGCGGTTCGTTCCTGGCGGTACTGAAGGAATTCGGCGACCGGCCCTCGCCGGGGCTGCTCTCCTTCCCGCGCCCGGGTACCACCCTGGCGCTGGATTTCCCCAATGACGGTCCCGAGCTGTTGAAGATGCTCGACCGCCTGGACCGCATCGTCAGCGAAGCCGGCGGTGCTGTGTACGCGGCCAAGGACGCGCGCATGTCCGGCGCGTTGTTCCGCCAGGCCTACCCGGCCTGGGAAGCCTTCTCCCGCTTCATCGACCCTCGATTCTCATCCGGCTTCTGGCGCCGGGTGATGGAGTAACCATGCAGAAGATCCTGATCATCGGCGCGACCTCGGCCATCGCCGAATCGGTTGCGCGCCTATACGCCGCACGTGGCGCCGCGCTCTACCTGGTGGGTCGCAGTGCCGGCAAGCTGGACGCCATTGCCGCCGACCTGCGCGTGCGCGGTGCCCCGCACGTGCACAGCGGCGTGCTGGACGTGAACGATGTGGCCGCCCACGGCGCCCTCCTGGACAACGCATGGGCCGCGCTGGGCGGCATCGATACCGTCCTGATCGCCCACGGCACCCTGCCTGACCAGGCTGACTGCGATGCCTCGGTGGATCTATCGCTGCGCGAGTTTGCCACCAATGGCACCTCGACCATCGCCCTTGCAGCGGCCCTGGCACAGCGCCTGCAGTCCGGTGCCAGCCTGGCCGTCATTTCCTCGGTGGCCGGTGATCGCGGCCGCGCCAGCAATTACCTGTACGGCAGCGCCAAGGCAGCGGTCACCGCCTACCTGAGCGGCCTGGGCCAGCGCCTGCGTCCGGCTGGCATCAACGTACTGATCATCAAGCCCGGCTTCGTCGATACGCCGATGACCGCCGCGTTCAAGAAGGGCGCCCTGTGGGCGACACCGGACAAGGTCGCCGCCGGCATCCTCAAGGCGATCGGCAAGCGCAAGGCCGTTGCCTACCTGCCCGGCTTCTGGTGGGCCATCATGATGATCATCAAGAACATCCCCGAATTCGTCTTCCGCAGGATCAAGCTCTGACATGACCGACAAGCACGCCAAGATCGTCATCACCGGTGCTGCCGGCCTGGTGGGGCAGAACCTGATCGTCGAGCTCAAGCAGCAGGGTTACACCCAGCTGGTCGCCATCGACAAGCATGCCCACAACCTGGATATCCTGCACGGCCTGCATCCGGATGTCCGCGTGGTGAAAGCCGACCTGGCTGAACCTGGCGCGTGGGCCGGTGAATTCAACGGTGCCGCCTGCGTGGTGCAGCTGCACGCGCAGATCACCGGCAAGACCACCGACCTGTTCGTCCGCAACAACATCACGGCCACCGGCCATGTGTTGAAGGCGACCCAGGATGCCGCTGTGCCCTACATGGTGCACATCAGCTCGTCGGTGGTGAATTCGGTCGCCAAGGACGATTACACCAATACCAAGCGCGAACAGGAGGAGATGGTGGTCGCCAGCGGCCAGCGCCACTGCGTGCTGCGCCCGACACTGATGTTCGGCTGGTTCGACCCCAAGCACCTGGGTTGGTTGTCGCGTTTCATGGCACGCACGCCCGTATTCCCGATCCCGGGCGATGGCAAGTTCATGCGCCAGCCCCTGTATGAACGCGACTTCTGCCGCTGCATCGCCAAGTGCATCGAAACCGAACCGGACGGCGAGGTCTTCGACATCGTCGGCGATACCCGTGTGGATTACGTGGACATCATCCGCACCATCAAGCGGGTCAAGAAGCTGCATACGGTGATCGTGCACATCCCGATCGGCTTCTTCGGCTTCCTGTTGAAGGTCTACAGCCTGTTCAGCAGCAAACCGCCCTTCACCGCCGACCAGCTGAAGGCACTCAGTGCCGGCGATGACTTCAAGGGCATCGACACTGATGCCGTGTTCGGCGTGAAGCAGACGCCGTTTGAAGAAGCAATTCGCGAGAGCTACACCGATCCGCGCTACGCGAAGATCGTACTGGAGCGTTGACGCGTGCGGGAAGGACGCTGGTATCTGGGCCAGGGACTGGCTGCGGCATGCCTGCTTGTGGCGTTGCTGCTGTGGATCCGACCGCCGGTATCGGAGCTCCCAATGGGCGCTACAGCCCCCAAGGGTGGCTGCCCGTCGTCGGCATCGTCGTTCCTGCGTGCCGATCCGGACATCCACCATGCCGCCATCACCTACTGCGCAAACGGCGACGAAGCGCGTGGCACGATCGAACTGCGACTGCCTGCCAACCACGCCATGCGCCCACGACTGGCGGTGGCCGGCTACATCGATGGACACGCAGTACGCCTGCGCATCGCCTTGGAGGATGATGAGGAATCACTGTATGTGATCCAGCGTGCGGGCGAGCAATGGCAGCCGTTGAACATCCGGGTGCCGCAGAGTTGGGCGGGACGGCCCCTGCGCGTGGTCCTGGATGACCAAGGGACTGGATTCCAGCAGTGGGCGGGCATTGGCATGCTGCCCGAGCCTGGGCGTCTGGGCATTCCGATCATGTCACTGCTGTTGGCCAGCATCCTGCTGAGTGCGCTCGCTCTGCCGCCCCCACGGAGCGAAGGCGTGCCTACACCTCCCAGGAAAACACCTGTCCGCCGCACCGTTTCACTGGTTCTTCTGGCTGCATCGGTAGCACTGCTGGCCGCGAAGCTCTACCAGGGCGACGTCGCTGGTGTCTGGCATCATCCTGACCAATCCATTCCGGTGAAAGTCATGGTCGCCATGCATGAACATGGCGATCTGAATACCGATTGGGCTCGCGCTGACCTTCCTGAGTTCCATGCATTCCGCTACAACTTCTCCGGGTACATTCAAGCGGTCTACCTGACCATCAAGGCGATTGCACCAGCGGCATTCAAAAGCGAATTCGACCTGCTGCACTACCTGCTCGAATTCTCGCGCTGGTCCGCCGCCCTCACCTTGGCAGTCTGCCTCCTGCTGCTCGTACGTACGTTGGGTGTTGGTTATGCGCTGGTCGGGGTGCTTCTGGTCGCGACCACCCCCCAATTCCTGCAGGACGCGCATTACGCCCGGCCAGAGGCATGGAGCACGCTGCTCTCAACGCTGGCGTTCGCGCTCGCATGCCTGAAGCCTCAGCAACGCTGGGCCCAGTTCGGCCTCCTGGCCCTTCTGGGCATGTTGGCTGGCGTGCTGACGACCATAAAGTTCACCTATGCCGTTTTCAGCCTGTACTGCGTCGCTGCCGCATGGCAGCCTGTACGCCAGTTACCGGGATTGACGCGGAAGCTCCAGCATCTTGGCATGTTCGGCGGCGCATCGCTGGCAGGTGTTGTCTTCGGCATCTGCGTCGGTTCACCGGCCATCGTGGCTGACCTTCCCGGATTCCTGGCGGGCATCCAGGCGCTGGACCACCAGTACGGCGGGGGCCATCCCCCGTTTGGGCCGATGACGCACGGGCTGGTTCCGCAATGGCATTGGATCACCGGTTACTACCTGGCCACCCTCGGCTTGCCCTTGGTGGTGCTGCATGTGATGGGCTACTTCCGCACCTCGCTGGCACCAGCCAAGGCCGGCTTCCTGGCGGTCTTCGCCATTACGTTTGGCGCCTTCCTGGTCCAGTCGGTGTTCTTCGAACGCAATCTGACCGCATTGATACCAGCCTTCATGATGGTTGCCGTGGCTGGCGCTGCCAACATCGAGCGGTTCGCCGCGGCCCGCCTCGCGCTGCAGCGCCCCTTGGCCCGCAGGCTGCTGCACCTGGCCTGCATGGGGCTGCTGGTACTGGCAGGCGCTTGGGGCATGTCGGTCAGCGCCCGACTGGCCCCCTATTTCGACCGCATCCACCTGCAGCAGATACTGGATGAACGCACCGACCGACTGCAGGGCATCGCCGCGGAAGTGGGCGCCGTACGCACCGAGGTCATCACTTACCCCCAGGTATTGGGCATGGACCTCCCGCCACCATCGACGGACTGTGTGCTGTTCATCGGCACCTCGTTCAACGACGACTGGTCAAGGCGCTATTATTCCCAGATGGATCAGTCATTTATCCGCATTGGCAGAATCGCCTCGGATTTCAACGACGTCCCGACCGGTACCCTGCACATCTACCACAGCCCCGCGTACGAATTGTTCGCCACGCGCCCGGAGTGCCGTCTCACGGCGCTCCCCACTTCCTTCCATTGATACGATTGCCATGACCCAGAAGCGATTTGCCATCATCGGCGCAGGCCCCATGGGCCTGATGGCCGCCGTGAAACTCCTCGACCAGGGCCGTTCGGTCACGATCTACGAGCGTGACGATCGCATTGGCGGCATGTCGGCCAACTTCGATTTCGACGGTCTGTCGATCGAGCGCTATTACCACTTCATCTGCAAGACCGACTATCCGCTCTTCGCGCTGCTGGAGCGCTACGGCCTGTCCAAGGCGCTGCGCTGGACCGACACCAAGATGGGCTATTTCTACAAGGGAAAGCTCTACAAGTGGGGCAACCCGTTTGCACTGCTGGCCTTCCCCCACCTTGGGCCGATCAGCAAGTTCCGCTATGCGCTGCACGTGATGTACACCAAGGGCATCAAGGACTGGACGGCGCTGGACAAGGAAGAGGCCGGCGCATGGATCCGGCGCTGGGTCGGCCAGAAGGCCTATGACGTGATGTGGAAGGATGCCTTCCGCCTGAAGTTCTTCGAGTTCAAGGACAACCTGTCGGCCAGCTGGATCGGCACGCGCATCAAGCGCGTGGCACTGTCCCGCCGCAACCTGATGAACGAGAGCATGGGCTACCTGGAAGGGGGCTCGATGACGCTGCTGGAACGCATGGTGCAGGACATCCAGGCGCGCGGCGGCCGTATCGAGCTGTCGCAGGGCATCGATGAAGTAGTGTCCGAGAACGGCAAGGTCAGCGGTGTATCGGTGGGCGGCGAATTCACCGCTTACGACGGCGTGATCTCCACCGCACCCATCCAGTACGTGCCGGCGCTGGTGCCGGGGCTGCCGGAGGACTTCCGCGCCAAGGTCGCGGCGGTGCAGAACATTCCCGTCGCCTGCGTGATCCTCAAGCTCAAGCACGCGGTGAGCGAAAACTTCTGGATGAACATCAGCGATCCGGGCATCGAGATCCCGGGCGTGATCGAGTACAGCAACCTCAACCCGGGCCACGACCCGGACCAGAAGATCCTGTACGCGCCGTACTACATGCCCAAGACCCACCCGAAGTGGCAGCAGTCCAACGCCGAGCTGATCGAGGAAGTGCTGGGCTACCTGGCGCGGATCAACCCAGCCTTCGAGCGTGACTGGGTGCTGGCCTCGCACTGCCATCGCTATGAGTTCGCGCAGACGATCTGTCCGCCGGGCTTCCAGGAGATGCTGCCGTCGATGCGCACGCCGGTGCAGGGCTTCTTCATGGCCGACACTGCGTATTACTACCCTGAAGATCGCTCGATCAACGAGAGCATCAACACGGCCGAGGCCCTGGTGAACGAGGCGCTGCGCGCATGACCCCCAGATCAGGTGCCGTGCGTACCCGATTGTTGCAGTGGTTCCATCCGCAGCACCCGGTGTTCCTACTGGCCATCCTGCTGGTCCCGATGATGGCCGTGCGCGCCTATCTGGTGCTCCGTTTCGGCAGCAGCAGTCCGTTCTGGGACCAATGGGATGCCGAGCTCGACAACCTGTTGTTGCCTTATCTGCGGGGCGAGCTCCACTTCAGCCAGTTGTTCGCGGCACACAATGAACACCGCATTCTTTTCACACGGCTTGTTTCACTCGGCTTGTTTGCAGCCAATGGGAACCAGTTCGATGCCAAGGTGGAAATGCTGTTCAACATCGTCCCGTACGCGGCCGCGTTGGGCACTATGGCTTGGGTCGGCATGCGTACGCTGGTGCCCGCTGCCCGTCCGTTCCTCATCCTGGGCATTTTTGCGTTGGCCTCTGCGCCTTTCGGCTGGGAAAATCTGATCGCTGGGTTCCAGAACCAGTTCTTCATCCTGGCACTTCTGTCATTGATCACCATCTGGCTGGCATCGGCTGAGGTACTGGATCGCAGGCGCCTGCTGGCCATTCTGATCTGCTCGGTACTCGCCCTGTTCACCATGGCCAGCGGTATCTTTGCCGCTGCGGCAGCGGCGGGTCTGCTCGTTTATCGCCTGCTCGCCGCTGATGTTGACCGCCGTAGGGGCGGTCTTGCCCTGTTTCTGATGCTGGCGGTCACCGTCGTGGGTCTTGTGACCCTTCCCGCACCACCACATGGCGACACCTTCCATGCTCGTTCCATCGGCCAGTTCCTGGAGGCCCTGCGCAATACCCTTGCCTGGCCGTTGCGACCGCGCTGGATCAGCGTAGCGGTGCTTTGGCTGCCGACGGTCGCTCTTACCCTCGCAATGCTGCGCCGCACGCTGACCCGACAGAGCATTTCGCGGGGAGAGCGTTTCGCTTTCGCAGTCGCAGGTTGGGTGCTGGTGCAGGCCGTAGCCATGGCCTACTCGCGGGGCACAGAGGTGCACAACGTGGTGACCTCGCGCTACACCGACCTGCTGGCCATCGGTGTGATCAACAACCTGTGGCTGGTACTGCACGCTTGCTTCGGCAATGGATCGCGGCTCCCTTCATGGGGTCGCACCACAGTACCTGCGGTATTCATCGGCTGGATCGCGCTTTCCTCGTTCCCGACCTTCGTCGCCGCCAAGGGCAGCATGCAGGAGCGCTCGATTGCTGGCGCCATGCAGGAAAAGATACTGGCGACCTACCTGCGCGATGGTGATCTCGACGCGCTGCGCGACACCCCCGGTCGCTTCCCCTATCCAGACGCCGAACGCATCGATCACGTCCTGAGCCGCTCAGACGCAGCTTCCATCATGCCCATCGAGATTCGCCGGCCATTGGCGTTCCCGACGGACCACTGCAGCGGACTGGAGCACCCCGGCGCCTTCGCGGGGTTGCCCAACCGTCCACAGGCCATCGGTACTTATCTTGTCGATGGCGGCGACGCCAACATCATCGACTGCAGCAGTGCGCCGGTGCTGGTGAAGGGCGGCAGGATGCTGTACTTCCAGGGTGGCTACGGGCCACCAGGGGTGGCCGCCACCCTGGTCGGCAAGCAACACACCATAGAATTGGTGACCCAAGGCGTAGCCGGCGATCGTTGGAGGCCGCGTCTGCTGGATCTGCCTGCGGATGAGTACCAATTGCATATCGTGGACAACGATCCCCACGGCTGGGTCGCGGTAACACCGCCGATCGAAGCGGGCCGTCTTACCCAGTTTCGCGTCGTAGCAGAAGAACGTTGCGGCCCCGGCCTGTACATCGCCCTGGTGCTGACCCTCATGATGCTGATCGCCGCCGTATCCGGCGCAGCCAATCGCCACCGAGAGACGCAGGCATGAGTCGCCAGTTCCTCCTGTTTGTTATTTGTGGTGGCACTGCGGCGGCGGTCAATGTCGGTAGCCGCGTCCTGTTCAGCCTTGCTTTCCCTTTCGAGGTGGCGGTCTGCCTTGCCTATGGGCTGGGCATGCTGACGGCTTTCATCCTCAATCGAGTCCTGGTGTTCAAGGGTTCGAACCGGCCTATCGCACAGCAGGTCGCCTGGTTCGTCGGCATCAACGCAATCAGCCTGCTGCAGACCTTGGGCATCAGCATCGTTCTCAAGCGCTGGGCCCTGCCTGCACTGTCGTGGCCATTGGATATCCCACTGAGCGCCCATCTGGTCGGCGTAGCCGTCCCGATCGTAACGGCTTATCTCGGTCACAAACACTTCACATTCGCACGCCGCGGGGTCGATTGAACCTGAACGATAACGCTGCACCCCCCTCCGGCGCGAAGTAAACTAGGGGGTCGTCCCCTTTGTCACCGATGAATGGAAGCCTACCCCAGTTCCCCGCTGCATCTACTGCGCAGCCTGCGCCATAATCGCGGCTTGGTCGTAGCCTTGGCCGCCCGAGAAATTGCAGCCCGCTACCGGGGGTCCCTGCTGGGACTGGCTTGGGCGCTGGTGCAGCCAATTTTCATGCTGGCCATCTACACCTTCGTGTTCAGCGAGGTCTTCAAGGCGCGTTGGCCCGGTGGCAGCGGCTCGCGCACCGAGTTCGCCCTGGTCCTGTTCAGTGGCCTGCTGGTGTTCAACCTGTTCTCGGAAGTATTCAACCGCGCTCCCACCCTCATCGTGGGCAACGCGAACTACGTGAAAAAGGTCGTCTTCCCGCTCGAAGTGCTGCCATGGGTGAGCGTGCTCACGGCCATGTTCAGCCTGGCCGTGAACCTGGTGGTGTGGCTGCTGTTCTATCTGGTCTCGACGGGCCTGCCGCCGGTGACCGCCCTGCTCGCCCCGGTGGTCATGCTGCCGATGGTCCTGTTCATGACCGGCGTCGCCTGGCTGCTGTCGGCACTGGGCGTGTTCCTGCGCGACACCGCACAGATCACGGCGATCATCACCACCGCGGTGATGTTCCTGACCCCCATCTTCTATCCGATCGACGCGATCCCGGCCTCGCTGCGGCCGTTCCTCAACATCAATCCACTGGCGCCGATCGTCGCTCAGATGCGAGATGTCCTGATCTGGGGCAAGGGCCTGGACCCGGTGCTGTACCCCGTCTGCCTACTGGTTTCAGCATTGGTTTTCATCGCCGGCTTCGCCTTCTTCCAACGCACGCGCAGGGGGTTTGCCGATGTGCTCTGACATCGCGATCCAGGTGCGTGACCTGGGAAAGTGCTTCAACATCTACGAAAAACCCGCTCACCGCTTGATGCAGATGCTCTGGCGTGGCCATCGGCAGTACTACCGCGAGTTCTGGGCACTCCGCGAAGTGGGCTTCACGATCCGTCGCGGCGAGACGGTCGGCATCATTGGCCGCAACGGCGCCGGCAAGTCCACGTTGCTACAGATGATCTGCGGCACCCTCACCCCGACCGAGGGCGAGATCACCGTCAATGGCCGGGTCGCGGCGCTGCTGGAACTCGGGGCCGGCTTCAATCCGGAGTTTTCCGGCCGCGAGAACGTCTACCTGGCCGCTTCGCTGTATGGCGTCGATCGCGAGACGGTGTCCAAGCGCTTCGACGCCATCGCGGCGTTTGCCGATATTGGCGCCTTCATCGAACAGCCAGTAAAAACCTACTCCAGCGGCATGTACGTCCGGCTGGCGTTCGCGGTAATCGCGCACGTGGACGCCGACATCCTCATCATCGATGAGGCGTTGAGCGTGGGTGATGCCTACTTCCAGCAGAAGTGCATGCGTTTCCTGGCCGGCTTCCAGCGCCAGGGCGGCACCCTGCTGTTCGTCAGCCATGACATGGGTGCGGTCAACGCGCTGTGCGCGTCCGCCGTGCTGCTTCGCCGTCAGGCAGGGCACTATCTCTGCGATGTAGGCAGCGCCCGTGAAATCTCCGCTATCTACCTCCGGGACCTTTACGCTGACCGCATGGAGGCTCCTGAAGCCGTGGGCCCGCAATCAGCGCGACCGGGCAACTATCAAGCAGCCAACGTGCAGGCCACCCGCTTCCATGCTGGCAGCTTCCGCACCGAGGCCGATGGATTCGGAGCAGGCGGCGCGGTGATCGAGCACGCTGTGTTCACCGATGTGGATGGAAATGCGCTGACCGAGTTCACCTCCAACGATGACGTTCACCTCTCCATCACTGCACGCGCAGGCAAGACGCTTGCCTATCCGGCAATCGGCTTCATGCTGAAGGATCGCAAAGGGCAGTTCGTCGTTGCGGAGAGCTCGGACAGCTACCTGCGGGAGGAGGCCATCTCAGTCGAGGCCGGCAGCACATTCACGGTCGCCTTCCAGATGCGCCTGCCGCGGCTCGTCCGTGGCGAGTACAGCCTGGATGTAGCCTTAGCCGAAGGCCCCGGCGATGATCACGTCCAGCATCATTGGCTGCACGACGTAATCGTGCTGACGGCCCTCAATTCCCAGCTTGTTCACGGCATTTCCGGTGCGCAGCCGCTGGATGTCTCGTTCCGAACGTCGCACAGCACATGACCACGATCAACGGGCGCCATGGCGTCTTCGAAACCCTTCCGGGCGACTCTGTCGTCGCTGATTCGCTCCGCTGGTATGGCGAATGGGCTGAAACAGAGCTGGACCTTCTGCGTCGTTTTGTCCCGACGGGCGGCGTGGTGGCCGATGTGGGCTCCTTTATCGGCACCCACGCCGTCGCACTGGCGCGCGCAACTGGCACGTTGGGGCAGGTGCTGGCGTTCGAACCCCGCCGCAATACGTTCGCGGTGCTTGGCCGCAACATCCATCGCAATGTCCTGGATGCTGTCATCAAGGCCCGGAATGTGGGGGTATCCGACCAGCCGGGCACGATTCACCTCCTTGATCCGGAGGAAGGCAGTCAGAACCTGGGCAGCTTGGCTCTGGTAGATCAGGGTGGCGGCTACGAGGTTGAACTGATAACCCTCGACATGCTTGAACTGCCGCGACTGGACCTGATCAAGATCGACGTCGAAGGCATGGAGGCAAATGTCATCCGCGGCGCGCGACAAACACTCGAGCGCTGCCGGCCAGTGGTGTTCGCCGAATGCAACTCGGTCAGCGGCGCTGCGTCAACGCTGGCTGCATCGGAAAACTTGGGCTATCGCGCATTCGGATCGATCTATCCCGCGTACAACCCTGACAATATCAACGGCTGCCCGGATAACTTCTTTGGTAGCAACGCCGAATGCGCGCTGTTCCTGGTGCCAAAGGAGCGCGTGGATGACCTGCCCCTGCAGGACATGCGCGTGATCAACACTCTGGAGGACGTGGTGGCTCTGCTGCTCGAAAAGCCGCAGTACCTGCCAGAGATGCTCCCGGATGCCCCGGAGGTGGAAGCCGTGCACCGGCAGGCACCGCACGCCGTCGACGCAGAGGCGCAGGTTCACCCGCCACTGCACGTGGTGGTCCCCTTCTATCGCAACGAACAGCTCGTCGCACCGCTGATGCGTGGACTGCGCAGCGTCTCCGGAGAGCTGATCGCCGCACGCGCATCAGTCTGGTTCTACAACGACAGCCCTGGCCACGAGGGCCTGGCGCTTGCCCTGGATGAAGCACTGCAGGCCGGCCTGGAGGGCGTACCGCTCGAGGGCATCGCCAACGAGGACAACCTTGGCTTCATCGGTACCTGCAACCGCGCGTTTGCCCGCGCGATCGAAGAGGGGGCCGACGTACTTCTGCTCAATTCCGATACCGAAGTGATGCCCGGTGCAATCGCCGAAATGCTGGCCGTCGCCGGGTTAGATCCCATGTTCGGTTTCGTCTGCCCTCGCAGCAACAATGCCACCCTGGCCAGCCTGCCCCACTCGTTCGAGCACAAGGATGTCACCGCCGACGAAGCCTTCGCCCGCTTTGCGCCGCTGGCACGAAGGCTGCCACGCTGCACCCTGGCACCGACTGCCATCGGCTTCGCGCTCTGGATCCGTGGCACGTTGCTCTCCGAGTTCGGCGTATTCGACACAGCGTATGGCAAGGGCTACAACGAAGAGAACGACCTGATCATGCGCGCCAATCGCGCAGGCTATCGGGCGGTGCTGGCCAACCATGCCTTCGTATGGCACCAAGGCGAGCAGTCCTTCGCCACCACCCAGCAGCAGCGAAGCGAGCGTGACGCACACAACGGAGCGTTGCTGCGCGCGCGTTATCCGGAATACCCGAAGCTGGTCGAACGCTACTATCATTCACCCGAGTACCGTGCCGAGACGCTGCTTGAGGCGCTCGAACCAACGGATTCGCCGCGAACGATCGCGTTCGATTTTTCCTCGTTCGGCGCCTTCCACAACGGCACGTTCGAGTCGGGGGTGAAGCTCGTCGCTGCGGCACTACGCTCCTGGCCCGACGAAGTGCGCATCGGCGTGATCATGACTCTGGAGGCATGGGACTTCCACGGCATGCCGCGTCTAACTGGCCTGACCCGGCTTGAGCCCGGACAGAGCAATGGGCAGGCGGCAGCCGTCGTGCGCATCGGCCAGCCCTACCAGGTGGACGTACTCACCCGGCTGTTCAGCACGGCTCCAGTAGTGGGCATTTTCATGCTCGACACCATCTCCAGCGACTGCGGATATCTTGCGCTGGACATGGATGAAGACATCTGGCGCTTCGCGCTGGAGAACATGAGCGTGCTGTTCACCAACTCTGCGTTCACGCTGGATCGCATCCGCCAGCGCTACTCGATCGCCCCCCACGTGATGCAGAGCGTGTCGCGCCATTCACTGGATCCGGCTGATTATGCCGAGCACGAGCCGGGTGCGGCAGCTGGCAACCATATCCTGGTGATCGGTAACCACTACGCACACAAGTTCGTGAAGGAAACGGCAGACGCATTGGCCGATGCCCTACCGGGCCGCAGGATCATCGCCATCGGTTACCCGCAGGATGTGGAGCGATCAAAGGACATCGAAGCATTCCAAGCCGGCCATATCGATGACCAGACGTTCCGTGCGTTCTATCGCGATGCCGAGCTGGTGGTGTTCCCGAGCCACTATGAGGGCTTCGGTTTCCCGGTCCTGCACGCACTGGCGCACCACCGCCCGGTGTTCGTGCGCGATACCGGGCTGAACCGGGAGCTGGCCGGGCAGATAGCCACGTCAGCCAACATCCACCGCTATGAAACCACCCGCGAACTGGTCACACGCCTCAGCGCCGGCATCCCGGCCTGGAGCAACCAACGACGGCCAGGCGAAGCGGATGGATGGCGGCGTTCAGCTCTCGAGGTCTACGCCACTCTCAACGAGGCAATGCGTCGCGTCGATGCGAAGCAGGTCGCCACAGCCCTGCGCCGACTGGATGGACTGGCCGCGACATTGCCTCCTCCGTCGCTACGTACCACCGGCCAGCGTACCGGCGTCCGCTTGGGTCGCATGATTGACAGGCTGTTGCGTGTTCCGGGAATGTCCAAGCTGGCGCGCGGACTTGCTCGGGTGTATCGCGGCACACGTGGCTGATGATGGATCGTGCCAGCACCCATGCTGGCACGATTACTGGCAGATGAAAGCATCGCCGCCGACAGGCGGAGGCGGATGTGGTAGCTTTCGCTAGCCTGTCCCACAGCTACCACCCCTTCCATGTCCCGGATAGACCTGATCCATGGCCCTTGCTGAAAAGCTGCTACCTAATCCGGACAAGAACATTCCCTTCCTCGACGCGGTGCGCGGAATCGCCGTGCTCTTCGTTCTGGTGCGTCATGCATGGGGCCTTTCATGGTCGCCATCGGCAAGCATCGCAGGCGTCGAGCTGTCACGCATCATCGTAATGATGTCCTCGGGTGTGGACCTGTTCTTCGTCCTCAGCGGCGTCCTGCTCTCCACCCGCTTCCTTCGCGCTGATGCAAATGGCAAGCCGGCGCCCGAATACCTACCCTACATCAAAGCACGCATCCTTCGGATCGGCCCGCCCTACTGGCTGGTGCTGTTCCTCGTGGTCCTGTTCTACACCCCGGTGTTCATTCCACAGGAGAAGGTCTGGAGCACGGCCGGCGCAGCCATATTCATCAGCCACCTGGCATTCGGCCAATCGCTGTTCCTGTTCTCCTTCGGCGCTTACAGCGTAGGGACGCCCTTCTGGACGCTGACCATTGAGATGCTCTTCTATCTCGTGCTGCCACTGGTGGTCCGTGCCTTCTACCGCGGCCGATGGTGGCAGGGCATTCTTGCTGCCTTCCTGCTCAGCAGCGTGTGGCTATACCTGTGCCGCTACCACCTCGATGGCTTGGTTGATTTCCTCCAGCGGCATACCTTTGGCCTCGGTTGGTCGAGCGAGGGCGTCCGCTTCTTCCTCAGCCACCAGATCCTGGGCTATCTACCTCACTTCGCGATCGGCATCGGCATCAGTGCGCTGCTGCTGAAGCCACGCACGCATCCCTTGCTGACCGAAACCGCCGGCCTGCTTTATGCACTGCTTGGGGCTGCGCTGCTGCTTGCGCTCATGTTCAAGCTTGGTGGCCTGTCTCTGGCCTACGGATTCCAGGATCCCACGGCCTACTTCCGAGCAGACGATCGGGCTGCACGGCTGTTCTACTACTTTGAATCAATGCCATTTGCCGTCGCGTACGGCCTCATCATCCTGGGCCTTTCGCTTGGCAGCAGCATGCTCAAGCGCAGCTTCGCCAGTATTCCAGGACTGGCATTGTTCGGCGTGCTGGGGTACTCGATCTACCTGATTCACATGCCGCTGCTGTACACCATGAACAACCACTACTGGATCGCTGCGGAAACGCATCCCTGGTGGCATTTGGCGAAGTTCCTGACCGCGGGAACCGGCGTGATCCTGCTGCTTTCGCTGATCCTGTTCCTGACCGTCGAAAAGCCTTCGATGATATGGTCCGCACGCGCCAGCCAACGCGTGCGGACGCCCCCACGGCCCAGTGCCACAGGGCATTGAGCCGCAAAGACCGCGATCCGGCGATGTCAAATCGTCGCCGGATAGTTTCCAAAGCCGGGGCGAGCCACCGAAGCGAATTCGGCCGACAGGGACTCCGCCACGCTCCCGCGGTCGAACAGGTTCAATACAGAGGGCTCCGCGCCAAACACGGAGCGGATCTGCGCCCCCAAGCCTCCGGATGTCAGCTTCATGGGCAGACGGAAGCCGCGGAACGATGCCACTACCTCGCCCTGCACTGCGTCGGGTGAGAACTGAACAATGACCTGGCTCTCGTCACTGCGATCGCGCGCCACCCAGCCTACATCAATGCCGTAGCCGAACTGCCGGCCCGCGCTGATCACCAACTTGCGAATCGCATCCTCGTGCGCCCTGGAAAGGACACCGGACTGTACGAACGCGTCCACCTGCTGGCGGAACAACGGATAGCGCAGATCGATGATCGCCTCATTCCCGGGTACCGTGGTCGCATTGAGCGACACGATGCCCGCGTCCAGATTGGAACCACGTCCGTGGTGGAACACGTAGGTCCCCGGCGCCAGTGCAATGCGGTACCCAGCCGCCAGGCTTCGCAGGCTCCAGTCCGTTTCTTCGCAGTAACCACGACCAAAACAAGGATCCATGATCCCGACCTCGCGCACGACATCGGTTGAGATCAGGATGCAGAAGGAAATACCTGCCGGAATATCCATCGCTGCGTTGCCGAAATGACCCGCCAGACCCGCATGCACCCAATCCACCACACCCTGGTCATGCAGGAAGCGGTTGGGATCTTCATTCGGCAACGAATAGATCGAAACGTTGTTGGACCAGGCAGTGACCGAACCGACGCCTGGCTGCCGGGAAACCTCCAGCATCTGCCCCATCAAGTCGCGCGGATACAGCACGTCCGAATTGCTGATCACCACGTAGTCATAGCCACGCTTGACCGCAGTCAGCATGCCAAGGCTCACGTTGCGCGGAATGCCCAGGTTGCGCGGCGTCCGGTAGTACATAACGTCGCGCTCACGACAGAACTCAGCCAGTTCCTCGCTCCAGCCCGGCTCAGGGCTGGCATCGTCCAGCACCAGTACGTCGATCTGTGCGTGCGTCTGGTCCATGCGAATCGCACTTTCGATGGCTGCGGGCACAAAGGCCCGTCCGTTGTAGACGGTGATGCAATGGAGAATGCGTGGCCGCGCCATCAGAGGAACCGCCGCAGCTTGCCACTGAAGATCGCCGCAATCTGCACCGCGCGCGACGACCGCACGCGCTCGAACCGCTCCTGCAGTTCAGCATGCTCGGCAACGAGAGCTGGCGGAACCACCGGTGCAACCCGATGTGTGGCCTGCTCCACCTTGATGCGCTCCAGTTCGGAACGTGCGCTGATCAGTTCACGGCTCATCGACGTCAAGCGCGAGGTCAGGTCCATTACACGGGCGTTGGCGACTTCGAAGTCGATCAGCGCCTGCTCCAGGGAAATTCCATCTAGGTCAGTGGTATTCATGCGTTCAATCTTCCATTAATGGCGCGGTGCGCCAGCCAGGATCTGGCGGTAGGCGTGGACCAGGTCAGTGGCGGTTGCGTCCCAGGTCAGCGGGGCACCACTTGCAAGGATGTGACGGATGTTGCGTGCGCCCTGCTGCGGATCTTCCAGCAACTGCTGGCAGTAGTCGGCCATGTGCTCCGGGTCCCAGTCGCGCGGCAGTTCCGGTGAGTCAATCAGCTCACGCAACGGCCCGAAGTTCACATGGGCCGTGGGCGTGCCCATGGCTGCGGCCTCAAAGGGCACCAGGCCGAATCCCTCGGCGGATGTTGGATACAGCACGATGGCCGCATGGCGCAGCAGCCAGTTACGCGTGGCACTGCTGACGTCCGGCAGTACCAGCAGCGCATCTTCGTCCGACGTCCGCCTTGCCAGAGCCTCTTCCTGTCGGGACGATCCCTTGGCAACGACGGCACCTGCCAATACCAGCCCGATGGCATGCCCACGCTTGCGCAGGGTGTTCCAGGTACGGATGGCCAGGTCACGATTCTTGTGCGAGTAGCTGGCGCCAAGCACGAGCAGGAAGGGCATCGCGGCCATGCCACGAGCCACCAGCTCCGCCGGAATCTGTTCCACATCGGTATCCGCCAGGTGATCGCCGCCATTCTTCGCAATGTGGATACGCTGGAGGTCGATCGGCAGCCGCTCTTCAACGAGGGAATCGCGGGTGTCGGCAGAAATGGCGATGATCGCATCAGCGTTGCGCGAAGCAGTCTCGATGTTGCCTCGGTACTGCAGCCAACGCTCGCCGCTGTCGTGGTAACTGCCGATGCGATAGGCAATCAGGTCCTGCAGGGTCACCACCGTGCGCTTGGCGAGTTGGCGCCAACGATCCCACGGGATCAGGCTGTCGGGCTGGAAGGGGCGATGCAGTATGTCCACTTCGTCAGCACCCTCGAAGCGAAGGTTCGCCGCATTGCAGAGGTTGACCTTCGGCTGCAGCATCAGGTCGGCGGCATATACTGGGAGATGACCGTGCGGCACGGCCAGGATCACCCGACTGACATCTTCGCGGCGCAGCAAAGCGCGCACCAGCGCCAACGTTTGCACCTGGGTTCCCATCTCCATCGGCCCCAGACAGGAGCCATCGATCAGAATGCGCAGCCCCTGCACCTTCGACCTGGCAACGTCCAGGGCGATTGCCAACGGCGATTTCGCCGATGCACGAAGCTCGTCATGCAAGGCTGGGAAACTGGCATCCGCAGCATGCAACGACGCGCGCGACGCCGGATCTTCGGTCGCTTCCACGGGAGCACCCGTACCCGTCCACTGCGCGGTCACATAGCTGCCAGCGTCAAGCACATGGCGGAAGCCGCGGCGCGCACTGCGCAGACCGAACTCAGCCAGTGACAGCGAAACCAGATTGTCGCGCTGGTCGTCCAATCCCCCCAACGCACGCAGAACAGACGCGTTGACCAGCACGACCGGCCCCACCGGAACCTGCAGCGACACCGGCCCACTGTCCGGCAAGGTCTGCCGGAGGCGCTCGCACACTGCCGCTTCATCCATACCACCGATTCCATAGGGCGTGGGCGAGTTACGGTAGGGGAAGCTCAGCGTTCCAGCAGCATTGGACAGGAACGATACCGATGCGATACGCGGATCGTCGCGCATCCAGGCAAGCGCCCGCTGCAGCAATGCGGGCGGCACCGCCACCGGAGAGCCGGCCACGAGCACCGCTTCGAGGCCAGGATGCTGTTCGAGCACAACGGCCATGCCCGCCGACAACGTCCACGTCGGCATGAGCTGTGCCTTGGCACCCTTGAAGCAGCGCTCTGCGTTTACGTTGTCCCAGGCAGCAATGAAGCAGCCGTTGCTGTCATGCAAGTTCTCCAGCGAACGTACCGAATCCAGCCAGTCCCTCGGTGAGCCCGTGATCGCCGCCAGGGTGACGACAGCGCAGGGCTCGTCCATGGACGCAGACTGGCTCATGCGTACCCCCGCTCGATCAGCCACTGGCCAACGCGGCGCGCGCCTTCGTCGAAGGACACCTGGGCATGCACATCCAGAGAGGCTGCCAGCGGCGCCGCATCGGCAACCGCCCAGCGCACGTCGCCATCGCGGAACTTTCCGCAGACCACCGGGGCCGGAGCGTCGTGCATGGCTGCGATCGCCCGGGCGGCATCGGCAATGGTGGTGACCACGCCGCTGCCAACGTCAAGAGTACGTACACTCGACGGCGGACTGCGCAGGCCTGCGATCAAGGCAGCCACCACGTCGTCGATGTAGACGAAATCACGCCCGATCAATCCATCTTCATAGATATCCAGCGCCTGCCCCTTGCGCGCCAGACGGTGGAACAGCGTGATGATGCCGGTATAGGCATTGAAGGGTGACTGGCCCGGCCCATACACGTTCTGCAGGCGGAAGACCGACAGCGGCACCTGCATCGCACCACACCAGGCTGCAAGGATGTGCTCCTGCGCCAGCTTCGTGCCGCCATACACGCTGGTCGGGGCCGGGAACACAGCGTCTGCGCGATGCGGCAGGGGCTGCGCCGGACCGGTGGCCGAAGGGGAGACCGCGTCCCACTGTGCCCGTGCCAACACGGCATGCGAACGCGGCGGCGGATAGAACGTCGTGCCATCGGCATCCAGCCATGCGCCTTCGCCATACACCGCGCGACTGGAGGCCAGCAGCACATGGTCAGGCACCAGATTGCGGGCCGAGAACGCATCGATCATTGCCGTGGTTCCCACGACATTGACGTGCGCGTGACGCGACGCCTCGGTCAATGACTGCCCAGTGCCGGTTTCTGCCGCAAGGTGAACCACGATGGACGGATGCCAACGGTCCAACACCTGCTCCCACGTCTGCATTTCTGTCACATCGCCAATGTAAAGTTCGGCGCTGGGGTCAAGAGCATCCGGGCGACGGGATTCTGCGTGAATCTGCGGATGCAGGTTGTCCACCGCAACGATCGGCAATCCAAACTGCTTGAGGTGCGCGGAGAGTGCGCACCCGATGAAACCTGCGCCGCCTGTGACGATTACTGCTTTCTGCATTGTCATCAATTCCTTGTTCGTTCTAGTGGCCGTTGCCACGCAACATCTTTCAGTCGCGGGATAGCAACAGATCTACCTGGCCCGACGGGCCGGCAGTTGCGCAGTGGCGAAGAATCTCGCCGTTGTTCAATTCCTGCAGCGAGCCATCCCCTATCACCAGCAGGCGCAGGCCGAACGCGCGATAGGCATCCAGCGCCTGCAGGGGGTCGATGTGCTCGGCACGCAGCAGCGCCGGGCTGAATTCCACGACGATGCGTATGCCCGGCGATCGCGCGATCACGCCGGTCATGCCACGCAGCACCTGCAGCTCGTACCCCTGCACGTCGATCTTGACGACGTCGGCCTGCAACTCCGGATACAGGGCATCCAGGCTGATGCAGGGCACCAGCATGTCCACGGCATCGTCATCCACGCCACGGGTATCGCCCAGGTTGTTGGGCGAGCTGCGCAGCCCGATGACACCGCGTGCCTCACCCAGCGCACAGGCATGCACGCGGACGCGATCACCGTGCGGCCAGACGTTGAGCCGAAGCAGATCACTCATCCTCGGCTGCGGCTCGAACGCCAGGGTGCGCAAGGCGGGATACCGCTTCGACAGCAGGCAGGAGAAATAGCCCACATTTGCGCCGACATCGATGAACACGCCCTCGGCGCGGTTCCTTGCTGCGTCAAGCAGCACCTTGCCAACCTCGGCGTCCCAGTGCCCGCTGTTGCGGGCATGCTCGCGCATCACCTGATCTTCCACTGGAAACCAAAGGTCGCCAGCATCGGTGGCAACGCGCTCCACGCGCCAACCCTGGATACCTTTCGGCACGCGCGACACTATGCTGTCCCCGTCTCCACGGTCAAATGCGCTCATTGCTGCTCCAGGTTGCAGTTGCACCATGTCACGCCCACAGGTGGGGGCCTATACCGCCAGCGCCCTCTCCAGATCCACCTGCAGGTCCCCCAATTCTTCAACACCCACGCTCAGCCTTACCAGCGCATCGCTGATCCCCAGCTGCTCCCGCCGCGCCACCGGGATCGACGCATGCGTCATCACCGCCGGGTGGTTGACCAGGCTTTCCACGCCGCCCAGCGACTCGGCCAGGGTGAACAGCTCGGTCTTCTCGCAGAAGCGCTTGGCCGCCTCGAACCCGCCCTTGAGCACGATCGAGACGATGCCGCCGTAGCCGGCCATCTGCTTGCCGGCCAGCTCATGCTGCGGGTGAGACGGCAGGCCCGGGTAGATCACCTTCTCCACCGCCGGGTGCTTTTCCAGCCACTGGGCCAGCGCCAGCGCGTTGGCGCAGTGCGCCTTCATGCGCAGCGGCAGGGTCTTCAGGCCACGCAGGGCCAGGAAGCTGTCGAACGGGCCCTGCACGCCACCCACCGAGTTCTGCAGGAAGGCCATCTGCTCGGCCAGTTCGGCGTTGTCGCCGACCACGACCATGCCGCCGACCATGTCCGAGTGGCCATTGAGGTACTTGGTGGCCGAATGCAGGACCAGGTCCGCGCCCAGTTCCAGCGGACGCTGCAGCATCGGCGAAGCGAAAGTGTTGTCGACCACCACGATCAGGCCATGGCGCTTGGCGATGGCGGCGACCGCGGCGATGTCGACGATCTTCAGCATCGGGTTGGTCGGGGTCTCGATCCACACCATCTTCGTCTTCGACGTGATGGAGGCTTCAAATGCAGCCAGATCGGTCAGGTCGACGAAGCTGAAATCCAGCCCGGCGGTGCGGCGACGCACGCGCTCGAACAGGCGGAAGCTGCCGCCGTAGATGTCATCCATCGCCACCACGTGGCTGCCGGCGTCCAGCAGCTCGATCACGGTCGAGCTGGCCGCCATGCCCGAGGCGAAGGCGAAACCACGGGTGCCGCCTTCCAGCGAGGCCACGCAGCGCTCATAGGCGAAGCGGGTCGGGTTGTGCGTACGCGAGTACTCGAAGCCCTGATGCTCGCCCGGGCTGGACTGGGCATAGGTCGAGGTGGCGTAGATCGGCGGCATCACCGCGCCAGTGCTGGGATCGGGCGACTGGCCGCCGTGGATGGCCAGCGTGGCCAGGGCCAGCGCGCGGTCGGGCGAAGAGGAGTTGGACATGTCGTTTCCTGAATGGCGCCGACGTGCGGCGCCGTCAAAGGATCGGGAGTCTATCAGCGCAGCCTTAACAAGCTTTGACGCAAATAAACCGGAATTCAGTGGCGATCTGCAGTGATCAGCGGCTTACTGCACGCGACGGCGCAGATAGTTCAGCAGGTCGATGCGGGTGATCAGGCCGAGGAAGGCGTCACCGTCCATCACGATCGCCACCTGGCCACGGTCGAACACCGGCAGCAGGGCCTCGATCGGCGACTTCACGTCCAGCCGGTCCAGCTTGCTGACCATCGCGGTGGCGACGGTGTCGCGGAAGCGCGCTTCATCGCCATAGACATGCAGCAGCACGTCGCTTTCGTCGACGATGCCGACCAGCTGCTCACCGTCCATCACCGGCAGCTGCGAGACGTCGTACAGCTTCATGCGCTGGTAGGCGGTGGTCAGCAGGTCGTTCGGGCCGATCACCACGGTGTCGCGCTGGCCATACGGGCGCAGGATCAGGTCGCGCAGGTCGCCGTGCTGCGGGCGCTGCAGGAAACCGTTGTCCAGCATCCAGTAGTCGTTGTACATCTTCGACAGGTACTTGTTGCCGGTGTCCGGCACCAGCACCAGCACCTTCTTCGGCGTGGTCTGCTCGCGGCAGTACTTCAGGCCGGCGGCCAGCAGGGTGCCGGTGGACGAACCACCCAGGATGCCCTCCTTGCCCAGCAGCTCGCGCGCGGTGTGGAAGCTCTCGGCATCGCTGATGGCATAGGCCTTGGTGACACGGCTGAAGTCGGAGATCGACGGCAGGAAGTCCTCGCCGATGCCTTCCACCAGCCAGCTGCCCGACTTGTCGTTGAGCACACCGTCGTTGATGTACTCGGCCAGGATCGAGCCGACCGGATCGGCCAGCACCAGCTCGGTCTTCGGCGACAGCTTGGCGAACGCGCGCGACAGGCCGGTCATGGTGCCGGAGCTGCCGCAGCCGAACACGATGGCGTCGAGATCACCGCCCATCTGCTCGAGGATTTCCGGGCCGGTGCCGAACTCATGCGCGGCCGGGTTGTCCGGGTTGCCGAACTGGTTGATGAAGTAGGCGCCCGGGGTCTGCTCGGCAATGGTCTTGGCCAGGTCCTGGTAGTACTCGGGGTGGCCCTTGGCGACGTCCGAACGGGTCAGGCGCACTTCGGCGCCCATCGCCTTCAGGTTGAAGATCTTTTCCCGGCTCATCTTGTCGGGAACGACCAGGATCAGCTTGTAGCCCTTCTGTTGGGCCACCAGGGCCAGGCCGAGGCCGGTGTTGCCGGCCGTGCCCTCGACCAGGGTCGCGCCCGGCTTCAGGTCACCCCGCTGCTCCGCCGCCTCGATCATCGACAGGCCGATGCGATCCTTGATCGATCCGCCCGGGTTGGCGCTCTCGAGCTTCAGGTAGAGCTCGCAGACGCCGGTGTCCAGGCGCTGGGCCTTGACGATCGGGGTCTGGCCGATGAGTTCGAGGACGGAAGAATGGATGGGCATTCGGAGGACTTTCGATTCGCGCCACGCAGGGCCGGACCGATGATTATCCGACGGATGGCGCTGATTGTCAGGTCGGTGCAGGCATGCCGCCCGCCTGCCCCATAAAGGGATGCGGGCGGCCCCGGATCGACGAGGAGACCGGTACCGCCCGCATCGGTGAGTTGTGCCTGCAGGCCAAGGCACCACCGCCTGTGGTGCCTTGGCGCGGCCGCCTCATCGGCGGTGCCGCGATGCCGGGGCAGGAACGCCCGGCGGGGCCATCGATGGCCGGGTCACGCCGTTCCGGGCGCGACGGGGTGCGTCAAAGCGTGGGGGACGTCGTTGGGAGCGGTGTTTCGTACATTCGCAGAAGTCGTTGCTTGGCCAGCAGCTTCTCACGCTTCATGCGACCCAGGGTGACATCATCGATCGGGAGTACACCCAACTCCGCGTCCATGCACTTCTTGTTCAACTTGCGGTGCTGGTCATGGAGTGCCCTGAACTCCGGATCACGCGCGCGACGGGCGTCGATCTCGCTCTGGGGCTGATCTTCAAACATGATGGACCTCCTTCGACAGATACACGAACGCCCCGGCCGCAAGGCACGGGGCGTTGTTCATGGAGGAGCGCCGGTCGATGGCCACCTGGACGCCTGCAACGACCTGCGGCACTGGCCTGCGCACGTCGATCTGCTGCGGTTCGCGCCCTGCTTGCATCGGCCCGGCCCTCCCATCGTCCGGTCCGCGGCATTGCGTCCCGGACGATTGACCCTACGCCTGCTCAAGGCGGGGTACAAGGCCCCTGCGTCAAAAAGACCGAACCCCGCCGGGGCGGGGTTCAGGCTGAATGCTCATCGCAACGAAAAACAAACAATATCAATGCATTACGGGGCGATGATGACCTCGGCCGAGCGCGCCCGGGTGGAGGCGGCCTTCTTGCCACTGACCTGGATCCGGTTGCTGGCGACACCGGCGGCGACCAGGGCATCGCGCAGCGCTTCGGCACGCTTCTGGCCCACGCCATTGGCGTTGTCGTAGGCCTCGATGCGCAGGCGGCCCTTCTTGCCGATGTTCAGGTACTCGGCCAGTGCCTTGGCCTGGTTGCGGGCGCCGCCGGACAGGCTGGAGGCACCTGCGGCGAACGCGTCACCATTGAAGGTGAAGACTTCGCCACGTCCATCGAACTTCGAACCCGGCAGCTTCTGCCCGGACACCAGTTCGGCTTCCTCGCGGGCCAGCTTGGCGGCGTTCTGCTGGGCGGCACTGAGGCGCTGCTGCTGCTTGCCGGCCACGCTGGTCAGGGCGTTCTCGGCGTCCTGGCGGGCCAGGGTCTCGGCTTCGGCCGCCTGGCGCAGGCGTTCGGCCTCCTCCGCCTGCATCTGCGCCTGCATGCGCAGCTGCTCGGCTTCCTGGCGGGCACGGGCGGCGTCGCGGCGGCTGGCTTCGATCAGCAGGTCGCTGCGGGTACGCTCCAGGCGGTCGACCTCGCGCGCGGCCATCGCGGTGCGCACGGCGGTCTCGGCAATCTCCACCCGGCGCTCGGCCAGGTAGGTGGCCAGCTCCTGGTCGCGGCGCTTGGCCTTGTCCAGGGTTGCGATCGCCTGCTGCGCCTGCATGCGCTCGAAGGCGCCCAGCTCAGCGGTGTCTGGGTTGGCCTGGATGGCCATCAAGCGCTGGCTCAGCTGCGCCACCATCGGGTTCTCGGCGGCCATGGCCAGGGTCGGCAGCGCCAACAGCGCGGCCAGGGTTGCAGCGGTCATCGGCTTCACCGGCGATCCTCCCCGGTCGACAGCTGGCGTTGCAGCTGGTTGACCTCGTTGCGGCGCAGCTGCAGCTGCGCGGTGACGGTGGCTTCCTCACTGCGGACGCGGGCCAGGTCGGCATCGGCGGCAGCGCGCAGGGCCATCGCCGGGGCGTTCTTGCGCTCGCGGCGGTCGCCGGCGGCGCGCTGGGCCTGTTCCAGCCCCTGCCGGGCCAGCCCGATCAGGTCCGGGGCGTACTGGTCGGCATCGGCCTGGGTGGCCTTGTCGACCGCCTGCCGGGCCTGGGCCAGTTCCAGGGCAGCGTCCTGCGCCCAGGCGGGGGCAGACAGTGCGAATGCAAACGCCATCACATACAGGCCATGGCGCATTCGTGCGAAGCTAAGTCGTTTCATTGGGGAGGCCGTACCGGTTGTCGGTTCACGGCCATTGTCGTCAAGCCGACACCGTGCTGGCAACGGGCGTCGGCCGTTTCGTTGGGGAAAATTCGCAATGGATATCGGCTACTTCCTGAAGCTGATGACCGAAAAGAACGCTTCGGACATGTTTCTGACCACCGGGGCACCGGTCTACATCAAGATCGAGGGGAAGCTTTATCCGCTGGGCAACACCGGCCTGCCGCCGGGCATGGTCAAGAAGATCGCCTACTCGCTGATGGACGAAGGCCAGGTGCCGCAGTTCGAGCGCGAGCTGGAGCTCAACATGGCCATCGCCCTGCCCGATGCCGGGCGCTTCCGCGTCAACGTGTTCAAGCAGCGGGGTGAAGTCGGCATGGTCATCCGCGCCATCCGCAGCCGCATCCCGAGCATCGAGGAGCTGAACCTTCCGCAGGTGCTGAAGGACGTCATCATGACCCCACGCGGGCTGGTGCTGGTGGTGGGGTCCACCGGTTCCGGCAAGTCCACCTCGCTGGCGTCGATGATCGACCACCGCAACAGCACCACCACCGGTCACATCCTCACCATCGAGGACCCGATCGAGTACCTGCACAAGCACAAGATGTCGATCGTCAACCAGCGCGAGGTCGGGCTGGATACCCATGCCTTCCACAACGCGCTGAAGAACGCCATGCGTGAAGCGCCGGACGTGATCCTGATCGGCGAAATCCTGGATGCGGAAACGATGGAGGCGGCGATCGCCTTCGCCGAAACCGGCCACCTGTGCCTGGCCACACTGCACTCCAACAACGCCGACCAGACCATCGAGCGCATCCTCAACTTCTTCCCGGAAAGCGCGCACAAGAACGTGCTGATGAACCTGGCGCTGAACCTGCGCGCGGTGATCAGCCAGCGCCTGGTGAAGAACAAGGAGGGCCGCCGGCTGCCAGCCACCGAGGTGCTGATCAACACGCCGATGATCCGTGACCTGCTGCGTCGCGGCCAGGTGCACGAGATCAAGGCGGCGATGGAAGGCTCGCTGGAGGAAGGCATGGAGAGCTTCGACCAGTGCCTGTTCCGGCTGGCCAAGGCCGGCATCATCGAGCAGGAGGAAGCGCTGCGCGCGGCCGACTCGCGCGATGGCCTGGCCCTGAAGTTCCGCCTGTCCGAGGGCAGCAGCGGCGAGCACGACCCGTACGCCGATTTCTCGGCAGGCGCGCCCAGCATCACCCACGGCTTCTGACCGCACGAAAAAGGGGACGGAGGGGATTAAGTCGTATATGCACTTGCGACGTCGCTCCCTCCGCCCCCTCTTCTGAAGCGTTCAGGGGCGGTCTCATCCAATGAGACCTCTCATCCGTAGGTTTCCTCAATGGAAACCATCCGCAAGCTGGCCATTCTGGCCGACGCCGCCAAATACGACGCCTCCTGCGCCTCCAGCGGTTCGGGCAAGCGCGATTCTCGCGCCAGTGGCGGTATCGGCAGCACCGAAGGCATGGGCATCTGCCACAGCTACACACCCGATGGCCGCTGCGTTTCGTTGCTGAAGATCCTGCTGACCAACTTCTGCATCTACGACTGCGCTTATTGCGTGAACCGGGTTTCCAGCAACGTGCCCCGAGCACGTTTCAGCGTGGACGAGGTGGTCGCGCTCACCCTGGACTTCTACAAGCGCAACTACATTGAGGGCCTGTTCCTGTCCAGCGGGATCATCCGCAATGCGGACTACACCATGGAACAGATGGTGGAGGTTGCCCGGCAGCTGCGCGAAGAACACCGTTACGCCGGCTACATCCACCTCAAGACCATTCCCGAGGCCTCGCCGGAACTGCTGGCCAGTGCCGGGCGCTATTCCGACCGCTTGTCCATCAACGTGGAACTGCCGACCGAAGCCGGCCTGAGCGCCTTGGCGCCCGAGAAGACGGTGCATTCGATCCGCGGCGCGATGGGCGAACTGCGCTGGCGCATCGAGGAAGCCAAGGAGGCACGCAAGGCCCCCGCCGCGGTGGCGCCGACGGCAAGCCGCAGCGCACGCCCGCGCCCTCCCCGTTTCGCACCGGCCGGACAGAGCACGCAGATGATCGTCGGCGCGGACGGGGCAAACGACCAGCAGATCCTGGCAAGCGCCGAGAGTCTGTACGGCAACTACCGCATGCGCCGGGTGTATTACTCCGCGTTCAGCCCGATTCCGGACGCCAGCCGGCAGCTGCCACTGCAGCCACCGCCGTTGCAGCGCGAACACCGCCTTTACCAGGCTGACTGGCTGCTGCGCTTCTACGGGTACGGTGTGGATGAGATTACCGATACCACCCAGGACGGCATGCTCGATCTGGACATCGACCCGAAGATGGCCTGGGCGATCCGCCATCCCGAGCGCTTTCCCGTGGACCTCAACCGCGCACCGAAGGAAATGCTGCTTCGCGTACCCGGGCTGGGCGTGCGCAACGTAAAACGGCTGCTGATGGCGCGCCGCCACGCGCGGCTGCGCGTGGCCGACATCGCGCGCCTGAAGGCACCGATGAGCAAGCTGCTCCCGTTCGTGCTGCTGGCTGACCATCATCCGCGCAAGGCGCTGGACGATCCGGCGGCGCTACGCGCGCAGCTGGCCCCGCCCCCGCGACAGGGTTCGCTGTTCGATGCACCGTCCGCGGCCTGACGCGCAGCGCTGGTCGCTGCGGGTGGATCCGCCATGGTCGCTGGAGGCCTGGCGCAACGGTGCGCGTGAAGCCCTGCTGCGCGACGTCGCGCCGGAGCAGCTGGACTGGCTGGAGGGCAGCGACGCATCACTGCTGGATGCGCCCGCGGTCACCTCGGCGCCTGTGCAGGCCGATGCTGGCGCACCGAACGTACCGCGCGACTTCCTGGAGCTGGCGGCCACCTGCCTGTGTCATCGCGACGGGCAGCGCATGGCCCTCCTGTACCGGTTGCTGTGGCGCATCACCCATGGCGAACGCTCGGTGCTGTCAAACCCCGCCGATGCCGACGTACTGCGGGCGATGGCCATGGCCCAGACGGTCCGCCGTGACACGCACAAGATGAAGGCATTCGTGCGCTTCCGCGAGGTGCCTGGCCAGCCTGATGCGTTCATCGCCTGGTTCGAGCCACAGCACCACATTGTCGATCGGGTCGCGCCGTTCTTCGCGCGCCGCTTCACCGGCATGCGCTGGGCCATTCTCACGCCTTCGCGCAGCGTCGCCTGGGATGGACAGGCGCTTGCCTTCGGCCCCGGCGCACGGCGCGAGGATGCCCCGGCCGAGGACGCACGCGAGTCGCTGTGGCAGACCTACTACGCGAGCATCTTCAATCCGGCACGGCTCAACACACGGATGATGATGCAGGAGATGCCGGCAAAGTACTGGCGCCACCTGCCTGAAGCACAATTGCTGCCACGCCTGGTGAGGGACGCGTCCGACCGCGTGCAGGAAATGCATGACCGTCCCGCGCAGGCACCGCAGCGCCGGATTCCTCTGCGAGCGAACGCTGCGACATCGGCGACCGATGCAAGCAGCCTGGAGAATCTGCGCGGACAGGCCGGCGCCTGCCGCCAGTGCCCGCTCTGGGAGCAGGCCACGCAGACCGTGTTCGGGCAGGGGCCGGCAGGCGCCGAGGTGATGCTGGTCGGAGAACAACCTGGCGATACCGAGGACCTGCGCGGACAGCCGTTCGCAGGACCTGCCGGCCAGGTGCTGGACCGCGCACTGGCGGAACTGGGAATCGATCGCGCCCAGCTATACCTCACCAACGCGGTGAAGCACTTCCACCATGAACGGCGCGGCAAGGTGCGGCTGCACAAGCGGCCGGAGAGCCGCCACGTCCAGGCCTGCCGCCCTTGGCTGATGGGTGAGATCGCACGCGTGCGGCCGCAGGTGATTGTGTGCCTCGGCGCGACAGCAGCAGCCTCGGTATTCGGTCGTGATTTCAACCTCTCACGCGACCGCGGGCGCTGGCACACCCTCGAGGACGGCACGCGCGGCTACGCCACGGTGCACCCGGCATGGGTGTTGCGGCAGACCAACGATGCGCGGCGCGAGGATGCCTACCGGCTGTTCCGCGATGACCTGGCCCGATTGCAGCAGAAAGGGGACGGAGGGGATTAAGTCGTAAGTGCATATACGACTTAATCCCCTCCGTCCCCTTTTTCTTTCAGGCGGCGTCGCGCTGGTTTTCCGGCCGGGCGCGGTCGAAGGCGTCCAGTACCTGGCACGCCGCTTCGATGCGGCGCAGGGTCGGGTACGGCGTCAGGTCCAGGCCGAAGCGGTGTGCGTTGTACAGCTGCGGCAGCAGGCAGATGTCGGCCAGTCCGGGGCGGTCGCCGTGGCAGAACGTGCCGGTGTCACTGCTGTTGGCCAGCAGAGCTTCCATTGCCTGGAAGCCCTCGGCGATCCAGTGCAGGGTCCACTGCGCGCGGGCATCGGCCGGCAGCTTCAGGCTGCGCTCCAGGTACTGCATCACCCGCAGGTTGTTGATCGGGTGGATATCGCAGGCCACCAGCTGGGCCAGTGCACGCACCCGCGCGCGGCCGGCGGCGTCGGCCGGCAGCAGCGGTACCTGTGGGAAGCGCTCGTCCAGGTATTCCACGATCGCCAGCGACTGGGTCAGCGCGTGCCCCTCGTGCAACAGGGTCGGCACCAGCTGCTGCGGATTGAGCGCGCGATAGGCGTCCAGGTGCTGCTCGCCGCCTTCGCGCACCAGATGCACCGGCCGCGCCTCCCAGGCCAGACCCTTCAGCTCCAGGCCGATGCGTACGCGGTACGCGGCGCTGGATCGCCAGTAGGTGTACAGCACGATGCCGTCGTCGACCGGGATGTCCATCGCCGCCTCCATGCTCAGGGCTTGGCCGCCTGTTCGATGCGCTGCTCGATCGCACCGAAGATGCTGTTGCCCGCGGCATCGAGCATCTCGATGCGGACCACATCGCCGAAAGACATGAACGGCGTGCTCGGCTTGCCGTCACGCAGGGTTTCGACCACGCGCTGCTCGGCGAAGCACGATGCGCCCTTGCTGGTGTCCTCGTTGGCGATGGTGCCCGAGCCGACGATGGTGCCGGCGCCCAGCGGACGGGTCTTGGCCGCATGCGCGACCAGCTGGGCGAAGTTGAACTGCATGTCCACGCCCGCCTCCGGCGCACCGAACCACTGGCCGTTGATGTGGGTCAGCAGCGGCAGGTGCACCTTGCTGTCCTGCCATGCAGCGCCCAGTTCGTCGGGAGTGACGAACACCGGCGACAGCGCCGAGCGCGGCTTGGACTGCAGGAAGCCGAAGCCCTTGGCCAGCTCGCCCGGGATCAGGTTGCGCAGCGAGACATCGTTGACCAGGCCGACCAGTTGAATGTGGCCCGCCGCCTGTTCCGGGGTGGCCGCCATCGGCACATCGTCGGTGATCACCACGATCTCCGCTTCCAGGTCGATGCCGTAGTCCTCGCTGACCACCTTGACCGCGTCGCGCGGGCCGTAGAAGCCTGCGCTGGTGGCCTGGTACATCAGCGGATCGGTGTAGAAGCTCTCCGGCACCTCGGCGCCACGGGCACGGCGCACGCGCTCGACATGCGGCAGGTAGGCACTGCCATCGACGAACTCATAGGCGCGCGGCATCGGCGCGGCCAGTGCCTGCGGGTCGAGGTCGAACACGCCATCGGCATCGCCAGCGTTGAGCGATTCGTACAGGGCGTTCAGGCGCGGCGCGATGTGGCTCCAGTCCTCCAGGGCCTGCTGCAGTGTGGCGGCAATGCCGGTGGCGCGCACGCCGTGGCGCAGGTCACGCGAGACGACGATCAGGGTGCCGTCGCGGCCGCCTTCCTTCAAAGAACCAAGCTTCATGGGTGGGTGTCCGGAGTCGTGGGCAAACAAGTTTCAAGTGTAATCAAATCTGCGGCGACGCCAAGCTGCAGCGCGGCATCGTCCCACCCTACCGCAGGAGGGGGTTCGGCAGGGCTTGCAGCCCTGCACCTGCTTCAAGCCAAGGCAACAGCCGACGCAACAGCAACAGCGGACATTCCGTGGGATGGCGGGGTCCTGTGGGTTTGCGGGGACGCCGTAAACCCATCCATGGGGGCTTGGTCGCGGCATCCATGCCGCTCACACCCCCTCAACCGGACCCACCCCGCCAACCCTCAGGAAGCCAGCTTTTGACGTTGACGTTGACGTGGCTCTGGCCTCCGCGGGTGCAGGGCTGCAAGCCCTGCAGAGACCCCCCTACCTGAACAGGCCTTTTTGCGCGAAGTCTCGAACATCGTTTAGACTTGCAGGGTCTGCAGCGGCCGTCCGTTTCCCTCCGGGATCGCCGGCGACCAGGGTCCGCCCTCTTCGCCCGCCCCCACTCCGACGCCGTTCGTCACGCATTCCAGCCTGCGCTTCGTGCCGGCTGCACCCAATTCTCGCAGCGCGGTTCACGGGAACGCTCCGAGTCAGCCGATCAGTTTGATCTGCCCCCGTCTGTCCGTTCGGACAGGCGTTTCTTGTACTTGGAGCAAACTCAATGTCTTTTGAATCGCTGGGCCTGGCGCCCTTCCTGCTGCGCGCGCTCGCCGAGCAGGGCTACGAAAACCCGACCCCGATCCAGCAGCAGGCGATCCCGCTGGCGCTGGCCGGTCGCGACCTGCTGGCCGGCGCACAGACCGGTACCGGCAAGACCGCTGCGTTCGGCCTGCCGCTGCTGCAGCACCTGGGCACCGCCTCGCAGGAAGTGCGCGCCGGCCCGCGCAAGCCGCGCGCGCTGATCCTGGCCCCGACCCGCGAGCTGGCGACCCAGGTGCATGACAGCCTGCGTGGTTACAGCAAGTACCTGCGCATCCCCAGCGCCTGCATCTACGGCGGCGTCGGCATGGGCAACCAGCTGGACATCCTGCGCCGTGGCGTGGACCTGCTGGTGGCCTGCCCGGGCCGACTGATCGACCACCTTGAGCGCCGCAGCGTCGACCTGTCCGGCATCGAAGTGCTGATCCTGGACGAAGCCGACCGCATGCTCGACATGGGCTTCCTGCCGTCGATCAAGCGCATCCTGGCCAAGCTGCCGAAGCAGAACCGCCAGACCCTGCTGTTCTCGGCCACCTTCGAGGACAACATCCGCCAGCTGGCGCTGGAGTTCATGCGCAACCCGGAACAGATCCAGGTGACGCCGAAGAACACCGTGGCCGAGACCATCACCCACCGCGTGCACCCGGTCGATGGCAGCCGCAAGCGCGACCTGCTGCTGCACCTGCTGGCGCAGGACAGCCGCGAGCAGACCCTGGTCTTCGCCCGTACCAAGCACGGCAGCGACAAGCTGGCCACGTTCCTGGAAAAGTCCGGCATCAAGACCGCGGCGATCCACGGCAACAAGAGCCAGGGCCAGCGCCTGCGTGCACTGGGTGACTTCAAGGCCGGCCGCGTGACCGTGCTGGTGGCCACCGACATCGCCGCGCGTGGCATCGACATCAATGAGCTGCCGAAGGTCATCAACTTCGACCTGCCGATGGTGGCCGAGGACTACGTGCACCGCATCGGCCGTACCGGCCGTAACGGTGCCACCGGCCAGGCGATTTCGCTGGTGGCGCAGGACGAAGTGAAGCTGCTGCGCGCGATCACCCGCCTGCTGGGCCGCGACATGGACATCCGCGATGTGCCGGGCTTCGAGCTGCAGACGCCGATCCGCTGGGGCAACAGTGCGCCGGGCAAGGCCGAGCACGATACCGGCGAGCGCGCACCGCGCAAGAGCCACGCGCGCCGTCCGCACGGCGATGCGCCGCGCCATGCGCATGCCGGCCCGAAGAAGGCCGGTGGCGGCCGTCGCGAGGGTGGTGGCAATGGCCAGCAGCGTGCAGGCGCAGGCGCCGGTCAGGGCCAGCGTCGTGGCGGTGGCGGCAATGGTGGCGGCCGTGGCCGCGGCCAGGGTGGCAACGGCGGCGGTCGCGCCGGCTGATCCTCCGCACCTGCAACGCACAAAGGGGCGCAGCGCAAGCTGCGCCTTTTTTTCTGCGCGTCAGGAATCAGGCACTTCCTGAATGTAGCGATACCCGCTGTCAACGCCGTCATGGGCGACGTATACGTCGCGTGAAATTTCGCTAGACTCGGCCGGCGACATGACGTCGCAGCCGGGCCACGTCCCTGCACGTCCCGGTCTGGATGGCTATCTGATTAAGGACAAGCATGATGCGCAAGATTTTCCTGGTATCCACGCTGCTGCTCAGCGCTCCACTGACTGCCATGGCCAGCGACGGCATGAGCTACACGTACGTGGAAGGCGGCTGGAACCAGCTCCAGATCAGCTCCAATGCCCTCAACGATCCAAAGGCCGATGGTGGCTATGTACGTGGCTCCTTCGCCATCGCCGAACAGGTCAACGTGTTCGGTGGCTGGTCGCGCGTGACCGATACCACCCGCTACGCCTACTCCAGCGTCAAGACCACATTCGACCAACCCCACCTGGGCATTGGCTACCACATGCCGATCAGCGACCGGCTGGACTTCACCGCCGACCTGGCATGGAACCGCCGCAGCGGCAAGGACGAAGTCAGCTTCGATGGCGTGACCTACACCAACAAGGCATCCGTCAATACCGCCGTCGGCAATGTCGGTCTTCGCGGCAAGCCTTCGGCAAAGACCGAAGCGTGGATCAAAGCAGGCTACATCGACGGAAACAACAACTTCGACGGCACCTGGACGGGCACCATCGGTGGCCAGGTCAGCTTCAACCGCACCTGGGGCGTGGTTGCCGAAGGCCAGTTCTACGACGACTTCGCCGAGTACCGCCTGGGCGTTCGCGCAAGCTTCTGATCGAAGCCTTTGTTCATCCGGTGACTGCACGGACTGGCGCTGCGGCATGGGCCGGCAATTCACCGCGCTCCCGCTTCACACAAGGACTTGAACGATGCGCAAGATGCTCCTGCCAACCTGCCTGCTGCTGGCAGCACCGCTGCTGGCGTCGGCCAGCGATGAGCTCAGCTACACCTATGTGGAGGGTGGCTGGAACCGACTGAAGCTCGATGCCGGTAACGCCGCTGACTTCACCACAGATGGCGGCTATGCCCGCGGTTCGTTCGCGGTCACACCACAGTTCCATGTAATCGCCGGCGCGTCACGCGTCAGCGGAAGTGACCGCCGGGGCGCTGCGCGGGTAAAAACCACGCTCGACGTTCCGTACCTGGGCTTGGGATATCACGCACCGATCAGCGACCGTCTGGACTTCACCAGCGAGTTTGCCTGGAATCACCGTTCGGCGACGTCGGACTACCGCCTCGGCGATGCACGTTCCCGCCAGACCTCTCGATTCAACGAGGTAGTGGGCATGGTGGGTGTGCGCGGCAGGTTCACCGAGCAGATCGAAGGCTGGCTGAAGGGCGGCTACGCCAATGGCGGTGACGGGCAGGATGCCCGCTGGTACGGCGTGGTGGGCGGACAGCTGAACATCACCGATAGGTGGGGGGTGGTACTGGAAGGCCAGTTCGACAAGGACACATCCGAGTACAGGGCGGGCGTACGCGCCAGCTTCTAGTTGCTGCCCGCTGTGCGGGGGCGTGGCCTAGGAACGTTGTCTACGCCTCGCCCCTCTTTTGCCAGTTGTCCGCATGGTCTTGGAGTGAACGGTTGACGCGGCGCAGGCGCAGGAGCGTGGAGCCTGCGCCAAACGCCTCAACCCCGCGCTTTACTCGGATTCACCAGATTCCCGAAGAAGATCGCGTTGATCAGCAGCCGATCCGTGCCGTGCCAGTACTTGCGATGCGCCGGATCATCGGCAAACAGCACCACGTTGCCCTGCCCCTGCGCCGACACCAGCAGCCACGCGCTGCCTGCCACCCGCGTACGATTGCGCTCGGACAGATAGCCATTCACCCGCGGCGGGGCGTCGATGCGTACCACCGTCGAGAACGGGTTCGTGCTCGGCTGCAGCGTCACCGTGTTCTCCTTGTTGATCGCCAATTGCCGGCGCGGCACGCCGAATGCCAGCGGATGGCTGGTATCCACGTCGGCACTGAGGATGTTGCCACTGACCCGCTCGATCGCAGCGATGTCGCGCTGATCGCCGAACGCGCGACGGCTCTCGTCAGCTGCATCTTCTTCCTTGCCGAGCACCTCGCCGTCGGCGAGCTTCTGTTCGATCGCCCACTTCGAGGCACTGCCGTAGGTCACCAGTGAACCACCGGCCTGCACCCAGCGCTTCAGTGCAGCCACAGCCGTGGCATCGACGCCGGTGTAGGTACCACCGGACAGCACGATGGTGGTGTAGCGGTCCAGCGGCACCTTGCCCAGCTGCTGCGGGTCCAGTTTGCTGGCCGGCAGGTGCAGCTGCTGGTCGAGCAGGAACCACGCCGATCCGATTTCGGTGGCGGCCACGCCCTCGCCCATCACCAGTGCCACCGCAGGCTTGCGCAGCGCTTTGACACCGTCACTGCCGAGGTCGATGCCCTCGCGGCTGCGGCCGCTGGACAGCGCGTGCACCTGCACGCCGGCAGCGCGCGCGGCAGACGTCACTGCTTCAAGCAACGCCGTGCCCTGCAGTGATTGCCCGGCCACCGGAATCACCAGGCTGCCGGCGGCGAAGCTGACCTCGCCCTGCGTGGTCGCGGTGGTGAACGGCTGGAATGCCGCGCGTACATTCACGCCCTTTTCCTGCAGCGCGGCCAGCGCGCGCCCGGCGTTGTAGTCGCGCCAGTCGATCGCATAGGCGAATCCGGCCTGGCCGCCCAGCACGGCCCCCTGCTCCGCCGGCAGCACGGTCACGCGTGCACCGCCGTCGACACGGCTGCGGCTACCGGCGAAGGCCACGCCGTAGGCCGGTGCGATCGCGTAGCTGGTGCTGCCGTAGAACACATCGCCCTTGATCGGTGGCGTCTCGGCAAAGATCGAATGCACCAGGCGGAACTGCGCCTGCTGCACCGGCACCACGTAGGTGCTGCCGGCATCGAAGCGCTGGCCATCGACAGTGACGGCACGATCCAGCGCGCGCACCTCGATGCGATGCAGCAGCAACAGTTCAAGCAGGCGACGGGTCAGTGCCGGGTCATGCGCATCACCGAACACGAAACTCTTCACCGGCTGCTGTGCGGCCTGCTTCAGTGCACTCTGGAAGAACTGCTTCTGCAGGTCGAACAGGCCGCTGCGCTCGGTCACTGCACCGCGCACGGTACCCAGACCGGTGGCGACCTGGTTGCGGATGGTGAACGGGAACGTCAGCAGGCCATTCACCGATTCCTGCACGCGGCCGCGCGAGCTGGCCTGCTCGACGGTAACGCCGACAGCACCATGGAAGTCCGGATAGGTAGAGCCGTACACCGGCGAGAAGTTGTCGAAATTCTCGCCGGTGTAGTACAGCGACCCCAGCGCATCCAGCGCCTGCGCGTGGTACTTGGCCAGGGTCTTGTTGAACTCGTACGACGCCGGCGGAATCAGCGGGCTGTGCATGCTCTTCGGCGAGGGCTCGAAGTAGTAGGTGCTGTCCTTGCCCATCTCGTGGAAGTCGATCTGCACGTTGGGATACCACTGGTGGAACACCTCCACCTTCGGCCGCGAGTCCTGCTGGGTCAGGGCCAGCCAGTCGCGGTTGAGATCGGTGAAGTAGTGGTTGGTACGGCCCGGCGGGAACGGTTCGACGTGTTCCTTGTCGGCCGGGTCGGCCGAGGCCGGATCGGAGGCCCACGCGTTATGCCAGTTGGCGGCGCGATCGCGGCCGTCCGGATTCTGCGCCGGGTCGAACAGCACCACCGCCTGCTGCAGCCACTGCTGGGTTTCGGCGCTGCGATTGGCCACCAGGTAGTAGGCGGTCAGCATCGCCGCTTCGGCACTGGAGGTCTCGTTGCCATGTACGCTGTAGCCCAGCCACACGACCACCGGGCTGTCGCCCGCCGCACTGCGTGGCTGCGCCGGATCGGCCAGGGTCGCGTGCTGCTGGCGGATCTGCTCCAACCGCGCGTGGTTGCCTGCGGCAGTGACCGTGGCGATCAGCAGCGGGCGGCCCTCATAGCTGCGGCCGATCTCGCGCACGCTGATCTTGTCCGAGTGTCTGGCCAGTTCCTGGAAGTACGCCACCAGCTGGTCGTGCCGGGTGTAACAGCTGCCGATCGGATAGCCGAGGAACTGCTCCGGCGTGGGCACGGCCGCATCGAACACCGCTGCGTCGGTGGCCTGCGGGAAGAAGTACGCGCTCTGCGCCTGCGCCGGCTGCGGCGAGGACAGTACGGCGGCGACGGCAAGAAGCAACGGAAGAACGGCACGGCGATGCAAGGACACGGTGACTCCCCTGGAACACAACGGCAGACGGTCGCGCGGCCGGTCCCTACAGGTGACCGGCCGCGGCGGATGGATCAGAAGCGGTAATCGAAGCCCAGCGTGAAGTAGCGGCCGCGCAGGTCGTACTGGCTGAAGTCGTACGGCGCGCGGATGCCCGGGAACGAGGCGTCGTACGGAGGCGTCTTGTCGGCCAGGTTCTGCACCTTGGCGTACACGGTCAGCTTGTCGATACCGGTGTAGGCCAGGTACAGGTCGTACTGGCTGTAGCTGCCGACACGCTGCTGCACGGCCTTCGCTGCAGTGCTGGCTTCCTGGCGGTAGCCGCTGGTGTAGTACCACGTCACCGCTGCGTTGAAGTCGCCGTACTTCCAGTCCAGCGTGGTGGTCGCCTTGTCCTTAGGCAGGGTCGCGCCCAGGTTGCTGCCGGCGTAGTCGACCAGCGGGCCGCCGACCACGGTCGGGCGACGGTAGTCGCGCACGTGGGTGTAGGCCGAGGACACGGTGAAGTCACCCAGCGCAGCGGTCGGGATGCGTTGGCGCAGCTCGACATCGATGCCCGAGGTCTTCAGCTCGCTCAGGTTCTGGTAGCGGTTGTAGACCGCCTGCAGCTTGCCGCGCTCATCGCGCTGCACGGCACCGGCCACGTTGTCATTGACCAGGGTCTGGGTGTTGTTGGTGCCGACCAGGTTGTCCAGCTGGATGCGGTAGTAGTCCACGCTCAGGTTGGTGTTGGCCCACGGCGACAGCACTACGCCGAAGTTCACGCTCTTGGTTCGCTCGGGCTTCAGTTCGTTGTTGCCGACGGTGAAGAAGGTCGGGTTCTGGCGCGAGCCCGGCACGTCCGGATCACGCGGATCAACCACGCTGCCGTAGGCGATGCTGGTGCTGTTGGAGTTCTCCGACAGCGACGGTGCGCGGAAGCCCTTCGAGGCGGAGGCACGCACCAGCAGGAAATCCAGCGGCTGCCAGCGCAGGCCGATCTTCGGCGAGAACGCATCGCCGAAATCATCGTAGTGATCGGCACGCGCGGCGGCGGACAGCTCCAGGGTCGAGGCCAGCGGCACGTTCACTTCGGCGTAGGCCGCACTGACCTGGCGCTGGCCATGCACTTCGGCAATGGCCGGGCGCACCTGCAGGCCGGCATCGATCTGCCACGGGTTGTTGGAGTCGAGCTTCTCGCGGCGCCACTCGGCACCAGCGGCGAAACCAATTTCGCCGGCCCAGGTGTGGCCCAGGCTGCCGGAGATCCTGGCGTCGATCCCCTGCAGCTTGGACTCGGCCGGGCGCAGCGTGGCGATGTTGATCGAATCGCGCACCGACTGCGGCGTGGCCGACGGGTCCAGCAGATTGTAGCTGCCGGTGGCCAGCGCATCGGCCAGCGCCCAGCGGTTGGCGAAGCCGCCGGACACGCTCTCGCGCTCGCTGCTGCGCGCACCGAATGCAGCCACCTCCCAGTCCCAGTTGGCGGTGGTGCCACGCACGCCGAACACACCGCGATAGGCGGTTGAGCGGTTGGTCTTGATCGTGCCGCCGAGGTCGAAGAAGGTGTATTCGATCGGAATCGCACGGCCATACGGGTTGTACGGATTGTTGGCCGGCAGCAGCGACGACACCGGCTCGGCGAGGCCGCTGTTCGCGTTCAGTGCGAAGCGGCCGCTCTCCAGGGTGAAGAACGGGCTGCTGCCGAACCACGCGGCGCTCTTGATCTGGCTGTACAGCACTTCGCCGAAGGCTTCGACGTTGTCGTTCAGGCGGAAAGTACCGTTGGCGTAGGCCTGGTAGCGCTTGGTCGAAGGAATCAGCGTGGTGAACGGTGCCTGGTTGAAACCGCAGGTGTCACCGGCCAGGCCGTCGATCGGTGCGCTGGCAACGCGGGTGGTACCGGTCGGGCAGTTGCCATTGGCATCGAGCATCGGCACCGACACGCCGTTGACCAGATAGCGCGCGCCCTTGGCCGACCAGCCGTTCCAGCGGCCACCCGGTGCATCGGTGTAGATGCCGCTCTTGGTCAGGTTGCGCTCGTCCTGGTCCAGGCGCTCGCGGTTGTAGCCCTGCAGGCTGAAGAGGATGTTGTAGCCATCGGTGTCGAGATCGCCGAGACCGCCGACGAACTTCAGGTTCTGCTCGTGCAGGCCGCCCTGGTCGGCACCGCCGAAGCTGCCGCCGATCTCGGCGCCTTCGAAGTTCTGCCGGGTGATGATGTTGACCACGCCAGCCACGGCATCGGAGCCGTACACCGCGGAGGCGCCGTCCTTGAGCACTTCAATGCGCTCGACCGCGACCAGCGGCAGCGCGTTGAGGTCGACGAAGGTATCGGACAGGCCACCGGCCGGGAAGCCGTAGTTGGCCAGGCGGCGGCCGTTGAGCAGCACCAGCGTGTTTTTCTGCGACAGGCCACGCAGGCCGATGCCGGCCGAGCCGGAGGCCCAGCCGTTGTTGGTGGTTTCGTTGCTGGCATTGCCGGTGTTGGCCGAGATCGAGCGCAGCACATCGGCCACGGTGGCCTTGCCGGTCTGTTCCAGTTGCTGGCGGCCGATCACCTGCACCGGGTTGGAGGCCTCGGTATCGGTGCGCTTGATGTTGGAACCGGTGACGCGCACGGCAGCCAGGGTGCTGGCTTCGCCACTGGCGTCGGTGGAGGTTTCGGCGGCGGCGGACAAAGGCGCGGCCAGAGCGACGGCCAGGGCCGCCACGAGCAGGGTGTGCTTGGGCATGACGATGTGGGGGAGGTGGTAAGGGCGACGAAGTTCCGCAGTAGTCCATGCCCGGCCGGGGTTCGGCCAATAACATCTCTTCATACGGATATAAGAGAAGCTATCATCTCTTCATCCGGATGAAAAGACTTTCTTCACGAAAGACCAACATCCACTCAGGCTGCCCGGCTGCCCGCGGCGTACAATTGCGCCATGGAAATCTTCAAAGTCTTCATGCTCGAGGCGGCGCACCGCCTCCCCAACGTGCCGCCGGGGCACAAGTGCGCGCGCCTGCACGGCCACTCGTTCCGGGTGGAACTGAAGGTCGAGGGCGAGCCGGGTGCGCAGACCGGCTGGATCATGGATTTCGGCGACGTGAAGGCGGCCTTCCAGCCGATCTACGATCGCTTGGACCATCACTACCTCAATGACATCCCGGGCCTGGAGAACCCGACCAGCGAGAACCTGGCGGTGTGGATCTGGAACGAACTCAAGCCCAGCCTGCCGGCGCTGAGCGAGATCACCGTGCACGAAACCTGCACCTCCGGTTGCCGTTACCGCGGCCCGGCAGCCTGATCAACCCATTGATCTGAAAGGCATTTCAAAGGCGCTCTGGGCGCCTTTGTTATTTTTGTTGCATTGCCGCATCAAGGGCGTATGCTGCATTGCATCAAGCCACTCCCTGATGCCCCATGGCCGCCGCCTTCAGCGATCGCTTCAGTGATGCCACCCGCCAGCTCGCCGCCGCGGCAACGCGTGCGAACCGGTTGGCGTTGGAGAACGCGGAAAGCATGTTCGGCGTGCAGCTGAAGGTGATGGAGCGCAACCTGACCGCGACCGGCGGTTGGCTGGGTGAACTGGCCCGCGGCGAAGATGCGGCCGGGACGCTCAACAAGGGCGCACAGCTGTGGCAGGACAACCTGCAACGGCTGGGCCAGGCCCAGCAGGACGTGGTCGGTCTCGGCCTGCAGGCCAGCAAGGCCTGGTCCGAACTGGTGCAGGGCTACAACGAATCAACGGCGGACGCGAACAACCACTGACGCGACGCAACGCTCATTGCGTGGGTCCCTCCCCCCACGCAATCCGGACCCGGCAGATCCCTCCCTCTGCCGGGTCTTTTTTTGCCTGGCGTTCGGATTGAAGAGCGCTTCTTCGTCTGGACTCTCTGCGAACTGATGGGCCCCGCCGGGACAGGCAGGGGCCTGGGCAAATGTCCCCCGGCACCGGCCGTTGGCCGTCACCTCCTCCTTTACTTTGCCCAGACCCCTGCCCGCCCCGACGAGGCTCGGCATGCGGTGAGGAGAGCGCAGCGCGCGCGGGCGCCTTTCAATGAGGCGCCGACGAACTCCGAACGCAGGGCGGATGCCCTTGCGTACGAAGTAAAGGGGGAGGTGACGGCCAACGGCCGGCGCCGGAGGACATTCGTACGCAAGGGCATCCGCTCTGCGCCGCGCAGAATGAACCCGCCGCACGCGTGTTTTCGTCCTGATTCGCCGCAAACTGAAGGGCCCAGCCGGGACAGGTAGGGGCCTGGGCAAATGTCCCCCGGCACCGGCTGTTGGCCGTCACCTCCTCCTTTGCTTTGCCCAGACCCCTGCCCGCCCCGACGAGGCTCGGCTTGCGGTGGGTAAGGCGGCGATCAATCTGCCTTCAATAAAGCGCCGATAGATTTCGAACGCAGGGCGGATGCCCTTGCGTACGAAGTAAAGGGGGAGGTGACGGCCAACGGCCGGCGCCGGAGGACATTCGTACGCAAGGGCATCCGCTCTGCGCCGCGCAGAATGAACCGACCGCACGCGATGCAGGAACGGCTCAGCGCCCGCGACCACCGTGCCAGTGCTGGTGCCACGCCTGGAACATCAGCACGTTCCACAGGTGCGTGTGCCACTTGCGTTCGCCACGCAGGAACGCTTCCCAGATGCCGCGCACGCGTGCTGCATCGAAGCAGCCCTGGTTGCGCAGCAGCTGCGGGTCCAGCAGCGCCTCGGCCCAGTCGCGCAGAGGGCCCGCCAGCCAGCGTGCCATCGGCGGGCCGAAGCCGCGCTTGGGGCGGTACACCAGCGGCTCGGGGAGATAGCGTGCCAGCAGGTGCTTGAGAATCCGCTTGTGCTCACCGTCGTGGTACTTCAAGTGCTGCGGCAGGCGCCAGGCCAGGCGCACCACCTCCATGTCCAGCAGCGGCGCACGGGTTTCAACGCCCGCCGCCATGCCCGCGCGGTCAACCTTGGCAAGGATGCCTTCGGCCAGGTCCATGCGGAAATCCAACAGCTGGATACGCGCCTCGGCCGGCAGCGCCGTGTCCTGCTGCTGGAAGATCGTCACCGGCTCACGCGCACCCAGCACCACCTGCGCCGGTTGCCGCCAGCGGGTCACGCGCTGCAGGTAATGACCTTCCACATCGTTGGCAGCCACCTCGGCCACCAGTGCGCGCCAGCCACCGAGGCGGCCGCGTTCGACATTCATGCGGTTGCCGCTGCGCCGCGCCAGGTCGCGTACCCAGTCCGGCAGGCCACCGCACAGGCGCGCATTGCGCAGCGCGCGGCCATAGCTGGGGTGGCCGAAGAACAGTTCATCGCCACCGTCACCGGTCAGCGCGACCGGCTTGCGCGCCCCCAGCAGTTCACTGGCCAGCAGCGTCGGCAGCTGCGAGGCATCGGCGAACGGCTCGCACCAGACCTGCGGCAGGCGCTGCAGCAGGTCCAGGCCCTGACGCGCGTCCATGCGGTGCAGGTGGTGTTGCACACCCAGATGGCGCGCGACCTGCGACGCCCAGTCGCTCTCATCATGCCCAGGATCGTCGAAGCCGACCGTCCACGCTTCGATCGGCAGGGTGGATTGGGCCTGCATCATCGCCGTCACCAGCGAGGAATCGGTGCCGCCGGACAGGAATGCACCACAGGCCAGTGGCGAGTGCATGCGTGAAGCGATGGCCTTCTGCAGTACCGCTTCGAGCTGGTCGGTGGCCTGTTCCAGGCTCGGCGCCGGTTGCAGCGGCTCCTGCAGTGCACTCTGCATCGCGTCGCGTGCGCACCAGTAACGCGCGCCCCCCTGCGCGGCCTGGCTGGAGTAACCCGCGGCATGGTCGCTGAGATCGATGCGCAGCATCGCGCCCGCCACCAGCTTGTGGATACCGCGGTAGATGGTGTGCGGGGCCGGCACATAGTCGTGGCGCAGCAGCAGGCTCAGCGCATCCTGGTCGATGCTCGGCGCGAAACCGGCGAAGGCCTGCAGCGCCTTCAACTCCGAGGCGAACAGGAACTGGCCCTGGTACCAGCCGTAATACAGCGGTCGCTCGCCAACCGGATCACGGGCCAGCCACAGCACGCGCGACTCCCGGTCCCATACGCTGAAACCGAAGGCACCCTCGATACGCGACAGCGCCCGCTGCACGCCCCATTCGACGATCGCCTGCAGCAGCAGCCGCGCATCGCTGCAACTGCGTGGCAGGTCGCGCAACTGCGCCTGCAGGTCAGCGCGGTTGTACAGGCGGCCGTCCAGGCACAGCACGTAGCGACCGCAGTCCGAGCTCAGCGGCTGCAACGGCGTATCGGTCGGCGCCCGGCAGTGGCCCAGCGCGAGGCCGGCTTCGGCGTCGGTCCAGTAGCCGATGCGGCCACGCCCACGCTGCTGCAGGGCCCGCAGCATCGGTGCCAGCTGCTGCAGCAGCTGCTCGTCCTCGGCGGGCGGCAGCCAGGCCCCGACCACGCCGCTCATCGGGAGCCTCCGCTCTGGCGGCGGGATGGGTTCAGCAGGCAGGGGGCGGCGGGCGACATGGGGACGGCACGCGGAACGGAGGAGACTCCATGCTCGGCGCCCGGCCGCGCGGCGTCAGTCGCTTTGCTGTCAGCGATCGTCACCAGCCGTATCACGAAGGTAACGTTTTGTAACAGCAACAGGCTATGCTGGACGCCAAGTTGTTGCCGGGACTGAGACCCGGCCCGTGCGCCAGCAACCCCGGCTGAATGGCGCCCGCCCCCGGGACCCGGGCGGCCCGCAGGCTGGGATAGCATCGCCGCGCTCGTGCCGTGGAGGTACGTTTGCGCCCACGGAGGCCTTGGAAATGCTGGATATCGTACTGGTCGAAGACGATGCCCGCCTGGGAACGATGGTCAGCGACTACCTGCAGCGGCATGGCTACCAGGTGGCCCACGAACGCAGCGGCGAGCGCGCAGTGGCCCGCATCCTGGCCGAGAAGCCAGCCCTGGTGCTGCTCGATGTCGGCCTGCCCGATCAGGATGGTTTCGAAGTGTGTCGGCAGATCCGGCCCCACTATGACGGCATCATCTGCGTGCTGACCGCCCGCACCGACAACATCGACCAGGTGCTGGGACTGGAGCTGGGGGCCGACGATTACATCGGCAAACCGATCGAACCGCGGGTGCTGCTGGCGCGGCTGCGGGCCCACCTGCGCCGCCACCGCCGGGTCGAGCCGCGTGACGGCAGCCTGCGCTTCGGCGAGCTGAACATCGACCCGTCCACCCGCAACGTGCACCTGCAGGGCGGCCTGCTGGAGCTGACCACGGCCGAGTTCGACCTGCTGTTCCTGCTGGCCAGCAACGCCGGCCAGATCCTGGACCGCGACGCGCTGCTGCGCGGCCTGCGTGGCATCGCCTTCGACGGCCTGGACCGTTCGATCGATGCCCGCATCTCGCGCCTGCGCCGCAAGCTGGGCGACAACCCCGAGCAGCCGGAACGGATCAAGACCGTCCGTGGCCGCGGCTACCTGTTCAGCCGCTCGGCATGGGGATGAAGCGCACGCCATCGGCGATGCGCGGCCACGCCTTCCACTTCCTGCGCTACGGCATCGGCTTCCTGGTCGCCCACCTGTTGTTGATCGTGCTGGGCCTGTGGGCCTGGGATGCCCTGCTGGAAGACCGCACCGAAGCCGGACTGCAGGCCGAGATGCGCGGCACGCATGCGCTGCTGCAGCATCGCTTCGCCGAAACCCCGCGCGACCAGTGGCCGGTGCTGGCACGCGAACTGGACGCCGATTTCGCCTACGCGCTGCGCATGGTGCCGCTGGCCGAGGCAGTGAAGGAGTTGCCGGCCAGCCAACGCCCGCCGTTCAACAATGGCCGCGTGCAGATCGACCTGGAGCACATGCGCAGCCTGCAGCGGATCGGCGACAGCGACTATGCGGTGATGCTGGGGCCGCTGGACGAAGCGTTGCCGGACGAGGGTTGGCAGGACAGCGAAGTATCCGGTGTGGCGATCCTGCTGCTGATCCTGATGGTGGCGGTGGCACTGCCGATGTACGTGATGGTCTATCGGCTGTGGCGCGACGTCTCGCAGCTGGCCCAGGCGGCACGGCAGATGCGCGACGGCCAGCTGGATACCCGCGCGCCGCGTGCCGGTACCGCGCTGGTGCGGCCGCTGGCCAATGCCTTCAACCATATGGCCGAGCAGCTGCAGCAGCTGCTGGAAAGCCAGCGCGTGCTGGCACAGGCGGTGGCGCACGAAGTCCGCACGCCGTTGGCGCGGATGCGTTTCGGCCTGGCCGACCTGGAGGACACCGCGCTTGATGATGTGCAGCGCGATGCACTGGGCGGGCTGCGCACCGATGTGGATCGGCTGCAGCACCTGACCGATGCCGGCGTCGAGTACGCCGCGCTGGGTCGCTGCCATCAACTGACGCGCCAGCGCCTGCAGCTGGCGGCGCTGGTGCGCGGCGTGGTGGCCCAGTTCGCACCGTTGCCAATGCCGGTGCAACAGGCGCTGTCGCCGGTGGGCCTGGTCAACGTCAACCGGCACATGCTGGAGCTGGCGCTGCGCAACCTGCTCGGCAATGCACTGCGTTACGCACGCCGGCAGATCCGTATTGCCAGCACGGTCAATGACGGCTGGCTGTGCGTGCAGGTGGAGGACGACGGCCCCGGCATCGCGCCCGAACTGCGCGGCCAGGTACTGCAGCCCTATGTCCGGCTGGACCCGGGCAGCCCCGGTTTCGGCCTTGGCCTGGCGCTGGTGCAGGTGGTCGCCGACAAGCATGGTGGCCACGTCGAGGTGACCGATTCGGAGTTGGGCGGTGCCTGTATCCGCCTGCACCTGCCGCTGGAATCCGGCGGCATCGTCGAGTGCGAAGCGGCCTGCTAGGCCGCCGGTTCCGCACGCGGCAAGGCAAACACGAACAGCGCGCCACGCTCGCTGTCGCGCAGTTCGATGTGGCGGCCGTGCAGCTGCACGATGCGCTGCACGATCAACAGGCCCAAGCCACCGTTCTCCCCGCGCCGAGCCCCCAGCGCGGCCGGTGCCTGGAACAGCTGGGTACGCAGCGCTGGCGCCACCCCGGGGCCGTCATCGGCCACGCTGACCTCCACGCTGTCCGGGGTCGCACGCAGGCGCACCTCGATCTGGCCGCCGTCGGGCGCATGCCGCAGCGCGTTGTCGAGCAGGTTGGTCAGCACGCGCTCGACCAGGCCGAGGTCGGCGCGCACCAGCGGCAGGCCGGGTGGAAATGCCGCGTGCAGCTGCTGGCCGCGCGCCTGCGCCGCCAGTTCGAACTTCTGCAGCACGTCCTGCAGCAGTTCCGGCAGTGCGAACACCTCCCACTCCAACCGCACTTCGCCATGTTCCAGCCGGGCCAGCTCGAACAGCGCGCGCGCCAGCCGGCCGACCTTGGCGCTCTGTGCCAGCGCGATGCCGAGATAGCGGCGGCGCTCGTCCGGTGACAGCGTGGCGTCTTTCAACGCCAGCGTTTCCAGGTAGCCATGCAGCGACGACAACGGCGTGCGCAGGTCGTGCGAGATGTTGGCGACCAGCTCGCGGCGCTGCAGGTCCTGCTGGCGCAGCTGCTGCCACTGCTCACCCAGCCGTTGTGCCATCTGCGCGTGCGCGTGTTCGAGGATCACCAGCTCGTCGCGCTCACCGGGGCGCAGCGGCTCCGGCGGCGGCAACGGCGTGGGTGCGTCGATGTCGAAGGCCTGGATGCGCCGGGTCAGCCGCCGCAGCGGACGGGTCACCCAGTAGAACGCCACCAGCCCGGCCAGCAGGCCGAGGCCGCCGACCAGCACCACCGACCACAGCGTGGTGTTCCACTGGCTGCCAGCGGCAAGGTCATCGGCCAGCATCTGCCGGTGCTCGCCCACCAGCACCACGTACACGTAACCCGCCGGCCGGCCCTGCACGATCAACGGCGCGGCACTGAACACCTTGCGGCCATCGGCGCTGCGCGGGTCGTCGCCCAGGATCGGCAACGGTGCACCGGCCAGCAGGCGACGCAGCGGCGCCACGTCCACCTGGTTGCGCACCAGGTGCCCACTGGGCGCATCGTGGCCGAGGATGCGGCCCTGGTCGTCCAGCAGGTAGACCTCGACACTGGGATTGACCGCCATCAACTGGCCGAACAGTGCGCGCACCGCGGCATCGCGCATGCCGCTGGTATCCATCAGTTCGCTGCGCTGGGCGATGTGCTCGGCCAGGCCCAGCGACAGCCGCTGCACCACCTCCTGCTCGTGGCGGGTGTTGGCACGCATCTGCAGCGCCAGCAGCGCCATGCAGCACGTCAGCATCAGCGCGGCGATCACTGCTGCCAGCTTCTGCCACAGGTTCGGCCTGATCATGCCGCCGCCCCGGCCGGGTCGACCAGCTTGTAGCCGCGGCCCCACACCGTCAGCAGCCGCCGCGGATTGGCCGGATCAGGCTCGATCTTGCTGCGCAGGCGGTTGATATGGGTGTTGACCGTGTGTTCGTAGCCATCGTGCTGGTAGCCCCAGACCTGGTTGAGCAGCTCCATGCGTGCGAACACCTGGTCTGGATGGCGGGCGAAGAACAGCAGCAGGTCGAACTCGCGCGGGGTCAGCTCCAGCGCGCTGCCGTCCACCGAGGCCGTGCGTGCAACCGGGTCCAGCTGCAGCCCACCCAGTTCGATCGCGCCGGCATCGATGCGCGCGCTCTGCGCCATCGCCTCGGCGCGGCGCAGCAGTGCGCGCACCCGTGCCACCAGTTCCGGCATCGAGAAGGGCTTGGCCAGGTAATCATCCGCGCCGAGTTCCAGGCCGACGATGCGCTGGGTTTCGCTGCCACGCGCGCTGATGATGATGATCGGCACATAGCGCGCCATCGCGCGTGCACGCTGGCACACCTGCAGGCCATCCACGCCGGGCAGCATCACGTCCAGCACCAGCGCATCCCACGGGCCGTCCTGCTCGAGCAGGCGCAGGCCGGCATCGCCACTGGCAGCGTGGGCAACGTCGTAGCCCTCATCGCCCAGATGCATGCGCAGCAGGTCGGCGATGTGGGCATCGTCTTCGACGATCAGGACACGTTTGGCGGACATCGGCAGCTCGGGGCCAGTGGGGAGGCTGCCCGCATTGTGGCGCGGGACGGCCGTCGATACCTCACGAAAAATTGAATCCTGCGTGAGGATTCGTTGACCCGGGCGGGCGCAGCATGGCCCCGTCGCCCCTTCCCGGAGTCCGCCATGTCCCTGTCCCGTCGCCACCTGCTGGGCCTGGGCGGTGTTGCCACCGCCGCCGGCCTGCTTGGCCTGGGGGCCTGCAGCCGCGCCGCCCCGGCCGCCGCCGAAGCGCGTCCGTCGCGACAGTTCGAGGTCATGCACAGCGATGCGCAGTGGCGCCAGCAGCTGACCCCGGCGCAGTACGCGGTGCTGCGCCAGCAGGCCACCGAACGCCCCTACAGCAGCCCGCTCAACAAGGAACACCGGCAGGGCACCTTCGCCTGCGCCGGCTGCGCACTGCCGCTGTTCTCCTCCTCCACCAAGTTCGAAAGCGGCACCGGCTGGCCCAGCTTCTGGGCGCCGCTGCACAACGCCATCGGCGAAGACCGCGACGTCACCTTCGGGATGCTGCGGGTGGAGGTGCACTGCCGTCGCTGCGGCGGCCACCTTGGCCATGTGTTCAACGATGGCCCACGCCCAACCGGGCTCCGCTACTGCATGAACGGTGCGGCGATGGTGTTCGTTCCCGGTGCCACGGATGGCGGCACTGCCGACGGCTGGCGGGTGCCGGTCGGTTCTTCCCCTGTTTCCGGAGCCTGACGATGCTGCTGTTGCTGCTTGCCTACCTGGGGGGCGCGCTGACCCTGCTCAGCCCCTGCATCCTGCCGGTGCTGCCGTTCGTGTTCGCGCGTGCCGACCGTCCGTTCCTGCGCAGCACGCTACCGCTGCTGCTGGGCATGGCACTGACCTTCACCGTGGTCGCCAGCCTGGCCGCGGTGGGCAGCCAATGGGTGGCACAGGCCAATCAGGTTGGACGCTGGATCGCCCTGCTGCTGATGGCGCTGTTCGCGGTCGCCCTGCTGTGGCCTCGACTTGCCGATCATCTGCTGGCGCCATTCCAGCGCGTGGGTGCCCGCCTGAGCGCGCGTGCCGATGCAGCGGATGCCGCGGGGCACGGTGGCGCGTGGACCTCGCTGCTGATCGGCATCGCCACCGGCCTGCTGTGGGCACCGTGCGCCGGGCCGATCCTCGGCCTGGTGTTGACCGGCGCCGCCCTGCATGGCGCCAGCGTGGGTACCAGTACCCTGCTGCTGGCGTATGCGCTGGGCGCGATCACCGCGCTGGCACTGGCGGTGTGGGTGGGCGGTCGTGTGTTCCGTGCACTGCAGGCGCGGCTTGGCCTCGGCGATGCACTGCGCAAGGTGTTGGGTGTGGCTGCCCTGCTGGCGGTGGTAGCGATCGGCATGGGCTGGGATACCGGCCTGCTCACCCGCCTTTCAACGGTCAGCACCGCGCGCATCGAGCAAGGCCTGCTGGATGCGGTACCCGGCGCGCAGCCGGCGGCACCGCCGATGATGATGATGGCCGATGCCAACGCCGCGGCCGATGCACCGCTGCCGGTGGAAGGCACCCTGCCCGCGCTGGACGGTGCCACCGGCTGGCTCAACAGCCCGCCGCTGAGTGCACAGCAGCTGCGCGGCAAGGTGGTACTGGTCGATTTCTGGACGTACTCCTGCATCAACTGCCTGCGCGCGATGCCGTTCGTGCACGAATGGGAACGCCGCTACCGCGACCACGGCCTGGTGGTGGTCGGCGTGCACACGCCGGAGTTCGCCTTCGAACGTGACCCACGCAATGTGATGAAGGCGGTGCAGCAGCTGAAGGTCGAGTACCCGGTGGCGCTCGACAACCAGTACACGATCTGGCGCGCGTTCAACAACCGCTACTGGCCGGCGCAGTACTTCGTCGACGCGCAGGGCAACATCCGCGGCCACCAGTTCGGCGAAGGCAACTACGCGCGCTCGGAACAGATGATCCGTCGCCTGCTGACCGAAGCTGGCCAGACCAATCTGCCGCCACCGGCCGATCCCGCTGCCGCCGACCTGAAGGGCGTGGCCGCGCAGGCCGACATGGGCAACCTGCGTTCGCCGGAAACCTACCTGGGCCACGCCCGTGCCGAGCAGTTCGCCTCGCCCGGCGGGCAGCGCAGCGACGCTGCGTTCGACTACACGTTGCCAGCCACCCTCGCGTTGAACCAGTGGGGGCTGTCCGGGCGCTGGACCGTCACCGATGAAGACGCACAGCTGCAACAGGCCGGTGGCCGCATTGCCTTCCAGTTCCATGCGCGCGACCTGCACCTGGTGCTGGCACCGAGCGAGGACGGCAAGCCAGTGCGCTTCCGCGTCTGGCTGGACGGCAAGCCGCTGCCCGCCGCCGATGCCGGCAGTGATGTCGGCACCGATGGCAGTGGCGTGGTCGACGAGCACCGCCTGTACCAGCTGGTCCGCCAGCGCGGCGCGGTCGGCCCGCATCGCTTCGAGATCGAATTCCTCGATGCCGGCGTGCAGGCCTACGCCTTCACCTTCGGTTGAACCGGGAGGACACCATGAAACTCTCCTTTGAACAGGGCATCGCCGCCGGTGTCGCCGGATTGGTGGCTGCCGCATTGATCACCGGCGTGCTGCTGGTCGACCACAGCGCGGTCGCGGCACCGGTCGAGGCCAGCGCGCAGGTCAAGGCGCTACCTGCGCCCAGCGGCGACGCCGCGTTCCGCGATGACGCCACCCATGCCAGCGTGGTGTTCGCCGGTGGTTGCTTCTGGGGCGTGCAGGGCGTGTTCCAGCACGTGAAAGGCGTGAGCAATGCGGTGTCCGGCTACATCGGTGGCAGCGCGGCCAACGCGCGCTATGAGCGCGTCAGCGGTGGTCAGACCGGTCATGCCGAAGCCGTGAAGATCGACTACGACCCGCGCCAGGTCAGCTATGGCCAGCTGATGCAGGTGTTCTTCTCGGTGGTGCACGACCCGACCCAGCTCGATCGACAGGGACCGGACCACGGCAGCCAGTACCGCTCGGCGATCTTCAGTGACGACGCACGCCAGCAGGCTGCCAGCCGCGCCTACATCACCCAGCTCGGCCAGGCCGGCAGCTACCGCGCGCCGATCGTCACCCAGCTGGTCAGCGGCCAGCGCTTCTACCCGGCCGAGAGCTACCACCAGAACTACATGACGAACTACCCGCAGGCGGCCTACATCCGCTACTACGACGCACCGAAGCTGGCCGCACTGGGCAAGCAGTTCCCGGCGCTGTACCGGCGCGACGCGGCGCTGGTGCCGATGCGCTGACGCCCCGGGTGGTGCCGGCCGTTGGCCAGCAGCTGCGGATCCAGGGGTTGCCGGCCAGCGGCCGGCACTACCTAAAAAAGACGCACGGCCATCCAGCCGTGCGCTTGGGAAGTATCGGCCGTGCCCCGATCAGGCCCGGCCGACAACGACATGCTAGGCTCGCCATCATCATGGGTACAGCACCAGATGGCGGGAAATTCGATGGATACAGATGACCAGAGCGCGATGATCCCACCCCGCTACCAACGGCTGTCCGACGAACTGGCCGAGGCCATCCACGGCGGACGCCTTCCGGTCGGCAGCCGCCTGCCCTCGCTGCGGCAGATGGCCTCACAGCGCAGGCTCAGCCTGAACACAGTGATCGCTGCCTACCGCCAGCTGGAAGATGCCGGCCTGGTCATTCCGCGGCCCAAGGCCGGCTTCGAGGTGGCGCCGCGGTTGTCGGTACCAGAACGCTCGCTGCGCGATGTGCCCTCAGCCCCGACCGCACCGCTGCAGCAGGTGCTGATGGCCCGGGTACTGGAGGCACAGCGCCGCCCGGGCGTGATCGACCTGGCCTTCGCCGGCCCGCGCGGGCGCCAGTTCTATCCGGGCGCGCAGCTGGCCCGTCACACCGCGCAGGTACTGCGCCACGGCCAACAGACGGTGGAGACCTACGCGCGCCCCAATGGCTCGCCAAGGCTGCTGGCGCAGATCGTGCGGCGTGGCCCGCGCATGGGGCTGCACACCCACAGCGAACGCCTGCTGCTGACCCATGGCGCGATGGAGGCCCTGCAGCTGGCGCTGCGCGCGGTCACCCAGCCCGGTGATGCGGTGGGCATCGAGGCACCGTCCTACTTCAACCTGTATCCGTTGCTGGCCAACCTCGGCCTGCAGGCCATCGAGCTGCCCACCCATCCGCAGCTCGGACTGGATGTGGATGCGCTGGATGCGCTGCTGGAGCACACGCCGCTGGCCGCACTGGTGGTGATGCCGACCGTGCACAACCCGCTCGGCTGTACCATGCCGACTGCCGCCAAACAGCGCCTGGCCGAGCTGGTCAACGCACGGCAACTGCCGCTGATCGAAGATGCGGTGTACGCCGAACTGCAGTTCTGCGAACCGCCGGCACCCTTGCTGAAAGCCTTCGATCGCGACGGCTGGGTGATGGTGGTCGGCGGTTTCTCCAAGACGCTGGCGCCGGATTACCGCATCGGCTGGCTGGATGGCGGCCGCTTCGCCGAACGCATCGCGCTGCTGAAATTCCAGTCCACCGGCGGCGAGCCGCAGCTGCTCGGCGATGCGGTGGCCGCGTATCTGGAAGCGGGCAGCTACGAGCACCATCTGCATCGCATGCGCCGCCTGTACCGCGAACAGGTGGGACGGCTGCGCCAGCTGGTGGCCGAACACTTCCCGATAGGCACCCGCGCCACCGAACCGCAGGGCGGCTTCCTGCTGTGGCTGGAACTGCCCGGCGTGGATACACGCGAGCTGTTCGAGCGTGCATTGCAGGAGGACATCGTGTTCATGCCCGGCCAGGTGTATTCGCGTGGCGCGCGCTACCGCCACTGCCTGCGGCTGTCGTGCTGCCAGACGCTGGATGCGCGCTTCATCGGCGCGGTGGAGCGGCTGGGTGCGATCGCGCGGGAGCTGGCGGCTGCAGCACGGTAGTGCCTGCCGCTGGCCGGCAACATCGGGATTCACCGGATCGAAGCAGTTGCCGGCCAGCGGCCGGCACTACCAGCCATCGCCAAGGTGCACTGCGAGTTGTGCACCGTCCGCACCCGGCAGATGTGGCAGCCGCCCCCAGCACGGCATCGGCAGGCGCTGCTGCAACGTCGCGATGTTCTCGTCCTGGCGCTGCATCGCCGGGTCGATGTGGTTGCCGATCCAGCCCAGGCACTCCACGCCACTGGCCTGCAGCGACTGCGCGGTCAGCCGCGCATGGTTGACGCAGCCCAGCCGCATGCCCACCACCAGCAGCACCGGCAACTGCAGTGCTCGCACCAGGTCCAGCTGGTCCAGCGTGGCCGAGACCGGCGCCAACCAGCCGCCAACACCCTCCACCACCACGATGTCGGCCTGTGCGCGCAGCCGCGCGAACGCGGCCACGATCGGTGCCAGCTCCACCTGCACGCCGTCCTCGGCAGCGGCCAGCTCCGGTGCCAGCGGCTGCCGCAGCGCGTATGGATTCAGATCGGCATAGTCCGGCACCGGCCAGCTGGCCGCCTGCAGCGCCAGTGCGTCCTCGTTGCGCAGGCCCTGCCCCAGATCCTCGCTGCCGCTGGCCACCGGCTTCATGCCCACCGCGCGCAGGCCGCGCCGGCGCAGCGCATGCAGCAGCGCGGTGCTGGCCGCGGTCTTGCCGATCTCGGTATCGGTGCCGGTGACGAACAGGGCGGGCGGCAGCGTAGCGGGCAACGGCATCGATGGGCTCCAACAGGGCGACAGAGCGTGCATTATCGCCGGCCCGGCGCGCTTGCTAGACTGCGGGCATGTTCGCCAATGCCTCGCTCACCGGCAGCAAGCCGGAACAATACGCCCAGCTGCTGGAACAGGCCCGTGGCCTGGTCTACGCCGAGTCCGACCGCATCGCCAACGCGGCCAACCTCTCGGCACTGGTCTATCACGCCCTGCCCGACCTGAACTGGGTGGGCTTCTACCTGTATGACGGCAAGGAGCTGGTGGTCGGCCCGTTCCAGGGCCTGCCGGCCTGCGTGCGCATCCCGCTGGACAAGGGCGTGTGCGGTGCCGCCGCCAGCCAGCGCGTGACCCAGCGCGTAGAGGACGTCGATGCCTTCCCCGGCCACATCGCCTGCGATTCGGCCTCGCGCTCGGAACTGGTGGTGCCGCTGCTGCGTGGTGATGAACTGATCGGCGTGTTCGACATCGACAGCCCGAAGGTCGGCCGCTTCGACGCCGATGACCAGGCCGGCCTGGAAGCCATCGCCCGCGTGTTCGTCGAGGCGCTGGGATGAGCACGCCGAAGCTGCGCAACATCGGCCCCAAGAGTGCAGCCTGGCTGCGCCAGGTCGGCCTGCGCAGCCGCGAGGACCTGGTTGCGATCGGCGCAGTCGGCGCCTTCGTCAAGGTCAAGCGGGCCGGCTTCAAGCCCAGCCTGAACCTGCTGTACTCGCTGGAAGGCGCATTGCTGGACTGCCACTGGCAGGAACTGAGCGAGCCGCAGCGTGAGGCGCTGGTGCAGGATTACGAAGCACGCATCGCCGCGCATCCACTGAAGGCGGCCGGCCCCGCTTCGGGTCCGGTGCATGAGCAGCGCTTCGATGCCGGCGATGACGCGGAAGACAGCATGGCCGAGCGCGCGGACGAGGATTGACTGCACCGGTAGTGCCGGCCGCTGGCCGGCAACTGCATGGTCTTTTCAATGTTCCTGAAGCTGCCGGCCAGCGGCCGGCACTACCGATGGGTTACGGCTGCACTACGAAACACGCATCGCCGCGCACCCGCTGAAGGCGGCCGGCCCCGCTTCGGGTCCGGTGCATGAACAGCGCTTCGATGCCGACGATGACGCGGAAGACAGCATGGCCGAGCGCGCGGACGAGAATTGACTGCACCGGTAGTGCCGGCCGCTGGCCGGCAACTGCATGGTCTTTTCAACGTTCCTGAAGCTGCCGGCCAGCGGCCGGCACTACCGATGGGTTACGGCTGCACTACGAAGCACGCATCGCCGCGCATCCGCTGAAGGCGGCCGGCCCCGCTTCGGGTCCGGTGCATGAGCAGCGCTTCGATGCCGACGATGACGCGGAAGACAGCATGGCCGAGCGCGCGGACGAGGATTGACTGCACCGGTAGTGCCGGCCGCTGGCCGGCAACTGCATGGTCTTTTCAACGTTCCTGAAGCTGCCGGCCAGCGGCCGGCACTACCGATGGGTTACGGCTGCTGCAGCTCCAGCAGTTCGCCCACCAGCCCGACTTCGCCGCGCTCCAGCCACACCCGCAGGCGCGTGCCGTGGTCGATGCGCAGTGCCCAGCACAGCGACATCGGCAGGCCGCAGACCTGCGACAGCACCATGCGCAGCGGGCCACCATGGCTGACCACCAGCGTCGGCACCGGATCATCATCATCGAGCAGGCGATCCAGCGCGCGCGCGATGCGCCGCTCGAAGTGGCCCCAGCTTTCACCGTTCGGCGGCGGGAATGCATGCGGATCGGCATGGAAGGCCGCCAGTGCGTCCTCCGGCAGGTCGAACAGCGACTGCCCGTCCCAATCGCCGAAATCCAGCTCTTCCCATTCCTCGTCCGCTTCCACGTCCAGCCCACGCGGGGTAGCCAGGGCCATCGCCGTGTGCAGCGAGCGAAGCCGTGGCGAACTGATCACCCGCTCCCACGGCTGCGCGGCGTAGGCATCGACCAGTTCCTGCGGCAGGCGAGCCAGCTGCGGTGGATCGCTGCGGCCATCGAGGAACTCATCGCGACCGTTTCCGGCATGGCGGACCAGGTCGAGGATCATGCGTGCGTCCTGTGCAGGCAACGCGGGAACAGCGGAAAACGGGCGGACATCGGCAACGGCACCACGGGATCGAGGGACCATTCTAAGGGCACAGCAAAGGCAGTCGAGCACGCTCGACACTACGGGCCGCCTGCGATGCCGTAGACTGCGCGCACTTCCAGGTGACCTGCGGCCACGGCCGGCAGGTTGAAACGGGAAGCCGGTGACGCGTGATTCCACGCCATGCCGGCGCTGCCCCCGCAACGGTAAGCACGCCAGTTCCAGGCAACAACGCCACTGTGCCACGGGCATGGGAAGGCGCCTGGACGGTGGCCTCGCGCCACCCGGCGGCAAGCCCGGAGACCGGCCAGGAAGCCTCAGGTCGCGATGCGGTGGGCATGGCGCTGGATGACCGCGGCCTGCGCTGCGGCGTCGGCGCATGCCTGCCTTCGCGGCTCCTCCCCTTCGCCACGCGGGCGTGCGTGGCACCTGGAGTCCCCCATGAAGCTGCAGTCCCGAATGCTGTCCCTGGCCGTGCTGGCCGCCCTGCCCGCGCTGGCCCAGGCCGCCGATGACACCACCGCGCTCGACCAGATCCTGGTCACCGCCACCCGTACTCCGATCGCCCTGCAGGACAGCATCGCGCCGGCGCAGGTGATCGACCGCGCGCAGATCGAATCCAGCCAGGCCACTTCGCTGCAGGAACTGCTGCGCGGCCGTGCCGGCATCAACCTGACCAATGCCGGCGGGCTCGGCAAGCAGAGCTCGCTGTTCCTGCGCGGCACCAACTCGGGCCACACCGTGGTGCTGGTCGATGGCGTGCGCATCAACAGTGCCGACCTCGGCCTGGCCATGTACCAGGACCTGCCGCTGGCGCAGATCGAACGCGTGGAAATCGTGCGTGGCCCGCAGTCCAGCCTGTACGGCGCCGACGCCATCGGTGGCGTGATCCAGATTTTCACCCGCCGCAACCAGGGCGATTTTGCTCCGCACTTCCAGCTCGGTGGCGGCAGCAACGGCCTGCGCGAAGCCAGCGGCGGCATCGGTGGTGGCACCGAACGCGGCTGGTTCGGCGCCGACATCGCCTACCAGCATTCCGACGGCATCGATGCCTGCCGCGGCTCAGCGGCGCTGTTCGCCGGCTGCTTCGCCGATGAACCCGACCGCGACGGCTACCGCAACCTGTCCAAGAGCCTGCGCGGCGGCTACACCTTCAACGACCAGTGGAACGTGGAAGGCAGCGCATTGCGTGCCGACGGCAAGAACCACTACGACGGCTACTACAACTACTCCGAGACCCGCCAGCAGGTGCTGGCCGGCAAGGTGCGCTACACCCCGTCCGAACGCCTGGCGTTCACCGCCAATGTCGGCCGCAGCGACAACGAGTCGGACAACTTCGGCGACTTCGGTGCCCGTGGCAGCGCACAGACCCACCGCGACAGCGCCTCGCTGCAGGGTGACTTCACCTTGGCCGAAGGCCAGCTGCTGAGCACCGGCGTGGACTGGAGCGAAGACAACCTGGATGGCAGCAGCGCCGGGTATCTGGTCGACAGCCGCCGCAACACCGGCGTATTCGTGCAGTACCAGGGCCGCTTCGGCCGCCACCAGCTGCAGGCCAGCGCGCGCAACGACGACAACCAGCAGTTCGGCAACCATGCCACCGGCAGCCTCGGCTGGGCGATGCAGTTGGGCCACGGCCTGCGCGTCAATGCCAGCTACGGCACTGCGTTCAAGGCGCCAACCTTCAGTGACCTGTACGACCCGTGGAGCGGCGTGCCGACGTTGAAGCCGGAGAAGTCAAAGAGTGCCAACCTGGGGGTTTCACAGCAGGGCCAGGGCTGGCATTGGGGCCTGGACGTGTACGAAACCCGCATCGATGACCTGATCACCTACGATGCGTCCACGATGAAAATGCAGCAGGTGGAGAAGGCTCGCATCCGCGGTGCCGAGCTGACCGGTGGCGTCCTGTTGGCCGGCTTCGACATCAACGCGCAACTGAGCTACACCGACCCGCGCAACCGCACCAACGGCAGCACCCAGTTCGACAACTGGCTACCGCGCCGCGCGCAGCAGACCGCGCGCCTGGACATCGACCGTCGTTTCGGCGACTTCCGTGCCGGCCTGACCGTGCAGGGTGCGGGCAAGCGCTATGACGATGCCGCGAACGCGGTGAAGGTGGGCGGCTACGGAACGCTGGACCTGCGCGCCGAGTACGCGTTGACGCCGGAGTGGTCGCTGCTGGCACGTGCCGCCAACGTGTTCGACCGCCGCTACGAGACGGTGGCGTGGTTCAACCAGCCCGGCCGCGAGTACCAGCTGAGCGTACGTTACCAGCCGAAATGAAGGCGCGCGCCGGGCATCGCCCGGCGCCTCCTGATGCCATCGACGCATGGCGTCGATCTACTGTAGAGCCGAATGCCCGCAGCCAACCTGAGCATGCGTTACCAGCCGAAATGACCGCGACGGTCATGGTAGTGCCGGCCGCTGGCCGGCAACATCATGACCTTCGGCAACGCGTTCCGGATTGCCGTCCAGCGGCCGGCACTACCCGATGCGTCGGCCCGGGTTACCGGCCGGCGACCGGAGTTATCCGTTGCATCAGCCCTGCAACCCCGGCAACTCACGCAGGTCGTCGATCACCGCCACCGCATGCGCGGTGGCCAGGTCCAGGCCGCGCGGATAGCCGTAGCGCACCAGCGCGATCGGCATGCCCGCATCTTCGGCGGCGCGGTAGTCGGTCAACGAATCACCCACCATCAGGCAGGCGTCGACCGGCAGCCTGAAGTGCGCAGCGATGTGCCGCAGCGGTTCGCCGCTGGGCTTGCGCTGCGGCAGCGAATCGCCGCCCAGCACCAGCGCGAACGCATCACCGATGCCCAGGTGCTGCAGCAGCGGCGGCACCAGCGCTTCGGGCTTGTTGGTGCAGATCGCCAGCGGCACATGGCGTGCACGCAGCTGCGTCAGCGCTTCGGCCACGCCATCGAACAGGCGCGGGCTGCGCAGCAGGCATTCACGGTAGTGCACCATGAATACCGGCATGACCTCGGCCAGGTCGACCTCACAACCCGCGGCATGCACGGCCTGTTCGACCAGGCGGCGCACGCCGTCGCCGATCCAGCCCAGCACCGTGGCTTCCGGTACGCGTGCCACGCCGATGTCCTCCAGCGTGCGGTTCAGTGCTTCGGCGATGTCAGCCGCGCTGTCGACCAGCGTGCCATCGAGGTCGAATACAACCAGCGGATACGGATACGACAAGGGACGGCACCTGCAGGACATGGGGCCGTCCATTGTACGCCGCGCTTTTTCTGCAGCTCCGCCTCAGCCGATCCTGCGTGCGCGGGTGGCCAGGAACGTGGGCAGGTAGCGGTCGATCAGGAAGCGCGGCTGCGGCTGCCAGTCTTCCATGAAGCGATCGATGACGAAGCCGGCATCCAGCTGCCCGCCGATCAGTTCGGTCAGGCTGTGGCCGAAGGTCAGCGCATCGCCGCGCGCCAGCTTTGCCTCGCGCTCGGCTGGCGCCAGGTCTTCCAGGTCCGAATAGGGAATGGCGTACTGCGGCCGGATCAGACCCTGTGCATCCAGCTGCGGATCACGCGCACCGACGAACAGCACCGGGTTGTAGAAACTGGCCATCAGCATCCCGTCACGCGCCAGCACGCGGCGGCATTCGGTCCACACCGGGCGCACATCGGGTACGTACAGGTTGGAGATCGGATGGAACACCACATCGAAACTGTCGTTGGCGAATACGTGCAGATCGCGCATGTCGCCCTGCACCGTGCGCAGCTGCAGGCCGTCGCGCGCAGCGACCCTGCGATCCTGTTCCAGCTGTCCGTCGGACAGATCGAACACGGTGACGTCTGCGCCGGCCGCCGCCAGCACCGGTGCCTGCTGGCCACCGCCAGAGGCCAGGCACAGGATGCGGCGGCCGCGTACATCGCCCAGCCAATCCAGCGGCAGCGCGCGTGGGGTCAGGTGCACCTGCCAACGGCCTTCGCGCGCGGCGGTAATGGTTGAACTTTCCACCGGGCGCGACCATTCGCGCACTTCGCTGGCCTGGCGGTCCCAGGCAGCACGGTTGTGGTCGATCAAGGCCTGTCCATGGTTCATGTGTTCTCCTTGCCCGGTGGGCGCCAATCCAGATCCTGGAAGGCCGGGCTGGCGAAACACTCGGCCAGGTAGTCCAGGAATCGCCGCATGATAGCGGGCTGCTGGCGTCGTGACGCGTACACGGCATGAATGCCGAGTTCGTCCAGGCTGAATTCGGGCAGCAGTTCGATCAGCTCGCCGGTGCGCAGCAGCGGCGCCACCTGGTAGGTCGGCAGCATGGCGATACCGGCACCGGCCCGCACTGCCTCCAGCAGCAGCGAAGCCTCGTTGGCGCTGATGTTGCCGCCCACCGCCACCGACAACGAACGGCCATCGCGGTGCAGCTGCCACAGGCTCTTGCCGACGTAGTGGTGGGTCAGGCAGTTGTGCGCGGCCAGGTGCTCGGGAGCGGTCGGTGTGCCACGCCCCTGCAGGTAGGACGGCGTCGCGCACAGCACTGAGCGGCAGGTGGCCAGCCGCCGCGCGATCAGGCTGGGGTCGATCTGGCGCGCGATGCGCACGGCCAGGTCCACCCGCTCCTCCACCAGGTTCACCGTGCGGTCGACCAGCAGCAGCTCGATGCGTGCCGCCGGATGACGCGCGACGAAACCGGCCACCGCCCGTGCCAGGTGGCTCTGCCCGAACGACACGCTGGCGGTCACCCGCAGCGTCCCATGCGGCTCGGGATCATCGCTGGCCAGCTCGCCCTGCAGTTCTTCGCCGATCGCCAGCATCTGCCGGAAGCGCGCCAGCGCCGCCTCGCCCGGGCCGGTCAGGCTGATCCGACGCGTGGTCCGGTGCAGCAGGCGCGCACCCAGCCAGCCCTCGACCTCGGCGAGGTAGCGGCTGACCATCGCCCGTGACATGTCCAGCACCTCGGCGGCCGCGGTCAGGCTGCCGCGCTCGGCGACCTCGACGAACACGGTCATGGCGGTCAATCGGTCCATATGCTCGATCCATGCAACAAACAAGCGCGTTATACGCTGTTTTTCGATCGACTGCAGCGGCCTAGAGTGGCCCCATTCCCAGCCCACACCGCCCCACGGAGTCCTGCCATGAAGATCGCCCTCGTTGGTTCCACCGGCAACATCGGCCGCCAGATCGCCCGCCACGCGCTGGCCCACGGCCACGAACTCACCGTCATCGTGCGCAGCGCGCAGGACCTCCCGGCCGAGCTGGCCGGTGCCCATCCGGTGATCGCCTCGCTGGATGACCAGGACGCGCTGGTCGCCGCCATCGCCGGCCACGACGTGCTGGCCAGTGCCTACGGCCCGCGCCCGGGCGATGACATCGGCCGCGTGGGCGACGTCGCCGCGCAGCTGGCGGCCGCCGCACGCAAGGCCGGCGTGCCGCGCCTGGTCGTGGTCGGCGGTGCCGGCAGCCTGGAAGTCGCGCCCGGCGTGCATCTGGTCGATACCCCCACCTTCCCGGAGGCCTACAAGCCGTACGCACTGGCCCACCGTGAGGCGTTCAACCGCCTGCAGGCGACGGATGACCTGGACTGGACCTTCTTCTCGCCGGCCGCCGAGATCGGCCCGGGCGAAGAGCGCGGCCAGTACCGCGTGCAGCCCAAGGCGTTCCTGGCCGACGCCAGCGGCCACAGCCGCATCAGCTACGCCGACTACGGCGCGGCGTTCGTCGCCGAGCTGGAAGCGCACGCGTATCCGAAGCAGATCATCACCGCGGCGTATTGATCCACGTGCGTCCCTTGTAGCGCCGAGCCCGCGCTCGGCACTACGCGAACCTGCAGCCGGGCATTGGCTCGGCTCTACACAAGGAATTCCGATGCGTACCGCTGCCCTGCTGCTTCCCCTCGCCCTGGCCGCCAGCTTCACCAGTGCGCCGCTGCTGGCCGCGCCGGCCACCGCAGCGCCCGCCACGGCGACGAAATCCCAGCTGCATCTGCAGACCTTCCACCCCGGCCCGCAGGCAATGTTCTCGGTGTCCTCGGTGCTGATCGAAGGCCGCCACGACGCGATCCTGGTCGATGCGCAGTTTGGTGCCAGTGACGCGCGCAAGCTGGTCGAGCTGATCCGCGCCAGCGGCAAGCAGCTGACCACGATCTACATCAGCCACGGCGATCCGGATTACTACTTCGGCCTGGCCACCGTGCAGGACGCGTTCCCGCAGGCACGCATCGTCGCCACCGCGCAGACCGTCGCCCACATCCAGCAGACCCAGGCCGGCAAGCTGGCCTACTGGGGACCGAAGATGGGCGCCGACGTGCCGGCACGCATCGTGGTGCCGCAGGTACTGGACGGCGACGCCCTGCAGCTGGAAGGCGAGCGCCTGCCGCTGATCGGCCTCGATGGCCCGACCCCGGACCGCACGGTGCTGTGGGTGCCGTCTCTGCGCGCGATCGTCGGTGGCATTCCGGTGGTGGCCGGCGAGCACGTGTGGATGGCCGACACGCAGACGCCGAAGTCGCACACCGACTGGCTGCAGACCCTGCAGCGGTTGCAGGCACTGAAGCCGAAGGTGGTGGTGCCGGGGCATTACGCGCCGGGTGCGGCACTGGATGCTAGTGCGCTGCGCTTCACCGCGGACTACATCCGCGCGTTCGACGTCGAGACGGCAAAGGCCAAGGACAGTGCGGCGCTGGTGAAGGCGATGCAGGCGCGCTACCCGAAGCTGGACGGCGTGGCATCGCTGGAGCTGAGTGCGAAGGTGGCCAAGGGCGAGATGCAGTGGCCCTGAGGTAGGGAGTTTTCTTTTGCAGGGCTGCGCCCTGCACCTGCGGTAGTGCCGGCCGCTGGCCGGCACCCTCAACATCCAAAGCCAGCCTGAACGTCAACAGCTGTACGATGGATTGCGTAGTTGAGTAAACCGATGGAACGGAGAATTCACGATGAAGATCAAGAGTGTGTTGGTCAAACTCCTGCTGCCCATCACTGTACTGGCCGCGCCCCCCGCGTTCTCTCAACAGGTGACGCCCTCCACCGACCCCGTTGTTCAAGCCTTTGCGCAGCATGAGGGATTGTCCACCCAAGAAGCCGACAGGCGGCTCAGACTTCGAATTGCAGCAGGAGAAGAGCTTGCGCGCATTCTGGAAGGAATGCCTGATCGCTTCGCTGGCAAGAGCTTCAGTGAGAATCCGATGATCGTGACGGTCCGTTTAACCGGGACCGAGCCAGTGCCATCCCGAACCGTGAGCACTGTCCATGGCACCATCACCTACCGCTTCACGGTCGGGGCAACCCACTCTCTGACGCAACTGAAGCAGATAGTGACGTCGGGAAAGGTGGCAGAACTTTTCCCGAAGCATCAGGGAATCATGATCGACGGACAGCGCGGTGTGATTGTTGTGGAGCTGCCCAGCACAGATTTCGAAAGAGCCCATGTCGATGAGGAGCAGAAAGCGCGACGCATTCTATCCGCCCCCATTGAACTGAAGAAGTCCTAGGGGCGCTCCAGGCTGCTGTCAGCGCCACGGGTTCGAGCGGGTGGGAGAGCTGTTTGGCGAACGATCAATTGCCTGCGGAATCGCTCGATCCGTGCTCGAACAATTCCCCCTGCACCACCGCCTCCTTTTCACGGAAGCCGCCGAGCCCGACGCCGACCAGGCGGAAACGCGTCTCCGCCGGCAGGTCGACGCGGGCGCGCAGGGCCAGCGCGATGTCGCGCAGATCTTCCATCGATTCCGGTGGGCGTTCCGGGGTGAAGCTGCGGGTGAGGATGCGGAACTGCGCGGTCTTCAGCTTCAGCACCACGGTGTGGCCGACGCGCTCGGTCTTGCGCGTGGCATTCCAGGTCTTCTCCGCCAGCTGCACGATCGCCTCGCCCAGGTCTTCCAGCAGCAGGTCCTCGGCAAAGGTGTCCTCCGAGGAGATCGACTGCACCTGCTGGTCCGGTTCCACCGGCCGCTCGTCGATGCCGCGTGCGCGGTTGTACAGGCTGCGGCCAAAGCTGCCGAACGCCTCTTCCAGGTCGATCAGTGCCCACTGCCGCAGATCGCCGCAGGTGACGATGCCACGCGCGGCCAGCTTGCCTTCCATCACCTTGCCGACGCCGGGCACCCGATTCACCGGCAGCGGCAGCAGGAAGGCATCCACTCGCTGCGGCGGAATCACGAACTGACCATCGGGCTTGCGCCAGTCCGAGGCGATCTTGGCCAGGAACTTGTTCGGCGCGATCCCGGCTGAAGCGGTCAGGTGGGTTTCCTCACGGATCTGGGTGCGGATCGTGCGGGCGATGTCGGTGGCCAGTTCGATGCCGCTCTTCGGCTCGGTCACGTCCAGGTAGGCCTCGTCCAGCGACAACGGCTCGACCAGGTCGGTGTGGCGCAGGAAGATCTCGCGTACCTGGCGTGACACCGCCTTGTAACGTGCGAAGTCCGGCGGCACGAAGATCGCATCCGGACACAGGCGTTCGGCGCGCACTGCCGGCATCGCCGAACGCACGCCGAACACGCGTGCCTCGTACGATGCCGCGCATACCACCGAGCGCGCGCCGCGCCATGCCACAACCACCGGCTTGCCGCGCAGTGACGGATCGTCGCGCTGCTCCACCGATGCGTAGAACGCGTCCATGTCAACGTGGATGATCTTGCGCAGTCGGGTCATGTCAGGCGGAAAAGGCAGGGGCGGGCCGGGCGGGCCACACGCCCAAGTATGGTCTTTGCACATCAACAGGATGCGCGTATTCCATTGAAAACACTACGGTTGCGTACGGTTGAAATGTTTGATCGGCACAGTTTCCACGGGCATCCTCGAGAACTTGTTTTCCCGTTTCCCCGCTTCCAGGATTGTGCTTCATGACCCGTCTCCACGCGTTCAACCGCGAACAGCTGCTGGCCAGCGCACGCGGTGAACTGTTCGGCGCCGCCGCCGGCCGTTTGCCCAACGATCCGATGCTGATGTTCGACCGCATCACCGACATCCACGAGGACGGCGGACCGCACGGCAAGGGCATGGTACGCGCCGAGCTGGATATCCGCCCGGACCTGTGGTTCTTCGGCTGCCACTTCATCGGCGACCCGGTGATGCCCGGCTGCCTGGGCCTGGACGCCATGTGGCAGCTGACCGGCTTCTTCCTGACTTGGCTGGGTGCCCCCGGCAAGGGCCGCGCACTCGGCTGCGGCGAGGTAAAGTTCACCGGCCAGGTACTGCCGGACGCCAAGCTGGTGCGCTATGAGATCGACATCAGCCGGGTCATCAACCGCAAGCTGGTAATGGCCCAGTCGGACGCCCGCATGTACGTGGATGACCGCGAAATCTACAGCGCGCGCGACCTGCGCGTCGGCCTGTTCACTGAAACCGGGAGCTTCTGATGCGTCGCGTTGTCATCACCGGCATGGGCATCACGTCCTGCCTCGGCAATGATCTGGATACCGTATCGGCCGCGCTGCGCGAAGGGCGCTCGGGCATCACCCTGCTGGCCGACCATGCCGATGCCGGGCTGCGCAGCCAGGTTGGCGGCCGTGTCGACCTCGACCTGGACGCATTGATCGACCGCAAGCAGAAGCGCTTCATGAGCGATGCGGCAGCCTTCGCCTACCTGTCCATGCGCGATGCCATCGCCGACGCCGGGCTCAGCCCCGAGCAGGTCAGCAACCTGCGTACCGGCCTGATCGCCGGTTCCGGTGGCGGCTCCAGCGAGTGGCAGATTGGTGCGGTCGACCTGCTGCGCGAACGTGGCGTACGCAAGGTCGGCCCGTACATGGTGCCGCGCACGATGTGCTCGACGGTCTCGGCCTGCCTGGCCACGGCCTACCAGATCAAGGGCGTCAGCTACTCGCTGTCGGCCGCCTGCGCCACCTCGGCACACTGCATCGGCGCCGCCGCGGACATGATCCGCCACGGTGCGCAGGACATCATGTTCGCCGGTGGTGGCGAAGACCTGCACTGGTCGATGAGCGTGATGTTCGACGCGATGGGCGCACTGTCGACCAGCTTCAACGAAACCCCGGCCAGCGCCTCGCGCCCGTACGACAAGGACCGCGACGGCTTCGTCATCGCCGGTGGTGGCGGCATGCTGGTGCTGGAGGATTACGACCACGCCGTGGCCCGCGGTGCGCACATCCATGCCGAGCTGATCGGCTATGGCGTGACCTCCGATGGCGCCGACATGGTCGCACCGTCCGGTGAAGGCGCGGTGCGCTGCATGAAGATGGCGCTGCAGGGCGTCGATCGTCCGCTGGACTATCTCAACACACACGGCACCTCGACCCCGCTGGGCGACGTCACCGAGCTCAACGCGATCCGCGAAGTGTTCGGCGACGCGGTGCCGCCGCTGTCCTCGACCAAGGCGCTGTCCGGCCATTCGCTGGGTGCTGCCAGCGTGCACGAGGCGATCTACTGCCTGCTGATGATGCGCGATGGCTTCGTTGCCGGTTCGGCCAACATCGGCGAGCTGGACCCGAAGGTGGTGGATTTCCCGATCCTGCGCGAGAGCCGCGAGCAGAAGCTGGATACGGTGATGTCCAACAGCTTCGGCTTCGGTGGCACCAACGCCGCGCTGGTGTTCGGGCGGGTGTGATGGGGGCAGGTGTGCCGACCCACGGTCGGCACCTACCGGTTACCTCGGCAACAACGGCAACAGCAGTGCGTGCGCGTCCACCAGCGAGCCGACGATGCGGTGGCCCAGCGCGCGCAGCTCTTCATCCGGATGCACCAGGTCCGGCACCTGGATCACGGTCATGCCCGCGGCCAGTGCGGCGCGCGTGCCGGCCGGAGAGTCTTCCAGCGCCAGGCAGCGCGCGGGCACCTGGCCCAGCCGCTGCGCGGCCAGCAGGTAGATGTCCGGCGCTGGTTTTGGCCGCGCCACGTCACCACTGGTGATCACGGCATCGAAGTACGGCAGCAGGCCGGCAGCAGCCAGCTTGCGGTTGGCGCGCGGCTGCCGCGTGGTGGTCGCCACTGCACGCGGAATCGCATGCGCCTTCAGCAGCTCCAGAAGCTCCAGGATGCCCGGCCGCAGCGGCAGCCCGGTCTGGGTGCGTGCTTCGTACAGCTCATGGCAACGTGCCGCCACCGCGTCGATCACGCTGTCCTCGATGCCCTGCGCGCGCAACAGCGCGTGCGTATCGCGGTCGCCCAGGCCGACCATGCGCAGGAACACCGCCTCGTCCAGGCCCAAGCCGAATTCGTCGGCGGCCTCGCTCCAGCAGGCCAGCGAGACCCGCTCGCTGTCGATCATCAGGCCGTCCATGTCGAAGATGACGGCGTCGGGCAGGAACGGCAGCGCAGCGATGGTGGTCATGGAGCGAACAGCGTATCCAGGTCGGTGGAAGTGAGCTGCCGCCATTGCCCTTCGTCCAGTCCCTGCAGGTCCAGCCCGCCGACGCGGCTGCGGTGCAGGGCCTGCACGTGGTTGCCGGTGGCGGCGAACATGCGGCGTACCTGATGGTAACGACCTTCGTGCAGCACCAGGCGCGCGTGACGCGCATCCAGCACTTCGAGTTCAGCCGGCAGCAGGGGCGTCTTCTCGGACTCCAGCATCAGCGTGCCGCTTGCGAACAGCGCTACCTCGTCGCCGCGAAGGTCGTCGCTCAACTCGACGTCGTAGACCTTCGGCAGCTTCGATTTCGGCGAGATGATCCGGTGCAGCAGGCCGCCATCGTCGGTCAGCAGCAACAGGCCGCTGGTCTCGCGGTCGAGGCGGCCCACGGTGGACAGCACCGGATCGCGGTCGCGGAAGCGCGGTGGCAGCAGGTCGTAGATCAAGCGACCGGTGTCCTTGGTCGAGCAGGTGTAGCCGGCCGGCTTGTGCAGCGCGATCGACAGCCCCACCGGCGGGTCCAGCGGCTCGCCATCGACATGGATCGCCTCGTGCGGCACCTGGTCGTCGGCGTACAGCACCTCGCCATCGGCGTCGGTGACGCGGCCTTCGCGGAACATCCACTGCACCTGCTTGCGGCTGCCATAGCCAAGGTTGGCGATGTGCTTGACCAGCTTCACTTGCCCTTCCCCTTCACTGCTTCAACCAGCTTGAAGCCGTCGCGCTCGGCAACCACGCGCACCGCACCGAAGCTGTCGTTGAGGGTGTGCTCGTACGGCAGGTGGCGGTTGGCCACCACGTACAGGCGCCCGCCCGGGCGCAGCGCCTGCGCGGCTACGGCGATGAAGCGCTGGCCGATGTCCGGGCGATCGGCACGCGACGGCGTGTGGAACGGCGGGTTGCTGATGATGACGTCGTAGCCCGGCTCGATGCCGGCGGTGACGTCCTGCCACAGGAAGCGCAGCGGCAGCGCGCGCGGCGGCGGTGCCAGGTTCAGCTCGGCCAGGGCCAGCGCACGCTGCTCGGCCTCGTACAGGTCCAGCGCGGTGATCTTCGGGCAGCGTTCCAGCAGCTCGCGCGACAGATAGCCGTAGCCGGCGCCAAGGTCGGCGGCGCGGCCGGCCAGGTCGGCCGGCAGGTGCTCGGCCAGCAGCGCCGACGCAGGATCGATGCGGTCCCAGGCGAACACACCCGGGCGGCTGAGGAAGCGGCCGCCCACGATCGGGCGCACCGCATCCAGCGCCGACCAGCGCTTGGCCAGGTCGGCGTCGTGCTGGCCCTGCAGCGGGGCGGTCCAGTACACGCGGCAGTGGTTCTTGGTCAGGCAGCCACCGAGGCCGGTCAGCTGCTTGAGGTCGCCCTCACCGGAGCGCGCGCCTTCGTTGTTGGACTGGCAGGCAACGATACGGCCGCCTTCGGCGACCAGCGCCAGCGCGCGGGCGAACAGCGCACGGGCTTCTTCACGCTGGCGCGGTGGCAGCACCAGCACCAGCGGGTAACGGCCCTTGCCGGCCACATCATCCAGCTGGCCACTGACGGTCCAGCCGGCAGCCTGCTGCAGCGGCTGCGCGAACGGGGCGAAGCTCTGTTCGCAGTGCACTTCGCGGTTGCCGGCCGCTTCGCGCAACGGCCAGCCATCGCGGGCACGCAGGAAGGCCACCGGGCCCTCCGGCCAGCGCAGGGCGCCTTGGGAGAACGGCAGGAGCAGGGTCTGCAGGGGGGCGTCGTCGCTGGAGGCCATCGGCGCGGGTACTTCAAGCGTGAGGGCCGTCCATTGTACCGGCTTGGCCGGGCCGGCCCCCGCAGGCCGCTTTGCGAAACCCGAACGGGGCCTTGATCCGCCAGCAACATTGGAACGTTCAGGGTAGAGGCTCCCCCGGAAACCCAGGAGAACCTGCATGCGAGCCTTGTTCGTCGGTGGCGTGGTCGACAACAGTGAAATGGACCTGGAAGGCAGCCATCCGCCCGTGCATTACCCCGAGGACACCGGCGGCGGCCACTCGCGCTACCGGCTGCACCAAGTCGGCCATGGCGCCGACGGCAGCGTGGCCTATGCGGTGTACGGCGCGCCGGACCTGGCCGATGACGAGGTGGCCCGGGTCGCTGAAGAACGCGCCTACGCGCGCCGGTTCGAGGCGACGCCGACGTTGTTCGAGCATTGAGCGCATCAGCCACGCATGGCGTGGCTCTACTGCAACCTCTGGAAAATCCACGCCATGCGTGGATGGCATGAGGCCTGGCCGATGACGAGGTCACGCACATCCATGCGTGGCCCTTTCCAGTAGATCCACGCCATGCGTGGATGGGGTTGGCGGGTTGCCGTCAGACCCTGGGCGGCAACCTGCGGATGCTGGCGATCTCGTCCAGCCACACGTGGTGCTGCTGCACCGGCGTGTCGTAGTCATCCAGCCGCAGCTGGCCGTTGCTGCCTTCGTCGCCGGCCTCGTTGCGGTACTGCTGCACCGTCGGTTTCACCGCGACGGTGCCGAGCAAGCGGCGACCATCGTGCAGGGTCAGTTCCACCTGCGTTTCGCCTTCCAGCTGCGGCAGCAGGGCTTCCAGGCGCGCAATCTGCGCCGGATCGGTATGGATGCGGGGAGCTATGCGGGGCATCGGCGACCTCCTGCATGCAGGGTCGCCGATCGACCGTGAATGCTCAGTGCAGCGCGCTGTCCGCGCGGGGTACCTGCACCTTGCGCACCGCAGCCACCAGCTGCGCCACCGAATACGGCTTGGCCACGTGCTCCTGGAAGCCCGACGCCAGCGCACGACGCCGGTCATCGGCACGCGCCAGCGCGGTCACCGCGACCGCGGGCAGGGTCATGGCATCCACGCCCATGTCCTCGCGCAGCGTGCGCACCAGCCCATAACCATCCATGCCCGGCATGCCGATGTCGGTCAGCATCACGTGGTACTGCAGGTGGCCGGTGTCGGCCAGCAACGCCAGCGCCTCGCCGGCCGAACTGGCCGCAGACACGCTGGCACCCTGCTCTTCCAGCATGCGCCGCAGGTACTCCAGCACTTCCGGCTGGTCTTCCACCGCCAGCACGTGCATGCCGCGCAGCGGATACGGCTCGACGATCACCGGCTCCAGGATCGGCCCGCTGATCACTTCGCGCAGCGGCCGCCGTTCGGCATCGGGAATGTGCTGCGGCAGGCGCACGGTGAACGTAGCGCCATGGCCGTGGCCCTCGCTGGCCGCGGCGACAGTGCCGCCATGCAGTTCGACCAGCTGCTGCACGATCGCCAGACCCAGGCCCAGGCCGCCATGGCGGCGGGTGGTGGTGCCGTCGGCCTGGCGGAAGCGGCTGAACAGGTGATTGAGGAATTCGGGCGCGATGCCATCACCGGTATCGCGCACGGTGATCTCCCAGTGGTTGCCGTCGCTCCGCAGCTGCAGGTCGATGCGGCCTTCCGCCGGGGTGAACTTGATCGCGTTCGACAGCAGGTTCCAGAACACCTGCTGCAGGCGCGTGGCATCGCCCAGCACCAGGCTGGGGTGTTCGGGCAGCTGCAGGTGCACGTCCAGTGCCTTGCCTTCGGCCACCAGTTCCTGCGCGCCGATCGCCTCACCCAGCACCGTGCGCAGGTCGAGCACTTCCACCTCCAGCTGCACCTTGCCCAGCAGCATGCTGCTGAGGTCGAGCATGTCCGAGATCAACCGCTTCTGCGCACCGGCGCTGTTGGCGATCACGTTCAGGCCCTTGTACAGCGGGCTGGTGTTGTCCACGCGCTGCAGCAGCAGCTCACTCCAGCCGAGAATGGTGGTCAACGGCGTACGCAGCTCATGCGACAGCGTGGCCAGGAACTCATCCTTGAGCCGCGCCATGTTTTCCGCCGCACTGCGCGCGGCCCGCTCGGACTGCAGCAGTTCCTCGCGGGCCAGCTCGATCTCGCGGCGTTCGGTCACGTCCGGGCTGCTGCCGGCCAAGCCGATGAAGCGCCCCATGCGCGAGAAGCGCGGGCGGGCGTTCATCTCCAGCCAGCGCCACTGGCCATCAGCGCGGCGCGCACGCACCAGCGCATGCATCGAGCGCTGCGCCTTCAGCGCTTCCTGCAGTTCGTACTCGAATACTGACGCGTCGTCCGGATGCACCAGGCCGCGCCAGACATCTTCCGGCACGCGTGTCTCATCGCCACCAAAGAACTCGCTGAAGGCGCTGTTGACGAAACGGGCGTGGCCGCGCTCGTCGAGCACCCACACCGGCATCGGCAGGCCATCGGCCAGCGCGCTGAAGCGGGCTTCGCTCTCGCCCAACTCCACTTCCATCTGCTTGCGCGCGGTGATGTCGAAGAACAGGATGCCGACCTTGTCCTCGCCCGGCCGGCCCACGCGCACCGCGTCAACCGCGAACGAGCGGCCCAGCGCGCGCGCTTCCATCTCGAACTGGGCGGGGCGACCGCTGCGTGCGACCTCGCCGTAGATGCGGAACCAGTCTTCCTCGTGGTGCGGCTCCAGCAGGCTCATGCGCTGGCCGCGCGCGTCCTTCAGGCCGGTGTGGCGCTCGAAGGCGTCGTTGACCTCGATGAAACGATAGTCGACCGCACGGTCGCCCTCGAACAGCACCTGGATCACGCAGAAACCGGCGTTGATGCGCTCAAGCACGCCATGATGCAGGTCGGGTTCGGGCGCCGGCACCATCATCGGTGGGCGCTCCACGAGGGGCGGCAGTGTGGACAAGGGCGTCTGTGCAGGCCAGGTTGGAGGCACAGCATCTTCCAAAGGGCGTATTCACAGCGTCAAGCGCCGTCAGTCACGGTTGACGACGATGAATTGGCGGCAACCACTCTTGCGGATGTCGCAATCGGCCGTTGCGGCGACGGGAAAGCGGGATCACACTCGATCTGTAAACCGCATCGCCCCCATCGAAGGGGCGCAGGAGACCGTCATGAACCGCTCATTGGCCACTGCCCTGCTGCTGGCAGGCGCCCTCATGGCGGGCAGCGCGAACGCCGCGCCGCGCGCCGTCGCCGATCCGGATGCGCCGCGTGCACTGCAGGCCAATGGCCCGGTCAGCGTGAAGTGGGACGATCCGGCCAAATTCACCGAAATCCGCCAGAGCACCAACCGCTTCGAGGCCGAACGCGGCAACTGGGTGCAGCAGCTGGCCAGCTACGTGCAGACCACGGCGGCCAAGCCGCTGCAGCCCGGGCAGACCCTGGACGTGACGCTGGTCGACATCAAGCGCGCCGGCGACTACGAGCCCTGGCACGGCCCGCGCGGCAGTGACATCCGGATCATGCGCGACATCTATCCGCCGCGGATCACCCTGCAGTACACGCTGAAGGACGCCAACGGCCGCATCGTCGATGAGGGCGAAGCCAAGCTCAGCGATACCGGCTACCTGCACAACCTGGGGCTGAAGAGCGACAGCGACCCGCTGCGCTACGAGAAGCGCCTGATCGACGACTGGGTGAAGCGGCAGCTGACAGCGCAGGCCACCGCAGCACGATGATCCCGGGCAGGACGCCCTACCGGTAGGTGTCGACCTTGGTCGACACGCATCCAAAGCGCCGACCAAGGTCGGCCGCTACCAGAGCCGTGCACGCCGACCAATCCCTACCGGTAGGTGTCGACCTTGGTCGGCACACATTCACAGCGCCGACCAAGGTCGGCCGCTACCAGAGCCATGCGTGGCGACCAGGCCCCATCGGTAGGTGTCGACCCTGTGGTCGACACGCATTCACAGCGCCGACCAAGGTCGGCCGCTACCAGAGCCATGCACGGCCAGCGTTACGTCAATCCTGGTACACGCGCGCCACGCGCTTGACCGCGCACGGCAGCTGGTAGGCACTCACGCCACAGCGCGGCGCCAGTTCCGACAGTGTCGGCGCCGAACCCCAGAGTTCCACCACGCTGCCGATGCCGGCCTGCGCATGCGCGGTCAGGTCCACCGTCAACATGTCCATCGACACGCGCCCGATCAGTGCGCCGGGCTGGCCGTCGATCAGCACCGGGGTGCCATTCGGAGCGAACTGCGGATAACCGTCGGCATAGCCGAGCGCGACCACGCCCACGCGGGTGCGCGCCTTGGCCACGAAGCGGGCGCCATAGCCCACCGGTTCGCCGGCTTCGATCCAGCGCTCGGCGATCACCCTGGACTGCATCGTCATCACCGGGCGCAGGCGCTCGGTCAAGGCAGTGTTGTCCGGCAGCGGGTTGGCGCCGTACAGCATCAGGCCCGGGCGTACCCAGTCGCTGCGTACATCCGGCCAACCCAGCAGCGCCGGCGAATTGCACACGCTGGTCTCGCCGTCCAGGCCGTCGATGGCCCGCGCGAAGGTCGCGGCCTGCTCGTGGGTGCGTTCGCTGTCCAGCTCGTCGGCGCGCGCCAGGTGGGTCATCAGCACGATGCGCTCGACCTGCGGCAGCGCCGACAGACGTGCATGCGCCGCGCGGAAGCTGTCCACGTCCAGGCCGAGGCGATGCATGCCGCTGTCCAGTTTCAGCCACACCGTCAGCGGGCGCGGGCTGTCGAACGCGACCAGCGCTTCCAGCTGCCACGGCGAACCTACGGCGAACCAGAAATCGTGTTCGGCCACCAGCGCCATGTCACTGGGCTCGAAGATGCCTTCCAGCAGCAGGATCGGCGCACGGATACCGGCCTGGCGCAGCTCCAGGGCCTCTTCGATGGTGGCCACGCCGAAACCATCAGCCTCGCCTTCCAGCGCCTGCGCACAGCGCACCGCGCCATGCCCATAGGCATCGGCCTTGATGATCGCCAGGGCCTTGCCACCGCCCAGTTCACGGGCGAGCCGGTAGTTGCTGCGCAGGGCGCCCAGATCGATCAGCGCGCGGGCAGGACGCATGTGCGGTTCTCATGTTGCGGGGCGTGACCGTACTGGCCGTAGCGGAAAATATCCAGGCCTTCGGTGCTGATCTGCGGCTGGCGCGCGCTCATCAGGTCGGCCAGGTAGCGGCCCGAGCCGCAGGCCATGGTCCAGCCCAGGGTGCCGTGGCCGGTGTTGAGGTACAGGTTGCGGAACGGCGTGGCGCCGATCACCGGCGTACCGTCCGGCGTGGCCGGGCGCAGGCCGGTCCAGAACTGCGCGCGCGACAGGTCACCGCCCTTCGGATAAAGGTCGCTGACCACCAGTTCCAGGGTCTCGCGGCGGCGCTGCGACAGCGACAGGTCGAAGCCGGCCACTTCGGCCATGCCACCGACACGGATGCGGTCGTCGAAGCGGGTCACCGCCACCTTGTAGCTCTCATCGAGGATGGTCGAGGTCGGCGCCATCGCCGGGTCGGTGATCGGCAGGGTCAGCGAGTAGCCCTTCAGCGGGTACACCGGCAGGCGCATGCCCAGCGGTGCGACCAGCGCCGGCGAATAGCTGCCGAGCGCGACGACGAATCGGTCGGCGGTTTCCAGCTTGCCGTCGATGCGCACGCCGGTGATGCGGTCGCCATCGAACTCCAGGCCGGTGATGTCCTGGTCGAAGCGGAATTCGACGCCGGCATCCACGCACATCTGTGCCAGGCGGCGGGTGAACAGCTGGCAGTCGCCGGTCTGGTCACGCGGCAGGCGCAGCGCGCCGACCAGGCCATCGACATGGGCCAGGGCCGGTTCGGCCTGGATGATGCCGGCGCGGTCCAGCACCTCGTACGGCACGCCGTACTGGGCCAGGATCTCGATGTCCTGCGCCGAGGCATCCAGCTGCTGCTGGGTGCGGAACAGCTGGGTGGTGCCGAGGTCGCGGCCTTCGAACTCGATGCCGAACTGCGCGCGCAGCTCGTTCAGGCAGTCGCGGCTGTACTCGGACATGCGCACCATGCGCGCCTTGTTGATCGCGTAGCGCTCGTGGGTGCAGTTGCGCAGCATCTGCCACAGCCAGCGGTACTGGGCCAGGTCCATGCCCGGCTTGATCGCCAGCGGCGCGTGCTTCTCGAACAGCCAGCCGATGGCCTTCTTCGGCACGCCCGGGGCGGCCCAGGGCGAGGTGTAGCCGAACGACAGCTGGCCGGCATTGGCGAAGCTGGTCTCCAGCGCCGGGCCGGGTTGGCGGTCGATGACCGTGACTTCAAACCCGGCCTGTCGCAGGTACCAGGCACTGGTGGTGCCGATCACGCCGCTGCCGAGAACTAGGACTCGCATGGGACTTCTCCAACCCGATCATTCCCTGCACTGGAGCGTGCCGGGACCATAATTGGGGAAGTATAGACAGCCAATACCAGTTGATTTGCCTGATTTGAAATCAACCGGCAGGATGTTCTCCTGCAATTCATTCCCCAAGGTTGACGGCCATGGCCACCCGTACCCGCGAACTGGACAAGATCGACCGCAAGATCCTGCGCATCCTGCAGGCCGAGGGCCGCATTTCCTTCACCGAACTGGGTGAGCGGGTCGGCCTGTCGACCACGCCGTGCACCGAGCGCGTGCGCCGGCTGGAGCGCGAAGCGGTGATCACCGGCTACCACGCCCACCTCGACCCGGCTGCGGTGAAGGCCAGCCTGCTGGTATTCGTGGAGATCAGCCTGGCCTACAAGTCCGGTGACATCTTCGAGGAGTTCCGGCGCGCGGCGCTGAAGCTGCCCAACGTACTGGAGTGCCACCTGGTGTCGGGCGACTTCGATTACCTGCTGAAGGCGCGGATCAGTGAAATGGCCTCCTATCGCAAGCTGCTCGGCAGCACGTTGCTGACACTGCCGCACGTACGTGAGTCGAAGAGCTACATCGTGATGGAAGAGGTGAAGGAGACGCTGAGCCTGCCGATTCCGGATTGAGACCGGCAAACGGTTGGGGTCAGAGCCCGCAACGCGGGCTCTGACCCGGAGTCCGTCTCAGCGCTGCTGCGGATGCTTCTGCGAGCGCTGTTCCTGCTGCTTGCCGCCCTTGTGCGGCTGCTGCGGCTCCATCTGCTGCTGTTGTTGCTGCTGTTGTTGCTGCTGTTGTTGCTGCGGGTTGCGGCCCTGCGGTTCCTTGCCGGGATGACGGTTCTGCTGGTTTTTCATGATCGCGATCCAGTGGACGAAGGACATGCGGCGGCGGGATGCCGGCGCAGGGCCACGGTGGTCCCGGAACGGTTAATCGCAGGCGAAAAAGCAGTGATTGGCAGGAAGCCGTTTTCGTGCGTTCAGCCCGCACGGCGCGCAGTCGCTGCCAACCTTGCCTGGCACCCGAGGTCAGCGCTTGATCTGCTGGCCGTCGCCGGCCGGCACGCTGTCGTAATAGCGGCCGGTGCGTGAATCGAACACGCGGTTCGGGCCGGCCGGGCGCACGCCAGGCACGATGCGGCCATTGCGGTCATAGACCTTGTCGGCCGGCTTCGGTACCGACGCCGGCGCGACCTGGGCAGGACCGGTGGACCTGATCGGCTGCGCCGGCTGCGGCGACGGCAGCACCTGCGGCTGCGGGCGGGCCGCTTGCGGCGGTGGCGCCACCGGTGGCGGTGCCACGGTGGTCGCACTGCGCGTGGCGGTCGGGTCGGCGGTGGGAACCTGGGCCGTCGCCAACGCAGGCAACAGGGCCAACAACAGCAGGGGAAGGGTCGGTTTCATGGCACGCTCCGGCGTGGATCGCATTCACCTTGCGCCTGCACCTGTGTGCCGCCCATGAACGGCCATCACACTTGCAAGCGGGCGCCGGCACCCCCACGTTTTCCGGCATCCCCAGGCCATCGACCCCACGGAGAGCCGGCATGACTGCCTTCGACCTGACGCCCCCCACTGCCACCCAGACCGAGGCGCTGATCGCCGGCCTCAGCAGCGAGGAGCGCCGCGTGCTGCTGCAGCACGGCACCGAGGCGCCGTTCTGCGGCGTATTCCTGGACAACAAGCGCGAGGGTGTCTACTGCTGCCGGCTGTGTGCGCTGCCGCTGTTCCGCTCCAGCACCAAGTTCGATTCCGGCACCGGCTGGCCCAGCTTCTTTGCCCCGTTCGACCCGGCGCACGTGCGCGAGATCCGCGATACCAGCCATGGCATGGTGCGCACCGAGATCACCTGCGCGCGCTGCGGCAGCCACCTCGGCCACGTGTTCCCGGACGGTCCTCCGCCCACCTACGAGCGCCACTGCCTGAACTCCGTCTCACTTTCGTTCACCGGCAATGGCGAGCCCTGGCCCGACCCGTTGCGGCGTGGCGGCGCAGAAAGCGGCGTGGCGGGCTGAAACACCCCGCTGACCGATTTCACAGAATTCCCTCTTCAGAAAACCGGGCGACGGGCCGACAAGGAGATATCCCCTCTCCTTGCGTCGCCCCATGCTCATCATCGTTGGATTCCTGGTCGTCATCATCAGCGTGCTCGGGGGCTACCTCGGGGCCCACGGACGCCTGGGTGCCCTCTGGCAGCCCTACGAACTGGTCATCATCGGCGGTGCAGCACTGGGCGCGTTCCTGGTCGGTACCCCGGCCAAGACGGTCAAGCAGACCCTGCAGGCCATGGTGGGCGTGTTCAAGGGCCCGCGTTACAAGCAGCAGGACTACATCGATGTCCTCAGCCTGCTCTATGAACTGCTCAACAAGGCCCGCCGCGAAGGTTTCATGGCGCTGGAAGACCATGTCGAGCGCCCGGCCGAGAGCGCGCTGTTCGGCAACTACCCCAAGGTGCAGGCCGACCACCACCTGATCGACTTCATCACTGACTGCCTGCGCCTGATGATCGGCAGCAACATCGAGCCGCATGAGCTGGAGCCGCTGCTGGAACTGGAGCTGGAAAAGCACCATGCCGAGGCCATGGCGCCGTCACAGGTGCTGACCAAGGTCGCCGACGGACTGCCCGGTTTCGGCATCGTCGCGGCGGTGCTCGGCATCGTCATCACCATGGGCTCGATCGGCGGCGACATCGTCGAGGTCGGTGGCCACGTGGCCGGCGCGCTGGTCGGTACCTTCCTCGGCATTCTGCTGGGCTACGGCTTCGTCGGCCCGATGGCGGCCGCGATGGAGGCCCGCGCCGAGCAGGACAGCCGCATCTACGAATCGGTCAAGACCGCCCTGCTGGCCTGCCTGCGCGGCTACAACCCGAAGATCGCGCTGGAGTTCGCCCGCAAGACGCTGCCGTCGAACGTGCGCCCGGCCTTCTCCGATTTCGAGCAGCACCTGAAGACGGTCAAGTAAGCCATGGCCGAGACCAAGCCCACCGTCATCGTCCGCCGGGTCAAGAAGGCCGGCCACGCCGCCCATCATGGCGGCTCGTGGAAGGTGGCCTATGCCGACTTCGTGACCGCGATGATGGCGTTCTTCCTGGTGCTGTGGCTGATGGCCACCACCAACAAGAACGACCGTGCGGCCATTTCCGAGTACTTCCGCAACCCCAGCCCGCTGAGCGGGCAGAACGCCACGCCGGCACCCGGCATGGCCGGCCCGGGCGGCGCCAGCACCTCGATGATCAAGCTGGGCGGTGCCACCGATATTTCGCGGGGCAGCAGCAACGATCCCTTCCAGAACCAGAAGGAAGCGGTGCCGCAGCCGGTGGACCAGCAGCAGCGCGACAAGCAGCAGCTGGAAGCGCTGATGAAGGAACTGCAGGAAGCGATCAGCAAGAGCCAGGCACTGGAGCCGTTCAAGGACCAGCTGCTGCTGGACCTGACCCCGGAAGGCCTGCGCATCCAGATCGTGGACAAGCAGAACCGGCCGATGTTCGACCTCGGCAGCGCCACGCTGAAGCCCTATACGCAGCAGATCCTGCACGAGCTGGCCAACTACCTGAACCATGTGCCGAACCGGATCAGCCTGACCGGCCACACCGACATCACCGCCTATTCGGCTGCGCGCGGCTACGGCAACTGGGAACTGAGCGCCGATCGTGCCAACGCCGCACGCCGCGCGCTGGTGGACGGCGGCCTGGAGGACAGCAAGATCACCCGCGTGGTCGGCCTGTCTTCGTCGGTGCTGTTCGACAAGGCCGACCCGCAGAACCCGATCAACCGCCGCATCAGCATCGTGGTGATGACCCAGGCCGCCGAAGCTGCGGCTCTGGCCGGCGCCGGGCCGCAGGTGGGGCTGTCGGCGCCCAGCGCCGACCCGGACGTGCAGGCCGCGCAAGGGCCGGCAAAGTAAACGGTGGGTGCGGACCTTGGTCCGCACATCGGGCACAGAGCGTGCGGACCAAGGTCCGCACCCACCAAGGCCATGCCCGGCGAGCGCACGCTGCAGCACCCGCTACAATGGCGGTCTTTCCGTTTTCAGGTGACCCACCCCATGTCCCAGTCCTCCAAGGCCAAGCGCGACAAGCGCAAGAAGCAGCAGGGCAAGCGCCCGTTCCTCCGCCTGAACGCCCAGCAGCAGGTGCAGAACCATGCCGTGCTGACCAGCGAAGACGGCCAGGTGGTCGCGGCCATCGGCCTGCAGGGCCGTGAGTGGCTGCTGGCCATCGGCGGCCAGACCATGGGCAACGCCGAGAACCCGGTGCCGATGCTGGCCATGCTCAAGCACCTGGCCAACGTCCAGGAGAAGGAAGGCCGCAAGGTCAACCTGGAATACTCCGAGCTGCTGCAGAAGCTGCTGGACACCCTGGCTGCCGACGCTGGCCAGACCGCTGACGAGTACCTGGACAAGCTGGTCGCCGAGTTCGAAGGCGTCGACGCCGAAGAGGGCGAGGAAGGCGAAGCCGCCGAGGCCGAGGTGGCCGAAGACGCCGCTGCCGAGGCCACCCCGGCCGCTGACAGCGACAGCAAGCCGCAGGCCTGAACCGGCTGCGGCGGTGGCGGTCTACGTCGATGACGCGGTGCATCCCTGGCGCGGACAGCGCTGGGCGCACCTGATGGCCGACACCCTGGCCGAGCTGCACGCGATGGCGGCGCAGCTCGGCATCCCCCCGCGGGCCTTCCAGAACAAGGCCAGCGGCGCCCACTACGATGTCACGGCCGAGCTGCGCGGGCAGGCGATCGCACTCGGTGCGCGGGCGATTTCCCGGCACACCGACCGCGAGCTGGTCAAAGCCGTGATCGCCAACGCCAGGGCGCAATACCAGCCATAGGCAGGCGTTGGGGGCTACCGCTTGCTGTGGTGACTGGGGCTACCCACCTGCCCTGCTCAGAACGGGTCGCTGCCCAGCCGCACTTCCAGGTTCAGCAGCGAACACAGTGCCAGCAGCGCATCGTCGTCGCGGGTCAGCGCCATCCAGCCGGTAAAGCCATCACTCCCCGCGTCGACGCTCCACAGCGTGTAGTTGTGCTCGCGCAGGCGGTCGAAGGCAGTGGACATCAGCTGCACGCCATCCAGGTCGGCGGCGAAATCCTCGTCATCCAGGTCGCCGCCCCAATCCAGCTGCAGGTTGAAGCGCGCCGACAGCTCGTTCACCGCCGACTGCAGCGATTCCAGGTCATCGCGCTCGACCTCGAAGCCGGACTGCCAGGCAATGGCCGTGAACAGCGCCGGCACCCAGTCACTGTCCGCCTCCAGCGGCTGCCCGTCCTCGGCCAAGTGCTCGCGCCAGCGGTTGAACTGCTGCAGGGCCAGCTCTTCGTCGCCCGGGTTGATCAGCACCAGCAGGTTCCAGACCCGCGCCTCGAAATCGTCCTCGTCGAAATCGTGGGCGTCTTCCTCGAAGTCGAAATAGTCGCTGTTGTCGGGCATGGCGGAACTTCCTCTGGGGCAGGCCGGCATTCTACGGTTTATCCTGTGCCGCTGAAGCCGGCCTTGGTGGCCGTCACTGTGAATGAAGCGATGAGCGATACCCCTCCCGACCACCTGGCGATCAACCCGGCCAGCCCCTTCCATGATGCGCAGGCGCTGGAGCGCGGCGTCGGCGTGCGTTTCAACGATGTCGAGCGCGACAACGTCGAGGAATACTCGGTCAGCGAAGGCTGGATCCGCGTGCAGGCCGGCAAGGCCCGTGACCGCCGCGGCAACCCGATGACCATCAAGGTCAAGGGCAAGGTCGAGGCGTACTTCCTGGAAACGAAGCCGGAATAAGCACGGCTCCCGGATCCTGGGGTCAGATCCCTTTCCTGCGGAAAGGGATCTGATCCCGATCAACGGTACCCGACCACAGCGTCATTCGCGCTTGCGCGATTCCAGCAGGTCCAGGTTGCGGATCAGGCGCCGCGAGATCTCATCGGAGATCACCCCGCGCCGGGTCAACCGGAACAGCTCCTCGCGCTCGGCATTGAGGCCGGCGCTGCGCAGCTGGCGGTAACCCAGTTCCATGCGCCGCACCTTCTCCGGGTCCACGTCGGGCCCGTCGTTGTCCTTCTCCAGGTGCCGCTGGTACAGCAGGCTCACCCGCGAGGCGGCGTCGTTGTACAGCTGCACGTTCTCGGTGTTCTGGTTCATCACCAGCTGCTGGCGCATGCGTTCGACCCCGGCCAGCGCAGCCTTGGAGGACAGCTTGCGTGCCAGGTCCTCTTCCTTGCGCTCGCCCGAATCGGCAGGCAGCTGCAGGCCTTTCAGCAGCTGCGGCAGCGCCACGCTGGCGCCGATCAGCGAGAACAGGATCACCGCCGCCGCCAGGAAGATCACCAGGTCGCGTGCCGGGAACGCGCTGCCATCGGGCAGGAACAGCGGCAGGGTCAACACACCGGCCAGGGTGATCGCGCCGCGCACGCCGGCCACCGAAGTCGCCACCACGATGCGCCAGTTCGGTGCCTCGCCCCGCTCCAGGCCACGCCGACGCGCGCGCAGCAGGTTCCAGCGCAGCGACAGCCATACCCACAACAGGCGCAATGTAATCAACGCCAGGTTGATCACCACCACGTACACCACCAGCCACCACGCACTCTGGTGGCCGGACTCGTTCATGGTGGTGGTGGCGCGTTCTACGATGCCCGGCAGCTGCTCGCCCAGCAGCACGAACATGATGCCGTTGAAGCTGAACTGCAGCATGTTCCAGACCCCCGCACGCTGCACGCGCATGCTGCCCGAGACACGGCCGGTCAGCTCCACATAGCTCATCGCGATACCGGCCGCCACGGCGGCGAGGATGCCCGAGGCATGGATTTCTTCGGCCAGCAGATAGGCCGCGAACGGGATCAGCAGGTTGACCAGCATCGCCGCACCCGGCTCCTCGCCGAAGCGGCGCCACAACCAGCGCTGGAACGTGGATACGCCCAGGGTGACCGCCACGCCCACGGCAAGGCCGGCCACCGCCACCCACAGGAAGGTCAGCGAGGCCGTGGCCAGCGAGAAGGAGCCGGTCATCACCGCCGCCACCGCGAAACGGAAGCAGACCAGGCCGGACGCATCGTTGAGCAGCGACTCGCCTTCCAGGATGTGCATCAGCCGCTTCGGGATCGGTGCCTTGGAGGCGATCGCCCCGACCGCCACCGGGTCGGTCGGCGAGACGATGGCCGCCAGCGCGAAGCACACCGCCAACGGCATCACCGGAATCATCCAGTGGATCAGCAGGCCGGCACCGATCACGGTGAACACCACCAGGCCGAACGCCAGTTCGAGGATCGCGCCCTTGTCGCGGAACAGGCCCTGCTTGGGGATGCGCCAGCCATCCAGGAACAGCAACGGTGGCAGGAACAGCAGGAAGAACACCTCCGGCTCCAGCGCATGGCCGCGGTTGAACACCCCGGCGATCACCGCGCCCAGCCCGATCTGCACCAGCGGCAGCGGCAACGAGAACGGGAGGACGCGAACCAGGTAGCCGCTGGCGACAACGGCCACCAGCATCGCCAGGACGACTTCAATGGTATGCATGCTTCTTCCAGGAAGCGGCGCGCGGGGAGGCTCGAGGGCCAGCGCCGGAAACCCGGAAAAAACTACCACATGCGGCCATGACCGCGACGGCCGGGGCCGCCGCGCGTCAGCCCCGGCTCATGCCCCGTCGAAGCGGTACAGATCCATGGCGAGGAAGCCGGCATCGATGCCGGCGTCGATGCGGCGTGCACCGAAACCGCCCTCGCCGGCCGCGCCCATCGCGAAGAACAGCGGCAGCAGGTGCTCATCGGTCGGGTGCGCGCGTTCGGCGAACGGCGCCTGCCGGCGGTAATCGAGCAAGGCCTGGCGGTCGTCGGCGGCCAGGCGCTGCTCCACCCACTCGATGAAGGGCCGCACGTACGGCGCTTCCTTGCCGTCCTGGTAGTCGCCCCAGTCGTGCAGGTTGTGGGTGATGCTGCCCGAGCCGACCAGCAGCACGCCCTGCTCGCGCAGCGGCGCCAGCGCGCGGCCCAGCGCGAACTGGTGCTCGGGGCCGAGCAGCGGCTGGATCGACAGCGGTACCACCGGGATGTCGGCCTGCGGGCGCAGCAGCCGCAGCGGCACCCACGCGCCATGGTCGAGGCCACGCTGCGGGTCGAGTGCCACCGGCAGGCCGGCGGCGGCGATGCGGCCGGCCACCTCTTCGGCCAGCGCCGGATCACCCGGCGCCGGGTACTGCAGTTCGAACAGCGCGCGCGGGAAGCCACCGAAGTCGTGGATGGTGGGCGGCTGCGGATGCGCGCCGACCAGCGGTTGCCGGCCCAGCCAATGCGCCGAGGCCATCACGATGGCACGCGGCGTCGGCAGGTCGCGCGCCAGCTCGGCCAGGCGCACACCGACCTGGCCCGGATGCAGGGCGGTCATCGGCGAACCATGGGAGATGTACAGCGAAGGCAGGCGGGACATGGAATTCTCCAGTTGCAGGATCAGGCGGCGATCAGCGCGAACGCACGGTCCACTTGCCGTCGCCGACCAGGAACAGCACCACCAGCGCCAGCGCCCAGAACGCCGGGTATTCCCAGCCGCCGCCGGCATTGGCGAAACCGAAGCCGTTGGCGCCGTGCACGGTGACGATGGTGCCCAGCAGCAGCGGCACGCCGACCAGGCCCACCCAGCGCGCGTAAATACCCAGCAGCAGCGCGACGGTGATCACCAGCTCGACGCCGATGGTGAGGTAGCCGAGCACACCGGGCAGGCCCAGAGACTCGAAGAACGCCGCCGTACCGGCCGGGGTGAATACCAGCAGCTTGGTCAGCGCATGGACCAGGAACAGCACGCCCAGGGCCAGGCGCAGCAGGGTGGCGCCGTACGGGGCCAGCGGCGAAACAGGAGCGGTCGTGGTGTGCATGGCAAAGCACCTTGAAGGGAGTGGGTACAGGTTATTGCGCCTTCACGGAACGATAAATACGATCGATTGACCGTATTTATTTCAAAAGGCGCAACAATGGATACCCTCGAGGCGATGCGCGTGTTCGTGGCGGTGGTCGAGCGCAATGGCTTCAGCGCCGCCGCCCAGGCCCTGGACATGTCCACGGCAGGCGTCACCCGCCAGGTCGCCGCGCTGGAAAAGCGCCTGTCCACCCGCCTGCTCCACCGCACCACGCGGCGGGTCAGCCCCACCAGCACCGGCGCCGCCTACTACGCCCAATGCGTGCGCCTGCTGGCCGAGTTCGACGCGCTGGAGGCCAGCATCGGTGCGCAGGCGCTGGAGCCCTCCGGCACGCTGCGCATCAACGCACCGGTCAGCTGGGGCATCGCCCGTCTCGGCCCGCTGCTGGCCAGCTACCGCGAACGCTTCCCGCAGGTCGAACTGGACCTGGCCCTGTCCGACCGCCTGGTGGACATGGTCGAGGAAGGCTACGACGTGGCCATCCGCATCACCCGCGAGCCGGGCCCTACCCTGATCGCCCGCCGCCTGGGCGAATCGCGGGTGAGCCTGTGCGCCGCGCCGGCCTACCTGGCTGCACGCGGTACGCCACAGGCGCCGCAGGACCTGCAGGATCATGCGTGCCTGAGCTACAGCTACTGGGCCGCGGGCGACCATTGGCCGCTGCAGGGGCCCGGCGGTGACGTGAAGGTGGCGGTGAGCAGCCTGCTGCACGCCAACAACGGCGACGTGCTGCGTGAAGCGGCGATCGCCGGCATGGGCGTGATCCTGCAGCCGGATTTCCTGCTGGAAGACGCGCTGGCCGATGGTCGCCTGGTGCGCGTGCTGCCGGAATGGGAGGCCTCGCCGATCGGCATCTTCGCGGTCTATACCAGCCGCAGCCACCTGGCACCGAAGGTGCGCAGTTTCATCGACCACCTGGTGGAGGCCGGGGTGTAGCCGAGTCTGGCGCTTGCCGGTAGTGCCGGCCGCTGGCCGGCAATCAGACACATCCCGGTCCTGGGCGAATGCCGGCCAGCGGCCGGCACTACCACTTAGGCGGCCACTTCATCCAGCGCGTCGATGATCTGTTCAAGCGGCGCAGGCCGCCCCAACAGATAGCCCTGCACCTGGTCGCAACCGTGCGCAGCCAGCCAGTCCAGCTGCCCCGGCGTTTCCACGCCCTCGGCGATGATGGTCAGGCCCATGCTGTGGCCCAGCGACAACAGCGCGCGGCAGATCGAGGCATTGCGTGGATTGGTTTCCACGTCGGCGACGAAGCTGCGGTCGATCTTCAGGATGTCCAGCGGCAGGTGCTGCAGGTAGGACATGCTGGAATAGCCGGTGCCGAAATCATCCAGCGACACACTGATGCCCTGCTCGTGCAGGCGCTGCATGGTCTGCATCGCCTGCGCCGGCTTGCGCATCAGGCTGCTCTCGGTCAGCTCCACGTGCAGCGCACCGCGGGCCAGGCCAAAGTCCTGCTGCGCACGGGTGAATTCGGCCACCAGGTCGCTGTTGAAGAACTGCACGGCAGACACGTTGACCGCGATCGGCAGCTCGCCCCAACCGGCCTCGACCAGCCGGCGCTGTGCCTTCGCCGCCGCGCGGATCACCCAGCGGCCCAGCGCCAGGATCAGCCCGGTTTCCTCGCACAGCTGGATGAACTCGTTGGGCGGGATGAAACTGCCGTCGGCCTGCGGCCAGCGCAGCAGTGCTTCCAGTGCCGCCGGGCTGCCATCGCTGGCATGCCGGATCGGCTGGAAGTACAGCTGGAATTCGTTGTCGATGGCGGCATGGATGCGTCCGGCCAGGCGCAGCCGGTCGGCCAGCCGCGTGGTCACCGCCGCATCGAACCAGACCACCACGTTGCCTTCGGCGCGTGCCGCGTGCGCGGCCTGCGCGGCCATGCCGATCACCTGCTCGGCACTGTGGCCGTCACCGGCGATGTGCACGGCCACACCGATACGCGGCTCGAACTGGTGCAGTGAATCCTTGCCACGCATCGGCGCCGACACGATCTGCAGCAGGTCGTCCAGCACGCGCTGGGTATCGTGCTCGGCACCGATGGCGAACACGAAGTCCTCCGCCGGCTGGAACGCCAGCGTGCCACAGCGCGCGCCCAGGCCACCGAGCCGGGTCGCCATCGACTGCAGCACCGCATCGCCGATCTCGCGGCCCAGCGTATCGGCCACCAGCTGCAGGCCGCGCAGCTGCACGAAGGCGATGGTGTAGCCCTCGTCCTGCTCGTCCAGCTGCTCGGTCAGGGCGCGCACATTGAGCAGGCCGGTGGCCGGGTTGTGCCGTGCCTGGTAGGCCAGGTCACGCTCGTAGGCCAGCCGTTCGCTGACATCCTCGGCCAGCACCAGGCAGGCGGGCTGGCCGTCGAAATCGAGCCTGGACAGGTGAGCGCGCACTTCGAACACGCTGCCATCCTTGCGCCGATGCAGGCGCACGGTGGCGTCCTGCAGCTCGCCGACGCGGGCCTTGGCGATCGCACCCTTTACCTCATCCCAGCCTTCGCGCGGACGGATGTCGAGGATGCTCATCGCCAGGAACTCGTCGCGGCTGTAGCCGTACTGGCGCACCGCGGCATCGTTGACCTCGATGAAGCGCAGCGTATCCGGGTCGAACACCCAGAACGGCGCCGGATTCCGGTCGAACAGCAGGCGGAAGCGGCGTTCCACCTCGCTCACCTGCTCGCGTGCCTGGTAGCGCTCGCTCAGGTCGGTCAGCGCACCGATCATGCGCCGCTCGCTGTCGGCCACTTCCACCCGCTGCCCGCGCGCGCCCACCCAGCGCACCTCGCCCCCGGGCAGCACCAGGCGGAACACCTGGTCGAGCACAGCGCCGCCGGCGAAGGCCTGGTCAAAGGCCTGCTGCAGGCGCGCGGCATCATCGCGATGCACCCGCGCAAAGAAATCGGCGACCGGCAACGCATCGGTCTGCACACCAAAGATCTCGCGCGCCAGCGGCGACCAGCGCAGCAGTGCGGCGTCCTCATCCACGTACCAGGTGCAGACACGACCGACCTGGTGCGCAAGACGCAGCTCGGCGTGGCCCGTCTTCAGTTCCTCGGCCATCGCCTGCTGGCTGCGGGTGCTGCGGCGCACGGCGTACAGCAGCACCAGCAACACCGCGATATAGGCCAGTACGATCGCCACCGACGCCTGCAGGTACGGCCACCAGGGCGCGAGCACGTCCTCGTCGGCCAGGCCAACCTGCACCGCCAGCGGGCTGCGCTCCAGCGTGCTGATGGTGATGATGCGCGGCACGCCGTCGACCGCACCCGGCAGGCTGCCCAGCTCGACCACCGCCTGTTTGCCGAGCAGGTCGCGATGCGGCAGGTCGTAGCGGCGGCCGACCGTGCCGTGTGGATCGGGTACGCGGGCCAGCATGTAGCCCTCGGCATCACTGATCGAAACCAGGCCGTTGGGGCCGACATCGAGGCCGCCGACGATGCGTTGCAGTTCGCCACAGCGCAGCCGCGCCAGCAGCCAGCGTTCACCGGCCATCGGCAGCGCCAGTGGGACCACCCAGCCGCCATCGCTGGCCCGCTGCGGCGGACCGATGTACAGCGCACTGCCCAGGCCACGACGCTGCGGATCGGTCCACAGCGGCAGGTTCAGGTCACCTTTGCCGGCCGTCAGCGCTCGGCCATAGCTGTCGAGCACCACGATGCTGTGCAGCTCGGCATGCCGCCGCAGCACGCCGCCGATGGAGGCATCCAGCAAGGCCGGCGCCTGCGCCGGCACGCTGCGGAACACCTCGGCGGCGTCGGCAGCGATGCCGGTCATGGCCCGCTCCAGGTTGCGCAGCTCCAGCGCCAGCAGGCGCTCGCTGCCCACCGCCAGCGCCCGGCTCTGCCGCTGCGCCGCTTCCAGACGGCGGTGGTGGTCGTTGACCAGCATGAGGGTCAGGCCGGTCACCAGCAGTACGCCCAGCAGCACGCCGCCCCAGGTGATGGCGCGCAGCGGCCGGGCCAACGCCCGTTTCAGCGCGGGCATCGGTTGATCTTCCTTGTGCAGTCGGCTGGCTTCATGCGCGAACGAATCCTCCACGTCCCCGACCTCAACGGCCGGCGGACGCCATTCTTGACGCCTGACCCCGTCCTGCATGGCCACCTCCCCGTGTCCACGCAGGGCTCCAGGGTCCAGCATGCACCACCCCGGTGACGGCGTGAAGATCGCGTCTGCGCGTTCAGCCAGATCCTGCACAGGGCGGGCCCCGTCTGGGGGCGGCCAGTGGCAGCGGAGCGGATTAGACTTGGGGTTTTCCGCTGCAAGAGAAGTCCATGTCCAAGCTGCGCCGTCCCATCCTGGCGCTGGCCATTGTTGCCAGCCTGTCCCTGGCCGCCTGTGACCGCCCGGCCGACCCGGCCGCCGGTACCACCGCGCCGGCCGATGCCGCCCCTGCTGCGGCCAAGCCGATGCTGGGCAGTTTCGGCTTCGATGCCAGCGGCATGGACCGCAGCATCGCTGCCGGCGATGACTTCTTCGGCTTCGCCAACGGCACCTGGGTGAAGAACACCGAGATTCCGGCCGACCGCTCGCGCTTCGGCAGCTTCAATGTCATTGCCGAGAAGACGCTGGCCGACACCCGCGCCATCCTGGAAGGGGCGGCCGGCAACACCCAGGCCAGCGGTGACGACAAGCTGATCGGCGACTACTATGCCGCCTACATGGACGAAGCCGGCATCGAGCAGCACGGTCTCGCGCCGGTGCAGCCGCAGCTGAAGGCCATCGATGCGATCGCCGACAAGGCCGGGCTGGCCCGCGCCCTCGGCGGCGACGTGCGCGCCGACGTCGATCTGCTCAACGCCACCAACTTCTACACCGACCGCCTGTTCGGCCTGTGGGTGTCGGTGGACATGCTGCAGCCGGACCGCACCGCGCCGTACCTGGTGCAGGGCGGCCTGGGCATGCCCGACCGTGATTTCTACCTGGGCGATGGCCGCATGGCCGAGCTGCGCAAGCAGTACCAGGCCTACATCGCGCAGATGCTGCAGTTGGCCGGCGTCGCCGACCCGGCCGGCAAGGCGCAGCGCATCCTCGCGCTGGAGACCAAGATCGCGCAGGCGCATGCCACCCAGGAAGAAACCAACGACGTGACCAAGGGTGCCAACCCCTGGACCCAGGCCGACTTCAATGCCAAGGCACCGGGCATGGACTGGAACGCCTTCCTCGATGCGGCCGCGCTGGGCAACCAGCAGGACTTCATCGTGTGGCAGCCCAAGGCCGTAGCCGGCCTGTCCAAGCTGGTCGCCACCGAGCCGCTGGACGCCTGGAAGGACTACCTGGCCTTCCACGCACTGGACCGTGCCGCCGCTTACCTGCCGAAGAAGTTCGCCGATGCACGCTTCGCCTTCCATGGCACCGCACTGAGCGGCACGCCGCAGCAGAGCGACCGCTGGAAGCGCGCGGTGGACGATGCCAACCATGCCGTCGGCGAAGCCATCGGCAAGCGCTATGTCGAGAAGCACTTCGACGCCAGGACCAAGGAACGCGCGGACGAGATGGCGAAGAACATCATCGCCGCCTTCGCCAAGCGCATCGACGCGCTGTCGTGGATGTCGCCGCAGACCAAGGCGCATGCCAAGGCCAAGGTCACCGGCCTGACCGTGGGCATGGGCTATCCGGAGAAGTGGCGTGACTACACCGGCCTTGAAATCCGCCGTGATGACCCGCTGGGCAATGCACAGCGCGCCGAGCTGTTCGAGTACCAGCGCAACATCGCCAAGCTGGGCAAGCCGGTCGACCACAGCGAGTGGGCGATGCTGCCGCAGACCATCAATGCGATGAACGTGCCGCTGGAGAACCGCCTGGTGTTCCCGGCCGCGATCCTGCAGCCGCCGTTCTTCGACGGTGCTGCCGACGACGCAGTGAACTACGGCGCCATCGGCGCAGTGATCGGCCACGAGATCAGCCACGGCTTCGACAATGCCGGCGCGCTGTTCGACGAAACCGGCAAGCTGCACAACTGGTGGACCGCCGAGGACCTGAAGCAGTTCAACGCTGCCGGTGATGCGCTGGCCGCGCAGTTCAGCAGCTACGAGCCGTTCCCCGGCGTGCACGTGAACGGCAAGCTGACCCTGGGCGAGAACATCGCCGACGTGGCTGGCCTGGGTACCGCCTACGATGCCTACCAGCTGTCGCTGCAGGGCAAGCCGGGCCAGACCCTGGAAGGCTTCACCCCGGACCAGCGCTTCTTCCTCGGCTTCGCCCAGGCGTGGCGCAGCAAGAGCCGCGAGCAGGCACTGCGCAACTCGCTGCTGACCGATGTGCATGCACCGGGCCAGTTCCGCGCACTGACCGTGCGCAACATCGACGCCTGGTACCCGGCGTTCGAAGTGAAGGAAGGCCAGAAGCTGTACCTGGCCCCGGACAAGCGGGTCAAGGTGTGGTGATGTAACCCGAACGGGCGCCGCAAGGCGCCCGTTTCATTTCCCGATAGCTGCCAACCTTGGTTGGCACCCACCAAAACCATGCTGTCAGTAGATCCACGCCATGCGTGGATGGAGCTTCATCGCGCAACGCGTGCCAACCAAGGTTGGCACCTACCTGGGAATGGTGGGCCACTCGCGCAACACTGCCACCGGCACGCCCATGCGCGCGCAGGCGCGGCTGGCCAGGCCATCGGGCAGCGCTCGGCGGAACAGCGGCGCCATGCCCTGCATCAGCTTCGCCGACGCTGCAGCCTGCGCACGCTGGCGTGCATTGCGTTCAAGCATGCCTTCGGCCCAGTCCGGCAGCAGCGCCGCACCGGCGCCGAGGAACACTTCGCGCGACAGCCCCGGCACCGGTACCGGCAGGCGCACCCCGGACAACACCTCCAGCACCTCGCGTGAGCGTTCGTCGACGCGCAGCTCAGGCTGCCGGGCGCAGAAGTACGCCGCCACTTCCGCTTCGCTGCGCGGCACATCCACCGCGCCCAGTGCCTCGGCCACGCAGCGGTATTCGTCGTAGTAGCGATCGGCGATGTGCTCCGGCACCTCGCGCCCGTAACGGCGGAAGCCCTGCAGGAAACCGAAGGCCTCGGTCACATGCACCCAGGTCAGCAGCTGCGGATCGTCGGCTGCGTAGGGCTCGCCCTGCCCGGTCTGCCCGCGGATCTGCGCATGGATGCGGCGCACCTTGGCCACCAGGGCCTCCACCTCGCCGCTGGGCGCATAGCTGGTGCCGGCAACGAAGGCCGTGGTGCGGCGCAGGCGACCCACCAGGTCCTGGCGGAAATTGGAGTGGTCGTAGACCCCGGCCAGCGCGCGCGGGTGCAGGGTCTGCAGCATCAGCGCACACAGGCCACCGGCCAGCATCGAGGGGAATTCGGCGTGCAGCCGCCAGGTGACGCTGTCCGGGCCGAACCAGCCCGGGTCGCCCTGCGGATGGTCGTAATCGATGCCGCTTTGGCCACGTGGAAAGGCCTCCAGTACCCAGCGCCGGATCGGCGCGGTGACGGGGCGGGAGAGTCGCTGCAGCAGAGCCGGCATCACAGATCCAGGAAAGGCGGAAGAACGGCCGCAGGTTGCGCGGTCGCCCCCGATTCTGGGCGATCACGGCGGCGGCGGCGAGTCTCCGCACTCAGCCACGGTTTCATGTGCGGCCGCAGCACGTTTCACCCTGCGACATCCTGTCGCAGGCTGCGACCGCAATGTTGCGACGCAACAGGATTCACCCATTCAGACAAAACCCTTACGCCGCTTGGCATTCCGCCCATTGCACGGCTCGCTGGAAGTGCTAGAACTGAACCCGCCACACCGTCCAACGCTGATCGACGCACGTTCCACAAGGAGCCAGCCATGATTGCTTTGTTCAAGGGTTTGGGACTACTGCTTCGCGACAACGAGCTCTACAGCAGCCCGTTCGAAAAACAGGTCGCGCACTGGCGCAGCCTCAGCGAGCAGCAGATCCGCGATGAAGTGGCTGTGCTGGCCCAGGCCAAGTGCCAGTGGCTGATCGCCTCGATCGTCGGCTGGCAGGCGGCTTCGCTGCTGATCCTCGGCCTGATCACCAACTACCTGTGGCGCGACGATTACCACATCACCTTCACCCGCGTGGTCGTGGTGTTCGGCTCGTGGATCTCGATCCTGTTCGTGATCTGGTTCATGGCCAACATGTTCGATCGCACCGCTGGTTTCGAGCGCTGGATGAAGGCCTTCAACAGCCGCGCCCGCATCAGCTCCAAGGCTGACAGCGTCGAGCATGTCGCCGAGGCACTGGACCTGGCCGAGCACTACCCGGAAGTGCTGGACTACAAGCAGGCGGTCACCGCCAAGCGCGAACTGCGCCACGAGGACATCCGCATCATGACCGAGATCGGGCGGATGAAGCAGCACTCCGAACTGGTCGGTCGCCTCAACCATGTGGGCGAGACCGAGCACCATCACGACCTGACGCTGCAACCTGCCTACTGACCCTTCGGGGAAGCGGGGGGACCCACAATGCCACCGTGATCACTCACGGTGGCATTGTTCTATCGGGTCCTGGCTGACGCACTGGCGGAAGCCGTCGGGCAGGCCACGCATGGCCTCGGTCTTGCCGGCCGCAACCGCGAACCGGCGCAGCGGCGGTGTGGCGCACGCGGCATCGGGGCTGCAGGTTGGATCAAGTACCAGGTAGTGGCAGGCGCCGCTACTGCTGGCGATGCACTGGAAGCGTGCCTCGCCATCGACGACGGTACCCTTGCTGTACAGCGTATCCACGCCGTTGGCCTGGGTGCGGGTGATCGAGGTGTTGCGGGATTTTTCGCAGCCGGCCAGCGCCAGCACGACAACGCACGCAATCAGCAGACGGGGCATGTTCATTCCTCGGTGCAAGGGGATGCTGCGGCTACATGCCGCGGAACAGGCTCATGAACGGCTGGCTGACCACCAGCGTTTCCGTGCGCCCGCGCAGGCGCAGCACGCCACGCCCGGTGTCGTCGCGGCTCACCGCCGCCACTGCCTTCATGTTGACGATGGTCGAACGATGGATCTGGCGGAAGTGCTGCGGATCGAGCACTTCCAGCAGCTCGCGCAACGGTGTGCGCAGCAGGCTTTCGCCAGCGGCGGTGACCACGGTGGTGTACTTGTTGTCGGCACGGAAGTAGGCCACGTCTTCCAGCATGATCAGCTGCGTCTCGCGGCCGTTGCTGGCGGTGATCCAGGCCAGTGGTGGGCGCTCCGCTGCACCCTGCGACGGGCCCAGCCGCTGCAGCAGGCGCTCCAGCACGGCATCGTCCTGGCGCGTCGATGGCAGCCGCGACAGGATGCGCTCGCGGGTGGCCAGCAGGCGCTCGTCGCTGACCGGCTTCAACAGGTAGTCCATCGCGCCCTGCTCGAACGCGTCGATGGCGTACTGGTCGTAGGCGGTGACGAACACCACCTGGGTGCGCGGGCTCAGGTCGGACAGCGAGCGCGCGACCTCGATGCCGCTGATGCCGGGCATGCGGATATCGAGGAAGGCGATGTCCGGCTGCGTCTCGGCCAGCTGCTCCAGCGCGCTGGCACCGTCCTCGCACTCGGCCACCAGTTTGAGGTCCGGCCACAGCCGGCCCAGCTGCTCCACCAGTGACTGCCGCAGCAGTTCCTCGTCTTCGGCGATCAGGGCTTCAAGCGGCATGGCTGCGCTCCTTGTGCGACTGCGGCAGGGTCATGGTCGCGGCCACGCCGCTGGGGAAGTTGGCGACGATCGCCACGCCGGCCTGCTCACCGCAGGTCAGGCGCAGGCGCTCGCGCAGGTTTTTCAGGCCGATGCCGGTGCCGCTGGTGCCCTGGCCGAAGCCGAGCCCATCGTCGGCCACGGTTACGGTCACGTGGTCATCGAAGGCCCGCGCCAGGATCCAGATCGTGCCACCGCCGGGCTTGGGTTCCAGGCCGTGCTTGATCGCGTTTTCCACCAGCGTCTGCAGTGCCATCGCCGGCAGGTGCACCCCATGCAGTTCGTTGGGTACCTGCACTTCCACCGCCAGCCGTGCGCCCATGCGGATGCGCAGGATCTCCAGATAGGCGCGGGTGCGTTCCAGCTCCACGCCCAGCGTCGACACCGATTCGTCCACCTGCGGCAACGAACTGCGCAGGTACTGGATGAGGTGGCCGAGCATCTGCTCGGCACGCGCCGGATCGGTGCGGGTCAGCACCTGTGCGTTGGCCAGCGTGTTGTAGAGGAAGTGCGGTTCCACCTGCGCATGCAGCAGACTCAAGCGTGCCACCGACAGTTCCTTTTCCACCTGGGTCTGTTCGGCTGCGGCCTGTTCGTCGCGGCGCTGGTCGGCGACACGGCGGCTGATGGCACGGGTGACCGCTTCAGCGTTCTCGAAGTTGCTGCCCTCGTCCAGCGCCAGCAAGTCGGCCCACCAGCCGGCATCGGGTTCGAACAGCAGGGTGACGGTGCTTGTGCCCTGCCCTGGCGTGACGGTGGCCAGCACACTGTTGCGCTTGATCGCCAATCGCGCGGGCAGGTTCCAGCGCGACGGCTGGCGGCCATTCCAGGCATCCACCCGGCGCACGTAGGCCCGCACCTGCAGGCTGCCGGCCGAACTTTCCACGTCTTCGACGCGCGGCAGTTCAGCGATGGCCGCTTCCACCACCGAGAAGGCGTGGCCGGCATCCATCGGCAGTTCCACCTGCCGGCGTTGGCGGCCGGACAACGTAGTTGCATCCAGGCGGCCCGCGACCAACCACACCCGGCGTACATGGGTGATCACACTGCCCAGCGCGGAGATCATCAGGAACATCGCCAGCAGGCCGAAGACCCAGCCCGGGCCATCGTTCATGCCGCTGAAGATGCCGCTCCAGACCATGCCGGCGACAACCAGCGCGGCGGCCCAGGCCAGCAGGTGGCGGATCAGGAGAGAGAGGCTGGCGAACACGGCGGCGCCTTGGAGGAAGGGGGTGAGCCGAGCATAGGGCGGCCCGCCGGGCAAGCAAGCGGGCTGCGACGAAGGCCGGGAAAGTAGGGATGGAAGCCGTTATGGAAACGCCGGGAACGCGCCTGCGCATTCGCGCTGGCGCTCCCACGGCTCGCCTGCGCAAGCCGTGGGCCCCATCTCACCAGCACCCACACCCCCGCGCCTATGGCGCCGCCCCCTGACTCAGGGGACGGTTGCCCGGACCGAGTGCGGTTGCCGGCCAGCGGCCGGCATTACCGAACGCCGTTATTTGCGCTGGTCGGCGCTGGCATCACGCACGGCGCGGAACGACTCGTCCTTGCTCCAGTTCGGCCAGCTGCGCGCGTTGGCCAGCTGGTTGCCCAGCGTGTACAGCACCTCCAGGTCGCGGGCGGCACCGGCGAACACCCAGTCCGGCTGCCACTCGTCGCCCTGCTGGTGATAGCGCTTGGCGGTGTAGTCCTCGGAGGCCTTCTTGCCCGCGGCCACGCCACCGTCCACCCAGTCCTGGCCGGCTGACCAGGACAGCGCCGGCACGCCACGCTTGGCGAACGGGAAGTGATCGGAGCGGAAGAACAGGCCCGCTTCCGGCTTCGGGTCCGGCGTGTAGCGGATATCCCAGCCCTTGGCCACGTCCTTCAGCTGGTCCAGCAGTTCGAAGCGCGCGGCACCGTAGATGCCGAAATCACGCGACGGACCGAACGGCGCCATGCCGTCCATGTTGATCACCGCCACGGTCTTTTCCAGCGGGTACAGCGGATGAGTGGCGTAGTACTCCGAACCCAGCAGGCCCTTTTCCTCGGCGGTGACCGCCAGGAACAGCAGCGAGCGCTGCGGGCGCTTTTCCTTGGCGAAGCCGCGTGCCAGCTCGATCAGCGAGGCGGTACCGCTGGCGTTGTCCAGCGCACCGTTGAAGATGCGGTCGCCACGCGCGTCCGGCTCACCCACGCCGATGTGGTCCCAGTGCGCGCTGTAGATGATCGTCTCGTCCGGGTGGCGGCTGCCTTCCAGGCGTGCGGCCACGTTGTGCGAGGTGATCACCTCGGTCTTCACCGCGTACTTCGCGTCCAGGCTGGCGCCGGTCAGCGGCACCGGGGTGAAGTCGCGCTGCTGCGCCTTCTTCTTCAGCGCCTCGAAGTCCTGCCCGGCCGAGCGGAACAGCTCCACCGCGAGGTCGCGCTGGATCCAGCCTTCCAGCAGCGGGTGGCTTTCCGCCGGGTTGTCGCGCACCACGTCGAACATGGTGTTGGTGTTGGAGCCGGCCACGGTGGCCCAGCCGTACGACGCCGGTGCGGTCTCGTGCACGATCAGCACGCCCAGCGCCCCCTGGCGGGCGCCTTCCTCGTACTTGTAGGTCCAGCGGCCGTAATAGGTCATGCCCTTGCCGTCGAAATCACCCTGTCCGGTTTCGAAGTCCGGGTCGTTGATCAGCACGACAGCGATCTTGCCCTTCAGGTCCACGCCCTTGAAGTCGTCCCAGTTGCGCTCCGGGGCTTTCACGCCGTAGCCGAGGAACACCAGCGGGGCCTTGCTGATGTCGACGTTGCTGGCGCCGTTCATGGCGGCGCGCACGGCGATCTGCTTGCCCTGCTCCAGCGGCACGGTCTTGCCACCCTGGTGCAGTGCCAGCTGCGGTGCGCCGACGATGTCGCCCTTGCGCAGCGGCACGGCCTGGGTCCACAGGCGCTTGCCGTCCTTGAGATCGCCGCCCGGCTGCAGGCCGGCGTCGGCAAACTGCTTGCTGAGGTAGGCGATGGTCTTCTCTTCGCCGGCGGTGGCCGGCGAGCGGCCTTCGTAGGCGTCGGAGGCCAGTTCCTTGACGTCGGCGGAGATCCGCGCGCCATCGAATTTCGGGGTGGCCGCCATCAGTGCGCTCGACACCGACAGGGCCAGCACGCCCAGTACCACTCGTTTCATTGCTCTCTCCAGCAGGGAAATCCTTCTGGAGTGTAAGGGGTTCGGCAGGGCTGCGCCCTGCACCTGCAGAAGCCAGGGCAACAGCAACAGCCGAAGCAACAGCGGGAGCTGGCTTCCTGAGGGTAGGCGGGGTGGGTCCGGTTGCGGGGGACGCCGTAAACCCTTCCTTGGGGGCTTGGCCGCGGCTTGCTCGTGTGCGCTGTCCTGCGCACACGGCAAGACCGGGGTTGGGCGTCCTGCCCAACCCGCCCGAGGCATGCCTCGGGCCCATGCCGCGGACACCCCCGCAACCGAACCCACTCCGCCTTCGACAGATTTCTACCGCTGTTGGTAGGTGTCGACCTTGGTCGACACGCACGGAAACAAGAAGGGGTCAGACCCCTTTCCCGGCGGGAAAGGGCTCTGACCCCATCTGTGTGTTGCTTGAGCCTGTTACCAGTTCGGGTCTTCGGCCGGGGCGGCAGCAGGCTTGGGCTTCGGCTTGGCGGCCGGGCGGGCGGCGGCGGCCGGCGCGGTCGAGGCGGTCGCACTGGCGGCGGCAGCCGGCTTGCTGCCCAGCTTCTGGCGCAGTTCGATCTGGCCCGGACGGAAGCCGCCGCGCATCGCGTCGACACCGTCTTCGATGGTGCCGTACGAGGTCTGTGCAGCGACGCGGTCGATACGGATGGTGCAGCACGGGTGTTCGCTGCGGCCCAGCGAGCGGCCGGTCTGCGGGTCCTTCAGCTCCTCGCCCAGGCGCACGGCCTGCCAGCGCTGGCCAGCCTGCACGGTGTCACCGCCCTGGCTCAGCACCACCTGGTCACCGTCCACCGAAACCACCGACACCGGGAACAGCGTGGTGACGATCGTGGTACCGATCTGGCCGGACAGCGATTCCATCATCGCCGCGGCCATGTTGCGGCCGTTGACCACGCGCGGCAGGGTGCTGGGGCCGGTCGAGGCCAGCTGGTGGTCGAAGCTGTCGGACATCACCACCTGGCCGGTGGTGGCATTGACCAGACGCAGGGTGATGCGGCCGCCACCGGAGTACGAGGTCACCTGGCGGTCGGACATGCGCAGGTTGCGCACGCTGCGCGGGTACTCGAAGCGTTCGATGGTCGGGATCAGGATCAGGTCGGTCGCCAGCTGCTGGCCGACGCGTGCGGTGTCCTGCAAGCGCACGTTGCCGCTGTTGATGTGGTCGATCTCGGCCTGCAGTTCGTCGCCGAACTCGCGGTCCAGCACGATGAAACGCTGGGTCTGGGTCAGCGTGTCGGACAGGCGCGCGCGGATCGCGTCGGCCACTTCATCGGCACTCACGCGGCCATCGCCCACGGCATAGCTGCCGGCCTTGGTGCGCGGCAGCGCGACCACGATCTTCGGCTTGCCCTGCTCGTCCGGTGCACGGTACTGGGCGATCTGTGCACGCACGCGCACCTTCCAGTAGCTGCGCATGCTGCGGTGGGTCACGTCGGAATCGAACGAGCTGGCGCCACGCTTGGCATCGACGCTGACCTTCTCGTCGTAGCTTTCCTTGACGCTGGCCGAGCCGCCGGCACCCTTGGCGGTGGCTTCGCCGGAAGCGCTGGCAGATGCCGAGCCCTTGAAGCTCCAGCCTTCATCGCTGGCGCGCACGCGGGCGATGGTTTCCTCGTCCAGCTGCCGCACTTCGTCCTGCGACAGGATTTCATAGCCCAGCACCGCGCCCTGCGAGCCGGCGATCATCTGCTGGGTGAACGCGTCGGCGCGGATATCGCCGACGTGTTCGTCATCCACATCCACATGCAGGCCTGCACGCAGGCTCTGCATCTGGCTGGCCACGCGTACGCCGTTGACCTGCGCCACCGCCGACTGCAGCGCCGCCAGCACCGCCAGTTCCGGGGTGCTGCCGATGCCGTCGGCCTCGCGCGCGACCTGGGTGGTACCGCCGAAATCCGGCGTGCCACGCAGGGGCGCTGCTTCCACTGGCGCATTGCTGGCCAGTGCACTGGTTGCCTTGTCCTTGGCGGGTGTGGGCGCATCGGCGGCCGGGGTGTCCTGCTTGCCGCAGGCTGCAAGCAGCACGGCAGCCAGGCCCAGGCCGATCAAACGGGGGGTCGTACGCATGGGGATTCGCCTCGGATCAGTTCATCTTGTCCAGCTGGCCCAGCATCGAGTCGGCGTTGGACGGCACCTTCACCTTGCTCTTCTTGGCGAAGGTCACGGCCGACTTGGTCGAACCGTACAGGCCCTGGATGAAGCCCGGCGATTCCTTGGCCACCCATGCACCGGCGGCCAGCTTGCGGCCGACGGTAGCCATCTGGGTCGCGCCCAGGTTCTTCATGCCGGCGGTGAAGTTGCTGGCTTCGCCACCCAGCTTCTGCGCTTCGGCAGCCGAGGACAGCAGCGAGACCAGGCCTTCGGCGTAGTGCTGCTTGGATTCAGCGTTCAGCTCCGGCTGCGCGGCCTGGCGCTCGTCGATCGCGGCCTGGGCGGCTTCGCTGACCGACACCGACTTCTTCATCGCATCGACGCTGACCGAACCCGACGACAGCGCCTGGCGCTCGGCTTCCAGCAGCTGCACCTGCTCGGCCAGGCCGAAGGCACGGGCGAACGAGGTCTGGGCCTGCAGCGAGTGCGACTGCGAGCTGACGAAACGACGCACCAGTGCTTCCTGCGCAGCTTCGTTCGGCGCGGCGGCGCTGGAAGTGCTGCTGGAGGAGCCGGTGGAGGCGCCCGTCAGGTCCTTCAGCTTGCCCAGGCCGGCGTGGGCCGGCATCGACAGGGTGGCGGCCGCGATGGCCAGGACAAGAGCGGTATTGCGGATCATGTGAGAGTCCTTTGGGAGAGACGGCCGCGGTGCGGCTCGTGGGGAATCGGTAACCCCGGGCGATGCCGAGCGAGCTCGGCACCCACCGGGGTGGCGGATCAGCGGACCGCCTTGACGTTCAGTTCGTTGATCATCTGCTGGGCGGCCTTTTCGGCAGCCAGCTGCAGGGCATTGGTACGGGCCACGGTTTCATTCGGGCCGGTACCGGAGAACTGCACCGGGCCGACCGACGACACGGTGCGCGGGAAACGACCGGTCACGTCCAGCACCTTGCCGGTGACAGTGACGAACACGCGGGTGTTGCCGCTGGCCGGATCGCGGTCACGCATGCCGACGTCGAGGGTGCCGACGGCGATGTACGGGATGTTGGCCGCGCGGATGCCGTTGGCGGTGTCGCGCAGGGTGGCCGGGGCCAGGTCGTTGCCGGTGCTGAAGTCCTTGCGGATGCGCTCGATGCTGAGCAGGCCGCGCGACTCGCCTTCCACGTATTCGGCTTCAACCACTTCGTAGCCGGCGGCGCTGAAGGCACCGGTCATCGCGGTGTTGACCTCGGCGGCGTTGGCCACCTTCCAGGTGATGTTGTCGGCGCGCGCGGTGGTGCTGCCGCCGCTGGTGACCGACACCGAACCGCTCTGGTTGATGCTGCCGTTGGTGCTGACCGAGTTACCGCGGAAGCTGTCGCCCTCACGGGTGTTCTCGCTGTAGCTGCTGCTGGCGTCGACGCGGCGGTATTCCTTGTCCTGGAACGACTGCACAGTGTCCTGCGAGCGCGCCATGAACAGGAAGGTCAGCAGCGAGCGCTGCGCAGCGGTGGCACCGGCCACGGCCGAACCGGCGTCCAGCTTGGTCTGCAGCAGGGTGGTGTTGATCTCGGCGCGGACGGTGACGCTGTAGGTCTTGGCCTTCTTGTCTTCGGTGTCCGACAACTGCACCGCGCTGAGCACGTAGCGATCGATCTCGCCGATGAACTCGGCGCGGCGTGCTTCGAACAGGCGCAGCTTGGCTGCACCGGTTTCGGCGATGTACGCCTCCAGGGCATTGACCTTGGCCTTGTTCAGGGCCTGGGCGCGGGTGTCGGCACTCAGGCGCAGGCCGTAGCTGGCCGAGCCGGTACCGCGCGAACTCGCGGTCTGCGCAGCGACCGGCGAGGCCACCACCAGCGCGATGAGGATGAGCAGGATGGTACGCATCAACGACATGACTTGATCAACTCCTGGAGGGCTTGGGTCTGCTGCTGCAACGGGCGGCCGCCCGGCTTCTGTTCGTCCAGCCAGGCGCGCGAGTCGGCACGCTTGGCGGCGGCGCCGGCGAAGGCGTCGAAGCCGGCCAGCAGGGTTTCGTAGCTGGCCGACCACTGGTCGACCTGCCACTGCGTGACCGGCACCACCTTGGTGGCACCCTTGCGCAGCGGCTGTTCGAAATAGACCTTGCCCGAGAACGGCTCGGTCACCTTGGCGGTGAAGAAGGCGCCGAACAGCATCGTCTTCATTGCCGGGGTTTCCTCGATCACGCCGTTCTTCAGTGCATCGACCTGCAGGTTGATGACGTAGTCGGGTTCGGGAATCTTCAGCTGGTAGACCTTGCCGTCGGCAAAGCGGGCGGCCATCGCGCCACCGATCGCCTGGCCCGAGGCCGGCGGCAGCAGGCCGACGCCGGTGTTGGACGACAGCGTCTTGGACAGCTCATGGGCCAGGGTGGCGCGCAGCGGCGCGTCCCACTTCGGGTCGGGCAGCTTGGCGCGCACCGCGTCGGACAGGGTCACCCCACCCACCTGCAGGCGACGCATGGCGGCGTCGGGCAGCCGCGCCTGCGCCAGGCTGGCCGCCAGTACCTGCGACAGGCTGGTATCGGCGCCGCCGTACAGCAGATCGGCGACGATCGCGTCGATATCGTCGTTGTCCGGACGGTAGTCCTGCACGTCGATGCGCTGCAGGGTGAGCGGATAGGAGGCGATCACCTGGCGCTCGCGGAAGTCGAAGAACAGCGCCTGCAGCGCCACTTCCACCAGCACCTTGTACTGGTCGCCGATCGGTTCGACCGAGACCAGCTCGCGATCCAGCGCAGCGGCCAGCACGGTGGCGCTGGTGGTGCCGTCGAGCATCGCCACCGGCTGGTCGATCAGCTCCAGGTGCGCCGGTGCACGGCGCTTGAGCGACTGCGCCAGCGTCTGGTTCAGCGGGACCAGGCCACGCCGTTCCAGCACCGCATGCGCATGCGGCGTGGTCGCCTGCACGGCGGCAGCGTCAGCGGTATAGGCAAAACCGGCCCAATAGGCCTGCTGCGATTTGTCCGTGGCCTGCACGGCCATCGGCCATACGGCCAGGCACAGGGCACAGGCAAGCAGGCGCGCAAAAGCGCGCGATGCGCTCTTCGTCCTTGAATACATCCAACCGCTCCTCGGTCAATACGCACGGGTCGCGGACGCTCATGCGTCCGCTGGGCGCGAAACATAGCCGCTCACGGGCCTGCCGACAAGTGCTGCCTTTGTCGGTTCACTCCGTGGGGGGCAGGCCCGCCCGTTGCCGCAGCAGTCCGCGCTCGGCCTGGTTCTGGCTGAGCCGGGCGGCTTCGGCAAATGCATCGCGCGCGTCCTGCTCCCGTCCCAGTGCCTGCAGCAGCTCGCCGCGCACCACCTGCAGCGGCGCGTAGTCGCGCAGGCGCGGATCGACCAGCAGTGGCTGCAGCTGCGCCCACGCGGCGAAGGCACCGTCGCTGCGCAGGATCGCCACCACCCGGTTCAATGCCACCACCGGCGAAGGTTGCACCTGCAGCAGCTGTGTATAGAGCGCAGCAATACGCGGCCAATCGGTGGCGTCAGCGCGACGCGCAGCCGCATGGCAGGCCGCGATGCGCGCCTGCAGCACATAGGGGTCCTGGTCGCCACCGATGGCCAGCGCGCGCGCCAGCACCTGCTGCCCGCGGTCGATCTGCAGCCAGTCCCAGCGCGCACGGTTCTGCTGGTCCAGCAACACCGGCGCACCCTGCGTATTCACGCGCGCCGCTGCGCGCGAGGCCTGCAGTTCCATCAACGCCAGCAGGCCCAGCACCGGCGGCACCGGCAACCGATGCGCCAGGATGCGGGCCAGCCGCAGTGCTTCCTCGCACAGCGCCGGGCGCATCCAGTCATCACCGGCACTGGCCGCATAGCCTTCGTTGAACACCAGATAGATCGCCTCCAGCACCGAGGCCAGGCGCTCCGGCATCGCCTCCGCGCGCGGCACTTCATAGGGCACCTGCTTCTGCGCCAGGGTGCGCTTGGCGCGCACGATGCGCTGGGCGATGGTCGGCTCCGGCTGCAGGAACGCACGCGCGATCTCGATGGTGGTCAGGCCACCGAGCAGGCGCAGGGTGAGTGCCACGCGCGCATCGGCCGGCAGCACGGGATGGCAGGCCACGAACATCAACCGCAGCAGGTCATCGCCCAGGTCATCCTCCAGCGCCTGGCTGTCATCGGGTGCCGGCAGCGCAGCCGGATGCAGTTCCTCGCCCCATTGCGCGTGCTGCTGCGCCACCCGCTGGTGCTGGCGCAGCACATCGATGGCACGGTTGCGCGCGGTGGTCATCAGCCAGGCTCCGGGGTTGTCCGGGATGCCCTGCTCCGGCCAACGCTCCAGCGCGGCCAGCCAGGTGTCCTGGGCCAGCTCCTCGGCACGGCCGACATCGCCACCGAGCAGCCGCGCCAGGCGCGCGATCAGCACTGGCGACTCCATCCGCCAGAGGGTTTCCAGACGCTGCGTCAGTGCGGGCTCGAGCATGCGCCGATCACAGCACGCACGCCCGGCCCGCACAAGCGCCGCAGCTCACGCTTCAACAATCGGCTTGAAGCCGCCCCAGAACATGCGCCGGGTATCGAACGGCATGTCCTTCGGGCCCAGCGACGCCAGCCGCGGGTCGGCCATCACCTTTGCGTTGATGCGGTCGCGTGCCGCGCGCGAGCGGAACACCACGAAGGCGACGATCACCGTTTCGCCCGGCTTCGCCTTGACCGCGCGCGGAAACGAGGTGCTCTTGCCCGGTTCCACATCGTCGGCCACGCATTCCATGTACTGCAGCGCGCCATGGTCCTTCCACACCGCGCCGGCCTTGCGGGCAAGGCGGCGGTAGGCCACCACCTTGTCCTGCGGGCACGGCAGCACGTAAGCATCCACGTAAGCCATGAGGGTTCTCCCTGCGGCGGCCGTCAGCCCGGCTCGCCGTCCATGTGTGCGATTTCCCAGAGATGGCCGTCCAGGTCCTGGAAGCCACGCTGGTACATGAAGCCGTAGTCGCGCGCCGGCTGCGGTTCGCTGGCGCCGGCCGTCAGCGCCTTGTCCACCATCACGTCCACGGCCTTGCGGCTGTCGGCCGACAGGCAGGTGATCACCTCGGTCTGCTGATGCGCGTCAGCAATCGACTTGGTGGTGAACTGCTTGAAGAATGGCTGGGTCAGCAGCATCACGAAGATGCTCTCGCTGATCACCATGCAGGCCGCATCGTCATTGGTGAAGGTCGGGTTGAAGCTGTAGCCCAGCGCAGCGAAGAAGGCCTTGGATGCGTTCAGATCCTGCACGGGCAGGTTGACGAAGATCATCTGCGGTTGTGGTGCACTCATCGGTGAAGCTCCTTGTGGATGGAGAAGACGGAATCAGGGCTGCTTCATGCAGTTGACCATCCACGGCTTGCCGTAGCGGTCGATCAGCATGCCCCAGCGGTGTGCCCAGAACGTTTCGGCGATCGGCATCTGCACCTGGCCACCCTCGGCCAGCGCGGCGAACACGCGTTCGGCTTCTTCGATGCTGTCGACGTCGACATTGATGGTGGTCGAGCCACCTTCACCGCCGCCGGGACCGTCGGCCGCCATCACGATGGCGTTGCCGATCTCCAGCTGGCTGTGCGCAACGTGGTCCAGGGTCTGCGCCGGCATCTCGTTGCAGCCGGGCATGCCATCGGACGGCGGCATGTCGCGGTACTTCATTTCCGAGGTGACCTGGCCACCGAGTGCCTTGGCGTAGAACGCCATCGCGTCGTGGGCCTGGCCGCTGAAGCCGAGGAAGGGAATCAGTCTCATGGCAATACTCCGTGGTGTGGTTCAGGGCAGTAGCGCCGGGTCGTGCCCGGCAGGGAGATGCATCGGGTCAACCTTCCAGCTGTGCACGCAGACGCTGTTCCTGCTGCTGTAATTCGGGGGTGAAGGCTTCACCGAAGTCTTCAGCGGAGATCAAGGGACGCAGTTCCAGCGTGCCGCCACTACCAAACGGCGCACGGCTGGCCCACTCAACGGCCTCTTCCAGCGACCGCACTTCCCACAGCCAGAAGCCGGCGATCTGGTCGCTGGCAGGACCGAACGGACCGGCCTCGACCTTGGGTGTGCCGCTGCCGAAGTGAATGCGGCGGCCGCGCTGGGTGGCATGCAGGCCTTCACCGGCCAGCATGATGCCGGCGGCCACGAGTTGTTCGTTGAAGGCGCCCATTTCGGACAATTCCTGTTCGCTGGGCATGCGGCCGGCTTCGGAGTCGGCGTTGGCCTTCACGATCACCATTACTTTCATTGCGGTCTCCCGTGGGGACGCGGGGTGCGTGCCCTTCACTGGGTACAACGAACCAGGGGGCTGGGAATCGACACGTCTTCTGAAAATTATTTCTTCCGTGGAAAGCGCGCCTTCGGCGGCGATCGGCGAACGGCGGAGCCCCTCCGTGGTGGGGGTGGGTTGGTCGCTGAAAAGCTCGGGTTCATGGGTTTGGCCGGGTGGGTAGGCGGGTCGGGGGACGCCGTAAACCCGTCCCTTGGGGCTTGGCCGCGGCATCCATGCCGCGGACACCCCCGCCCCGCCTACCCACCCGGCCTTGGACAAGTTCCTGTCTCCGCTCCACCACGGGAAGATCAAGAAAAAAAGCAACAGCAACAGCAACAGCAACGGCGGTTGGCTGGCGGCCTCGGCTTTGCGAGCGAAGCGACCCGCTTCTGCTCTTGTTGTTGATTTCCCGTGGTGGTTCGGCGACCGGAATCTGTCAGGGATCGGGCGGGTGGGGTTGGCGGGGTATCCGCGCCATGGATGGCGCGGCCAAGCCTCCAGGGACGGATTCACGGCGTCCCCGCCAATCCCACCCGCCCGATCCACCCTCTGAAACCCAGCTCTCAGCGACCAACCCACCACGGAGGGGCTCCGCCGTTCACCGATCCCCGCCGAAGGCGCGCCTCCCGCGCTGCAACATGCCCACGCGCAATCCTGCGCGATCATGGACCCCCGCCCCCGCCAGGACCGTGCCATGCAGCAGTACCTGCTTCTGATCTACATCGAGCCTGCCCTGCTGCAGGCGCTGCCCACCGAAGAATTCAACGCGCTGATGCGCGACTGCCTCGCCCACGCCGACAAGCTGCAGGCCGAAGGCACGCTGCTGGCCGCGCAAAAGCTGCAGCCGGTCGACACCGCGCAGACCCTGCGCGTGCGCGATGGCCACAGCCGCGTACTGGATGGCCCGTTCGCCGAGACCCGCGAACTGCTGGCCGGCTTCAACCTGATCGTCGCCCGCGACCGTGACGAAGCCATGCGCATCGCCCGCGACTTCCCCTGGGCGCGCTTCGGCAGCATCGAGGTGCGGCCGCTGGAAGACATGGACGCCGAGCGCGAACGCTGCGGCGCCCCGGCTGCCGCTATGGCAGCAGCCGTACTCTGATCTCGCGCGGGCCGACGCCCTCGTTGCCGCTGTAGTCGCGCACGCTGGCGCGCACGATGTACTCGCCCGGCGGCAGCGCCGCCGGCTGCCAGCGCCCCGTTTCCATCAGGCCGTCACGCACGGTGTTGGTGGCCAGGTAACGGAAACGGGTGACCGCGCTGCCATGCACGGTGATGCCGCTGTCCGGTGCGTAGGCCACGCGCACCGCTTCCTTCTGCGGCGGCATGCGGTTGAACACGATGTTCCAGCGCGGCTGCTCGTAGCCCTGCAGCGGCTGTCCAGCGGCATCGAGGATCTGGTAGCCCACCTGGTACATGCCCAGGCGGCGACGCGGCAGGTTGTTGTCGACCTGGTCCCAGGCCTCGATCACGATCTGCACGCCGCGGCCCTGGCGCGCCACCATCACTACGCCGTCGCTGCCCGCCGCCATCGGCTGGTCGTTGTCGTCCAGCAGGGCCACATCGGTGATGCGCGGCGCGAAGTGGTCGGCGTAGTTGTGGAAGCCCAGCGCCACCGCGTTGGTCTCGAAACCGCCGGTACCCACCGCCAGATGCACGTGCGCCTGGTTGTTGATGCTGCCCAGGCGGTCACCGACGTGGATGCGCATGCCACGGCGCACACGCATCCGTTCCAGCTTGCCCTGCTCGTCATACAACGCCTGCCAGCGCGCATCGAACGGCTGGTCGCGCGGGCTGCGGCCGACCCGCATGTGGATGTACTTGAGACGATCCACGGCCAGGCCCTCGGCCTGCTCGCCCAGGTTCCAGGCCGCCACCGGGCTGCTGATCTTGCCGTCGGCGATCGCCAGCACGGTCTGTCCCACATCACCGCGTACATCGAAGCCGCCGTGCAGGTGGTGGCGGCTCTCGCCGGTGAAGTTGCCACGCACTTCGCCCAGCGTACCGACCACTTCGTGCCAGCCCTCCTGCGGTGCCAGCGGCCAACGGCCCCCGGTCTTCGGCAACGCGGCATCGGCGGCCGGGCCGACCAGCGCCGGCGCCGGCAGGTCACCCACCGGCAACGGGCGCAGGCGGTGCAGGCGGTAGCTGGCGGCGTCGGCCACCAGCACGCTGCCATCGGCATCCATCGCCAGGCCACTGGGGCGGGCCAGGCGCGGCAGGCGGCCGTTGCCGACCAGCGCGATCTGGTGGCCTTGCGGCGTCACCTGCACGATGCGGCCATCCAGGTCACCCACGTACAGCACGCCGTCGTGGGTGGTGGCCAGTGACAGCGGCCCATTGATCACGCCACCGGCGGCGACCACGGTGCTGACCGTGCCATCGGCCGCCACCCGGCGAACCGCGTTGTTGAACAGGTCGGCCACCAGCAGCGCACCGTGTGCATCGAAGGCCAGCGCCACCGGCGTATCAAAACGCGCGGCGGCACCCACGCCGTCGGCAAAGCCTGGCCGATCGCCACCGGCCAGGGTGCGCACGCTGCCATCGGTACCGATCACCCGGATGCGATCGTTGAACGTATCGGCCACGTAGACCTGGCCCTGCGCATCCACTGCGATGCCCATCGGCGCATCGAAGCGGGCCTGCGCGGCGGGGCCATCGTCATGGCCCTGTTCGCCACCGGCCAGCGTGGTCACCTGGCCATCGGTGCCGATGCGGCGGATCGCGTGGTTGCCGGTGTCGGCCACATACAGGTTGCCCTGCGCGTCGGCGGCAATGCCCGAGGGCGTATTGAAACTGGCCTGCAGTGCCGGGCCGTCGACGCGTCCCTCGCCCTGCCCGGCCACGGTTTCGATGCGGCCATCGGGCAGTCGGCGACGGATGCGGTTGTTGTCGCCGGCATCGGTGAAGTAGATGCTGCCATCGGCACCGCGCAGCAGCGCGTAGGGATCGGCGAAACGCGCCTGCGCGGATCCACCGTCCCGGTCACCGGGATGGCCGTCACCGGCCAACGGCTCGATCTGTGCGGTCCAGGCCAATGGCGTGGGCGCCGGGCCCGCAGGCTCGGCCAGCGTGTGCAGCGGCGTCTCCCACCAGGTCGCTGCCAATGCCACCGCCGTTGCAGACGCCACCCCTGCCACCATCCATTGCCACCGTGCCATCGTGCTGCGCTGCTCCTGCCTGAAGAGGCACCGACAATAGACGGTGAAGGTGCGATCCGCCACGGCCAATCGTACGGCGGAACAGCAGAGTTCCATGCGCCCTGCTTGTTCTCACTGGCTGCAGCAGGTTCAATGCGGTTCCCACGGATGGAGATTCTCCATGCCCCGCGTTCTCCCCCTCACCGTCCTGCTGCTGGCCGCATTGGCCAGTGCGCCCGCCTCCGCCTCGATCACGGTGGCCCCGCAGAAACCATCAGCCACCGCCGATGCAGTACACGCGGCGTACGCCACGCGCTGGGATGAAGCGATCCAGCAGGCGCGCGGCGGCAACACGCTGGGCGCGCTGATCAGCATGGAGCGGCTGATGGAGGATCCGTTGCTGGACGACTTCGATGCCGAACATCGCGGCCGCGCCTCGCAGGTCGCCGGCTGGACCGCACTGATGCAGAAGAAGCCGGCACTGGCCCGACGCTACCTGCAACAGGCGCAGGAGGCCCTGCCGGAGGATGCACAGATCCTGCTCACCCAGGTGTCGGTGGAACTGTCGGACAACCAGCCGGCCGCAGCCACCACCTTCCTGGTGAAGGCACTGCAGCATGCCGACGCACCGCTGCCGGTCGATCACCACGCCATCAACTACCTGCAGTACCGCCTGCGTGACCAGCCGCAGAAGCGCATGGACCTGCTGCAGGCGCTGTTCGACAACGGCTGGAAGAGCGGCGGCCTGGAACCCACCGGGCTGTGGCTGGCGCTGGCCACGCTGCAGGCCGACAACGGCCGTGGCGACAGCATTCCAGCCACGCTGGCGCGCATCGACAGCCCGGCCGAAATCATCCGCCTGCGCAGCGACAAGCGCTTCGACCGTTATGTCGAACGCGGTGACGCGCGTTTCGATCCGGTGCAGGCGGCACAGCGCCACCTCGATGAACTGCGTGTTTCGGGCCTGCTCGACCGCGCACTGGACGCGCGCATGGCCGAGTTCAGCACCACCCTGCTGATGCTGGACCGCAACGAGGAAGTGCTGTCGTTGACCGAGGGCATGGCCGGTGCCGCCAGCAACGGCGAATCGCCCGCCGCCGCGGAAGCGGAATGGGTGGCCTGGCTGCTCAACAGCCGGCTCACCGCGCTGCGCCGGCTGGGCCGCACCGATGAGGCGCTGGCCACGGCGCAACAGGCCGCACGCATCGGCGCGCTCGGCCCGGATGGTGTCGAGCACCAGATGAATGTCGGCTTCGTGTTCAGTTCGCTGGGGCGTTTGCAGGACGCTGCGCAGGCAGTGAATGACATGCCGGGCCTCGCCGGCTACGGCAAGGCCGCGCAGGCGCTGCTGCAGTTCGCCGCCGCCCGCGAGCGTGGCGATGCCAAGGCACGCGATGCGGCGCGCGCGGTGATCCTGGCCCAGCGCGATGATGCCCGCCTGTTCCATCGCGAAATGCTGCTGGAGGAAGGCAACCTGGACGGGGCCGCCGCCGTGCTGATCGAACAGCTGCGCTCGCCGGTTGAACGCGGTGAAACCCTGGCCAGCCTGCAGGACATGCGCACCTATCCGTCATTGCCGGGCGATGTGCGCATCGATGCCGCGTGGCGTGCACTCAAGCAGCGTGCCGACGTGCAGGCCGAGGTGGCACGCGTCGGCCGCATCGAGCGCTACGACCTGGTCAGCACTTCCACCTCGCGCTGAGTGCCTGCTAGCGCGCAGGCACCTCGGTGCGGATGCCCATGGCTTCGCGGTAGCGTGCGTACAGGGCCATCACCTTGTCCACGTAGGCCAGGGTTTCGGCGTAGGGCGGCACGCCCTTGTAGCGGGTGACTGCACCGATGCCCGCGTTGTAGGCGGCCGCCGCCAACGGGCGGTCGCCGTTGTAGCGGCGCAGCAGCGCGCGCATGTAGCGCGCGCCGCCCTCGATCGACTGCTGCGGCGAGAACGGATCGCTCACCCCGTATTCCTGCGCGGTATCGGGCATCAGCTGCATCACCCCCTGTGCGCCCTTGCTGGATACCGCCAGTGCGTCGAAATTGCTTTCGGCGTGGGCGATGGCACGCAGCCAGGCATCATCGACGCCGGTGGCCTTGGCTGCGGCCTTGAACTGCCTGGCGTGCTGCGCCAGCTGCGGTTTGCCGACCTTGCCCAGGCCTTCGTGCGCCGGCTCGCCCGGCGGCGTGGCTACGGTGAACTTCAGGAACACTCGCGAGCCGGGCAGGTTGCGCGTGGAGTAGACCATCGCCCCGTCCTGTTCGCGTTCGTACAACACGCCGCTGAACACGCCCATGTTGCCCCACAGGTTCGGGGTCTGGACGGCGTTGTCGTCGATCTCCCTGGCGGTACAGCGCGAGCCGGGTTCCGGCGCGGTGGCCAGGCTGACGGTGTTGCCCTGCACGCAGCGGTAGACCGTGCGCGCGGTGGCCAGCCCGGGCCATAGGCTGGGCAGCAGCAACAGCACGAGCAGGAGGGGGCGAGGGGACATGGCGGCCGGATGATCCGGCCGGGCCCGCTAATGTTGGGTGAATGGGGGTCGGCAGGGCTGCGCCCTGCACCTGCGGTAGTGCCGGCCGCTGGCCGGCAACCTCAACAGCAACAGCCGTTTTCCTGCGAGGAGGCGGGGTGGGTCCGGTTGTGGGGGACGCTGCAAGTACGTCCATGTAAGCTCGGTCGCCGCATCCATGCGGCTCACGCCCCCACAACCGGACCCACCCCGCCTTCGACAGCTCCCAGCGGCGGGCAGTAGATCCACGCCATGCGTGGATGAAACGTCCGGAGACAGTGGATCAATCAATGGAACGAAAACGCCGGGTTACTTCGCAGCCCTCCGCCGTACCCAATAGCCCACGCCCAGCAGCACGAACCACGCGGGGCTGGCGATTAGCGCCTGGCGGGTGTCGCCCTGCAGGCTCAGCAGCACCAGCACGCCGGCGAAGAACACCAGGCAGGCCCAGCACATGGCGACGCCACCGGGCATCTTGAAGATCGATGCAGCGTGGCGCTCCGGGTAGCGGCGGCGATAGGCCATGTAGGCCACCAGGATCAGCGACCAGACGAAGATGAACAGCACCGTCGCCAGCGTCGTCACCAGGGTGAAGGCGGTCACCAGGTTGGGAATCAGGTAGATCAGCAGCGTGCCACCCAGCAGGCACAGGCACGAGAACAGCAGGCCACGGGCCGGCACTGCAGCGCGCGACAGTTTCGACAGCCCGCGCGGGGCGTGGCCCTCTTCGGCCAGGCCGTACAGCATGCGGCTGGTGGAGAAGATGCCGCTGTTGGCCGAGGACGTGGCCGAGGTCAGCACCACGAAGTTGATCAGGCTGGCGGCAGCGGGAATGCCGGCCAGCACGAACAGCTGCACGAACGGGCTCTTGTCCGGCACCACCTGGCGCCACGGGGTGACCGCCATGATCGCGATCAGCGCCAGCACGTAGAAGATGATGATGCGCACCGGGATCGAGTTGATCGCCTTGGGCAGGTTGCGCTCGGGGTCGGCGGTTTCGGCGGCGGTGGTGCCGACCAGCTCGATGCCGACGAAGGCGAACACCGCAATCTGGAACCCGGCGAAGAAGCCGACCAGGCCCATCGGGAACATGCCGCCGTCATTCCACAGGTTCGACAGCGACGCGGTGTGGCCGCTGGGTGAGGTGAAGCCCCACGCCACCAGCCCGGCGCCGGTGATGATCAGCGCGCAGATCGCCACGATCTTGATCAGCGCGAACCAGAATTCCATTTCACCGAACAGCTTCACCGTCACCAGGTTCAACGCCAGCAGCAGCATCACGCAGGCCAGCGCCGGTTTCCAGGCTTCAAGCCCGGGAAACCAGAACTGCGCATAGGCGGCGATCGCGATCACGTCGGCAATGGCGGTGACGATCCAGCAGAACCAGTACGTCCATCCACAGAAGAACCCGGCCCACGGGCCGAGCAGGTCGGTGGAGAAATCGATGAAGGATTTGTACTGCAGGTTGGACAGCAGCAGCTCGCCCATCGCGCGCATCACGAAGAACAGCATCGCGCCGATGATCAGGTAGACGAAGACAATGGACGGGCCGGCCAGGCTGATGGTCTTGCCTGACCCCATGAACAGGCCGGTACCGATGGCACCGCCGATGGCGATCAGTTGCAGGTGGCGGTTGGACAGGCTGCGGCGCAGGTGCTCGGGGGGCGTTGCGGGCTCGGTCATGGGCGCGGGCAAAAGGGCGGGCGAAGCGTCCGACGGTAGTCCTCCACGGCGCCGAGCGCCAGCGCCGGACGACCCCATTGCGTCAAAGCGGGCCGCTTTCACCACATTGTGACCGAATACCGTATTGATCCCATTCCGCCCGGCCCGGCGCCATGCTCAGATAGCCGCACCTGCCCAAGGACCGGCCCGACCATGCGCCCTGCCCCGCCCGCCCCGCTGGAGCCCCGGCCATGAGCCGCCTGCGCGTCATCATCGGCGGCACCGCGCTGGCCCTGCTGGCCGCTGCGGTGCCGATCGCCGTCATGGCCTATGCCACCTGGGACCGCGCGATCAGCGTCGAACAACAGCGGCTGCGCGACATCGCCGACCGTACCCTGCGCCGCTCCGACCTGTCCTACCAGGAAGCGCTGGCGGCACTGAAATCGGCCGAGGCCGGTGGCTACGTACCCTGCAGTCCCGAGCACATCCGGCGCCTGCAGACCCTGGTGATGACCACCCCATCGATCGACCAGATGGGCTACTTCGAAGGCGGCAAGCTGCGCTGCACCTCCTGGGGACCGTTCCTGTCCGACGTGGATCAGCCCACGCCGGACCACGTCACCAGCGATGGCGCCGGCATCGCGGTGGATGTGCGCCCGGAAAACAGCGGGCGCCGCCAGGTGCTGGCGGTCCTGTATGGGTCCTACGACGCACTGGTGGACCCGCGCCGCTTCGTCGATGTCATTGCCGACCCGAATGTGCGGCTGGCGCTGGCCAGCCCCGATGGACGCCTGTTGGCCAAACAGCCAGGCCTGGATCCGGACCTGCTGCAGGCACTGCTGCGCGACCCTGGCGAAGGTCTGGATCACAGCACCCTGTTCGCCACCGCGCGCAACGAGGAATGGCTGGCCATCGCCACCACACCGCGCACCGCGCTGGCCGCGGCCTTCCGCCAACAGGCATGGCTGTACGTGCCGGTGGGCCTGCTGCTGGCCGCCGCGGGGGCCGGCCTGGTGATCTGGCTGTCGCGGCGCCGCCTGTCGCTGCGCGGTGAACTGGCCACGGCCATCCGCCGCCGCGAGCTGTACCTGCATTACCAGCCGATCATCGAACTGGACACCGGCATCTGCGTCGGTGCCGAGGCGCTGGTGCGCTGGCAACGCCCGGATGGCACCCAGGTGCGGCCGGACCTGTTCATTCCGCTGGCCGAAGAGGCCGGCATGATCGCCGACGTCACCGACCTGGTGATCGAGAACGTGGTGCGCGACATGCGCGAGCTGCTGGTGGCCGACCGCAGCGCGCACATCGCGATCAACCTCGCCGCGGAAGACATCAGCAGCGGCCGCGCCCTGAAGATGATTTCCCGGCACATGGCCGGCAGCGGCATCCTGCCGCAGCAGATCTGGATGGAGGCCACCGAACGCGGCTTCCTCGACCTGGACCGCGCGCGCACCATGCTCGCCGCCGCCCGCCGCGCCGGCCACAGCGTGGCCATCGACGATTTCGGCGTCGGCTTCTCCAGCCTGCAGTACCTGGAGCAGCTGCCACTGGACGCGCTGAAGATCGACAAGTCGTTCATCGATGCGATCGATACCGAGAGCGCGACCAGCCCGGTCACGCCGCACATCATCGACATGGCCAAGGAGCTGGGCCTGTGGGTGGTGGCCGAGGGCGTGGAAACCGAAGCGCAGCTGGCCTACCTGCACAGCCGGCACGTGGAATTCGGTCAGGGCTGGTTGTTCTCGCGGCCGCTGCCGCGTGATGAATTCGTCGCTTTCCATCACAAGCGGCAGCAGCAGTACGGCGCTGCACGCGAGCACATGCAGAACCCGCGCAGCGTGCCGATCGAGCAGGTACCGCTGGAATAAAGCGAAAGCATGGCCCACGGTAGTGCCGGCCGCTGGCCGGCACCGCGCCATCATTGATCGGCGCCTACGCCCACGCCTTCGGCCGTGCCAGCAGCCACGCCACGGTCACCGCCAGCAACAGCAACGGCAGCCATCCCAGCTGGCTCGTGCCGCTGGCCTGCAGCAGCACGCCGCCTGCCACGCCGCCGGCAGCAATGGCCAGGTTCCAACCAGTCACCAGCATCGACTGCGCCAGATCCGCAGCGGCCCCGGCGCGTCGTGCCAATGCGGTCTGGAACAGGGTCGGCACGGCGCCGAACGCCACGCCCCACAGGATCGTCGCCAGCAGCAGCGCACTCGCCACGCCCGGCCACACCAGCAAGGCCAGCACCGGCACGATGAAACCGACTACCGCCGCCCACACCAGTACATGCAGGTGGCGATCCACGCCCCAGCCAGCAATACCGATGCCGGCAATCGCCGCCACGCCGAAGGCGAGCAGCAGCCGGTCCAGCCATGCACCGGCCCCCGCGTCGACCGCCAGCGGCTCGATGTACGTGTACAGCACGTTGTGTGCCAGCACGTACAGCACCATCACCAGCAGCGTGCTGCGCACGCCGGGCATCCGCCAGACCGTGGCCAGCGAGGTGCGCTGGCCGGCACCGGCCGCTGGCAGCGCCGGCAGTGTCCACCGCGCGTATACCAGCAGTCCCACGCCCAGCACGCTCATCAACGCGAACGCCCAGCGCCAGCCGATCTGCTGGCCAAGCAGCGTGCCGGCCGGCACCCCCAACGACAGCGCCAAGGGTGATCCCACCATCGCCACCGCGATCGCCCGCCCCTGCAACGAGGGCACCACCATGCGCGCCGCGTAACCGGCCACCAGCGACCACAGCAGGCCACCGCTCACGCCGGCCAGGAACCGCGCGGCGAGGATCAGCGCATAGCTGCTGCTCAGCGCAGTCAACGTGTTGACCACCACGAAGCCGGCAATGGCGGCCAGCAGCAACGGACGCCGCGGCAGGCGCTGGGTCAGCGCGGTCATCGGCAGTGCAGCCATCACCGAGCCCAGCGCGTACACGCTCACCAGCTGGCCGACCGCCGCATCACTCACGCCCAGGCTTTCGCCCATCGGCCGCAGCACGCCGGCCGGCAGGGTCTCGGTCAGCAGGGTGATGAAGCCACCGCCGGCCAACGCCAGCAGGCCCGCCCACGGCAAACGCGTGGCCTCACCGGCCGGGCTGGCCGCATCGATGGCGTGGCCGCTCATCGTACAGTCTCCAGATCGGCGTACACCGCATCACGCAGCTCATCGACGAAGGCCCCATCCATGCCTTCGTACAGGGTGTTGGTCAGTGCCACCACGCTCAGCCCACGCGACGGGTCGACGAACCAGCTGTGCCCATAGGCGCCGCCCCAGCGCCAAGTCCCTTCGCGCTGCGGCGTTCCGCTGGCAGTGGCATCGCGCAGCACCGCAAAGCCCAGCCCGAAGCCCCAGCCGGCCGGTTCCGGCGGCCCCTGCTCACCCACCTGCGGGCTGGCCATCTCTGCCGCCAGCGCGGGCGGTAGCAGGCCGGAGCGCTGCACATCACGCAGCGCCTCCAGCACCGACATCACTTCATCGGCAGTCCCCACCAGGCCGGCGCCGGCGGAAGCGAAACGGCTGGCATCAAGGGCACGCGCAAGGCTGTACTCGATGCCGACCGTACCTTCGAACGGCGCGACCACCTCGCCTTCGCGCAGGCGATGCGGCTGCGGCGTGTCGCTCACATAGGGCGTGGCCAACCGCGAGGCATCGCGCGTGGCGAAGGCGGTATCGCGCAGGCCCAAGGGGGCGGCCAGCAAACGCTCGAACAGCACCTGCAGCGTTTCTCCGGTCGCCGCTTCGGCCACCGCACCGGCCACGTCCACGCCCAACGAATACAGCCATTGGCTGCCCGGCTCGAACAGCAGCGGTGCCTGCGCGATGCGGCGTACGTTCTTGGCCAGGGAAAGCGGGTTCGCATCCAGGCCATCGCTGACCCCAGCACGCGCATAAGGGCCGTCCGCATCGGCTTCCAGGAAGCGATAGCCCAGCCCGCTGCTGTGGCTGAGCAGCTGACGCAGGTTGATCGACGGCGTGCGGCCATCGGCCAGCGCGGGGCGGAACTCCGGCAGCCAACGCTGCACCGGCGCATCGAGGTCGAGCACGCCCTCGGCCACCAGGCGCAGGATCACCGTGGTCAACAGCGGCTTGCTGACCGATGACAGCCGGAACATCTGGTCGCGCCGCATCGGCATCGCCGACTCGCGATCAGCCAGCCCGGTCGCGCTGGCATGGCGCAGCACGCCGTGCTCACGCACCAGCACCACCGCGCCGACCAGGCGCAGCGGGTGGACCTGCTGCAGCAGCCGCTGCACCGAAGGCAGCGCCGGCGCGGGTTCAAGGGAAAGAACGGCATTCATCGCGGTGATCCGTGGGGAGAGGCCCGCCACGTTAGGCAGCACGGCACGGCGCAAAAAGCCGGTTGCCGCTCCGGGCATCATGGACCGTGCAGTCCGCAATCGGCATCATGCCCGGAACTGCAAGGCCGCAACGGCCGGCGACCCGCCCCGCACCACAGTGTTGCGGTGGCGGCGCCGCCCGTCGCGATCACGCGCCCCTACCCTGCTGCTTTCATTGCCCGTACGCCCATGTCAGTCCTGGACAACCTCGCCAACCTGCAGACCTTCGTCCACGCCGCCGACACCCGCAGCTTCGTCGAGACCGGTCGCCTGCAGGGCATCTCCGCCTCGGCCGCCGGCAAATGCGTTGCGCGGCTGGAGCACGCACTGGGCGTGCGCCTGTTCCACCGCAGCACGCGCAGCATCACGCTCACCGCCGAGGGCCAGCTGTTCCTGGCGCGCTGCCGGCGCATCCTCGACGAGCGCGATGCCGCGCGCACCGAACTGGCACAGCCGCACGCCACGCCTCGCGGCACGCTGCGCATCGGCCTGCCGTTGGTGGGCGACCTCACCCTGCCGTTGATGGCCGAGTTCATGGCGGCGTATCCGGACATCCGCCTCGACCTGGATTTCAGCGACCGGCTGGTCGATGTCATCGAGGAGGGTTTCGACGCCGTGCTGCGTGTCGGCGAACCCAGCGACTCACGCATGAACGCACGTCGCCTGGGCGTGTTTCCACGCCGCATCGTTGCCTCGCCGGCGTACCTGCAGCGCCGCGGCACGCCACGCACGCCGGCCGACCTGTTGCAGCACACGTTGCTGCACTACCGCTTCCCCAGCACCGGCAAGCTGGAACTGTGGCCGATCCACTGGCCCGACCACGAAACACCGCAGGAACTGCCGGTGCACATGGTGGCCAACACCATCGAGGCACGGGTCGCGCTGGCGCTGCACGATATCGGGCTGGCCTTCGTACCGGTGCACTCGGTGCGCGACGCGCTGGCAGACGGCCGCCTGGTCACCGTGCTGGACGAACACGTGCATTCCTGCGGCATCTTCCACCTGCTGTGGCCCTCGGGCCGCCACGTACTGCCGAAGCTGCGGGTGTTCATCGACTTCGTCAGCGCCCGCCTGGAAACCGTGCCGTAGCCGCGATCGATCCACCCCATGCCCGACCCACCGTAGATCCACGCCATGCGTGCCTCGTGCAGTAGATCCACACCGTGCCTGGATGCCTTGTAGCGTCGGCCATGCCCGGCGGTGCCACACCCGGCCATTCAGCCAACACCGCTATACTGCCCCCTCATTCCTCCAAGAGGCTCGCGACCAATGCGCCATTGATGCCGCCGTCTTCCCGCTAGACGGCCTGACTCTTCCCGCCCCTGCGCGCAGGGGAGAACCCGGCATCCATGGAGGTCGCATGACCACACATTCCCTCACGCTCGATCGCGTGTCGTATCGGCTGGCCGACGGCCGCCCGCTGTTTTCCGATCTCTCGTTTTCCTTCGATCCGGTCGCCACCGGCCTGGTGGGTGCCAATGGCTCCGGCAAGAGCGTGCTCGCACGCCTGCTGGCCGGTCGGCTGCAGCCAGAGAACGGGCAGGTACGCGGCAGCGGCCGCGTGTTCCTGTTGCCGACGCCCGGCTATCCACCCGCCGGCACAGTCGGTGAACTGGCCGGCGTCGGCGCGGAACTGGCCGCGCTGCAACGCATCGAAGCCGGCAGCGTGGACGAGAACGACTTCGCCTGCGTCGGTGAACGTTGGGATCTGCGCGAGCGCCTGCAGCAGCAATGGCAAGCCCTACGGCTGCCCGACGATCTCGATCCCGCCCAACCCGCCGCGCGCCTCAGTGGCGGCCAGGCCATGCAGGTGGCGCTGTCCGGCGCCTGGGCCAGCGGCGCCGATTGGCTGATCCTGGACGAACCCAGCAATCACCTCGATGCACGCCATCGCCAGCAGCTGTACCAACAGCTGCAGCAATGGCGCGGTGGCCTGCTGGTGATCAGCCATGATCGCGAGCTGCTGGCGCAGATGCAGCAGATCGTCGAGCTCGACGCGCGCGGGCTGCATCGCTATGGCGGGCCGTGGCAGCACTATGCCGACGCGCGTGCTGCCGAACGCGAAGCCGCTGCTGCACAGCTCGACCATGCGCGCGCCCAGCACCGGCAGCAACAGCGCAGCGCGCGGGAACAGCACGAACGCCAGCAGCAACGCCAGGCACGCGGCAATCGCGATGCGAAGCAGGCCAACCAGGCGCCGATCCTGCTCGGCCGGCAGAAGCAGCGTGCCGAGGCCAGCCACGGCCGCGCGCAGCAGGTACAGGCCGAACGCCTGCAGGTCAGCGCAGACCAGCTGCGCGCTGCAGCCTCGGCGGTTCAGGCCGCGCCGGAACTGGCACTGTTTGCCGGTGACGGTGAACGCGGCAGCGCACGCCTGCTGCAGGCGGAGTCGCTGGTGCTGCCGCATGGCTGCAGTGCGCCGTTGCAACTGGAGATCCGCCGCGGCCAACGCATCACCGTGGTCGGTGACAACGGCAGTGGCAAGTCCACGCTGCTGCGCGTGCTGGCCGGGCAGCGGCCTGCACGCAGTGGCACCGTGCAACGCCATGCACCCCTGGCGCTGCTCGACCAGCAGCTGCTGGGATTGTCCGGCGAACGCAGCATTCTCGACACCGTGCAGGCCGCCAACCCGGCGGCTGATGCGGGTGAACTGCGCACGCGGCTGGCCCTGCTCGGGCTGGACGCACAGCGTATCCAGCGTGCAGCCCATAGCCTCAGCGATGGCGAACGGGTGAAAGGCGCGCTGGCCAGCGTGCTGTATGCCGATCCCGCACCGCAGTTGCTGCTGCTGGACGAGCCCGGCAATGCGCTGGATCTGGGTGCCTTGCAGGCGCTGGAAGAACTGCTGGTGGCATGGCCGGGTGCCCTGGTGATGGTCAGCCACGACCAGCACCTGCTGCAGGCGTTACAGCCGACGCAGGTGTTGCAGGTCGGTGCCGATGGCTGGCAGTGGCGCGACGCCCTGTAGATCCACGCCATGCGTGGATCGATGCATGGCGGGTAGTGCCGGCCGCTGGCCGGCACACCCCGAACCCTCAACGCCCGCTCACCGCTTCCACACCGGGAACGCCTGCGGCAGCTGATGCCACAGCAGCGGGCCGGCACGCAGCTCCTGTTCGTTGAGCAGGCAGGCATCCAGCTCCGCGCGCACTGCACGCTCATCCATGTGCACGCCGATCACCACCAGCTCCTGGCGGCGGTCGCCCCACAGCGGGTGCCACAGCCGTTGCATCGCCGAATGCGCGGCCGCATCCGGGAATGCTTCCAGCCCCGGCAACGGCGCGCTCCAGCAGTCGGCCTGCTGCCGTGCCCACCCCAGGTCGCTGTAGGGCAGCGGCGTCGGCGGCAGCAACGGCGCGGTGTCTTCCAGCCCGGCGCGCACGCGATCGCGCGCGGCGTACCAGAATCCCGCCGCCTGCGTCCGCGTCGCGGCACCCACAGTGTTCAGCTCGCCCACCCAGTCCATGCGGTTGGCCAGCCAGAACCAGCCCTTGCTGCGGATCACACCCGGCATGCCCGACTGCAGCGCGCGGGCGAAGCGCGCAGGATGGAACGGACGCCGCGAGCGATAGACGAAACTGGCGATGCCGTACTCCTCGGTTTCGGGCGTGTGTTCGCCACGCAGTTCCTTCACCCAACCCGGCGCACGTTGCGCACGCTCGTAATCGAAGCGGCCGGTGTCCAGCAGCTCGGCCAGGGGAACATCGCCGAAGCTGGACAGCAGCAGCTTCGCGTCGCGGTTCAAGCCACGCAGCACGGCCAGCGTGTCCTGCAGCACTTCGTCATCCACCTGGTCGACCTTGCTGACCACGATCACGTCGGCGAACTCGACCTGCTCGCACAGCAGGTCGACCACGCCGCGATCGTCATCCGGTCCGGCCTGCTGGCCACGCTCGGCCAGGCGCAACGTCGAGCCGAAGTCGGCGAGGAACGCGCTGCCATCCACCACCGTCACCATCGTGTCCAGGCGCGCGATGTCACTCAGGCTGAAGCCGTGCTCGTCGCGTACCGCGAAGGTGGCCGCCACCGGCATCGGTTCACCGATGCCCGTCGACTCGATCAGCAGGTAGTCATAACGACCAGCGTCGGCCAGGCGCCGCACTTCCTGCAGCAGGTCATCGCGCAGCGTGCAGCAGATGCAGCCATTGCTGAATTCCACCAGCGTCTCTTCGGTGCGGCGCAGTTCGGCGCCACCCTCGCGCACCAGCTGCGCATCGATGTTGACCTCGCTCATGTCGTTGACGATGACCGCCACACGCAGGCCCTCGCGGTTGCGCAGGATCTGGTTGAGCAGAGTGGTCTTGCCGGCCCCGAGGAAGCCGGACAGCACGGTGACCGGAAGGCGACGGTCGGCGCGGGAAACAGTGTTCATGTCGGAGCGGGTTGGCTGCGGAACGGAAATGTTACTGTATAACAATTGTTGTGCAAGGAACCTCCCCCGATGAAGTCGCCTTCTGCCGCCCTGCTCGATGCCGGCGCGGTCGCCCTGTCCAGCCTGTGCCTGCTGCACTGCCTGGCGCTGCCCCTGCTTGCCGCCGCGCTGCCACTGTTTGGCACCTGGGCCGAAGCGGAATGGGTGCACCTGCTGTTCGTGGCCATCGCCCTGCCGCTGACCGGCTACGCGCTGTGGCGGGCCGAGCGCCGTCACCCGCTGCCGGTGCTGGCCTGGGCCACCGCCGGCGCCGGGCTCGGCCTGCTGCTGGCCGGTGCGTTGGCGCTGCCCTCGCACGACTGGGAGACACCGATGACGGTCACCGGCAGCCTGCTGCTGGCCGCCACGCACATCTGGAACGCGCGGCACCGGCACGGGTAGTGCCGGCCGCTGGCCGGCAACTCCATGAATTTCACACACTAATCTGCGGTTGCCGGCCAGCGGCCGGCACTACCTGCTATTTGCCGTAGCGGCGCAGCAGCTCGACCAGCACCTCTGCCTCGGCCGCCCGCTGCTGCGGGTCTTCGGCGCCGACCACGTGTTCCTGCAGGTGCTCGTGCAGCAGCTCCATCAGCAGGCTGTGGGCGGCACCGCGCACGGCGGCAACCTGCACCAGCACGTCCGCACAGTCGCCGGCCTCGCCCTCCGGCCTGTCCAGCGCCTGCTCCAACGCCGCCACCTGCCCGCCGATGCGGCGCACACGGGACAGCAACTGCTTTCGATGCTTGTGTACATGAGCCATGGTCGGATCATATACCCTATAGGGGTATCCACTCCACCCTCTGACCCCCATGCATCTGGACGCCCTCGCCGCCGCCCGTCGCCACGAACACCGTTTCGACGACGGCAACCCGCTGGCCGAACGCAACACCCGCCGCGCCCTGTGGCTCACCGTCTGCATGATGCTGGTGGAGATCGTCGGCGGATGGTGGTTCAACTCCATGGCCGTGCTCGCCGACGGCTGGCACATGAGTTCGCATGCGCTGGCGCTGGGCCTCTCGGTGTTCGCCTACCGCTGTGCGCGCCGCTACGCGCACGACCCGCGCTTCGCCTTCGGCACCTGGAAGATCGAGATCCTGGCCGGCTATACCAGCGCCATCGCCCTGCTTGGCGTCGCCGCGCTGATGGCCGTGCAGTCACTGCAGCGGCTGTGGGTACCGGCGCCGATCCACTACAACGAAGCCATCGCCATCGCTGCGGTCGGGCTGGGCGTGAACCTGCTGTGCGCCTGGTGGCTGCACGACAGCCCCGGACACGCGCATCATCATCACAGTCATGCCCATGGCCATGACCACGGGCATGGCCACGATCACCACGACCACAGCCACGCACACGGCCACGACCTCAACCTGCGCTCGGCCTATGTGCACGTGCTGGCCGACGCCGCCACCTCAGTGTTGGCCATCGTCGCCCTGCTCGGCGGCAAGCTGCTCGGCCTGACCTGGCTGGACCCGGTGATGGGCCTGGTCGGCGCCGTGCTGGTGACGGTGTGGGCGATTGGCCTGCTGCGCGACAGCGGTCGCATCCTGCTCGACGCGCAGATGGACGCGCCGGTGGTGGCTGAAGTACGTGAAGTGATCGAACAGGGCCCGTGGCCGGCACGCCTGGCCGACCTGCACGTCTGGCAGGTCGGCCGCGGCAAGTACGCGGTCAGCGCCAGCGTGGTCACCAGCGACGCCAGCCTCGATGCCGATACCGTGCGCAACGCGCTGGCCATCCACGAAGAGCTGGTACATGTCACCGTGGAGATCCACCGCAGCGCATGACCCGCGTCGGGTAGTGCCGGCCGCTGGCCGGCAACTGCAGGTTGCGTGCGGCGTTCATGGGGTTGCCGGCCAGCGGCCGGCACTACCCGCTAGAGCTTCAACATCATCCGCAGCAGGTACATCAGCAGCGGCAGCGCACTCAGCACCGCACCACCAATACCGATCCACGGCCAGCGCTCACCGCGCACGCGCGAGGCCACCGCCAGGCCGCAGCCCACCAGCGCCGCGCCCAGCACGCCCACGCCCAGCCCAGCGGCCATGCCATTGCCGCCTGCAGCCACAGCCGCGTGCGCCGCCACGGTGCCTGCACCCCACCCCACAGCGATCCCCAGCCAACTGGCCACGCCGCACCACGGTGCCTTGCCCTGCGCCATCCGAAAACCCCTGTGTCCTTGCCGAATTTCTGTACGGGCCGCGGCCGCGTGCTGCCTACACTAGCCGCACCTGCCCTGTAGGGACATCCCATGCGCACGCTTCGCCTGCTGCTGCCCGGTGCCCTCCTGCTGCTCACTGCCTGCGGCGACGATGCGCGGCTTCCCTTCTCCGCCGACCCATTGCAGGGCTGCTTCGCCACCGGCGCGCGCAAGCCCGCCGACTTCCGCATCGACAAGGAAGGCGGCCAGTACTTCGTTTCCTTCAGCCGCGGCGAGCAGTGGCAGCGCGAACCCAATGCCCTGCACAAGGCCACCCGCAGCGAGATCAGCCGCTACTTCCGCGACGACGCCGAGCAGATCGACAGTGCGCTGATCCGCATGGCCGGCGGCTTCGGCATCTTCCACTTCAACAAGGGCGCGACGCTGAAGGGCAAGGCCAGCGACAGCGATTACATGGCGTTGATGCTGATCGGGGCCGGGCCGGTGTATGCGGTGAAGTGCGATTAGCGACACAGACTTTTGAGAAATGTTTGAAATCCAAAGAACTGCGTGATGCAACCCAAAGCACCATTGGGCAAGTAGCGAAGATGGAGCCTCACCCAGATTTGAGAGGCCCAAGTGAAATTGCAGCTAGCCATCATCATGTTCATCGCCTCTGCATCCGTGCAGGCAGGAGACAGAAATCCAGCTGTCGGACAAACCGCAGACAAAGCGAAGACCCCGGAAAAAATAGTTCGCAGCGCAGAATGGCCCGACTTCATTGGGGGGACGATCAGTGTGGAGCAGTCCCTCACCCGCAACTCGAAGGGACAATATGTATATCGCTACGACGATCAAACGGAAGCGACGAAGCAGTATCACGAGGCCTCCTGCGCAGATCTTGGAATGAACCCTGCCAAGGGCGAGTCCATCACAGTGGGGCCAGGAAGCGCCGCGTGGCATTGCTCAAGCATCGATTTGAACAGTGCTAGCGACGCAAAGAGTACTGACTATGTAATCGCCTATGCACCAAATGGACAGGTGTCAGCTGGCCAGAACTTCGTTTCCTACGGAACCGTAAGATTCAACAGCTCAGTCAGCGGGAACATCCAGGGTAGCGCGCAAATAGACAACGGAAGGTGTCGGACCTTCTATAGCGAGTATTATCCGCCAAACACTGTGGGAAATCACACTGCAAGAGTCCTCTGCTTTGCTCATTCCCCACAGACGATGAATACGCTGATGGAAGGTTGTGTACCGCGCGCCTGCGCCAGTGATCGTGGCTCCATCAGAGCCAACTGATACCAGAACCTTTTGACCTAGCAGTGAGGGTGACCAAGCCACCCTCGCTGCTTAGGTACATGACCCGATTCCCGATGATCGCTACCATCGTTCAATCCCTGATTTTCGTATCAAGCTCATGCATCCCAGGCCAACTGAGCGCGGACTACAGCCTCCAAGGGACGCCTGTGGTCATCCGCAGCACATTGGCCCCTGACAGTCCTGGAAACATGATATGCATCCAGCAACTTCTGATCAGAAATGAAGAGGGAGTACTGACCTATCATTACGATCTTCAACCCTCAGCGGCACGCGACTTCCACAGAGAATTCTGTGCCGCCATGGGCATGACGCCCTCATTGGGAACTGCATCTCTACCAACTCCCTCCACCGGTTGGGTCTGCACTACGGAATCTCAGTATCCTGGCGAAGGTCCTGCGGTACCATGCCCTCCCCCGAACCGCCCCGGTACCCGCCGTGCCCCATTACACCGGCCCCCTGCTGACCCGCGACAGCGCCGACACCCTGCGCCGTGCCCATGACAAGGGCGCCGCCGACTGGCAGGGCTCGCTCGACCTCGGCCGCAGCCAGGACAGCGTGGCGCTGGGTGCGGACGGCTTCCACTTCCGTGGCCAGCCCTACCCCTGGCCGGGCAAGCTGAAGGACCGCACGCTGTACTACTGGGATGGCGAAGAGTTCGCGCCGATCTCGCGCTACAGCGGTTCGCTGATCAAGCTGGTGCCGACCGAATGGGGCGCACCGACCTTCGAGATCGACGGCATCAAGATGCTGCCGACCTCGAAGCTGTCGCCGTTCGAGGATGCGCGCCGCAAGGTCGAGCTGGTCGCTCCCGCCGGCAAGGTCATCCTCGATACCTGTGGTGGCCTGGGCTACTTCGCCGCCTGCGCGCTGGAAGCCGGTGTCGGCCAGATCCGCTCGTTCGAGAAGAACGCCGATGTGATGTGGCTGCGCACGCTCAACCCGTGGTCGCCGGATCCGGACTCGGCTGTCGCCGGCGGCCGCCTGCAGTTCAGCCACGGCGACGTCTCGCAGCAGATCGAACAGGTGGCCAGCAACAGTGTCGACGCGATCCTGCACGACCCGCCGCGCTTCGGCATCGCCGGCGAGCTGTACTCACAGGTGTTCTACGACCACCTCGCCCGCGTCATCCGCAAGGGCGGCCGTCTGTTCCACTACACCGGTGCGCCGAACAAGCTGACCAGCGGCCGCGACGTACCGCGTGAAGTGGCCAAGCGCCTGGAGAAGGCCGGTTTCAAGGCCGAGCTGGCGCTGGACGGCGTGCTGGCCGTCAAGCGCTGAGCGTCACTCCGAATCGACCTTGGCCAGTTTCATCACCCACGCCGGCACCTCGGGTTCGCCGGCGTAGAAGTCCTTCGGCTTTTTCTCCGCCATCGCCCAACGGTGCAGCCAGCTCGGGCCGTAGCGGCCGTTGTAACCTTCGGCGCCCCGCGCATACGCCGGGTCTCGCATCGCTTCGTCCAGCGAAATGAAGCGATAGCCTCGGCGCCTGGTAGCCGCCACCAGTTCGGCGAACGTCGCCGCATTGAGCTCGTTGGCGTGCATCAACCACACCTGCGGCAGCGCGTAACCCAGCAACGCCTGTGACTGCTTCTCGTAGTAGTCCAGCTTGTTCAGCATGTACGGCACGTAGCCCTTGCGCAGCTGCGCCAGCGTCGCCGCGCGCGTGGGCGAGTCCGCCTGCTCGTTCATCACGTTGGCATAGGCGAACGCCCACACCCACTCACCGTTGTCCACCGTCACCGGTGCCACGCGGTAGCCATGCTGCTTGAAGAACGCATCCATCTGCACGCGCTCATCCGCGGTGCGCCCGGCACGCAGGTAGGGATGGCGCATCCACTGCGGCGCCTGCCCCTTCTCGGCCAGCAGCGGCCGCAGCACCGTCTCGCCGCGCAGGAAGTCCTGCTGGAACGCCGCCACGCCCTTCGCATTCAGATCCATGTGCGAGTACGTGTGGTTGCCCAGCACATAGCCAGCATCGCGCCAGTCCCGCAGCATCTGCACCCGCGCCGGCTGCACCTGCCCGTCCACCTCAAGCTTGTTCTCGTTGACGAAGCCGACCACCGGCACGCCCGCCTGATGCAGCTGGGCCATCAACGCCTCATGCCGTGCCTGCAGGTCCGGCGGTACGATCTCGTCCAGCCGTGCCCATGGCAGATCGTCGATGGTCACCGCGATACGGCGATCCACCTCGGCGGCGTGCACCGCCAGCGACAACAGCAACAACGGCAACGCACGCAGCAACAAGCGCATCGGGTCTTCCCTGGAGTGGCGAGGGATCGACTGTAGCGCGATTGCCGCGCGCCGCCGAGCGTGTGCTCAGCCGGCGATGTACTGCGGCGGCACGTGCGTGGTCAGCCACACGCCATTGGCCGAACGGTGGAACACATGGCCGTCGGCATGCATGCGCCCGGCATCCACGCTGAGGATGACCGGCGCACCGCGGCGTGCGCCCACCTGCTGCGCGGTCTGGCGATCCAGCGACAGGTGCACGTGCTGGCGCTCGCCAGGCCGCAGGCCCTGCTCACGGATGGCACCGACGAAGCGGGCCACCGTGCCGTGGTACAACCATGCCGGCGGCTGCAGCGCCTCCAGGCCCAGATCCACCTGGATCGAATGCCCCTGGCTGGCGCGGATGCGCAGACCGTCGTCGCTCAGCGCGAAGCGCTGCTTGTCATTGGTCTCGACCACCGCCTGCAGGGTGTGCCGGTCCAGCGCCACGCCATGATCGGCCATCCGCTGCAGCAGATCATCGACATCGGCCCAGCCCTGCGCATCCAGCTGCAGGCCGATCTTCTCCGGTTCGTGGCGCAACACCAGGCTCATGAACTTGCTGGCGTGCTTGTGTGAAGTATCCGTACTCATCGGCATAGGCTGCCGCAGATCACTGCCGGATGCCAGTCAGGCCACTTACGATCGTGCCGTCCGGGCCCGCGCGATCCCCCGCCACAGCGCGATGCCGCCCACCATCGTCGCCAGCAGCAGGACCGCCAGCACCATCGCCAGATCATCCGGATTGCGCAGCAGCGTCGCGTTCTCGCGCGCCAGAATGTGGAACACCACGTGCTGCGCCTGCACCAGCGGGGTATCGCCCTCCGCCACCAGGTCCATCAGGCATGCCGTGGGTGACAGTCGCGCCACGCTGCTCCACGCGTTCTCGTACAGGTGCAGCGTCCACCCGGCCAAGCCCAATGCGCCCCCGTGCAGCAGCATCAGCGCCAGGTTCGCCGTGCGCAGCCGATCGCGCAGCCACAGCGCTCGGCTCGCACACACCGCCATCGCCCCCAGCAGCGCCAGCACGATGCCTGCCACCGGAATCCAACTCAGGGGTTGCCAGTCATCCAATGCGCCGGCACGTGCCATCACCTGTTCGGCCATCTGCAACCGTGCCTGCTCATCCGGGCCACCGCAGGCCGCGTTGATCGGCTCCAGCAGCAGGTCGACCCGGTAATGGAAGAAGCCCGCTGCCAACGCGACGGACAGCAGCGCGACCAGTTGCAGCATCAGCAGGATCGGGCCCTGCCCGCAGATGCGGCGGATTCGGGACGTGGCAGGGCTCATCGGTTCATCCATGACAGCAAAGAGCCATCCTAACCAAGCGTTTCAGGCCTGTCGGCTGGCGGATGCGACACGCACCACGCAGCACCGTTACGATGGCAAGGTTGATTGAATCCGTGTGTGCCAAGCAGGGTGTTCCCGATGGTGATGCTGTACCTGGTCGTACGAACGCTGCTGCCACTGCTGGCGTTCGTGCTCGCGTGGTGGTTGCTCTCGCGCCTGATCAATGCACGTGTCGCGCGGATGCCTCGCGTCCCGCTGAACCTGCCGGAGCACAGCAGCAGCCCCCGCAAGAAAGATCGACGCATCTATGCGCGCAAGCTGCGCCGCAAGCCGGGCCTGCGCACGGCAACCCGCGCCGCCACCGCGCCCCGCAGCTGGCACTTCGCTGCAGCTGTCCTCTCGCTGATGGTGCTGATCGCCACCGTGCTGGTCATCCCCGATGGCGCACGCTTCCAGGTGATGGTGGGCAACCTCGTCGGCTACCCCGGTGCCCTCATCGAAGTGCCGGTTCCCGTGGCGGCACAGCCCGTCGTGCTGCAGGCATGGCAACCCGCGCTCGCACAGCTGGGGCGGCCCACGGCGATGCGCTACCCGATCGGTCGCACCGGCGGCGAGCATGAAGCCCATGCGGTCGTGCCCGTGCAGGTGCGGCAGCAGGGCGACCGCCTGCAGGTGGCCATCGCGCTGCCGGTAGACAGCGAAATGCTGCGTGCGGACCTGGCACGGCTGGCAGGATTTCCGATCGAGGCGATCAACGTGCAGCAGCGCGACGTAGCGCCATGGCGGGAGTCGGGCTGGCAGCCATTGCCCGGTCCGTAGAGCCGAGCCATGCCCGACTCAATGAAAATCACGACCCTCGCGGCAGCTTCGCCGCCCACATACTTCGGCGTTAGATCCACGCCATGCGTGGATGAACGCATGGCGAAACCGTGCAATGCGGAGTCCACGCTCAGCTCAGGACAAATCACGCCCACGCGGCAGCTTCGCCGCCCACATGTTGTCGACCAGGTTCGGATACCGCCGCCCGTTCTCCTCCGCCCGCTGCCGCGCCGCAGCCTTCTGTGCATCCGACAGCGGCTGCGGCGCCTGCCCCCTGGGCTTGGGCTTCTTCCACGGTGGTGTCTTCGGCTCGCGCATCGTCACAGCTTATCGCTTCAGGAAGTTCAGCAGCGCCAGATTGAAGTGATCGGCGTGGCTGGTGTTGCAGCCATGCGGTGCACCTTCCAGCATCACCACCTCGCTGCCCGCAATCGCCGCATGGGTACGCTGGCCGGAGCCCTTGAACGGTACGATGGCATCGCTGTCGCCGTGCAGGATCAGCGTCGGCACCGTGACCTTTTTCAGGTCATCCCGGAAATCAGTGGTGGCAAACGCGTGCATGCAGCCCAGTGCCGCCGCCTGGTCGGATTGATGGCACAGCGCGATCGCCGCCTGCCGCGTCTCTTCGGTCACCATCAACTGGCCGTTGGCGCTGAAGAAGTCGCGGGTGAAGCCGTCGAAGAACGCCTCGCGGTCCTTCTCCAATCCGCTGCGCATTTCATCGGCCTTGTCCTGGGTCAGCGGACCTTCCGGGTTGTCGCCACCACGCAGCAGGAACGGCGGCACCGCCGCAGCGAACACCACGCTGTGCAGGCGATCCTGGCCGTGGTTGGCCACGTAGCGCGCCACCTCGCCGCCGCCCATCGAGAAACCAACCAGCGTGACGTCGCGCAGATCACGTTCCTCGATCAACCCCGCCAGGTCCGCCGCCAGCGTGTCGTAGTCATAGCCCTCGGTCGGCTTGTCGGAGCGGCCGAAACCACGCCGGTCGTAGCTGATCACCCGGTGCTGGGCATCGCGCAGGATCGACACCTGTGGCTTCCAGGCATCGGCGGACAGCGGCCAACCGTGGATCAGGATCACCGGGCGGCCGTCGCCACCACTGTCTTCAATATGCAGGCGGATGCGGGAAGCAGGCATGGGAGCTCCTGTGGAAGGGGAGGATTGCAGGCTAGCGGCCAGGCCCTATGGCAGCCGTGAGGGAATCGCGCCCGCCCGTGACATCGCCTGCACACGCCTCCGCACGCCTCCGCACGGCGCCGCGCCGGCATTCCCGGCCTTCGCACCGCGCCTTCCCGGTTTCGTCGCAGCGCCGTACCGCCGTGGTCACCGACATGCCAGCCTGCGCGCATCACTCCCGGGAGTTTCGCCATGTTGCTGCTCACCCTGCCCCTGCTGGCCGCCGGCCTCGCTGCCGCACCGTCGCCCGCCAATGACCTGCGCGAACAGATCCGCCAGGCCGATACCCAGCTCTTTGCTGTGGCCTTCGAGGCCTGCGATGCCGACAGGGCCGCCGCGATGACCACCGAAGACATGGAGTTCTTCCATGACAAGGACGGCAAGTCGGCCAGCAACCGCGAGGACTTCCGCCGTAGCGTGGCCAACATGTGCGACAACGCGCGCAAGGGCGGCTGGCACCTGCGCCGCGAACTGGTGGAGTCCTCGCTGCAGGTGTTCCCGCTGCACGATGAGCGGGCGCTGGAAATCGGCGACCACCGCTTCCACGAGCGCGGCAAGGACGGCGTGGAGCACTGGGTGGGCCAGGCCCGCTTCATCCAGATCTGGCGCCGCGTGGACGGGCGCTGGCTGGCCGAACGGGTGATCAGCTACGACCATCACGCAGCGGACTGACCCATCGGGCGTGCTTCACGGGCCGGATCTATACTGGCGGGGTCCACCACGACCCACCGCAACCGTTCGATCGCCATGGCAGAGATCACCCCCAACCATCCCGAGTACGGCCTCAATCAGCAGATCCGCCAAGGCGTGGCCGCACTGGACGCCCAGCACGGCCGTCCGTTCGACCAGACCAGCGAGCGCCTGACCGCCAGCCTGACCGTGCTCGCCCGCGAGCAGGGCCTGCAGCAGGTCGACCATGTGCTGATCAGCAATGCGACGGCCCAGCACCCGGCCGGGCACAACGTCTTCGTGGTGCAGGGCGACCCCGCCAACCCCGCGCACCTGCGCGCGATGATGCCGACCGCGGTGGCGGTACAGACGCCGGTGGAGCAGTCGATGCAGAAGTTGGGGCTGGTTGTACAGCCGGCGGTGCACGCCGAGCAGCAGACGCTGGATGCACAGGCGCAGGACCCGCAGCAGAATCCCGTGCATCGCCTGGGGTGAAGAATGCCGCCAGGCGTCGATGCCATCGACGCCTGTGGAAAACCCTGTATCAGCCCATTCGCGGCTGAGCGTGCTGCGTCTGCTGCTGCAGCTGATCGTCCTGCGCGACGCGGCTGGCCTCGCGGCCCTGATGCTGCACGCTGGCGAGCTGGTACACCTCTTCAACCGTGCCCTGCTGGGTATCGGCCAGCGAAAGGCGCTGGCGGTTCGCCGCCGGATCCGGTGATGCAGTCTCGCCCGTGCGCTGCAGAAAGACATAGCCCGGCGAATCCGCTGCACCGCCACTACTGAAGGCCACCTGCAAGGTATCGCGTTCGGTGTAGCCCCCCTGCACCGCCAAGCGTGTCAGGTGGCCCGCCAGCAGTTCGGGCTGCTGTCCCGGCGGCAGCCCCTGCCGATCGGCGGCCTCCCCCAGCGCCGCACGCACGCGCTGATCCAGCGGATGCAACGCGTCACCCGGCACACGCGCGTCGTTGGCCAACCGCTCACCACTGCGCTCACCCATGTCGTCGTTCTCGCTCAGCAGGTGCTGCTTCCACGTGCGATCGGGCATCGGGTTGGTTTTCGTACGGTTGAGCTCGCTGTCGGGGAACGGCGGATCGATGCTTTCAACGCCGTGGATGTTACGCAGCGGACGATAAGCGTCCTTGCCTTCGCCTTTCATGCCCAGGGGAATGCGCACATCCGGAAGAAGCTGCGCGGCAGGACCGACCAGCCCGTTCACGTCGATACTTCTTTTCCGTTCGATGCCGGCGTGGTTCAGTGCTTCCCAGGTGAAGTCCACGCAGTTGTGGCGAACATCCTGATAGTGCTTGCTGAAGCCGAATTTCTCCGGGTCCGAGCCGAACTGCTGGAGCTTCTTGTACTGGTCTTCACTGATCTCGAGCGTACGCGTATAGCGCGGGTCCTTATAGACCGTTGCGTCATCCTCCATGATGGTGCCAGGACCATTCATGCTTCCGTGCTCCTTGGGAGCAAACCCATAGCTCTTCGCAGGCACGCCGGGGGCATGCAGGACGTAGAACATATGGCCGGGGGCGGACGTCTGCGGAATGCCCTCCGCGTCGACGGCCTGCTTGTGCGTCCTGGGGTCGATCAGCGGTGTGCCAGGTGCAGCGATAACGATCTCTACGGTATAGCGTGGCTTGTCCATAAGGTGGCTCCTTCGTTCCTTCCAGTGGTGAAGTGGATTACTTGCCTGGCGGCCGGGCTGCGTGTACCCGCAACTGAGCCGCGTAATGCTGCAGTTCCGGCGTGGCCTGTACGGTGCGAACCTGTACGCGATAGCGCGTATCACGCTCCAATGGCAGAGCAACCAGGCTCAGCGTGTACTGGCCGTCACTGCCCATGTGCGGCGACGTATACCGCCATTCGCTGGATGCGTGCCATTCCGGAAGCGGCTCACCTGCATTGAGCACCCCGGCTTGATAGCTGTCGTAGGTGGGAACATCCTTCCAGGCATCAGCGCCCCATTGCTGCAGGGTCACCTCGAACGGGACCCTCAGTGTGCCCACGTCAGGCTCGTCCGGCCTACGCGTCGCTTGGCGCTGCAACTCCAGTTCCAGCGCATACGTGCGCCCCGGCTGGAAGTTGCGGGTATTCGTCTCGAACTCGAACCGCACCGCTTGGCCGGACTCGGCCACGTTGATCGGCTTGACCAGATCCAGCGGCTCCGGCGCATCCGGTACGCGGCTGCTGCAGGCGCCGAGTGTGCCCGCCAGCGTGAAGATCAGGCCGGCGCGCAGCCAGCGGTGGATACCCAGCATGATTCAGATCCTTTGGCTCCCTGCCATGAGCTTCAACCCTAGCGGGCGGCCTCAGGCACTGCAACCAGGCAAAGAAAAAGGCAGGGTCTGCACCCTGCCTTCTTCACGCGGCAAACCGCCGGGCGGGGCCCGGCGTCAGCGCCTTACAGCTGGATGCGCGCCACGCTCTCGTCAGCGCCCTTGTCATCCTTCTCGCCGTTCTTGATGCTCACGAACAGCACGTTGTTCTTCGCATCCAGCGCCAGGCTGTTCGGGTGGGTCGGCACCGTGTAGGTGGCCACCTTCTGGTAGCTGTCACTGTTGTACGCCGTCACCGTACCGGCTTCGCGGTTGGTCACATACAGGCGCTTGCGCGGTGCATCCAGCAGGATGCCCAGCGGGCCGGCGTCGGTCGGGATGCTGGCCAGTTCCTTGCCGGTGCTGCGGTCGAGCACCAGCACGCGCTGGCCCGGATGCTTGCTGACCAGGCCGCTGCTCTTGGCCTGGTAGCCACGCAGGAATTCCGAGCCCTGGTCGGTCACGAACAGGCGCATGCCGGCCGGGTCCAGCGCGATGTTCATCGGCTGCTCGGCGGCGATCTTGTGCTGCGCCACCACCTCGTTCGAATCGGTACCCACCACCACCAGGTCGGCCAGCAGATTGCTGGTGTAGACGCGCTTGTTGGCCGCATCCAGCGCCAGGCCCGGTGCCTTGGCATTGCCCAGGCCGTCGATGGTGTTGATCACCTTCAGCGTGGTGGTATCAATCACGAACAGCACGCTGCTCACGTCCGGCTGGCTGCTGTGGCCGGTCACGTACAGGCGGTTGGCGGCGCTGTCGACCACCAGCTCGCGCAGGTCGTGGGTGTAGGCGGCCTTGCCGTCCTTGCCGGTCTTCTTCTCCATCAGCTGGATGGTGCCGACCGCCTTGTTCTGCGCGGTGTCGACCACCGTCACCGACAGGTCCACGGTGTTGCCCACGTACAGGCGGTTGTGGGCGTCATCCAGCACCACGCCGAACGCCTTGCGCTCCAGCGGGATGCGGGTTTCCACGGTCAGCGTGGTCGGGTTCAGGCGCAGCACCTGGGCCGGGCCGGCGTCATCGCCGAAACCGCCGGAGGAGGCCACGAACACGGCGTTCTGCTTCGGGCTGTAGGCCAGCTCGTACAGGCCCTTGGCCACGGCCTGGCGCTGCACGGTGGTGCTGGCGCTGGCGGCAGGTGCGTTGTCGGCGAACGCCGAAGGCACGCCGAGGCTGAGCGACACAGCGAGGGCCAGGGCGGCCGAACGGAAGAGAGGATTACGGAACATGCGAGCGTCCTTGAATGGGCACGGGAAGGTGTCCTGGCTCGCTGGGCCGTACTGCGACGGCCCGACCTGCATCTGTCTGCGCGGGTGGGCTGGCTGGGGTTGCCGGGGAATGGTAGCAGGTGGGGGGCGTGGCGTGCGTCTGCCCGCGTATGGCAGACGCGCGGATTACTGCTCCTTCAACCGCAGCGAATCAGCCACATCGGTCTTGGCCGCCACCTCGGTGGCGATGCTGGCGCGGCGGTGCCCCGGATCGTTGCGGTCGCCCTGCACGATGAAGATGCTCTCGGCCGCATGGCTGTTTTTGGTCGGCTGGCTGAGCAGCACGTGGTCCACGCGCGAGAGATTGTTCTGCTTGGCCAGCACCAGCAGGCTGGCACTGATGCGCTGGCTGGCCGCATCGAACGGGCGGCCATGCGCTGCATCCAGCTCCGCCACTTTCTGGATCAGCTGCGAGAACAGGCGATGGTCGGGATGCGAAGGGTCCAGCAGCGTACCGGCCACTTCAATCGGCGTCGGCGGCGGCTCATCGCTGGCACGGTCGCCCTGGCGATGGTGTTCGGCCTCGCGCTCGGGCATCGCATGGTGGGTTTCGGCATTCAGATCGCTGCCCGGGAACGGCGCGGCAATGCACTGGATTTCCGGCAGGTTGAACAGCACCGCGAACTCGCCCAGGTTGCTGCCGCCGTCCAGCGGCGCCGGCAGCGGATGCAGCCCGGCGTAATGCAGCGCCGCCCAGACGAAATCGCTGCAACGGTTGATGGTGGCCGGGCGATCCACATCGAATTCGAACTCGGCCGGTTCCTCGGCGAAATCACGCAGGCAGCCGTAGTGCTCCTCGGTGATTTCCAGGGTGCGGCTGTAGTACGGCTGCAGATGCTCGTCGGCATCGTCGTGGCGCACCTGCGCGTACTGCACGCCGGTGCGGGTCTCGCCCGGCGCCTGGCGCGGTGGTGCGAAGCCGTAGCTGCGGGCCTCGTCGCCCGCCGCCACCTGCAGGTACATATGGCCGCGCGGCGAGATGCCCCCACTTTTCAGCGGGGTGCCGGGGGCGGCTAGATAAAGCGTTGCTGTGTAGCGTGTTGCCTGCTCCATGCCTGTTCAGCCTTGATGGGTGCTGCGGTCCTGGGCGGATGATGGCATAGGTGGGATGGGAGGCAGGTGGAGGAATAGAGGAGGCCGATCGCGGCTTGCTGAATATGTGAGCCAGCGTGCAGTAATGGCCCCTACTCGTGAGCGAGGCCCCGGCACCGACTGGAGCTCGCCATTCCACCGTTCTATAGTCGTTTCGATCATGCAAGGGAATCGCCCATGAGCAGAGCACCGGCTTGCCGGCTTGCCTCCTTCACCCTGGTGGCCGTGCTGAGCACCACCGCCTGCGCGAAGGCCCCATCCACGGAAAAGGACCCGAACGGAACCCCCATGTCCGAAAGCGCAACCAGCCCACGTACGGTGGGCGGACAGACCTACACGACGCAGCCGGTGGAAGCTCGGCTTGGCCCGCACCGCTTCATATTCCCGGCCAACCTTTACTACAACCAGACGGGCCCCCTGGCCGATGGGGGCGTCATGCTCACCGTGTTCTGGCCTGATTTCGATGCAGCGCCTCCGGGAAATCGCCCGGTGCGCAGCACGCAGGACAGCCGACGGCAGGTGCTGGTCGAGCTTAGATACATCGATCGCGTTCCCATCCAGAACTATCTGGCACGTCGGTCCAGCAGTGAGGCCACCAGCGCGCCTGGATCACTGGAGCGAAGGGACCCGGTAGAGAACCTTGCGCTGCGCGTTGCACAACCCGAACGCTGGGGTCTGACGCCGTATGCGATCGACCCATCGTTGATGGCAGCCTATGCGAAGGATTCGGAGGCTGCGCTGGGCAGGCCTTACGTGCACAACCCGGCGATGGAACCAGACTGGTATGTCGCGCGCACCACGGATGGCCAACTTGCAACCTTCATCAGCTGCGACCCGGCAGACCGCATTCCTGACGGGCTCACGATTCAGGGCAAGACACTTGAACGCGCCGGCGAAGGCCAGATCGCAATGTGCCGCCATTCCATCGTGGACGTGGGCGACAGCATCGCCATCGAGATGAACTATGCACGCGTCATGCTGAGCGACTGGCAGCGCTTGGAAACCAGCGTGCGTGAACTTCTGAGCCGATATCGCGTTCAGCCGTAAACCGCATCTCAAGGATGAACCATGAGCGGACTTACCGATAAGGACATTCGTGTCCTGTCCTCCTACGCGAAGGAGGGAAATCGCGAGCTGTATTGGAACTATCTCGCGCAGCTTCCCGACAATGATGGCTACGGACTGCTGGCGTTGGGTGTTGTGCGCAACGACAGCCTCCCCGGCCGGGTGGCCAACAGCTTTGCAACCGCCGTTGCCGAGCAACAGGCCACGCTGTTCGGCAACGAGAAGAACGTAGCGTTCACCGAGCGCAGGCAAGAAACCTTCGGCCAGGATCTGATCAGGAATGACCTGGCGGAACGCAGAAGCTGGGTGGAGGCCGGCAGGCCCGATCTGGCACTCAACCTGCCCTACACGAGCACGCTCAAATCCCACGATGTTTCGTTCGAAAAGAACGACCTCAATGTGAACTGCTGGACGCCGCGCTTGCTGCTGGTGTCTACGGAGCATAAACGCGGCGAGCAGGCAGCCGAGAAAGTCTGGCAGAACATGCTGGACAACAGCGCTGCAGGCGCATTCCGTGCCGGCAAGACGGCGGTCAGCGTGCACCTGGATATGCCGCAGCCTGCCGGGCATTTCTACTTCGTTGAGCTGAGCAAGTTCGAGGGTGCGGCACTCCTGCAGCGCGACGCCGTCGATCCGAACGTGATTGGCACCAAGTTCGACTATCACAGCTACGACCCGAAGGACGGCAGCTGGAATCGCACGGTGGGCGTTCCCCCACTCGACAGAACAACCAAGGAGACCGATCCCGCCGAGATTTCCGCGTTGAACGAGACTCGCGAAGTTCGCCTGGAACGCGAGGCCAAGGCGAAGCAGTTTCATCCTGAAGATCCCTACAGAGAGATCGCCAAGAGTCCGCGCGTGGTGTCTACGCAGGAACCCGAGCCTCTCTTTACGGAAGGCCGCCGAATCGCGGCGATAGAGCCAGGCAGCCCGGACTACGCGCTCCATCAGCAGATTCGCCAGGGCGTCGCTGCACTGGACGAGAAGCACGGCCGCCCCTTCGACGCGACCAGTGAGAACCTCGCCGCCAGCCTGACAGTGAAGGCACGCGAGCAGGGTCTGGAACAGGTGGACCATGTGGTGCTGAGCAACGCCACGGCCAGTCAGCCGGCGGGTCACACCATCTTTGTTGTACAAGGCGACCTATCTGATCCCGCCCACCTGCGTGCAGGCATGCCCACTGCCGTGGCTGCACAAACGCCGGTGGCTGAGTCGCTGCAGCAACTGGCTGTGGTTGGCGATCAGCGCGAGCTCACCCGCCAGAATGAGCAGCAGGCGCTGGATGCACGTACTCAGGAGCAGCAGAGCCACGCCATGCGCATGGGCTGACTGTCCAGATTGAGGCGGCCTCTCTCGGGGCCAGAGATCGCAGTCCCTGAGACCTCCCCAGGTCATCCTCACCTGCTTCGGGAGGATGACCATGACCAAGATCGACCCTGCATGGCTGGAAGCCTTCGACAAGGAGCTTCTCCACCTGTTCGCCATCGACCATCGCGATGCCAGCATGGATGAGTACCTGCTGGGCTGCTATGCAGACCTGCCGCCACGCGAGGCGGCGCTGGCGTTCGGCAGCGACTACGACCTGCAGCGTGACGATGCGCTGTGGCCACGGCCGGGCGTACCTGAGTAATCCGCGCAGCAGTCCAGCGCGCCGGCATTCAAGGCAAGCGATGCCAGGGGATGGCCGCTATGCTGATAGTGCACCGGAATGGAAACCACGTATGCCCCGTTTAAACACCGCCCTGGCACTGAACCTTGCTCTGATGCTGTTGGGCGCTACACCTGCCATGGCCATGCCGGCAGACCCGCAGGTTTCCACCGAAGTGTTCGTAGAGCGCGGTGACAACCCTACCTTCAAGCTGCGGCAGGCACCTGCCCTTGTGTATTCAACGGCCGTCGCCACGCCGCCCGATACCTTCCTGCAGGCTCCCATGACGGTGCTGTTGATTGCTCAACTGGATGAGCTGGGCCACGTTTCCAACGTGATGGTGGCGCGGTCCAGCGGACTGCGGGAGCTTGATCGTGCTGCCATTACCGCAGTGGACCAATGGCGTTTTGATCCGGTCGTGGTTGAGGGCGTCGCGCTGCATGCGCGGGTGCGGGTCCGTCTGACCTTCGTGCCCACGGCCGAGGCGCCGCTCGGCTGAACCGCTGGTCCAATTTGTCGCTATTGGCCCTAGGCCATGGCCCTGGCTGCGGGTGCTCCTGCGCTTGGGGCCAATAGCGCCAAGCCCTTCAAGAACGTTGCGGCGCAATCGCTTGCCGGCTTAACACCGTGTGCGACAATGCCGAAAGCGTCAGGGCTGGCAATCATCAGTCCTGTGGTTTCTTGGCATTTGGTTGCTGCACGGGTATCTCTTGGCGTGCCACCGGAAAAGAGTGGCGCGGGGTTCGAAAGCCCGTTCAGTAGCCTTGTGTTTTGCGCTTGTCAGCCGGCGTCACCTTGCGTGGCGCCGGCTGGCAATCCGTTCGCGTTCCATGGCGGGCGGTGCGTGGGGGTCTTCGGACCCACCGGCTTGGTTACTGTCCGGCTTTCGAACCACGCACCGTCCGCCGCCTTTATCGGTGGCGTTGCTATCTGTCCTGTACGGAGCATTGCCATGAACACATCGGACTTCCGTTCCCTGCACGCGCAGTACGATCCGGACAACGCCGAAGCCGAGCGCGAACCTTCCGTCGATCCCAACGCCTTCGTCGCCACGCTGCGCCGTATCGGATCTGGTGCGGCTGCGGATGGCCAGCCTTGGCCGGAGCGGCATCAACTGCCTGGGCGGTGCCTTCAGCTGGCGGATGCGGATTGCGCGCTGGCGGGGCTACGTGTGGTGGCGGAGTTGATGCTGGCTGCGGAGCGGACTCGGCAGAACGGCGCGCCCGAGGAGTACCTGGGGGATCGGGTTATGGAAGGGTTGAAGATGGCTTGTGTGGCGTTGACTGCGCAGGCTATTGAGCGGCTGCAGGTTCGGGAGTAGAGCGCGCCTTGCTGCCCACATCGAATGCAATGCATGGATCGTATGCACGGTCCGAAGCATTCGCCGCTGTCTGAGCCTTTAGCCTCCAACACTGGCCTCACTATGCCGAGCCGAACTTTGCTTGCCCTGACGACGGCAGCGCTATCGGGATTGATCATTGTAGGGACGTACGCGCCGGCCACCGCAATGAGTCTTGAGAACTACCCAAGACTTACCGACTCGGAGTTTGCCCTGTTTCAGGCCGACGCCGAGAACTTTGCCGAAGCGTTGGCTTGCCAAGGCGTCACCATCGAAACGCATGATTCCAGTAGACGCTTCTTTGATATCAGCGTACGCGGCGATGCCGTTCTGTTCTCGGACAACTCTGGGCCGAGTCTTCTGATGGTCACTATGTCTACGGTCGCAAGCGATGCAATGAAGCTACAGCGCTGGAAAGATGGATGGGGCTCACCAGAGAGACGCAGGAGGAACCTGAGCGCACCTGAGAACAGCTGCCCTTGGTCTGCGTCCCAATAGCCCCCTATCTTCACCCTGTCGACGAAGCCAAACGCGTCAACCAATGACACAAGGAACCTGGTTCTGGCTAGAATCCTGGGCACTTAGCTTCTGGGACAGGGATCTAGGATGGAACTCCCATTCGAGGTTGGCGCGCTCTACAACCGTCAAAAGCAGATCCACGGTGTATTTGGCGGGCAACAGCAAGGCGGCATTTCGACACCCAAGGAGCATCCGCTAGTCATCGCATTCACTGGCGAGGCCGGCGTGTCTCACGGCTACCATGACTTTTGGGACGACGACGAGGTCTTTCATTACTTCGGCGAGGGTCAAGTCGGAGACATGAAGTATGTGGCGGGCAACCGAGCGATCGGCGAGCACGTCAAAGATGGCAAGACGCTCGTAGTGTTTCAGATGATGGGCAAGGGGCGGCCCTACCGATACCTTGGTAGGTTCATGTGCCAGTCCTCCTACGTTCAACCTGACACACCAGATCGAGAAGGGCAGCCTAGATCTGCGATCGTGTTCCGCTTGAGATCACTGGAAGCCTCACTGGGCCTCATGGCAGGTGAAAAGGATGAGGCTGAGATCAATACTGCGCTCGAGAGCATTGACTCGACCAGCACAATTCGTGAAACCGCAGTTAGGACGAAGCAACGTCTATTCCGCGAGCGCCTGATTGGCGTTGAGAAAGGTTGCCGCCTGACTGGCATTGAGGACCTGAGATTCTTGCGCGCGAGCCACATCAAGCCATGGGCAGATAGCACTCATAGCGAGCGCGTTGATGGCGAGAACGGTTTACTTCTCGCTCCGCACGCGGACCTACTTTTTGATGGGGGTTGGATTAGCTTCTCGAAAGAAGCAAACCTGATCGTCGCCCCGGACTTTCCTTTGAACGTCCAGAATTCTCTCAGGCTTGATATTACGCAAGGTCGCAATTGCGGCCCCTTTTCACAACGACAGCTAGAGTATCTTGAGTTTCATCGAGACACTGTATTCAGAAGATGCACTTACGAATACCCCATAGAAAATAAACGCGATTCTTGATCTCAGTCCTAATCGAACAACAAGAACTGCGCATCATTCTCCGACTCAGTCTCCAGCGACGAAAAATCATTCGCCTCCAAATCACGGCACGCCGCCTCATAACCAGATACGTAAACTCTGAGCATCTCGACCAAATTATCTCGATCAACACGCTCAATTTCTTTCAGCTTAATTTTCTTAAGTTCGCGCGGGGACGCGGCGCCTGATGCACTAAAGTCAAGAATCGTTACCTCTGCACACTCGAGATCTGGATCTTGCTCGACAATTTCATCGATGATTGTCGCAAATAGGCTGAGCCTGACACCCGAAAGGGGATTGCTTCGCCAAAAACTAAACCAGGGCATATGAAGAGCGCCACTCGCACCGTAGACGAATGGCGGAGAGAACGGGACATATAGGCCTCGCCCGAGAGGATAGTGCCGAGGTACGACCCTGTGGACGAATGACGGACGAATTCCTTCCATACCTTCACGAACCAGCGGAAGAATTTCTAAAAAGTTATTTCTGACACTCTCCCGCCCTACGCGAGACCTTATTGCGAATTCAATTTGCTCATATGGAATTTTGGCATGAACCAGGTCCTGAACTAACTCATACATCAATTGATAGCTAAAAGTCGGGCTATTTTTAGCCAATGCCACCAGTGTACTTCTAACTTTCTCGGGATCAGGATCCCAAGTGCGGGCAAGATGCTGCAGTGACGGTACTTTAGGAGCCTTCATTTTCGACATGGAATATCCCTCTAAAATGGCCGAGTCACCTGCATGAAGTACTCATGAATTCTTTCGTTAGGCATTCGCATCCCCGGATTAACTTCACCCTCGTAATTCCAAGAATCATGCCAGGGACCTGCCGGATCATGGCTCATTTCAACTAGCGTCCCAGGCCTCAGCGCCCCATAGAAACAAACGCAGGAGTCAATGAGATTATAGACTTCCAATTTCTGCACAGGCTCTACAACTTTTCTGGCACCAGTCTCAAGGTCAATTTGAGTACACCTGCCATCAATCGCCTTTCGCTCAAATCCTTTGAATTCCCTATATAGATTTTGAAGCACTGGTCCGTATTGCCACGCTTCAAATTCCTGCCTTATCAATGGCGACCCAAAAACTACCATATGCCATCCGTGGCAGAAGTACATGATCTTCTGTAGCGATAAATTAGTTATCTTTAATCCACGATTTTCTGCGCACTCCAGGACCGTATTGGCGACTGCCCTACTGTCGTACATAAATGACCCCTTCATTAGGCAACACCATCAGGAATGAAAGCGCTCTCCGCTTCATCAACCTTCTTCTTGAGCCTTTCATTAATTTTCGCTTCAAGCTCCCTGTAATTATCAAGAAGTTCAGGCGCTCTCTTTTCAGATTGCTCTTCACGAACAAACCTGGCCTTTCCAGCTGAATCCTTCCTCGAGTCCAAAGAAAAGAAAAGACTCGAGAATCGTGCAGGAGCGACTCCTTCAAAATGCAGGAAGGCGACTTTCCCAGTCGCTGAGGCTGCAGACGAGGAAGGTGCGTGACTGATCGCGTCATCATGCAGTTCACTGGCGAGACTTTTTCCGTAGGGCTCAATAAAGTACACAGCGCTAATACCCGCCGCGACGATATGACGGGCACAATTGTGGCAAGGGTAGGTCGTTGTGAAAAGCAGGCACCCTTGAATAGCGCTACCCCCTCTTCTTGCAGCCGAAATTATCGCGTCCATCTCAGCATGGACCGCGCGTGAGAACTCAATAAGATCCTTAAGCCGCGTTCCCGATCGAATCTCGCGCGCCAGCAAACTTGCCTGACTTTTCGCAACACCACGATTAATCAGAAGTTGTTCAATCTCATCTCTGAGGCGATCCTTGTGCTTATCATTAAAGCAAATTCCACCCTCTCGAAACACGCAACGCTGATCATTTCCGCTTTCGTCGTAAAGCCCACCGCCGGCCTTCGGAACGTCGTTGCAACCGGTTGAGATTAGAATTCCATCCGAATCCAGGATTGCTGCACCAACCTGTCTCGACAAACAGGCAGAGCGAAGCGATGCACTGTATGCAGAGTGCATTCCTCGCTCAAGAAGTGTTGGAGTTATACCTGGCGCTCCATGCAGAAGCTTAACAAATCGACGTATTGGCGCCTCGAGCTCTGGAGTATTGTCACTATCATTTCTGACAAAATAGTCAGCAAGTTTAAGTGTCTTTTCCAATTGCTGACCAGAACTTCCAGATTCAGCCCTATCCCGTTCAATGAGCTGTTCGGCATTAGCACCTCCCATCAAAGCGGATAGATAAGACTTCCTCTTTTCATATCCGGTTAGGATGCCAATTAGATAGAAGATATTTCCGTAAATTTCCCGAAGCAGTATCGCTTCACTAGGATTCTTTAGTTGATCGATTATGTAGGCAACTCTGCCCGGTTTGATATCCTGAACAGGCATTCCAGGATTCTTAGCCGTTCGATCCTGGGCAATCATGCTTACTGCAAGCTGCGCAGCCAAGTCTCCACCAACGCGACTCCTCAGCGAATTCCCTAAGTCCTGGAAAGCACTGATTCGTTCGTACTCATTCGCAAATGAACTAGGCGGCTCCGGCAAACCAAATCTTCTCGCCAGTTCCGCGAATTGGGCCGACACTTTTATGTCAACCACATCATATCCATGCAGTTCAAGTTGCTGCCTTAGCACGCGCTTTACGTGCTCTAGACCACAGCCAACCGGGCCGCTCAGCCCGATTATTAGTTCTTTGGAATGCCTGGAGCGAATCTCATCGCTCGCATCTTTAGAGAGCGCATTACTGGCTGCTGGGGCATTCTTGCCCACAGGTGCGATCGCGGCGTTCATCCTTACCCCCTGTTTGTCTAGGGAGTCTACCGCAGTCATTTACCAGTCAGGGAGGGTCGCGGCAAATTCGAGCAAACGGCGGGACGCATCATCACCTTCACTCAATGCGTGAACCCGTGCTCTATGTTCTGAAAAGCACAGAATTTTTGCGCTAACGCGTGTAGCGGCCTCGAAATCCAACTCCAGCTGTTGGAAATCTCCGTTAGCGGAAATCATGTCCTTATGTCGATGGCATTCGAAGATCTGAGTCTTCATTGCATCCTTCCTGCTGCCCCTATGTGGCGAGTGTAGGCAACTTCATTGATAAAATCGAGTGAAAGAACGTCGCTCGAGCCACCATGAGGTGGCGCGAGCGCGCTCCCATTACCACAATAAAGCAATATAAATCAAAGGCTTACATCAAACCCCAACAGGATTAGCCTTCTCCGGATCAATCTTGTACTGCTTGATCGCCCGGGCCACATCCTTCGCGGTCATCTTCCCTTCCTTCGCCAGCGCCGCAATCGCGGCATGCGCGATGTAGTACCGGTCAACCTCGAAGAACCGACGCAGGTTCGCACGCGTATCCGAACGGCCGAAACCATCCGTACCCAGCACCGTGTACGACATCGGCACGAACGCACGGATCTGATCCGCATACGCACGCACATAGTCGGTGGCGGCAATCGCCGGGCCCTGGCGGCCTTCCAGCAGCTCGGTCACGTAGGCCTTGCGCTGCTCACCTTCCGGATGCAGGCGGTTGGCACGTTCCACGTCGAAACCATCGCGACGCAGTTCGTTGAAGCTCGGGCAGCTCCAGATGTCGGCGGTCACGCCGAAGTCCTTGTCCAGCAGCTCGGCGGCGGCAATGGCTTCGCGCAGGATGGTGCCCGAGCCCAGCAGCTGCACGCGCAGCTCGCCCTTCTTCGGCTTGCCGGCGTCGGTCAGCAGGTACATGCCCTTGACGATGCCTTCGGCCGCGCCTTCCGGCATTTCCGGGTGGGTGTAGTTCTCGTTCATCAGGGTGACGTAGTAATACTCGTCCACCTGGTCTTCCATCATGCGCTTGGTGCCATGCTGCAGCACCACGGTCACTTCGAAGCCGAAGGTCGGGTCGTAGCTGCGCACGTTCGGGATGCCACCGGCCACCAGATGGCTGAAGCCATCTTCGTGCTGCAGGCCTTCACCGTTCAGCGTGGTGCGGCCGGCGGTGCCACCCAGCAGGAAGCCGCGGGTACGCATGTCGGCGGCCTGCCAGGCGATGTCGCCCACGCGCTGGAAGCCGAACATCGAGTAGTAGATGTAGAACGGCAGCATCGGCACGTTGCTGACCGAGTAGCTGGTACCGGCGGCCATCCACGAGCTGATCGCGCCCGGCTCGCTGATGCCCTGCTGCAGCACCTGGCCGCTTTGGTCTTCGCGGTAGAACATCAGCTGGTCGGCATCGACCGGCTTGTACTTCTGGCCGAACGGCGCGTAGATGCCGATCTGGCGGAACAGGCCTTCCATACCGAAGGTACGGGCTTCGTCGGCCACGATCGGCACGATGTGCGGGCCCAGCTCCTTGTCACGCAGGGTGATGTTCAGGCTCTGCACGAACGCCATGGTGGTGGAGTAGCTGCGCTCGCCGCTGCTCTTCAGCAGGCGGTCGTAGGCTTCCAGCTTCGGCGCCACGAAGGTCTTGTCGGCCTTGCGGCGGCGCTGCGGCAGGTAACCGCCCAGCGCGGCACGGCGTTCCTGCAGGTACTGCACTTCCGGCGAATCCGGGCCCGGGTGGTAGAACGGCACCTGGCCGTCGGCCAGCTGCGCGTCGGTCACCGGAATGTTGAAGCGGTCGCGGAAGTGGCGCACCGCTTCGTCGTCCAGCTTCTTGGTCTGGTGGGTCGGGTTCAGTGCCTCACCGGCGCTGCCCATGCCGTAACCCTTCACGGTCTTGGCCAGGATGACGGTCGGCATGCCCTTGGTGTTCACGGCCTGGTGGTAGGCGGCGTACACCTTGTGCGGGTCGTGGCCACCACGGTTCAGGCGCCAGATGTCGTCGTCGCTGAGGCCGGCGACCATCGCAGCGGTTTCCGGGTACTTGCCGAAGAAATGCTCGCGGGTATACGCGCCGCCGAAGGCCTTGCAGTTCTGGTATTCGCCGTCGACGGTTTCCATCATCAGCTTCTTCAGGACGCCGTCGCTGTCCTTGGCCAGCAGGGCATCCCAGTAACCGCCCCACAGCAGCTTGATCACGTTCCAGCCGCCGCCACGGAACACGCCTTCCAGTTCCTGGATGATCTTGCCGTTGCCGCGCACCGGGCCGTCCAGGCGCTGCAGGTTGCAGTTCACCACGAAGATCAGGTTGTCCAGGCCTTCACGGCCGGCCAGGGCGATGGCACCCAGGGTTTCCGGCTCGTCGCTCTCGCCGTCGCCGATGAAGCACCACACCTTGCGGTCGGACTTCTCGATCAGGCCACGATTTTCCAGGTAGCGCATGAACTGCGCCTGGTAGATGGCGGCCAGCGGGCCCAGGCCCATCGACACGGTCGGGGTCTGCCAGTATTCCGGCATCAGCCACGGGTGCGGGTACGAGGACAGGCCACCGCCGTCCACTTCCATGCGGAACTTGTCCAGCTGCTCTTCGCTGATGCGGCCTTCCAGGAAGGAACGCGCGTAGATGCCCGGGGCGCTGTGGCCCTGGATGAACAGCAGGTCGCCCGGGTGGTTTTCGCTCGGGGCGCGCCAGAAGTGGTTGAAGCCCACGTCGTACAGGGTGGCGCCGGAGGCGAACGAGGCGATGTGGCCGCCTAGGTCACCCGGCTTGCGGTTGGCGCGCACCACGGTGGCCATCGCATTCCAGCGGATGATCGAACGGATGCGCCATTCCAGCTCGGCATTGCCCGGGCTCTTGGCCTCGAGCTGCGGCTCGATGGTATTGACGTACTCGGTGGTGGGAGAGAACGGCAGGTAGGCGCCCGAACGACGGGTCAGTTCCACCATGCCTTCCAGCAGCTGATGCGCGCGCTCGGAGCCCTCGACATCAATAACGGCCTTCAACGACTCGATCCACTCCTGGGTTTCCACAGGATTCGGGTCGTTGTTCAGCACCTCGTTCAACCAGTTCATTAGCGCTCCCATAACCGCACGCACGCGCGCGACTGTTGTATAGATTTCTAGACCGCAAAGTGTAGCGCACCAAGGGCTTTCGTCACTTGGCTACGCAGGCGTATGGATGCAACCGGCCAGTGTCCGCAAGGGGCTTGCCGGGCCCGCTGAGGGCCCTGCGGCGGGCCTTGGCGGCTGCGCGGGCTGTCGTTTGCGGGCCGCTGCGCCCATGTGCAGGACGCAGTGTTACCGCTGCCGATGACGGTTGTAGGGCAACTCCGGCACCGCCGTAGGTGCGCCCCGGGCGGGTGTACTGAACCGGCGACAACATGTCGCATCTGCCTCTGGATTGGTGCCGGCAGCGGGTCCAGCGTGGGCCGCGAGTGAGGGGCTTGGCGGCCCTGCTCCCTTCCACAGCATCGCCGGGGCGCCCTGCAAGGGGCGCCCCTTTTGCTGTGCACGCGGCCGGCCGTGGCCCAAAACGCACCTGCTTGTGGCCGGATCGATGATTGCCGGCTTCGATATATCGATATATCGTTTGCACACTCGTTTACCGATATATCGAAATGAGCCGTACCGCTTCTCCCAGAGCTCGTTCCACCGATCCGGCGGTGCCCCGCCGCAACGGCCAGCCGCGCGTACTCAGCCGCGGCGACCTGCGCCTGCTGGTGCTGGCCCTGATCGGCGAGCAGCCGCGCCATGGCTACGAGCTGATGCAGCTGATCAGCAACCAGTTCATGCAGGCCTACACGCCCAGCGCCGGCACCATGTACCCGCTGCTGGCCAGCTTCGAGCAGGCCGGCTGGATCGAGGCCGAGGAAGTGGACGGCAAGCGGATCTTCCGCATCACTGCCGCCGGCGAGTTCGAGCTGAAGGTGCAGCGCACCCAGGTGCGCCTGGCGCAGCGGCGTGCCTTTGATCGTGCCCGCGAGATCACCAAGGCCTCGCTGCCGCCGCCGCTGGCCACGGCCCTGCGCGAGTTCAAGCGGGCGCTGGTGCATCACCACGGCCGCTGGGCCGAGGGCGAGGCGGAAGAAGTGGCGGCGCTGCTGACGCGGGCCTCGGCCCTGCTCAACGGTACCGCCGGTAGCGAGAGCCCACCGTTTTCAACGACCCAGCCAGACTGAATCCAGCCAGGTCCTCCCCCATGCCGCGCGCCCCCGCGCGACACCTTTGCAGGTATCCCCATGACCGAACACAACAACACGCGCCTGCGCCTGGATGTGCGCTTCCGTGAACTGACCGTGCTGCGCACCGAAGACGTCACCCCGCACATGCGCCGCGTGGTGCTGGGCGGCGACGATCTGGCCGGTTTCGATTCGCCCGGCGCCGACGACCACATCAAGCTGTTCTTCCCCAACGCCAGCGGCGAGATGGTGCTGCCGGTGCTGACCGCCGAAGGCCGCAGCTATCCGGCCGGCAAGGAGCCCTCGCCGGCCCGCGACTACACCCCGCGCTGGTGGGACCATGAAACCGGCGAGGTGGCCATCGACTTCGTGCTGCACGACCAGGGTATTGCCGGGCCGTGGGCCGAGCAGGCCCAGCCGGGCGACGTGCTGGTGATCGGCGGCCCGCGCGGCTCGTTCGTGGTGGCCGACAGCTTTGATGCCTATGTGCTGATCGGCGATGAAACCGCGCTGCCAGCCATCGCCCGCTGGCTGGACGTGCTGCCGGACGGTGCCGAGGTGCAGGCCTTCATCGAAGTGAGCGATGAGGCCGAGCGCCAGGACCTGCCGCAGTACGAGAACGTGCGCATCCACTGGCTGGAGCGCAACGGCTTCCCGGCGGCCAGCAGCACGCTGCTGGAAGACATGCTGACCGACTTCGAAGCGCCGGACGGCGATGTCTTCTACTGGATTGCCACCGAATCGCGCCGCGCGCGGATGATGCGCAAGTTCATCGAAGGCCACCTGGGCGTGCCGCGCGACTGGATCCGCTCGACCGGCTACTGGAAGGCCCACCCGGACGAAACCGACGGCGATTGAGCAAAAGACGGTAGGTGCGGACCGTTGGTCCGCACGCCCTCCAATGGGAAGTGCCGGCCGCTGGCCGGCAACCTCATGAACCCTCGGCAGGAACCTGCAGCTGCCGGCCAGCGGCCGGCACTACCGCGTTGGATGCCACCTGCCGCGTCCACCCGAACCGCTGCGCGGCCCAGATCTCCAGCGCGACCAGCAGCGCGATGACCAGCAGCGGCAGCAGCAGCCCGAAGTACACGCCGGGCATCATGCCGTTGATCTGCGCCTTCACCAGCCGCAGCACGCCACGGGTGTGCAGCAGCTCATCGACGTGCATGGTCAGCGCCTCGCGCACCACCTTGGGCTCCAGGCCAATCGTGCCGGCCTTGTCCACCAGCGTGTCTTCCACCATGCCGCGCAGCAGGCCTTCGCGCACCTTGCCGATCACCCAGCCGGTGCCGCGTGCCAGCGGGCCATCGCCAAGACGATCCAGGCCGGGCAGCGGATGTTCGCTGAGGTAGGCCGAGGCAATGGTGTCGGCGACATCACCCACCGTGCCCTGGCTGCGCAATGCCTCGCGCATGCGCGGGTCGTCCAGCGAGTCGGTGAATCCTTCGCTCCAGCCTTCCACCAGGGTCTGCAGGTGCGGCTGGAAATGATCGAGCTGCTTGAACAGCGCGCGGTGCGCACCGGCAGTAAAGCCCAGCTGCAGGCCGAAGAAGGCGGTGGCCAGTGGCAGCAGCACCACGTAGCTGGCCAGCAGCCAGTGATGCCAGCGCTTGCGCCGCTGCAACCAACCACGGCGGTGCAGCCAGCGCCAGCCGAGGATGCCCAGCACCAGGCCAAGCAGCGTACCGAGCAGGCTGCCGCCCAGCAGATCGAGCACGCTGAGGCCCGTCCAGAATTCGTTCAACCAGTACTGCGCGTCCTGCATGGATCTTCCTTCCGTGGGTGGTACAGCGGGCCATTGTAGAGCCGAGCCCATGCTCGGCTGCTCTCCGCCTCCGGTGGGTGCGGACCACCATCGACTGGTGGGTGCGGACCGTTGGTCCGCACACTCCCATGCAATTGCCGGCCAGCGGCCGGCACGACCCGGCAAGCAATGCGACAATCGCGCTCCTTTCCTGCAGCAACGAGGCCCACATGGCCAAACTGACCCTGGCCAGCGTGGACGCGCTGCGTACCCGCTTCGCCGATGACGCCGCCTGCGACGTGGCATTGGCCGCCTTCGCCGACACCGCTGCCCTGCGCGTACCGCTGCGTGAGCTGGTGGAGGCACAGCACCGCTACCTGCAGGCCGAATTCGAAGTGGCGCAGGTGGCCGACGTGCTGCGCCGCGACCAGAAGTACGCGCCGGTGGGCCGGCCTTCAATCAACATCGTGCAGCTGCGCAAGCAGCAGGCCGCGACCAAGCAGGCGGCGCTGATCGCACGCCAGGTGGTGGCACAGGCCGCGCAGACTTTCGTGCGCGTAAGCGGGCTGGCGGTGAAGGCCAAGCAGAGCCCGAGCGAAGCGTGCGTGGCGTGGCTGGGCGCGCTGCGCTGAGCGCGAACCGGTAGTGGCCAACCTTGGTTGGCCTGCGGAGCGCCCGTGTGCCAACCAAGGTTGGCACCTACCAAAGAACTCTCCGGCCCTGCACAAACCGGTAGCGGCCAACCTTGGTTGGCCCGCAGAGTGCTCGTGCGCCAACCAAGGTTGGCATCTACCAACGCGTTCCGGCCCTGCACGAACCGGTAGCGGCCAACCTTGGTTGGCCCGCAGAGCGCCCGTGTGCCAACCAAGGTTGGCACCTACCAAAGAACTCTCCGGCCCTGCACGAACCGGTAGTGGCCAACCTTGGTTGGCCCGCAGAGCGCCCGTGTGCCAACCAAGGTTGGCACCTACCAAAGCGTTCCGGCCCTGCACGAACCGGTAGTGGCCAACCTTGGTTGGCCTGCGGAGTGCTCGTGCGCCAACCAAGGTTGGCACCTACCAACGCGTGTTCCCCAGAACCCAAAAAGAAGGCCCGCTTTTCAGCGGGCCTTCTGCCTTCTCACGACGAGTGAGCGGGGTGCATCAATCAGCCGGCTTTTCGCCGGTGGCTTCGGTGGTGATGCGGATCTTCACTTCATCGCTGACGTTCGGGGCGTAGGCGCCGACGCCGAAATCGCTGCGCTTCAGGGTGGTGGTGGCATCGAAGCCAGCGGCCGGAACCTTGGCCATCGGGTGCTCGCCGCCGCCGTTGACGGTGACGTCCAGGGTGACCGGCTTGGTGATGCCCTTGATGGTCAGGTCACCGGTGACGGTCAGCTTGTTGGTGCCAGCGGCGTCCACCTTGGTGCTCTTGAAGGTGGCATCGGCGAACTTGGCAGCGTCGAAGAAGTCGGCGCTCTTCAGGTGCTCGTCGAACTTGGCGGTGAAGCTGTTCAGGCCGCTCAGCGGCAGCTTCACTTCCACGGTGGACTTGGTCACGTCTTCGGCGTTGTACACCAGGGTGCCTTCGACGTTGCCAAAGTGCGCGCTCGGGTTGGAGAAGCCGAAGTGGCTCCACTGCGCCAGCACGTCGGTGTGGCTCGGGTCCAGCTTGTAGGTGCCCGAGGCGATCTTGATCGCTTCGGCAGCCGGCGCAGCAGCGGCGGCATCAGCAGCCGGGGTGGCGGCCTGCTCGGTGGTGGCCGGGGCGGCGGCATCGGCAGCCGGGGCAGCGGTGTCGGCCGGCTTGGAGCAGGCGGCGATGGCCAGGGTCAGGGCCAGCGGCAGCAGCAGTTTACGGGTGGCGCTCATCTCAGGAACTCTCCGGATCGTAGGGTGGGTACAGCAGGGACCGCCAAGGGGGCGGCCCGGAATCGATACAGCGACTTACGCGATGCGCGCCGCTTCGTCGAACGACAGGCGCGGCAGACGCGGGAACAGGCCCGCCGGGTCACCGTAACCCAGGTTGACCAGGAAATTCGACTTGATGGAGGTGCCAGCGAAGAAGGCTTCATCCACCTTGGCGGCATCGAAGCCGGACATCGGGCCGGCATCCAGGCCCAGCGCGCGCGCGGCCAGGATCAGGTAGGCACCCTGCAGGCTGCCGTTGCGGATGGCGGCTTCGTGGCGGCCTTCCTGCGGGCCGTCGAACCAGGCCTTGGCATCGGTGTGCGGGAACAGGTACGGCAGCTTTTCGTGGAAGTCCAGGTCGAAGCCGATGATGGCGGTGACCGGGGCGGCCATGGTCTTGGCCAGGTTGCCTTCGGACAGGGCCGGGGCCAGCTTGTCCTTGGCTTCCTTCGAGGTGACGAAGACGAAGCGGGCCGGCGTGGTGTTGGCCGCGGTCGGGCCCCACTTCACCAGGTCGTACAGTTCCTGCAGCAGGCTGGCCGGGACCGGCTTGTCGAGGAAGGCGTTCTGGGTACGGGCAGTACGGAACAGCTGATCGAGAGCAGCAGCGTCGAGCGCGTGGGACATCGGTGGATCTCCAGGGCGGCGAAAGGAAGTCAGTGCCCGCGGGCGGCGCGGGGCGAATCGACGAGCCGCAGTGTAGAGTGTCGCGACTGTTGCAACACCCAGCAGGGCTGAAACGAATTAATGCCAATGGTGAAACGATCGAGCGCGCCCTGGACGGTCACCGACGGCCGCGCGGGCAATGTCCGCCAGGCGGTCGCGCTGGCCTCGGCGCTGCGCCAGGGCACCCATCAGCCGCTGGTCCTGCAGCCCCGCGCGCCCTGGCGCTGGCTGTCGCCGCGCCGCCTGCCCGGCGATGTGAACGGGTACGGCGAGGCTTTCGCGACACTGGCCAACGAAGCCCCGGCGCTGGCGATCGGTTGTGGCCGACAGGCCGCTGGCGCCCTGCGCGTGCTGCGCGCACGTGGCAGCCAAGTGGTGCAGATCCTCGACCCGCGCATCGGCGCGCGTCACTGGGATGTGGTGGTGGTGCCCGAACATGACGCCCTGCGCGGCAGCAACGTGCTGACCCTGCTCGGCAGCCTCAACCCGGTGGACGATGACTGGCTGGCCTGGGGCCGCGCCGCGTTCGCCGGCTTCAGTACCCTGCCCGGTCCGCGCACCGCGTTGCTGGTGGGCGGCCCGACGCCGCTGGCGCCGTGGGATGAGACGGCGATGGTCGGCGTGTTCCAGGCGCTGGCCGACCAGATCCGCAGCGAAGGCGGCAGCCTGCTGGCGACCACCTCGCGACGCACGCCGCCGGCCTTGGCCGAGATCCTGCGCGCGAAATTCGCCGACCTGCCGCACGTGATCTGGGGCGATGGTGGCGACGGCACCAATCCCTATGGCGGCCTGCTCGGCTGGGCCAACCGCGTGGTGGTCTCGCCCGATTCGGTGAACCTGCTCTCTGAGGCCTGCGCCACGCGCATGCCGGTGATGGTGGCGCTGGCCGACACCGCGCAGGGCCGGTTGGCGCGCTTCCAGCAGCAGTTGCGCGAGCGCGGGCGATTGCAGGCGCACTGGCTGGACTGGCAGTACGACCGCATCGAGCCACTGCGCGAAACCGCGCGGATCGCGGCGGAAGTGAAAGCGCGGCTGGCATTGCGGTAGTGCCGGCCGCTGGCCGGCACGTCCCGACCGCCCAGCGTTTTCTGAACATTTCGATCCGGCTGCGGGGTTAGAGTCCAGCTTCCCCCATCGGACCGAACGCCCCCATGCGTACCCTGCTCCTGCTGCCCCTGGCCCTGCTCGCCGCGTGTTCCACCGCGCCCACCGAGCTGGACCCGATCTCCTATCAATGCCAGCAGCAGCTGGATGCGTACCGCGATCAGCCGGCGCTGCGCGATCCGAAGACGGGCGAGCGCCCGCCGCTGCCGATCGCGCCGATCAGCGACGCCTGCGACAAGGAACTCCAGCGCAAGGGCGTAGATCGCCCGCTGCGCTGAGCAGCGTATGATCGGCGCGCGGGCCTGCCCGCCGTTGAAGGTATCGACATGGATCGTTTTTCCCGCCTGCCCCGCGCCGCGCTACTGATCGCCAGCCTGCTGGCGATCGCACCGGCATGGGCCAACAGCACCGAGTGCCGCGAGCGCTACCCGAGCGTGGCGTCGCAGGCGGCGATGCTGGACGTGGCCTGGACCACCGCCGAACGCCTGGACGCGCTGCCCGATGTGGACGTGGTGGTGGCCGCGCGCGGTGGCCAGGACCTGAGCCGCTATGGCCTGCGCCACAGCCACTTGGCGTTCCTGCTGCGCGAGGACGACGGCCGCTGGCGCGCGATGCACCTGCTCAACCGCTGCAAGACCGACAGCTCGCAGCTGTACCACGAAGGCCTGGGCAACTTCGTCGGCGAGAGCGGTGGCCATACTGACCTGCGCATCGGTGTGCCGTCGGCACCGTTGCGTGCGGCGCTGCGCGCGATGCTGGTGTCGCCGTCGATCCAGCCCAAGGCGCTGCACGAGACCAAGTACAACGTGGTCGCCTACCCATTCGCCACCGACTACCAGAACTCCAACCAGTGGGTGCTGGAAGTGCTGGCCGCGGCGATGGCACAGGCCGAAGGCGCGCCAGCCATCGTCAAGCGCGAACAGGCGCAGCAGTGGCTGCGCCAGCAGAAGTACCAGCCCAGCGTGCTGCATATCGGCCTCGGCAAGCGCGTGGGTGCGCGCCTGTTCGTGGCCAACGCCACCACCACCGACCATCCGGCCGGCGAGCGCATCTCCGGCAACTATTCGGTGGTGACGGTGGAATCGGTATTCGACTTCCTGCACCAGCGCAGCCAACTGCAGCAGGAACTGGTGATCCCCCATGTGCCGGTGGCCGGTGCCACTGCCGCCACGCCCTGAATCCTGCAAGGAGAACGACATGCGCGCCCTGCCTGTTTCCCTGATGTCGATGGTGATCGTCGCCGGCCTGGCCTGGTCGACGGCCGCACACGCCGAACGCCGCATCGTGATCATCCATAACCCGGGCCCTCAGGGGCCGAGCCTGGAGATGTCCACGCAGATGGTGGCCTCGGCCCGCGCAGCGGCGGCGAAGGAAGCCCAGGATGCCGCCGAGGCGGGCCAGCCGCTGGCCCGACCGCAGCAGATCAAGCTGCCGCAGATGGAGGTGAGCGGTATCGCCACCACCGTCGATGGCCGCCGCGAGGTGCTGCTGCGCGATGCCAATGACCCGCAGAACACCGCATCGATGCAGTACCCGCGCGGCATCGGCGATCCCGCCGTGCAGTTCACCGTGGGCCAGACCGTGAACTTTGAACCGACCGGCGCCGACCAGGGCTGGCAGCTGAAGGACAACCAGGGCCGCCCACTGGAATACCTGCCCGAAGCCACCGGCCCGCGCGACATCTTCGATAACCGGCGCTGAGCCGCCGTCCCCACCCTGACCAGGAGGTCTCTATGTTCCGTTGCCTGCGCGTTCCCGCTTCTGCCCTGCTGCTCTCGGCGCTGCTGGTGCCCACCGTCCATGCCGGCGCCGCGCCGCAGTTGAACAGCGGCCAGACCAGCGTGCTGGTCACGTCGCTGATCGTGCTGTCGATTCCGTTGGCCACGTCGATGGGATTGGCCGAACTGTCCAAGGCCCCGTTCAAGGCCAGCGAACGCAACGGCAAGGTTGCCGCACGCACGCCGGCGGTTCCGCTGCCGCCGATGGAGGTGAAGCAGGTCGCCACCACGCCAGCCGGTGATCGCCAGGTGCACCTGCAGGTGCCCGGCAAGGCCGACCAGACCGCAACGCTGCAATGGCCGGCGGCTGCAGGCGATGACGCGATCGCTGGCTTCGTGGTTGGCCAGCAGGTGCGCTTCGACCCGACGGACGCCGGTGCTGGCTGGACCGTGAAGAGCGCACAGGGCCAGGCGCTGGCCTATGTGCCGACCGCCTACGCCGCTGGCGACGTGATGAGCGAAGCGCTGTAAAGCTGAACGACCGGTTTTGGCTTTGCCGCGGGCCGGGCGGATAATGGGCGATCCCCTTTGTCCCCCTGGCTCGCCATGTCCGTGCGTCCTGCCCCTGTATTTGCCCCGCTGACCCCGCGCGCCCTGGTGCTGGCGGTGCTGGCGATGGGCGCGGTGGTGCTGCTGTCCAACGTACTGGTGCAGTACCCGATCAACGATTGGCTGACCTGGGGTGCCTTCAGCTATCCGGTCGCGTTCCTGGTCAGCAACCTGATCAACCGCCGCTTCGGCCCGGGCCCGGCGCGCCGCGTGGCGTGGATCGGTTTCCTGGTGGCAGTGTTGTTGTCGATCTGGGTGGCCACGCCGCGCATCGCCATTGCCTCGTGTTCGGCCTTCATCGTGGCCCAGCTGCTGGACATCACCGTGTTCGACCGCCTGCGCCGTGGCAACTGGTGGCGCGCACCGATGGTGGCCACCACCTGCAGTGCGACGGTGGATACCACCATTTTCTGGTCGATCGCGTTTGCCGGTTCCACCCTGCCGTGGGTGAGCTGGGCGGCCGGTGACCTGGCGGTGAAGCTGGCGATCGGCGTCTGCCTGCTGGCCCCGTTCCGCGCGCTGCTGTGGAAGATGGCGCCGCTGCGCGCGGCCAGCTGACCGCCATCGCCCTGGTAGGTGCCAACCTTGGTTGGCACGCTGTTGTCGGGGTCATGAACGCTGATGGGTTGTGCCAACCAAGGTTGGCACCTACCAACAGCAGGCCAACGGCCAGCTCATTGATCCGGCAGGCCACCGCCAGGCCATAGCTCTGGTGGGTGCACCCACTCAGGCAAACGGCAACGCTGCCGCTCTGCACGCCGCCGTAATCGCCGCACATGCCTCTTCAATCGCGGGCGTGGTCGGGGCCAGTCGCGGGCGCCGGTCCAGCGTGCAGGCCAGGCCCACCTCCAGCAACGTGGCATGCGCTCCATGCAACGCCTGTGCGGTGTCTTCCGGCAGGAAACCAGCAACCGCCAACGCATCGATCAACGATGGCGTATCGCGCGGCTGCAGCAACGCCACGTGCTGCGCACTGCGCGCGAGCACGCCGGTCTGCAGCAGGAACTCCAGATCCACCACGCCGCCAGCACCCTGCTTCAGGTCCAGCCGCGCGGCATCGCTGCGATCCAGTTCGGTGCGCATGCGGCCGCGCATCTTCAGCACATCGGCATACAGCACACCGGCATCACGTTCGCGGCCCAGCGTCTGCGCACGCACCTGCTCGAAGTCGGCCAGCAGGCTGGCATCGCCGGCCACGCCACGCGCGCGCACCAGCGCCTGGTGTTCCCAGGTCCACGCGCGTTCGCGCTGGTATTCGGTGTAACTGGCCAGCGAAGACACCAGCGAACCCTTGCCGCCATCCGGGCGCAGGCGCACGTCGATGTCGTACAGGCGCCCGGCAGCGGTGACCGCACCAAGCAGCGCCATCACCTTCTGCGCCAGCCGCGCATACCAGCGCCCCGGCTCCAGCGGACGCGCGCCATCACTGGCATCCACGCCGGCCGGGTTGTCGTGCAGGAACACCAGGTCCAGGTCGGAACCGAAGCCCAGTTCAAGCCCACCGAGGCTGCCATAGCCGATGATCGCGAAGCGCCCGCCAGGGATCTCGCCGTGCGCGGCGCGCATGTCCGCCTCGGCCATCGCCAGCACGGTGACCACCACCGCCTGCGCCAGCTCGGCCAGTTGCCGCGTGCTGTCCACCGCGCCCTGGCGGCCATCCAGCGTGGCCATCGCCATGCGGAAGCTGAGTGCCAGTCGCGTTTCATTGAGCCAGCGCAGTGCGGATTCGGGATCTTCCACCGCCAGCACCTGCTGGCACTCGGCCAGCATGCCGGCGGCATCGGGCATCGGCCCGGACACGCGCACGTCCAGCAGTTCGTCCAGCAGCAGCGGGTACGCGGCCAGGCGCTCGGCCAGCAGCGCGCTGCGCGCCAGCACATCGACCAGTCGCGCCAACGCACTCGGTTGTTCGTCCAGCAGCGCGAGATAACTGGTCCGGCGCAGCACCGCCTGCAGCAGGCCAAGCACGCGCTTGAGCGCGGCATCGGGCTGTGGCGAGCGCGTGGCCGCATGCAGCAACGCGGGCAGTACGCGATCCAGCCGCGCACGCGCGGCATCGGACAACGACTTCACGCCAGTGCCCTGGGCGAAATCGCGCAGCGACTGGTCGGCGCCATTGGCATCGAGGAAACCGGCTTCGGCCAGCAGTGGTGCATTGCTGCCTTCGGGCAGGCTGCGCCAATAGTTGGCCAGTGCATCGGGCGCGGCCTGGCCCTTGCGCGGCGCCAGCAGTGCGGCGAACTCCGTACTGACCCGCTGCTGCTGCACGGCCAGTGCCGCGCGCAGCACGTCCCAGTCCGGGTAGCCGAGGCCGACGGCGATGCGCTCGCGGTCCAGCATGTCGCCGGGCAGCACGTGGGTCTGTGCATCGCGCAGCATCTGCAGGCGGTTCTCCAACCGGCGCAGGAACAGGTAGGCCTCGCGCAGCGCGCGGCCATCCTCGGGCGCGATCTGCCCGGCCTCCACCAGTGCCTCCAGCGCCACCAGCAGGCGGCGCTCGCGCAGCGCGGGCTCACGGCCACCGCGGATCAGCTGCAGCGCCTGGCACAGGAACTCGATCTCGCGGATGCCGCCGGCGCCGCGCTTGATGTCCTCATGCAGTTCGCGGCGCGCGACTTCGGCGGTGATCGCCGCCTTCATCTCGCGCAGGCCGTCGAGCGCGGTGAAATCCAGGTAGCGGCGATACACGAACGGGCGCAGCGTCTGCAGCCACGCTTCACCGGCCTCGATATCGCCGGCGACCGCGCGCGCCTTCAGCCAGGCGTAGCGTTCCCAGTCGCGGCCTTCGCGCTGGAAGTACTGGTCCATCGCCGCGAACGACAGCGCGACGCGACCGGCGCTGCCGAACGGGCGCAGGCGCAGGTCGACGCGGTGGCTGAAGCCATCGACCGTGGTTTCGTCCAGCAGCTTGGCCAGGCGCTGGCCGAGGCGGGCGAAATATTCTTCCGCCGCCAACGGGCGCGGCCCGTCGGATTCGCCGCCGTGCGGATAGGCGTAGACCAGGTCCACATCGGAACTGAAGTTGAGCTCGCCACCGCCGAGCTTGCCCAGGCCGAATACCACCAGCTGCTGGGGCACGCCTTCGCCATCACGGACCACGCCGTGCCGCTGTGCGAATTCCTGCTGCAGGGCGTCCAGCGCCAACCGCAGGCAATCCTCGGCCAGCGTGGTGGCGCCGGCCAGGGTCTGCGCCACATCGTCCAGCCCGGCCAGATCGCGCCAGATCAGCCGCGTCGACATGGCGGTACGCCAGCGCCGGATCTGCGCCGGCCAGTCGCTGGGCTGCAGCGGATCGAGCACCGGCGCCGGGATCGGCGGGCAGCCGGGCGCGGCCAGCTGCGCCAGCAGCGCCGGTTGCCGCACCAGGGTGTCCAGCGCGAAGTCGCTGGCCACCGCCAGCCGGGTCAACAGCGGCAGCAGCTCGGCCGGGATGGGCTCGGGCAGGACCTGGGCCAGACGCACCAGGGCGCGGTCGACAAGGGGCTGCAGGGTGGCGGGCAGGTCAGCGGTGGCGAGGGTCATGCACGGATTGTATCGACCCGGCAGTGCCGGCCGCTGGCCGGCAAATCCGATGATCCTGCCGAAGGTTGCTGGGGTTGCCGGCCAGCGGCCGGCACTACCGATAATGGATGTCGCGTATTCATACTGGACGACAGGCAATAAAAAAGCCCGCTTGCAGCGAACTGCCAGCGGGCTCTGCTCCCTCCCCCACGTCGGGATGCAGGTCCATCGTGCGGGCTGCGAAAGCACTTTGCACGCTGCACTGCAAAACAAAACCGGCGGGTATGGGTGCCCCCTCGGGGGAAAAGCCATTCCACGAAGGTAGAACCCCCCGTACGGCGGGGGATGGCCGATAATCGGGATTCCCCCAGCAACACGTGTCGTCATGTCTGTTGATCGCATCGCCAACGCGCGTCTCCGTGACCGCGTGGTCTCCGCAGAGGCCGCAGCCGCGCTGATCCAGCCCGGTGAAACCGTGGCCATGAGCGGCTTTACCGGCTCCGGGTATCCCAAGGCCGTTCCCGTGGAACTGGCGCGCCGCATCGAAGCGGTGCATGCCCAGGGCCAGCCCTTCCAGATCAGCCTGATGACCGGCGCGTCCACTGCCCCGGAACTCGATGGCGCGCTGGCCAAGGCCGATGGCATCGCCATGCGCATGCCGTTCCAGAGCGACCCGGATGCGCGCAACCGCATCAACGAGGGCAAGCTGGATTACATCGACATCCACCTCAGCCACGTTGCCCAGCACGTGTGGTTCGGCTTCTATGGCGAGATCGACACCGCGGTGATCGAGGTCTCGGCCATCCGCGAAGATGGCTCGCTGGTGCCTTCCACCTCGGTCGGCAACAACAAGACCTGGCTGGACCTGGCCAAGAAGGTGATCGTCGAGGTCAACGAGTGGCAGCCGGCCGGCGTCGACGGCATGCATGACATCTACTACGGCACCGCGCTGCCGCCGCACCGCAAGCCGATTCCACTGGTGAACGCCAACGATCGCATCGGCGACACCGCGCTGCGCTGCGACCCGGACAAGATCGTGGCCGTGGTGCGTACCAACGGCCCGGACCGCAACAGCCCGTTCAGCCCGATCGATGCGACCAGCGAACAGATCGCCTCGCACCTGATCGAATTCCTCAAGCACGAGGTGAAAAAGGGCCGCCTGCCGCCGAACCTGCTTCCGCTGCAGTCGGGCGTGGGCAACATCCCCAACGCCGTGCTGGCCGGTCTGGCCAAGAGCGGTTTCCGCGACCTGGCCGCGTTCACCGAAGTGATTCAGGACGGCATGCTCGACCTGCTGCGCGACGGCGTGCTGAGCTACGCCTCGTGCACCGGCTTCGCGCTGAGCCCGCAGGCCAACGAGACGTTCAAGGAGAACATCGATTTCTACCGCGAGCGCATCATCATGCGCACGCAGGAAATCTCCAACCATCCGGAACTGGTGCGCCGCCTCGGCTGCATCGGCATGAATGGCATGATCGAGGTGGACATCTACGGCAACGTCAATTCGACGCATGTGATGGGCACGCGGATCATGAACGGCATCGGCGGTTCCGGTGACTTTGCCCGCAACGGTTTCCTGTCGGCGTTCCTGAGCCCGTCCACCGCGAAGAACGGCAGCATCTCGGCGATCGTGCCGATGGCCAGCCATGTCGACCACACCGAGCACGACGTGTCGGTGATCGTCACCGAACAGGGCCTGGCCGACCTGCGTGGCCTGACCCCGCGCAAGCGCGCACAGGTGCTGATCGACAACTGCGCGCATCCGGATTTCCGCCCGCAGCTGCAGGACTATTTCGACCGTGCCAGCCGCGAAAGCTACGGCAAGCACACCCCGCACCTGCTGCCGGAAGCGTTGTCGTGGCACCAGCGCTGGCTGGATACCGGCACGATGAAGGGCTGAGGCCCGCGAACCTTGGTAGAGCCGGCCGCTGGCCGGCTCCCCAGAACAGCCGGCCAGCGGCCGGCTCTACCTTCACGCGGTACGCAGCGCCGCCAGCGACTCAGCCTGCAGCCGCTCGTAGATCTCGAACTCGTCATTCACCGCCGCGCCCAAGGCCTGTTCGAAGGCCTCGCGGTTGGCATGCGCGGCATAGGCACGCTGCTCTTCGCCACCCAGGTTCGACTGGAAGATGCCCGCCGCACTGACCGGCAGGAAATCCTCGTAGACGATCGGGTCGGCCGTGGCCAGGCCCGCGGCCACCAGCACTTCGGCCGGCAGATCGGCCACGCGCTCCGGTGCGGCGCGGCCGGCGTCGGTCAGCTGGTAGCGGTAATAGCCCAGGCCTTCCTGGCGCAGCGTGTCATGGTCATCCGGGAAGCTGGCGAACACCGCCTGCAGGCGCTGGCCGTAGTCGCCGCCGGTGCTGCCTTCGCCACCGGCATCGCGTGCCTGCGACAGCAGCTGGTCGTACAGCGCGCGGCCCTTCGGGGTGAGCGCAAGCCCGCGTTGTTCGATCTCGCCGAAGCGCGCGGTATGGGTGCCGGCATCGCCCCCCTCGCTGTCCGGGAACTGCACGGCTTCTTCCAGTGCCTTGAAGCTGGTCTGGCGCAGCAGGATCGGGCAGGCACGGCGCGGCGGGCCTTCAATCACCGCCTTGGCCGCCATGCCGTGCTCGATCATTGCCGCCTGCGCAGCGTCGATATCCAGCGTGCGCGGCGTCAGGTGGTTGATGTGCGGGCCACGGAAACTGACCACGTCGGCCACCAGGCGGTGCGCGTTGTGCAGGGCGTGGTAGGTCGGCAGGTCGACCGTGGCATCGCCGTGCCAGCGGAAGGTTTCCAGTGCTTCCTCGACGAAGCGCTCGGCATCGGCCTGCGACAGGCCACCGTCACGCTCGGCCTGGTCGATCAGCGCCAGCGCGCCGTCGGTGAAGATGCGGCGACGTGCCAGGATCTTTGCCGACTCGGCACGCAGGGTTTCGTCTTCGATCAGCTCCAGGCGCAGCAGCGAGGTGAACACGCGGAACGGGTTCTGCGCCAGCGCGGCGCCGGTCAGCGGGCGGAACGCGGTGGAGTGCACCGGCACGCCGGCCACCGACAGGTCGTAGTAGCCGACCGGGTACATGCCCATCACCGCGAACAGGCGGCGCAGCGTGGCCAGCTCCTGCACGGTGCCGACGCGAATCGCGCCGTGGCGCTCTTCATCCAGGCGCGCACGCTCGTCGTTGCGCTGCAGCTGCGCGGCCAGCGCCGGGTCCTGGGCAAGCACCTGCGCGTTGATCCGCTCCACCAGTTCCACCAGCGTGCCGTACAGCGGCACTTCGGTGCGGTACATGCGGGACATGGCCTGCGCGAACAGGCGGCGGATCACATCAGGCGAAACGAAAGAGGCGCTCATCAGTCACTCGATTACGGGAACGGGGAACAGCTCGAACCCGTATTGTCGCCGGAGCGCGCGGCGGCGGCGATATGCAGAGCAACATGAAAGAAACCGGTCGTGCCGGCCGCTGGCCGGCAACCTCCGGATGCCTGGAAGGGTGCAGTTGCCGGCCAGCGGCCGGCACTACCGGTTGAGCTGGCGCTTCAGGGTGGCATCCAGGGTGATCGGCCGGTCCCAGTGCTGGTAGCTGGCCACGATGGCGTGGCGCACCGCCCGGTAGTGCAGGTTTTCCGGCGTGGCGGGCATGCGCTTCACCACCGCTTCCCAGCCGCCCTCCGGGTTCTGGCTGAAGGCGCGCACGCTGTCGCGGCAGGTCTGGCCGCTGGCCCTGGCCCAGAAGCAGGCGAAATAGATGTCCCCGGCCTGCCAGCCATGGGTGGTGAACAGCGCACTGACATACCCGCGTGGTACGTCGGCGTAGCGCGACACCTCGTCGAGGAAGGCGTCGGGGTAGCGCTCGGCGTAGTGGTTGATGTCCTGCAGCTGGGCATCGACCCAGCTGTCACCGGTTTCCACCGTGTAGTCCGCCGAACGCTCGGCGGTCTGCTGGGCCAGCACGGTGGCCGGCACCAGCAGCAGGGACAACAACAGCGCGCGCAGTCGGACGTTCATGCCCCGATTCTGCCGCAGCCGCCGGGCCCTGTCAGGCCGCCGCAGCGGCCTTGGCCTCGATCGCGGCCAGAGCGGCCGGCCAATCGTGGGCGGTATCGGCAGTGACCATGCGCGGTTCGTCGTCGGCCACGCCGTGCTGGGTCTCGTGTGCCCAGGTCACTGCGTATGGCGTATGCACGCCCCAGCCGCCGAGGGTGACCACCGGCTCGATATCCGAACGCAGCGAGTTGCCGACCATCACGAAGCGCTCCATCGGCAGGTCGAATTCGGCCAGCACGCGGGCATAGGTTTCCGGATCCTTCTCGGAGACGATCTCGATGCGCGGGAACAGTTCGCGCAGGTTGGCCACGTTGATCTTGGCTTCCTGATGGAACAGGTCGCCCTTGGTGATCAGCACCACCGGGTAGTGCTCGGCGATGGCCGCCACCGATTCGCGCACGCCGTCGATCAGATCGACCGGGTGGCGCAGGGTGTCGTGGCCGATGTCCAGCATGCGCTGGATGTCCTTGGCGTCGATGCGCTGGCCGGTGATGTCGATGGCCGCTTCGATCATCGACAGGACCATGCCCTTCACGCCGTAGCCGAACACGGCCAGGTTGCGCTGCTGCACTTCCAGCAGATGGCGCGCGGTCTGGGTGTCATGCACGTCGACGTAGCGCGACAGCAGGTCAAGGTAATCCTGCTCGGCCTTGCGGTAGTAGTCCTCGCTCTTCCACAGCGTATCGTCACCGTCAAAACCGACCAGGCCGATGGCGCGCGACGGCGCAGGCGTGGAGGTGTTCATCGGCCAAGGATACAGGGGTGGCGATGACGAGAAAAACCCGGGCGGCCGCAGCCGCCCGGGTCCCCATGCACCGGTCTTCCCGAATCAGGCGTGGATCAGCGGCCCTGCGCCGCGCCGGCACCCGCGCCGGCCTGCTGGGCGGCCACGTAGGCCTTGTACTCGTCGGCGCTCAGCTCGCCGTCCTTGTTGGTATCGGCCTGGTCAAACACCTGGGCCAGGCCCGCGTTCACCTGCGCCTCGGACTTGCTGATGGTGCCGTTGCCATCGGTATCGATGCTGGCCCAGGTCTGGCCACCGCCGTTGGCCTGCGCCGATGCCGCCGCGGCCGCATCCGTCGCCTGGTCAGCGGCCTGGCCCGCCTGGGCCGCAGCCTGCTGGGCATGCGCCGCTTCGTTCTGCGCATGCGCGGCCTGCTGCTTGGCCGACTGGGCCATCGCCGGGATGGCCAGCACGCTGCCGGCGGCGACGATCAGCGCGATCAGGGGCTTGCGGTTGCGAATAGTCATCAGGGGTGTCTCCTACCAATTGGGTGGTGTTGCGCGGCGTGTTGTTTCCGCACGGCACCTACCCTGCCACCGCATTTCTGAATCGATTTTGCCCCGCGACCGGCATGCACACACACGATTAACCACTGGCCGCCACGCATGCTTTAGCGCGGTGGTTAGGGTGAAGTGAGTGGCTCATAAGATGCGCATTCAGCGCCGTTGCATTTAACCGGCAGGCAACGAAAAACCTGCGTCAGTCGACGGTTTTTTCCAATGACCGCGAACTGAACAACACCCATCCCAGGGCAACACCGGCGAGCGCGCCAGCGATTTCCAGCACCACGCGACTACCGAGTTCGTTCGGATCGTGGATGGTGGCCAGGAACAGGCGCGCGTACAGCGGCGACTCCAGCCGCACGATGCCCATGTAGAACAGCTTCCACGCATCGATGCCGGCGGAGGCCACCACCGAGATGACGCAGGACCAGCCGATCGCATGGCCCACCGTCCAGTGCAGCAGCCGGCACACCCGCGACCACAGGAAGTACACCAGCAGGCCGACCAGCAGGGCGATGGCGCCGGCTTCCAGGGTGCCGAGCAGGCCGAAGTGCAGGGGAAGGTTCATCGGGCGGGCTGGGATGAGAAGGCAGCCAGTGTAAGGGATCTGCCCCGGACCCAATCCGGTAGCCACGGTAGATCCACGCCATGCGTGGATGAATCTCCTTCGAAATCGAATATCTCGACGATTGAACAAAGAGCAGCCGAGCATGGGCTCGGCTCTACAACGGACCACGCGGGAAACTGTCAGAGGCGGGGCGGGGCCGGAGTGCGGGGTGTCAGCCGCATGGATGCGGCTGCCAAGCCTCCATGGACGGATTTACGGCGTCCCCGCACTCCGGCACCGCCCCGCCAACCCACGGAAAGCATGCTGTTGCTGTTGCTGTTGCTGCTCCAGATTCTGCGGGGGCAGGGCGCAGCCCTGCCGACAACCCCTAAAGCACCGGCACGTCGTACGCGGTGCCGGGTTCCGGCTCGGGCTGCAGGGTGTAGTGCCACCACTCCTGCGGGTAGTTCACGAAACCACGCCGTGCCATCGCCTGCACCAGTTGCCGCCGATTCGCCTGCTGCGTCTCACTCAGCCCGGTGGTCTGCGTATGTGCGCGTGGCCCGAAGAAATCGAAGTCGGTGCCCATGTCCAACGGCGTACATGCACCGCTGCGGCAATCCAGCAGGCCCAGATCAACCGTGGCACCGCGGCTGTGGCCGGAGCGCTCAGCGATGTAGCCGTCAGCCAGCAGGCGTGGTTTGTCCAGGTCCGGGTACTGCAGGGCCTTGCGCGAAAGCTCGCGCGGGTCGTTCACCCAGGCCATGAACGCCTGCACTGAACGCACCGGCCGGTAGCAGTCGTAGAGCCGTAGGCCGAAGCCCTGCGCGTGCAGGTCCTGTTCCACCTGTGCCAGCGCCTTCGCCACCGGCGCCAGCAGATAGCACGATGGCGCCTCGTAGCCGGGCACGCGCGCACCGGTGAAGTTGTTGGCGCCGGCGTAGCGGATGTCCATGTCGATGCCTGGCGACAACGTGCGGATCTCCACCAATCCGGCACTGGCCGCATCGGCGGCCGCTGAAACGCGCGGTGGCTCAGCGGCGCTGGTGGTCGCTGCCAGCGCAGTCGCCAGTACGAGTGAAATGCAGGTCCTGGAAGTCATAGCTGAAGTCGATGTCCGGATCGATGGCGCGCAGGTCCAGTGTCGGCGCCAGGCCCTCGCCCGGCTGCAGCCACGCCTGCGCCTCGTCGCCCAGCGTATCCCAGCGCAGCAGCCAGCGCCCCTGCAACTGCAGCACGGCCGCCTGCAGCGTTGGCGACTTGTCCACGCTGAAACGCAGGCCGCCCTCGCCTGGGCATAGCGACGCTGGGCCCAGCCAGGGATCGGTATAACGGCCCTGCCAGTGCGGCAGATCGGAAGCCGACGCCTGCCGTGCATCCGACGTCGGCGGCCGCTGATGCCCGGTTGCCGCGCGTACGGCCTGGTCAGCCTTCAGTTCGGCCAGGTACTCCATCGCCGGGCGCGCCTCATCGGGGGCGGTGAAGCGCTTCAGCATGGCCTGCATCAGTGCGCTGCGCGCGTCCTCGCCTTCACCGTTGATCAGCATCACCACACCCACCTTGCGGTCGGGCAGCAGCGCCAGCGACGAGTACATGCCCGACAGCGTGCCGGTGTGGGCCACCTTCCACTGCCCGTCCATGTCCGACACGCGCCAGCCATAGCCGTAGCCGTAGAAATGCGCGTTGTCCCAGCGCCGCTGGCGTTCACCCAGCGGCATCGGCATGTGCAGGGTCCACAGCGTGCGGCGCTGCTCGGCGCCCAGCCAGTCCGGCACCAGCGCAGGATCCAGCAGCACCTGCATCCAGCGCGTCATGTCGCGCAGCGAGCAACGGATGCCACCGGCCGCCATCGACGGCAGGTCCGGGCTGATGTCACCGTCGGCGTTCACCACCTCATTGCGGTCACCGCGCCAGGCATGCGGCTGCGCGACGTTGCCCACGCGTTTCACCGACCAGGCGCCCACCTGACAGCGTGACAGGCCCAGCGGCTCGAACACCTGCTCGCGCATCAACTGGTCATAGGGTTTGCCACCGGCCGCAGCGGCCACTTCGCCCGCCACTACATACATCAGGTTGTCGTAGGCGTAGTGGCTGCGGAAACTGCTGACCGGCTTGAGATGCGCCAGCCCGGCGATGATATCGGCGCGGGTGAACGCGTTCGGCTCCGGCCACAGCATCAGGTCGCCGGCACCCAGTCCGAGACCGCTGTTGTGGATCAGCAGGTCACGTACCTGCATCTGCTGGCCCACCCATGCGTCGTGCATGCGGAACTCCGGCAGATGGCGCTGCACCGGATCGTCCCAGCGCAGCTTGCCCTGCTGCACCAGCCGCGCCAGCAGCGCGGCGGTCATCGCCTTGCTGTTGGAGGCGATCTTGAACAGCGTGTCCTCGTCGACGCGGCCGTCATCACCACGCGCACCCTCGGCGTGGCGATAGACCACCTGCCCGTTCTCGACCACCGCCATGGCCAGCGCGGGCAGATGCTCGTGCTGGACCACGGCGGCGACATCGGCATCGATCAAGGCGGTCGAGGTCGTCTGCGCCGCCGCAATCGGGAACACCGCCCACGCCGCCACGCAGACGCAGCGTCGTGCATGCCGGACGGGCTTCAGTAGGCCCATGTCACGGTCAACTGCGCATAGCGCGGTGACTGGAAGCCGGTGCCGTAGCGGTACAGCGGGTTGGGCGAACCAATACCGTTCTGCGGCTCGTAGTCCTGGTCCACGGTCACCACGCGCTGCTGGTTCAGCACGTTGTACACCGCCAGCTTCAGGCGCAGGTCGGTGGGAATCGGCACCTTGTAGGAGACGCTGACATCGAGATCGTAGGTCCACGGCGTGCGTCCATCTCCACCGCGCGGCGAATGCACGAACACGCGTTCGGACGGCACTGTCGCCTGGCAGTTGGATACGCACACGTAGTAGCTGTGGAAATCGGTCGCGTCGAATGGATTGCCTGCACCGAAGCGGGTGATCGGACTGCCCGACTGCACGCCCAGGGTTGCGGCCACGCTCAGGTTCTCGGTCAGCGCGTAGCTGCCACGGAACTTGAACTGGTGGCGGCGATCGTTGGCCAGGTAGCCATAGCCCCCGTAGTTCACCCACGGATTGTCGAAGTTCTCGGTGCGACCGGCATCGGCGAAGTCGGTATCGGAGTTGACCGGTCCCTCGGCGTTGCCGCGGCCATAGGCCAGCGTGTAGGAGGCATTGAAGCCCCACTTGCCGTCCCACGCGCGATCGACCTGCAGCTCCAGTGCCTTGTAGTCGCGCTTGGGCTTCACCCAGCCGCGCTGGCCGACATAATTCCCGTTGTCGTCATACAGCGCCCAACCCTCCTTCGAGGTGTCGATGCTGATCCAGCCATCGTTGCGGCCATCGCAGTCGGTGTCACCCCACACGGTGTTGGTGCGCCCCGGGTTGCCCATGATCCACACGCCGTCGATGGCACCGCACTGCCCGGTGGCGGTGATGTTCATGTCATCGATGGCGTTGTGCAGGCGCCGGTAGGTCACGCTGGCACCCACCGACCAGGCCTCGTTGATCATCTGCTGGAAGCCCAGGATGGCTTCGTCCTGGTAGACCGGGTCCATGTCCCGGTTCACTTCCGCACGCAGGTCCGGCACGCTGCCGTCGCCTTGCGAGTTGTCCACCGGGCCGATCTGCGCACCCAGGTTCGGAATGTTGTTGGCTGCGCCGGTGTAGCCGAGGAACTCGTACCAGGTACGCTCGTCGAGGAAGCCACCGGCCTGCTTGATATTGATGACGTTGGCCACGGGCAGGAAGTAGCGGCCGAGGTTGCCGAACACCTTGGTGGTGCCATCGCCGCGCACGTCCCAGGAGAACCCGGCTCGCGGGGCCAGCATGTTGTCGATCTTGATGTAGCTGTTGCCGTCGCCGCCCTTGTTGTCGAACGCCTCCATGCGCAGGCCGAGATTGAGCAGCAGGTTCGGCGTGACCTGCCAGTTGTCTTCCAGGTAGTAGGCGGAGTTGATGGTCTCGAACGCACCTTCCACTTCATAGCGGCGGGTGCGCACGACCACGCCACTGGCCGGCACCACGCCACCGTTCAGCGAGCTGCCGGGGGTGCGGTAGTAGATGTCGTAGCGGAAGCCGCCCGGGCCCGGATAGGCGCGGCTGTAATCGGACGTGTTCTCTTCCCGATCCAGGCCGAACCGCAGCAGGTGGTTGCCCAACGTCCATTCGAAGTCCGCGCGCGCCGCCTTGCGCGTGTCCAGCGCCGACTCCAGCTGCGAGCTGCTGGTGCAGCTTCGGTCGCCCTGCAGCGACGGCGGTACGCCCTGGCCGGCCGTGCGGTTGTCGAAGACGCGGTTGCAGTTCTCGTCCATCAGCGAGCTCTGCACGCGGTTGCGCTTGTTCTCGCCGTACATCAGCTTCATGGTCAGATCGTTGTTGACCTGCCAGCTATAGGTGCCCGACCAGTTGCGGCCACCCACGGTGTTCATGATCTGGTTGGCACGCTCGCCCACGCTGCTGCCCAGGTCGTAATCGTAGGCATAGACGTCGGTGAGCGTCTTGTTGCGGTCGGAGAAGCCGAACAGCGAGAACATCTGGTTGTCGGTGATGCGCCAATCGATCTTGCCGCCCCAGAACGGATCATCGGCCTTGCCCTGGTTGAAGCGGGTACCGGCGTCGTTGGTCGATGTCGGGCGGTAGTCGCGGGCTTCGTACATGCCGAAGAAGAACAACCGGTCCTGCACCAGTGCACCGGAGGCGAACACGTTCAGCGCGCTGCGGCTGTAGTCGTCGCGGCTGGCGGTGATGTAGCGGCTGCCATTGCCGTCGTAGCGGTCACGTGCCTGCGACTGCCATGCGCGCGGCTCGAACACCAGCTCGGCACCGGCCTTGAAGTCATTGCTGCCCGAGCGGGTCACCGCATTGATGACACCGCCGGTGCTGCGTCCGAACTCCACCGAATAGCCGCCGGTCTTGACCTGGAACTCCTGGTAGAACGAGAACGGCACCGACGAGAAGCCGACCCGGTTGTAGAAGTCGGTGACGTTCAGGCCATTGATGTAGACCGTGTTCTCGGCCACCGACGAACCGCCGAAGGAAATGCCCTGGCCGCCCAGCGACCCCTTGCCCTTCACCGCACCCGGTGCCAGCAGCGCCACGGCAGTGATGTCACGGTCCACCGGCAGGCGCGAGAGTTCTTCGCGGGTGATGTTGGTGGCCGATTCGGTGGACTTCACATCCACCATCGACACCACCTGCGGTGCCCGCACTTCGACCGTGCCCAGCGTGCTGACCGCGCCGAGCGGCACGTTCACCGTGGTTGCGCTGCCGAGACTGACGGTCACCTGGCCGACACGGCTGGCGCCGCCGCCGGGCAAGCCGACCTCCATCTCGTAGGTGCCTACCGGCAGCAGCGGAATGCGGTAACTGCCGTTGGCCTCGGCCTGCACGGAGCGGACGAAGCCCTTTGCCGGATTGCGTACGGTCACCGTGGCACCGGCCGGTACCTGGCCGGCATCGCTGACCAGCCGGCCGACCACCGAACCATCCTGTGCAAATGCGTTGGGCGCGATCACGCCCAGACACGCCCCGAGGGCGACGCACAACGCCGCCCGCTTGATGCTGTAAGCCTTCATCCCCTGCTCTCTCCTGCAAGAATTGAATGGTGTGGAGTGCGATGTGTCGCGCTAGCGTTGCCCGGCTGGCAGTACCCGCCACTGGAAGTCGTAGCTCCATTGGTCGAAGTACAGGTTGCCGCCTGCCCACTCGACCTCGCCGCGCTGCGAGTCGACCGTTTCCGAGCGGAAGTGCTGCTTGGCCGGCACCAGGGCCTGGCCGAAATCGTCGTTGAAGGAGATGCGGTAGCCGTCGAGGCCACCCAGGTAGAAATCGCGCAGGGCCGGCACGTCGCTGGCCAGTGCGCCGGTGGTCACGTCCATCGGCAGCCATCCATACGGCGCCAGGTAGGCCTGCCCCCAGTCATGCAGGTTGTTGTAACCACTGCCATCGCCGGAGAACACCATGCCCGACTGCCAGCGTGCGGGAATGCCGTTCATACGCAGCAGCGCGATCAGCAGCAGGGTCTGCTGCCCACAGTCGGCATGCCCGGCATGCAGCGCGTAATCGCTGATGTTGCTGATCGTGGAGTATTCGCGCGCACCGGCCCATGGAATGCGATCCACGGCAGCAAACAGCTTGCGCACCACTTCATACGGGCGGGTTTCCCCCTGCAGCACCTGGTCGGAGAACAGCTTCAGCGCAGGGGTGAAGCGCACATGTGGCAGCTGCTCGGCCAGATAGGGCTTCAAGGCCGGATCGGCCGGGGTCGGTTGCACCCTGGCCGGATCGATCGCGGTATGCCGGGCGAAGATCGTGACCGCATATCGGACCTCGAAGCGGGTCGGCTGCCCGGCCACCGCTTTGGCTTCCAGATAGGCCGTGCGCTGCAGGGTGCTGGCTGGCGCCACCCGCGCCTTGCCCGGGGTGCTGCCCAGCCACTGCACCTGCTCCTGCTGGCCGGGCATCTCGCGCGGGTACGGAATCCAGGCGCGTACGGTCTCGCCGGCCGGCACCGCATCGGCTTTCACCGTGAGCGACTGGGTGAATTCAATGCGCTGCGGCAGTACCGACGCCCGGCCACTTTGTTCCGCTGCGGCAAGCACGCGTGCGTGGTGCGCGTTGAGCACCTCGTTTGGGCCCGGCGCCGGCATCGGTGCATCCGCGCGGCGGCGTGCACGTGCCTCGTCGCTGAGCAGGAACAGGTTCGACGGTGCGCGCTTGAAGTACCAGCGCGTGCCATCGATGTCGAGGTGTTCGATCAGTCCAAGCTGGTCCCAGCGTGCGAATTCCTCGTCGGTCAGGTCGGGAATCCAGCGGCGCACGGCAGACTTGACGGCGGCTTCGTCGAGGGAAAAATCCAGGCGGATGCGGCGCATGCGCTCTTCCTGGAACGCGATGTCGTCGAAACTGACGCCAGGCTCCGCCGCGTCCGCAGCCGACCAGGTGTTCAGTTCGCTGCCGGCTTCGGAGAACCGTCCCGCGTCGATCATCTGCACGACCCGCGCAAACTGGATGGCCGAGGGTGGCGGCTCCGCTCCCGCCGACCACGCCCACAGCAGCAGCGCGGCACACAGGCCGGCAGTGGCAGGCAGACGTGGTTTGCGAACGGCAGGATCCACAGCGACACTTCCCCAGCGCGGGTGGTAACGGCTGTGTAACACGGGCCGGGATGCCGGTCAATAATTTATTCTTGCTTTCGATGCCAAAAGGAATAAATATTCCAACAGGCATTCGAGGAGGGTGTGCAGCGCATGATCCTGGCTTCCCGCGAACGGCATCGGCATTGGCCACGCCGCTTGACCCTGGCCCTGTGCCTGCTGGCCGCACCGGCCTTTGCACAGGCGGCCCCGCCGCCCGACCCGGGCGCGCCGCTGCCCTATGTGATCGGCCTGCACGAGGCCTACCTCACCCCGCAGTACTGGACCGCGCGCCTGGACAACGCAGACGTGCCGATCCTGGACCGCAGCCAGATCGAGGCACAGAACGCGCGGATGCAGGCACAGGACAGCCACATCCAGGACATCGCCACACTGCCAGCCCAGCTGGATGCGGCGACGGTGCGTGCCAGCATCACCGCGCTGTCGAGCTGGCCCAGCCGCATCCTGTACAACGACAAGGGCCAGGCCATCGCGCCGGCACTGCGCAGCACGATCGAAGCCAACCTCGGCCTCGATGCGATCCCCACGCAGGTGGCACCGCAGTATGCGCTGGTGGTAAAGCGCGCCGCACTGCGCACCTTCCCCACTCGCGAGCGCGTGTTCAGCAGCATCGGCGACACCGACATCGATCGCTTCCAGGAATCGGCGCTGTTCCCCGGCGACAAGGTTGCCGTGGTCCATCGCAGCGCCGACGGCCGCTGGTTGTTCGTGCACAGCGAGCGCTACAGCGCATGGATCGAGGCCGATGCCATCGCCAGCGGCGACAAAGCCACGGTGCTCGGCTACGGCGCGAAGGGACCTTACCGGATCATCACCGGCGCCACCGCGCAGACTGCCTACACCCCGGAAGAACCGCGCGTCTCGCGCCTGCAGCTGGACATGGGCGTGCGCTTGCCGGTGCTGGCCGACTGGCCGGCGTCAGAGCCGGTGAACGGCCAGCAGGCGCACGCATCGTGGGTGGTGCAGCTGCCGGTACGCGAGGCCGATGGTCGATTGAAGCTGATACCGGCCCTGCTGCCGCGCTCGCAGGACACCGCCGCCGACTACCTGCCGCTGACCCCACGCCTGCTGCTGCAGCAGGCCTTCAAATTCCTCGGTGAACGCTACGGCTGGGGCCACGACTACGACACCCGCGACTGCAGCGGTTTCGTTTCCGAGATCTATCGCAGCTTCGGCGTGCTGCTGCCGCGCAATACCAGCGCGCAGGCGGTCAGCCCGGCGCTGGACCGCGTGCCATTCACCGGCAAGGACGGCAAGGCCGTGCGCGACCGCGCCGTGACCGACCTGCAGGTGGGCGACCTGGTCTACATCCCCGGCCACGTGATGATGGCCATCGGCCGCGTCGACGGCCGCACCTGGGTCATCCACGATACGGCGGGCGGCAGCTGGTTTGGTGCTGACGGCAAGCGCGTGCAGGCCCACCTCAATGGTGTTTCGGTCACCCCGCTGGAACCGATGATGGCCAGCGACAGCGTCCGCTACATCGACCGCATCACCAACATCCAACGCCTGCGTGCCAAGACCCCCTGAATGAAGATCACTGCCATCGAACTGGGCATGCTGCGCGTGCCGCTGAAAACACCGTTCAAGACTGCCCTGCGCACGGTGGAAACCGTGGAAGACGTGGTGGTGCTGATCCGCACCGACACCGGCAACACCGGCTACGGTGAAGCCCCGGCCACGGCGGTGATCACCGGCGATACGCACGGCTCGATCATCGAAGCGATCCGTCACTTCATTGCGCCGCGCCTGATCGGCCAGGACGTGGCCAACCTCAATCGCCTGTGCGGTCTGGTGCAGACCGCGATGGAGCGCAACACCAGCGCCAAAGCCGCGGTGGAGATCGCGCTGTACGACCTGTGGGCGCAGCTGCACGGTGCACCGCTCTACCAGATGCTCGGCGGCGGCGACCCGGTGATCACCACCGACATCACCATCAGCGTGGACTACATCGACAAGATGGTGGCCGATTCGCTGTCGGCGATCGAACGCGGCTTCGAGTCGCTGAAGATCAAGGTCGGCAAGGACATCGGCCTGGACATCGAACGGGTCAAGGCGATCCATGCCGCCGTGGAAGGCCGCGCCCTGCTTCGCTTGGATGCCAACCAGGGCTGGACTGCCAAGCAGGCGGTGCACGCCATGCGCACGCTAGAGGAAGCCGGCGTGGTACTGGAGCTGCTGGAGCAGCCGGTGAAGGCGGCCGACATCAGCGGCCTGAAGTACGTCACCGACCGCGTCAACACGCCGGTGATGGCCGACGAAAGCGTGTTCAGCCCGAGCCAGGTGATGGACCTGATCCAGCAGCGCGCGGCCGACATCATCAACATCAAGCTGATGAAGACCGGCGGCCTGTCCAACGCGATCCGCATCGCCGACATCGCCGGTATCTACGGTGTGCCGTGCATGATCGGCTGCATGATCGAATCCAGCATCAGCGTGGCTGCCGCCGTGCATCTGGCGGTGGCCAAGAGCGATGTGATCACCAAGGTCGACCTCGACGGCCCCTCGCTGGGCCAGTTCGACCCGGTCAGCGGGGGCGTGCATTTCAACGAATCGGAGATCAGCATCAGCGCCGTGCCGGGGCTGGGCATCACCGAAGTGCGTGGGCTGGAGATGCTGGGGTGATCTGTGCCTTGCGGCTGACGCTGCGTGCCACTGACGTTGGGTCGCGCGTTACTTTTCTTTTCGCGAAAAGAAAAGTAACCAAAAGAAACGCTCCGCCATCCGCGAGCCGACGTGCTGCGCACGCCGGTGCCCTGCGCTCCTCGGTCCGTCGAGGGACGGCGCGGAACTCGCTGCGCTCAGACACCCGCGCCTCTTCGCCCTCGCCGGACCTGCGGTGCTCGGCTCGCTACAAGGCGGCCTCAACGTCCAAAGCAACAGCTGCACCCAGTAAATCCACGCCATGCGTGGATGCTCCTGCTTCTGCCCTACCCCGTAACCCCTTCGCGGCTGGCACGCGCGCGATATGTCCGGGGTCGGGCGGGTGGGGCTTGCAGGGGTGTCCGCGCCATGGGCCCGAGGCATGCCTCGGGCGGGTTGGGCAGGACGCCCAACCCCGGTCTTGCCGTTTGCGCAGGACAGCGCAAACGAGCAAGCGCGGCCAAGCCTCCATGGACGGATTCACGGCGTCCCCTGCAAGCCCCACCCGCCCGACCCACCCCATGACACGCTCTCAGCGGCCAACCGCAACGCCTTTGCAGACACCCGGACACCCCGCATGCCGCCCCTGCTGAAGATCCGCACCGAGCGCGGGCAGATGTCGGCCATCGAACGCCGCATCGCCGACTTCATCCTCGACAATGCCCACCTGCTGCGCGACTACTCGTCCCAGCAGCTGGCCAGCGCACTGGGTATCAGCCAGTCCAGCGTGGTGAAGTTCAGCCAGAAGCTCGGCTTCAAGGGCTACCCGGACCTGAAGTACTCCATCGGCCAGGATGTGGCTCGCGCCGGTGCCGATCCACAACAGGCCCCCAGCGAACCCGACAGCGGCGATGACTACCTGCGCCTGGGCGAGGCCCTGCGCCGCAGCAAGGCGCAGGCCGAGGAGGAAACCCGCCAGGCCAATCCACGCGAGGAGATCGAGCGCATCGTGCAGCTGCTCGACGGTGCGCCCAAACTGTTCGTTTACGGCCTGGGTGACGACGGCCTGTATGCCCGCGAATTCGCCATGCGGCTGTCGCTGCTCGGCCTGCTGGTGGTGCCGCACACCGACCCGGTCCTGATGCTGGCCAACCTCTCGGCCGCACGTCCCGGTGATGCGCTGCTGGTGTTCTCCGAGTTCGGCAACCTGCCGCAGCTTTCGCAGCTGTCACGGCAGTTCCAGGACATGGGTGGCAAGGTGATTTCCATCACCCGCCACACCGCCAACCCGTTGCGCGCGCATGCTGATGCGGCACTGGCGGTCTGCGCGCACGACCGCACGCCGCAGGTCGCGCAGCTGCTGTACCGTAGCGCCATGCACGCCCTGCTCGATTTCCTGTTCGTGCTGCTCTGCCACACCAATCCGGATCGCCAGCAGCAGCTTGCGGTGAACCTGGAGCGGATCGACCACCTGCTGGATTCCTGACCGGAGCGCACGTTGATGAGATCGCTGGTCCGCCTTGCCACTACTGCACTGCTGCTTGCTGCGGCGGTGTCCGTTCACGCGGCGCCGCTGGATGGCGCACGCCAGCTGATCGTGGTCACCAGCGAAGGCTGGGACAGCACCCAGGGGCAGCTGCAGGCCTATGTGCGCGACGGCAAGGGCTGGCACACGCACGGACAGGCGTTCCCGGTTGCGCTCGGCCGCACCGGCAGCGCTTGGGGACTGGGCCTGCATCCGGCACAGGCCGATGGCCCGCAGAAGCAGGAAGGGGACGGTCGCAGCCCGGCCGGCATATTCGCGCTCGGCAGTGCGTTCGGCTATGCCGTCACCCGCCCCGGCACCGCGATGCCCTACCAGCCGATGCTGGACAGCAGCTACTGCATGGACGTGCCCGGTTCGCCGTTCTACAACCGCATCGTCGATGAGAAGAAAGTCGGCAGTGCGGCGGTCAAGGGCTCCACCGAGCCAATGCGGCTGGACCTGCACAACAAGGGCGACGTGCGCTACCGGGAAGGCTTCGTCATCGCCCACAACCCGGACAACCAGCCCGGCAAGGGCAGCTGCATCTTCGCCCACCTGTGGCGCACGCCCGGTGAGGCCACCGCCGGCTGTACGGCCATGCCACAGGAACGCATGCAGGCGCTGATGAACTGGCTGCGCCCGCAGGACGCGCCGCGCTTCGTCCTGCTGCCGCGTGCGGAGTACAAGCGCCTGCAGGCGCAGTGGCAACTGCCCGCGCTGGCCGGAGACGCCCGTTGAGCACGCAGGACGAACCTCAGCTGCAGCGCGCGGTCAGCCGCTGGCAGATCGTCGGCCTGTCGATCAACGATGTGATCGGCAGTGGCATCTACCTGCTGCCGGCCGCCACCGTCGCTCTGCTCGGCCCGTTCAGCCTGTGGGGCGTGGTCGCCGCTGGCATCGTCGTCGCGCTGCTGGTGCTGTGCTACGCGCAGGCCGCCAGCTATTTCGACGAGCCCGGTGGCAGCTACCTGTATGCACGCGAGGCGTTCGGGCGATTCGCCGGGTTCGAGATCGGCTGGATGATCTGGCTGACCCGCATCAGTTCGGCGGCCGCACTCAGCAATGCGCTGGCCGATGCGGTCGCGCGCTTCTGGCCGTGGGCCGGCGCCGGCATGGGTCGCATCGCGGTGATCGTGGTGTCGCTGGGCTTCCTCACCGGCGTCAACATCATTGGCGTGCGCTCGGCTGCGCGCACCGGCGTGGTGCTGGTGATCGGCAAGATGCTGCCGCTGCTGCTGTTCGTGGCCATCGGTGCGTTCTACATCGATCCACAGCTGGCCTTCTCCGGCCAGCGCCCGGACCCGCATGACCTGCAGCGCATGGGTGAAGCCGCCTTGCTGCTGCTGTACGCCTACGCGGGCTTCGAGAACATTCCGGCCGCCGCCGGCGAGTACCGCAATCCGCGCCGCGACATTCCGTTCGCGCTGATCACCATGATCATCACCGTCACCGTCATCTACGGCGCGGTGCAGGTGGTGGCGCAGGGCACGCTGGCCGGCCTGTCCAGCTCGGCCACGCCGCTGGCCGATGCCGCTGCCGGCTTCGGCGGCGAGGCCCTGGCGCTGATCCTCACCATCGGCGCGACCATCTCCATCCTCGGTACCAACAGCAACACGATGATGATGGGCCCGCGTTTCCTGTTCGCGTTGGCCCGCGACGGCTACGGGCCGAAGATCCTGGCGCAGGTGCATCCGCGCTTCCATACCCCGGCCGCGTCGATCCTGTGCCAGGGCCTGATCGCCCTCGGCCTGGCCCTGTCCGGTTCGTTCGTGCAGCTGGCGCTGCTGTCGATGACCACGCGCCTGTTCGCCTACATCGGCACTGCCGCGGCAGTACTGGTACTGGCCAAGCGCTACGCCGACCGCCCGGGTGCGTTGAAACTGCCCGGTGGCCCCCTGATTCCGGTGCTGGCGCTGCTGCTGTGCCTGGCCCTGTTCGCCAGTGCCAGCTGGCAGAACATCGCCGCTGCACTGGTCGCGTTCGCCATCGGCGCGGTGATCTACAAGCTGCCGCGCAAGGATGCCGACGCCGGATGATCGGTAACGCCGGGGCATGCCCGGCGGATTGATCTGGCAATCACGCTGCCGGACCGGGCCGTTAACCGCCACGCAGGCACGATCAGGCTTCGCCAACAACGGAGCCCTTCCATGGCCGAATACCAGATCCCCGGCCGCGTGCCGGACGACAGCACGCCGCGTGATGCAATCTCCAACTACTGGCGCGAGCGCTACACGGCCGAGCCGTACTACGACGACCAGCTGTTCTTCGAGGACTACGAGCCGGCCTACCGCATCGGCCACGCGGCGCGTGCGCAGGACATGATCCGCGCCTACGAACAGGTCGAAGCCGAGCTCGAATCACGCTGGGCCAGCGAACGTGGCCGCAGTCGCCTGGACTGGGCGCAGGCCCGCAACGCCGTGCGCCGTGGCTGGGAGGAAGCGCAGCTGGCGGATCCGCGGTTGAAGCGATAGCGCCATGCTGTCTTAGAGCCGAGCCTACGCTCGGCTCTCGCACCACGTTTGTAGAGTCGAGCCACGCTCGACTGAGCCGAGCATGGCTCGGCTCTACACCGGATCGATCAATCCTGTTCCGGCAGCGGCGGCACGATCGCGCTGCGCTTGCTCTCGCCACCACCGGCGGCGATCAGGTCACGGGTGTTCTTCTGCACCGCCACCGCGCCGAACAGCGACAGCGCATACGCCATGCCATAGAAACCCTTCTCGCTGGGTGCCAGCGTGGCATTCCACAGCCCGACCAGCAGCAGCATCAATGCCGACAGCAGCGCGAACCAGCACAGCGCGTAGTACAGGCCGCTCACCGGAATGTCTTCAACGCGGTCGCGCACGCTCTTCTGCAGCGACACCGCTGCAAACAGGCCGAACAGCAACAGGGTCAGGTAGTAGCCCTTCTCGTTGAGCGCCATCGTGGCGTTGAACAGGCCGATCAGGTACGCCGCCGCGCCCAGCAGCAGGGCCACCCACGAGGCGGCGATGAAGGCGGTGGAGGGCTTGTGGGGCATGGCAGTGTTCATTGCAGATCCTTGGCAGGCAGACGGGCACGCTTTGCCCGGGCGTGCCCACCCTAGACGATCCCGCCGCTGTCGCACAGGGGGCGCAGGACCTTCGGGCCACGACGGTCACGGCTGCAGTGGTATACAAGGTACAGCCCGGCCATCCGAATCCCCGCCCTGGAGATACCCATGACCCGCACGCCCCTGCTGCTCGCCCTCGGCCTCGTGCCGATCCTCGCCACCTCCGCTTGCAACGCCGCCGATCCGGCCGCCGGCGGCGCCCAGACCGCCGCACCGGCTTCTGCGGCCACCGACCAGCGCCCGTTCAATTCCACCGAAGTCAGCCGCTTCGACCAGCCCTGGGCGATGACCTTCCTGCCCGACGGCAGCCTGCTGGTCACCGAAAAGCGCGGCACGCTGCAGCACCTGGACCTGGCCAGCGGCCAGAAGCACGAGATCACCGGCGTTCCCAAGGTCGCCTATGGTGGCCAGGGCGGTTTCGGCGACATCATCCTGCACCCGGATTTCGCCCGGAATCATGTCGTTTACGTCAGCTATGCCGAGGAAGGCACGCTGGACACCCGCGGTGCCGCCGTGGCCCGCGCCACGCTGGCGCTGGACGCCTCGGGTGCCGGCCAGCTGAAGGACCTGAAGGTGATCTGGCGGCAAAGCCCGAAGGTCAGCGGTGAGGGCCACTACGGCCACCGCCTCGCCTTCGGCCCGGACGGCAAGCTGTGGATCAGCTCCAGCGAGCGGCAGAAGTTCGATCCGGCCCAGGACATGGGCAGCAACCTCGGCAAGATCGTCCGCCTCAACGACGATGGCAGCCTCCCCGCCGACAACCCGTTCGCCTCGCAGGGCGGGGTCGCCGCGCAGGTGTGGTCGCTGGGCCACCGCAACATCCTGGGCATGGCCTTCGATGCCAACGGCAAGCTGTGGGCGCACGAGATGGGCCCGGCCGGCGGCGACGAACTGAACCTGATCGTGCGCGGCGCCAACTACGGGTACCCGATCGTTTCCAACGGTGACCACTACGACGGCCGACCGATTCCCGATCACGATACCCGGCCGGAATTCGCCGCCCCGAAGGTGACCTGGACGCCGGTGATCTCGCCGGCCGGCTTCGTGATCTACAGCGGCAGCCTGTTCCCGCAGTGGAAGGGCAGCGGCTTCATCGGTGGCCTGTCCTCCACCTCGCTGGTGCGCGTGGCCTTCGACGGCGACAGCGCGCGCGAAGCCGAGCGCTTCAACATGGGCGAGCGCATCCGCGAAGTGGAACAGGGCCCGGATGGCGCGCTGTGGCTGCTGGAAGATGGCAGCAAGGCACGCCTGTTGAAGCTCACGCCGAAGACCTGATGCCCCGGTAGTGCCGGCCGCTGGCCGGCACGCTTCTCCGCAACGGCCCCGCACGCGGGGCCGTCTGCGTTCATTGGATGGTGATGACCTTTACCTCGGTCTTCGTGCAGGCCTGGTCCAGGCACTGCCCGTTCAACCACACCTGGCCATCACCGATCATCACGCCCTGCTGGTTGACGAAGACCTTGCCGAAGTCCTGTTCGGTCACCGCCTTGACTACCGCCGGAGTGATGATCTTTTCGTAGTTGCGCTGGAACTCACCGGGGCCGGTGATCTTCTTCCCGCCGCTGATGTTCAACGGGAAGCGCACTTCCTCGACCACTGCAGCGCGATCTCCACCGACCACCGCGGTCTTGAACGCGTTGAAGACCTTTTCGTACTGCGCGGCATCACCCAGCACGCTCTCGATACGCGCACGCGCGTCTTCCGCGGGCGCATCCGCCGGTGCGGTTGCGGCGGGTTCGGCCGCCGGCGTCGCCGGTTCAGCCGCAGGCGTCGCTGCAGCACTGGCCTCCATCGGCGGCGGCGCATCCGCCGCAGGCTCGGCCGGCGGCGCCGGCTGCGAACAGGCCGCCAGCAGCAGGGCGGGAATCAGGTAGGCCATCCGGCGCATGCGCGCACTCCATCGGGACAGGAAGCCCGATGGTAGCGCCGCCGCAGTGAGGACAACAAAAAGGGGACGGAGGGGATTAAGTCGTTTTGGCACAAACGACTTAATCCCCTCCGTCCCCTTTTTGCGTTGGTCAGGCCTTCAGCAGCTCGAACTGCACGGCGTCACCTGCCGCCGATGAGGCGCAGACCCACAGGTCGAAGTGGCCCGGCTCGGCACGCAGCACGCCGTCGCGGCCGGTGAAGGCCAGCTGTTCGCGGCTGAGGGTGAACACCACTTCGGCCGACTCGCCCGGCTGCAGCGCCACCTTGCGGAAGTCCTTCAGCTCACGCACCGGACGCACGCGGCTGGCCACGCGGTCATGGATGTACAGCTGCGCCACTTCCTCGCCGGCCGCATCACCGCTGTTGGTCAGCGTGGTGGTGATGGTCAGGGTGTCGTCCCAGCCCAGCTGCGCAGAACTCAGCTGCGGCACGCCGTAGGCAAAGGTGGTGTAGCCGATGCCGTGCCCGAACGGATACAGCGGCTCGTTCGGAATCTCGCGCCAGCGGGCCTTGAACTCCGACATCGTCGGCAGTTCGGGGCGACCGGTGCGCGGGTGGTTGTAGAAGTACGGCTGCTGGCCGGACACCTGCGGGAAGCTGACCGGCAGGCGGCCGGACGGGCTGTAGTCACCGAACAGCACATCAGCCACGGCATGGCCGGTCTGCGTGCCCAGGTACCAGGTCACCGCCACGGCCTGTGCATTGCGCACCGCGCCCTGCAGGGCAAGCGCGCGACCATTGCGCAGCAGCACCACCAGCGGCTTGCCGGTCATCGCCACGGCCTCGGCCAGCGCCTGCTGTGCCGGCGGCAGGGTGATCTCCACGCGCGACTGCGCTTCACCGCTGTAGCGCTGCGGTTCGCCCAGCGCCAGCACCACCACGTCGGCGCGCAGCGCGGCCGCCACGGCCGCTTCGGTGCCGCCCGGAATCGCGGCTTCCAGATCGCAACCCGGCACGATCTCCAGCAGCGCCTCGTCGCCGATGGCGGCACGCACGCCGGTTTCCAGGTCCACATAGCGCTGCTTGTCGCCGAACAGCGTCCAGCAGCCTTCGATGTTCTCGCGGTCCTGCACGAAGGGGCCAATCAGCGCGATCTTCTGCCCGGTCTTCTGCAGCGGCAGCACGTTGTCACGGTTGTTCAGCAGCACGATCGAACGGCGCGCGGCATCGCGCGACAGTGCGTCATGTGCGGCAATGTGCGAGGTATCCGCTTCGCGCGCCGGGTCCAGCGAACGGTACGGGTCGTCGAACAGGCCGATGGTTTCCTTCAGCCACAGGATGCGGCGCACGCCTTCATCCAGCACCGCCATCGGCACGTCGCCGCTCTCGACCAGGCCCGGCAGGTGCTCGGCGTAGAAGCCGCTCTGCATGCTCAGGTCCAGGCCGGCGGTGAACGCCTTGGCAGTGGCATCGCGGTCATCGGCGGCATAGCCGTGCGCGACCAGTTCCATGTCGGCGGTGTAGTCGGAGATCACCACGCCCGGGAACTTCCATTCGCCGCGCAGGATGTCGGTCAGCAGCTCGGCATTGGCACTGGCCGGCACGCCGTTGATGTCGTTGAACGAGGACATCACGGTGATCGCGCCCGCATCGAAGGCGGCCTTGAACGGCGGCAGGTGCACGTCGCGCAGGGTCTGCGGCGAGATGTCCACCATGTTGTATTCCATGCCGGCCATCACCGCGCCATAGGCGGCGAAGTGCTTGGGCGTGGCCAGCAGCGAATCGGCGGCGCGCAGGTCGCTGCCCTGGAAGCCGCGCACGCGGGCGGCGGCAAACGCACAGCCCAGCACCACGTCCTCACCGGCACCTTCAGCGCCACGGCCCCAGCGCTGGTCGCGGGCGATGTCCACGGCCGGCGCATAAGTCCAGTGCAGACCCGCAGCCGTAGCTTCGATGGCGGTGGCGCGCGCGGTGCGCTCAGCCAGGTCCGGCTCGAAGCTGGCGGCCTCGCCCAGCGGGATCGGGAACACGGTGCGCATGCCGTGGATGACGTCGGCAGCCAGGATCACCGGGATGCCCAGACGGCTCTCCTCGGTGGCGACCTGCTGGATGCGACGGCCCAGTTCGGCGCCCACACCATTGAACAGCGAGCCGACCTTGCCCTCGCGCACCTGCTGCAGCACCTGGTCGGCATTGCGCACGTTGGCTTCCGGGTTCACGTCCGGGGCGAACGGGCGGACCATGTCCGCGAAGACACCCAGCTGGCCGACCTTTTCCTCGACGGTCATCTGGGCAATGAGGGATTCGATGCGATCGGAGGCCACCAGCAGTCCTTGATGAAAACGTTTACAAGCCCGGCATTCTAGCGATCCCGAGCCATTTGGCGAGAGGTTTCGTCGTTCAGTTTCAGCCACCAGCGGGGTCCGTATGGCCCCGCCGGGGGCACCGCAGCTTACTCCGAGCCGGCCAACTGGCGCTGCCCGGCCATCAACATGGCGTCGCTGGAGGCCTGGAACACCCGCAGGCCGAAGGCCGGCAGGATCGCCAGCAGGTGGTCGAAGATGTCCGACTGCACCGCCTCGTACTCACCCCAGGCGGTACTGCGGGTGAAGCAGTAGAGCTCCAGCGGCAGGCCTTCGGTGGTCGGCTGCAGCTGCCGTACCAGCAGAGTCATGTCGGTATGGATGCCCGGGTGGCTGCGCAGGTAACGCTCCACATACGCACGGAAGGTGCCCAGGTTGGTCACCCGGCGGCTGTTGACCTCGGCCACGCCCTGCTCGCGCAGGCGCCCGTTCCACTGCCCCAGTTCCTGCTCCTTGGACTGCAGGTAGTCACGCAGCAGCGCGAATTCGCCGAGGAAGGCCAGGTCGCCCTCGTCCAGGAAACCGACGCTGTGCTGGTCCAGGTACAGCGCGCGCTTGATCCGGCGGCCACCAGCCTCCTGCATGCCGCGCCAGTTCTTGAACGACTCGGTCACCAGTTTCTTGGTCGGGATGGTGGTGATGGTCTTGTCGAAGTTCTGCACGGTGATGGTGTGCAGCGCGATGTCGATCACATCGCCGTCGGCGTTCTGGCTGGGCATCTCGATCCAGTCGCCGATGCGCACGCGGCCATCGCCACTGATCTGCACGCTGGCCACCAGCGACAGGATGGTGTCCTGGAAGATCAGCATCAGCACTGCCGTGGCAGCACCGAGGCCGGTCACCAGCGGGCCCAGCGCTACGCCCAACAGGGTGGCGACGATCGACAGGCCGGCGGCCACGAACACCACGATCTTGACCACCTGCAGGTAGCCCTTGATCGGCTTGTTGCGCGCATCGGGCTTGCGCTCGTACAGGCTGTTGGCCGCGTCCAGCGCATGCGAGAACGCCATCGACACCGTCAGCACGGCCCACACGATGCACAGCTTGATGATGACCTTGACCAGGCCTTCGGGCAGATCGGGGATGAGGGTGACGCCCGAGGCGATCACCTGGCTGGGCACCACGTTGGACAGACGCGAAATGACCCGCATCACGTGGCTGCCGCGCCCGGACTCGGCGCCCGGCAGGCGCTGCAGCAGGCGCCGCAGGCCACGCACCAGGATGCGCTTGGTCACCCAGTTGGCCAGGCCGGCTGCGATCAACAGCGCCGAGATCATCAACGCCAGGTAGGCGCCGGGATAGGGTTCCAGTGTGTTCTGCAGCCGTTCCAGCCACTGTACCGCCACCACCGCATCCACCATCAGTTGTCTCCCTTCTTCATTGCTGTTGAGGTTGCCGGCCAGCGGCCGGCACTACCGGGGTGTCGGCCGCTGGCCGGCACGACCGGGTCAGTCCCGCGTGCGTTCGATGATCACGCCCACCGCGCGCGCGCCGCGCACCGCGCCCGGCTTGCTCAGCTTCAGGCGCAGCCACTTCACGTCGAATTCGTCCAGCACGATCTGCGCGCAGCGTTCGGCCAGGGTCTCGACCAGGCCGAACTCCGACTCGCGTACGAACTGCTCCAGGCGCTTGCTCACCGCCTTGTAGTTCAGGGTGTGGGCGATGTCATCGGTGGCTGCGGGGCGACGGTTGTCGAAACCCATTTCCAGGTCGAACACCAGGTCCTGGCGGATCCTTCGTTCCCAATCGTAGATACCGATCAGGGCGTCGATCGTCAGCCCCTCGATGAAAACCTTGTCCATTGCGCTTACCAGCCCGAATACAGGCGGCCATGGTAACGGCACGGCGGTGAGCCTGCCCGGAACGGGCGGCGGGTGGCCGGCAGGGACACGGCTCCAGAAAAGACAAAGGGCCCTGCTAGCGGGGCCCTTTGGTACTACCGTTTGTCCCCGGGGGGAGCTGTTGGACAGCCGCGAGTCCCGGTGGCGCAGGCACGCAGATTAGGCAAGGACCCGATCGCCGGTCAAGGCCAATTCCGACAGGGCAGGTCAGGTCGTCGTCCGAGGCCAAACGCAGAAAATCAGCCGCGCGGACAACGACGTTCCCTGATGGTGGTCGCCGGCCACTCTCGCGAACATCGATTCCTCCTTCACCACCGCACATGACGATGGCTCCATACGATGTACTGCGGCGCGCGCTGTCAGCGGAGCGTCTGTCTACTTACGAGAGAATCGCATCGACCTGCAGCCCCGACGTCACAGCCGAATCCCTGTACCTCTGGAACATGCGGATGTGCGGCGCACTGATGATGCCGGTCCATCTGTGCGAAGTGGTCACCCGTAACGCCGCTGCTACCGTGCTCGCCCGACAGCATGGCCCGCGTTGGCCTTGGAATGATGCCTTCCGACGCAGGCTGCCAACCTCGACCTGTACTTCCGCACGTGCAGCACTGGAACAGGTTGCTGGCCGCACGACCGATACACCCGAAATCGTCGCCAAGCTGCCGATGGTGTTCTGGCAGCAGCTTTTCACCTGTCGCTTCGACGCCACGCTGTGGATACCCGCACTCAACGGAGTTCTGCGGCATGCACCCTCAGCTCATCCCAGCGTCATCAGAAAAGCCATCCACGCTGACATCGGACGCATTCGCCACCTGCGCAACCGCATTTCGCACCACGAGCCCATCCTTGAGCGCGACATCGGCGCCGACCTGGCCGCGATCGGGCGGCTGATCCACGCCCGCTGCCCGCATACGCTGGGCTGGCTGCAACGCCATGAGCGGGCGACGACAGTGTTGGCGACGTCGCCGTTGGCAATGCGTCGGTAATACGTTCGCCGGGCAGGGCCCGGCGCTACCGGTTCCGGGGCTCACACCGCCGGCAGGGTCGCCATGTCCCAGCGCGGGGTCACATCCACCTTCGGCGGGCTGTGCTGGCCGGCCTGCAGGCGCAGCGCACCGGCGAAGGCGATCATCGCGCCGTTGTCGGTGCACAGTGCCGGCCGCGGGAAGCAGGCACGGCCGCCGAGACGCTCGGCCATCTGCTTCAGGCGCGCACGCAGGCGCGTGTTGGCACCGACGCCACCGGCCACCACGATCACATTGGTTCCGGCCGCTTCCAGCGCGCGCTCGCACTTGATCGACAGGGTCTCGACCACCGCGTCTTCAAAGCCGCGGGCGATGTCGGCGCGGGTCTGTTCGCTCTGGTCGCTGTCGCGCCAGGCCATCAGGACCTGGGTCTTCAGGCCGGAGAAGCTGAAATCCAGCCCCGGGCGGTCGGTCATCGGCCGCGCGAAGCGGTACGCGCCCGGCCTGCCCTGCTCAGCCAACTTGGCCAGCTGCGGCCCCCCCGGGTACGGCAGGCCCATCAGCTTGGCCGTCTTGTCGAAGGCCTCGCCGGCCGCGTCGTCCAGGGTCTCGCCCAGCAGGCGGTACTGGCCAATGGCGTCCACCGCCACCAGCTGGGTATGGCCACCCGATACCAGCAGCGCCACGAACGGCGCTTCCGGCGGGTCGTCCTCCATCAGCGGGGCCAGCAGGTGGCCCTCCATGTGGTGTACGCCCACCGCCGGGACCTCCAGCGCCCAGGCCAGCGAGCGGGCCACACCCGCGCCGACCAGCAGCGCGCCGACCAGACCGGGACCTGCGGTGTAGGCCACGCCGTCGATATCGCCTACGCCCAGGCCCGCTTCGGCCAGGGTCTGGCGTACCAGTGGCAGCAGCTTGCGGACGTGGTCGCGGCTGGCCAGCTCGGGCACCACACCACCGTATTCGGCGTGCAGGGCGATCTGGCTGTAGACCGCATGGGCGCGCAGGGCCGCGCTGCCGGCCAGGTCGGTGTCATACACCGCCACGCCGGTCTCATCACAGGAAGATTCGATGCCAAGGACTCGCATACCTGCTATTATGACGCCCCTGCCGCCCCCTCGGGGGACGTGCAGATCTCACTGCTTTCGAACCCCCGGCCCGTATTCAGGGTTGGCCGCTTGCAGTTTGTCGTTTCGCCGCTATAATGTGCGGCTCGCCGGGCGTGACCCGGTTCTACTGTGTCCCGGAGATTCCATGCCCAGCGTCAAAGTCCGCGAGAACGAGCCCTTCGAGTTTGCTCTTCGCCGCTTCAAGCGCACTTGCGAAAAGGCCGGTGTGCTGGCCGAAACCCGCAAGCGCGAGTTCTACGAAAAGCCGACCCAGGAGCGCAAGCGCAAGGCCGCCGCTGCTGTGAAGCGTCAGCTGCGCCGCTCGTCGCGCGACGTCACCAAGCGTCAGCGCCTGTACTGATCGGACGCATCTTCATTGCGGCGGGCTTGCCTGTCGCGATGGAGCCGAAGCCGGCACGCGCGAGCGTCGCCGGCTTTTTGCGTTTCCGGGTTCGGGCATCCGCCCCGCCCCACCTACCACCACGAGGTTCCTCATGAGCATGAAGCAGCAGCTCACCGAAGACATGAAGGCCGCCATGAAGGCGGGCGAGAAGCACAAGCTGGGCGTGATCCGCCTGATCAACGCCGCCATCAAGCAGCGCGAAGTGGACGAGCGCATCGAGCTGGATGACACCGCCGTGATCGCCGTGCTCGACAAGATGGTCAAGCAGCGCAAGGACTCGGTCAGCCAGTTCGAAGCCGCCAACCGCGAAGACCTGGCCGAGATCGAGCGCGCCGAGATCGTGGTCATCGAAGCCTACCTGCCGGCCAAGATGGGCGAAGCCGAGATCGTGGCCGCCATCCAGGCCGCCATCGCCGAGACCGGTGCCTCCGGCCCGGCCGACATGGGCAAGCTGATGGGCGCACTGAAGCCCAAGCTCGCCGGCCAGGCCGACATGGGCCTGGTCTCCAAGCTGGTCAAGCAGCAGCTGGCCTAAGCCGGCATCCGGGGTCAGCGCCCTTTCGTTCGCGAAAGGGCGCTGACCCCAATCGATGCACCCGCTTCACCGCACCTTCGACCCCCGGCTGTTACAACACCCTCATGGTCGAGCAATCGCACTCCCCCGACGACACGCGCCCCCACGGTTTTCCTGCCCGGCTTCGCCACTACGCTGACCGACTGCAGGACAGCTTCCCGATGGCCGTCGCCAAGCGCTTCGTCGAAATCGACGTGCTGACCCAGGCCGCCTCGGTCTCCTTCTACGCCCTGCTGTCGATGGCACCGCTGCTGGTGCTGCTGCTGTGGCTGACCGCCTCGCTGTACCCGCCGGCACAGCAGACGCTGATCAGCCAGATCGGCTCGGTAGCCGGCAGCAGCGTGGCCAGCGTCGCCGACACCGTGCTGCACAACGCCAACAGCCAGCCCAGCGTCGGTTCGCTGGCCGGACTGTGGAGCACCCTGCTGCTGTTCGTCGGCGCCACGGCGGTATTTGCCCAGCTGCAGAACGCACTGAACCGGATCTTCCACACCAGCGGCCAGCGCCTGGAAGGCGTCAAGGCCTGGCTGCGCAAGCGCGTGTTCTCGTTCGGCGTGGTGCTGGCGCTGGGCTTCCTGCTGATCCTGTCGATGACCGCCACCACCGCGCTGCAGGTGGTGTTCGCGCAGCTGCCCTCGGTACTGCCGGCGATCGGCTACCTGACCTCGCTGCTGCTGTACACGATGGCCTTCGCCTTCCTCTACCACTACCTGCCGGACCGCCGCGTGGCCTGGCGCCAGGCCTTCATCGGCGGCGCCATCACCTCGGTGCTGTTCACCCTGGGCCGCTATGGCATCGGCGTCTACATCGCTACCGTGGCCCCGGGCAGTGCGTATGGTTCGATGGGCGCGCTGGTGATTTCGCTGGTCTGGATCTACTACGCTACCGCCGTGTTCTTTGTCGGCGCGCTGATGACTGCGGTGATCGACGAGCGCCTGTATGCACGGGCGCAGCTGGCCAGGGCCGGCGTCGACGCCGAACAGGCCGGCCCCGGCGCCGCCAGCGAGTAAACTAGGGGAATCCGCCGCCCCTGCTGCGCGCCCTGGCGGCCGCGCCCTGCCCTGTTGACCATGGCCCGTATCCCCGACGCTTTCATCGACGACCTGCTGGCCCGCACCGACATCGTCGAGGTGGTGGGCAGCCGCGTGCCGTTGAAGCGCCAGGGCAAGGAGTACGCCGCCCGCTGCCCGTTCCATGACGAGCGTTCGGCATCATTCACGGTCTCGCCCACCAAGCAGTTCTATCACTGCTTCGGCTGTGGCGCGCACGGCACCGCGATCAGCTTCCTGATGAACTACGATCGCCTCGAGTTCCTCGACGCGGTGGATGAACTGGCCAAGCGCGCCGGCATGGAAGTGCCGCGCAACGAGAACCCGCGCAGCCCGCAGCAGCAGGACGACAGCCGCGAGCTGTATTCAGCGCTGGATGCGGCCACGAAGTTCTTCCAGAAGAACCTGGAAGGCAGTGACAAGGCACGCAGCTATCTTGATGGCCGCGGTGTCGACGAGGACAACCGCGCCCGTTTCCAGATCGGCTATGCACCGGATGGCTACAGCGGCCTGCGCGATGCGCTGGGCAAGGACGAGCGGCGGATGAAGCTGCTCGACCGCGCCGGCCTGTTCTCCAAGAACGATCGCGGGCACGTCTACGACAAGTTCCGCGACCGGGTGATGTTCCCGATCTTCGACCGCCGTGGCCGGGTGATCGCCTTCGGCGGCCGCGTGTTCGAGAAGGACGACGGCCCCAAGTACCTCAACTCGCCCGAGACCGCGCTTTTCCACAAGGGCCGTGAACTGTACGGCCTGTGGCAGGTGCGCCAGGCCAACCAGAAGATCGAGCGGCTGATCGTGGTCGAGGGCTACATGGACGTGGTCTCGCTGTTCCAGTTCGGTGTCACCCAGGCGGTGGCAACGCTGGGTACCGCGACCACGCCGGACCATGCCGAGCTGCTGTTCCGCAACGCGCCGGACGTGTTCTTCTGCTTCGACGGCGACGCCGCCGGCCGCCGCGCCGGCTGGAAGGCGCTGGAGTCGGTGCTGCCGCGCATGAAGGATGGCCGCCAGGCCTTCTTCCTGTTCCTGCCCGATGGCGAAGACCCGGACACCATCGTGCGCAAGGAAGGCGCCGAAGCGTTCAACGAGCGCCTGAAGCAGGCCACGCCGCTGTCGCAGTTCTTCTTCGACGAGCTCACCCGTGAGATCAACCTGGGCACGCTGGACGGCAAGGCACGCCTGGCCGAGCGGGCCAAGCCGATGCTGGCGCAGATTCCCGACGGCGCCTTCGGCGACCTGATGAAGCAGCAGCTGGCGCAGCTGACCGGGCTCGGCGGCAACGCCCCGTCTGCGCGCGCGCCGATGCCTCAACGCCAGTCGGCACGCACTATTCAGCCGGTGGCCAAGCGCAGCCTGGTGCGCGGCGCGATCGCCGTGCTGCTGCAGCAGCCGTCACTGGCGCTGACGCTGGGCGGCAAGCACCACTTCCAGGGCCTGCGCCTGCCGGGCGTGGAGCTGCTGCTGGAGCTGCTGGACTTGGTCGAGCAGCGCCCGGACATCAGTACCGGCGCCCTGCTGGAGCACTTCGACGGGCGCGAGGAACAGGCGTCACTGCACACCCTGGCCGCGCAGACGATACCTGGCGACGACGCGATGTGGACCCAGGAGCTGCACGATGCCGTGGCCCAGCTGGAGAAACAGCTGCTGGTGCAACGTCTGGAGGAGTTGTTGGCAAAGCAGCGCCAGCAGGGTCTGGACGATACTGACAAGTACGAACTGCGCGAGCTGTTCAAGGCCCGCGCCAATCTTCGCCTCTAGCGGCAGAACCCATCACCGGAGAGACCATGCTGCTGCGCCTGACCTGCCTGCTGTTGTTGTCGCTCTGCCTGCCACTGACGGCCCTGGCCGAAGACACGCCCCTCAACGAAGTCCGCCCCGGCCTGTATGCCGGCGGCCAGCCCAGCGCCGCACAGCTGCAGGCCCTGGCCGCGCAGGGCGTGCGCACCGTGATCGACCTGCGCCAGCCCGACGAGGACCGTGGTTTCGACGAAACCCACCTCGCCGAATCGCTGGGCCTGCGCTACGTGCGCATTCCAGTCGCCGGCGCCGAGGGGCTCGATGCCGCCAACGTACGCGCCGTGCACCAGGCACTGCAGCAGAGCCAGGGGCCGGTGCTGCTGCACTGCGCGTCCGGCAACCGCGCTGGCGCCGTGCTCGGCCTGATCAACGCACGCTACGAACACGCCAGCCCCGAACAGGCACTGCAGCTCGGCCAGCGCGCCGGCCTGAAGTCGCTGGAGGCCGCTACCCGCCAGCGCCTGGCCACGCCGGTCACTTCGCCCTGAACCCTCCGCACCAAGGACTCTGCCCACCATGACCCGCTGGTGGTCGCGCCTGCGACCGGACAATTTCACCCTCGCCCTGCTGTGCACCGTCGGCCTGGCCTCGCTGCTGCCGATGAAGGGCGCCGCCGCCATCGTCCTCGACGATGTCACCACCGTCGCCATCGCCGCGCTGTTCTTCCTGCATGGTGCGCGCCTGCCGCGCGAGTCGATCATCGGCGGCATGCTGCACTGGCGGCTGCACCTGACCATCCTGGCCTGCACCTTCATCCTGTTCCCGCTGCTGGGGCTGATGTTCAAGCCGCTGTCGGGCTGGCTGCTGACCCCGGAGCTGTATCTGGGCGTGCTGTTCCTGTGCACCCTGCCCTCCACCGTGCAGTCGTCCATCGCGTTCACCTCCATGGCGCATGGCAACGTGCCCGCAGCGGTGTGCAGCGCTTCGTTGTCGAGCATCCTCGGCGTATTCCTGACCCCGCTGCTGCTGACCGCGCTGGCCGGCACCTCCGGCGGCATCCACGATCCGCTGCATGCGATCGGCGGCATCATGCTGCAGCTGCTGGTGCCGTTCGTGGCCGGCCATCTTCTGCGGCCCTGGATCGCCGGCTGGGTGGAAAAGCAGCGCGCGCTGCTGCGCTACACCGACCAGGCGACCATCCTGCTGGTGGTGTACTCGGCCTTCGGCGAAGCTGTCACCGAGGGCCTGTGGAGCAAGACGCCGCTGCTGTCGCTGTTCGCTGTGGCAGTGGTCGCCGCTGTACTGCTCGGCATTGCCATGCCGCTGATCACTTTCATCGCCCGCCGCCTGCGCTTCAATCGCGAGGACGAGATCGCCATCGTGTTCTGCGGCTCGAAGAAGAGCCTGGCCACCGGCGTGCCGATCGCCAAGGTGCTGTTCGCCGGCGGCAGCCTAGGCGCGATCGTGCTGCCGGTGATGATCTACCACCAGATCCAGCTGATCGTCTGCGGCGTGATCGCGCAGCGGTATGCGCGGCGCAAGCCCTGACCATCCGGGAAATCATCCACGCATGGCGTGGATCTACTGTAGAGCCGAGTCCATGCTCGGCTGACACCTGTGATCCGGAGTAGATCCACGCCATGCGTGGATGCTCCCGCCATGCTCGACTCTACAACCAGGGCAGGATCCAGTGGTCCACCAGCAGGAAGGCGAACAGCGCCATCAGGTAGACGATGGAGTAATAGAACATCTTCATCGAGAACAGTTCGTCCGGCGGGTCCAGCATGCGCCAGGCGTACCAGAGGAACACGGCATTGAGCACAATCGCGCCGCCCAGGTAGAACGCACCGCTCATGCCCACCAGGTACGGCAGCAGGCAGACCAGCGCCAGCACCACCGAATACACCATGATCTGCTTGCGGGTGTGCACCACGCCGTGGGTTACCGGCAGCATCGGGATCTCCGCCTTGGCGTAGTCCTCGCGGCGGAAGATCGCCAGCGCCCAGAAGTGCGGCGGGGTCCAGATGAAGATGATCAGCACCAGCAGCGACGAGTACGCCCAGTCCGACGAGCCCTGCATGCCGGTCACTGCGGCCCAGCCCAGCATCGGCGGCATCGCGCCGGCCAGGCCACCGATGACGATGTTCTGCGAGGTCGCACGCTTGAGGTACACGGTGTAGATCACCGCATAGCCAATCAACGAGGCGAAGGTCAGCACAGCGGTGATCAGGTTCACCCACAGCACCAGGATCGCCATCGACAGCACGATCAGCACACCGGCGAACACCAGCACCTGCCATGGCTTGACCTTGCCCACCACCAGCGGACGCCACGAAGTGCGCGCCATCTGCGCATCGATGTGCGCGTCCAGCAGCTGGTTGATCGCGGCTGCGGCCGAGGCCGCCAGCCAGATGCCGAGGAAACCGAGCACGCCGGCGCGCACCTGCTCCCAGCTGGGCACGCCGGGGATGGCCAGGACCATGCCGACCAGGGCGGTGAAGACAATGAGGGCGACGACCTTGGGCTTGGTCAGGTCCCAGTACTGGCGGTAATTGGAAAACATGGAATCAGTCCGGGGCACGCAGGCGGGCCAGCAGGCTGACCAGCACGAACAACAGGGCAACGGCCACGCCGTTGTGGGCCACCGCCACTTCCAGCGGCAGCGCCAGCTTCACATTGAGGATGCCGAGGGTGACCTGCAGCACCAGCAGCGCGATCAACGCGCTGGCCCAGCCACGCATGCTCGGCAACCGGAACAGGCGCACGCCCAGCCACAGCAGGTAGACGGCCACCACCACCGCAAACATACGGTGCGCCATCTGGATGGCGATACGCGAAGCGCCATCCAGCACGCCGCCTTCGTAATCCACGCCGATGCCGCGCCACAGGGTGAAGCCTTCGACGAAGTTGTGCTGCGGCCACCACTGGTTGGCGCAGCGCGGGAAGTTGTCCAGCGAGGCGCTGCCGCCGCCGCAGGCCAGCGCCGCGTAGTTGGCACTGACCCAGCCCCCCAGTGCGATCTGGGTGACCAGCACCGCCACACCGATGCGCAACAGCCACTTCAGCTTCGGCGCTTCGGCCAGGGTGATCGGCATGTGCGTTGCGCGCCAGGCCATCCACACCAGCAGGCCGAACATCAGCATGCCGCCCAGCAGATGGCCCATCACCACGATGGGTTTGAGCAGCAGGGTCACCGTCCACATGCCCAGCAGGGCCTGGAAGATCACCACCGCCAGGGTCAGCAGTGCCGCGCGCGCCAGGTCGATGTTGCTCCAGCGCAGCGCGGCGATCAGCAGGATCGCCTCGCCGATCAACGCCAATACGCTGGCGGTGCCATGCCAGCCCATCATGTACAACGGTATACCGGCGGCCACCAGTACGCAGGCGGTCACTACCGCCGTACTTCCGAATCGCCGCTTGCGCGTGGCCAGCAGCGCCAGGGTCAGGATCTCGATGCCCAGCGCGCCGGCCAGGAAACGGTGCACCTGCTCACGCCAGGCCTTGTGGGTCTCCAGCGGGCGGATCTCCGCCGCCGGGTGGCCGATGGTCTCTTCCACGTGCTGCGGCCAGGTGGCCTGGCCATAGCAGGTCGGCCAGTCCGGGCAGCTCAGGCCGGCATCGGACAGGCGCACGAAGGCGCCGAACATGATCGTGCTCGCGGTCATGATCATGGCGAACCACGCCAGGCGGTGGAAATTGCGGTGCAGCGCCGGACGCGCGGAAAGGCTCATCAAACGGGACTCACTTCAGTTTCAGCAACGTGGCCATGTCCTTGCGCAGGCCACCGAGGTCGGAACCCGGGGCATGGCGCATGATCACGAAGCCGTTCGGATCGATCACGTAGACCGGCAGTCCCGCCGGATCATCGACGCCCGGCAACGCCGCGCGCAGGGCTGGCGACGGAGCCAGCGGCCGCAGCGCGGGCAGCGAGGCGATCGACGCCGGTGGCGTTCCCAGCCACAGGATCTCGACATTATCGGCGTTATGGCCGAACAGCTGCCACACCTTGCCCAGTCCCTGCGACAAAGTGACGCACTGCGCGTCGCAGGTGCCGGGCGGGGCCACCAGCAGGCGCCAGGTGCGGGCCTCGGGGTTCCAGGGGTAGGGCTGGCCGCTGGCCAGGGTCGGCGCCTGCTGGCGCAGATCGACCGGCGGCTTCAGCAGCTGTCCGGCATTGCGGTGCCCGGTTGGTTGCCAGCCGGAGAAGCGCAACACCGCGGCCAGCGCCATCGCCCCGAAGAACACGGCAAACAGCAGCACCAGGGTCCGGCGGCCGGAGCCGCGCGCCTGCGGGGACGTAGCAGTGTTCATGCGGGGCATTTTCTCATGGTTGGGTAGGGGATGCGGGGGTGATGCCGCGGTAGTGCCGGCCGCTGGCCGGCATCCAGGAATCCGAGGGCGTGCCGGCCAGTGGCCGGCACTACCGTGCCACGGCGCGTCTCCTGCGCCACTCCAGCACCACGGCCACCACCAGCACGGTCAGGGCCAGCCCGAACCACTGCACGGCGTAGCCCAGGTGACGCTGCGGCGGCAACGTGTTCGGCAGCAGGTCCAGATCGCGTTCGTCGCCGAACGGCAGCGCCGGGTCCAGTCGCAGGACCCGTTCGGGCAGCGCAGGCAGGCCAAGCGCTGCCGCCAGCCCCTCGGCCGGCAATCGGCTGGCCAGCCAGCGCCCGGCCTCCCCAGTGGCGGAGAACGCCGGGCCCAGTACCAGCCCCGCCGACGGCGGCGGCGCCAGCAGCCCGCGCACCGCCACCGGTGAAGGCGGCGCCGGAATGTCCGGCAGCGTGCGATCCGGCGGCAGCGCGCGCCAGCCGAGATCGACCAGCAGCACGCTGCCTTCGTCACTGCGGAACGGGCGATAGATCTTTACGCCGGCACGGCCGTGCCGGGTCTGGTTGTCCAGCAGCACCATGCCGGGCAGGAAGCGACCGTGATCGGCCACACCGTGCAGCGCACCCGGGGCTGCCAGGGCCTGCGCCAGCGGCAGCGCCTGTGCCACAGCTGGCCCCTGCGCATCCAACATTGACTGTTTGGCATGCATGCGCTGCAGCTGCCACAGCCCCAACGCGCTGAAACCCGCCATCGCCAGCACGGCCAGCAGCCATCCGATCACGCGCGTGTGCTGGCGCATCATGACAAGTCCGCGCAAACGCGGTCAGATAGGCGCATCCACCCTGCCCTCGAGCCGCGCATGAGTGATTCGCTGAAGACCCTGCTGGTAATCGCGTTTCTGATCGTCATCGTCTGGAATCTGGGCGCCGGCCTGTATTACCTGCTGGTCGACCGCGGCCAGACCAAGCGTACGGTCAACGCACTGACACGTCGCATCTCGGTGTCGGTGGCGCTGATCCTGCTGGTGATCGTGAGCATCTACATGGGCTGGATCAAACCGCACGGCATCGGCGGCTGAAGCCACCGCTGCCTGCGTGGTCAAAGCACGTAGACGAACAGGAACAGCATCAGCCACACCACGTCGACGAAGTGCCAGTACCACGCGGCGGCTTCAAAACCGAAATGGTTGTCGCGGGTGAAGTGCCCCTTGGCCGAGCGCAGCCACATCACGATCAGCATGATCGTGCCCAGCAGCACGTGCGCGCCGTGGAAGCCAGTCAGCATGAAGAACGTTGAACCGTAGATGCCCGAACCGAGCGTCAGGTTCAGTTCCTTGTAGGCGTGGATGTACTCCTCCGCCTGCAGGGTCAGGAAGCCGAGGCCGAGCACCACGGTCAGGCCCAGCCAGATCAGCAGCTGGCGGCGGTTGCCGGCCTTCAGCGCGTGGTGGGCAATGGTCAGGGTCACGCCGGAGGTCAGCAGGATCAGCGTATTGATCAGTGGCAGGCCCCAGGCCGGGATGGTCTGGAACGCGCCACCGATCGCCGCCGGGCCATTGGTCGGCCATCCGGCGGAATAGCCCTGCCATAGCAGCTCGTTGGTCATCACCCCGCGGCCTTCGCCGCTGAGCCACGACAGGCCCAGGTTGCGGGTGTAGAACAGCGCGCCGAAGAACGCACCGAAGAACATCACTTCGGAGAAGATGAACCAGATCATCCCCATCCGGAACGAGCCATCGACCTGATGGTTGTAGTTGCCAGCCTGCGATTCGCGCACCACGTCGCTGAACCACCAGAACAGGGTCAGCACCAGCATCGCGATGCCGATGTAGAACGTCCAGCGTCCCCAGCTGGCATCGTTGAGCCAGCTGGCCACACCGACCATGGTCACCATCATCGCGATGGAACCCACGAACGGCCATTTGCTCTGGGCCGGGACGAAGTACACGTTGGCGTCGGTCGGTGTCTGGGCCATGTCGGTATCCGAGGTCAGGGTGCGGCGTGCGCGCCTTCCGAGGTGGCGGCCGGAGCCAGCCGATCGGACAGCGCGTCGTTGCGGTAGAAGGTGTAGGACAGCGTGATCGTCTTGATCTCCGGTGGCAGGTCCGGATCGACGATGAAGCGCACCGGCATGTCGCGCTTCTCGCCGGCCTGCAGCGTCTGCGCGGTGAAACAGAAGCACTCGGTCTTGCTGAAGAAGCCCGACGCACGCGCCGGTGCCACCGAAGGCACCGCGCTGCCGACCACTGCAGCCGCGCTGTCGTTGCGGGCGAAGTACAGCGCCTCGTTGAGTTCGCCGGGCACCACGTCCATGGTCAGCTGCTCGGGATGGAACGACCACGGCAGCCGCGAATTGACGCCCCCGTCGAACTCCACCCGCACGGTGCGCTTGCCAGCTGCAGCACCCGTACTGGCTTCACCTCCAGGGCCGCGCTCCAGGCGCACGCCGAACACCTTTTCGCAGGCGATGCGGTACAGCGGCACCAGCGAGAACGTCAGCAGGAACACCGCCACCGCCACGCCGATCAGGCGCGGCAGCCCGGCACTGGGTGACGGCGTGCTGGCCGGCGCCTCGCTCATCGGCCGATCACCCCACTGAGGATGAAACCGACGTAGACCAGCACGGCGACGCCGCCGACCCACATCGCGGTGCGCTTCGCGCGCTGTCGCTGCAGCTCGATGCTTCCGCCCTGGTAGAGCCGACCGCGGGTCGGCTGCTCTTGACTGGACGACACGCTGTCAGCCGAAGCTGGCTCGACTCTGCCGATCGGGAGCGGGCTCTCGTTATGCATGCGCCACCTCAATGCGTGATGTCGTCATGCGCCAGATCTCCCGGGCGGATGGTCGGCGGCGTGGTGAAGGTGTGCGACGGTACCGGCGACGGCAGCGTCCACTCCAGGCCGCGCGCGCCCTCCCAGCTGCGTGCTTCGGCCTTTTCGCCGTTGCGCAGCGAGGACAGCAGGATCGCCGCCATCATGAACGGGGTGACGAACATGCCGAACGCACCGATCGAACTGATCAGGTTCCAGTCTGCGAAGGCCACGCTGTAATCGGGAATGCGCCGCGGCATGCCGGCCAGGCCGAGGAAGTGCTGCGGGAAGAACAGCAGGTTGACGAACACGATCGACCACCAGAAGTGCACCTTGGCCCACCTCTCGCTGTACATGCGCCCGGTCCACTTCGGCCACCAGTAGTACACCGCGGCGATCAGCGCGAATACCGCGCCGGTCACCAGCACGTAGTGGAAGTGGGCGACCACGAAGTAGGTGTCGTGGTACTGGAAGTCGGCGGCGACGATGGCCAGCATCAGGCCAGAGAAGCCACCGATGGTGAACAGGATGACGAAGGCCACCGACCACAGCATCGGCGCCTCGAACGTCAGCGAGCCACGCCACATCGTGCTGACCCAGTTGAACACCTTCACGCCGGTCGGGATCGAGATCAGCATGGTGGCGAACATGAAGTAGATCTCGCCGCCCAGTGGCATGCCCACGGTGAACATGTGGTGGGCCCAGACGATGAACGACAGGAACGCGATCGCGGCGGTGGCGTACACCATCGCCTGGTAGCCGAACAGCGGCTTGCGGCTGAAGGTCGGGATGATCTCGCTGACCACGCCGAAGGCGGGCAGGATCATGATGTAGACCTCGGGGTGCCCGAAGAACCAGAAGATGTGCTGGAACATCACCGGATCACCGCCACCGGCGGCGTTGAAGAAACTGGTACCGAAGAACTTGTCGGTCAGCAGCATGGTCACCGCACCGGCCAGCACCGGCATCACCGCGATCAGCAGGAACGCGGTGATCAGCCAGGCCCAGCAGAAGATCGGCATCTTCAGCAGGTCAATGCCCGGCGCGCGCATGTTGAGCACGGTGGCGATGATGTTGATCGCGCCCATGATCGAGCTGATGCCGGCCACGTGGATGGCGAACACAGTGAAAGCGACGTTGTAGCCGCCCTGCAGCGACAGCGGCGGGTACAGCGTCCAGCCGCCGGCCGGTGCACCGCCGGGCAGCAGGAACGTCAGCAGCAGCAGGCTGAAGGCCACCGGCAGCAACCAGAACGACCAGTTGTTCATGCGCGGCAGCGCCATGTCCGGCGCGCCGATCTGCAGCGGGATCATCCAGTTGGCCAGGCCGACGAAAGCCGGCATCACGCCACCGAAGATCATCACCAGCGCATGCACCGTGGTCAGCTGATTGAACACCTCCGGCCGGATGAACTGGATGCCGGGCTGGGCAAGCTCAAGCCGGATCAGCACGCTCATGAAAGCGCCGATGACGAACATGATGAAGCTGAAACCCAGGTACAGCGTGCCGATGTCCTTGTGGTTGGTCGAGAAGAACCAACGCTCGAAGAAGCTCTGGTGGTGATGGTGATCGTCGTGCCCAACTGCCGAGTGCGCCATTGCAAAACACCTCTCAGAATCGGTTGTCACCACGGCCGCTGGCGGCCGCGGGCTTTACATCACGCTCCGCTGGCCGCGGTGGCAGGCGCGCTGCCGGTTTCTGCAGCGGCAGGCGCAGCAGGTGCCTGGCCCGCCGGTGCTGCCGGTTCGGCAGGTGCCGCCGGCGTTGCCGGCGCGGCGGGCGGCGCCGGCTTGCGCTGCGCCAGCCACTGCTTGAATTCTTCCTTGGACACCGCCTCGACCACGATCGGCATGAAGCCATGGTCCTTGCCACACAGCTCAGCGCACTGCCCGCGGTACACACCGGGCTGCTCGATGCTGGTCCAGGCCTCGTTGATGAAGCCAGGGATGGCGTCCTGCTTCCAGCCCAGCGCCGGCACCCACCAGGCGTGGATCACATCATCGGAGGTGATGACAAAGCGCACCTTGGTATCCACCGGCAGCACCAGGCGGTTGTCCACGTCCAGCAGGTAGTGTGGGTGGCTTTCGCGCGTCGGCACCTTGCCACTCTGCCGCATGCGGTCGGACTCGCGGTCCAGGCGGCTGGTGAAGGTGACGTTCTCGCCGAGATATTCGTACTTCCACATCCACTGGTAGCCGGTGACCTTCACCGTCATCTCGGCATCGCGGGTGTCGTACATCTTGATCAGGTTGGCCGTGGCCGGCCACGCCATCACGATCAGGATGATCACCGGGATCACCGTCCAGATGATCTCGGCCTTGGTGTTGTGGCTGAAGGTGGCGGCGACCGCGCCCTTGGATTTGCGGAACTTGAAGATGGCATAGGCCATCGCGCCGAACACGATGACGCCGATCACCGTGCAGATGATCAACGACAGGTTGTTCGATTCCCAGGCCAGGCGCGAGGTCTGGGTCACCCCCTTGCCCATGTTCAGCTGCCACGGCTTGGGATCGGCCGCCTGGGCCCAGGCCAACGCCGGCATCAGTCCCCCGGTCGCCAGCACTGCGGCAACCACGTTCACGCACTTCGTGCCCCACCTGCTGCTTTGCTTCATTGCCTAGACCCTTAGCGTCGTCGGTTGCCGCCATCGCTGGCGGCGAGCAAGCTTTCAAGTGTCTCTGCGAGCGTCTGACGTTCGGCCGGCGCGAGGAAACTCCCCACCTCCACCTGCCGGCCGCTGGATGCCAGCCGGACCCTCTCATCGTCGGTGAGCAGGCGCACCCAGTGGGGGTGGGCCCGGAACACCGGCGATCCACCGGGTACGGGGATGACCTCCACGTACGCCGGCACTACCCGGATCTCCTCCTGCCGTTCACCGCTGCGCCACAAGGCACGCAGCGCCGCTGCCAGCACCAGGCTGTACAGCAGCGCGAACAGGGGGGCGAATGCATTGCCGGCCAACCACCCAAGGGCGGACACCAGCCACATCGCACCCGACAACACGGTGAACAACAGGACGAACTGCCGGGCATCGAGCGCCCGTGGGGGACGCAGCCGCAGCTGCGTACCTGACCCATCCGGAGCTGGAAGCACCTCGATCATGTCGCAACCGCGTTCCTGCCGCGGGAAACGTCTCGATGGTAGCCCTGCCCTCTCGCCGGTAGCAAGGGTGCATTCACACTTTTTCCAATGCTGCAACACAGCATTGGGTCGGCAGCACGAATGACGAATTCAGCACAAATGTAGCCGAGCTTGCTGAACACGCTGAACCCACCACCGTTAGGGGCTATCAGCCCTTCACGAAGGTGGCTGCGGGGCACTTCCGGAAGGCGCAAAAATGATTAAAATCGCCAAGTTTTCCACTGGCCGGACCGGCATGAACGCACCTTCTTCCTCCCCTGCCGCCAGCGACGCCCCGCGTCCCGGCGCGCTGCTGTCGCCGGAACTGCCGGCGCCCCCCAACCCGTTCCGCCAGGCCATCACCGATGGCTGGCTGAAGGACGAGGCCAGCCACGTCCGCGAGCTGCTGGCGCAGGCCCGCCTGCCCGCCGAAGAGCAGGCCAGGGTGCAGGCGCTTGCCGCCGACCTGGTCGGCCGCGTGCGCGTGCGTGCCAAGGACCAGGGCGCGATCGAAGCCTTCATGCGCCAGTACGACCTGGGCAGCGAGGAAGGCGTGCTGCTGATGTGCGTGGCCGAGGCGCTGCTGCGCATTCCGGACCAGGACACCGCCGACAAGCTGATCCGCGACAAGCTGGCCGATGCCGACTGGGAAAAGCACCTGGGCGGCAGCGACTCGGTGCTGGTCAACGCCTCCACCTGGGGCCTGATGCTGACCGGCAAGCTGGTGCAGATGAACGACGCCACCCGCGCCGATGCGCCCAGCGCGTTCAAGCGCCTGGTCGGCCGCGTCGGTGAGCCGGTGGTGCGCCTGGCCGTGCGCCAGGCGATGAAGATCATGGGCCACCAGTTCGTCATGGGCCGCACCATCAGCGAAGCGCTGTCGCGCTCGCACAAGGGCGACAACGCCAGCTACCGCTACTCGTTCGACATGCTGGGCGAAGGCGCGCTGACCATGAAGGACGCGCTGCGCTACCTGGAAGACTACCGCCGTGCGATCCACGCCATCGGCGGCGATCACAAGGCACGCGGCGGCCGTCCGGACGGCGACGTCAACAATGCCCCGGGCATCTCGATCAAGCTGTCGGCGCTGTACCCGCGCTACGAGCACGCCAAGCGCGAGCGCGTGCTGAAGGACCTGGTGCCGGGCGTGCTGGAACTGGCACAACTGGCCAAGAGCTACGGCATCGGCTGCACCGTCGACGCCGAAGAGTCCGACCGCCTGGAACTGTCGCTGGACATCATCGAGCAGGTCTTCTCCGACGCCTCGCTGGCCGGCTGGGATGGCTTCGGCGTGGTCGTGCAGGCCTACCAGAAGCGCACGCCGTACACGATCGACCACCTGGCCGACATGGCGCGCCGCGCCGGTCGCCGCCTGCAGGTGCGCCTGGTCAAGGGCGCCTACTGGGATGCCGAGATCAAGCGCGCGCAGATCGAAGGCTATCCGGGCTACCCGGTGTTCACCCGCAAGCAGAACACCGACGTGTCGTACCTGGCATGCGCGAAGCGCCTGTTCACCCATGCCGACGCGATCTACCCGATGTTCGCCACGCACAACGCGCACACCATCGCGGCCGTGCGCAGCATCGCCAACGGCGGCGTGTACGAGCACCAGAAGCTGCACGGCATGGGCGATGACCTGTACGCCGAAGTGGTGCCGGCCGACCGCTTGAACCTGCCCTGCCGCGTGTATGCACCGGTCGGTTCGCATGAAGACCTGCTGCCGTACCTGGTGCGTCGCCTGCTTGAAAACGGCGCCAACTCCAGCTTCGTCAACCGCATCACCGACGAGCGCGTGCCGATCGCCGACCTGATCCGCGATCCGGTCGAGATGGTCGCCTCGTTCGAATCGATCCCGCATCCCAAGATCCCGCTGCCGGTTGACCTGCTGCGCAGCCAGAACCACGACAGGAAGAACTCCATGGGCGCCAACCTCGCCAACGACAACGAACTGCGCGCCCTGGCCGAGCAGATCAACGCGGCTGTGAAGCCCTGGCAGGCCGCTCCGCTGGTACCGGGTGCCAACCCGGCCGGCGCCGCGCTGCCGGTGACCAACCCGGCCGACACCCGCGAGGTGGTCGGCCAGTGGCTGGCCGCCGATGCCGCCACTGTGCAGAAGGCCCTGGCCAACGCCGTGGCCGCGCAGCCGGCCTGGAACCGCACCCCGGCCGCCAGCCGCGCCGCCATCCTCGAGCACGCCGCCGACCAGCTGGAAGCGCGCATGCCGGAGTTCATGGCGCTGTGCGTGAAGGAAGCCGGCAAGAGCCTGCCCGACAGCATCGCCGAAGTGCGCGAAGCCGTGGACTTCCTGCGCTACTACGCCAAGCAGGCGCGCGAGCAGTTCAGCCACGCCGAGAAGCTGCCGAGCCCGACCGGTGAGTCCAACGAGCTGCAGCTGCACGGCCGTGGCGTGTTCGTCTGCATCAGCCCGTGGAACTTCCCGCTGGCGATCTTCCTGGGCCAGGTCGCTGCCGCCCTGGCCGCCGGCAACAGCGTCATCGCCAAGCCGGCCGAACAGACCAACCTGATCGGCTACTACGCGGTCAAGCTGCTGCACGATGCCGGCGTGCCGGCCGAGGTGGTGCAGTTCCTGCCGGGCGACGGCGCCACCGTCGGTGCCGCGCTCACCGCCGACCCGCGCGTGGCCGGCGTGGCCTTCACCGGCTCCACCGACACCGCCCGTGCGATCAACCGCGCGATGGCCGCACGTGACGCCGCCATCGGTGTACTGATCGCCGAGACCGGTGGCCAGAACGCCTTCATCGCCGACTCCTCGGCGCTGCCGGAACAGCTGGTCAAGGACGCGATCGGTTCGGCCTTCACCTCCGCCGGCCAGCGTTGCTCGGCCGCGCGCGTGCTGTTCGTGCAGGACGACATCGCCGACAAGGTGATGACCATGCTGGCCGGTGCGATGAAGGAACTGAAGGTCGGCAACCCCGGCCTGCTGTCCACCGACGTCGGCCCGGTGATCGACGCCGACGCGCTGAAGATCCTGCAGGACCACGCCGAACGCATGGACCGCGAAGCGCGCCTGATCGCTGCCGCCGAGCTGTCCGCCGAAGCAGCCAATGGCACCTTCTTCGCACCGCGTGCGTATGAACTGAAGGACCTCGGCCAGCTGCACAAGGAAGTCTTCGGTCCAGTCCTGCACGTGATCCGCTGGAAGGGCGACCAGCTCGACGCGGTGATCGATCAGATCAACGCCACCGGCTACGGCCTGACCCTGGGCGTGCATTCGCGCATCGACGAGACCGTCGATCGCATCAGCAACGGCGTCCACGTCGGCAACGTCTACGTCAACCGCAACCAGATCGGCGCGGTGGTCGGCGTGCAGCCGTTCGGCGGCCAGGGCCTGTCCGGCACCGGCCCGAAGGCCGGCGGCCCGCACTACCTGCTGCGCTTTGCCACCGAAAAGACGGTGACGGTGAACACCACCGCCGCCGGCGGCAACGCCTCGCTGCTGACCCTGGGCGACTGATCACCTGCGTCATGCGGTGAACGAAAAACCCCGCAAAAGCGGGGTTTTTTGTGCTTTACCGGTAGTGCCGGGCCATGCCCGGCGACGATCATGCCGCTACACTGAACCGGCTGTCCGTACGCTTGGCCAGCTCGTGCCGCACCCTCGCGATGCGCGCTTCCAGGTCGCCCTCCAGCAGCACGTACTCGACTCCCCGCGCCTGCAACTCGTGCACGTACCACGCATGCTGCTGCGCCCGGAAGGCCTCCCCCACCCGCGTGCCATCCTGGTCGAACGGAATATCCGGCGCACACAGGAACAACAGGTCGTACGGCCGCAGTGCAGCCTGCCGCAGTGCCTCCGGTGCCGTATCAAACATCCAGCCGCTGTAGCCCAGCGTCACCAGCGGCGTGGTATCGCAGAACAACCAGCGATGCGCCCGCCGCGCAGCCTCATCTTCATGCTGCGGCTGCGTCATTGCGATGCGAAGCAGATCATTCGGCGTCAGTTCTCCGCCCTGCTGCTCCCATAGCGTGCGGCCATACTCCGGCACCCAGGCGGTCTGCAGACGCTCGGCCAGCACCCGCGCGAGCGTGGTCTTGCCACTGGACTCGCCACCGATGAACGCCACGCGCTGCACGTAGTCCGCATACATCTCGGCGGAAAGGCTGTGCCGATGCGCATGTGGATCGGCTCGCAGCTGGGTACCACTGGCCTGGCCGACATCCCGCGTGCGCTCCAGCCGTTCATGACGTACCGGCGCGTTGAAGCAGGCCGCCAGCGTGGCGGCAAAGCCATCGCCGTAGTCCTCGCCGGTGAATACCGCCTGCACCGGGCCACCCAACAGCCGCTGGCACAGCCATGCGGTGAACATACGCTGCACCTGCTCGCTGTCGCTGTCCTGCGGCAACACGCGTGGCGGCACATCGTGTTCGGCACACAGGGCTGCCAGCTGCGCGTCATCCAGCACCGCCACCGTCGCCTGCGGAAAGCGCGCACGCAGCCAGCGCTCGCGACGTGCCGCGCTGTAGCCGGCAAAACCCGGCTGCGACCAGCCGATCACCAGCAACTGCTGGCAGCGTGCGGCTGCGAAGTCGATCAGTCGTTCATGGCCGAGGTGCAGCGGGCAGAACTTGCCCACCACCAGCCCGCGCTCGACACGCTCAGGCAGCGGCATCGGCCGCCTTTGCCTCATCGCGCATCAGATGCCGCCAATGGCGCAGTGCCACCAGCGCGTTGATCCAGAAGCCCACATACAGGATCGAGGTCAGATGCAGGCCGCGGCTGTAATACAGCGGTACCGCAACGGTGTTCACCAGCAACCACACCCACCACGATTCCAGCTTGCGCCGCATCATCAGGATCTGCGCAATCACGCTCAGCACCAGCACCGCCGAATCGATGTAAGGCGCATAAGCGTTGGTCAGTCGGGTCAGCATCCAGCCGTAGCCGAAGGTCGCAACTACCGCCAGCGGCGCCAGCCAGGCCCATGCACGCGGCCGCAGCGCGGTGATCGGCAGCGGCGCGCCATGGTCGCCACGCAGCCACTGCCACCAGCCCAGCACGCTGATGGCGATGAAGAAGAACTGCAGCACCATGTCCGCATACAGGTGTGATCGCTCGAACACGGCCGCAAACAATGCGCAGCCGACGATGCCCAACCACCAGGTGTGCACGTTGTTGCGGCCGGCCAGCAGGATCGAGCCGGCGACGGCGATGTTGGCAGCCAGCTCCAGCTGGAAGTTCGGATCGGACAGGTTCATGGCGTCATTGTCGTCGATCCGCGCGCCGAGCGTGCCTGCCAGTAGATCCACGCCATGCGTGGATGCCCCAGAACCGTCCCCCACAAAAAGAAAGCCCCGCTTGCGCGGGGCCTCCTTCGTACTGCGTCAAGCAATCGCTCGAATCAGAACTTGTACTGCATCGAAGCCGCCAGCACGTCGCCGCTGACCTTGTACTTGCCGGTCACGGTGTTGCCGGTGGCCGAGGTCGAGGTGATGTTCGGATCCTTGGTGAACAGGTGGGTGTAGCCCACGCTGTATTCCATCTTGTCCGAAGCCGCGTAGGTCAGACCCAGCGACAGCCACTTGCGGGTGGTGTCCGGCACGCGCACGTCGCGGTGCAGGTCGGTGGTCGGGGTCTGGTCATAGGCGAGACCGCCGCGCAGGGTCAGCTTCTCGTTCATGCGGTACTCGGTACCGATCGACGCGAAGGTGGTGTCGCGGTAGTGGAACGGCAGCACGCTGTCCGGCTGGTTGGAGTCATAGTCGACGACGACCTGGTCGAACTTGCTCCACGCGGTGCGCGAGACGTCGGCCATGATCTTCCACTGGTCGTTCACGCGGTGGGTGAAGCTGACGGTGGCGCTGGCCGGCAGGGTGATCGAGGCACGACCCTTGCTGTCGATGAAGGTGCCCGGAGCAGCAGCGGCCAGGAAGGTCGCAGCGTTGCCCGGAATGGTGAAGTCGGCCTTGCCGTCGTTGATCTTGTGCTTGACCTGCGAGCGGTAGCTGAAGGCGATGTTGGTGCCTTCCACCGGGCTGACGGTCATGCCCAGGGTGTAGCCCATCGACACTTCGTCACCCTTGATGCGCAGGTAGCCATCGGCGGTGCCCGGAGCGAAGCCCTGCTGGGCCATGGCCACGGCGGCCTGACGCGAAGCAGCGGCGGCCTGGGCGGCGGTGCCACCGGCGGCCAGCACGGCAGCGGCAGCCTTCTGCTGGGCGCTGGCGTTGATCGCGGTGCCGGTGTCGACAGCGCTGGTCAGGTCGACGTTCAGGCGCTCGGCGAACACCGACGCACCGAACGACAGGTACGGGTTGACGTCGTAGGAGAACGCGACGCCCAGGTCGATCGCCTGCAGCTCGGTCTTGACGCCGTTGTAGCGGCCGACCCAGTCACGGTCGTATTCGGTCTTGAAGCCGAACGGCACGGTCAGCGATGCACCGAAGTGCATGTTGTCGTTCTCGCCGAACGGCAGGTGGAAGTAGGCTGCCGGGACCGGGGCGATCATGCCGGCGTCGCCGCCGTTGCCGCCGGAAATCGGAGCGCCGTTGGCGTACTTGCCCTGGCCACGGAACTTGGCGCCGAAGCTGATGGCGCTGACGTCGCCCTGGATCTGGGTGCCTTCGAGCAGGCGCATCGACGCCGGGTTGGTGGCGACCACCGAGGCATCGCCTTCAGCGGAGGTGGAGCCGGCGAACGCACGGCCGAGGCCCTTGGCGCTGTTTTCCTTCAGCTGGAAGGCGGCGGCGTTGGCATCGGCGGCGGCCAGCGCACCGGCAACGCCGACGGCCAGCAGGGTCAGACGGGCAATGGTGGAAGCGGTTTGCATCGTAGTTCTCTCTCCGGTAAGCGGTGATGTTGCTCTGAGTGCGCCTGCGCCCGGCTGGCCCTGGGGCCCTTCGGAGCGCGCCGGATTCCCCTCCCGACATACGACGCCGTATGCGAGTATTACCCAGAGCTGTTAATGAAACAATAACAGCAACGGCGCTTTTTTCGTCTCAAAAGCTGAACAGGACAATCCCCGCCGCAGGCGTCGTCACGCTAGGCTTATGCCCATGTTCGTCTCCCTCCCGTCGCGCAAGAAGGCGGCCCTGCGCTGGGCCACGCCCGTGCTGTTCGCGTCATTGTGGCTGGCGTTCCTGTGGTCGATCTCGCGCCCGGACGATGCCCGCGGCAGCCTCTGGCTGGACTGGGGCGCCCTGTCCACCGGCCTGACCCGTCCGCTGGATTGGTGGGCGACCCTGCAGGACGGCAGCGTGCTGCGCCTGTTCACCGCGCTGTTCCTGCACGCCGACTGGTCGCACCTGCTGGGCAACCTGGTGTTCCTGCTGATCTTCGGCCTGCCCGCCGAGCGGGTGCTCGGGCCGTGGCGGCTGCTGCTGCTGTTCCTGGTGGGCGGCGCGGTGTCCAACCTGGTGGCGATCTACACCATGGGCAGCCCGGACCAGATCATCATCGGCGCCAGTGGCGCGGTGTCGGCGCTGATCGGCGCCTATCTGGCCCTGTTCCCGGGCGCGCGGCTGGGCGTGGTGATCCCGCTCGGCCTGTTCCTGGAGTTCGTGCGTGCCCCGGCCTACCTGCTCATCGGCGTCTGGGCGGCGCTGCAGGTCGTCTTCGCCCATATCGGCCCCAGCTTCGGCATGGTGGCCTGGTGGGCGCACATCGGCGGCTTCCTGTTCGGCCTGCTGTACGGCGTGTACGTGCGGGCGGCCATCGCCCGCCGCCTGCGCAAGCGCCACGGCTTCTGACCCCTGGTAGTGCCGGCCGCTGGCCGGCTCCACGCTCACCCGCCCGTTCGTGGCGTCGAGCGTGCTCGACTCGGGCTTCACCGCCGGGCACGGCCCGGCGCTATCGTCAGGGTTTGGCTGGCGCCGGAGCGGGCTTTGCTTCCGGCTTTGCTTCCGGCTTCGCTTCCGGCTTCGCTTCCGGCTTCGCTTCCGGCTTCGCTTCCGGCTTTGCTTCCGGCTTTGCTTCCGGCTTTGCTTCCGGCTTCGGTTCGGCCTTGGCTTCCGGCTTCGCCGCAGCGGCCTTCGCGGTCTTTGCCGCATCCGCCTTGGCAGCCTCGGCCTTCAACCGCGCCGCCACCGAACCCGGGTTCTTCAACTCGGCCAGCGCGTCGTTGATCGGACCATCACCCGGCAGCACCGCACCGGCGTGGTAGCCCTCGGTGCCTTCGTCATCGCCGCGCAGATGGCCCGGCAGGGTCGCTTCGCTGTAGTCGCTCAGGCTGGCCGGAAGTGCATCTTCAGCCGGCGTGGCGGCCGGCTTCAGTTCAACGTCCGGCACGATGCCGGTGGCCTGGATCGACTTGCCACTGGGCGTGTAATAGCGCGCGGTGGTCAGCTTCACCGAATCACCGTTGTCCAGCGGCAGCACGGTCTGCACCGAGCCCTTGCCGAAGGTGCGGCTGCCGACCACGCGCGCGCGCTTGTTGTCGCGCAGCGCGCCGGCCAGCACTTCCGATGCACTGGCAGAACCGGCATCGGCCAGCACGACCACCGGTGCACCCTTCAGCAGGTCGCCCGGGGTCGCGTCAAAACGTGCATCGCTGATGCTGATGCGGCCACGGGTGCTGACGATGTTGCCCTTGTCGAGCAGATCATCGGCCACCTGCACGGCGGCAGTCAGCAGGCCGCCCGGGTTGCTGCGCAGGTCCAGCACCAGGCCCTTGAGCTGGCCACCGGACTGCTTCTGCAACTGCTGCACCTGCTTCTGGAAGTCCGAACCGGTATCGGCCTGGAAGGTGCTCAGGCGGATGTAGCCGTAGCCCGGTTCCAGCATGCGGCTCTTCACGCTGGTCACGCGGATGGTCTGGCGGGTCAGGCTCACGTCGAATGGCTTCGGCTTGCCTTCGCGCACGATGGTCAGCACCACCTTGCTGCCGGCCGGGCCGCGCAGCGGCTCGCTGGCGTCGATCGCGCTGATCGGCTTGCCGTCGATGGCGATGATCAGGTCACCGGCGAGGATGCCGGCCTTGGCCGCAGGCGTGTCGTCGATCGGCGAGATCACCTTCATGCTGGCGTTGTCCGGCTGCTGCTGCAGCTCCACGCCGATGCCCTCGTAGGCACCGTTGGCCTGCTCGTCGAAGGCCTGCGCGTCTTCCTTGTTGAAGTAGGTGCTGTGCGGGTCGAGGTCGAGCAGCAGGCCGCGCACGGCCGACTGCATCAGCTTCTTGTCATCGACCGGGTCGACATAGGCCGCGCGCACCGCGTTGTACACGGCCACGAAACGGCGGATTTCCTCCAGCGGCACCTTCGAGGTCACCGCCTCCTCGCTGTTCGCTGCCTGCCCACTGGTTTCCTGGCTCGGGGCGGGCGCGGTCTGCTGCGCCCAGGACAGCGCTGGCAACAGGGCCAGCAAGAGGGTGGCGGTACGGGCTGCGCGCATGGATCACTCCTGTCGACGTTGGCATCGTGCCCAAGGCACATGCACCGATTATGCGCGAAGCACAGCTAAATTCCCGTTGAATCCGGCCCGCAATCGGCGGGCCCGGATTCAGCGCCGCTGCAGCCAGCTGTCCGGGTTGACCGGCTGCCCGCCACGGCGCAGCTCGAAGTACAGCGCGGTAACGCCCTGGCCGCCGGAATTGCCGACCTTGGCCACCGCATCACCGCGGCTGACCCGCGCGCCGGCATCCTTCAGCAGGGTGTCGTTGTGGGCGTACAGGCTCATGTAGCCGTTGCCGTGGTCGACGATCAGGATCATGCCGTAGCCGGTCATCCAGTCGGAGAACACCACGGTGCCGTCGGCCACGGCCGTGACGGTGCTTCCGGCCGGCGCGCCGATCAGCACGCCGCTGCTGGTGCGGCCATCGGGCAGCTTGCCGCCGTAGCGGGCCAGCAGATTGCCGGACAACGGCCAGCCCAGGCCACCGACCTTCGGTGCAGGTGCAGACGCCACCGCAGGTGGAACCTTGGTGGGCGGCGGCGGACGGCCCTGCGCGGCGGCCTGGCGTGCGGCCCGCTCGGCAGCGGCCTTTTCGGCGGCGGCTCGACGTGCAGCCGCACGACGCTCGGCTTCGGCCCGCGCGGCAGCGGCACGCAGGTTGGCCAGCAGCGTTTCCAGCGCCTTGGCGTCCTGGCCCAGTGCCTGTTCCTTCTCGCGCTGGTCCTTGAAGCGTTCGTCCAGCGAGGCCACGGTCTGCGCGCGATCACGGCGATCGGCCGCCAGCGCAGCAGCCTGTTGCTTCTGGTCCTGCTGCGCTCCCTGCAGCTTCTGCTTGCGCTCGGCGATCTGCGCCTGCAGCGCCTCCAGTTCCTTCAGGTCGGCGGTCAGCGTGGTGATCCGCTGCGCACGTTCGCGCTGCAGATAGCGATGGTAGGCCAAGGCACGGTTGGCATCGGCCACCGTGTCCTGCGACAGCAGCAGCTTCAGCGGCGCGTGGTTGCCCAGCTGATATGCCGCGCGCAGCAGCCCGGCCAATTCGCGGTGCTGCTGGGCGAGGTTGGCCTGCAGGCTGTTGCGGCGCTGCTCGGCTTCGGCCAGGGCGTGGCCCTGTTCGCGCAGCGCGGTTTCCGTCTGTGCAAGCGCACGGCCGGTGCGGGCCACCTTCTCGTCGGCCTCGCGCAGCTGCTGCGATGCCTGGCCACGCTGCCCTTCGATCTGCCGGCGCTCCTGCGCCACACCTTTCAGTTCGGTACGCAGTTTCTGCAGCTTGCGCTCGGTCTCGCGGGTGGTCTGCGCACCGCTGGGCAGCGGCAGGGCCAGCGCCAACGCCAGCCCCAGCAGCAGGCAGCGACCGCCGCGGGCAGCGGCGATGTGATGTCGGCGTGATGGGAAGACGTTGTCGCGCAAGGGCTTTCCAGTGACTTCAGGCAGTTGCGGGGGGTACCGGGGAATGGTGACATCTCCGCACGCGGCCTGCCAGCCGCACATCCATCGAGGTCCCCATGAAAACTCTTTCCATTCCGCTGCTGTTGGGCGTACTGCTGGCCACCGGGCCGGTCTGTGCCCAGGAGAACATCAGCAAGGTCAACGGCAGCATCAGCGCCGAACCCGGTCAACGCTACGGCAAACTGGACACCGTCAACGGCGGCATCCGCGTCGGCGAAGGCGTCGAGACCGGCAGCATCGACACCGTCAACGGCGGGGTGAAGGTCGCCGACCGCGCGCGCACCGGCAAGATCGAAACGGTCAACGGCGGTGTACGCCTCGGGCGTGAAGTGATCGCCAGCGGCAGCGTCAGCACCGTCAACGGCAGCATCTTCACCGATCGCGGCAGCCAGATCGAAGGTGGCGTCGAGACCGTCAACGGCGGCATCGGCCTGGTCGAGAGCCGCGTCGGCAAGGACGTGGAGACCGTCAACGGCGACATTACCGTCGGTATCGGTTCGCAGGTCAACGGCGGCGTGCATGTGCGCAAGCCGAACTTCAGTGTCTCGCTGACCGCCAGCCGCAAGCCGCGCGTGATCATCGGCCCCAATGCGGTGGTCAATGGTCCGCTTCAGTTCGAACGCGAGGTAGTGCTGTACGTACACCGCACCGCGCGCATCGGTCCGGTTACCGGTGCCGAGCCGATCCCGTTCGACACCGAAACCGCGCCGGCCGACTGAACCCGCCGGACCTGCCGGTTCGGTGATACTCGCTGTTACCGGTCGCGCTTGAGGTGCGGCCGCCCTTTGTTCTCCAGGAATCGACGATGCCCCGCAAACTCCTCCTGTGCCTGGCCGCCGCGGCCGCGCTCAGTGCCTGCAAAGGCGAAGACACGCCGGCTGCCACGCCGGCCACCGATACCGCTGCTGCAAAGCCGTCCGCCCATCAGTTCTCCCCGGAGATCAATGCCGGCGACTTCGCCGAGATGGTCAAGACCCTGGCCTCGGATGAGTTCGAAGGCCGGGCCCCGGGCAGCAAGGGCGAAGAACTGACGGTCAACTACATCCGCGACCAGATGCAGCGCATCGGCCTGCAGCCCGGCAACGGCGACAGCTGGTTCCAGGATGTGCCGATGACCGAGACCACGGCCGACGAATCGACCGTGCTGAAGATCACCCAGGGCGGCAAGACCACCGAACTGAAGTTCGGCACCGACATGGTGGTCGGTACCCGTACCGGCCAGGCCGAGGTGAAGGTCGATGCCAGCGACCTGGTGTTCGTCGGCTATGGTGTCGATGCGCCGGAGCAGAAGTGGAACGACTACGCCGGCCAGGACTGGAAGGGCAAGACGGTCGTGATGTTCGTCAACGACCCGGGCTTCCATGTCGATGACGCGAAGCTGTTCGACGGCAAGCGCATGACCTACTACGGCCGCTGGACCTACAAGTTCGAGGAGGCCGCACGCAAGGGTGCCGCTGCCGCGCTGATCGTGCACGACACCGCCGGCGCATCCTACGGCTGGGACGTGGTGAAGAATTCCTGGGCCGGCCCGCAGTACGACCTGCCCGCCAAGGATGACCCCGAAGCACGTATCCCGGTACAGGGCTGGCTGAGCGCCGACGCGGCCAAGGCGCTGTTCGCCGGTGCCGGCCTGGACCTCGCCCAGGCCTACAAGGACGCCAGCAAGCGCGGCTTCAAGCCGGTGCCGCTGAAGGCCACCGCCGCGGTCGACCTGAAGAGCCAGATCGCACAGAAGCAGTCGCGCAACGTGGTGGGCGTGCTGCCGGGCAGCAAGCGCGCTGACGAGGCCGTGCTGTACATGGCGCACTGGGACCACCTGGGCAAGCATGAGGGTGAGACCGGCGACAACATCTACAATGGCGCAGTCGACAACGCGACCGGTGTGGCCGGCATTCTCGAAGTGGCCGAAGCCATGGCCCACCAGGATCCGAAGCCGGAACGTTCGGTGGTGTTCCTGGCCGTGACCCTGGAAGAATCCGGCCTGTTGGGTTCGAAGTACTACGTCGCCCACCCGACCTTCCCGCTCGACAAGATCGCCGGTGTGATCAACATCGATGCGATGTCGGTGGCCGGCCGTGCCAAGGACGTGACGGTCACCGGCTTCGGCAGTTCGGAGCTGGAGGACATCCTCAAGCCGCTGGCTGCCGCCCAGGACCGTACCCTGCACGGCGAGACCTCGGTGCAGAGTGGCTTCTACTTCCGCTCGGATCACTTCAACTTCGCCAAGGCCGGTGTGCCGGCCCTGTACGCCGATGGCGGCGAAGACCTGCGCGAGGGTGGCATGGAAGCGGGCCGCAAGGCCGCGGCGGACTACGGCGCCAACCGTTACCACGGCCCGAAGGACGAGTTCGACGCGGCCACCTGGAAGCTGGACGGCACCGTCGAAGACCTGCAGCTGATGTACGGCGTGGGCAAGGAACTGGCCGGTGGCGATCGTTGGCCGAACTGGTATGCAGGCAACCCCTTCAAGGCGGCCCGCGACGCGATGATGAAGGACAAGGCCCCGACCAAGTAGAGTCAAGGCATGCTCGACTGAACTTCGTTGAGAGCAGAGCGGCGCCCCACGGGGCGCCGCTTTTTTTGTGCGCTCTGCCATTGGTGGGTGCCAACCTTGGTTGGCCCCCTTTACTCGGCGAGCGCCCCATCCACGCATGGCGTGGATCTACGGGTAGTGCCGGCCGCTGGCCGGCAAACGGCAGCGGGTCCATCAACTCATCTGCCAGCCAGCGGGCGCCACCACCAGTATTTCCTGCACGTAAAGAAAAACCCCGCTGCGTGAGCAGCGGGGTTTTGGGTGTAAACCCTGGCGATGACCTACTCTCGCATGGCTTGAGCCACACTACCATCGGCGCAGCTGCGTTTCACTTCCGAGTTCGGGATGGGATCGGGTGGTTCCACAGCGCTAATTTCACCAGGGAGACGGTTGCAGCAGCGCTTGCAGCGCCAGCTTCGCGATCTTGCCCTTGGGGCGGAAGGAACCCGGAAAATGCAGTGCCTTCACTTAATAAGAAAAACCCCGCTGCGTGAGCAGCGGGGTTTTGGGTGTAAACCCTGGCGATGACCTACTCTCGCATGGCTTGAGCCACACTACCATCGGCGCAGCTGCGTTTCACTTCCGAGTTCGGGATGGGATCGGGGTGGTTCCACAGCGCTAATTTCACCAGGGAGGCTTTTGGAGAGTCGCACTCGTCCCGAGGGACAAGGCGCCAGCCTCGCATAGTTCTTGTGACGTAGCGTGCACTTGGATGCTCTTACGACGCTGTCGTAAAGCCAAGGCAACTTGAGGTTATATGGTCAAGCCGCACGGATCATTAGTATCAGTTAGCTCAATGCATTGCTGCACTTACACACCTGACCTATCAACCACGTAGTCTACATGGTTCCTTCAGGGGGCTTGTGCCCCGGGAGATCTCATCTTGAGGCGCGCTTCCCGCTTAGATGCTTTCAGCGGTTATCGCTTCCGAACATAGCTACCCGGCAATGCCACTGGCGTGACAACCGGAACACCAGAGGTTCGTCCACTCCGGTCCTCTCGTACTAGGAGCAGCCCCTCTCAAATCTCCAACGCCCATGGCAGATAGGGACCGAACTGTCTCACGACGTTCTGAACCCAGCTCGCGTACCACTTTAAATGGCGAACAGCCATACCCTTGGGACCGACTACAGCCCCAGGATGTGATGAGCCGACATCGAGGTGCCAAACACCGCCGTCGATATGAACTCTTGGGCGGTATCAGCCTGTTATCCCCGGAGTACCTTTTATCCGTTGAGCGATGGCCCTTCCATACAGAACCACCGGATCACTAAGTCCTAGTTTCCTACCTGCTTGATCCGTCGATCTTGCAGTCAAGCACGCTTATGCCTTTGCACACAGTGCGCGATGTCCGACCGCGCTGAGCGTACCTTCGAGCTCCTCCGTTACTCTTTAGGAGGAGACCGCCCCAGTCAAACTACCCACCATACACGGTCCCCGACCCAGATAATGGGCCCAGGTTAGAACGTCAAGCACGACAGGGTGGTATTTCAAGGATGGCTCCACTGCAGCTAGCGCCACAGTTTCATAGCCTCCCACCTATCCTACACAGACGAACTCAACGTTCAGTGTAAAGCTATAGTAAAGGTTCACGGGGTCTTTCCGTCTTGCCACGGGAACGCTGCATCTTCACAGCGATTTCAATTTCACTGAGTCTCGGGTGGAGACAGCGCCGCTGTCGTTACGCCATTCGTGCAGGTCGGAACTTACCCGACAAGGAATTTCGCTACCTTAGGACCGTTATAGTTACGGCCGCCGTTTACTGGGGCTTCGATCAAGAGCTTCGCCTTGCGGCTGACCCCATCAATTAACCTTCCAGCACCGGGCAGGCGTCACACCCTATACGTCCACTTTCGTGTTTGCAGAGTGCTGTGTTTTTGATAAACAGTCGCAGCGGCCTGGTTACTGCGACCCTCTTCAGCTATAGCTCGCACGAGCCACCAAAAAGGGTGCACCTTCTCCCGAAGTTACGGTGCCATGTTGCCTAGTTCCTTCACCCGAGTTCTCTCAAGCGCCTGAGAATTCTCATCCTACCCACCTGTGTCGGTTTACGGTACGGTCTGCGTAAGCTGAAGCTTAGGAGCTTTTCCTGGAAGCGTGGTATCAGTGACTTCGCCATAAAGGCTCGTCTCGGTGCTCGGTCTTAAAGGATCCCGGATTTGCCAAAGATCCAAACCTACCGCCTTTCCCCAGGACAACCAACGCCTGGTACACCTAACCTTCTCCGTCCCTCCATCGCACTTACGCGAGGTGCAGGAATATTAACCTGCTTCCCATCGACTACGACTTTCGTCCTCGCCTTAGGGGCCGACTCACCCTGCGCCGATTAACGTTGCGCAAGGAAACCTTGGGCTTTCGGCGTGCGGGTTTTTCACCCGCATTATCGTTACTCATGTCAGCATTCGCACTTCCGATACCTCCAGCAGACTTCTCAATCCACCTTCAACGGCTTACGGAACGCTCCTCTACCGCGCATACAAAGTATGCACCCCAAGCTTCGGTTCACTGCTTAGCCCCGTTAAATCTTCCCCGCAGACCGACTCGACCAGTGAGCTATTACGCTTTCTTTAAAGGGTGGCTGCTTCTAAGCCAACCTCCTGGCTGTCTGTGCCTTTCCACATGGTTTTCCACTTAGCAGTGAATTTGGGACCTTAGCTGTGGGTCTGGGTTGTTTCCCTTTTCACGACGGACGTTAGCACCCGCCGTGTGTCTCCCATACAGTCCGTCTCGGTATTCGGAGTTTGCAATGGTTTGGTAAGTCGCGATGACCCCCTAGCCATAACAGTGCTCTACCCCCGAGAGGATACATATGAGGCGCTACCTAAATAGCTTTCGAGGAGAACCAGCTATCTCCGGGTTCGATTAGCTTTTCACTCCTAATCACACCTCATCCCCTACCTTTGCAACGGGAGTGGGTTCGGGCCTCCAGTGCGTGTTACCGCACCTTCACCCTGGGCATGACTAGATCACCCGGTTTCGGGTCTACTGCCCGCGACTATGCGCCCTTATCAGACTCGGTTTCCCTTCGCCTCCCCTATACGGTTAAGCTTGCCACGAACAGTAAGTCGCTGACCCATTATACAAAAGGTACGCAGTCACTCCTTGCGGAGCTCCTACTGCTTGTACGCACACGGTTTCAGGTTCTATTTCACTCCCCTCTCCGGGGTTCTTTTCGCCTTTCCCTCACGGTACTGGTTCACTATCGGTCGGTCAGTAGTATTTAGCCTTGGAGGATGGTCCCCCCATGTTCAGACAGGGTTTCACGTGCCCCGCCCTACTCGTCTTCACTGAAATGGCCCTTTCAGATACAGGGCTATCACCTTCTATGGCCGCTCTTTCCAGAGCGTTTTCCTAGAACCAAATCAGCTTAAGGGCTAGTCCGCGTTCGCTCGTCGCTACTTACGGAATCTCGGTTGATTTCTTTTCCTCTGGTTACTTAGATATTTCAGTTCACCAGGTTCGCTTCCAGCAGCTATGTATTCACTGCAGGATACCCGCAAGCGGGTGGGTTTCCCCATTCGGACATTACCGGATCAAAGCTTGTTGCCAGCTCCCCGATACTTTTCGCAGGCTGCCACGTCCTTCATCGCCTCTGACCGCCAAGGCATCCACCGTGTGCGCTTATTCGCTTGACCATATAACCGCAAGTTGCCTTGGGTTATACATTTGACCCGGGGGTACAAAGCCCGGATACGAATATAACGACTCAATTAATAAAGAGACTTATGTCTCTCGCCTTAGCCTCACGACACGTCTGATAGAACATCTCAAACGCTCGCTACGTCACAAGTTTTAAAAGAACACGTACCAGC